>CALNXX010000009.1:0-133554 GCA_942490545.1 uncultured Gammaproteobacteria bacterium | reverse complement strand
TTGGCTCAATTTGAACTGGCGTAATGTTTCCATTTGCAATTCCAAATCGTCTTGGGGAACCCTGAGTAAAACTTGTCTGAGTAAATCCGCGTATTGATTTGGTGGTATCGGGTTGTATAAATCTTCGGGGTTTAGTAGTTCATCTAACAATATTGGGAAATATTGCAGTTGATGAGCAATCCATGAGCTAGTGTGGCAAAGCTTAACCAGTTGTTTTAATGCCGGTTGATTCTCTAGCAACAATTCCAAATAAGCTGTACGTTGCAATATCTGGGTAATAACTTGTATTAAACTCTTTAATAATTCAGACGCATTTTCTGGGGCATACTTGAAGGTTTCTAAAAGTAACTTAGGCATGAGTTTATCTAAGGTCTCGGCCCCTCTCGCACCAATGGGCTTTTTGCTGATGTCGGCCTTAAACTGTAAAATAGTTGTGTAAGTTTGTTCTTGTTGTTGGTCGGATAACCATGAAGCAAGCATGGCATGTGCATCTTGCTCATCCAGTTCTTTGTTAAACGCCAATACCCATAAGTCTTTTAGGCTACTTAAATCTTCATCTGTTTCATCATCGTCAGTATTGCCAATGATGAGGTCGAAAATCTGACTGATGTTGCCCATATGCATATCAATATGTTGCAATAAATCTACAAAGCTGTTGCAGCCCATGGCCGTGGCTAATCGAACTTGAGATAGAGCGTCAATGGGAAGATCTTGGGTTTGTTGGTCACCAAATTGTTGTAAACAGTGCTCTACTTTGCGCAAATACAAATAGGCTTGTCTCAGAGCATTGGCATCTTCATCCGGCAATATGTGGTTATTTTGTAGTTGTTGCAATACCGCTAATAAATTTTTGCCTTGTAAATCAAGCTCTCTACCCCCTCGAATAAGCTGAAAACTCTGCACGATAAATTCCGCTTCACGGATCCCACCTTTGCCCAACTTGATATTGTTGTTTAGTTTGCGACGCCTGACTTCTTGTTGGATCAGTTGTTTCATGCTTCGTAATGAATCGATTACGCCAAAGTCGATATAGCGTCGAAACACAAAAGGGCGAAGAATAGCATCCAGATCTTTTATATAGGGAGAGTCCTGATTCAGCACTCTGGCCTTAACCATGGCGTACCGTTCCCATTCTCTACCTTGTTCCTGATAATAATCCTCTAGTGCTGCCAAATGGCTTACAAGAGGACCACTATCACCAAAAGGCCTAAGTCTCATATCTACACGAAATGCTTGTCCGTCCGCTGTTATTTGATTTAGCGCCGTAATTAGACGTTGGCCTAATCGTGTGAAAAATGTTTGATGTTCAATGGGTTTTCGCCCGGTGTTTATTTCACCTGGTTCGGGGTAGCAGAATATCAAATCGATGTCTGAAGAATAATTCAGTTCTTTGCCACCCAGTTTGCCCATAGCAATGATAAACATGGGCTGAGGCCCCAAGGGGCCGTTCGGCACACCATATTTGTTGCAGAGTATTTGATATAGCCAATCGTAAGTTGCCATGATGATGGCATCTGCGAGGTCAGATACCTGTTGCAATGATTGTTCTATACTTTGTTGTTTATTGAGATCTCGCCAAGCAATCGTCACCATATGCAGGTGTCGAAATTGTCGGATAATTGATTGACCTGAATTTTCATCAGGGCAATTCTGAAGAGAATCTTGTAGCCTCGCATAATAACTAGCGTAACAAGCTTCCTCAGCATTAAAGTGTAAGCAAGACTTTAGCAAGTCGGGCCGGTTTATGATTTGCTCGGCAATAAAGTCACTCAAACTGAGAGTGGTGCGTATTTCCTGTTGCACCAATGGTTCTAGTGCTGATAAATCATATACTTCCCTTAGGCGTAGCCAATAGTCATCGGCGGTATTTTCAAGAAGATCTTGCATAATGTTTGCTTATTCAGTTGATTATGAGAGATGGTCTTTAAACTTTGATCCAACAAAGAACAAAGAAAGTTTATATAGTTAACCATGACAAAGTAGGGAATAAAAACCAAAACAGCAAGGGGCAAAGTGTGAACAGATTCACAGGTTTGCCGATTTGTAGATAAATATCTTGTTTGCACACTGAGAAAAAGTGTATTCATCGTTGTTTTAAGGTATTAATTTTTAATTTAATTTGCCACACTATTTGCCACATTCTGGAATCAGACTTCATTCCGATTTCTATCTGATGCGCATTAGAACAGAATTTGCACAATAACTGATTGATAAACAAATAGGCATTGATATGGATGCGCTTGTAAATCTCGTTCCGATACCGCCTCACTTGGGTTGGTTTTTTGCCATTGATATGGCGATTGCTATATTGTTATTGAGTGCAATGTGGTGGATTTCCTCGGTATTGTCATCGGGTCCTACTGATAAGGATCTGACTAAAAAAGACAATTTTGCATACGGTATTAGTGTAGCCGGGCGCATGATGGGGTTGTCTATTGTTTTGATTGGCGGCGTTGTTAACTCCAAAACGGATAATTTCCTAGACTCTGCTTTAACCATGCTCGTATACGGTGTGGTGGGGATTTTCCTCATTAAAATTGGTCGTTATGCTCACGACAAAATTATATTGCATCGACTAGATAAGGAATTTCATATTCAAGATCGCAATCTTGCTATTGCGCTCGTCGATGCTTCTAGTTCTATTGCCACGGCATTGGTAATTCAAAGCGCCATGTTGTGGGCTACGGGAATGGATAGAAATGCTTTTATCGCCGTTATTTCGGGATTTATCGTGTCTCAAGCCATTCTTTTAACCATGACCCGTTTATATGAGCGCCGGTTTGCGGAAAACAACCGTAGTGGTTCATTGCAGAGTTCGTTGGAAAAAGGACAAATGGCATTAGCCGTTCAGCACTCGGGGCATCTATTGGGCACGGCTTTAGCAGTAACTGCAACGGGCAGTCTGTTGGAATATAATCCCACAGGGTATGTGAGTAATTTGACTAGCTGGCTAATCGTAGGTTTGGCGTTAACGGTTTTACTCACGTTATTGGTCGCCGTGGCAAAAAGGCTGATTTTAGGCAAAATAGATTTGGTTCAAGAAATTGATCAACAACATAATGTCGGTGTTGCCAGTATTGAAATGGCATTAAGTGTAGGGATTGCTCTGATACTTAAAGGATTGCTAGCGTAATCCTTTACCAAGGTTAGACCTTTGTTTGTGAAATGCAGTAAAAACCTCAATCTAAGAAAATGCAGCATGAAAAAACAGACTAAAAAGTTGCCCGCAAAGATAAATTTTCATATAACTTTCATATTTCTACTGTAGCGTTCAGCCAATAATTGATAAGTGAAAGTTTATTTACCACCTGTTTTGTTGATAAACCCACTATTTTAAACGCGATTTAGTTCGTTTTAGTTGGGAACGCATAGAAAAGCAAAACAAGTTTTCTGGTGAAAATACGTGTGTTTTTTATTGGCTACATAAAGATGAAATTACAAATTGAGCAGTTTTTTCGTTGTTTGGCAGACCCGCTACGTTTGAATATGATTATGCTTATAATGCATGAGAATGAATTATGCGCATGTGAATTGGCAGATTCTTTACAAGAAAATTTCTCAACAGTATCAAGAAATCTAGTGCTGTTGCGTAATAAAGGCTTGGTAAAAGAGCGTCGGAAAGAGTTATGGCTTTGCTACACTATTAATGATGAATTACCAAATTGGGCAGAGCAATTATTGGATGTTATTTTTCAAGGAAACCAGCAAAGGTTGGAAGTACTGTTAGCACCTTTAGAAGCATTACGAGGAAACAATGAACATTCTATTTGTATGCACACATAATCGTTGCCGAAGTATTTTGGCAGAGGCAATCTGCAATGCTCGAACCGGGCAAAGCATCCGTGCTTTTAGTGCAGGCAGCCAACCAGCAGGGGTTGTGCATCCTAGTACGCTTAAGTTTTTAGCGCTTGAAGGAATTTCAACTGATGGCTTAGTAAGCCAAAGTTGGGATGATTTTTCAGACCAATCAATCGATGTTGTTATTACCGTTTGTGATAGCGCAGCCGGGGAATCATGCCCATTGTGGATGGGTAAAGCAGAAAAAGTGCATTGGGGATTACCTGATCCATCTAAAATCGAAGGTAATGAACAAGATATCGCAGCAGCATTCAAAGGGGTTATTCGAACTTTGGAACGCCGTGTTGAGGCGTTAAATAATGCAGATAGCAAGAGCATGACCTCGGCGGACTTAAAGAGCTTTTTACAGGGATTGGAAAAACTCTAATAATGACCTGTTGTTATTTGGTGCTTACACTTTGTACTAAAGCCCAACAGGCCCAGTAATACTCTGCAATATCCATATTAAATTACTCTAAATTACGCTTACTTATTCACTCTGACATTGAGTCCTGTATTGTGCATGGTAAACTCTCCGCAATAATATAATCGATTTCTGGATAAGTGCGGACCTTCTATGCAAATACCTGTATTTTCAAACGCAAATGTAGTTGTTGTTGGCGATATAATGTTGGATAGGTATTGGTTAGGGCCCACTAGCCGAATCTCTCCTGAAGCCCCTGTTCCCGTCGTTAAAATTGAAGGTTCTGAAGATCGACCCGGTGGTGCGGCTAACGTTGCGCTAAACATTGCGGCTTTGGGCGCTGATGTATCGGTAGGTGGTTTATGTGGAAAAGATGAAGCAGCTGAAACTTTGCAAACTGTTTTGGGATCGGTAGGAATACATTGCTTTTTTGATCATATCGAAGGGCAAGAAACCATTACCAAGCTGAGAATTTTGAGCCGAAACCAACAATTGATTCGTTTGGATTTTGAGCAAAGTTTTCAAGAAGTCGATAAAACAAACTTGTATCAATTATTAAATCAGCAATTAGATAGTGCCGGTGCCTTGGTATTAAGTGATTATGCGAAAGGCTGTTTAAGTGATCCCCAATCGCTTATTAAGTTGGCTAAAGAACGAAATATTCCAGTTGTTGTTGATCCTAAAGGCAGTGACTTCTCTCGCTACCGTGGTGCTACCTTACTGACTCCCAATATGAGCGAGTTTCAGGGTGTTGTGGGTGTGTGTATCGATGAAGACACTATTGTCGCCCGTGCTCAAAAATTAATGCAAGATATGGAACTGGAAGCGTTACTTGTGACACGTTCAGAGCATGGTATGACCTTAATTCAGAAAGGCCAGCCAGAATTGCATCTTCCCGCCAAAGCAAAAGAAGTGTATGACGTAACCGGCGCAGGCGATACCGTTGTAGCTGCTGTAGCCGCTGCACTTGCTTCCGGTACTCCTTTACCAGATGCCTGCGTTCTTGCTAATGCCGCTGCTGGTGTTGTGGTGGGTAAATTGGGTACGTCTACCGTGAATGTTAATGAATTGACTCAAGCTGTGAGTGCGGACACCGATGTTGGGGTGGGTGCCATGAGCGAAGAGCAATTAAAAATTGCCGTCAATATCGCTAAATCCCGTGGTGATAGAATTGTGATGACGAACGGCTGTTTTGATATTTTGCATGCCGGTCACGTTTCCTATCTGGAAAGTGCCGCAAAGCTGGGAGACCGCTTAATTGTTGCAGTTAATAGCGATGAGTCGGTAAAAGAACTAAAAGGCTCAGGTCGTCCTATTAACAACCTAGAGCGACGTATGTCAGTACTGGCCGGGTTAGCATCTGTCGATTGGGTTGTGCCCTTTGGCGAAGATACGCCAGAACGATTAATTAGTGAGATTCTGCCTGATTTGCTGGTGAAAGGTGGCGATTACAAACCCGAAGACATAGCCGGTGGTAAGCAGGTCATCGCCAATGGCGGTGAAGTCAAAGTGCTCAATTTTGAAGATGGTATTTCAACAACCAATATCATTAACGAGATTGTAAAGAATAAGTCTTAAGGAGCATTTGTTAAGCAATTACCCCAGCTCCTATTTTAGCTAACTCTTTGTGGCGCAGGCGTACTTATACTTGTGAATTTATTCATTACTTTGATTGCTGCTATTGTTTCGGATATTTGTGAGTTGTCGTTTCTGAAACCTAACTGACATTAAAGCTGAAAATTATTTATTTTTAGAGCTGATGATTTTTCGATGGAGAAATAAAAGAGCAACACTGGATAGGAATATAAATAAAGACAGATTTTCAAAATATAAACAGGTTATGCCTCCTAAGCTAATTGCTGTTGTTTCAATCTTATCTTGTTTTGTGTATTTCACTATTTAAATCCCCCCGTTTTTGGAATATTTACACTTACGAGTTTTTCTATTAAAGAATAACCAACCTAGCCATAGTATTGTCATTAACCCAATCGCCCCGATGATGGCTGGCGTAGGGTCGTCAACAGTGCTGATTGACCCGGCATAACTGGCAATAATGCAGTAAGGCACACAACTTACTAACCATAACAATATAAATTTATGATAAGGCATTCGGGTGACACCCGCCATACAGGCCGATATTTCTGGCAACATGGGAATGGCTCTAGATAAAAAAATAATAGTACTGCCGTGTTGCTGAAAGCTTTCCCTTGCTTGGGCTTGTTCATTTGGGTCTCGTAACACCAAATTGACATAACGTTCACCAAATCGATAGCTTAGCCAATATCCGGTCGAACCTGATAATACTAAACCCACGATGGCCGTCGCTGCACCCGCTGCAGCTCCCAAGAAGAATCCACTCAGTAAAGTTAGCGCCAAAGTAGGCACAGAAATAATCAAATCGACCAGCAATAAACCAATGACAAGGGAGGCGACGTATATGGGTGAAAGCTGCTTGGCGTTTTCTAGCCAAATTTGGATTTTTTCTAAAGACAATATGCCAGTGCTATTCAATATGACAAAGAACAGAACAAATATTGTTGCCAGTGCAAGCATGATTTTAAACAGAGCTTGCATATTTAGTTAATCATCATCACAGATATTAGTCCGACATCATTTGTTTTAGGCCATCTAAAAGGGTCGTTCTTGGCTGGTAACCGGTATCTCGCAATAGTTCGGTATTGTCTGCAATATGTTTAAAGGATGCCTGACCATCTGATGATGTTGGTAAAGGGGAAATGTCCGCTTTTTGGGCCATAACGTTTTCAAGTGTCGCGATTAAGGAATGAATATCCGTTCCTAAACCTGTACCGCTATTGTAAACGCGCCACGGAGCATAACTGCTATCCAAATATTCTTCATCTAACTTCCAATCTGGATTAGGTTTGGCGGGATGTTCAAGTAAACGAAGAAGGGTTTTGCATATATCATCAACGTAAGTGAAGTCGAATTGATGACCGACAAAAGAACGGATATCAATGCTCTCGCCATCCAGTATTTTCTGGTGCAGTTGGGTAATTAGATTGTCTGAACCAGCGCCTTTTCCATACACGTCAAATAATCGCACAATTGTGCAAGGCAGTTGGTGCTGTTGACTATAGCTATGGGCAATTAACTCGCAAGAACGCGCGATTGCCGCTTTTAAATTGTGTGGATGTTCTGTTAATTCGTGAACCGACATGTTGGAATGTTGGTGCGGAAAATAAACAGCCTGACTGGAATTAATAATGCAGTGCTTAATGTCATTTGCGCGGCATGCTTCCAGCAAATTGATAGTAGATGAAATAATATGTTGCGCACTGCCAGAGTTATTGGTGTGATCAACTAAATGAATAACGGTTGTGGGCTGATGAGATGCAATAACGGATTGAATAGATTCCGCTTGTAAAAGGTCCGCGTTTACCAGAGATAAGTGGTTAGCATTGGCAGAGGTTTGCAGCTCCGACAAACGTCTATTATTCAGTTCAACTTGAGGTGCTGATAAAGAATGAGATGTCTGGGAGTCTACGCCAATAACATGCTCACCTTTGGCGAGTAATTTACGGCTCAAATGAAAGCCAATGAAGTCTGAAATACCCGTAATAAGTGTGCTCATGCCCAACTAATTCAATATTGGAATAAAGCACAGTGTAGGGCTCTTGCAAATCGACTGCAATGGCAATTCATAGGATAATGTTAAGCGTAGTCCACTATAAGGAATATTCGGACGTGTCGTTCTTTCTTAAATAAATTTAAAAAACATATTTCCGAAACATGAAATGTAGTGGAGACTAATAGTGTCATAGTCTCATTGTGTTAAACATAATAACCATTCTTAGCAATTTAATCATAAAAACAGATTAAATTAATAGATATTAATCGCTAACGCGAATGGGAGTTATTGTCTACACTATATCTACATTGACTAATTACATTCTTCAACAAGCATCCCTAATAAAAGGAACCTGAATGAGTACTCATAATTTACCAAACAAAGAAGGCCAACCCACTCCTCGTATGGTTTTCAAAATTCGTGAAGACAACGAATGGCGTTTGCGTAGCACCAATGACATCTTCAGTGGAAAAACGGTTGTTGTATTTTCCTTACCTGGTGCGTTTACTCCAACGTGCTCTTCTTCGCATTTGCCTCGCTACGAAGAATTGGCCGCTACTTTTAAAGAAAACGGTGTAGATGAAATAGTATGTGTGTCTGTTAACGACACTTTTGTAATGAACGCATGGGGAGAAGGGCAGGGAGTCGAAAATGTAACCTTGCTACCTGATGGAAACGGCGATTTTACCCGGGGCATGGGAATGCTGGTGGACAAAACCGAAATTGGTTTTGGCGAGCGTAGCTGGCGTTATTCCATGCTGGTAAAAAAAGGCATGATCGAAAAAATGTTCATCGAACCTGATGTTGAAGGCGACCCGTTTGAAGTTTCTGACGCCGACACCATGTTGGAATTCATTAACTCTGAAGCAAAAGCCCCAGAAGCAGTTTCAATCTTCACAAAACTAGGTTGCCCATTCTGCGCCAAAGCAAAAGAGCTACTACAAAACAAAGGTGTAAAGTATGAAGAAATCACCTTGGGCAAAGAAACTTCAGCAACCTCGTTAAGAGCCATTACCGGCCAAGACAGCGTGCCTCAAATCTATATTGGCGGTAAGCACATCGGTGGAAGCGAGGAGCTAGAGAGTTACTTGGCTGGTTAATATTGAGTTAGTATAGCTAAGGTTATCGATCGACAAATTTGAATTGAATGTGAAAACGGGCCTTGGCCCGTTTTTTAATCCTGTATCTTTATCGTCAATGGAAATTCGCCCACCATTTTTTACTTGTTTGCGCTCATAATATTGACCGAATTTTGATGCGGCGTTAAGGCTTAGCGAACGCAAACTTTTAACGTGCCATCTATGGATAAGTAAGTAAAATTCCTACCCATCTGATATGTATAGTGGTTTTCCCTATATTAAACATGCTTTGAACGTGCAGAAATTTGTGGTTATCCAGCCAACTGTGCCTGGATAGGCTTTTGTTGTCTTGGATAATTATTGCTTGGTGCATTTATCAAAGTGAAAATAAATTCTAAACCGAATACATTCTTTTAGTTCACAATTATCATCTCTTTTCAGCTGACATAAGATACGTTTTAAAGTCTACATACCAAATAACTTGAATTCGGGATAATCAACAAACTTTCAGCACCACTAAATCTACGACTCTCAGCGTTATATTTGCTCTAAAGAGACTTGCTATTCATTTACAGACAAACCTTGAAACTGACAGATTTGTCAGTACGGGATTAAAACCAATAATCACTTATTGTTAAGGTATTGATTTTAATGCATAAAAATAGGTTTGATCGCCAATCAACGATATTTTTATCCCGAGTTCAAGCTAATTCGGTAATCTGTTAAAGACAATGAGTGGTTAATATGTTTCCCTATCGTATTTCTTGTTTTAGTTTGTTTTTTTAAAAGTGATAATGTTAACCCTTGTAAAGAGTTAAAATATAACCAATAATGCTTTCCCTATTTTTGGCTTATAGCTATCCGTAGCGTTGTGAAAAGAAGTTAAGAATAACTAAAAACTATTTTTAGAATGGTTTTAATATCATTTACTCAAAGAAGTTCTGTGATGGGTACAAGGAGTTTATTGGTGTTTAGATGGGGCTTTATTTGCTCAGTTCTGATTTTTTCCTCGTATGCTAACTCTAAAGCAGAAGTTTATTATGCCGGTTTTTCGTACTTGGGGAAGAGTGATACTGTATCTCAAAACTTTCCTTACTCCCATGCTTTAAATCAGTCTATCGACGGTGTGACCAAGTTTGATAGAGAGATGTATCAGCGCCTTGGCGACTTAGATATCGATCATTTTGAGCTGATTGTTGGGGAATTGGCAGATATTCAAGATGAGAATGCAATATCGCTTACTCTGGCGTTGGAATCTGAATCAACTTCCATAGAAAAGATCGGTAGTTATTACAAATTACTGATTCAATTATCTGCTCAAATTATTTTATTTGACCAAAGTAGTATGAAACTGGTTTCTGTTTTTCCCATTGATGTTCAGTTGGTTGATGTAATTAACCATATTCCTACTGAGGAAGATGTAATATCAAGGTTTGATAGTGTGTTTTTTAAACCTTCTAAAGTTAATGTTTTTGATATTTTTGTTCGTAAGTTAAACGAGATTAATCCAGAGAAGAAATACAATCATCATATTCGCGTTTTGAATACTAATGTGGCGAAAAAGGTTGAAGATCAAACGAAAAATTGGCAAGCAGCTAGCGATTTATCAAACCGATTAGGGATAAGTTTTACCCGATTTCTTTCCGATAATCAGCAAGTTTCAGTTCTGCCTTTTGTGAAAGGTCATGCTATAGGAAATAAATTGGCTGGGCGGTACGCTAATGGAGATGTATATATGATGACGATACCTGAACCTGATTACGCTATTGATGTAACACTTACTGGTTTAAAACGGTTGGTATATGAGAAGGCCGCTACAGGAACTTCCTATATTTATGCGACAGAGCTAAAAATGAAAGTCTACGAACCTTATTCCAATACCGTTTTTTATGAAGGTAAATTTCGGAATGGCGCAACTAAGAAAGTGCCAAAGTCTCAGACGGTCATAGATGATTGGTCAAGTTATAATGAGGCAATTCTTGCTTTGATGGATAAATTGACCACGGTACTAGGGAAACCAAAAAAGTCATGGTTCAAGAAGCATTCCCCAGGCTCAAAAAATTTCAAGAAATTTGAGCAATTAAAAGAAATTATAAGGAAGAGCAGGTGAAAAGAGTCATTTGTATTCTGTGCTTCATAGTACTGTCATTTTCATTATGTGCAGAGGTTTTAACAAAAGGTTCTGGAGAAGTTCGAATTATCGGCAATAAACCAAACCTTTCTGAGTTAAGTGAAGCGAGAAAATTGGCAATTAAGTCTGCTTTATCTAGGTGGGCATCTAACCAAGGGGGAAGCTTTCTGAATAATTATATTTCCCTTCAACAGAAAATAGAAACAGATCTTAAAACGTACATTCTGGATGATTCTGTGTTAACTGAATCCACTAATGTGCGTAACAAAACATACAAAGTCATCGTTAGGGTCTTAATAGACGACATTAGAATTAGAAATTTAATAATCAAGTCATCAAGTGTGGTAAATACCGCTCAAGGCGATAAGTCCTACATGACTTTTATATTTTTAGCTCGTAGACAAAAGTCAGTTAAATCATTTGCTGACAGGGCTGTTGTAAAGCAGGTTAGAGACGCTACGGAAAAGGGCGAAGAAATTGATAACGGTGAAAGTGAATATTCTGTCAGAAGCCAAACAATCAATAAATTAACTTCCGGCGGTAGCACACTTAAACAGGCTGACGAAATATTATACAACGTGGTTTCTTCTGATGAGGTCAATATCGCAATGTCTGAGATATTTTCTTCTTCGGGATTTGAAATAGTTGATGCCGAATATTTGGAAGCTGAAACTGAAGGACTGATTTCTTTATCTGCATTTAAAAGTGACTACAGTAATGGTGATGACATTACATCAAAAACGAAAAGTAATGCAGCAAAGGGCGCAAAAATGGTGGATGTTCCGTACATGGCAATAGGTACTTTAGACATTGGCATGAAGATGACGGATTCGGCAACTGGATTAATAAGAGTTCCGGTTAAATTGACAGGTAAAGTAGTAAGTGTGCAGAAACGCTTTCCGAAAACTGTGGCTGCAGTTGGTCCGGAAATGATATCGGGAATTGGTCCGTCACAAACTCAGGCAGAGAGTAATGCTTTAAAATTTGCTGCTCGAAGGGCAGCTCAAGAATTAGTAAACCAATTAAATTCTAAAAACATAAATTAATTAAGGAGAGGATGATGAAATTGTTAGGTGTAGGACTATGTTTAGTTTGTCTTGTTGCAAATACCAGCCATGTTAATGCGATTGGATTTGGTGGTTTGTTGGATGCAGTCAAGGGGGAAAAGAAAGGACAGTCTGAGACCGTTAAGGTTGATAGTGTCGCTGCACAAGACGAATTGGTGCAAAAGTATATCGAAGCCGCGAATAATATCTTGTTGGCTCAAAGCTTATTTGCTGAAGCTTTGGGATTAAAGAAAGAGGCTGCGGTAATAAAGGAAACCATGGATGCACTTAGTTCAGGTTCTGTTGAAGACCAAGACCAAATAGAGAGGATTCAGGAAGATCTTACTAAGAATAGTGAAATACTTCAGGAAGAAACTAAGAACAGGGAAGAACTCAGTACCGAGTCAAAAAAGGCTTTTGCAAAGGCTTTTATTCCTTATGGCTTCGGTTTGGTTGATACCAAGCAGTTATTTAAGGATGACGGACCAAAATTTCTAAAGGGAGCAACCCAAACACTCTCTGCTTCTTCAATGACAGAAAAACTTTCGGTTAAAAGAAAGCTGGAGGCTGGAATGTATCTAGCGAAAGAAATGCCGAGTTTTATCGAAAAACTATATAGTTCGGCGAGCTCCCTTTTTGCTTTTGCGCAACAGCATGGCATAGCTATTCCTGATGATGCGACAAAGGCATTGCAAGATATAGAATTTTAAGAATAAATATGATTTCTCGTGTGCGCTTACTTATATTCATGATAGTGCTAATTTGTGGTTGGGTGACAACCGCATATAGTAATGAATTGAAAGTAGTGGTAGTGCATGCAGAAAGCATGGGAAATTCTCTCAAACAAGCTACAGAGCAAGCGATACTGGTTGCTGTCGAAAATGTTAATGGAAAAGTAGTTTTTGAGCAGGATGCAGATAATGCTGTTTTTATGCTGAGAGGTGAAGTGGAAATTCCACAAAACAACTCAAATACTTTTCGTAACCGTCGTAATGTCAAGGGCGTCGTGAAGTCTTATAAGGTTGTGAATTCCGAGGAAGTTGGGGATATGTGGAGGGTTGAAATTATTGCTGAAGTGGTGCAATTTAAAGTTCCAGAGTCGGCAAACAGAATAAGAATTTTTATACAACCGGTAAAAATAAAAGAAGCTTCTTTTATAAATACTATCTCTGATACTGATACTGATATTGGTTTTATTATAAGTTCCCTACATCAATCAATGACTGATTTCCTTGTTCAGACACGCAAATTTACCATATTAGATCGCGAGTATGTTAAGGAGATAGAATCAGAACTGGAAATTGCTCTTAGTAGCCCAGTGGCTTTTTCAAATGGTCATAAAATACCAGCAGATTTTTTACTTACCAACCAGATAGAGAGCATAAGCTACGAAGTCAGAACCAGAAGTATGAGAACCTCCAACAAAAAGCTCCTGGTTGGTAGCGGTTATTTGTCTTATGGCTACAAGCTAATTGATGTTTCGACTTCACAGATAGTTTTTTCCGATAGCTTTGACGTTGAGATTCCAAATGCAAATATAAAGCTAGGAAATCAGATTTCAAAAGCCAGTATTTCTGAGTTATCTAATAGTATAGCCATAAGAGTTGCAAGCTCTTTACGAGATCAAATTTACCCACTAGCGATAACAGGTCGCGATGAAGAATTTTTTATCCTCTCCGAAGGAAGTAAATTGGTAAAAGTTGGTGAAGTGTATGCGGTTTACAGAAGAAGTGATCCAATACTTGATAAATACACTGAAGAATTAATCGGATTTAAGGAATCTTACTGCTGTCAGCTTGAGGTTGTTCGAGTTATTCCAAAAACTTCTTATGCAAGACTTGTGAATAATGTTCAGAGCATGTCAATCGATTTAGCTAAAGATGAATTTGTATTACGTGAAAAGCTGGATAGGCAAGTGAAACCTTTACCCAATAAAAAGAAAGTATCCTTTAAAAATGAAGATTCTGATTGGTGATTGTGAAAAACGCATTTACCTTGATTTTTAGATGTAGAAATTCACACTTCAATTAAAAACTTTCATTTTTAGTTTTAATTTTCTCTTTATAAGCCCCGTCGCTTAACGATAATTCTACATTATGTATTTTTTGGGTAACCTGATAATGAAAGTTTTTATCATTAGTTAATCCTCCGGCAACGTCTTTGGCTTTCTTTATGTTTATTTGAGAATTAATTTTATTATCGGTTTTATTTTCTGCTTTTGCCAGACCTAGATAAGAGTCGATCAGATTATGTTTTAGCTTATCATTTCCAGGCTTTTGTTCAGTAAGTTCTATAAATATTAAAATTGCGTTATTAAAGTCTAGTCGGGCCAAATTGATATTATCATTCTGCGTATTGATTACTCCCGCAGTCGTAAAACTTATGGCTCGATTGTAATTTTCCTGAAAGAGAGTGATTTGCTCTGCGTGGTTGGTTAGTTGTGCCGTTTCCAAAGATGGATTAGTAAAATATGGGATTATATTCAAGTCTATGAGATCAGAGTAAAGGCCAATAGTTAATGCTAATGTAGCGAGTATAGCTGAAGCAATAGCATAAGTGGCACGCATTATTTTTTTGAGTGGCATTGTTGGTTTTTTTATTTGATTATCCATATTTATGAAATAGTCTCATTGTATGGTTATTAGATATAATCTTTGGTCGAATATCAATAAGTCCGCTAATATTACCTAAGGATTCGTTATAAAGTAAGCGGCCATTTTAGGCCGTCTGTTTTTTCCTCCTGACAACCATTATCTTTGTGCCATTGAAATTTAATCCAACAGGATATACCGATGGCAAGAACACGACGAACCGCACAACAATGGCAGGGCTTTGTTGATAAATGGCAGCAAGGAAATTTATCCATAACAGAGTTTTGTGAGCAGGAAGGATTAGCTCAGTCCAATTTCTATCAGTGGAAAAAGAAACTGCTGGGCAATCGTTCGGTGCAGCAGAGTGAGCAAACTGATGTATCTTCCTGGCTGCAACTTCCGCAAACCAATACAGGCAATGTTGATGCTGGCTGGGATATGGAATTATCTCTGCCCGGCGGTGTGGTGCTTCGCATGCGTCAGGCAAGCTGATGTTTGCCGTTTCTTCTGGCCATATCTGGCTATACATTCCCCCTACTGATATGCGCAAACAGTTTGACGGGTTAGTGGCGTTGGTTCAGGGGAACTTGGGCATGCGGGCCAACAAGGGCGATTGGTTCGTGTTTGTTAACAAACGCCGTACCCAAATGAAGGTATTGTATTACCACCAGGGCGGGTACTGTTTATGGAGCAAAAGACTGGAAAAAGGCACCTATGCTAAAGTCGCTCATAGCGAGGATTCGCTGGCATTAAACGGGGCGCAATTGCAGTGCTTAATTGATGGGATTCACTGGCAAAAAGATAAACAAAACAGGCGATTTACCTAGCTGAAATTGTTATAATTTCGGCTATGGAAACGTCCTCCAATACCGCACAAATTATAGCGCAACAGCAGCAACAAAATGCTTTGTTGGAAACGCGTGTCGCTGAATTGGAACACCAGCTCGACTGGTTCAAACGCCAGTTGTTTGGGCGCAAATCAGAGAAACAAATAATCGACAACCCGCAACAAGGCGGGTTGTTTGATAGTGCTCCAATACCTCCTTCGTCACCGCCCGCAACAACCGAAGTTAAAAGCCATCAACGCAAATCGAACAAGCAGCGCAGTGACGAGAATGTGAATGACACTGGTTTGCGCTTTGAAGAGTCAGTTCCCCAACAGATTATTGACTTGGCCGCTCCTGAGCTTGAAGGCGAGAATGCCGACCAGTATGAAGTGATTGATTACAAAGAAACCTGCCGACTGGCTCAACAACCGGGCAGTTATGTTGTTCTGAGGTATCGCCGTCCGGTTTTACGTCATAAAGCCTTACAAACACTGACCACTTCACCTGCCCCTGCCAATGTACTGGAAGGCTGTTATGTCGATGTCTCATTATTGGCTGGATTGATGGTCGATAAAGCGGTTTACCACTTACCTTTGTATCGCCAGCATCAACGCATGCTCGATTCTGGTATCACAGTGAGTCGCGCATCATTAACCAACTGGATAATGAAAGCCATTGAGTTGCTTCGTCCCATTTATCGAGCCATGTATAAGCACATTCTACTCAGTAAAGTATTGGCTATGGATGAGGTGCCCATTAAGGCGGGCAGAAAAGCCAAAGGAAAAATGAAGCAAACCTACTATTGGCCCATCTATGGTGAAGATGATGAAGTTGCCTTTACCTGGAGTTCCGGCCGGGGAATGCGACATGCCAAAGAGCAACTAAAAGATTTCAAGGGTATCTTGCTTACTGATGGCTATCCAACCTATGAAAGAACCGTGGCCGCGCTTAACAAGCATGAGCTAAAGGTAGAGCATGCCAGTTGCTGGGTGCATAACCGAAGGTATTACGAAAAGGCACTAAAGGCGGAGCCCGAAGCGGCACAACAGGCACTGGATATCATTGCCACGTTGTACCGCCACGAAAGAGAAATTCGAGACAAACAACTTGATGCTGATACCATCATGGAATATCGCCAACAGCACTGCGAGCCGTTGGTGCAGGAATTCTTTAAATTTGTTTACTCGCAACGCCAAAATCCAGGCTTGTTACCGAAAAACCCTCTATCAAAAGCCTTGTTCTATTCCAGTGAAAGAGAAGCACAACTCAAAGTGTTCCTGGCTAATCCCAATGTTCCAATGGACACCAATCATTTGGAAAGAGCTTTGCGTGTTATTCCCATGGGTAGAAAAAATTATTTATTTTGCTGGAGCGAATTAGGCGCAGAACAGCTGGGCATTCTGCAAAGTTTAATGGTGACCTGCCGCCTGCATGACATCAATCCCTATACTTATTTGGTGGACGTATTACAACGTGTTAGCCTGCATCCTGCTAAAGATGTGCTCGACTTGACGCCACGCCTATGGAAGGAGCGGTTTGCATTAGCACCACTAAAATCGGATGTCAGCCCATTACACAGCAAAGAGCATCAGAATGGATATTAATGACTTATCAATTGAGCAGTTATATGAACTAAACGAAAAAATATGCCAACGCATTGATGAGCTGCGAGTAAGGCAGGATCGTGAAGCGCTTGCCAGATTACGACCCGGAATGAAGGTACAATTTAACAATGATGGTAGTGTAATGTCAGGGACCCTTATTAAACGAAATCGCAAAACCGTCCTGATTGCATCAGAAGATGGTAGCAATCAGTGGAAAGTACCCGCTGGATTAGTTAAGCCAATCGAGCAATAAGTCAAACGCCAAGTATTTAATCTGTCAATGACGGCCTAAAATGGCCGCTTACGTTATAAATATTAGGAATATTTTAATAATGGCTGTAAATGACCGATAAAGTACCCTGATAATGACAGTTAGCCTGTTTGTCTCAAACTGCAGAACCACTGATAATCCATAAGATCCAATCGATATTACTAAATCAGGTGCCAGAGAGGATGCTAAAGAAGCGGTTGTATTCGCGATCGGCTTAAAACGTGGCACTAGATATCAAGTGAATGCTCATGTTTAAACTAAATCAACCAATTTAGATTTCTTACAGGGAAAAGTTAATAAATACAGTGGAAACATACTCTAAGAACACTGAAGTCATCGGACATGGAATTGCAATAGAGTTTCTCATATACACCTATCTGCGATGGTAATGAGCGTATTGCTCGTTTACTTGCCTAAAATTCGGTTTTCTATCCAATGTTATTTCTAATTGTGGGAAGACGAGAATAAAATTAAATATTGGCCTGATATGAGTTAGCGGAAAAAGCACTGCCTGAATAAACGGATGTATAGTCTAAACCAGAGTTGCCAAAATATTTTGTTTGGATTGTAATCGGGTGACGATTGAGATTGTAAGTGCTTAATAAGCTAGTTATTTGGTACTAACACTTTTTATTGCCGCCCCCCTCAACCACTCCAATGAGGCATCGCCCTCTGTATTTTTATGCCAATACAAATGGGATTCTATTTCGGGTATTTCAAATGGTAAAGGTAGTATTACCAACCCTTCTTGTAGGTATTGTTTAGCAATGCTGTTGGGAATGGTTAGTAATAACTCACCGTGCTCGACTATTTGAACGGCGGTTTGATAGGTTTGGCAACGAAGTGAAATTTTTCGAGCGTAGCCTTGTTGTTGTAGTTCAATGTCTTCCATTGAAGTGCCTTTTGGGCGGTTGGATACGGTGATGTGTTGTGCGTTTAGGTAATCCGTTTGCATTAGTTGATTGGATAACGGGTGCGCTTTATTCATCAGTACACTGAATGGGTCTTTGGATAGGCGCATATGTTGTATGGGAGAGCCAAGAGGTTGGGCAACATCTATTGCGACATCGACTTGCCCGGCGGCCATTTGTCTTTTTACTTGTGCTCGGTCTAGTGGCATGCAAATTAAAGAGGCTTTTGGTGCTTGTTGTTGAATATTGGCGTAAATCGGTGGAATGAATAACGGCTCTAGTGCATTGTGAATGGCAATATTAAAGGTTTGCTCGGTGGTTAACGGGTCAAAATCCATGAATTGCTGTAAGGTTTTACGCAACTGGTGCAAGTTGTCTAATAGCTGTGGCGCTATTCTTCGGCACGCAGGGGTGGGTTGCATCTGTTGACCTTGCCTAACAAACAACGGATCTTTTAGAGTATCTCTTAAGCGCTTTGCGGCATGGCTTACAGCCGAGGGTGTGATATTCAACACATCCGCCGTTTTACTCATGCTTCTTTCTCGATAAAGCGCTTCAAATACCTTCAATAAGTTAAAGTCTAGATGTTGCATATCACTTCCAATTTTCTTCGACAACTTGGTCGGATGCCATGAATAAAATTCATTATAAGTAGAGAGTATATTTCACTGCGTTCATTATTGGAATGGGTAATAATGGAGGCAATGTTTTGTCTTTCTATTTGGATAGCGGCTAATGAATTTTGAACACAGTGAAGTTTGCCAGGATTATATATCCCGTGTTAAAGCCTTTATGGCGGAACACATTTTTCCCGTTGAATCTCAGTTAATGCAGGAAAATCATGCCATGAATGGGCATGGTGATTGGCGTAAGTGGAAAATGCATCCTATGTTGGATGAGCTTAAAATAAAGGCGCAAGAGGCTGGGCTGTGGAATTTGTTTTTGCCGGATGCTGAACTGGCAAAAGGATTAAGCTGTGTTGACTACGCACCGTTAGCTGAAGAAATGGGAAAGTGTTTTTTTGCGCCGGAGATTTTCAACTGTAATGCTCCAGATACCGGCAATATGGAAGTGCTTTATCATTTTGGTAACGATGCGCAAAAACAGCAATGGTTAATGCCTTTACTGAAAGGCGAGATTCGTTCTGTGTTTGGTATGACTGAACCCGATGTGGCTTCTTCGGATGCGACTAACATGGCTTGTACCATTGAAGAGGATGGCGACGAGTTAGTGATTAATGGTCGTAAATGGTGGACAACCGGGTTGGGGCATCCTAATGCCAAAGTCGCCATTGTGATGGGATTGTCTAATCCAGATGCAGAAAAGCATAGCCGTCATAGTATGGTGTTGGTGCCGTTGGATAATCCGGGATTAAAAATAGAGCGAATGTTAACGGCTTGCAATGACTATGATGGGCATTTTGGCCATGGTGAAATGTTGCTCGATAATGTTCGTGTTCCTAAAGCTAACTTGATCATGGGTTTGGGCAAAGGGTTCGCAATAGCGCAAGGTCGTTTAGGGCCGGGCCGAATTCATCATTGCATGCGCGCCATTGGGGCGGCTGAAAGAGCCTTGGAACTGGCTATTAAACGTGGCATGTCTCGGGTTGCTTTTGGTAAACCCATAATCAAACTGGGTGGTAATTTAGAACGTATTGCCCAAGCGCGAATAGCTATCGAACAATCCAGATTGCTTACACTTAATGCTGCTTGGAAAATTGATAACTTAGGTGTTAAAAACGCCATGACCGAGATTTCAGCTATTAAAGTGGCGGTTCCAAATATGTTGCAGGATGTGGTGGATATGTCCATTCAAATGCATGGTGGAGCAGGGGTTAGCGGTGATTTCCCGTTGGCTTTATTCGCCACGATGGCAAGAACATTACGATTAGCGGATGGCCCTGACGAAGTGCATATGGGCATGGTTTCACGATTAGAATTGAAGAAATACTCATGAATAATAACTCCCCTCAACGAATTCTAATTACCGGCGGTGCATCTGGCCTTGGACGAGAACTGGCTATTCGATGGGCAAAGGAAGGCGCAAAAGTATGTGTTGCTGATTTAAATGATCAACGCGGCGCAGAAACGATTGAACTCATTAAGCCAACCGCTGCCGATGCGGTATTTTGTCATTGCGACATTACCAAGCAAGAACATGCTGAATCTCTGAGAGATTTCTTATTGCAAGAATGGGGCGGCGTAGACATTGTTGTTAATAATGCCGGCGTTGCATCGGGCGGAGCATTGCCAGACGAAGACATGGAACAATGGCAATGGGCGTTTGATATTAACTTGTTTGGTGCGGTGCGATTTACCAAAGTATTCACGCCTATTTTTCTGAAGCAAGGCCATGGTCACTTTTTAAATGTTGCTTCTCAAGCGGGTTTAACCGCGATGCCGGTTATGGGCAGTTATTGTGCTAGTAAGGCTGCGTTGGTGAGTTTCTCGGAATCCATGCGATTGGAGTTAGACGAAGACAATATTGGTATTAGTGTACTGTGCCCGGCATTTTTCAAAACCAATTTGCATGAATCGGTTCGCAGTAACAACCCGGCAATGAAAGGCGTTGTAAATAAATTATTGGAACGCTCTACGATTACGGCTGCCCAAGTTGCTGATGCGGCGGTTAAGGGCGTACAGGCTAATAAATTCATGATTCAAACGCATAAAGAGGGCAGACAAGCCACAAGAATGCGCCGCTGGTTACCTGAATCTATGTACCTCAAGATGATGATTAAACATACTCGTAAATTTAGGAGCAAGGGGAAAGCGAATGGGTGAAATGGAGAACCTAACCAAAACTAAAGGATTAGACAAAGCGGGTAATGTTCGAAACGGCGAAGAACTCGATATTGAAGCCGTGCATAAATGGTTGAAAGACCATTTATCTGATCGGGAGTTGATTCCATTGCAGCTCCCAAAGGTGACTCAGTATTCAGGTGGCGCTTCCAATTGGACATACTGTTTATCTTACCCTGATATTGAGCTGATTTTACGTCGCGCACCAGCAGGCACCAAAGCAAAAGGGGCCCACGATATGGAGCGGGAGTTTCGCCTGCAACATGCCTTGAAGCCGGTTTATTCATACGTACCAGAAATGCTGGTATTTTGTGATGATCCTGATGTTATCGGGACGGATTTTTATGTAATGGAAAAGCTAACGGGGATTATCCCTCGTAAAAACTTACCTAGAGCGATTTATAACGCTCAAGATCCGTCCAGCAAAGAAACCGTTCGTAATATGTGTGTATCTGTATTGGATTGCTTGGTTGAATTGCACAGTGTTGATTACAAAGCTGCAGGGTTGGAGCATTTAGGCAAAGGAGCGGGGTATGTTGAGCGTCAAATAGAAGGCTGGGTTGGGCGTTATCATAAGGCCAAAACGTGGAATGTTTCAGCAGGTAGCTTTGTCATTAAATGGCTGCGTGAAAACATGCCAGAAAAAGAGAATATCTGTCTTATCCACAATGATTTTCGTTTCGATAATGTGGTTTTGGATCCCCATGATTTAGGCCATGTCTTAGGTGTGTTGGATTGGGAAATGGCAACTCTAGGCGACCCCCTGATGGATTTGGGCAATACGTTAGCGTACTGGGTTGAAGAAAAAGACGACTTTTTAGCACAAATGACTCGTCGCCAGCCTACACATTTACCGGGTATGCTAACCCGGGATGAAGTGGTCGATTATTATTGTTCAAAAATGGGTTATGCCAAAGAGGATTTCACCTTTTACGAAGCGTATGGGTTGTTCCGACTAGCCGCTATTGTGCAGCAAATTTACTATCGTTATTACCATAAACAAACACGCAATCCTGCCTATAAACATTTTTGGTTGTTTGTGAACTATCTGTTATGGCGCGCTAAACGCGTTATTCGTCAACGAGGCTAATGAGTTAACTGGTTATAGCCTATCCACAAGCATTATTTATCAACGAGACTTTCCTATGGCGACGATTTATTTAATTCGACACGGACAAGCCAGTTTTGGCAGTGACGATTACGATCAACTGTCAGAAACAGGTGTACTGCAAGCGAGTTGTTTAGGGCAGAGTTTGAAGACCAAAATGTCTAAACCAGACTTGGTTATAACAGGCTCAATGAAGCGGCATCAAGATACGGCAATGCATTCCATGAAAGCCTTTGGTGATGTTGAGCAAACAACGTTTCAGCAAGATAACTGCTGGAATGAATATGCCCACCAAGAAATTCTGGGGCTATACGATGAAAGGTTTACTACACCCGCGCAGATGAAAGCAATATTGAGTGCGAGTGCAAATCCTGAAATAGAATTCTTGGAGATATTCAATGCAGCAGTCGCACGTTGGATGGGTGGGCAGCATGATGCTGATTACTCTGAAACTTGGGAAGTATTTAAAACAAGATTGCACAGTGGATTAAGCAAGGTTGTTGAATCTATTCAAGATAAACAGAAAATTCTGGTATTTACCTCTGGTGGTCCAATTTCCCTATTGGCTCAATCCTATTTAGGCGTACCCGAAGAACGACTAATGCAAATGAATTGGACGTTGGTTAACTGCGGTATTACTAAATTAGTGACAAGCAGGCACGGTGTGTTTGTTGCTTCATTGAATGAACACACTGTTTTTGAACAAGCTGAAAATAAGGGTTTGTTAACATATAAATAAGCCTCTCGTTTAACTTCAAGCTCCAACGGTTATATGGCAGTAGAAGTTGTGTTGCAGCGGTTCTGGAATAAACCCAGACGCTGCAACCTACTTACTTTTCGACTTGTGGTTTCTGAGTTAACGCGCTTGAATATCAACTTGAACGCATCAACCAAAGTTAATTCAAGTTTAAACTCAAGGTCAAAGTTACTACTGTCGTTTATTCCGTTTTATCATCTAATGTGTTGTCTTCAATGCCCGATTCATTAGTTGTATCTTCATCAGCTGTTTCTTCAATGAACTCTGCAAGTTGTTTATACATGGTTTGCAGCCGGCCTTGTACGCGCTTGCTAAAGCGTGCGGTAGAAATAAAGCTATGAGTGCAATCTTCTAAATGCTCATGCTGAACGGTTACCCCAGCGTCTTTTAATTTAGACACATAGCTAAAGCCATCGTCTCGCAATATATCAAACTCGGTTGTCACAATTAGCGTGGGCACGGTATCGCTAAATTGTTCGTGCAGCAACAAAGTTACATCAGGTCGTTGAATTTCCTCAGGGCTATTGAGATAAGCGTCGCGGCAAAACTTCATTAGGTCTGTTTGGAAAATTAATCCTTGACCATGTTCAGCATAAGCCGGGGAGTTGCATCTGAAATCCAATACTGGAAATAGCATAAACTGATAATCGGGAGCGATGTTAGTTTGAACGGGTAATTCAGCTTGAATCGACTCCGTACTGCAAATAGCTGACAGGTAGCCACCAAAGCTATCGCCACCCACGCCCATTTTGTGGTCAGTTATCCCGAGTTTTTCTTTGTTGCTGTTAACCCAATTCCAAGCATCAATGGCATCACAAACGGGTTCAGGAAAGGTGACTTCGGGCGCAAGACGATAGGCCACTGAAATCACATTTATTTTGCTGTTTTGGGCGAGCTGTCTGCAAAATCTATCGTGGGTTTCCAAGTCACCAATAACGCAACCGCCACCATGAAAATACACTTGAGTGGAAGTGATAAGGTTCGATGCAATTAGTGGTTTGTACATTCGGGCAGGAATGGAAACAGGAGAGGCTGATTCTCTGCTTGCCGTTGGCACAGGTATAAGAAACTCTTCTACAGATACATCGTCATCTTTCGGGATGCCAAATGCACGGTCCAACACTCTAAAGGTAGAACGCATGGTGTCCAAAGGTAAATTCTGAATAGCAGGGCCCAAGTTAATAAAAGCACACAAGGCTTTTTGCACGGGATCCAATTTAGAGCGGTCAGGCCGACTTAAGAACTTAATAGCGGGTTTACGGAAAAAGTAAGGGATGAAATCCACAAAGTAGTACATGAACGAGTACTTGGTGCTAACAGGAATGTGGGTGCGCCAAGGTGAAACTTGTTTAATGATGGCGGTAGCCACATCGTCGGCATTTAAATCTACGCCCAATCTATCAATAATGGCGGGCTTAAATGACTGTTCGTGTACTAAACCGGTGCCCACAAATGGCGGCATCATATCGCAGACTCTTATGCCATAGGTTTGCCATTCAAACTGCAATGATTCGGTTAAGGATTTTACAGCCGCTTTTGATGCGGAATAGGTTGAAAAGTAAGGAATGCCATACATAGTGCTGGCTGAAGCCATATTGATTACTGTTGCGCCAGCGGTGTTGCGCAAATAGGGGAATGCCGCCATACAAGTATTGATTGTGCCGGTAACGTTTACGTCGATAGTACGCTTGTGTATTTCAAGATCTAGCGATTCAAACCGGGATAACTGCATAATGCCGGCGTTATTTAACAATAAACGCAAGTTATTGTGGTGTTTGTCACAAAATTTATCGACTGCTTTGGCAATTTCTTTGGGTTTGGTAATGTCGGCTTTGGTACAAAAAACACGGTCTTTGTCCCAATGTTCAGTATGTTCTTTTAAAGCATCCAGATCGATATCAACCAATCCCAACGACCAACCTAAAGAATATAATCTTTCTGCTGTAGCTCTTCCGATTCCGGTTGCAGCACCGGTAATAAACGCGTTTTTAATTTCCATTATGAATACTTTTATTTGTCTGTTGCTTATTTACTTTGATGCTAAGTCTTCAATTTGTTTTTGCATCGCTAAATTACTTTTTAATAGATATGCGTATTGACTCGCTTGCTGTTAAGTCGTTCATATCCAATTTGGCCATATATTCTACATAATGATCCCAAGTATAGGGCCAAAGCATGGGCATGCCATTTTTATCTAAATACCAGCTCTGGCAACCACTTGTCCAGGTACTTCCTTTCATGCCAGCACGAATATAGTCCACGAATTTATCAACGGCCTCTTGTTTGGCTTCAACCTCATCAAACTCCCTAGTACGCCATTTCTCTATCAGCTTCATGACATAATCGGCTTGTACTTCGCTCATTGAAATAACCGAAAAGTTACTTACGGGGGTGAATGGCCCCAGCATTAAAAAGAAGTTAGGAAATTTCGGCAACAATAAAGAGCGGTAGGCTTCTATTGAATCTTTCCAAGCGGTATCAATGTGTAAACCATCTCGACCTGTCAAGTTCATCGGACGCATAAAATTAAAGGGTTTAAAGCCAGTGGACAAAACAAGCACGTCAAAATCATGTTGCTTGCCGTCGTTTGTGTCACTTTTGGTAATGATGCCTGTTTCATTAATACACTGAATGCCATCGGTAATTAAATGCGCATTGGGTTTCTGAATCGCTGAGTAGAATGTGGTGTTTACAATTACTCGCTTGCAGCCGACACGATAATCAGGCGTTAGTTTTTTCCGTAATACTTTATTTTTAATGCTGAATTTTAGATTGAGTTTACAACCCCAAGTTAGCAATTTTTGTTGGATCTTGTGTCCAGCAATGGCTTTGTTGAAAAACTGGGTCATGGTGAGTTGGCCGAACCAACGGCTTAACTTTTGTAGCCAACGGTGTTTGCGAAGCAAGCGCTTTTCAGTTTCTGAAATGGTCCTGTCAGCAAAGGGAATAATCCATTGGGGCGTGCGTTGAAATACGCTGACATCGGCCCCTGTTTTGATTAATTCAGGAACAAACTGCGCTGCCGTAGAGCCAGTGCCAATAACACCAACTTTTGTGTTTTGATCAATTTTAACGGAGTGATCCCACTCAGCAGTATGGAATATCTTGCCTTTAAAGCTATTTAAGCCGTCAATATTGGGAAAAGAGGGATGATGCAGAATACCTGTGGCACAGATGAAAAAGTCAGCTTGATAGGTTTTGTTTTGGCTGGTTTGAATGCGCCATTGTCCGCGCTCTTGTTCAGGTTGAGGATCGCCACTTTCAAAATGCGCTTCGGTTACGGCTTCATTAAACTGTATGAGATCTTTAACGTGGTATTTTTGAGCAACATGCTCGAAGTACTCTCTGATTTCTTCGCCACCGGCAAAAGCATGACTCCAATTAGGATTTAATTCAAAAGAATAAGTATAAAAAGGAGCAGGAACGTCGCAGGCTACACCGGGGTAGGTGTTTTCTCTCCAAGTTCCGCCTAGCTGTTCCTTTTTTTCCAGAATAATAACATCTTTGATCCCTGCTTGAAGGCATCGGATAGCCATCAAAATTCCAGTCATACCCGCACCAACAATAACGACTGAAGGGCTGCGAGATGCTTGTTCTTGGGACATGTAAAACTCCAGACGATATCCTAAATAACCTACATTTGATATTTAACACTTTGTTTTGAAAGAGATAGGTAATCATCTATCAATATAAAACGATATTTCTTATCCTGAACTGAGGTTAAATTAACAAATTGTTAACTAGAGCGGATATTACCGAATTATGAAAGGGATTACCTTAAATTTCAAAGGGGCAGTTATGGGAGCTATGAACGAGAACAAAATCGTAAAAACTTCAACGATGCTAATTTCTGTAACCGGCCCTTTGAATTTGTTGTTCTCTTTCTGAGGCATAGTGCTTATCCCAATGGAGTACTTTAGGGGCCATTAGCTTATTCCATAGAGGCGGAATCATCGCAACGAGTATGGTTGTTAAGTAGCCACCAATCATCATAGGGGCGTCTGGGTAGGGCTTCAGGTTTTGATAATGTACATGTGCTTGAGCATGATGATGGGAATGTCGAGTAAGGTTAAACATTGCCCAAGAACTGATGCGTTTATTGGTATTCCAGGAATGACGTGGTTGTACAGGTGTTTTGGGGTCTCTAACTATGCCGTAGTGTTCCATGTAGTTCACTATTTCGAGCAATGATTTGGCCCAAATAGCGCTTAACAGGAAGAATAAGGCTGCTGTCCATCCTCCCATAACATAAACAATGACTAACAGTAGGGCACTCATTAAGTGACCTCTAATCACTCGATTACGCCAAGAAAATAAGGGCAGAGCTTGCTTATTTAAGCGCTTTTTCTCAATGCGCCAAGCGCTAATATTGCCCTTAATCGTGGATATGATTATGTGTGCATATACGTTGCGTCCCCGGGGGGCGGTAGCTGGATCTTCTTCTGTTGCCACATAGCGGTGATGGCCGTAAACATGTTCGATAGAAAATACCGTATCGAAACTAAAAGCCAGTAACCAGCGGCCAACCAATAAGGACGTTTTGTCTGAAATCCGGTGTGTGAGTTCGTGGGCCGAAACGGTGCCTGTTAAACCAATCATCAATCCACACAAAAATATACCGGCGATATACTGGCCCAAGTGGTTTTGTTCTCTGGCGGCTAAAGCATCATACCCAGTCAGTTCAAATACAATCTGTCCAAACCCTAAAATATCGTTGGCACACACACTCCAGACCGAAACAAAGACAATGCTTACCAATAAGGGGAGCGCCATCCATAACTGAAAAGTGAGGATTTTGGGATGTTGATAGCTCGGCGTTGATACATCGTCACCGCATAGTGCGTCTCCGACAACATAAATGATGAGAATTGCGCCTAAACCCAGCGATATCCACATTCCACCAGCGATAAATGAAAACACTGCAATTAAACCTACGGCGTGAAATAAGAAGAACTTTAAATAACTGAACATGCACTACACCTTACGAATTTATCGGTTTATCCCTTCATGTACAGATTAAAACTGAATGGCGCAAAACGGCAGGGGGGTTATTGACATCTATAGGTCATTTATTGACAATCATCTAATGAAAGATAATAACGTGTCCCTGCCCAGCTTTTACATTCGCCAGATTATTGATTTGGTGGGGCAACGAGGTATTCAGGAAAATACTTGGTTGCCAGAGGTAGGGTTGGATATATCTGAACTGGATAAAAATACGATCACCTTGCCTTGGTGTACTTTTCGGCAACTTATTGTGCAAGCTTGCAAGTTAACTCATGAGCCTGCACTAGGGCTGTTAATCGGTGAAAAGCTACTTGTGAATACCCACGGTATTCTGGGATACGCTGCCATTAGCGCCACGACCATTCGAGAAGCAGTTATCCTATTTCAGCGATTTATGCCGTTAAGAACAGGTTTAGTATCATTGCAATATGAAGAAAACAACGGGCTGTTTAGAGTGAGCTTTATTGAAACCCGTTTATTGGAAGATATTCGACGCCCTATATTAGAAGCGGTGGTATTGGCGATAAAAAACGTGCTGGATTTTATTACCATGGGGAACAGTGGAATACTGCATGTTGCCTTTTCATTTGACGTGCAAGACCAACGGTTGGCTCAAAGCTTAATACGCAGTGAAGTCTTATATGGGCAAAACTGGACCGGATTTTCCCTTCCGATTAAATTGGCTGATCGACCCTTAAAAATGGCCAACTCGGCTAGTTTTAACGAAGCATTAAGAATATGTGAAACAGAACTGGAAAAGTTGACCAATCAAACCACATTAAGTGGCAAGGTTAGACGGCTAATGTTGGAGAGTTATTGTCATTTTCCATCTTTAGACAGCACTGCACAGCGCTTTCATATGACATCTCGTACTCTACATCGTCACTTAATCGAAGAAGGGACGTCCTACAAGCAAATACTTGAAGAAGTGCGCCAGTTGCTTGCCATTAAGTACCTGGAAGGCGGTCAGATGAGCATTCAAGAAATCGCTTATGCGCTGGGGTATTCTGATATAGCTAATTTTCGACGGGCATTTAAGCGTTGGGAAGGCGTGGCACCTTCCCAATATATACAAGATTAGATGGCGACACGTAGTGACAACAATCAAAAGCATTTGAGTTAAAAAAACCAGACTTTTTCAAGTCTGGTTTTGAGTATTGAATGCTCTGTATACTATCTATTTAGACGTGCGTGTTAACTAGCGACTCTCAGCTTGTGATAAATAAATTTCTTCACAATGGGTTGCCTATGCATCGCCAAGTGTAAAGGAGTCTCAGTTGCTTTCTCTTTATGCACAAAAGCTTTTCGTGCTTGATGATAACTTTTATCAGTACCAAAAAAGTTTATGCGCATTTGGGCCAGCTCCTTATTTCGATGATGAGCTAACTTTTGTTGAATCTCCAGGCTTAATCGCTTCTCATCTTTATTATTGAGATAGGCTTCTAATTCTTGGTCTCGGTCTCGGGCTGTTTTCTCTGCGAAACGAATAAGCTGTTCACTGAAAGAAACAGGACTGTGTTCATCTCGATAAATGATATTGTCGATTAAACCGATTGTTTTACTTCTTTCCGCGCTAATTGGTAAGCAATCATTGGTCAGCTGTTCTGCCATTGATGCACCCACACGTTCGGGAAGCAAGTAAGTCCAGTATTCAGAACCATAAAGTCCGCCCATTGATTTGTAGTGAGGGTTTAAAACGATGCCGTCACGAGCCACAACTTGATCGGCTGCTAGTGCCATCATTACTCCCCCTGCACCAGCATTACCTTGCATGGCCGAAATCACATATTTATCAGTGCAGTCGAATACGGCTTTAACAAAATCGTTAATGGCATTGATATTACGCCATGATTCCTCAGCAGGATTACTGGATGCCTCAATGGTATTGAGGTGAATGCCATTGGACCAGAAATCACGGCCTCCCATTAGCACAACAACTTTGCTTTCTGAGTGCTCACGTATTTCGTTGAACGCCTTTGTTAAACGTTCACATTGGTCTGTTGACATGGCGCCGTTGTAAAAATCAAAATGCAGATAACTCACACCATTTTCTTCGCGATACCAAATTTCTCGGTAAGTCTCTGGTGAGTGTGAGTGCAGAAGCTCTACTTTGCTTTCAGGTACATCATTCAATTCACCTCGAAGTACTTGCGTAGCTGGGAGTTTGAAATAACTGCCAGTACTGTCTTTGCGCTTTTTCAGATGGGTAATCCAAACCGCACCATCAACCGTAGCTCGGCATATTGCGCCAATTCGTTTGGCCACTATTTTACCCGGAGCCCCAATCATAGAGCCTTCTCTATGTGCGCCGTATAAATAATATTGATTCCCGTTAATCGTATCCAATACACCTGGGTTGCTGTCTGAGCTGCGAATTTTGGTGATAATCTGGTCGGCAGTATCCGTATCCCAATTGATTGCTCGCACTGATTGGTGCATAGAGGGGCGAAATTTCCCTTTCACATCTTGCTTTGAATAATCCAAAGGCTCGGGTTCATAAGCCCCGTTTTCAAATCGCTTCACGACTAAATGCATAACATTCATCGCTGTTTCGCTTAGGTCATCACGATAAATACTGCTTTTGGTGCCATTGCGTAACGGAAATTCCCCAGTTGCCCATATTGCACCGGAGTCAACTTCATCAGCTGCTTGAACGGCGGTGACACCCCAATAAGGTAATTCGTCGTATAATGCCCAATCTAGAGAAGCAGAACCACGGTCGCCCTTTATTCCCGGATGCACGATAATACAGGGAACCTTGAACCATATCTCTTTGGGAATGATGTATTTTAACATTGGGCAGAGAATTAAATCCGGCTTGAAGAGCTCAATACCTTCTCTAATTGATTCGTCACTTATAGCAAGTTCAATGCTAAGTTCGTGACCCCTTTCCGCCAATTCAACATGTGCGCGCTGGGTAAGACTGTTGTAACTTGAGCTGAGCAAAAGTATTCTCATATCAATATTCCTTTAATGTTCCTTCAAAAGCCCTGTAATTACCTGAAATAACAGGTGGTTTGTTATTAATGCATATCAATAATCAAACCAACCCTTCAGATTCCATACTGCTGAGACTTGTCTTTTCTGCTTGAAAAGATCATGTCTACTTACAACTAAACCTCTATCTGGTTGTATTTTATTTAAGATAAAATACTTACCTAATAAATATTAAAGCATATAAATTTTATTTTGCAATTAAAGTGAATAAAATTACCTGGCATTTCATAATTGAAAATGTAACTAGTCATATCAAAGTGAGACATGACGCGTTTTCAAGTGGCAAATTTAAGATAATGATACTTCGAAGGTGATCGTTGATTTATTCCACATTTAGATGTCAGGGGGAAGGTTGTTATGACTAAATCATTTGAATTTGTTATTCAGTAATAATTAGATCTAAAAATTATTATCAACATTATTAGCATGCCCACGCCAGTTATCATGGCGGAGTGGTAAAGGATTCGTTTATAGTGAAGTAGCTAACACAAAAGCCTTGATGGTGAAAAAGTCTTTCGTCAGTCACTTCGAGTACTTCAGGGTTTTTATGAATTCCGTATGTCAATTAATGAAAAATTTACTTACATGTTTTAACTACAGCAGTATTAGCAAGCGTGCGAAATGCTCGGGTATTTGTATTAAATTACCTGTGTATGTTGGAGTAAAATATTTCGCAACAGATTCAACATAGTTGAGTAAGCCCTATCGAAGAGAAAGGGCCTCTGTTCTCAGTAAATGATGCATGGGTTCGTTTCCTGAAGGTGAAAATTCATTTAGTTGCAAGATAGCCAGTTCAGCCGTCGCCATGGCATCCGCTAAGGCGTTGTGTGCGTTTATCTCACCTAATCCGTAGCGTTTTCTGCATGCTTCTAATGAAAGGGATTTGGGACCAATGGGATGCTGTTTTTTATTGAGTAAATAGCGTGCCATAAGTAAGGTATCAAAATGAATAATCTCTGGATAAGGTTTAGATAAGATGTCACAAGCTCGTTTTAGGGCCGTGCAATCTAAAACTGCATTGTGAAACACCCAAATATGCGTGTCTGCCATTGGCAACAGTTGTTCCATGACTTGTTCTAGGTTTTCCCCAAACGCGACATCTTTATTGGTTAAGCCATGAATGGTCGGACTTTGCTGAAGATCTGCATTAGTGTTAACGATTTCATGGCAAGCTGTGCCTAATTGAATCTGTTGTTGTTCGCATTTAACCCAACCAAAGGAAACAATGTCGGCATCCCGTTCAAGGCCTGTCAGTTCTAAGTCTAAAGACAACAACGGCATATCGTGAATGGGCAGCTTACGCCATTTTTCAGGTAACAAATTGGTTTTGAATAACCTTTTTAATACACGATGTAGGGTGGTAACGAGATCGCTCAACTTGCTAACCCGCCACTAAACTTCATCACTAATCCTTGTTGTGATTGTTTGATTTGTTGAAAGGCTGTTTTCAATTGATATCGTTCAATCGGGCTTAATTCACTCATGGCAACCAAATTATCGGTTGAGTTTTGAGTGAGCTGATGCCGCCAGCGTAAGCGATTTAAAAATAGCCATATTTCTTTCAGGTTACGGCGATCAGGCTGACTTAACCCGCTACTTTTAGATAATGCATTTAGTCGATCTACTGTACCGGGCACGGTAACGCCATCGGCGAGGGCATATAAGCGAACAATATCGTTAATAATGGCAACGGCTTTTTCTTTGATATTGATGCAGTCTTTTGAAGGTGCATTTTTTTCAAACGCAAACTGTCTGAAGAGTGAGAGTGGCACATCAACATTGTTGGCAAACCGAGCCAGTGCTGCTAAAAATATGGATTTTTGCAGTATTTGGGTGCGCTTTTGAATGTATTGCTCGAACAATGCCATGTTGCCGGAAGCGCTGCGTACATCGAGGAAAATATTAAAATGCATAATCGCATCATTGCTTGGGTTGTCGGCCCAATGTTGGGTTTGTTTTAACGTGTCACTGAGTGATTGCCTCAATTCTGGATTTGACGCCATGATATTGCCACTGCACAGTTTAATGCCGCATTTTGCTAAGCCTTTGCAGACATATTCAGAAAATCTAGCGAAATACTCAGACTCTTGTTCTGAAGGGGTTCTTTCTAATAGCAGAGCGTTGTCTTGATCTGAACCTAAATTTTGATCGCCTCTTGCTTGCGAGCCGTAAATCAACCAGCAGTATTCCATTGGAGGCATACCATTTTGCGTGGTAAAAAAACCAATGAGCTTACGAGTCATTATATCGGTAGCTTGGGAGAGAACTTTGCCTGCAATATCAAAATCACTGAAACGACTTGCATAGGTTTTAAAGTAATGAGGAATTTGCCAAGAGGCATTAACCAGTTCGTAAAGGTTGTCCGCTTTGGCAATATCATCAATCACTAACAGAATATTACCTCGTTGGGCACGCAGAATATCCGACGACGAAATCATTCCCAGAATATTGTTTTTCCCTGTTCTTTTGCATGGCTCCACTACTGGTAAATGATGAATATTGTATTGGGTCATTAAACTAAGGGCGTCCAGCATAGTCGCATCGCCGTTGGTAACAAAAGGCGTTTCAGTCATGACTTCAGCAGCTTCTGTTGTAGTGGGAAGCCCTTGGGCAATTACACGGCTGCGAATGTCTTTATCTGTCAATATGCCTATAAGAAAATCTTCTTTGGTAATTAGCAGGGAAGATACGCTTTCGTCGGTCATCAATTTGGCACAATCCGCTATGCTGGTGTATGACTCTGTTGTAATTGGGTCTCTTTTTAGTTGTTTATCAATACGTTGATATAACCAGATATTGGCCGATTCATCCAACGGATTGTTTAAGTCTTTCTGAGTGTAGTTATCGAAAAATTTAGCAAGGGTAGAGTGCTTTTCGATAATGGTTTTAATCGTTAAAAGTGGGATGCAATAAACTAATCCAGGTTCTTCAATGGAGATGTCAACACCGCTATATCTTGGATCTTGTAGTAGTGGTAATCCAAAAAAGTCCCCTTCACCCAACTGGCGGTTGTGGCCTCTTTCCTGCACATTAAAATGACCACCTTGAATAAAGAAGATGCTGTCTTTTGCGGCTGGAAGTTGTGATTCCAAATTGTGTGGGGTGAGATAAATGAGATTGGCCGATTTAACCAGGCTCATTAAATCATCGGCTGGTAATGCATCAAAAGGCGCGTGGCGTTCAAAAAAACGTAGAACTTGTTCTGGAATATCCATCTCTATTTTGCCTCTTTTTACTGATTACTAATGTGTTAAATATGAATGCAGATATTGAGCTTTCAGGGTAGCAGATTTGTAATGCAAAAAAGCAATGGTTGCGTTAGCAAGCCATTGCTTTACTTGACATTGGTTGATCTATTTCAAAAAGATTGAATAATGTTTCAAACTATTTGATTAATGCTCTTGTGCGTCACCAGCCCCTTTAGGGTAGCGAATACTTTCTACTAGATCTTGGATCTCTTTAGGTGATTCTTCACCAGTTACGCGATATACCAAGAAGGCAACACCAAAGTTAATTAACATGCCTAATGTGCCAATACCTTCTGGCGAGATGCTAAATAACCAGTTTGCAGGCACGTTTGCAGCAGGGTTAATAAACTTGAAGTAAATGATGTAACTTGCAGTGAAACCAATACCTGCCAACATACCGGATACTGCCGCTTTACTGCTCATTCGTTTATGGAATATACCCATAATTATGGCAGGGAAGAACGACGATGCGGCAAGTCCGAAGGCAAAGGCGACCACCTGTGCTACAAATCCGGGTGGATTAATCCCGAGGTAGCCCGCAATACATACCCCGACCGCAGCTGCAAGCCTCGCATACATCAGTTCTTGTTTGTCGGAAATATCTGGCATGAGATTTCGTTTCAGTAAATCATGGGACACTGACGTTGAGATGACCAGTAGTAAACCTGCGGATGTTGATAGCGCTGCTGCAACACCCCCTGCGGCTACTAATGCAATCACCCAAATTGGCAAGTCTGCTATCTCAGGGTTGGCTAATACCATGATATCGCGGTCAACTTTCATTTCGTTGCGCTCATCACCTGAGTAAAACATTTTGCCATCGTTGTTTTTGTCTTCCCACTTGATTAAACCGGTTTTTTCCCAGTTTGTAATCCAAGAGGGGGCTTCTGCGTAATCTGTACCTGTTTGTTCAGTGCCATTGATTGTTTCAATCATATTTACACGAGCAAACGATGCTAACGCAGGTGCTGTAGTGTAAAGAATGGCGATAAACAATAATGCCCAACCCGCACTCTTACGTGCATCACGAACCTTAGGTACAGTGAAAAAGCGCACGATAACGTGTGGCAAACCTGCCGTACCTACCATCAATGCCGCGGTAATAAAGAACACATCAATTGTACTCTTGGTCCCGTCGGTGTATTCCGTAAATCCGAGTTCTGTTGAGAGGCCGTTGAGTTTCTCTAGTAGATGGACCCCCGAACCATCGGACATTGTAGCGCCGAATCCTAATTGAGGGAAAACGTGACCTGTCATAATAATAGAGATGAAAATGGCAGGAACAAGATAAGCAAAAATAAGCACGCAGTATTGCGCAACCTGAGTGTAGGTAATCCCTTTCATTCCACCCAATACTGAGTAGAAGAAAACGATGGCCATACCGATGATTACACCCATGGTGATATCAACTTCAAGGAAGCGACTGAAAACCACACCAACGCCACGCATTTGGCCTGCTACATAAGTGAACGATATAAATATCGCACAAATAACCGCAACAGTACGAGCCGTTTGGGAGTAGTAACGGTCACCAATAAAGTCTGGAACCGTAAACTTACCAAATTTTCTTAAGTAAGGTGCTAAACACAGGGCGAGTAATACGTAACCGCCGGTCCAACCTAGCAAATACACAGAACCGTCATATCCCATGAAAGAGATAAGACCGGCCATGGATATAAAGGAGGCCGCTGACATCCAGTCTGCTGCCGTTGCCATTCCGTTTACGATGGGATGAACACCGCCGCCAGCAACGTAGAATTCTTTTGTAGAGCCCGCTCGGGACCATACAGCAATACCAATGTAGAGAAGGAATGTTATCCCCACTACAATAAAAGTCATGGTTTGAATATCCATACTAAACTCCTAATCCTCTTCCACATTAAATTCTTTGTCGAGATCGTTCATCTTCTTCACATAAACGAATATCAACGCTACGAAAACATAGATTGCACCTTGCTGTGCAAACCAGAATCCGAGTTTGAATCCAAAGAATTGGATTTGGTTTAAGACATCGACAAGTAATATGCCGAAGCCGTAGGATACTATGAACCATATACTGAGTAGTTTACCCAGCAAGCTTATGTTTCGTCGCCAATAAGCGGATTTGTGTTCTTCAGACTGGAAAGCCATTGCTATTCCTCCTTTATTTTCGTGGTCACAGGCATAGCCTTATGAAACCGATCCCAACTAATATGCAAAGGTTCATTAGCCTTTGTATTCGTTTGCGTTCCTGTTGTAGTAAATAAGCATTCCTGGCTGAGCAAAGCAAACACAAAGGGCCAATAGGTCTTAGCTCATGGAAAAGATTCCAAATTAAGTCCTAAGTACTCTAATACTAAGTTATCAAAGGGAGTATCGGACTTTGGTCTCAGATGTAAAATTTTGGTTATCAAAGCGTTAATTGTTGAGGTTGCTTAGTCGTCCAATTGCCTCGGACTTTGGTCTTACTTGAATATTGAACAGCCGCACCTGTGATATAGTTTACAAAGGCCTTTACCCCTTCATTGTTGTTTTTTCTCTGAATGAAAAGAATTCTTCAGATTCAGAATGCTAGGAAAGAGAGCGGGATTTAATCTGGTTAAATGACATCCTCAAAACTAAAAGGTTTTCAACAGAAGCTAAAGTAGTATGACTTCTTTTTTTATTGTCTGAATTAGAGAACATTGAATGACTCTGGGTTTATTTTTATTAGCATTTGCCTATCTAGTGACGCTTTTCTGGCTGGGACGCTGGGGAGATAAACACAGCGCTAATGCGAAGAAACTAACGTCTCATCCTGCTGTTTATAGCTTGGCGTTGGCAATATATTGTACTGCTTGGACTTTCTATGGTGCTGTGGGTGAGGCTGCTCGCAATCAATGGAACTATCTGCCTATTCTACTAGGACCTATTCTGCTCTATGTCTTTGGGAGAGGGTTTTTATATAAATTGGTGATGGTGAGTAAGAAGCAAAACATTACCACAATTGCTGATTTTATCGCGTCCCGGTACGGTAAACGACAAAATGTCGCATTGCTGGTAACCCTTATTGCTCTGTTGGCGACCATCCCATATATAGCACTGCAATTAAAGGCCATTGGGCTAGCATTCAATATTATTTCCGGCGCTGAAAATGCGCAATATGTCATACTGCTAGCGACATTGTTTATTGGATTATTTTGCATTTATTTCGGTACACAACGTACAGATGTAACTGAATATCGTCATGGTTTAATGTTAGCCATTGCTTTTGAATCGTTGGTGAAGTTATTTGCATTAATATTGGTAGCGGTTGTTGCCTATTTGTATTGGCAGGGTAATTCAAACAATACAGGTATTGAAGACGCTCGAACTATTATTAGTCACCAGTTTTTTACCGATGAAAGTTTTTCTACATTCACTTCTTTTCAGTTTTGGGCTCAAACTCTGGTTGCGGCAGCTGCTGTTATTTGTTTACCTCGGCAATATCACGTTGCCATTGTTGATAATCTTAATCCTCAACATTTAAAAACAGCACAATGGTTGTTTCCCGCTTATTTGGTTTTAATGGCATTACTGATTCCTGTTATTGCGTCTTTTGGGGACCGAGCGTTTGGTTCTACTGATATCTCTCCCGATACCTATGTTATACATCTTGCAATGGAAAGTGGTTGGACACTGGTTACCGGAATTGTCTTTTTAGGGGGGTTATCAGCTGCGACAGCCATGATTATTGTGGCGACACTGACATTGAGCACCATGGTGACAAATGACGTGATTTTGCCTCGAATTCTTATTGCGTCTCCTCACCATAGTCGTCCTGGTATTTATACTCAGAAAATTCTGTGGATCCGACGTTTAGTTATTGCCGGTTTATTAGTATTAGCGTCTTTATATCACCGACAGTTGTCTATTGGCACCCCGTTAACGCACATTGGATTGCTTGCATTTTCTCTGGTTATTCATCTGTTACCTGCGATTGTTGGGGGCTTGTATTGGAAGAAAGCGAACGCACAAGGTGTATATGCAGGATGGATTGTTGGATTTGCAGTATGGATCTGGTGGCTATTTGTGCCATTATTGAGTGAGAATGTAGTAGCGCAGCAGCAAAGCGAAATGATCAGTATCGCCGCCATCGTCAGTTTGTTTTCAAATATTGGGGCATTTATTGTGTTCTCGTATCTGGCCCCTCGACGCTTAGCCGACAAAATTCAAGCGCAAGCCTTTGTCGATAGTAACGAGCAGAAGTTAAATCGGATTGAGCCTACCGCAACCAATGTGACGAATGACGATTTAACCACTGTTATGAACACTTTCTTGGGAATGGAAAGGAGCCGGCAGCTATTACAAGATTTTGAGCTTAATAATCAGGTTCAAATTGTAGGCTTTAAGATCCCCGATACCGCATTTATTCAATTTTGTGAACGTGCTCTTGGTGGTGTAATTGGTGCTTCCAGTGCCAATTTGTTGATAAATTCTGTCGTTAGTGGACAGGAGCTTAATTTTGAACAAGTCATTCAAGTATTCGATGAAACGGCTCGTGCTATCAAAATCAACCAATCCGCCTTATTTGCGTCTTTAGAAAGTATGGAACAGGGTATCAGTGTTATTGACCGGGATATGAACCTGGTTGCCTGGAACCAAAAATATCTCGATATGTTCGAATACCCCGACGGTTTAGTGAGTTATGGCACGCCAATCGATGAATTGGTGAGGTATAACGCTGTCCGTGGAGAATGTGGGGTAGGAGAAACTGAAGCCTTGGTACAACGTCGAATAGAGCATTTACGCAGCGGGAAACCTCACAAATTCATTCGACAGCGTAGTGATGGGAAAGTGATCGAAATGGTTGGTAATCCATTGCCTAGAGGTGGGTTTGTCACCAGCTTTAATGACATAACGGAACATATTGAGCTACAAAAAGCGCTAGAAGAAACCAACATAGATTTGAAAAAGCGTATTCAACATCGCGCTATGGAAGTGCAGGAAATCAATGCTGAACTACGCACCGAAATTGAACGTAGGAGCGAAATAGAAAAGCAATTGCTTTCTGCCCGAAGCGCTGCTGAAGAAGCAAACCTAAGCAAAACCCGGTTTTTGGCGTTAGCCAGCCATGATGTGTTACAGCCGCTTAACGCAGCCAAGTTGTATCTATCTGCACTTAGAGAGATTAATTTAAATACTGAAACGGCGGGAATATTTGAAAAAATAGATGACAGTGTCAGTGCTAGTGAAGCCATGATTTCTACACTGTTAGACATTTCTCGTTTAGAGCAAGGCGATATGCAGCCAACGTTTATCGAAGTTAGTTTGCGTAAGGTGTTGCTGTCATTGGTGGATGAATTTGAAATGGTTGCCCAACGAAAAGGGTTAGCATTAACCTCAAATATTCCTGATTTATGGATTAGAACTGATTCCACCTATTTGCATCGTATTATTAGAAATTTGCTATCCAATGCAATTAAGTACACTAATATTGGTTCGGTTGAAGTGAGGGCTGAAACTTCGGCTGAGCATCAGGGCAAAGTGCTTATTCAAGTGTGTGACACCGGGGTTGGCATTCCAGAAGAAGAACAAGGTAAGATTTTCAGTGATTTCTATAGAGTGCAAAACAGCCAAGCCGATGGCGTAGGTTTGGGGCTTGGTGTGGTGTCTCGTTTGTCTGAAACCATCAATGCTAAAATTTCCGTCACTTCAGAATCATTCAAAGGCAGTTGTTTTTCTGTTCTGGTTGATGGGGCAGCCCCACAAGTCGAACAAAATGTGGGGCCGGAAATGCATAAATCAGGCCTGAAGCAGCTGAAAGTATTATGTATTGACGATGAGGTTGCTAATCTCCATGCCATGGAAACATTATTGACTAAATGGCAGCTGGATGTGGATTGCGCAAAGAATTTGGAAGAAGCATTAGTTGCCAGTAAACGACGTGAGCCGCAAATTTTATTAGTAGATTATCAATTGGATGGTGATCAAACGGGAATAGATATTATTCTGCGTTTACGCCAAGAATTTAAAAGAGACATTCCTGCGGTTTTGATTACGGCTAATCGTAGTGATGGTGTTGTAAAAGAAGCATCTGATAACGACGTTTTCTATCTGACTAAACCGGTTAAGCCTGCAAAACTAAGAGCGTTACTTCGAAGCATGAAGTAATTAACAAACGCCCCTAAGGAAGCTGTATGTGCGTTTGCCTTTAGTCCCTTTTTAAGGCTTTGGCTTCTTTGTGTGCTCTGATACTCCGCTATGAATATTCCTCAGTATTAATTTAATGGTGATTAATCAATTCATAATCAGTTTTTTTGTATTTTTATTTTTTACTAAAGTTTGCAACTGTCGTTCCGCACCTAAATAAATATTAAAATAAGCTTGACGCGGATCTCCAGTTTTGATCTATTACTCTCTTTTGTGAGAGTAATAGAAGTGACTTATCCTTCAACCAAATCCCTCGATCATCTCGGCCTAGTCGCCGGATTTTGTAAAGATATCAATTTGGCTCAGAAAATTGACCACGCCCTCGGTGATTCTGGCGAGCGCAAAGTCAGTTTCGGGCAGTTGTTTGTTGCTATGCTGCTCAATGGCCTTGGGTTTACCGGCCGCACGCTGCATATGTACAGCGAGTATTTTGAAAGCAAGCCGCTTGAACGTTTGCTAGGTGAAGGAATTGCTGCCGAAGATATTAACGACGATGCATTAGGCCGTTGTTTGGATGCGTTGTACGACAAGGGCGTATCATCACTTTACCAAAGCATAGGTGAAAGCGTCGTCAAGCATTTAGGTTTGTCTTGTCATTCTGTCCATCTGGACTCAACCAGTTTCCATTACGATGGCCAGGAAAACTTAAGTGAGGAAGACTTAAACCCCATCAGCATTACGAAGGGGTATTCACGGGACCATCGACCCGAATTGAACCAAGTTATCCTCAACCTTATTTGTGAAAATCAGGCGGGTATTCCTGTGTATATGAAACCCGCTAGCGGCAACAGCAATGATATGGAGGGCTTTAAACAGATAGTGAAATCTCATATTCACAGCTTAAAAGCCGCGCAAGCCAGTCAGTATTTGGTGGCAGATGCCGCGCTTTATGTCAAAGAAACAGTGGAAGAGCTGCATAAGCTTGAGCAATTATTTATCACGCGCGTCCCGCAAACATTAACAGAAGCGAAAGATTTGATTAACCAGGCACATACCTTGGAGTTTTCCCCAATGGAAAATGGCTACTCAGGGATATGGGCAGACTCAAACTATGGTGATGTGCCCCAACGTTGGTTGCTGGTGCGCAGTGAGCAAGCCTTTAAACGAGAGCAGCACAGTCTAAATAAACGCATGTTGAAACAAGCTGATGCAGAGCGTAAGTCGTTTAAGAAATTGACTCAATCAGAGTTTGCTTGTGAAACAGATGCCAATAATGCGATAACGCAATGGCGAAAAAAGCAACGTACATTAGATGTTGTGCCTGAAGTGACACGTATTCCGGTCTACCAGACAAAAGGCCGCCCCATCAAAGGGCAATCCTCCACACGGCACTATTACCAAATCTCAGGAAGTCTGTTTACCCCCTTATCGAATCGACAAGTAGCGCTCAGACAACTGGGCCTGTTCATCATTGCCACTAACGACCTGAGTGATAACTTGTCCATGGAGCAATTGCTAGAGCATTATAAATCGCAGCAGTCTGTAGAAAAAGGATTTCGATTTCTTAAAAGTCCCGATTTTTTAACCAGCTCAATCTACCTGAAAAAAGCAGAGCGTATAGAAGCACTGCTGATGGTGATGACCAGTTGCTTGATGGTTTACGCTTCGTTAGAGCATCAAATCCGTAAAACGCTAAAAGAAAAGAAGCGTTACTTCCCGGATCAAAAGAAAAAACCAGGACAAAATCCCACGGCACGTTGGGTATTTCAATGCTTTGAAAATATCACTCTACTGTACCAACAAGAAACGAAGCCGCTCGTATTAAATCTAAAAGAGCGACAGCGCATCATTATTGATTGTCTAGGCGAGCAATACAGACAAATTTATTCTTAAAAGGCGTGCGGAATGTCAGTTGCAATATCATCATCTCAAATTACTACCTTAGAATTAAACCGTGCTAACGGAGTTACTATGAAATTGTTTAAGGTCATTGAACTCTGTGGACCAATTCAAACTATTTTCAATCCAACTCCTTGGTGATTTTCGCAAGATTTCCATATGAGTTCCTAACAGTGCGCGATTGTGAATCCATGGTAAGTCCGAAGTACACTAATAATGTAGGCAGAACTTAAAACCGGAGTCAGTGGCAAAAATGTTTTGGAATTTTTAGAAGTATTAAGCCACAACGAAAGCAAGCAGCTGGTCATGTATTATTGAGCACATTCTCTAAAGTGAAGGGTAAAGAACAGAGGTATTGGAAGGCTTAATAGATGAGTTTGGCGCGTGCGGGTATATTAATTAACCTCGGTTTGGGATAAGCAATACCTTTCAGCACAGCCAAATACACACCTCTCATCGTTATGTTAGTTCAAAAGAATCCCGATATTCATTCACAAACAAGCCTTGATAGGCGCAGATTTATCAGTACAGGACCAAAAGTCAAAAGCACGGAATAGTTAACTCTATGATTTAATTGTTAAAAATAAAAATGCATTGTCAATTAACGATATTTCTATCCAGAGTTCAGGTTATATTAATAAAAAAGGCGAATACACTTGGCTACTAACGGGTTTTTTTTCGAAAACAGAATTTGGGTTTATGCAAAATGCTAGGCTTTTCCCACTTTAGGGAAGTCAAAGATGATAAGTTCTGCTTATATATTAATAAGCTTAAAGGTATATGCTTAACCTCAGTTCTGGACCGGTTTTTAGTGAAAGTCGTTGCTAACATGAAAATTAGATACGAGTGTTCGTGAATAAAATCGCTATTTGTTGGTGGGGCTGTCAGGAGACTGTAAAATAAGTATCATATAATTCCAACTCGTTATGCATGCAAATGTTTCTCATTCAATAAGACCGCTATATAGCCAAATAGAATGAATGTAGTGGCTTACCTTTGTACGTTACTTGCGTTCACTCTATTGATCTATATCAAAATTTGTCGCCATTAAAAATAACACCCATTATTCATTATGTACCTTTATGTTTGTCCTTTATAACTAGGGTTGTATTGTTTTACTCGTTGTTTTCCCGTTTTTAAAAAGATAATAATCGTTTTATTTCGTCAGAGTTTTATATTTAAAGGGATGCGGGGGGCAGGTATTTTTATAAAACCCATAGAGGAAAGTATTATTTTGTACTTAAGCTACTTTTTATCTCCTATATGACTGCGCATATTCATTTTATATAACTTATATTCCATGCAACTTAGTTATGGTAATAATGTTTTGGGTTGGTTATACTTTTTGGCTTGGGGGAAGGTCGTTATCTAAATAATTATAAATATTTATGGTGGTACTATGAAATTTTTAGTTTATGTGAAATTGGTGATTGGGTTATTGATTCTGAGCACAGCAGCACAGGCAAAAACAGTTTCAAATGATGAAATGGCCCAAGAAGTGGCAAATCTTTTTCTTTCTATAAAAATCGTACTTGCAGAATCCCAGCCGTTAATCAATAACGCTGACTTGGGCGATAAAGGCTTAACACCTGATGTCGTCATCGATAAGGCAATGGCTAACTATAAAAAGATTACTGGCAAAACGTTTTCTTTGTCTGGTGATACAAAGCTATCGAGTTACCAAACTAAATTAATAGCAGCGGCCAAAACGGTAATGACTGAAGCTCAGCCATTGATCAATATGCAAGGTGTTGGGTTTAAAGGCTTTATTACGGCAATTTTTGCCAAGAGTTTAGCAAAAGAGTTTACGAAAACGAGTGGTGGCATAACCTTTAAGTTTACTGCACCTAAGGATCGCTTACGTAGTAGTGAAAACACCCCTGATGATTGGGAAAATAATGTTTTTGAAAGTAAGTTTAAGCAGTCAAGCTGGGGAAAAAGCAAAGAATTCGCTGAAACGAGTGGCGGACAATATCGTTGGATGCTTCCTCTTTATCATGATGAGGGCTGTATGTCTTGCCATGGTAGTCCTAAGGGTGAAAGAGACATTACTGGTTTTAGTAAAGAAGGGGCCAAAGTGGGTGATTTAGCGGGTGCATTTAGCATCGCTATAAAGTAAATGGGATTGTGTTGATTTTATTACTTATTCAGGGAATATTGACATGTATAATTCTTCATCTGAAAGCTCAGTTGTAAGCTTATTTTCGATAAACAGTATTCAAGGCAAGTTGGTTTTATTTGTCACTGTGTTGATTACAATATTAGTAGTTAATTCTAGCTTACTTTACTCTAGTTTTTTGGATGTAAGCGATTCCATCGAGGTAAATCAGCAGGTTCAAGACAAAATTTCTGCGTTGGATAAAGTCGCGACGGAAATGGAGAGCTTTAGCTTTTGGTTATTGCATTTTACGCGAACGAGCGCGACTGAGTCTCAAAAGTCTGCGCAAGCATCGCTAGACGAACTATCGGTTTTGCTGAGTTCGGCAGTAATCAAATCGGCATTTGAAGGTTCAGAAGCGATACCTGAGGAACTAAATGTAGTAATGAGTAATATGGTTAACGCTCAATCAATGTTTGCTAAGGGATTTGGGTTGGTTGGGGGAGGAATTGTTTCTCAGAATACAAACGTAATCAGTGAAATAAAGTCCAAGATTGCAGCTGCTAAACAAGATGCATTTAAAGCACTTCATGATTCCTCTGAAAATGTTACGAATATTAATTCCCGTTCCTTTTTGACGACTATGTTCGCTACGCTAGCCATTATTATTTTTACGGTGTCTATGAGTGGTTTTTTAGTGATGAGGGTAAAAAACTCTATTGGGGAGTTGATTGGCTGTATTGGTAATATTGCGTCTACTTTTGATTTGACCCATACACTACCTGATAGCAAAGAAAAGGAAATTCAGTCTATCAGTAGCGGGTTGGCAGTATTAGTTAATGCGTTTAAAGAGAGTATTAAATTAAATACTAATGTTTCGATTGAATTGAGTCGTTCTGCTGACAAATTGGATGCGGCGATGACAATTAATTTAGAAAGCGCAGATAAAGTAAAAAATGAAAGTGAATTGGCAGCATCATCATCTCACCAAATGTCCACTACCGTGGGAGAAGTAGCAGTAAGCTTATCTTCAACCACTGAAGCCGCTGAAAAAAGTAGCCAAACTGTGACTGTAGGCATGAAAGAAGTCGAAGAGCATGTTGAAGGGGTTAAGGTACTTGCTGACCAAGTCAATCGTTCTGTAACTATGGTGCATGGTTTGGTGGAAAGCTCCGAAAATATTGGCAATGTCATTGATGTAATAAAGAACATTGCAGATCAAACTAATTTGCTAGCGTTGAATGCGGCAATTGAGGCGGCTAGGGCCGGTGAACAGGGACGTGGTTTTGCTGTGGTTGCCGATGAAGTAAGAACGTTGGCTCAGCGAACGCAGGAATCAACGCAGCAAATTGAGTCCACTATCGGAAAAATGCAGCAGGATGTGACAGAAGTCGTGGGCATTATGAAGGACAATTTGCAAAGTGTAGAGCAAAATGCCAAAGGGGTAGAGCGCTTTTCGACTTTGTTCGTTGAAATAGAACAGCAAATTGTTGGTGTGTCAGATATGTCCACCCAAATGGCAACCGCGAGCGAGCAACAGTCTACTGTGAGTCAGGAAGTCGCGCGCAATATTGAGGAAATAGCTAACAACAACCAGACGCTTCACGACGGTTGTATGAGAGCAAAACAGGATGCCGAAAAACTCAAGGATCTGTCTATTGAACTTAAAGAAAGTCTAATGCAGTACAGCTACTAATTTTAAGTATTAAAAACGGCGCTGAATAACATATTGTTTTATTGTGCTTTTATTTCAGCGTATCGTTTTTGCATATCTGTTGTTTATTTTTGAACCGGTGGCTCCAATTGCAATTGAGTTGCGATGATTACGGCTTGAGTTCGGTTACTAATTTCCAGCTTTTTGAAGATGGAAGTAATGTGGGTTTTTACCGTTTTTTCTGCAATACCCAAATTGTAGCCAATTTGTTTGTTTAGCAAACCATCGCGTAACATGCAGAGAACTTTATATTGTGCAGGAGTTAGGGTAGCAACTTTGTCTGCCAAGTTGGAAAAATAGGGATCTTCTTTTACATCACCGGTGTAGTTTTCAGGCACCCAAATATCGCCGTCCAACATGCTTTGAATTGCTTTGGCTATAGTGGCAGCTTCGGTTGTTTTATGCACAAACCCTAATGCGCCAATATCAATTATTTTGCCAATTATTTCTCTGTTTTCTGTACCTGATACAACGGCAACAGGTAAATCAGGAAACGTCTTCCTAATGTGAATAAGGCCAAATAAATCTTGGCTTCCAGGCATGTGTAAATCAAGCAACAATAAATCAATATCATGGCCCTGGTTAAGAATTTCCAGGGCCTGACTCATATCACTTGCTTCTAGGATTGACACATCTTTCATGTGTGTGTTTAGAGCGCCACGCAGTGCATCTCTATATAACGGATGATCGTCCGCTATAAGCAGGTTTATCATTTACTACATTTTCCCGACAAAAGGATATACTGCGCCTATGTTACCTATTTGTTAAGTCTATTTTCAATTAAAGGTTCAACAACACCCGGATCAGCGAGTGTTGAAGTGTCTCCTAAGTTGCTAAAATCATTCGCTGCGATCTTACGTAATATGCGTCTCATTATCTTGCCTGAGCGAGTTTTCGGTAGCGCAGGGGTCCATTGAATAAAGTCTGGCGTTGCTATAGGGCTTAAATCTGTTCTTACCCATTTGCGCACAGCAGCTGTTAATTCATCAGTGACTTCTATGCCCACGCAAGGGGTAACAAACACATAAATCCCTTGGCCCTTAATGTCATGGGGATAGCCGACTATAGCGGCTTCTGCAACGGACTTGTGTGCAACGAGTGAGCTTTCAATTTCTGCAGTGCCTAAACGGTGCCCAGAAACATTCAATACATCGTCTACACGACCCGTAATCCAATAGTCACCATCTTCGTCTCGGCGAGCACCGTCACCGGTAAAATATACACCGTCGTATGTACTGAAGTAAGTTTGTATAAAGCGTTCATGGTCGCCAAATAAGGTGCGAGCTTGGCCTGGCCAACTGTCTTTAATAATTAAGTTGCCCTCATTGGCACCTTCTAATTCAACCCCTTCACTATCGACCAAGGCAGGCACTACGCCAAAGAAAGGTCGTGTTGCTGAACCCGGTTTTAAGGTGGTTGCGCCGGGAAGTGGAGTGATTAACGCACCACCGGTTTCGGTTTGCCACCAAGTATCGACAATCGGACAATTATCATTGCCAATAGTGTCGTTATACCAATGCCAAGCTTCTGGATTGATTGGCTCACCAACTGAGCCTAACAGGCGTAAAGATGAACGATTTGAATCTTCGGCTGCGAGTCCGCCTTTCGCCATTAATGCACGAATAGCAGTCGGGGCGGTGTACAAAATGTTAACGTTATGTTTGTCTACAATTTGGCCAATTCTTCTTTCGTCTGGGTAGGTTGGGATACCTTCGAACATAAGTGTTGTGGCACCATTGGCAAGTGGGCCATAAACAATGTAGGTGTGACCTGTAATCCAACCTACATCAGCTGCGCACCAGTAAATGTCACCTGGGCGATAATCGAAGATATATTTATGCGTGGTTGCAGCATATACCAGATAGCCGCCAGTAGTATGTAATACCCCTTTAGGTTGGCCGGTTGAGCCAGATGTATACAGAATAAAAAGTGGATCTTCGGCATCCATAATTTCAGGAGCACATACAGGGGAGCAGGTATCAACGACTTCATGCCACCAATGTTCGTTTTCTCTTAACTCTGCATCGGACCCGCAATTGAATACGATGGTATTGGTAATACTTGGGCATCGATTGTCTTTAAGGGCTTCATCTACGTTGGGCTTAAGCGGAAATACGCGACCGCCTCGGTTGCCTTGATCCGCAGTGATGACGACTTTTGCGCTGCAATCGTTAATGCGGTCAGCGATAGCGTTTGGAGAGAATCCGCCAAAAATAACTGAATGAACGGCTCCAATTCTGGCGCAAGCTAGCATGGCATAGGCCGCTTCCGGGATCATTGGCATGTAGATAGCGACACGATCGCCTTTTTCGACGCCGTATTGTTTTAATGCATTGGCTAACTTACAGACCTGATCGTGTAATTGTTGAAACGTAATATTAGCGCTAAGGGAAGGGTCATCGGCCTCCCAAACAATGGCTGTGTCGTTAGCTCGTTCGCTCAAATGGCGGTCAATGCAGTTGACTGTGACATTGAGTTTACCATCTTCAAACCATTTAATATCGAGGTTTTCTTTATCAAAACTGCTCGACTTTATGTTTTTCGGGAATGTATCCCAATTTAAAATGCCGGCTTGTTCTTCCCAAAACTTGGCTGGATCGGCAATCGATTCGGCATACATTTTTGTGTATTGCTCTTTATCGATGTAATAAGCGCGGTTGGCTGTATTTGTACTCATTTAAATGCCTCTTGAATGCTGATCATGATTGGTCAATCTGAATTTGGGGTAAGAAGTGCTTTTGGGTCAGTCAACTCATTTGGGTTGGTGACTTGTTTTGTAAAAAGCATTTTTAATCTCAAGTGCAGATCTTCCATACAAAGTGGTTTGCTGGGTTACATTTTAAAAAAGATATGGATTGGCAATATCGGACTTTGGTCTTATTCGGACCAAAGTCCTATGGGCATGTCTTCTTATTTCCGCCACATTCAGTGCGGTGATGACGAGGAGCAAAACCATGAAAACAATGCACGATAAAATAAACACAACTCAAATTAATAAAAAATCTTCTAAGAAAACCTTACTAGCTTTGGCTGTATTAATTGGCTCACATGCCGGTTATTCGCAGGCTGCTTCGCCGTTGGAAAGCACTGATGTGTCTTTTAGTGGTTACGTAAAGTTGGATTCGATGTTTAGTAACTACAGTGACGGTACAATTTCTTCTGGCAGTATCGGTAGAGACTTTTACATTCCCAGCCTTACTCCGGTAGGCGGAAACGATGAGTCAACTCAATTCGATACTCATATTCGTCAAAGTCGTTTTAAATTTACAACCAATACCGATCTTGGTGATGGTGAAAAAATAACAGGTGTACTTGAGTTCGATATGCAAGTGGTGCCAGATGGTAATGAGCGTGTTAGTAACTCTCACCAACCACGTATTCGCCATGCTTTCATTAAGTACAAGAACTGGTTGTTGGGCCAAACATGGTCTACTTTCCAGGATGTAAAGGCGTTACCAGAATCCGTTGATTTTATTGGCGTGACTGATGGCACCATCTTTAGCCGACAAGCGATGATCCGTTATACCAATGGTCCATTTGAAATAGCTTTGGAAAATCCAGAAACAACCGTAACGCCTTTTGGTGGCGGCGGTCGTATTGTTACTGATGACAACTCAGTACCCGATTTGGTTTTACGTTATACCCATAAAGCTAAGTGGGGTCATTTCTCTGCAGCCGGTTTAATACGTCAACTTGCTTATGACAATGGCACTGACATCGATTCCACTGAAAGTGGATACGGAATCAGCCTTACAGGTAAAGTGAATATCGGTAAAGATGATCTGAAATTGATGTTTAATGCGGGCTCTGGTGTGGGTCGTTATTTGGCGTTGAATGCAGGTAACGATGCTGTCGTTAATGCTAATAATGAACTTGAAGCTATCGACTCAATGGGTTATGCCATTGCTTACCGCCATTGGTGGAATGATAAGGCACGTAGTTCCATTATGTTCTCTAAATTTGATGCGGACAACGATGTTGCTTTGACTGGCACGAGTGTTACAGAAACAACGTATAGCACGCGTATCAATTTAATGTATTCATTAAACAAAAAGTTGTCGATTGGCGGCGAATACGCTTTTGCTAAACGAACCGTAGAAAGTGGTTTGGAAGGTGACATGAATCGCGTTCAATTTATGGCTAAATACGCGTTCTAGCATTTTAAAGTTAAAACGTTAGAGGTAACCGTTTGAGGTGGGGATTTGGACGCGGGCTATGCGTATAGACTTTTCGTTTGATGAACCACACTTTATAAGCAACACTCAACGCTCTCCCGCTAAGTGTTGCTTAGTTTCTAAATCTTATTTCCTAAAGAGTAATATACCCTAGCCAATCTTCTTGTATTTAAGGCGATGAGGTTCGACTATTTCACTGCCAAAATGTTCCTTCAACCAAGACTCATAATCCGTAAAGTTGCCTTCATAGAAATTAACTTTGCCTTCATCTCTGTAATCAAGAATATGGGTAGCAACGCGATCGAGGAACCAACGGTCATGGGATATCACCATGGCGCAACCTGGAAACTCCAACAAGGCATTTTCCAGCGCTCGTAAGGTTTCTACATCCAAATCGTTGGTTGGTTCATCGAGTAACAATACATTGCCGCCGGCTTTCAGTAACTTAGCTAAATGCACACGGTTACGTTCACCACCAGACAAGTTTTTAATGAATTTTTGTTGGTCATTACCTTTAAAATTGAAACGGCTGGTATAGGCTCGGCTATTAATCTCAAAATTGCCTATTTTTAATAAGTCCTGACCGTCTGAAAGCTCCTGCCAAACGGTGTTATCACCGTTCATGTGGTCGCGGAATTGTTCAACACTGGCGATATGAACGGATTCTCCAATACTTATTTCGCCGGAATCGGGTTGTTCTTCACCGGTTAACATACGGAACAGTGTGGATTTACCGGCACCGTTAGGACCGATAATGCCAACAATGGCACCTTTTGGGACTTTAAAGTCCAAGCCGTCGATTAATACTCTATCGCCATAGCTTTTAGTTAATCCATTAACTTCAATAACTTTTTCACCCAAGCGATCACCTGGTGGGATAAAAATCTCATTGGTTTCATTACGCTTTTGATAATCGGTAGTGTTTAGCTCTTCAAAGCGTGACATGCGCGATTTGCTTTTTGCTTGACGACCTTTGGGGTTGCTACGCACCCATTCTAATTCTTGTTTAATAGAACGTTGGCGAGCATTTTCAGAGCGTTCTTCTTGCTCTAAGCGTTTATCTTTTTGTTCTAGCCAAGACGAGTAATTGCCTTCCCAAGGGATACCGTAACCACGATCTAACTCAAGTATCCAACCCGCTACGTTATCGAGGAAATAACGGTCATGGGTAATGGCCACTACTGTGCCTTCGTATTCGAGTAAGAAGCGTTCCAACCAAGCCACCGACTCTGCATCCAAATGGTTAGTTGGTTCATCCAGTAACAGCATGTCTGGTTTTTCTAGTAACAAACGGCACAAGGCAACACGGCGGCGCTCACCACCAGAAAGCTTTGAAACATCAGCATCCCAAGGTGGCAATCTTAAAGCATCGGCAGCGCGTTCAAGTGCGTTGTCTAAGTTGTGACCGTCTTTGCTTTGAATAACGGCTTCTAATTCGCCTTGTTCTTTTGCTAGAGCATCAAAATCAGCCTCTGGTTCGGCATAGGCAGCATAGACTTCATCAATACGCTTTAACGCATGGACTACATCAGCAACGGCTTCTTCAATGTTTCCTCTAACATCTTTACTTTCATCTAGTTGAGGTTCTTGAGGAAGATAACCGATATTTAAACCTGCTTGAGGTATGGCTTCTCCCTCAAAATCTTTGTCAACACCGGCCATAATGCGCAGCAGTGTCGATTTACCAGAACCATTTAAACCCAAAACACCTATTTTTGCTCCGGGAAAAAAACTTAAAGAAATGTCTTTTAAGATTTGTTTTTTCGGAGGGACTATTTTGCCCACCCTAGACATAGAAAATACGTACTGAGACATAAAGTGAAAACATCCAATTTTTAGTTGACCATATTCTAATGTAGTCGAACTGGTGTGGGAATGTTTGATTGAGAAATTTACCGAGTGATCTAATTTTCCCGTGGGTAATAACCCGTACATTAGCTGAATTGTTATTTATTCTTTACATAATCAAATGTAATTGCGCTTATATATAAATAATTTAAATGTATTGTGTTGATTAATATTAATTATTGAAAATGCGTAATAGATCGCTAGCGCTTGCTAGGTAAGCGTATGGCCTTGATTAAAAAGCAATATGAGCAGGATTTGGCTTTATTTCTGCAATTTGAATTGATATAAAAATTTGATGTTCATTTTCCGTATTTGAAATACGGCGTTTAGCGGCTAGAATAGCGTTCTTTCGCTTCCCTAATTATTGAGGACCTACGATGTTATCACGTGATATGACTATTGCAGATTTTGATCCGGAATTGTCTGAAGCCATTAAGTTGGAAAACCAGCGTCAAGAAGAGCATATTGAGTTGATTGCATCTGAAAACTATTGCAGTCCTAGAGTATTAGAAGCTCAAGGCTCTCAACTTACTAACAAATATGCAGAAGGGTATCCGGGCAAGCGTTATTACGGTGGATGTGAACATGTTGATGTGGCTGAAGGGCTAGCCATCGATCGCGCTAAGCAGTTGTTTGGTGCCGATTATGCCAATGTGCAACCACACTCGGGTTCGCAAGCGAATTCAGCGGTATTTATGGCATTGTTAAATGCGAATGATACGGTATTGGGAATGAGCTTGTCTGATGGCGGGCATTTAACCCATGGTTCAAAAGTAAACTTCTCGGGCCGTTTGTATCATGCCGTGCAGTATGGACTTAACGAAGAAACCGGTATTGTCGATTACGATCAGGTTGAGCAGTTAGCTAAAGAGCATAAGCCTAAAATGATTATTGCTGGATTCTCTGCCTATTCAGGTTTGATGGATTGGGCAAGATTTAGAGAAATTGCCGACAGCGTAGGTGCTTACCTTATGGTTGATATGGCTCACGTTGCTGGATTGGTTGCTGCGGGTATTTACCCTAATCCTCTTCCTCACGCACACGTTGTTACCACCACAACTCATAAAACACTAGCAGGCCCTCGTGGTGGCTTAATCGTGTCTTCTTGTGGTGACGAAGCCATCTATAAAAAGTTAAACAGCGCAGTATTCCCAGGCGGACAGGGCGGGCCTTTGTGTCATGTTATTGCTGCAAAAGCAGTAGCATTCAAAGAAGCGCTAGAGCCAGAGTTTAAAGTATACCAACAGCAAGTAGTTAAAAATGCCAAAGCAATGGTAAGCGTGATGCAAGAACGTGGTTACAAAATTGTATCTAACGGAACTGAAAACCACTTATTTTTGTTGGATTTAATTGACAAAGATATTACCGGTAAAGCAGCCGATGCTGCTTTGGGAAATGCGAATATTACGGTGAATAAAAACTCGGTTCCAAATGATCCTCGTTCTCCGTTTGTTACCTCTGGTTTGCGTATCGGTTCGCCTGCAATCACTCGTCGTGGTTTTGGTGTTGAAGAATCCAAGCAAGTAGCAAGTTGGATTTGCGATGTGTTGGACGACATTGACAATCAAGATAATATTGCAAGCGTTCGCGAACAAGTAAAAGCATTGTGCGCTAAGCACCCTGTTTATTCTTAAAAGCTTCAATTTATTTTTGAATATTAAAAACCGCACCAGCGAGAGTAGGCGCGGTTTTTTATTTAACTTTTTGTTTAGTTGTGCTGAGTGCTTATGCCCTGCCTTTTAAAGTTCAATTTGCTCTAATGTTTATGTTATCGAGCCTTAATTCGATTTTAGTTCTATTCAACTAACCTTTTTTATCTTTGATTTTTGATATTTACTTTCAAATAACGATAATAAACGTGTTTTGAGTGTGTTTTTTGCGTATAGTTGTCAAAAATACAGGTTAGATTGAGGTTTTGTGTGCTTGTCGAAATGTTTGTGGAAAATTTTAGATCTATCAAGGAAAGGCAATCTTTTAACTTACTTAAAACGAAAAGTGACGAACTAGAAGATAATGCGTTTACATTGGATTCCGTTAGTAATACCTCTCTTCTTCGTTCTGCTGCTATTTATGGCGCTAATGCTGCTGGAAAGTCTAACTTTATTCTTGCATTGCATACTATGAAGCTGATTGTTCAAGATTCAGCAAAAGAGTCTCAAAGAGGAGAGAAGTTACCGGTTAAACCATTTCTTTTGTCTAAAGAGTCATCAAATGCTCCTACTGAATTTGAAGTAGTCTTTTTTGCAGAAGGGGTAAAGTATCAATATGGTTTTTCTTTAACTAAAAATCAAATCAAAGATGAATGGTTATTTGCAACTCCCAAAGGTCGTGCTCAACGCTGGTTTATTAGAGCTTATGATGAAACTACGGAGGAGTATGTTTGGGATTTTTCATCATTTTTCCTTGGTAAAAAACAAATGTGGAAAGAAGCAACGAGAACTAATTCTCTATTTTTATCCACAGCAGTAATGCTTAATAGCGAGCAACTTAAACCTATTTATGATTGGTTTAACGATACTTTGGAAGTAACGGATAGTGGTGGCTGGGAGCCAAGTTATACTGCTGAATTATGCCATGATGACGAGCAGAAAAAAGAGGTTCTTAAATTTTTAAGGTCCGCAGATTTGAATATTGATGACATTGTGCTGGAATCAAGAACTTTTGATATTAACTTCTTTCCTGAAGGTGTACCTAAGGAGGTTAGGGAGACTCTGCTCTCTCAATTAAAGGGGAGTGAGATTGTTAGTATTAAAACGATTCATAAGGACAATGACGGTGACCCTGTTGTTTTTGATTTGAATGATGAGTCAGATGGCACTAGGAAATTATTTTCTTTTGCGGGCCCTTGGATTGATAGCTTAAAGAATGGACGAGTATTATTCATTGATGAACTTCATGACAGTTTACATCCAAATATGGTTAAGTTTCTTATTAACTTATTTAATAATAAGAAAACTAACCCCAACAATGCTCAGCTGATATTCACGACACATGAAACTTCAGTGTTAGATCAGCATGTCTTTAGGAGGGATCAGATTTGGTTTTGTAACAAAGAAGACAATCAATCAACCATTTATCCGTTGACGGACTTTAGTCCCCGGAAAGGAGCGGAGAACCTCGAGAAGGCGTATTTGTCTGGGAGGTACGGTGCATTACCTTTAGTCAGTAATTTAGAATTCTTGGAAGATTAGAATGGGTAGTGAAGATTTATTTCATAAACGTAAAGCTCGTAGTGCTCAAGATTCTGCAAGAGATAATTCGAAAAGACAATCTTATGATAAAATATTAGTTGTATGCGAAGGTGAAAAAACTGAGCCAATATATTTTGAAGAAATAAGAGTCGTTCTTGGAATTGACTTCGCTAACATCGAGATTGATGGTAGCTGCGGTTCTAGCCCTATCAATGTTGTTAACCGGGCTTATTTACTTCACCGTGAGGCACTTCAGTCAGGTGATAGCTATAACCGAGTTTTTTGCGTTTTTGACAAAGATTCACATACAACTTTTGAAGAAGCTATTGAGCGTATAAATCAGATAAATTGTGAATTGTCTGAGCAGGGCCTTAAGGAACAAAGCCGATTTGAAGGTATTATATCAATACCATCTTTCGAGTATTGGTTTTTACTGCATTATAATCCGACAACAAAACCTTATGCAGCGACGCCGACAAAAAGCGTTGGCGATCACGTAATTGATGATCTAAAAAAGTACTTACCCGGCTATAAAAAAACACAGAAAGGGCTATTTTCTAAGTCCCAAAATGAAGGAACATTAGAAGGTGCGCTTGCAAATTCTCGAAGAATCTACAAGGCGTCACTAAAGTCAGGCAATATAAATCCATCCACAAATGTACATGAATTAATAGAATATTTGCGAGACGTGAAAAAAACTAAAAACTAATACTCGTACCCAAACGAAGTTTAGCAATTTGGTATTCTGATTACTGCCGAGTAAGTTCCAAACCAAATCCTTTCCCCTCTATGGTTTGCACGCGAACATTTAAACCATTTTCTACGTTCTGATAAATTATTTGCTGTGGGAAATCGTGCTGCCTATTTTCAAAAGTAACCGTTGATGCATTGCACTTCGTCGCTTTAAATGGCACTGGCATGGGGTTTTCGTTAACTTTGGCAAAATAGAATACTTCATCGAACATGCTAACAAGTCTTAGTGTTTCTGACTGAAGAAGTGTGTTGTTAAAATCGAATGTTTGCCCTTGGCCTTCATAGGTATTCGGGCTGACTTGTTGCCAAGTTTCCAGAATGATGAATTTGTTTTTACTTGATTCAGTTGTTGTCCAATTCCCCAATATCCATTTTAAATCAGAGAGTGATTGGCAGGTATTTATGCTATCTGCCTCTTTTTGAGCAAATGCGCCAAAGGACAGACTGAAAATGAGAACTAGCATCACTGCTAATATACTTGGCATGGTAAAACCAAGGAATTTTGAAGTTTTGGAATTCATATCTCGTTGTCCAATATTGGATTAGGTTTGTAGTAGGATGTCATGACGATGTTTCAATAGGGATAATATTGCTTTGTTGACTCAAAACGTCAAATTGAGAACGGTGGATAGTAACCTCAAATAGTCAGCCACTAAACCAAAGTCTAGTGCTAGCTTTGATGTATAGGGGAGATTGTTTTGTTCTCGTTGTTAGTGGGCTGAATTGCTGTGATTTTATTTTTGTTACTCACAAAAACCTTTTTACCTGCTTGAAGAAGATTATTCCCAGCGGCGTAACCGTTATACCCAAGGGTGCAAAATACACAGGGAAAGAGTTTGTATTGGACTTTTTTCATTTTAAATGACCGTATTGGTACTACTGACTGACAAAGACCAGTCTGTGTGCAGTTATATTTCTAATCGCCCAACTTTAAAAGTGGAAATAGGGTAATCAGCATGACCTAAATTAACCCAATTCCCCAATCCCCTTGGTTCTTCAAATTTCTCAAATTTACATCTTATCGAAGCTCAACAGACCCTAGTGATATATCTCGCTTAACTTCTTAACCAAGGGCGCGAACTCTTCTTCTAGACCATCCAAGCGATTAATTGACGAATTATACACGCCTTGGGTGGCTTGCTCGTTACTGGAGGTCAGGATGGTTCTGCGTTTGCTGTTATTAATCACATCTTGCTGTTCCAAGCCAACAAATTCCAAGATGTTTTGCATGCCTTGTTGTGGATCTTGAACCAACTCTTCGTACTGCACTTCTAGTATTTGATTGTTGATGTCCTGCTGCTTAAAAAACTGCATTAGCTTGTCGTACATTAGGTAGTACTCGCCAAGTGTTTCCAAGTCTCTACCATAATCATGGAATTGGCTGAAGTTTTGTTCGTAAACGGAAATACAAGTGGAGATTGGGTCTCGTTTGCAGTGAATAATTTTAGCATTGGGAAAAGATTTTAAAATTAATCCCAAATGCAGGAAGTTATGAGGCATTTTATCGGTAACAAACTGCTCTGTTCCTCGATATTGACTTAAGCTTTCCAGATAGCTAGTGGCAAATTGGCCAAGGTCGGTTTGAGTCAGTTTGCTTTTGTCCTTTAAATGAAAGGTACGCATGGCGTGCCCTTGAATGACATCAGGAATACCCGCATGAATGGTCGCCGCTAAAGAATCCATAAGCGTGGTTTCACCCGCAGCGAATACATTGCTGTGGTTGCCCAATAAGGTTTCAACAAGTGTTGTACCTGAACGTGGCATACCTAAAATAAAGATAGGGGTGATGTTTTTCTGTTTGCCTTTTTCTAAATCGACGTCGGAAATGGCTGGAATATCGCGGGCTGATTGTTCTACTAAGCTGAATACTTGCTGGTATAGCTTCATCTCAGGCTTTTGCTCGGCCTGTAATTGGTTCGCCTTCTGAATAGTTTCAAACCACTTTTTGGGGGCGGTAGTTTTATACGCATTGGCTAAAATAAAATAGCATCTGGCTTTGGCCTGATTATCTTGGGCGGTTGTGGCAAGTTCCTGTTCAACGCTTTGTGTATCTAATTCGCCCGCAGCGGCTAACATGCATTTAGATAGCAGTGCGCTTTCTGGGTCACGTTCTAGCAATTCACGTATTGTTGCTAGTTCTTTTTCTTTGTTGCCCAAGTGTCGATACACGTTGTGTAGTCTGCGTAATATCGGAATGTCTAAAGTTTGATTTTCCAATTCAAGAGCAAGGTTTTTTTCAACTCGTTCTGGTTGGTTTAGGGCGACATTTATTTCGGTTTTTAAAATGGATTTTAGTTGGCAATCAGGTAACGAGTTCACTACCGATAGCGCATGATTAAAACGACTGGCGAGCATTAGATTATGAATGAAGTTTTCAACGATTTTGGCATCTTTGGCACCAGCTTTTAATGCCCGCTGTAAGGTTATGATGGCTAATTCATGTAATCCTAATTCTGAATAACAATTCCCTAAATTAACCACCCATTCAACGTTAAACTCCAATACAAGGGCTTTGATAAAGTATTTGGCCGCTTTATCAAAATAGTGAAGATGAAAATAACTGCTGCCTAGGTTTGCCAGAATGGCCTGATCTTTGTTGTACCTGCTTTCTATCTGATGAAAACAAACCGTTGCTTCTTGGTAATGTCCCAGTTGAAAAAGACAGTAAGCCTGTACTTTTTGTAATACAACATTGTTGGGCCATTCGCGTAGGTTTTGTTGCGCTAATTGAAGCGCCTTTGGTAAATTTCCACCGGTGAAAATGCGCTTTATTTGCTCTGCGGTTTGCTGCTCTAAGTCCACTTGCTTTCCTAATTGTTCTAAACTTATTTGTTGCTGTATTTGAGCCTACATTCTAAGGGGGAATGTTGGGGGACAACTTAAACCCAAGTGGCAATGATCAAATACATTCTAATTGGCTTAATGGGCGGGTATACTAGCATACTTTGAAATAATGCTTATCCTATTCAGCTAGTCATACTCAGGAGTGGATTTAAACGTATGCATTGTCCTTTTTGTTCAACTCAGGAAACCAAAGTTATTGATTCCCGATTGGTTGCTGGTGGACATCAAATCCGTCGTCGCAGGGAGTGTATTCAGTGCCATGAACGGTTTACCACTTTTGAAGTGGCTGAATTGGTGATGCCTCGTGTTGTAAAACGTGATGGAAAACGCGAACCTTTCGACGAAGAAAAGTTACGTGCCGGTATGCTGAGAGCTTTAGAAAAACGTCCTGTTAGCACAGAGAAAGTTGAACAAAGTGTTAACAAAATCAAATCGGCATTAAGAGCAACCGGTGAACGTGAATTATCCAGTGAAATGGTGGGTAATTTGATTATGGTTGAACTGAAAGAGTTGGATAAAGTCGCCTATGTGCGATTTGCTTCCGTGTATCGTTCCTTTGAAGATATTAAAGAATTTGGTGAAGAGATTGCCAAATTAGGGGATTAGATGAGCCGGTTTTCCAGTTTTGATCAGCAAATGATGGCACGTGCTATTCAGCTTGCCAAAAAAGGGGTATTCACGACTTCCCCAAACCCCAGAGTAGGCTGCGTTATTACCAAAGATAAGCATATTATTGGTGAAGGTTTTCATGCGAAATCAGGTGAACCTCATGCTGAAGTCTTCGCGTTGAGAATGGCTGGGGATGAAGCAAAAGGTGCCACAGCTTACGTTACGCTTGAACCATGCAGCCATTATGGACGCACCCCTCCTTGCGCGGAAGCACTGATTAAGGCTGGCATTTCTAATGTCATTGCTGCCATGGAAGACCCCTTTCCTCAAGTTGCTGGCAGTGGCTTAACGATGCTGAGAGATGCGGGCATTGATGTGTCTTGTGGGCTGCTGGAAGCTGAAGCGTTGAATTTAAATCGTGGTTTTGTAAAACGGGTTCAAGATGGCAGGCCGTTTGTTACGGCTAAAATGGCAACCAGTTTAGATGGTAAAACGGCATTGGCTAATGGGGTTAGCCAATGGATTACAGGTAAAGATGCGCGACAAGACGTGCAACGTTATCGCGCCCAAAGCTGCGCTATTCTTTCTGGGTCTGGTACGGTTTTGGCCGATAATCCGTCCCTTAATGTGCGTTATGATGAATTAGGCTTTTCCCAAGAGCACATTTCTCCAGACAATCTTCGCCAACCCATGAGGGTTATTGTTGATGGTCGAAATCAATTGCATGCAGATCTCAATCTTTTTTCTTTACCGGGTGAGATTCTGGTTATCAATTTAAGTCAAAATTCACACCTACCTGACCACGTAAAGCAATGGCAGGCACCTGCTAACAATGGAAAAATCGACTTAGAAGCAATGATGCGGTATTTAGGGGAATTACCAATAAATAACCTTTGGATTGAAGCCGGTGGAAGATTATTAGGGGCTTTAATGCAAAATCATCTTGTGGATGAGTTGATTTATTATATTGCGCCCAAACTTATGGGGAATCCCGCAATGGGTTGTTTAGAAACAACAGCATGGCAAAGTATGGATGAAATATACGAATTAGATTGGACCGATCAACGCATGGTTGGCAAGGATCTGAAATTGGTCGCGAATGTTTGTTATCCATAATCGAATTTATCAACGTTAATAGAGACGCGTAAAAACATGTTTACCGGAATAATTGAAGCCTTGGGGCACATTAGTGAGATGCAGCCCAGAGGCAATGATATGCGCATTACTATTCATACTGGCAGCCTAGATCTCGGGGATGTTAAAATTGGCGACAGTATTGCCACTAACGGTGTGTGTTTAACCGCTGTTGAGTTGGGGCAACAAAGCTTTACCGCAGATGTGTCTATTGAAACCATTAAGCGTTCAGGGTTTGCACATTATAAAAAGGGTGAGCCTGTTAATTTGGAAAAAGCGATGCTGGCAACCTCTCGCTTCGGTGGTCACATTGTTAGTGGTCATGTGGATGGCGTTGGCAAAGTAAAACAGATTTCTGATTTGGGGCAAACTTGGGAAATCTGGGTGAAAGCGCCAGATGATTTGGCCAAGTACCTCGCTGAAAAAGGCTCGGTGACGGTTGACGGTGTAAGTTTGACTGTTAATGACGTAAATGGCGCAGAATTTAAGCTAACGTTGGTCCCCCATACTTTAAAAGAAACCATTATTCAGCACTACCAAAGTGGCACACCGGTCAATTTGGAAGTGGATGTAGTGGCTCGATATTTAGAACGGCTAATGCTAGGTGATAAAGCCGCAGAGCAACGTTCTGAGTCGGGCACGCAAAATGATATTAGTATGTCGGTGTTAGCAAAAAGTGGTTATTTGAGATAAACCAACACGCATTAACGATGTTGGTCTTCGGAGGAAATATTGCATGGCACTTAATAGTACCAAGGAGATTTTGGAAGATATTCGCCAAGGGAAAATGGTGATCTTGATGGATGATGAGGATCGTGAAAATGAAGGCGATCTGATTATGGCAGCAGAGCATGTTACGCCTGAAGCGATTAATTTTATGGTGACTCATGCCAGAGGACTGGTTTGTTTACCCATGACGGTTGAACGTTGTGAAAAACTGAATTTACCGTTGATGGTGAAAGACAACGGTGCACAATTTGCAACGAACTTTACTGTTTCTATTGAAGCGGCCGAAGGCGTCACCACAGGAATTTCTGCATCAGATCGGGCTCAAACCGTATTAGCTGCCGTAGGAAAAGAGGCGACGGCAGTAGATATCGTGCAACCGGGACATATTTTTCCGCTTGTTGCTAAAGAAGGTGGAGTGCTGAGTCGTGCAGGACACACAGAAGCCGGTGTCGATTTAGCGCGTTTGGCTGGTTGTGAACCGGCTGGAGTCATAGTCGAAATATTGAATGAAGATGGCTCTATGGCTCGACGCCCTGAACTGGAAAAGTTTGCTAAGCTTCATGGTTTGAAGATTGGCACCATTGCCGATCTTATCGAATATCGTAATTTGCACGAGACGACAATAGAGCAAGTTGCACAGTGTAAGTTACCAACGGAATTTGGTGAGTTTGACCTATTCACGTTTAAAGATGTCATTGATAATCAGCTTCATTTCGCCTTGCGAAAGGGTGAAATTAAGCCTGAAAGCCCGACAATGGTGAGAGTGCATTTACGCAACACATTTAGTGACGTGTTGTGCTCGGACCGGGCTGTAGAAAGAACAATGGGACTTCCCGCCGCTATGCAACGCATAAGTGATGAAGGGGGCGTCTTGGTTATCTTGGGACGGCAGGAATCCGATGATGAATTATTATCATTGGTGAAGCAATTCGAAGCAGAAGATAAAAGTGATGTACCGACGAAAGCTAAATGGTCCGGTACGTCAAGAACGGTAGGTATAGGGTGTCAAATCCTTAAAACACTCGGCGTACAAAAAATGCGTTTATTGAGCCGTCCTAAAAAATATCATGCGCTGTCGGGCTTCGGTCTTGAAGTGGTGGAAATCATTTCTGACAGCGATGTTTAAGGGTTAATGATCCGGTTTTTTGAATCTGGATTTTTGTGTCTTAAATAATCAATCTATATATCGGCGCAGTTATGTTAAAATACGCGCCGATTTTTTTGGTGGAGAATAAAATGAACATCATTGAGGGTAATTTGCGTGCAACAGGTAAAAAGTTTGCATTAGTGGTTTCTCGATTCAACAGTTTTGTTGTCGAACATCTTGTCGATGGTGCTATTGATGCATTGGAACGTCATGGTGAAGTGAATGAACAAGATATCACCATTGTAAGAGTTCCTGGCGCGTACGAATTACCGTTGGCGGCGCAGAAATTGGCAGCTAGTGGCAAATACGATGGCATCGTGGCCTTGGGTGCGGTTATTCGTGGCGGCACACCTCATTTTGATTTTGTTGCGGGCGAGTGCAATAAAGGATTGGCGCAAGTTTCCTTACAACATAGCATTCCGCTTGCTTTTGGCGTTATTACGACTGACACCATTGAACAAGCGATAGAACGTTCTGGTACTAAGGCAGGAAATAAAGGCGCAGAAGCGGCGTTGACAGCATTGGAAATGGTCAATGTTGTTGATCAGATTGCTGGGGTTTAATTAGTGAAAGTATCAGCAAGACATAAGGCTCGTGAATTAGCGATGCAAGGTATCTATTCTTGGCAGATGACAGGAAATTCAGTTGAACAAATTGAATTAGCCATTGCCACTAGTAACGATATGCAAAAGGTAGACATGAGTTTCTTTCAGGCGATTTTGCGTACTGTAATGCAAAAAACGGAAGAATTGGATGCCGCCATGAAACCCTATCTTGGGCGTTTACCTGAGGAAATCGATCCGGTTGAAAAAGCGATTTTGCGCACTGCCGCATTTGAACTTGTGCACAGGCTTGATGTTCCATACAAGGTTGTTATTAATGAAGCCATTGAATTAGCCAAAGAGTTTGGCGCAGCGGATAGTCATAAATTCGTAAATGGCGTGTTAGATAAAGCAGTTAAAACGTTAAGAAAAGCTGAGCGAACTTAAAAACACGTGAAAGAATTCGATATTATAGGACATTTTTTCCAACCTCGTAGTTACAAGCGACGCGATGTTGTGATTGGTATTGGGGATGACTGTGCGGTAACCAATGTACCTTCGGGTCAGCACTTGGTTACTACCACTGATACTTTGCTTGAAGGTGTGCATTTCCCTGTCAAAACTGAAGCTCGCGCAATTGCTCATAAAGCGGTTGCTGTGAACTTAAGTGATTTGGCGGCGATGGGTGCTGAACCAGCATGGATTAACCTTTCTTTATCGCTTCCCAAAGTTGATACAGATTGGTTAAATGAGTTTTCGCTGTGCTTGCAAGAGTTAACGGAATATTACTCTATTCAACTTATTGGTGGTGATACGGTACAAGGGCCTCTTGCTATTACAATTACTGCACAAGGGTTCTTGCCTATTGATCAGGCGATAAGGCGCTCTCAAGCAAAGCCTGGAGACTGGATATATGTTACTGGTACATTGGGTGATGCTGCGTTGGGTTTGCATGTGGTTCAGGACAAGGTTGGGGTGAAGCTGTTTCATCGTAACTACTTACTGAATCGATTGAATTTTCCAACACCTAGAGTGTTGGCTGGGACCAATTTGCGACGTATTGCTCATTCTTGCATAGATGTTTCGGATGGGTTGATTTCAGATTTAAAACATATTTTGTATGCTTCCCAATGTGGTGCATCTTTGTGTTTAGAGAAGTTGCCGTTGTCTGAAGCCATGTTGGATTCGGTATCTCAAGAACAGGCTATTCAGTACGCGCTGTCCGGTGGAGATGATTACGAATTATTGTTCAGCATTGCAGAAGAACAAAAAGGGCAACTGGATGTAGCATTGGCGAATTGCAATGTGTCAGCCACTTGCATTGGTCAGATGAATGGCGTGCCAGGAAAGTTAGAACTGAAATACAATAATGAACCCTATCAGATGGTTGAAGAGGGATATCAACATTTTGACTGAGAAAGATTCAAACAAGCACCCAGAGCAGAATTCGCACAAGCATTCATTGCCTCGAAAGGATCTTCTGCAAAGGGTGAGATTGTCAAAACCATCCCATCTTTTGGCGTTTGGTTTTGGTAGTGGGTTAGCGCGTTTTATGCCGGGTACATTTGGGTCATTAGCCGCTATTCCCTTTGTTTATGCATTGTCTTTTTTACCGCTATGGGGATATTTACTCCTTACTTTGCTAGCCACTTTGGTTGGCATTTGGATATGTGACGTTGCGGCAGAAGATTTGAAAGTGCATGATCACCCGTCCATCGTTTGGGATGAGTTCGCCGGCATGTTCATTACTTTTATCGCCATTCCCCTTAACCCGCTTAGTTTAATTCTTGGATTCGCGTTATTCCGATTTTTTGACATCGTCAAGCCTTGGCCAATTCGATGGGCAGACAAACAAGTAGAAGGTGGATTGGGAATTATGCTGGATGATGTTATTGCGGGTGTATTTGCCGCCGTAGCGCTGCATGCTGTTCTTTTCTTTATCTAAAACTCTTCGGGCTTATCTTTTCAGAACATCACTTATCAGATCATCTTAAAGAATTTGTCCAAATTCTTGCCAATTAAATTCTTAATACTTTATTTAACTATTCTGAACCTGAACTCGGTTTAAAAAAATTGAACTCAATGCCTGCTCCAAGATCGGATCTTTCGACTATGAACGACCAATTTGTATAGGAACAGGCATGAAAAAGTTAATTTCTGAATTTGAAGCTGATTATTTGTCTCGATTGGAAGCGCTAAGCAACTTAAGCCGGGAAGGTTTTGTTCAATATCTTACACAAAGTCATGTTGAATTTATTTTGATCCACCCGGTAAGAGATGGTAACGGGCGGCTTTCTCGATTACTTATGGATATGATGTCGGTAAAGGCGGGATATCAGCCATTGGATTATAGTTTGTGGGATCAGAATAAGGCGTTTTATTTTAAGTCGATTCAAGCTGGCGTAGCTGAGGACTATCAACATCTGGCACGGCTTGTTGAGGATATTCTGACTAGCTAGCTAATTGGATATGGCTAAACTTTTCACGGTTCGCTTTTAATTTCCGCTCGATATCTTGAACTGATTCACCTGTCTCTATAGCAGTCGAACTGGCTACAGAACGATAAAGCATGTCTTGCGTGATCTTCTTTTTAGGTGCCTTCTTGTTCATGAAACCTGTCTCGCTGTTTATATTCTGTCTCTAATCCTATTACATGTGCGCTATTCCGGCAATTTGTAGTTTGTACTACCTCTTGCTGGAGAAAAAGCAGTCAGCTTATGTGCAACTGACCACTTAATTTAACCAAAACAAGTTTTGCACTTACAATTTTAATCTAAGGTGCAATAAAAAAGCACCGAACACATTAAGATTATAAGTGAATAAGGAAGCATGACAAACCCTTGTGTTCCAGCAGACCAAAGCCTGGAAACTTTTAATCTAGGACGAGTGCTTTCTTCGTATGGATAGAGTGGTTTATCTTTAGAGTATGATTTGAACCACCAGTGGTATATTTGGAGAGGCTTAAGATCTTTTACAAGAATGGATTCTTCATCTCGAAAGTATGCTTCTATCATCCGTATACGATCACTAATTGCATATTGAAAAACCTTCCATTTGGCTTCTAAATACCAAAAACAGCCTGACAAAATCGATATCAATATCCAAATTAACCCATTGGCTGATTTTCCAGGATCTAATCCAATAGCAATACCGGCAATAGACCCTGCTCCAATCCAGCCTTTTATTTGAAGTGCTCGTTTGTCATAGTCTTCATATTGATCTTGAAGCTTGAAATATTCTTCTTTCAAGTAATCTCGTTGCCAGTTTTCCATATTAGTTTTCCATTTTAGAGTTTGAACAATATTTAATACTCAATTTACAAGACTATTAAACGCTCTGGATTTATCCAGTTATTTTGCAATAATGTTTGAAAATGGTTTTGAGGTATCATTTAACCGAATATCTTCTATTAAAATGTTCTCAACCAAGTCAGTTGACTTCAGTTTGCTATAAATAACTATTTGACGTGTTTTTGTTAGCGTTTACTTCCGCTTAAATCCTTGCCATGAATGGCGGCCTATCCCTACTTCGAACTGGGAAACCTACCAATTATGAGAAAATATAACGCTGAGAGATGTCGATTTAGTGGTGCTGGAAGGTGCTTCTTATTCTGAGTTCTGGTTTATTAGTACTACAGGTCGAAGTTGATTTTCAGTAGCCACAATACAATGGTGGAATACATGATTGATATCGGTATTCCTGCCCGTATAAAGTCTTTAAAGCGATAGTTACCGGCACTAAATACTAATAAGTTGGTTTGGTAGCCGTAGGGTGAAATAAAGCTGGCACTGGCCGCTAAGGCTACGGCAAGTGCAAAGGGCATAATTGGCATGCCCAAGGATTGGCTAATACCAAAGGCAAAAGGAAACATGAGGGCGGCAGCAGCGTTATTAGTGACTAATTCGGTTAGTATTAAGGTGACTAAATAGACTACGACTAAGGCCATAAATGGTGTACCGCCATTAATAATTGGCGTTAGGAATACTGTGAATTGCTCAATAAGTCCGGCTTTTTCTAAACTGAGGGCCAAGCTCAAAGCGCCGACAATAATGGCGATCAAATTGACTGGCATACTTCTTTTAATTTCGTTGCCATTGATAACATCGGTAATGACTAAAAGCGCCAACAAACAGAGCAAAGAAAGGGGGAGGGGAACACTAAATGCGGCTGATAATCCTATTGCGGATAAAAACCCACCTATCGTAAGCCATTCTTGTGTGGTTGTGAGTTTTTTCGCGAGGTTAATCTCGGATACGATAAAAACATTGTTCTTTAAGTTGTTACGATTCTGAAAATCTGGCCCCGTGGCTAACAACAAAAAATCACCGGCTTTTAATCGTATTTCGCCTAATTTTCCCGACAAGGTTTCACCGTCCCGCCGAATAGCTACCACTGCGGCATCAAACAATGCTCGAAAGCCGATTTGCTTGAGGGTTTTTCCTATAAGCATGGCGCGGTTAGATATAATGACTTCCGTTAGGTTCTCTCTTAGTAAGCCATTGTGTTCGGCAAATAAAATGAGGCCATCAATATGGCTTAATGCGTCAACCCTTTGAATATTTCCTGAAAAAATAAGCTTGTCTTCGGCTTCTAGCACTATTTCGGGCGTAACCGGGGAAATGAGTTTGTTGTCACGAATAAGCTCAACCAAAAATAATTCAGGTAAGTTTCGGAGATGATTTTCTTCAATGGATTTACCAATTAATGCCGAAGCGTGGGTAACTTGGGCTTCAATTATGTAGTGCTTATACTGATCCTTTGATGCTTCAATGGTTGGTAGGAATCGGGCAAATGCAAACAGTAATAAACAGCAGCCTAGTCCAGCCGTTAGCCCATAAAGCGTGAAATCCCAAAATGCGAATCCAGCATGGCCATGTTCCACCAAAAAGCTATCAACAATCAAATTGGTTGAAGTGCCGATTAACGTAACGGTTCCTCCCAAGATGGCTGCATAAGACAAAGGAAGTAATAATTTAGATGCTGGATGATGTTGATTCTGCTTAACCGGACCGATCAAACTGGCGACTACGGCGGTGTTATTGAGCACTGCTGAGCTAAAAAAGGAAACGCCTAAGATACGGGCAAGGCTTTGTTTGGGATTGCTAGTGATGAGCTTGCGGCCCATTGACTTAATAAAGCCGGTTTTGTCTATTGCAACGCTTATGATCAATAGCAAAACCAGGGTGATTAATCCCTGGTTAGCCAAGTTGTGAAAGACGTCTTTTAGCGATAACTGCTGAAAACAGAGTAAAACCAACGTCGCCATGGAAAAGACAAACGAAGGGTTTTTATTGGTTAATATTAATGAGCCAATACTGCCAACAAAAACCAGCAACGTAATAATTGAATCAAAATCCATGATAATGGTTCTTTTTAAAGTTTACTTAAGTCCAATGATTGCCAATGTGGAAAATGTTTCCTGACCAAAGTATTGAGTTCTAGCTCAAATTCAGAGAATTCACTGGTTTTGTTTTCAGTTGTTATTTTATCTACGATCATGCCTGCACCAACCGTACCGTTGCTTATTCGGTCAATAATAATAAAGGCACCGGTATTTCTGTTTTGATCGTAGGGGTCACAGGTCACTTGTTGAGTGAGTTTAATCTGAGCCAATGCAATCTCATTGAGGTTAAGCCTAACGGCTTCACACTGCTCCATCGTGTTAACATCTATCTTGTGTTCAATATCACTAACGTTGCCCGTGACCTGCTTTGTCGCGAACTTGAAGGCATATTGTTTATTGGGGAGTAAAGGTTCTTCCGACATCCAAACAATATGGGCTTGATATTCGTTTCCAACCAGCACATTCGCCCCAGTTTTTACGATGGTATCGCCCCGGGAAATATCAATTTCATCTTCTAAAGTCAGCGTGATTGCTTGGGGTGTATGCGCGTATTGTAAGTCGCCACCCATTGTAATAATGGACTTTACGTTAGACTGTTTGCCCGATGGTAAAACAGTAATGCTATCGCCGACTTTTATATCTCCGGATACGATGTTGCCACAAAATCCTCGGAAATTAAGATTAGGACGACTGACATACTGAACCGGAAATCGAAACTCTTGGTTGGCTTTGTCTCGATTAACTTCTATGGTTTCAAGCATGTGCATAAGTGGCTCACCCTGATACCAATCCAGGTTTTCGCCTTTATCAACAACGTTGTCGCCCTTTAAGGCTGAAAGAGGAACAAAGCGAATATCTTCAATGTTCAGCTGTTCAGCAAATTCAAGATAATCAGAACGAATACGCTCAAAAACGTCTTGTCTGAATTCCATCAAATCCATTTTATTAATGGCAACGACAACATGTTTAATGCCAAGTAAGGAAACCAGGTATGAATGACGTCTAGTTTGGGTTTTAACCCCTTCACGTGCATCAATAAGGATAATGGCCAGTTCGCAAGTTGAAGCGCCGGTTACCATGTTACGAGTATATTGCTCGTGCCCTGGGGTATCCGAAATAATGAATTTTCGTTTGTCGGTTGAAAAGTAACGATAAGCGACATCAATGGTGATGCCTTGCTCACGCTCGGATTGCAGGCCATCGACCAGCAATGCTAAATCGACTTCTTCACCTGTGGTACCGACTTTTTTACTGTCTTTGACAACGGCAGCCATCTGATCTTCATAAATCATTTTAGAGTCGTGTAGCAAGCGACCAATCAGGGTGCTTTTTCCGTCATCTACACTGCCGCAGGTGAGAAGCCTCAGCAGATCTTTTTGTTCATGTTGTGCTAAATACGCAAGAACATCGTCCTGCAATAATTCGTTCTCGCTGTGCATGGATTACGCGCTCACTAAAAAATAGGGGTTCAAAATGGATTCTTTTTGGTTGTATAGCAAAGGACGTCCCGAGTCAGAGTAACCCGATCCGTTTCCTTGTTCGAGAATGGTAACGTTACCGCCTGCTGCTTTTACAATTGCATGGGCAGCTGCGGTATCCCACTCTGACGTTGGGCCTAATCTAGGGTAAAGGTGAGCTTGTGCTTCGGCAACTAAACACAGTTTCAATGAACTGCCCATTGCTAGCATGTCAGTTTTACCGGGAATGCTTTCAAGAAAAGCCTGAATTTCGGGACTTTGATGGGAGCGACTGCCAACAACCATGCAGACTTCGCCATCTTGTCGAGATTGAACCTTGATAGCTTCTTTGCCACTACTGGTAATCTTAAAAGCACCTGCTTCATCGGCAACATATAGCGTGTCTAAAACGGGGGCATATACAACACCCATGACAGGTTGTCCGTTATCGATCAGCGCAATGTTAACGGTAAATTCACCATTTTTCTTGATGAATTCTTTGGTGCCATCCAGAGGATCAACTAACCAATATTGTTGCCATTGTTGTCTTTCGCTCCAAGCTATATCTGCCGATTCTTCCGATAGAATCGGTAAGTCGGAATAGCTTGCTAGCTCTTTTACAATAATGTTATGTGCTGCTAAGTCGGCATCAGTCAAGGGGCTGTTGTCGCTTTTTTCATAAATGGAGAAGTCCTTTTGGTAAATCTCCATGATAGCTTCACCGGCTTTTTTAGCCGTTGCTGATATTTGCTCTAAAAGTGTATTAGTTGCCATTAATTGATGTAACCCTTTTCTATCAATTGAATGTAGAGTTGATCTACTGCCTGTTCTGGCGATTCGCCATCAAACTGCAAATGAATTTCCGGGTTTTCCGGTTCTTCATAAGGAGAATCTATGCCGGTAAAATCTTTAATATCACCTTGTCTGGCTTTCTGATACAGCCCTTTAGGATCTCTTTCTTCGCACACTTCAATGGGGGTATCAACGAACACTTCTACGAATTCGTTTTTTTCCAATAAGCCACGGCAGTAGTTGCGATCATCTCTAAAGGGAGAAATAAAAGCGGTAAGTACGATAAGACTGGCATCAACGAACAATTTGGATACTTCGCTAATTCGACGGATGTTTTCAACCCGGTCTTTGCCACTAAATCCTAAGTCACCGCATAAACCGTGACGAATATTGTCCCCATCAAGCAAATAAGTGTATCGACCATTGGCGGCCAATTTTTGTTCTAACAGACTCGCGAGGGTAGATTTTCCAGAACCGCTCAGACCCGTAAACCAAATAACTAACGGGCGTTGTTGCATCTGTTGGGCTCTGACTTGTTTGTCTACTTTATGCTGATGCCAGACGATATTTTTTTCACTCATTAGAAATAACCTTCCATTTTCTTTTTCTCCATTGAGCCAGCTGAGTCATGATCAATCACTCGGCCTTGTCGTTCGGAGGTTTTGGTTAGCAACATTTCTTGAATTACTTCAGGCAGCGAACTGGCAGTTGACTCTACAGCGCCTGTTAAAGGGTAACATCCCAATGTTCTAAACCGAACGGATAGCATTTGGGGTTTCTCACCTTCTAACAACGGCATGCGTTCATCATCTACCATAATTTTAACGCCATCCCGTTCGATTACTGGGCGTTCTTTAGCCAAGTATAAAGAGGGGATTTCAATGTTTTCAGAGTAGATGTATTGCCATATATCCAACTCGGTCCAATTGGACATTGGAAATACGCGAATGCTCTCGCCCTTGTTAATTTGGGAGTTGTAGATATTCCATAATTCCGGGCGCTGGTTTTTTGGATCCCAGCGATGGTTGGCGTCACGGAAGGAATATACACGCTCTTTGGCACGAGACTTTTCTTCATCTCGCCTTGCGCCACCGAAAGCAGCATCAAACTGGTATTTGTCTAATGCTTGTTTCAGAGCTTGAGTCTTCATAATATCGGTGTACTTGCCGCTTCCATGAGTAAAGGGCGTGATTTTGTCGCCCACACCATCAGGGTTGCTATAAACAATTAATTCTAAATCATGTTTCTTCGCCATTTGATCGCGGAATTCGATCATCTCCTGGAATTTCCAGGTGGTGTCAACATGTAACAATGGAAAGGGAATTTTGCCCGGGTAGAATGCTTTTCGAGCAAGGTGTAGCAATACAGAAGAATCCTTTCCTACAGAATAAAGCATGACCGGGTTTTCAAACTCGGCTGCCACTTCACGGAAAATATGAATACTTTCAGATTCTAATTGCTTTAAATGTGTTGTATTAGGGATTTTTGTAGACATCGCGATTTAAGCTAATAACTTTATGCCAAAGAATTATATACTTAGAACCCTAACACAAAACGTGCAGTAAACATTATGCTTATTGGCTATATTAAATTAACTTTTATTCGACAAACTCTGTTCTTTCAATCGCCCACTTTACTGCTTCAAGGTAACATTCGGCAGTTTGATCAAAATCAGCATTGATTCTGGCGGCTAATAAACTGGCATTGGCCCAATTGGCCGCTTCAAAAGCGCGAGTTAGATTTAAATATTCCGCTAATTTTCCTTCGCCTTCGCATAAAGGGGTTTTAATATTGTCTGCTAGGGGTAGTTTGTTAACTAATTCAGATAAATCGGTGTCTAACATGGCATCTAACAAAGACAACAAGCCAACAAGGAAAGCACTGGCTGGTGCCTCTTTTTGCGAAGATAGTTTGGCAACAGATTCGCAAAAGCGAGCACGAACCAACGACATAGTGGTAAGTTCTGCGGGTTTGCCAGAAGAAAATTGAGCAGTGAATAGCAATGAAACAAATCGACGTAATTCTTGCTGACCTAAAACGACAATGGCTTGCTTAATGTTGGAAATTTCATTGCGGCGTTGGAAAATAGGGCTTTTGGTGTAGCGTAGTAGCTTGAACGACAAATTCACATCACCTTCAAAGGCGCGTACGATAATATTGATATCTGGTTCATCCGTTGCCATTTCTGCCATAAGCTCTGCTAAAGCAAGCTGGGATGAATGTAATGAACGGCTTTGCATGACCTCAGGCTTACTAAAGAAAAAACCTTGGAAGTAGCAAAAACCCAATTCTTTAGCGGTCTCAAACTCTTCGTAAGTTTCTACTTTTTCTGCCAATAATTTAATACTCGGAAAGTCTCTAATATCATGAATGACCTGTTTGATTTCATCAACGGTCATGGCTTTCCAATCAATTTTAATAATATCAGTATATGGATAAAAATGACGCCACACTGGCTCATGAATATAGTCATCCAACGCAACTACATATCCAGATGTTTTTAACTCAATAACGGCTTCTAGTAATTTTTTACCGGGATGAACTGTTTCCAGTACTTCTACCACAACTTGATCTTTTGGCAGCATTAACGGAAAGCGGTTTAAGAGAGTTTCTTCTGTAAAATTAATAAAGGCGAGCTTATTTTGGGTAAGTGTGTCCAAGCCTAAATTTAGGTGCAGACCTTCAACCATTTTGGACGTTGCTTCGTCATCTCCAATGTTTGGAAATACGTTCTCCAAGCTATCTCTAAATAACAATTCGTAAGCAAATACTTCTTTGTCTAAATTTAAAATTGGTTGTCTTGCAGTGAAAAAAGCCATTTATCTTATTTCCTAACCAAAGCATAGCTTTGTACAATTGCACATCAATTCGGTGGCACTTTCATTTACGCCATGAAAATACGCCCGCCCTATGTTGCCTACTGTATACAATATGGTAAACATTAACTGATATGATCCTTGATTGATGATACCGCTGTTCCCTTTTACTAAGTGTAGTTAATGCAGCCTAATTTCAAAGCTTATTTTTTTATTTCGCTGACTTAATGGATCTAGTCACCATCTCATATTGATTGAGTATTTCAGATGATGGCTCACGAGTCAGCTTGCTTACAAGTACTATGACAATAGTGCAAGCAACGAAACCGGGTACCATTTCGTACATCAAAGCGCTTGGTGCTTCACCGGCTATTGTAAACGGTGCGTAAATCCAAAGAAGTACCACACCCGCTCCAGTCAACATACCTGCTATGGCAGACTGTCGGGTCATTTTGGGCCAAAATAACGATAGTAAGATAACCGGCCCAAATGCTGCACCAAATCCCGCCCATGCGTTACTGACCAAGCTTAAAATTGAACTACTTCTGTCATAGGCCAAGCTAATCGCAACTGCTGCCACCATGGCAACGGCTAACCTACTTACTAACAATAATTCTTTTTGGCTTGCGTCACGTCGTATAAATCGGTGATAAATATCACCTGCTAAAGAGCTGGACGTTACAAGCAATTGTGATGATATTGTGCTCATAATAGCTGCCAAGATGGCCGCTAATAAAAAGCCGGTGATCAAAGGATGAAAAAGAATTTGGCTGTAAACCACAAATATGGTTTCAGGATCAGCAAGAGTGAGCTTATTTAGGCTAATAAAAGCAACCCCGGTGAGACCTACCATTAAGGCACCGATAATAGAAATAATCATCCAACTCATACCAATGCGTCGAGCGGTAGGCACGTCCTTTACTGAACGAATAGCCATAAATCGAACAATAATATGTGGTTGACCAAAATAACCTAATCCCCAAGCCATGCTTGATATAATGACTAATAAACCTGTGCCGCTAAATAGATTGAGTAAGTCCGGATTAATATGTTCGATTTCTGCGAAGGTTGGGCCTAATCCACCCATTTCTGAAATGGCTGTAACCGGCACTAAGATAAGTGCAACAAACATAATGCAGCCCTGAACAAAGTCCGTCATGCTCACTGCCATGAAACCACCGAACATAGTGTAGGCAACCACAACTCCGGTAGTAACATACAATCCAGTGTAGTAATTCATATTAAATGCACTTTCAAACAGCTTGCCACCTGCTACAACGCCTGAGGATGTATAAAGTGTGAAGAATAAAATGATTACAATGGAGGAAATGATTCTGAGCGTGTGTGAATGATCTTTGAAACGGTGCTCAAAATAATCAGGAATGGTAAGTGCTTCTGCAACTTCGGTATACACTCTTAATCTTGGTGCGACCAGCAGGTAATTGAAAAATGCGCCGATGACTAATCCAATAGCAATCCATACACTCGACATTCCAGAGATGTACATGGCACCGGGCAATCCCATTAACATCCAGCCGCTCATATCAGATGCGCCTGCAGATAAAGCTGTAACGCTGGGGCTTACTTTTCTACCGGCAAGCAGAAATCCGGCCACATCAGCTTCAGATTGCTGATAGGAATATAAACCGATGGCGAGCATGACCAAAAAGTAGATCGCAAGTGAGATTAGAGTGTAGGCATCCATAAGATTTTCTTAGCTTTTTTATCTGGACGAGGGGGAGAGTCTATCCGGCATTGCCTATTTGAGTAAAGGGAATTTATTGGGGAATATCGAAAAGACTTTTTCACTATATAGTGAATAATACTTGTTGTGAAAAAATGTATGCTTGGAGGTTTAACCTTTGCCCTTTTCAGAGCAAAGGTGGTGATTTATTCGATTAGACTTTAGATTGAGAAAATAAGCTTCTCGCGAACGCTTTCCATGTCTTGGGTGTTTTTACTGGTTTTCTCTTCTAATACAACTAAGTTAATGCCATTAGATTGCCACGCTCGCCCAATGTAGATCTCATCTTCAAAATAAGGCTGGAAAACTTCATTTTCATCTGTAGGTGTTACAAATACGGTAAAACGATCTTTACCATCACCTAGCACTAAATGCAGACTCTTTTGCTTTTCAAATAAGCAGTAATTAGCAAAATAAACTCTCGAAAAAGGCTCGGTGATTTTGGCACCAAAGGTGGAAAGTTTGGCGTTGACTTCAGATAACTGTAAATCGCCTTTTGCGTCTATAGTGTATTCGGCTTCGTTATACATATGGCCGAGTGCTATTGCACTTAATTCTGTGGCTACAGGTGGTTGTTGTAGCACGGTAAAGCTAAGACCCGCAGCAAAGGCTATTGAAGCCGCTAAAGCGATATGTATACGGTTGCTGCGTCTTTGCTGGTTATGGCTTTCAATTGATTGTCTTAATATTAATCTATGGGCCAAACCATCTGGAACTGGAACATTGATAGCATCATGTAACTTGCCATCTAATTGCTTCAATTCGTCTATAAATTGCTGTTTAGCGGGATCACTGGCCGCTGCTTCCAGTAGAGATTTGTCTTTACTGTGGGGGTTAGCATAAACCTCGCGACGAAATTCCAAATCATCCATTCGCTTTCTCCACGGTGTCAGATTGTTGTTCGATAGCTTCTTTCAACTGGTTTCTTGCCCTAAATAATCTGGTCATGACAGTATTTTTGTTTAAACCTAATTCTTTGGAAATTTCTTCGCCACTAAAACCAAAAACAACTTGTAGCATTAGGGGCTCACGGTATTCATCACTTAAGGCAGAAATATGACGACGCAATTCTCTTTGTTCCATTTTGCCTTCATGGCTAATGTCATCATCAGCTAATGCGACATCATCCATATCAACGAGGTCGAACTGTTTGCGCTCAAATCGTCTGGCATTTTCTCGTCTTAAAATAGTAATCAGCCAAGATTTAGCGGCTTTCTCGTCGTTAAGGGAATCAAGAGATTTCCATGCACGTAGAAAGGTTTCTTGCACAATATCTTCGGCGACGTGTTTATCTTTCACGAGCCAAAATGCGTACCTGTATATATCTGCATGAAGTGCATGTACGAGAGCTTCATAGCGTCTTTGTTTATCTGCCATGTTCTCTGAGACCGAGGCCGATGGGTTTTGCTTTCGTGAAATCATAATTTAAGATTGATCCGGCGAAACTTCTGACGTTATTGTACCCCCCTTTTTTACGGCGACAACCATAGATTGGTCATTTGCTTATCCGTTAGCAGTAATTTAAATCAGAATATTGAAAAATGCTCACAACCTTTTGGGGTGTGAGCATCTTGTAGGCAGCGTTATGATTGCTTTTTAGCCCAAGCGTTTAGCTTGTCTTCAAGTACATTCATTGGAACAGGTCCATCTTTAAGAATTTCATCGTGAAAGCCTTTTATGTCGAATTTATCGCCTAATTCTTGGCGTAACCGTTCGCGAATCTCAACGATTTTTAGTTTACCAATCATATATGCCGTTGCTTGCCCTGGCATTGCGATGTAACGCTCAATGGCTTTACGGCTATCTTCTTCTGGATTTGGGGTATTGTCGCGCAAGTACTGAATAGCTTTTTCTTTACTCCACTTCTTGGCATGAACACCGGTGTCAACCACAAGACGACACGCGCGCCATAACTCCATTGCTAAACGACCAAAATCAGAATAGGGGTCTTTGTAGAAGCCCATCTCTTTAGAGAGTTGCTCAGTATAGAGTCCCCATCCTTCGATATAGGCGGTAAACGATACAAATTTTTGAAATTGTGGAATGCCTTCTAATTCCTGAGCGATGGCAATTTGCATATGATGTCCTGGAATACCTTCATGATAAGCCAAGGCTTCCATTTGATAAGTGGGCATCGAATTCATGTCAAACAGGTTAGCATAGTAAGTACCGGGTCTTGAACCATCGGGAGTAGGGCGTTGATAAAACGCTTTTCCTGCGGATTCTTCACGGAACGCTTCTACCCGTTTTACAACGATGTTAGCTTTAGGCTGTAGGCCAAAATACTCAGGAATTTTCTTACGCATTTCTTCGATTAAGCCCGTTGCTTCGCTCATGTAGCGCTCACGGCCTTCATCGGTACTGGGATAGTAGAACTGCTTATCAGTACGCATGAATTCAAAAAAGGCCTGTAAATCGCCTTCAAAGCCTACTTTTTTCTTAATCTCACGCATTTCATCATGAATACGAATAACGTGTTTCAGGCCAATATTATGAACTTCATCAGCATTGAGGTCTGTGGTAGTGAACCACTCTAAACGGTTTTTATACCATTTATCACCGTCAGGTAATCTCCATACACCATCACCTTCTGGTGTAATGGCCATTTGTTTTTCTAGTTCTTTAACCATCTTGGCGTAGGCGGGGCGCACGGAATCTAAAAGCGCACTACGTCCATCAGCCAACAATTTGTCTTTGGCTGTTTGCTCAATTTCTAATTTGGCCACTTTGCTTTTAAAATCGGCCCAAATAGTGGAGTCTTCGCTTGAGTCGTCAAATGGTTGGCCGGTGACGACATTGTTAGACGCTTGAATCATTTGTTCGTATGACCACTTGGGTGGAAATACGCCAAGCTTTTCTCTAATTCGCAATTGCTCAATAACTTGATCAAACATGTGCTCTACTTTTTGTAGACGCGACACATAAGCTTCTGCATCAGATTGATCCCCAACTCGATGAATATTGATCAAGAAGGTAGGCACCATAGTATGAAACGCCCGGAATTGATGCATTATATAGGTGTGATTACGAAATTCATCGTTGCTTAATTGCCGTTTTGAATCCAGCTCAAAAATTAATTTACTTAATTTCTCTTGTTCGTTGAATTCTGTGCTGTCAAAACCAGAAATGGTTTCTAGCCCTTCGCGTAAACGGTTAGCGTTTTTCTCGGCTTCAGCTTCTGTAATCTCATCCCAAGAGCCGTAATCCCACTTAAAACCTAAATAAGATTGATAGATCGGGGAGTCTTTTAATACTGCCTGAAAAGAGTCATCAAAGAATTTAGCTAAACGTTCAGATTCGTTAACTTGCGCTTGCGGCGTATCTGTACTTTGAGATACATCTGGTGTTGCTGTTTCGGCCTGATTGGCTGATTGGTTGCTATCTTGACATCCTGCTAGCCACAAAGCTGAGACTACTGCAATTACAACGGGTTTTAATTTCATCATTCGGTCATACCTTTTACTGCGTGTGCGGATACAAAGGGTGCAAAGTTGTACCCTTAATATTCGGTTTATGTTGGTATTGTTTCCTTACTATTTTTAATGTTTCCAATAGTGAATTGAGTAGTTCATGAGCGTTTGGCTGGTTATTTTTGTCACCAAAACGATTACCAAATAAGACCGTGATTTGCTGGCTTAATTGGTCATTTCGCAACTGTTCTACACTTTTCGATAGCGATTGTTGTGGATTTCCGCATACTTCTGCAAGCCAAGGCTGTAAATAATTTGTAAGATTTTGCTCATCTTTTTGTTTAATGGCTGCTTCAACTTGCTTCCATAACAGAGCTTCTGCATTCCACGGAGTGATGTTTTCTTGTCTAATATCAGTGACTAACTGACGTTTTTTAGTCATCCACCAAACGATCAAAGTAAGTATCCAGAGCACTAATAAAAACCAACTACTTAAAGACCACCATTGTGGTGTTGCAACAATGCTGGTTGGCGTGCCTGTTGCGATTGGGTTGGACTCAGTTGGTTCTGTATTTACTGCTGGAGAGTTAAGCTGTGGTTCTGGTGTGGACGCCGAGGACCCCGCTGGGGGGGTAATCGTGAACCTCTTTTCTGGCAAAATAGCAAATTCGGTAGACTTGGTAACAACATTAAACCAAGGAACTTTCACTTCAGGAATAACAACTGTACCGTCTTTATTTGGGATGATGGCGACACTCTCTTTTCTTTGCGCGACAAAAGTACCGTTTCTTTGGACTGTTGCAGTGTCCGCCTGATCAGGGTAGGTCTTAACAGAATCGGGATAATTACTACCAATTTCAGGTAATTGAGATTCGACTACGCCCAAAGCGGTTAAAGTAATGGTGCGGGTTACGGGTTCGCCTACGGTGAGGTTGTCACTCATTCCCTGCCATTCATCGTTTATTTCTACATGTTCACTTGGTAGCCAATGGTAGGCATAATTATCGGGAATTGGGTTAACTTTCAAAAATAGGTTTTTGCCTACTTTGTTAATTGTACTAGTGCGATTAAAAAAACCAAAAGAACGTCGGCTATTATCTAATACTTCACCTTCGAAAAGCGGTGCCTGGATGGAGAATGTACCGCTTTTCTGTGGCATAATTGAAAAAATACGTTCAATGATTCTGTAACGGCGGCCGTCAACAATTTGGTGATATTCTTTGTCGTCTCCTACTTGCTCAATTTCTCCCTCTTCCATGGTTGGGGCGGATAAGCTGCCTCTTTGCAGATCTACAGCAATATGCAATTTGACGGTATATTTAACTTGTTGCTGCAAATACACTTCGTCTAAATCAACTTCCGTTGTAATAAACATATCTTGTCGTTGAGCATGTTTGCTTTGGGAAACCGGTAAAACTTGCAGCATAATTGATTGAGTTGATATGCCATTAATTTTGAAAGCCGGAATAGAAAATCTTCCTGGTTTTCTGGGGATAAGCACGGTAGACCAACGGGTCGTTCTGCTAGTATCAAAATTAATGATTTGGGTTTGCCTACTGGATGACGTTCTACCTACAACAAAGTCTTTTAATAGTGGGGATGGATCAAAAGCATCGGCGGATATATTGTCATCAGCGACAATTTCTAAGGTAAAAGATTCGTCTACCATTACGGGGTTTTTATCCACGGTTGCCGAAACTTGAGTTACGGCAGCTTGTAATGAAGGTGTTCCCAGCATTATAACGAAGGCAAAAAGGTGGGCGGTGCTGATTTTTTGGAAAAGTTTTTTCATTACCAGATTCTCTGCTTGTGACTAGGTAAGCGTTGTCTTTTACGACGTTCTTGTTCGAGCAACATTTTGCGTTTCAGTAAGAAAGCAGGATCATCTGGAACCTTTCTAAGCAGGTTTTCCATTTTTTGTTGCTGTTCTTTTTGCTCGTCGGTTAATTCTTCTTGCAAGGAATTGAGCTGTTGCTCAGTTTCCTCTTCTGATTGTTCAGCTTCTTGTTCTCGCTGCTCGTTAGCTGATGAATCTTCTTGTTCTTGCTCGTCTTCTTCAGCTTCGGCTTCGGATTGTTGTTCTTCAGGGTCAGATGATTGCGGTTCCTCTTGTTGATCGCTTTGAGAACCTTCTTCGTCTTGTTCCTGTTCTTGATCCTGATTTTGTTGGTTGTCGGAGTTTTGTTGGCCTTGGTCGTCTTCACCTTTTTGTTGCTCTTGGTCACTGTCACCGTCTTGTTTTTCCGGATCATCTTCAGAGTCTTGTTGCTGCTGTTCTTGCTGCTCTTTTTGCATTTGTTCCAACAAGGCTTTATTCGCGGCAGCATCGGCATGTTGAGGATCTTTTTCCAATGCTTTTTCGTAGGCTTCAATAGCTTCCTGCGTTTTTCCGGCATTAGCTAAGGCGTTACCAAGATTGTAATTTGATTCGACCGTGTCTAAATGTGAAAAATGTTCAATTGCTTGCTCATAATTACCATTTTTATAGGCTGAGCTGCCTTTCCACATAGGATTATCAAATTGCTGAGCGGCGTCAGCGTATTTTTCTTGTTCAAAGGACTGCATTCCCTGTTGATCAGGGCGTTGCCACATGTCTTGCCACCACCCTGCGTAGGCTGGTTTAGGGAACATAGGCAACAGAGAACATAATAGGACGACTAATATTCCACGTCGAAAAGCAAAGGCTGCAAAGGGCAATAAAATCAATATTAGATAAGGTCCCATTTCTTTCCACTGATCCCCAAAGTTGTTCTGGGTTTCTTCTTGCTCTTGAGTGTTGCGGTCTAACAATAGTTGTTGAGTTAGGTAAATAATGTCTTTATCGCTGGGCTGCATATTGGTATAGCGACCGTGACCTTTGCTGGCAAGTAACTCTAATGGGTCGTCGTTGAATCTTGGGACCACGATAGCCCCCATATTATCCTTAAGGAACTCATTATTAGAGAGCTTAATTGGCGCGCCATCTTCTGTGCCTACACCTAAAATAGATAACCGGTAATCATGCTCTGCTAATAACTTCGCCACCGGTGCAACTTGTGACAGGTCGATACCATCGGTAACCCAGAATATCTCCCCTTTTTTATAGCCAGAATTACTTAACAGTTGAATGGCTTCTTCAAATGCATACAAAGGCTCACTCCCTAGAATAGGCATAATTTCTGGCACTAAACTTGGGATAAGGGAGGTTAGGTTTTGAATATCCGTACTTAGGGGGCTAATAACAAATGCATCGCCAGCGTAAGCAATCAGGCCGATTTCACCTTCACCGGCTTGTTTAATCAAATCAATGGCTTTGAATTTTGCTCGACTCAAACGGTTAGGTTTAATATCTGTTGCACGCATGGATAAAGACATATCCAGAATGACAACTTTACCCGTATGCAGCTGGTAAACAGGTTGCGGTAATCGCTCCCAGGTTGGTCCGGCAAGCGCTAGAGAGGCAAGTACCCATCCTAGCCCTAATAAATACAATGGCGGTTTGCGCGTAGTCCCACCTTGTACGCTTATTAATCTGGAATAGAGGTGATTGGCAATGACGCCTTGCCACCCTGATTGTTGTTTTTGGACGTACTTGAGTCCAAATAACATCATTAACAGCGGCACAATGGCAAGAAGCCATAATGGACGTATAAAATGAAAATCTTGTAGTTCAAACGGCATCATTTTTTTAACTTCTGACTAAGTAGGGTTAAAAAGGGCTTGCTTGCCAAGAGCAGGGAAAGAATCAACGCTAGGGCTAACGGGTAATGGAATAAAGCCTGCAATGGACGCATTTGGCGACTGTCTCTTTCGACGGGTTCCAATTTATCCAATACGGTATAAATTTCCTGAAGCGCTTCAGTATTTCTAGCCCTGAAGTATGCGCCGCCGGTGCTGCTAGCCAAATCCGTTAACATATCCTCATCGAGATCATTTGAAGGGTTCACTTTGCGCGTACCAAATAAGCTTCGCATTAGCATTTGGTCGGCCCCAACACCTATCGCATACACAGTAATGCCTTCGGCTACGGCTAGCTCTTTTGCCTGTGCTGGCGTAATGTTACCGGCAGTGTTTTGCCCGTCAGTTAACAGAATTAAAACGCGGTTGGATTCATCTTTTTGTTTAAAACGTTTCACGGCTAAACCAATGGCATCGCCGATAGCGGTTTGTTCACCAACCAGCCCAATAACGGTTTCATCAAGCAATTGGCCAACGGTTTCCCGGTCGTAGGTGAGGGGAGTTTGTAAATAAGCTGTGTCGGCAAACAGTATTAGGCCAATACGGTCACCCACACGTCGATTGATGAAGTCCTTCATAACATGCTTGATCATAATCAGGCGATCGACTTGTCTGTTTTGGACCTCCATATCTTCCATTTTCATACTGCCAGACAAATCCACCGCTAACATTAAATCGCGGCCTTCAGCGGGAATACTAACAGGCTCGCCAAGCCATTGTGGTCTTGCGGCTGCAACAACCAACGCAATCCAGGCCAATATAGCAATGAACAAACGCCAATAGTTGGTGCCTGTTTTTCCGGTTGCAGTGGACATGCCCGGCGTTAAACGAGGCACTTTTAATGCCGCAAACTGTTGTTGTTTCTTTTCTGAAAAGAGCCTTGCTAATAAAGGCAAGGGCAGGGCAAATAACGCCCACCACCAAGCAAATTCAAACATGCTGGGCCTCCTCAAGCTGCGGGGTGTTTTTGGGCGGTTTAAACGACCTAAGCCAAAGTACCGATTGGGCTTTTATTGCGTCGAAATCTAACGTTTCGGGTTGAGCTTGATACAAGGCATTCGACCAAGGTGTTAGCGTTGAAATAAACAATGCTTGATGTTTGTTTGGGATTTGTTGCGCTAAAAACTGGAGCCAGTGAGTGCCATATTTATTAGCTATTTGCTCCGTTGGGTAGTAGCTCATGCAGGTGCGTTTAAATAACTCATTAAGGTGTCTTGGCCATTCGGCATCGGCTTCATTCAATATTGCCAGCAATAAAACTGCTTCTCGTTTTGCTCTTTGTTGTTGCTTACGTTTACCCAAAAAATAGATCGTTAAGCCAGATAAAAGTAATGTCATTATCACTAATAGCCACCAACCATAAGCAGGGGGCCATGCACTAACATGCTCTGGCAAATGAATATCTTTTAATTGTTCCAATGGATTCATTATTTGCGCCCTCCTGATAAAGATCGGGGCACGGGAGTAAGCTGTTCTTCCAAAGGCAAAGCGGCACTGATTTTGTGATGTTTTACCCGACATTTAAGCAACGTGGATTTAATGTGGTCGCTCATTTGCGAATGCGCCTGTGCATATTCTCTTGCGGTTTTCTCTTCGCCTAAGGTAAAGGTTTGAGAATTATTACCATCGGTTAGCGATACGTTATGTGGCACAGAAACCGAAGGAAGTTGATGTTCAAACGGGTCAGTTATTTGATAGGCAACAATTTCACAATTCCGAGAAATACGGGATATGTGCTGTGCTGCTTTGTCGTCTAAATCCAAAAAGTCGCTCAAAATGAAAACTTTACTGCCGGGATGAGCCAAACGGCGTAAACGAGCGCAGGCATCACCAAAATAGCCTTGTTCTTGAGTATGTTGCTTGCCATCTTGAAAAGGCGAATTTTGCCCTTGTTGATTTTGATGATGGGGTGATTGGTGCATTTTCGCAATGCCACTTAAAAGCGAAAGTACCGCTTTTTGGCGAGTGAATGGTTTAAATTCATGGTGAATATTCTGATTAAATAACAGGCCACCAATTCGATCACCTCGGTCTGCCGCCGACCAAGCAATCAGCGAAGCTAGATGGGCAGCTTGTACCGATTTAAACATTAATTGCGTGCCAAAATACATGCTGGAAGAAAAATCCGCCAGAATGAACACCGGTCGCTCACGCTCTTCTCGATAAAGCTTAGTATGGGTTTTCCCCGTTCGGGCCGTTACCCGCCAATCAATGGCTCGAATATCGTCGCCGGGTTGATAATGACGGGCTTCATCGAACTCCATTCCGCGACCTTTGGCTTTAGTCACGTAACTACCCGCCAATTTGGCTTGGATAGTGTTTTTGGGGGTCAAGTCCATCAGAGCGGTTTTATTCCGATACTGCAAAAGCTCTTTAATGCTGATATTGCAACCATCGGCGTAATGAGACCGCAACCACTGTTGTGCTGATTGCATAGGCAAAATGTCTTCTCTCAATAGCAAATGGAAGTTTAAGGCACTGGAACCAATTGTAAGATGCGATCCAAAATCCGATCCGATGTCATACCTTCAGCTTCAGCTTCGTAGGTACAAAGAACTCGGTGTCGCATACAATTGTGGAAGACGGCTTGAATATCATCCGGGCCAACAAAATCTCGTCCAGCTAACCAAGCGTGGGCACGGGCGCACTTATCTATGGCAATTGTTGCGCGCGGACTGGCACCATATTCAATCCAGTTAGAAAGGCGGTCATCATATTGTTGAGGTTGTCTGGTCGCAACAATCAGTTGCACCAAATACTCTTCTAAACTGTCAGCCAAATGCATTTGCAATATTGACTTGCGAGCGGAAAAAATGGTTTCTTGAGTAATCGGCGTGGGCTGATCAACATGATTGCTCAGGGCTTCGCCTCTGGTCAGCTTAAGAATTTGCAACTCTGTTTCTGCACCCGGGTAATCAATGCTCAAGTGCATTAAAAACCGGTCTAACTGTGCTTCCGGTAAGGGATAGGTTCCTTCCTGCTCAATGGGGTTTTGAGTGGCCATAACCAAAAACAATTCAGGAAGCGGATAGGTTTTGTTGCCAACGGTAATTTGTCGTTCAGCCATGGCTTCTAAAAGTGCGGATTGTACTTTAGCCGGTGCTCGGTTAATTTCATCAGCAAGTACCAAATTATGAAAAAGAGGTCCTTTCTGAAAAACAAACTGGCCTGTTTCTGGACGATAAATATCAGTACCGGTTAAATCGGCAGGTAATAAGTCGGGCGTAAATTGTACGCGATGAAAATCACCCTCAACACCATTTGCTAAAGCATTAACGGCGCGGGTTTTAGCCAAACCGGGAGGGCCTTCAACCAACAAATGCCCATCTGCCAACAAAGCAATGAGGATATTTTTGGTGAAATCGTGTTGTCCAATAACTTGAGAATCTAAATATTGTTTTAGTTGTTTAAAAGCATTTGCAACCATGTTGGATTATAACTTCCTTCAAATTGAGTCTGGTTTTAGCATTTACTACTGACATTCTATATGAATGTAAGTTCCGCCGAATAAATATCATGTAACAAATCACATTCGCCAAAAAATTTACTGTTGTTATTAAGAGTGCGAGTGTATATTTTCAGCCTTTCTAGAACATGAACACGGATATGGTTCGGTCAAGCTTATCAATTGATGATTGTAGATGCTGCATGTTAATGCTTAACCAAAGCTTAATAGTACAAAAATTGAGTGTTGATAAATGGCCTAAAGCAGCTAGATAAAGAGCCTGTTTGAATGCAACAAGTTCTTACTATGTATACATTTTCTGGTTTCTCAACTTGTTAAGGCTGGAAAAATGTCAGTTGTGACAACGAATCAACTGTTTTCATTTCATCCTGTAATAGGTACAATTCAGACTTTAACAGGTCAGACCACTTTGGAGGTTAGATAATGGCAACTCAACAAAACCTGAAAACTCACTCAGGGGATCGCATTGCGATTGTTGCTGGACTTAGAACACCTTTCGCTAAAATAGCGACTTATTTTCATGGTGTTCCTGCCGTGGATTTGGGCCAAATGGTGGTCAATGAACTATTGGTACGTAACAACTTAGATCCCGAATTGGTTGATCAAGTGGTGTACGGCCAAGTTGTGCAAATGCCAGAAGCGCCAAATATTGCTCGTGAAATTGTATTGGGCACCGGTATGAGCATTAAAACCGATGCTTACAGTGTATCAAGAGCATGTGCGACCAGCTTTCAGTCTACGGTTAATATTGCGGAATCTATGATGGCCGGAACCGTCGATGTGGGTGTTGCCGGTGGTGCAGATTCAACCTCGGTTTCCCCGGTTGGTGTTTCCAAGAAACTGGGCCGAGCGCTAGTTGACTTGCAAAAAGCGAAGACTCTAGGACAGCGTTGGGGCATTGTTAAAAGACTAGGTTTAAGAGACCTGTTACCAGTACCGCCAGCTGTTGCTGAATATTCGACTGGTTTGTCAATGGGCCAAACTGCCGAGCAAATGGCTAAATCTCACAATATTTCCCGTGAATCACAAGATGCCTTGGCTCACCGTTCACATTCTCGTGCTGCGGAAAGTTGGAACGAAGGCAAATTAGCGAATGAAGTTATGACCGCCTACTCCGAACCATTTAAAGGCGCACTAGAGCAAGACAACAACGTTCGATTCGATTCCAAATTAGAAAGTTATGCCAAGCTTCGTCCTGTGTTCGATAAACGACACGGTACAGTAACTGCTGCGACCGCAACGCCTCTTACCGATGGCGCGTCTGCCATTTTGATGATGACAGAAAGCAGAGCAAAGGCTTTAGGATATAAACCTTTAGGCTTCTTAAAGAGTTATGCATTTTCTGCCATTGACGTATGGGAAGACATGCTAATGGGGCCTTCATACTCCACTCCGATCGCGCTAGACCGCGCAGGCATGACACTTAACGACCTTACCTTAATCGAAATGCACGAAGCGTTTGCCGCTCAAACACTTGCCAATGTGAAAATGTTTGCCAGTGACAAATTTGCAAAAGAAAAACTAGGCCGAGACAAAGCGACCGGCGAAATCGATATGGATAAATTCAACGTAATGGGTAGTTCACTTGCTTATGGTCATCCATTTGCCGCTACCGGTACGCGTATGATTACGCAAATGTTGAATGAACTAAACCGCCGAGGCGGTGGAACCGGTTTGCTAACTGCCTGTGCATCAGGTGGATTGGCAGCATCCATGATCGTAGAAACCGAATAGCCAAATAATTCTCAGGAAAGCTGTTATGACAGAGACGAATACAAGCGCATTCAAGCTAATTAAAGGCGAAGATGGCGTTGCTACCTTGCTCATGGATGTCCCCGGGGAATCCATGAACACCCTTCGAGCAGAGTTTGGCGATCAACTCACCGTTATGTTGGACGAAATCGAAGCCGATAAAAACATAAAAGGGGTGATATTAGCCAGTGGTAAAGACAGTTCATTTGTCGCCGGTGCTGATATTACAATGTTGGCTGCTTGTAAAACGGCCGAAGAAGCTGAAAAATTATCTAAAGATGGCCAAGTCATCTTTGAACGCATGGAAAAAATGCGCGTTCCTTTTGTGGCGGCTATTCATGGTCCTGCATTAGGTGGTGGTTTGGAACTGGCCTTAGCCTGTGACTATCGCGTGTGTTCTGACGCTGGCAAAACCATAATTGGTGTGCCAGAAGTGCAGCTTGGTTTGTTACCTGGTGGGGGCGGCACTCAACGCTTGCCAGCACTTGTTGGTATTCAGCAAGGCATGCAAATGATCTTGACTGGCAAACAACTGCGTCCCAAGCAAGCTAAGAAACTAGGGGTTGTAGATGCCTCGGTTCCGAAAAGCATTCTATTGGATGTTGCTAAAGAATATGCATTAAAAGGCAAAGCTAGGCGTAAACCACCTAAGTTGAACTTGGTAGGTAAATTCCTCGAACGTACCTCCATTGGTCGTCAAATTCTATTTAAACAGGCAAGAAAGCAAACCTTGTCTAAAACCCGTGGCAACTATCCATCGCCAGAAATGATCTTGGATATTTTAGAAGCCAGTGGTGGAAAAGCCTGTAAACGTGGTTACGAATTAGAAGCGCAATATTTTGGCAAATTGGTGATGACGCCAGAGTCTGAGCAATTGCGTAATATCTTTTTTGCGACCACGGACATGAAAAAAGAAACCGGGGTAGAAGGCGTTGAGCCAGTAAAAATTAAAAAAGCCGGCGTACTTGGTGGCGGGTTAATGGGCGGTGGTATCGCATTTGTTACTGCAACCAAAGCGGGTGTGCCTGCACGGATTAAAGACGTGCGCCCAGAAGGCATCGCCAATGCCATGAAATACAGCTACGACATACTGAATAAAAAAGTAAAACGCCGTTTTATGAAGAAGACCGAAATGCAGAAACAAATGTCGATGCTAACCGGTACTTTGGATTATGCTGGTTATCAAGATGTTGATATTGTTGTTGAAGCGGTGTTTGAAGACTTAGGTCTTAAACAAAAAATGGTTGCCGACATTGAGCAAAACTGCAAAGAAAGCACCATTTTTGCTACTAACACCTCTTCCATTCCAATAGGCCAAATTGCGGCAGAAGCAGCTCGTCCAGAGCAGGTGATTGGTCTGCATTACTTCTCGCCGGTAGACAAAATGCCATTAGCAGAAGTTATTGTGCATGACAAAACCTCTGACGAAACCATTTCTACCACCGTAGAGTTCGCTCGTCGTCAGGGTAAAACACCTATCGTGGTGCAAGATGGTGCAGGTTTCTACGTAAACCGTATATTAGCCCCGTACATGAACGAAGCCGCCAACATATTGCTTTCTGGCGAGCCGGTAGAGCATTTGGATTCAGCCTTGTTAAACTTCGGTTTTCCAGTTGGTCCAATGAAATTATTGGACGAAGTAGGCATTGATGTTGGTTCGAAAATATCCCCTATTTTAGAAGCGGATTTAGGCACGCGTTTTAGAGCACCGGACGCGTTCGAAAAGTTACTGGGTGATGACCGTAAGGGCAAGAAGAACAAGCGCGGTATTTACCTGTACAGCGGTAAAAAGCCGGGTAAACAAGTAGACGAAAGTGTTTATAAGTTGCTTGGCATTAAAGTGAGCAAAACTCTTTCTAAGGAACAAATTGCCGAGCGCTGCATATTATTAATGCTTAACGAAGCGGCCATGTGTTTGGACGAAAAACTTATTCGTTCCGCTCGCGACGGTGATATTGGTGCCATCTTCGGAATCGGTTTCCCACCATTTTTGGGCGGTCCATTCCATTATATGGATACGATGGGCATTGGCCATGTGGTTGCGCGTCTTGAACATTACCATGGCCAGTTCGGCGACCGTTTCGAACCTGCGACACTGTTGAAGAAAATGGCTCAGGAAAAAAGCACTTTTTACTAAAGAGCTTTCTACTAACACTGGTTACTAAAGCCAGTTGAAAAGCTTCAAAAGCCCGGTTTAATCTTAAAAGATGGCCGGGCTTTTTTGTATTAGCTATTTCTGTTTTCTATTAACCTTGCCATATACCCACATTAAAGATCGCTATTCAATATTTGCAATGTTCTAGAGTCTAGTCATAATTCAACGCACACAATAGGCATTGCCCTATTACGAAAAAAAACAAAAATAAAAACCGAATCACTAAAGGGGTATTACATGTTTAAAGCGATAGTTGTCTTGGCATTCTCAGTCGTTGCCCAGTTTTCCTATGCGGACGATAAAGCGGAACTAAACCAACTGCTCACCGACTTTCTTGCCAATAGTGTTAACGATGATTTGAAAAATCACTCTCGCTTTTGGGCTGACGATCTAATCTACACCAGCTCTGCCGGAAAACGATTCGACAAAGCCGTCATTATTGACGGTATTAAATCAGAGACGGACTCTGACAAAGAACCTGAAACTCCACCCAAATACTGGGCCGAAGAAACTGATATTCGGTTATACGGCACCACCGCCATTGTGGTTTTTAAACTGGGTGGGGAATGGAAAGAAGAAGGTAAAGTTAAAAAGCAGTATTACTACAACACCGGCACCTTCCTAAAACGCGATGGCCAATGGCAAGTCATTGCATGGCAAGCAACCAAAATCCCACAAGAATAAAGCCACCCTAAACACATCATAGTTGTCGTGCCCAGCTTGACTGGGTATCCATTGAAATATTTCTCTAGATGTTAACCAGTGTGTGGCACAGAAGCTCAAACATGTTCTGATATAACAAATCTAAAACTATCCAAGTCTTATCACTACCGTCGTGCCCAGCTTGGCTGGGTATCCATTGAAATATTTCTCTAGATGTTAATAGATGTGTGGTACAGAAGCTCAAACCTGTTCTGACATAACAAGTCTACAGCTATCCAAGTCTTATCATTACTGTCGTACCCAGCTTGACTGGGTATCCATTGAAAAGTTTTTATGGGGTACTAAGTCGAGATTAGAAAAACCATAGCCTTAACCTTCGCTCTCGCCCAATTCCCCAATACGCGGTTTATCCTCTGGTATTCAAAAATCAATTAGGTAGTATACTTAACCAATTTTACCGTTAGTCGTTTAGCTATCAACCAACCATCAAGGCCGCCATGTCTAGGGAAAATATTAAAAATCTCGCTGAATTCTTTAGAAAAGCTAAAGAAAATAATGAAGCTTTCCATATATTTATTGGTGCTGGATGTTCGGTATCGGCAGGTATCCCTGCTGCTAAGGGGCTGGTTCGTAGAATTAATGAAGAATTTAAACATGTCCTTGATTTGAAAAAGGTGCCAGAGGATGAGCGTGAAGATTATATGGCTTGTATGGGGGCGCTTAACTTAAATCAACGTCAAAAACTCATTAAAGAATATGTTGATAAAAGTAAGATTAATTGGGCGAATATTGTTCTGGCTCAGTTGATTAAAGAAGGATTTGTAAGCCGGGTTTTGAGTTTTAACTTTGATAATGTTTTAAGCAAGAGTTGTTCTTTACAAGGTATTTATCCGGCAATCTATGATTTTACGGTTTCAAACCCTAATCTTCATGAATTAATAGTGGATCCGGCTATTGTACATTTACATGGTCAAAGTGACGGTTTCAACCAGTTACATGACAAGATCCAAACTGGCAGTAATGCGGAAAAGCTAAACTCTTTTGTATCTTCTACTTTTACTAATTCTTCATGTGTTTTTATGGGATACAGTGGGGAAGCAGATGAATTTTTTGATGTTATCGCCGAACAATATGAAGATCGCCACGATTTATTCTGGATGTACCGAAATGACTCTTTTCCATTCAGTGTGCAGAAAAAGCTAATTGATAAAAGTAGTAATGCCCATCTTATCGAATGGGATGATGCGGATTTATTTTTAATCAATTTGGCCCAAGAATTGGAAATATTTCCCCCGCCTTTTTTAGCCAATCCATATAATCATCTCTTGTGTGAATTGCAAAAATTAGCAGATTTTCCAAAGGATGCCAATAGTACCCGCGAGTTGTTTGTTGAGACTAAAGTGAAGCTTGAACAAGACAGCCAAGCGCATGAAAAAACTAAAAGCGACGATTATGATCAGTTATTTCTAAGTGGAGATTCTGAAAAGATTATTGAAAAATTAAAAGATAAATTTAGTCGAACGGATGTTGACAATAAGGCCTTGGCAGATGCGCATTTCTCTATTGGATCTAAGCAATTCCATAAGGCAGAAGAAAACGAAAATAAGGACATGAAGAAGGGGTTATTTGAGAAAGCTCGAGATAACTATCTAGAAGCTCTGTCTTTGAAGCCGAATATGCATGAGGCACTTAATAATTTAGGCTTTACACTGAATAATATTGCTTTATTAACTGATAGTAATGATGAAGCTATGAAGTTACTAACTCAGGCTTGCGAAAATCTTCAACGCTCATCTGAAAATGGCTCGAATTTTTATGGGGTGTTTTATAATTGGGGTATTGCATTAAGTAATATGGCTGTTAGAACTGCTGATGGAGCTAGTGCTTTAGTGTTATTTAATAAGGCCATAGGTAAATTTCAGAAAGCTTTGTTGATTAAACCAGATCATATTGGAGTTTTAACTTATTGGGGACTTGCATTGTATTACATTGCGAAACAAACAGAGGAACCTAATAAAGCGGTTGAAACACTCAATCAAGCATGCGATAAATATCAACAAGCTGTAGTGATTAAACCTGATTTTTTCAAGGCTTATTTTAATTGGTGTAATAGTTTGTTATCTCTCGTACAACTAAGCTCCGAGGAGGACAAACAACAGTATATTAATAAAGCATTCGATGTATCGAAAAAGGCAGAAGCACTAAACCAAGATCAAGTTTATAATTTAGCTTGCCTTTATGCCATTACAGAAGATTTTGATAGTGCAGAAAAGTATCTTCTGCACTGTGAAAAAGTCGAGACACTCCCTCCTGAACAACACCTTCAGGATGATAAGGATTTGGATAATCTACGAGGCTTGGATTGGTTTAAAGCCTTGCTGAAGCGGATGGAGAATCCTGCAACAGAACAAGAGCACTCTAAAACAGAAGCGCTTACTGAGGAGGAAGCTTAACCATTTACCAAGACCTTACTGTATGGTTATTTTGCAGCCTAGTGCAGAGACTACTTGGTAAATGGTGGAAAATTTAGGGCTGCCTGTTTCGGATAACGATTTATATAAACTGGCACGGGTAACACCCGCTTTTTCGGCAATTTGGGTCATACCTTTGGCGCGTGCAGCGATATTGATAGCATGAATAAAGTCGCTGTCATTTCCTGTGCCTGCCACTTCGACTAAAAATTCTTTAATGTCTTCGTCTGTTTGCAGGTGTTCTGCAATGTCGAATTTGTACGTTTTCATTACTTAATTACCTGTTTTAGTTGCTTCAGTAATTGATTTGCTTTTTTGATGTCATTTGCTTGTGTTGACTTATTTCCAGCGGCCAGCAGTAATACAATTTGCCCGTTGTTTATTGTGTAATATATGCGTATACCGCCTCCAAAAAAGAAGCGTAATTCGTAAAGCTGTTCCCCGAAATATTTATAGTCACCAAAATTCCCGTTTTCTAGCCTTGCTAGTCGAGCCAAGATTTTTCGTTTTATTACGTTGTCTTTAATTCCATTTATCCAATTCAAGAATGAACTTGTAGTCTCTATTGTGTAATCCATAACCTTTTATACTTCTTGTTTTGTGTTTCCTGTGGGAGACATTTTTAATTTATAGCATTCATTCATTTTTAATACAACTTGTAGCCTGCTATTGTTACCAAGGTGAACTTTTTATGGCTTGGCTGACCTGTTATGAAATCTGATGATCCAAAAGACCCGAAAGATCCTCCGCAAACCCGTAAGCGCTCGAATGCGATTTTCGAAGCGCCGAAGAGTGCATCCCAATCACCAGCCCCTAAACGTGGTCAGCATGTTCAAAAAATGGGGCCGGGTGAAGACGCTAAGCATTCTCAAATGCAGGGCCCTAAGCCTATGAGTGAGGTGTTATCTGAACAGCTCACCTTTACTAAAGGCCAGCAAAAGCATGTAATGAATGAAGTGAATCGGATTAAGCAAAAACAGAAGCAAGGTTTTAAAGCGGATGATCCTGATTTAAAGCGTGGGGTTAATTTGATGGAGCAGCACTCAACTTTGTTGGGATTGGGTGGCAAGGCTGCTAAAGAAGGATTAGGGCAACTGCGCAATGCCCAAGATGCGCTTAAAGGCGCTGAGGATATGCGTAATGCCTTTAAACCCTTTTTTGATAAACCAGCAGGTGACAAAGGTGAAGAAACCGAGGCACAGCGTAAGCAGGCCGGTGAGGCAATGAAATCGATGGTTGGGGCGATTAAGAAATTTGGCCCGACGGATCACTTAAAAATTAATAGTCGTACTAAAACCGATCCTGATACCGGCGAAGAGATTGCGGACTCGCCCGCTGCCGATGCCATGCGTGCCTTTACGCAATCCCTTATTAAGAACAAAGACATGTTAAAAGGTATTGTGCCAGACAAGGCTGGTCAGAAAGCGGCTAAAAATGCCATTGGCGTTAAAGTGTCGGAAGGCAAGGATGGCAACAAGTCCATCAATTTTTCTATGCAGGCACCGCAAAATAAAAACCCGATGCAGGGTTTGAGTGCGCTAATGAACTTGGGAAAACTAGGCTCCGGGGCAATGTCTTCAGAAGCTTTAGGTGGCAATAATAAAATGGCGAAACAAATGCAAGGTTTGGGCAAGCTGTTTGATTCTGCTCAAAAAATGAATATGTTCAAAGGCTTGGAAAAACGTAAACAACCTAAGTTTGAATTGAATATTAGCGCCAAGCCGAAACCAGAACAGGCCAAAGTAGAACAAGCAAAATCGACTCCTGCTCCTAAGGCAAAACCAAGCGCTAAAGAATGACTAGTAGTGGCTCAGTTGTTGAGAGTAGCGTGAAACACGTCAATTAAAGGCTGGTGGATTGATGGGGCTGAATAGCTTTGGTTTGTTGGTAGATTCAAAAATGGCGGTATTGCACCGCCATTTTAAATTGCTTAAGTATGAGTAGGAAAGGTCAAACTAGATATTATTGGCTTTCACTCTGCCACGAGAGGGGCTTTCTGCAATTAACAACTTTTCAAATTTGGCTGGCGTGAGCGGTTTACTAAACAAATAACCTTGTAGCATTTCACAACCAAATTCACTTAACACCGCTAATTGAGATTCCGATTCTACGCCTTCTGCAACCACTTCTAAGCCCAAGTTATGAGCAATGTTAATGATGGCTTCCACCATGTTTTTGTCGGAGCGGTTTTTGTCGATGTCGTCGATAAATTCTTTATCAATTTTCAATGTAGTGATAGGGAAACGCTTTAAATAGGCCAATGAAGAATAGCCGGTGCCGAAGTCATCCAGTGCCAATTGAATACCATTGGCCCGTAGCGCTAACATCACGTTAAGGGCGTCTTCTGGGTTCTCCATTAACGTGCCTTCCGTGATCTCGCATTCCAAATGTTGCGGAGATAATCCGGTTTCATCCAAAATATTCAGTACCTGAATCGCAAAATCATCTTGCTGAAATTGCATGGCAGCAATGTTAATGGCGACTTTTCCTTTCAGTAAGCCTTTGGAAACCCATCTGGCTGCATCTGCGCAAGCCATTTTAAGTACGCGTTCACCAATTTCCAGTATTTGGCCAGTTTCTTCCGCCATGGGAATAAAGTCTGCTGGGCTAATTAAGCCTTGTTCGGGGTGTTCAAAGCGAACCAGCGCTTCCATACCGCACAACTGCCCGGTTTTAACGTTAACCTTCGGCTGATAGAAAACGCGGAACAGATTATGCTGTAGGCCATATCGAATCAAATTTTCGGTGTGCAGTTGTTTAACAACATCTTGGTTATGTTGTTCGTGGAAAAACTGATAACGGTTGCCGCCCAGGTTTTTAGCAAAATACATGGCGGTATCTGCATTCTTAAACACTTCCTGTGGCGATTTGCCGTCATTAGGATAAAACGCAATACCCATAGAGGCTTTTACCACAAATTCTTGGCCATATACGCGATAAGGTTGCGCCAGCTTGTCGAGCAAGGATTGGGTAAAGTGGGACAGTCGATGAAATTCTGGTTTGCCTTCAATAATAACGGCAAACTCATCGCCCCCTAATCGGAACGCAATCATGTTTTTACGCACCAAGTTTTCTAACCGACTTACTACTTGCTTTAACAATTGGTCGCCAGCAAAGTGGCCAACGGTATCGTTTATCTTTTTGAAATTGTCTAAATCAAAACACAACAGGGCATGAGGGGCTTGGTTTTTGATTAAATATTGCTGGTAGGAATGAAAGTAAGAGCGGTTTGGTAACTGGGTGAGAGTGTCTACATTTGCCAGCTTTTGTAATTCTTGCTCGGTACTTTTCTTCTCTGTTATATCTGAGAATACACCCACGTAGTGGCTAACATTTTCATCCGCATCAACAATGGCATCAATACGTAAATTGATGGTGGAGCTAATCCCGTTGTTAACAACGGTTTCTATTTCACCAGCCCAGTGTTTGGTATTGGACAGGCTTGTTTTTATGTCCAACTCAAATTGCTTTGGATATTGTTGAAACTGCAACGGTGAGTTGATGGCATCGGATGCTGCTTCCCCAGTAAATTTCAGGTAGGCACTGTTTACATAAACTATCTGGTATTGATTGTCGGCTATAAAGATACTATCTGAGGTATTGTTGACTGCTTGTTGCAACAAATTAAAGTTTTCAGAGTGATTGCTATCGTTTAAAGACGAATTAATATTAGAACTAAGCGTAGGACTAATTTTAATTTGGGGAATATCGGTTTGCCCCAGATTGGATATTTGGCTTGATTCGACTCTTGATTGGGAAGTGATTTCTACTTCAAAAGAATTCGGCCTTGTTTCAGAAAGGCGTGCTTCGTCGGACTTTTGTTTTGTTATCTGTGTGCGTTTATCCCGCACATACGCGACCGCAAAAGCTAATATGAAAGAGCTTAGGATTAGGGTTGCCCAGAAATAGGGATTTTGAGATTCCATTGTATAAGGGACTGATGTTGTTTGATGAGCATGAACTAAAGTCACGTTCGACAACATGAGTATTACGAGCCTTATTAACTTACCTGTTCTTCGGCTTATTCTTTTAAGGCGAGTTGACATCATAAGGGCACTTTCTGTTTGTTTTTTGATTGACTCTACTACAGCACTACGGCCAATGAGGGGAGATGATAACAGATCAATGTTCTTACGGACAAATAATCATCTTCATTGTTGATAAAATTTACCCTTTTTTTGGGTGTAATGTAAAGCTTTTACTATCCGCGGTAGGAGTAAAAATGCGCTAAGTAGCTATATCTCTATGTAACATAACCCTTTTTTATAAGTAATTTTTTTCTATTTGGCGGAAGTGAAAAACATCACTGAAATTTTCTGTGGGGAACTCTGGCGAAATTTTCTTATCGCCGGTACACAGTAAGCTTAAATTTCCTCCTTTTCTGTTAAGTAAACTGAACAGGTACTGGGCCGTTTCATGTTGCGATAATTGTTTTAAGCACTGGATAATCCGTGTTTGCTCATTAAAGGCCTGATTATCATTATCTAGTGCTGTCCACAGTCGTTGGCATTTCATCGACAAATTTTGATCACGCGCGCCAAACTGACGGCTTAAGGTCGCAAGTGTTTTTTCCCAAGCTTCTTGTGGCAAAGCTTGAATTTTGTCTGGCATGGAGGCTAAAAATTGCATGGTTTCAAAATAAAGCGTATCGGCACCAACAACTGGTGATTGTATGTATAGGGTCACGCCCGGTGCTTTTAAAAAGGGAAGATAACCACATCCTAATTGATACCCATATTGTTTTTCCTTGCGCATTAATTGGAAATATAAAGGTGCCATTAGTTGTTCGATAACAATACAGAAGGCTTTGTCTTTTAAACTGTTACCCAAGCCTTGTAGATAATACACAATTGCCGCTTCGGGGCTGTGGCTTTGAACGTGAACAATATGGCTTTGAAGATCTGTAAGATTCAGAATGTTATTGTCACTTTGGGTGGCTTCAAGATTGTTGAAGGATGAAGCTACAAAAGAATCAAATTGGTTGGCTTCTTGTGCTGCCCAGTTGCCATACATAAATGTTTGCCAAAAGCTGTTTTTTATCGTGTTGGCATTGTTTTGTATCGACGTCAGGTTCGCATTTTCTACCTGCTCTGCCAATTCTTCTGGTAAATAACTGTGCTCGTGCATGAGCGTATTTAACGTGGCGAATAGGCGGTTAATGGGCTTGTTCAATAAGCTGTTATTTAAGGCGTTCAAGCGCTGTATTTTGGCTTGCTCAAAGTAAGGCGCGGTAATGTGCTCATCAATTAGTTTGGGTAGGGTTAATTGGGCTATTTCAAGCTGTTTATCTGAAAATCCTGCGGAATGAAAAGTGACGCCACGTTTATGCGGATATATATGTGAATATACCCCAGCTATGGCGGCTGAATAAAAGTGATCATTTAAGTAGGACTGTACCGCTGAAGTCCAAATGCGCGTGTATGCCGCTAGTGCCGGAGATTGGTTAAAGTCGTTTGACTCGAAAGAAATAAATAATTCTGCTTTCGGGGAATTGAAATCCGAATCCTGTCCGTACCAAGTTTCACCATTGTCATGACTGATTATTTTTTGTGGTAATTGATAGTTGCTATCAATGGGTAGCATGGCAAGGTTTTGCGGTAAAAACTGATTAGGTTGAGGTAACGCTAAAGCCGCATTGGAACGCGGGTTTCTGATTGCCTTCATTAGTGTTGAATCAATGGGTTCAATCGAATAGGGGGTGTTATACCATTGAGTGGTTTTGGACGTTTTTAGATCATTACCAATTTGTTTGATGCGCAAGTTATCTGGTGTGAAATGGCTTAGCATTTCTAGCCCAATTTGGCTGTTGAAGTCATCTAGGATGTATTCACCAAAAGCGTATAAGTCTTCCGGGTAATGATGCATTTGAATGGCTAAATGGTTTGCATAGCCGCCAGATTTGTAATCTTCCATGTAGTCAAAGGCTAATTGATTAAGCAGTTGCCTTTCTTTAAAGCGCCATTCTGGAAAACCATCGGATTTAATTAGCTCCAAATAATGAAACACGGCTTCTATTATTTGAGGAATAGCTTGCTTACCCCTATTGGTAAGCTGCATATTGATATTATAGTCTTTAAAGTTACTGCCTTGTACGCCATTACCGGCTGCTAAGTGCGTTACCCATTTTTGTGCTTTAAAGTAATGTAACAAGCTGCCTTCATCTTCATCACCTAGCATAGCGCTGATCAGTGATTCAGGTTTAGTTCTATACCATTGATGAATGTCGGGTAAGGCGAATGCCAAAGTCAGTGATTGCGTGTTTTTAACCGGAGTAATATTTATTTTCTGTTTTAAATGTTGTTGCTCAAATAATGGCACCTGAATTTTGAGTGGAGAGTATGGCTCGGAAGAAAGGTGTTCATATAATGGCAGGATGTCTTGTTCCATTTCATCCAAACTTACATTGGATATAAGGCACAATTTCATGCTTTGAGCGCGATAGTGCTTTTGGTGAAATTCGCGCAGTTGTAATGCCATATCATAGGGAGAGTGGCACTGATATATTTCAGCGTTGCCTACTGAAAACTTTTTGAAAGGGTGGGCTGGATTGCAGGTTTCTTTGTCAACCTGATGAATGCGCCGTTGGTCTTCTTCATATCGGTGTGTAAATTCAGCATCTATGGCCTGTATTTCTTTGGTTATGCTTGATTCTAGGAATAGCGGTTCGGTGAGCAAGTTTGCCAGCATGTGATTGCATGTTTTGAAATCGTTATGCTGACAGTCAATATGGAAGCCCGTCATTTCTGCGGCAGTCCATGCATTGATGTGCCCACTGTATGAATCAATATACTCGTTAATTTGGTTTTCTTTGGGATAAGCCTTGCATCCGGCGAACAAACAATGTTCCAATAAATGCGCAAGTCCGGGGCAGTCTGCGGGATCTTGGAAATGTCCGGTCGCGACAGTCATTGCTATAGCGCTTTGGGATTCTGTGGCATCGTGAATCAGTAAAGCTGTTAGCCCGTTTTGACATGTCGTTATGCGGTATTGTCTATGGTCGTGCTTTTTTGTAATCAAGGGGCGCCTTGTCTGCTTATTACGTACTTATTGTTTGCTTAAGTTTTGTCCCATACATTATTAAGCATACACATATTGATCATTATTGAGATAATTTTTTTAATTTATCCAGAATATTAGGAATTGTTGGGTGTTTCTTCCGTTCCAACTTCAATTCTTGACTAGCCAAAATTTAAGTGATGTTTGACAATGCGGTTAATACTTATGCGGCACGGCGAAGCCGAGTCTTACAATAGCAGAGACGAATTGCGAAATTTAACGCCACAGGGCGTTGCTCAATCACAAAAAGCCGGATTATGGCTTAAACAGCAATTTAACCAACTAGATGTGTCGATGGTTAGCCCTTATGTTCGCGCTCAGCAAACGTTGCAAGCGGTGCAGAAGAATGTGTCGATTGAAAAGACGATAACCTATACTGATATTGTACCTTCAGGTAATCCGGCAATTGTTCACGATTTTGTTGATGCTTTTCTATTAGATAATCCGAAGGTTCAAAGCTTGTTGTTGGTTTGTCATATGCCTATAGTTAGTTTTTTAGTAGACAACTTTTGCCAGCAACAACAATCGACTTTTTTTGCTACATCGGCAATCGTCAGTATTGATTATGATGTTGGTAGTAGTTGTGGTACTCGTGGAATAAGTTATTTAAATGTTTGAATTCATTTCCTGCTGAGTTTTAGTGAACTTTTTCAAATATTTAAGCTGTTGATTTACTTCTGTTATTTTAGTTTTATTTAACGAGTATTGGGAAATTTTAAAAAAAGAGTTTATTTTTTTTTAAAATTACCGATATAGAATGCGGGAGGACATTACAATGTCGAGCAACAGCTTACCTGCAACTTTGAAGAAGGTGTTGGAAAACCATGTGGCCCAGTCGGATATTGATGATGATGAAGAATTAGAAGGTATCATGTCTCGCTTGGTGAAACTTAATGAGTCTGTGGAGCGTGTGAAAGCGTCCATCTTGGTTAAACGTGCCCAAAAGCAACTTGAAGGGATAGCGAAGTGAAATCATTTAAACCTTAATCACTTCGCTCTTTTTATATTTCTTTTTGTGTGTTTCGCTGTTTCTTTCTGCCTATCTTCCTTTGCTTTCTTACTATCTTGATATTACTTCCCTGTTTTCTTGATTTTCAAATTCTTGACTCTTAAATTCTCAATGTATTTTCTTTACTGCTTAATCTTCTTTTTTGGGTTCCCGATATAGCTCTGGCATTACGCGCACCGTTTTTACTACATTGCCTTTCATTTCCACAATTTCAATTGGGTAGCCTGCTAATCGAAAGCTTATTTTTTCTTGGGGAATATCTTCTAAATACTCAAGAATTAATCCATTAAGGGTTTTGGGGCCTTCAATGGGTAAGTCCCATTTCATTTCTTTGTTTAAGTCTCGAATATTAATGGTGCCATCAACAACAACGCTGCCGTCTTGCTGAGCGATAATATCCTGACTTTGTTCTTCTGGAATATTGGTGGTGAAGTCACCCACAATTTCTTCCAGAATATCTTCCAAGGTAACCAAGCCTTGAATATCACCGTATTCATCCACAACCAAGCCTATTCGCTCTTTAGCTGCCTGAAAGTTATACATAAGGGTATGTAGGTTGGTTTTTTCTGGTGTGAAGTAAATCTCGCGTACAGCTCGTAATAGAGTCGCTTTCGTGAATTGATCTTTAGACAACATTCGCAAAGCATCACGCACATGAATAAAGCCGACAGAATCATCAATTGAGTCGCGATAAACTAATACGCGAGTGTGTTGGGAATGAGTAAGTTGCTTCTGAATATCCTTCCAATCATCATTAATATCAATACCGATGATTTCATTTCTGGGCACCATGATGTCTTCGGCGGTCACTTTTTCCAAATCCAAAATGCCGACCAACATATCCTGATGTTTTTTAGGGATCATCACACCGGATTCATAAACAACAGTGCGCAACTCTTCTTTGCTTAAACTTTGTGCATCACCGTCAATGGCATTAATTCTAAATAATGCTAAAAGACTATTGGTAATGTAATTAACGACCACGACTAAAGGAAATAGAATCTTCATCAATGGCATTAAGATATACGAACTTGGGAAGGCGACCTTTTCCGGGTACAAAGCAGCGATAGTTTTAGGCGTTACTTCTGCAAAAACCAACAGTGTTAAGGTTAAAGTAACAGTAGCAACAGCAATACCCAAATCACCAAAATAGCGCATACAAATAATAGTGGCTATTGAGGATGCAAGTACGTTAACTAAATTGTTGCCAATTAGAATTAAACCGATAAGCCTGTCTGGGCGTTTCAGCAGATCCTGCACTCTTTTAGCGCTTTTATGTCCTTCCTTTTCAAGATGCTTCAGGCGATATCGATTTATCGACATTATCCCGGTTTCAGAGCTTGAGAAGTACGCAGATAGCAGAATTAAAATGATGAGCAGGCCGAATAACGCACCTGTGGAAAAGTCATCCAACTACGAGTTCCTTTAGATAAAAATCACTAGCAAATTTATGTGTAAAGTGGGGATGCTTCAAGGGCATACTGTGAATTTTTTCATCCTAATTAATAAGTTGTTGATATTTAATGGAATATCTTTTGTAAATAATATGTCTAAACCGTGTTTAGGATAATTTCTTTAACGATTCGGCTGCCAAAATAGGCAAGGGTTAATAAAAATGATCCAATTATCGTTGCGATCACCACCCCTCGACCTCTCCAGCCGAATTGATGATGCCCTACAACAATACCTGAAAATATAAACCAGGAAACAATAGAGAGAATGGTTTTATGTGCTTGTTTCTGGGCGAACATATCATCCAGAAATACAAAGCCGGAAAGCAAAGAAAGGGATAGTAAAACCGTACCAACCAGTAATATTTTAAAAAGCGTATTTTCAACCCGCATTAATGGCGGTAAAGAAGAGTGCAGTATCGACGCTTTTTTGTGTTTAAGTCGATAATTAATGTAACTAATTTGCAAAGCATACAATAGCGCAATCATTAAGCTGCCATAGGCGAACAACGCCAAACTAATATGCACCAACAAACTGGGTTGAAGTTCAATATGCATTAAGTGTGTCGCAGGAATAAGTGCATTCATGGCAACAATAATGGCAGTGAAGCCATAAACTACAGGCATTAAAAACACATGGGTTCGGCCAAAAGAGGCAATGGTCATGACAACCGCCATTATCCAGGCAATGATTGACGCGACATTGATAATGCTTAAGTTTTGTCCTGAATAAACATTAACATCGTGATAAAGCACGGCCGCATGAGAGAGCAGGGCGACAATGGCAACATATCTGGCCGTTGTGCTTTTAGGGCCGTCTTGATGGAATAAACGAGATGAAATTAAGCCTGTTGCCAGCAGGTATAATGCTGTGCATGCTATTGTAATGATCAAAAACATCTTGTTGCTTATTCCTGTATCAGGTTTGAATATAGGCGAGTATATCTGTTTGTTTTCATTGGCACTAGGGGCAGTTTTACGAGTTCAATATATAGAAATTTTGGATTGATAGGTTAATAATAACGATACTGACCGTTTTAATCTTAGTGCTGCAGTATTATACTCTGCGCAATTTCTAGAATCAGAATGATTCCTGACCACCTCCAGATACCAAAAGGTTGTATCTAATGTTTGAGAATTTATCAGAACGCTTGGGCCAAACGTTAAAGAACGTCACTGGTCGAGGTCGATTAACAGAAGACAACATTAAAGACACTTTGCGCGAAGTGCGTATGGCGTTGCTAGAAGCGGATGTTGCGTTACCTGTTGTAAAAGACGTGGTTGCTAATATTAGAGAGCAAGCACTTGGTACCGAAGTCACTAAAAGTCTGAATCCCGGGCAAGTATTCATTAAGATCGTTCAATCCCAATTAGTGAAAATAATGGGTGAAGTGAACGAAGAGTTGAACTTGGCAGCCCAGCCGCCAGCGGTTGTGCTAATGGCAGGCTTGCAAGGTGCCGGTAAAACCACCAGTGTAGCCAAATTGGCGAAGTTCTTACAAGAGCGCCACAAAAAGAAAGTGCTTTTGGTGAGTGCTGACGTATATCGTCCTGCGGCAATTAAGCAGTTGGAGACATTGGCTGAAGAAGTGGGTGCGAGCTTTTTTCCATCCTCTATCGATCAAAAGCCAGTAGATATTGCAAAAGCAGCTATTGAACACGGTAAAAAGCAGTTTTTCGATGTTGTTATGGTGGATACCGCAGGTCGTTTGGCGATAGACGAAGCCATGATGGAAGAGATTCAGCAAGTTCATGCTGCTATCAATCCAGTTGAAACTTTGTTCGTTGTAGATGCAATGACAGGGCAAGATGCGGCTAAAACGGCACAAGCCTTTAACGAAGCGCTTCCTTTAACTGGTGTTATTCTTACCAAAACTGATGGTGATGCTCGCGGTGGTGCGGCCTTATCGGTAAGGCATATTACGGGTAAACCGATTAAATTCCTTGGTGTCGGTGAAAAAATCGAAGCCTTGGAACCATTCCATCCAGACCGTATTGCTTCTCGTATTTTGGGCATGGGCGATGTACTGAGCTTAATTGAAGAAGTTGAGCGCAAAGTCGATAAGGATAAAGCGCAAAAACTGGCGAAGAAAGTCCAGAAAGGTAAGGGCTTCGATCTGCAAGATTTTAAAGAGCAGCTAGAGCAAATGCGTAATATGGGTGGCATGATGGGAATGATGGACAAGTTGCCCGGTATGGGAGCGATGACCGACAAGATTAAAGATCAAGCCAACGATAAGTCATTTAATCAAATGGAAGCCATTATTAACTCCATGACCTCTGGCGAACGTAAACGCCCTGATATTATTAAAGGCTCGCGTAAAAAGCGTATAGCGGCAGGTTCTGGCACTCAAATTCAAGACGTAAACCGTTTGTTGAAACAGTTTACTCAGATGCAAAAAATGATGAAAAAAATGTCGGGCGGCGGTGCTAAAAAAATGATGCGTCAAATGCAAAATATGGCACCTGGTGGAATGCCGGGTGGTGGAATGCCCGGTGGTTTAGGTGGCATGTTTAAGAGAAAATAAAGAGATCTTTATATACAAATGATTATTCAGGCTATGCGGATCTTTTTAACCGGTATATACATACTGTTTGCTGCTTTCACGGTAGTAATCATTATGGTTGAAATCGGCCCTTATTATCTTTTTGTGACAGCCGCTTTACATTTAGGAGTAGTGGCTGCTTTAAATAATAAAGGCGGAGCAGGGGTGAGAGTCCTTTCACTTGTTACTGCTGGCCTACAAACTGTGGCGGCATTGGGAGCGTTGGGTTTTGCCGTCTATTCAGGTTTTTTTGGTACTCGATTTGAATTAGGGATGTTTATGCTTGCTATCGCTTTCAGTGTTATTGGGATGGCAACGCTGCATGTGCTCAGAAATATCAAAACAATGACGACTCTGGGGTAGCAATCAGCCATTGCTTGCTATTCCTGTTTACTCTTCCAAATACCTTCCTGCCAATATTTACACCCGGTAACAATTACCTTTTACGAGCGATGAATAAGTCATTGGAAGATAACGGTCAGTAACCCCAAGGTACTTACCCTGAATTCGGGTTACTAACAACACTCAATAGGAAAATAACAATGATGAAAAAAGCTTTATTCCTGTTTCCGATATTGGCCATCACCATGGCAAGTTCCTCGGCACTGGCTGCATTTGACAAGAAAACAGAAGCGGCACTTGATCAAGCCATTCAAGGTGAACACAGAGAAGATATAGACAAAAGCAGAGATCAATATCGTAAGCCCAAAGAAGTACTGGATTTTATGGGGTTTCGTTCCGACATGACCGTTGTTGAGATTTGGCCGGGTGCTGGATGGTATGCCGACATCCTTGCACCGGCATTAAAGGATGATGGTCAATATTACGCAGCTCAATACAATATGAATGGTCCCTATGGTTATCAACGCCGTGGGCTTGGTGCCTTTCTTACCAAAATGGGCAAAAATCCAAAGCTGTTCCGTGATGTTGTCGTGACAGAATTCGATTTGCCTTACGCTTTGGAAGTAGGGCCCAAAGCATCCGCTGATATGGTGCTTACTTTCCGTAATGTGCATAATTTAGTTATGCCGATATATGGCAGTGGTAAGTATGCAGAACTTTCTTTTCAGGCTATTTATGATGCATTAAAACCCGGTGGTGTATTGGGTGTTGTTGATCATCAATGGGACGATGTTGCTACTGAAGATCCACTTTCTGAAAATGGTTATATCTCCAAAGAGCGCACTATCAAATTAGCTGAATCAGCCGGCTTCAAACTGGTGGACTCGTCGGAGATCCTGCGTAACCCAAAGGATGTCAAAGAATATAAATACGGTGTGTGGACCTTGCCACCGGTACTGGCATTAAAAGAAGAAGATAAAGAAAAATATCAAGCAATTGGAGAAAGTGATCGCTTTTTGTTGAAGTTTGAAAAGCCGGTTAAGAAAGAATAGTTTTATTTTTTCAATTTTAGTGCTTGGCTTTTAGCTATCAATTTGGGTGCGGCGAGGGTCGCACCCTGTGTTACTGAGAAACAAGTTTAAGTTGTAGTGCTTCACTCATTAATCGAAAGTGTTTATCAAAAGAAAACACTAAGCCATGATGTTGTTTGGCGTTTAGAGCATGCTCAATATGGTGATTTCAAATTGCTTGGAGGTGGTGTGAGCGAATTTCGGTTCTTTCTTGGAGCTGGTTATCGCATTTACGACACTGAACGAGATGCCGAAATTACTATATTGTTATGCGGTGGTGATAAGTCCTCTCAAGTGAAAGACGTTGCCAGAGCTAAAGCGTTATGTTCAGAACTTGAGGCGTAATTCATGAAAATATCCGAATTAGGAAAATGGGATATTCAAGCGCACTTGAATACTCCCGAAGAAATGGCAGCTTATCTTGATGCAGCATTGCAAGAAGATGATCCCGATTTTTTCTTGACCGCTGTAGGCGATGTCGTGAAGCTATGGGGCAAAGAATATAGCAGCACAAATGGGACATGGTGAGAAGAGTTTATATAAATCTTTTAAATCAGGAGCTAAGCCTCGCTACGACACTGTTTTTAAAATGCTTCAGGTGCTTGGATTAAGATTACGAATCACAGCCGATCATTAAGTTTTTCAACGAATGTTTCTTTTTAAATTTCTGTATTTAAATTATTTCGCCTAGGTGAAGAAGATAGATTTCTTATTGCTCTTCTTCATGAATTGCTCTTATCCACGCATTGCTCTTTCGATTAATATTGTATTCTAACCCTCTTCTTAAACCGACTCACTCCCCATTACTTTCAGCTAATACTGGGTTTGCTGCTTCTTTCGCTATGGCGATGACTGCATGGCATAAGTGTACCAAAGTGCCAAAGTTCGGTGTGGTCTGCGGTTTTAATGAGCGGTAGGCACTAGTGCGGCTTTTTATGCCAGCTTTTTCTATTACTACTTTGTGCCCGTACTGCTCTACATAAGAACGAATGGCGGCTTGGAGTATATCGGGGCGGTCTTCCTGCATAGAATCCCAAGCAGCTTGTTTGATTACTTGCTCCATACTTTGAATGCTAGGTGGGTATTGTTCTTGTTCGCCGATGGCAAGTTCGCGCAACGTGCCTGCTGATACTTCGTTACCATTCCAATTTAATGCACCAGAAGCAGTCAGAGAAAATCGTTTAAAGTCGGTGATCTCCGAAAACGGCGGTTTGCTAAATATAGCGCTTAAATCTACTTTTCCCCGAAAACCGTCACTAAACGCAAGGGCTAATATATGATCTTTGATTAAATCTACGTCTTTCACTTTTAGCATAAGTCACCTTTTTCATTGCCCGGGATTAACTTCCCCGGATTTTCGCCAAGGGTCTATTGAGTTTTCGTGTCCAAGTTTTGTTCAATACAAAAGCGTTTTGATTGCGGCGCAGACTTATAGGCCTAGTGGGCTAAGTCAAAAGTCTGCAACAATGAGCAGAACGCTTTTGTGAAGAACCCGAAGGGCAGCGTCAGTAGATTATTTATATGGCGTTAGAACCATTTCTACACTGCATACTGTCTTGTACAAATATCCAACAGTTCGCTGCAAAATTGAAGACGGAGACTCGATAGACCCTCAACTGCTTTGTGCCACATAGCTATAATTTGACCTCGATGCCGAGATATATGTTGCTCTGCACGTTTGCGCTGCTTTCGAGGTAAGTAACCCTCTAAACATTCACCTGTTCCTATAGCAATAACGAGTTCAAATTCGCCGTACCTAATGTGTACATGTGGCAATTTATGTTGCTTGTTATCAAAAAAATACAAACAGAAAGAGAGGCCTAATAACGAATCTATTTCCGGCATTGCAATCCCTTGCTTATTCCAATAATGCTGAATATAGACTAGTCTCTCTTAAGAGACAAGCGAAAGGTTGGAATTAAGATATAGATAGGGCAGTAAACATTCGGCCCTAACGCCTATAATAGCTTGCATTTTTCGCCAAAATACGTACAATTTTGCGGCCTTTCTGACCGCCTCTAATGTAGGTAGGTCTTGGAAGGGCTAAGTTAACATTAGCGTTAATGGGAACGTTTCTTAAAATCGAGTCAATATCGAATTTAATTCGAACTCGCTAACAGCTAAATTGAGGCAATTATGGTAACTATTCGTTTACAACGTGGTGGCGCAAAAAAGCGTCCATTTTATCAAGTGGTTGTGACAGACAGTCGCAGAGCTCGTGATGGCCGATTCATTGAAAATATCGGTTTCTTTAATCCAACTGCACGTGGCCAAGAAGAAAGAATTCGTCTTGACCTTGATCGTGTAGAGCATTGGGTTGGTCACGGCGCTGGTATGTCTGAGCGCGTTAAGCGTTTGGTAAAAGATATACAAAAAGTAGCAGCTTAATTACTGTTGCAATAGGAAATAATCAGTGACGAATTCAACAAATACTATCGTGGTCGGCAAAATTGGTGCCCCTCACGGTATCAAAGGCTGGGTTCGAATTATTTCTTATACTGATCAATCGGATGGAATTTTCGATTTTTCACCTTGGCTGTTAACAGTTCAAGGACAAGAAAAGGAATACAAGGTTGCTGAATGGAAACACCAAAGCAAAGGTTCTGTCGCAAGAATAGAAGGTGTTGATTCCAGAGATGATGCTGATTTAATCAAGAATGCTGAAATTCACATTTTTGAGAAGCTATTACCTAATTTGGAAAAAGACGATTTTTATTGGCGCGATCTAGTTGGTTTAAAAGTGGTAACTGAATCAGGGTATGACCTTGGTGTAGTCGAGCAATTGTTCGAAACCGGTGCTAACGACGTTTTGTTAGTGCGAGCCAACGTAAACGATGCTTTTGGTGAAAAACAGCGAATGATTCCCTATTTGTATGAGCAAGTGATCAAACAAGTAGATTTGGAAGCGAAAGTTATCACTGTGGATTGGGATCCGGGCTTTTAATGGCATTTTCTCGTTGGTTTGGGTTTGTCACTCTCTTTCCTGAGATGTTTCAGACTTTTACTGAGCAAGGTGTAACCGGAAGAGCAGTACAAAGTGGCTTGTTGAACGTAGAGTGCTTTAATCCAAGGGACTTTACTCACGATAAACACCGTACTGTGGACGACCGACCTTATGGCGGTGGCCCAGGCATGTTGATGATGGTGCAACCACTAAGCGATGCAATTTACGCTGCAAAAGAAGCTGCTAAAGCGGCATCGGGCAGCAAAGCCAGAGTGATATATCTGTCGCCGCAGGGTAAACCCCTAACGCAACAGAGAGCTAAAGCCTTGGCTGAAGAAGAATCGCTTATTATGGTTGCAGGACGCTATGAAGGTGTTGACGAGCGAGTCATACAAAGCCACATAGATGAAGAAATCTCCATTGGAGATTACGTTCTAAGTGGTGGAGAACTTCCCGCGATGGTGCTAATGGATGCAGTAGCAAGATTAGTACCGGGTGTATTGGGCCATGCTCAATCAGCGGATGAAGATTCTTTTAATAATGGGTTGCTAGATTGTCCTCATTATACTCGTCCGGAAATATTGGATGGTGAACCCGTTCCAAAAGTGTTGCTAAGTGGCAACCATGAAAAAATTAGGCAGTGGCGACTGAAAGAATCACTAGGTAGAACCTGGTTACGACGCCCTGATTTATTAAAAATTCTAGCTCTGACTGAGGAGCAGAAGCAATTGTTGAAAGCCTTTCAACAAGCGCATTTGCAGCATAACGACAGTTAACTAGTTAATGAGGTTAAGATGAGTAAAGTTAATCAAGACATCATCAAACGTATTGAGGAAGCACAGCTTAAAAGCGAAGTGCCAACATTTGGTCCTGGTGACACAGTTGTTGTTCAAGTACGTGTAAAAGAAGGTGAAAAAGAGCGTCTTCAGGCTTATGAAGGTGTTGTAATTGCTAAAAAGAATCGCGGACTACACTCTGCATTCACTGTTCGCAAAATATCTAGCGGTGAAGGTGTTGAGCGTGTATTCCAAACACACAGTAAATCAGTTGCTTCAATTACGGTGAAACGTCGCGGTGACGTACGTCGCGCCAAGTTGTACTTCTTGCGTGGTCGTACTGGTAAGTCTGCACGTATTAAAGAGAAATTGGGTAGATAATCCCTTCCCATTGCTAATGTTAACTTTTAAAGAGCCTGCTTATGCAGGCTTTTTATTATCTGCTGTTTGAACAATTCCCCAGCAATCTTTTCTAGACAAAAAATCAGCGTTTAATCAATTAAACAAACAATTAGAAAATAACTGTAAAGCCTGCTTGAAAACGAATTTGAAAGAAAGTGTTTTCCTAAATGTAAAATAGTTGTTATTTCATGTCAGTCTGGCAAACTCTCCCACTTTATGTTTTTGAGTAATCGCTTACCCGAAAACGACATACCCCCGTTGGGGACAATAACAATAACAAACAATAAGAGGACTTATGGCAAGTAACTCCTTTGTGACCCGAGCTTTGGACAAAGTAGAGAGGGTCGGCAATAAGCTTCCTGATCCCGCGATAATCTTTTTGATCAGTATGGTCATTGTATGGATTCTTTCATCGCTGCTTTCAGATGTGAGCTTTTCGACCATTGACCCACGCACGCAAGAACCTGTTGTCGTCAATAACCTGTTAACCGGTGCTTCACTGGCTGATTTTCTGTCGCGTATGGTTGGTATCTTTACTGGCTTCGCTCCGTTAGGAGTGGTGCTGGTGGCAATGTTAGGTGTGGGCGTCGCGGAACATTCCGGCTTTATTAATGCTGGGTTAAAGCGTATGTTGGATTCCACCCCTAAAAGGTTCCTAACGCCTTCCATTATTCTTGTTGCTTTGGTTAGCCATACCGCAACAGATGCTGGATATGTGCTCGTTATTCCTTTAGCTGGCGTTATATTTTATGCTATGGGGCGCCATCCGTTAGCGGGTATCGCAGCGGCTTTTGCTGGCGTTAGTGGTGGTTTTAGTGCCAACTTTGTACCATCGGCTATAGACCCATTACTGCAAAGCTTTACTCAAAGTGCTGCTCAAATAATTGATCCTTCTATTCAAGTTAACCCACTAAATAATTGGTTTTTCAACTCTGCTTCCAGCATGTTGATTGTCTCTATTGGTTGGTATCTAACGGATAAAGTTATTGAGCCGCGTTTAAAAAACACGCCTGTTGATGGCGATCCTGCTGAAATTCCTAAATTCGAAAATTTGAATGATCGCCAAACAAAAGCACTAAGAGCAGCTACTTTTGTGATGTTGGGGGGAGTTGTAGCCCTGATTGCCATTTTATGGCCTGATACTTCGCCGATGCGTGCGCCGGATGGGGAATTGACGTCGTTTTCAGCACCTATAATGCGGTCTATTGTGCCTCTGATCTTCCTACTGTTTTTGTTACCTGGTGTGGTGTATGGCTATATGTCTGGCACATTTCAAACCACCAGAGACATTATTGGCAGTATGAGTAAAGCCATGAATAGTATGGCTTATTACATGGTAATGGCATTTTTCTGTGCGTTATTTATTGATGCTTTTGGTAAATCCAATTTGGGAGCCTTGTTGGCAATCGAAGGGGCGCAGGTGTTAAAAGCACTTCATCTACCCAGTATGGTGACAATTGTCGGATTAATTTTCTTAACCGCCTTTGTTAACTTGTTTGTAGGCTCGTCATCTGCCAAGTGGGCGTTGCTGGGGCCTATTTTTGTGCCTATGCTGATGCAACTGAATATCTCGCCTGACTTAACGCAAGCCGCGTATCGCTTGGGGGATTCTTCGTCGAATATCGTAACGCCGTTAATGCCATACTTCCCATTGGTTGTGGTGTATTGTCAGCGCTATGTTAAAGGCACCGGTATTGGTACGCTATTAGCCTTAATGTTGCCTTACTCCTTAACTATCATTGTGGCATGGACTGCATTTTTACTCTTGTATTGGGGTTTAGGCTTCCCACTAGGTATACAGTCTAGTTATATTTATCCTGCAGGATAGTGATCAATATCAACACTATTTTTTAGTGCTTTCATTAAAGTCAGATGTGCCATTACGGCACATCTGACTTATGTCTACCCGCATTACAAACACCCATCAAATCCTATAGCAGTAATCACTTTCCCCTTCTTGAGTTTTCTATTTGTTTTATCTTATTGATTGACGAAACTTGTAAAAAACAAGTGATATGACACATATATTAACTTGTGTTTTACAAGCTATGAATTAAAATGAGGCCATGGCGAAATTAGATAAAAAAAGAAATACAGGTTGTCCGATAGCATTTGCTTTGGATGTTTTCGGTGATCGTTGGAGCCTAATTATTATTCGCGATATGCTGTTAAAAGGCTATAAAACATATAGCCAGTTTCTTGAATCAGAAGAGTCTTTTGCCACTAATGTGCTTTCTAATCGCTTAAAAGAGTTAGAGGCTGATGGCATTATTACCAAGCAAAAAGACCCGCAGAATCGAAGACAAAATATCTATGAGTTGACTCCAAAAGGGGCTGATCTTGCACCAACTTTATTAGAGATGGTCCGATGGAGCTCCCGCTACGATGCCAATACTGTAACGCCCAAAAATGTGGTTAAGCGCATTAAATCCGATAAGGAAGGGTTTATTTCTGACCTTGTTGGTTATGCCTTAAATAAGTAACAATTTTCGTTAAAAAGAAAATAAAACTTGAGAAAATCTTTAGCGAATGTTAAAAAGTCAAGTCTCGGTGCTGATATTGATTTTTGATTCAGCTTTCGTGTAGTAAATAAATATTTACAATTGGAGCTTGATTTAATGAACTTCTGCGACACGTTTCGCTACCCTCCTTACTATCACTACTATTGGTGATAAATACCTTTTGGTGATGAGTCATCACCACTCGCCGAATTAGGCACTTTACTTCCTCGACAGCAATTTTTTAGGTTTGATAATAAATATGGCGCATGTAGATAATATTCACGTCTCCTCAGAGAGTGTACTGGTAACCCCCTCGCAATTGCAGAAGGACTTGCCGGTAAGCGAAAAAGCATTGGCGAAAATTGAGGAATCTCGAACCGTTGTTTCAGACATTATCCATCGACGTGATCACCGTCTTTTGGTCATCGCTGGACCTTGCTCTATTCATGATATTGAAGCGGCTAAAGAATATGCCCTTAAACTGAAAGAACTACATGAAGTATGTAAAGATACCCTGTACATCGTTATGCGCGTTTATTTTGAAAAGCCACGCGCCACCGAAGGGTGGAAAGGATTTATAAATGACCCTAACATCAATGGCTCGTTTGATATTGATAGTGGCTTACGTAAAACTCGTGAATTATTGATTTGGTTGGCTGAATTGGGCATGCCCATTGGTACAGAAGCGCTTGATCCTATTAGCCCGCAATACCTTGCTGAACTCTTTACTTGGGCGGCTATCGGGGCCAGAACAGCTGAATCACAAACTCATAGAGAAATGGCAAGTGGATTATCCATGCCGGTTGGTTTTAAAAATAGCACCGATGGAAATTTGGATGTTGCAATCAATGCATTGCGTTCTGCCGAATTAGGTCACAGTTTTATGGGGATTAATAAAAATGGTCAGGTCGCGATAATTAATACTCAGGGAAATGAAGATGGGCACCTGATTTTACGCGGCGGAAAGCAACCGAACTATGATTCTGTGTGCGTGTCTGATTGCGAAACCTTGCTTGAAGAAAGAGGGCTTAGTCCAGGTATAGTTATTGATTGCAGCCATGCTAATTCTTCCTGCGATTATCGTAGGCAGGTACCTGTTACTTTAAACGTAGTTAATCAAATATTGGAGTGTAATCAATCCATTATTGGTATCATGCTGGAAAGTAATTTAAATGAGGGGAGTCAGTCAAATACTGATAAAACAATAGATGAACTGGATTACGGTGTTTCAATTACTGATGCTTGTATTGGTTGGGACACGACTAATGAGTTAGTGCATAAAATTCGAGAAAAGCTTATTACTGTGCTGCCAATGCGCATGAATAAGCGTCACCAGAGTCAATCGTTCCAACAGGAATATTAAGGAGATTAAACAAGATGTCCGGTAATTCGTTAGAGCAATTGCGAGACCAAATTGATGAAGTAGATAGTCAGTTGGTTGACTTACTCGCACAGCGCTCCAAATTAACCCGAAAGGTGGGAGACTACAAAACGAAAGTAGGTCTGCCAATTTACGTTCCCAGTCGTGAAGCGGAATTATTGAATAAAAGGCGTGAACAGGCCGAGCAGAAAGGTGTTCCACCTGCTTTAGTGGAAGATGTATTACGCCGCTTGATGCGGGAGTCTTATCAGACTCAAAGTAATGATTACTTATGTGCCAACCCTGACGCTGGAAAAATCGTCGTAATAGGAGGAGGTGGTGCTTTAGGTGGTTTATTCGTCAGAATGTTCAAAAGCAGCGGCTACGATGTTTCGATTTTGGAAAAAGATGATTGGGAAAACGCTGACGAAACCCTTAAAGACGCTGGCTTGGTACTGGTTGCTGTTCCAATAAGACAAACTCAAGCAGCAATAGAAAAACTTAAAACACTGTCTTCAAACTGCATATTGGCAGATGTCACTAGTGTCAAAGCTATGCCGTTGAATATCATGCTGGAATGCCATACCGGGCCTGTAGTGGGATTACACCCAATGTTTGGACCTGGTATTAATAGTTTGGCAAAACAAGTTGTAGTGGCTTGTCACGGGCGCGGCCAAGAACACTACGAGTGGCTATTGAAACAAATATCCATTTGGGGAGCGGGCATTTACACGACATGTGCCTCAGAGCACGACGATGCTATGGCATTTATTCAGGTTATGCGCCATTTCAGTAGTTTTGTTTATGGTGCGCATTTAGCTGAAGAAGACCCCGATTTAGATTTACTTATATCTCTTAGCTCACCTATTTATCGTTTGGAATTAGGGATGGTAGGGCGTTTGTTTGCACAGAACCCGGTTTTGTACGCAGATATCATTTTTTCTAACGAAAAAGGATTGTCTCTAATACAGCGCTATAGAGATAGGTTAAATGAATGCATATCACTGGTCGAACAGGGAGATAAGCAAGCATTTATCGAACAATTTCATAAAATAGCTAATTGGTTTGGTGATTATTCCAAAAAATGTATGGATGACAGCGAAAAATTGCTGCTAAAAGCCAACGACGATAGAACCCTGCATACAGGCGTTTAATAAAATTAATGTTTATTTTAATTTAGCCTGAAAGCGACCTAAAACGATAAAGCCCTAGACTCTTCAGTTAAAAGAATCCGGGGCTTTTTGTATAATAAACAGCTAAATTTCTACACTTGCTTGTCTTTTCTAAGCAGTAGCTATTTATTCAGACAGCGCCTGATAAACCGGTACTTTGGTGTGAGTAATATCTTCGCTTGGATAACATCCTAGCACCTTAAAGTAGCGGGTTATGCTCTGTAATTCTTCTAATGCTTGTTGCATAGGGCCATCATCAATGTTGCCCTGAATATCCAGATAAAACATCTCTTCCCAAGGGTTACCATTAATTGGGCGAGACTCTAATTTCGTCATATTAATACAATTGTCTTTTAGCACGATGAGTGCGTCCACCAATGCCCCCGGTTTTTGAATAGTAGACATAACCAGTGTGGTTTTGGCAGGAACTTGAATAGGCACTTTTACTGGTTTTCTTGAAACCACAATAAAGCGAGTGTGGTTTTCTTCTTGATTGGCCAGACTCAGTTCGATGGCATGTAAGCCATAAATTTTGCCGCCCTCGGTACTGCCTATTGCCGCAATACTGTCTGAATTAGACTCACTCACTAACTGCATTGCTGCTGAAGTGCTATCACAGGGCACAGTAATAACATTATCCAAATCTTCAATGAACACTCTGCACTGCATTAATGCTTGAGGATGTCCGTAAATTTTGCGAATGCTTTCTTTATCTTTTGCTGCATGAGTTAGTAGTGCATGCTTAATTGGTTGAGTAAGCTCACCAATAACCGACAAACTAGTGTGCTGAAGTTGGTCGTAAACTTCATTAATACTTCCCGATGTTGTGTTTTCTATTGGGAGTACAGCGTAGTCTGCTTCATTATTTTCAACTTTGGCGATAACCTCAGGGAATGTTTTCAGTCCCATTTCCTGTAACTCTCCCGGACGATGGGAGAAGTAACGTTGTGTTGCCAAATAGCTGTAACTACCTTTGTTACCTAAAAAGGCGACTCGATTGATATGCTGATTATGGCCGGGGTTAGCGCGCTCCGCCAGCAAAGCTTGCTGACTAAGAACTGAGTTTTCGATAATAACGTGGAAAATATTGGTAATGTAATGCGGATCCAATCCGAGTTTACTGCCTTGTTTTACCAAGGACACCAATAGTTGTTCTTCCCGTTTGGGATCGCGCACATCAATATGTTTTGCGATTTTTGTTTCTGCAACTTGCTGAGTTAAATGCAGACGAGTAGCCAACAAAGACAGCAATTGTTCATCTGTTGCTGAAATGTCTTTCCTCAAAGTACTAAGATCGATTGCCATAAGTCTGCCTATTTTCAGATTACTAATTTACTACAGATATAAAAAAACCTCCCAGTTGGGAGGTTTTAAAATCTTGCACTCAAGCGCCAGCCTCCCGGGTTAGGGTAAGCTAAAAAAGAGAAAACGTGCGCTGAATTTTTTCATATGCAAAAAGTATATTTTGTCTGGCCCGATGTCAACTCTAAAACGCAGTTAATTCGGTTTCATGGTTAATTTGTATTTTTCCGCACCCGAAAGCAGCGGTGTAGGGCGCCCTTCTAACCAATCATTGTGGCCTTTGCCAAAATAAGGCATTAAAGGATGAGACGCTTGGCTCGTCGGCATGTGCAGAATAGCCGTATCTTCATGACCCGGGGCCACAATTAACCTTTGAGAAGCACCAAACGCTGGGCCTCCTACGCGGGGCATCAAGGTATCGCCAGACTGAGGGGCTTTTGGCATATCAGTTAACAAACCTAACATCGGAACAAATGGGCTTAAAGGATGCTTAATGGCAACAGCATTAAAATCACCCCAAGTAAGCGATTTCCAATTTCCAAATTTATTATCTAAATCCGTTAAAGTGCTGCTAAGAGCGGTATTCAATAACTCATCCCAAGATGCATAACCATGAGGTACAAGATGCTCAGGTTGTTCGGAAACCAATTTCCAGATGGATTCCTCTGCATAACGGCGTACCGATCTAAACTTAAAGTTCTCATCTTGAGTCGTGAGTTGATTAACCAGATTTTCAAAAATCAAACTTCTTACTTTTAGTCGAAATTGGCGAACCAATAAATAACCCAAATCATCTTTGTGTGCCTTGCCACTCCAGTTTTGTAGTTCTTGTAAAAGCGTTGTTTTGTCTGGGTGTTGAGATTGTGAAACGACCGAATCCAGCATAAATTGATGCCAGCGAGACAAGAATACTGCGCGGTCATCCAATTGAATATCCAATAAATCTTGCTCTGCGAACTGTTCCTTGGCAAATAAGTTGTCGCGAATTTGTTTGGCTCTGGCACCTAATGCATAGCCACCATCTCCAACAATATTGTACATGTCGCCACCGATTACGCGAGAATTGGCTGTCCAAATTCGTTGTTGTTCAGGATTAACAATGTGGGGATATTGTGAGGTCGGTTGGTAACCAGACCAGCCTTGAGTACCATCGCTCCAATCGCTAATAAAACTGCCATCAAAACCGTGTCGTATTGGAATGATGCCTGTTAAGCCCCAACCAATGTTGCCTTGAGAATCTGCCGCTACCATGTTTTGGGCCGGCATACCTAACGTAGCCGCAATGGCGATCGCCTCTTTAGCGGAAGTCGCCTTTTCCAAATTAAGAAAGTTAATATTAATGGCGGCGCTGTCATGGGCTACCCAGCGATAAACTAAAGGGTTTCCATCTGCATCTTCGGCAATAACAGGCCCCCATATTGTGGATTTAACGTCCAGCACAACCGGAGCCGCATCAGAAACCAAAATAGCCTCATTGGAAACATCAAAGGGTTTAAAACCGTCTTTGGTCAGGTATTGGCTGCCATCTTCGTTTAATCTTAAGCGTATTACATCGCTCCAATCACCATAACTATTAGTGAAGCCCCAAGCGACATTTGTATTACTGCCTACAACCAAGTTAGGCGTGCCAGGAAGTGTTACACCAACTACCTCATGTGACTGTCCATTTTCTTGCCATTTCATATGTGCCCGATACCAAATAATGGGAACACGAATACCAAGATGCATATCATCGGCCAACATACCGCTTTTGTACGGTGTTAGTTCGCCTGACACAGCCCAGTTATTGCTGCCGGGCATTAAGTCTTCAGGTTGCATGTCTGGCTCTACACGGGTGAGTTTTTGGGATGCAGGCGTACTTGGCCATGTGCTTTTAGGAATCGGTGCAGCAGCTCTAATGGAGCCATCAATAGGGGCGTCCCATTGGCTGCCTTTAGGGTGAATAAACGCAAACAAATCAGCAGGCAAATGGTCTCGCATTAACGTTAATGAGCGCTCTCGTTTGCCATCATCTTCCTGTAAATCAAGATACATACTAAATACCGTTAGCTGCGTATCTTCTGGTTTCCAAGGTTGTGGTTCTTTGCCTAACAAAGAGTATTCAAAAGGTTTACTGTCAAGCTGTTGCAGGCCTTCATTCACGCCAACAGCATAAGCTTGATAAATCGCTCTGTGTTTAGGGGAAGTTGCTTGAATGCTTTTACTGGCTCTCATTCTAAATTGATGTAAGCGGATTTTTTTATCATGCTTAAGTGCGCTTTCCCCGAATAATTCAGACAATTCGCCAGCAGAGTTACGGCGCAATAAATCCATTTGGAAAAAGCGTTCCTGACCGTGCAAATAACCTAATGCTCGGGCTAAATCAGAACGACTTTTAGCGACTATAGTTGGAATACCATTCGCATCACGAGAAACACTCACTTCAGATTTTAACCCGGGAATGTTAACGGTGCCGTTAAGCTGCGGTTTGCTGGCTGAAAGGCCAATGTAACCAACAACAATTGCCACTACAATGAGCAACATGGCGAATATAAAAGAGAATTTGAAAACCTTGCTTACAGACATATACCAACCTTTGGTAGGAGACGATCCTAAACAGCACAAATTAAATTAAAAATGGGGGAGTAGCAATAACTTGTATTAAATTAACCCAAGTCGGGCTTAAGAGGAACTTTCTTATTCAAGCTGAACTCAGTTTATTTAGAGCAGACATAACGCTGAAAGGAACAGATTTAGTGGTGTAGAAGGTGGTTTTGATCAGAGAACGTATTAAGAGTGCATAACCTGAACAAGAAACCGGTTTTAAAAGTGTGACAGAATTGAAGTGACAGAGTAACGCTATATAAGAATGTAGATAAAACACTAGCCGACCGTTTTAGTCAGCTAGTTTAAATGAATACTTGGCTTGAAAGGCATCAATCCAAGGTTACTATCAATAAACCAACAGCTACCAATAAACCAACAGCTACCAATAAACAAACTTAATCGCTTAAAAGTGCCATTAACATGCGGCGAACTTCCTGGGTTTCAAATGGCTTATCACAAAGCGCATTAACACCGGTTTGCTGAATATTACTCATCTTCGCGCTATCAGCGGCTTCGGAGGTCACCATAATAATAGGAATATGCGCTGTTTTAGGTGTAAAACGAATGAACTCAGATAATTCCCGACCATCCATTTCTGGCATATTGTAGTCGGTTACCACTAAATCGAATTCTTCATCTTTTAAGTGGGTGAGGGCCATCGCGCCATTTTCCGCTTCTTTAATTTTTTCCAAGCCCATATTTTCCAGAACTCGGCGGATATGATTACGGGCAAGTTTGCTGTCATCAACAACCAACACGCGAACTTGCTTCACATCAAAAAATTCAAATTCGACTTCTTCTTCATTTATCAAATCTAACGATGCCTTCAAGGCCCTTTGCAAATGCAATGGTTTGAACGGTTTAGGCAAAATGGCCGCGATGCCGGCTTGCTTAAACTCTTCTAGCTTGGCAACTCTAGTTTCACTGGACACCAGCATAAAAGGCGTTGCCTGCAAATCTTCAGACAACTTAACATGCTTAAGTAACTCTAATCCTGTGCCATCTTCAAAATACATCGCACTAACAATTAAATCTGCACCATGTATTTTTAATGCCGTTTTCGCTTCTGCAATACTGGAAACCGCGTCAATTTCTCCAACGTTTTCTTTAATCAACAGAGAGGCGATAATCTTTCTTTGAGTATCGGAAGGTTCAACTAATAAAATATTTAGATCTGAAAGAGTAACAGTTTCCATAAAATTTCCAGTGAAACGGGGTCATTTAGCCCCCCGCTAATTTAACTTCAAAACCTCGCTTCTGAAGGGCTGCTTGAATTTTGTCTCGGTTGTCACCTTGTATTTCAATGACACCGTCTTTTAATGCTCCGCCCGTTCCGCATAGCTGTTTTAATTCTTTAGCGAGTAGTTTTAATTCTTTTTCTGGTAAATCAACACCAGAGATAGTGGATACACCTTTGCCTTTACGTCCTTTCGTTTCTCTACGAATACGTACAATGCCGTCACCTTTGGGGTGATTGCTGGCTGGTTTCTTATTCGGCGTAATCTTGCCCACACCTGTACTGTATACCAAGGGATTGTCTTTCATACTACTATACTATCGTCTACTTGATTTGGAGATTAATGACCTATATTACTTGTTTTACCTCGAATAGTTAATTACTTAACCAAGGTGCATACAAGTTTTGACATATCCAGCTACAAAGGGTCTCTAGAACCGGATTACATGAAAAAGATAACATTTTTTACATGTTTTACTACATTAAATAAGATAACCATAGTACTTTAAATATATACCATTTTGTTCGATAGTGGCTGTTGTCGTATATTAGTTAATTAAAACAAATATTAAGGACGTTTTTATGGGGCTTGAAAGACATTTTTCTGGTGATGGCAAGGTACTGACCATTGTTTTGGACGAAAAATTTGACTTTGGCAAGGTGCGGGAGTTTAGGGCTGCTTACGGTGTTGAAACTGAAAGCGTTCAAGAAGTGGTCGTTGACTTGGCCAAAACTGAGTACATGGACAGTTCTGCTTTGGGCATGTTATTGAACATGCAAAAATCAATGCAGGAGCAAGTTTCCAAGTTTAGCATTGTAAATGCGTGTACTAAAGTTGCCAAAATATTAGAGATTTCTCGATTCGATAAAAAGTTTGAGATCAACGACTAGCACTTTCTCACAATGAAGGTGAAAACAGTCGTATAGATTCAAATTTTTGCTGGGCATTTTCATTACCTTTGAATTCGTGCAATATAGGACTCAAAGGAATTCCAAATAATGCAGTAATGTCTGCGCGTTAATCCCATAACATTAGTGGCCACTGTCATGTTGAATTGGACCTTACTAGTTGTTTTGGGTGTGTTTTATGCAAAAAATGGGGCACCTAATACTAGCTCTGCCACATTAGAAAAAATTAGAAAGCGTATCGCTTGTACTCAGTATTATTCATGAGCGAGGCTTATCAAAATGCAAACCAATGCTGAGGGTTTTAATATGGGGATCGAAAGACGTTTTTCGGATGATGGTAAAGTATTAAGTTTTGATTTGGGAGGTCGGTTCGGAATTGATGACTTTCAGAGTTTTCGAGATTCATACGGCCAGGGAGTGGAAGATGCTGAAGAAGTTATTGTTGATTTAGCTAACATTGAATATCTGGATAGTGCTTCCCTTGGTATGTTGCTTCACATGCAACAACAACTACAGAAACAAGTAAAAAAGTTTCGAATTATTAATACCACGCCAGAAGTGGTTAAGTTGTTTAGAGTATCTCGCTTCGACAAAATATTTATTATCAATTAAGCCGGGTTTCTGCACATGCGAATTCTGATTGTTGATGATGAGTCGATTAACCGCTTTTTACTCCGGCATATGCTGGAGGAAGACGGATTTACCGACATCTTCGAAGCCGAAGGTGGGCAGCAAGCAATAGACCGATATGCAGACATTAAACCCGATTTAGTGTTGCTGGATGTCGTTATGCCGGGCGTGAATGGCTTAGAAGTAGCCAAGCACATGAAGGCCGAATCTGATGAACAATATTTACCGATTATTTTCATTACCTCACTAGATGACGAAGACAGTTTGGCAAGCTGTCTGGCGGCAGGGGGAGACGATTTTGTTTCCAAACCCTTCAACAAAGTAATCCTGTCAGCCAAAATCAATGCTCATTCACGAACACGCACAATGAGCAATGACATCTATCAACAAAATCTTGAGCTGATCTACCACCAAAATAATATTAAGCGCGAACATACTATTGTTGAACATATCTTCTCCAATGTATTAACGCTAAATGAAGATTTAACTAAATATATTGACTACCGGATGGCGCCAGCCACTAATTTTAACGGTGACTTATTCCTTACAGAATACAGCCCTAACGGTGGTTTATACATGTTGCTTGGTGATTTTACCGGCCATGGTTTAGCTTCTGCAATTGGTGCTATACCTATTTCAAGAGCGTTTCAGAATGTAGCTCGTAATGGGCTAACGGTTTCTGAAATGGCCGTTAAATTCAACCAGACATTATTAGAGTTTCTTCCGCCCGATATGTTTTTCGCCGCCGCCATTGTTGAAGTAGCGGATAATGGCAAACTATTGGATGTTTGGAATGGTGGCTTGCCTAACTTGTTGCTAATTGATCAACATGGCAACATTAAAAAACGCTTTAAATCAATGCACATGGCGTTGGGTATTTTGGAAATGGGAGATTTTGAATCCCTATCCGAACGCTATGACGCAGACTTGGGCGATCGTTTTGTTGGCTACACCGATGGCGTAATTGAATCTCATAACGACGATGGCGATATGTTAGGTGAAGAAGGGTTCGAAAGCTGGCTTACCGCCGAGCCTGACATTACCGTAAGTGCGTTATCAGAGAAAATATCCGACTATGAAGCAGGTGAAGAGCAAAGTGATGATATCACCATACTCAGCTATACCTGCCAGCCACTAAACCTAGAAAAGAAAAGCCATAAAAAGCCGGAAATTGCCTTTGAAATATGCATGGATTTGGATGCCCAACATATTAAAGAGTCAGAACCCGTATCCGAAATCATCAGCATGTTAGCTGCTAATCCTGCCTTTAGTGGGGTTCGTTCCAGTTTATTTACGGTAATGAGCGAGCTATACAATAATGCACTTGAACACGGCATACTCGGCTTAGACTCAAAGCTTAAAAATACGCCAGAAGGCTTTATGGATTATTTCGAATTACGCATGAGCCGACTTGCGGGATTGGAAGATGGCTTTATTCAAATAAATTTGAAATATGTCACTAATCCTCATCGATTCGTACTAGAGATAAAAGACTCTGGTAAAGGATTCGATTTAAGTGATATTACTTCCACTGTAGATTCCGATCTAGGGTATGGGCGCGGCATTGCTTTGGTAAATGAACTTACGGATGAGTATACCTATTCAGAGCATGGCACCCGAGTTCACGCAGTACTAAGTTTCTAAGTTACGAAAGATACGAAAGATACGAAAGATACGAAAGATACACACCACTGGAATACTCAATGTATTTCAGTGGTTTTTATTATCTGCTCCAATTTACAACACACAATCAGTCTCCAGTCTCGTTTTTATACGCCTGTCCCCCCTCAAAGCTAGATAAAAAATTATTTCTCAAGAGGTTTTTATTGAGAATAGTTCTCAATAGCGTTAGGATGCCCTCAATGTTTGAGTGCTGATTCGAGAGTTTCGTCAGCCAATTTTCCAACACTTAGGAATGGTAAAGGCATGATTTTCTTAAAACGTCTATTTGCAGTAGCCCTAGTTGGGGCTGTACTACTTCCCGTAAGCGCCCCTCAAGCGATTGCCGATGAAGCAAATGTACAAGAAGTTAACGTGTATTCTGCTCGTAAAGAAGCACTGATAAAGCCAATATTGGACAAATTTACCCAACAAACCAATATCAAAGTTAACTTGGTCACAGGCAAAGCAGATGCCCTTATTTCCCGCTTATCATCAGAAGGGAAGCTTAGCCCGGCAGACCTACTTATTACCACTGATGTAGGCCGCTTGCACCGTGCTAAATCCCAAGGCTTATTACAACCATCTAATTCAGCCATTATGCAATCTGTGCCAGCCCAATTGCGAGACCCCGAACATCATTGGTTTGGATTAACCCTGCGCGCTCGCCCTATTATGTACGTTCCAAGTCGCGTAAAAGCCAGTGAACTAAGCACCATGGAAAACCTTACCGACCCCAAGTGGCGTGGCCGTATTTGCATTCGCTCTTCCGGCAATATCTATAACCAATCAATGGTTGCCGCTATGTTGGCGCAACAAGATAAAAGCACGGTTCAATCTTGGGCCGAAGGCTTGGTAAGCAACTTTGCACGTCCGCCCAAAGGTGGCGACCGTGACCAAATCAAAGCCGCTGTAGCGGGCATATGTGATATTGCCATTGCTAACACCTACTATTTAGCAGGCATGTTGTCCGATACCGATAAAAAGAATCAAGCCATAGCCAAACAAATTAAGGTTTTCTGGCCAAATCAAAATACTGGTGGAGCACACGTTAATATTTCAGGTGCAGCTATCACCAAAAATGCGCCGAATAAAACCAATGCCGAAAAGCTATTAGCCTTTATGGTGACCCCAGAAGCACAAGAATGGTATGCCCAAACTAACCACGAATACCCAGTAATGAAAGGGGTAAAATGGAGTCCTGTATTACAAGGATTCGGGCAATTTAAATCAGAGCAAGTCGATCTTCAAAAAGTTGGCGAGCTAAATACTCAAGCCGTGCAATTAATGGACCGTGCTGGTTGGAAGTAATCAACTTATAGTTGCGTATATCATTACTCTACATGATGCCTGTTACACCGGTTAGCCGTTCAAAATGCTAACCCGTATCTCCGCTTTAAATCGATGGAGCAGCAGTGTGCTGCTCCTGGCTTCTCTGATCACGTTACCCTTAATGGTATTGGTCGCAAGTTGGACCCAGCCTGATTGGCAAACCTGGTCGCATTTAATCGATACCGTATTGGCTGATTACGTCATCAATTCGCTGTTGTTGGCTGCTGGGGTAGGGGCCGGTTCATTAGTTATTGGTACGCTGTGCGCTTGGTGCGTAGTGCGTTACCAATTCCCACTCAGAAATCTTTTACAATGGGCATTGCTGCTGCCAATGGCAATTCCCGGTTACATCATTGCTTATACCTACACCGGCATTCTCGACTTTTCTGGCCCGGTACAAAGCTGGATACGAGATACCTTTGAACTGCGTTATGGCCAATACTGGTTCCCGGATATTCAATCTTTGCCCGGCGCTATTGCCATGTTGTCTTTGGTGTTATTTCCCTATGTGTATCTTCTGGCAATGGGGGCTTTTAAAGCCCAATCCTTTAGCTTGTTTTGCGCTGCTCGTAGCTTGGGATTAAACAAGGGCCAATACGTTTGGCGCGTGGCCTTGCCAATGGCACGCCCGGCACTGTTAACCGGTGCAGCCCTAACCATGATGGAAGCGTTTGCCGACTACGGCACAGTACAGTATTTTGGTATTAGCACCTTTACCACAGGCATCTTTAGAGTGTGGTTTGGCATGAACAGCCCCCTTGCCGCTGCTCAACTATCCAGTTGCTTATGCTTGTTTGTTTTATCCTTGTTAGTACTGGAACAGTTTTCCCGCCGTAAACAACGTTACTATCAAATGGGGCAAAACAGCGCACCCATGGCACCAGAGCGGCGCAAAGGATGGAAAGGCGCGAGTATGACATTACTCGTGGCATTGCCGTTTATCTTTGGTTTTGTTGTACCGGTTTGGCAACTGTTGAGCTGGTCGGTACAAACCTGGGGGCACATGTTTAACGCCGACTTTATTACCTTGTTATGGAATAGCTTTCGGTTAGCCTTTATGGCGGCTGGGGTAGTGGTTTGCTGTGCTTTATTACTTGGTTATGGCAAGCGCCTTAGTAATCAGCTTTCAATATCGGTCGCAACGCAGCTATCAGGTTTAGGCTACGCATTACCGGGCACCGTTATCGCTATTGGTGTAATGATCCCATTCGCTTGGGCAGACAAATCCCTGAATCAATGGTTACAGTCCGCATTTAATGTTAGCCCGGGGTTAATATTCTCTGGCACATTATTCGCGTTGATATTTGCCTATACTGTACGCTTTCTTACCGTTGCTAAACACAGTATCGATGCTGGGTTACAGCGTATTAAACCCAGCATGGATGAAGCCGCTAGAAATCTAGGATTTTCACCCTTTCAAGTACTAAAAAAAGTGCATATTCCACTACTAAGCGGTAGCGTATTGTCAGCACTGTTACTCGTGTTTGTAGATGTAATGAAAGAGCTTCCAGCCACCCTGATTTTGCGTCCTTTTAATTTTAATACCTTGGCAGTAAAAGCATACGAACTGGCATCTGACGAACGTTTGGCCGATGCCGCATTACCTGCAATCAGTATTGTCGCCATAGGGATAATTCCAGTAATATTGCTGGCCCACAGCATAGACAAACAAAAGGAAAACTAATGCTGACTTTGCACAACATTGGCATTCAATACGGCAGTACCCACATAGTGCACAATGTTGACTTGCAACTAAAAGCAGGGGAAATCGGCTGCTTATTAGGGGCGTCTGGCTCGGGTAAAACCTCTATATTGCGCGCTATCGCCGGTTTTGTCCCTGTTTGTGAGGGCGAAATTCATATCCGTCAGCAGTGCGTTGCTTCTACAAACGAAAACACACCGCCAGAACAACGCAAAGTCGCCATGATGTTTCAAGATTTAGCCTTGTTTCCGCATTTAAACGTTGCCCAAAACATTGCCTTTGGTTTGTCAGAATTATCCGCTCAAGAACAACAGCAGCGTGTAAAAGACATGTTGCAATTGGTGTCGCTGCCGGACATGGAAACCAGAGCCTTACATGAATTATCGGGTGGGCAGCAGCAGCGGGTGGCCTTAGCCAGAGCCTTAGCACCCAAACCAGATATGTTGTTACTAGACGAACCCTTCTCCAGTTTAGATACTGAACTGCGGCAGCAACTGGTGGTACAGGTTCGAAGCATACTAAAAAAAGAGCAGGTTACTGCATTACTGGTAACCCATGATCAACAAGAAGCCTTTGCCTTTGCAGATCGCATAGCCATTGTAGATCAAGGAAAAATACAACAATGGGACACGCCCAATAACCTCTATCATCACCCGCAGTCCAAAGCAGTCGCAAGCTTCATTGGTAAAAACAGTTTTATTCCAGCCCACGTAAGCCATCAATCAGACAAAGAAGCCGTGCTAACAACAGTCTTGGGTGACATTAAAACCACAACCCAAGCGGGATGGACAAAAGGGGATGAATTAGAATTACTAGTGCGCCCGGACGATATTCAAATTTCTGAATTACCAACCCAGCCAGCCCCAAATACGCCACCAGCTTCTGACTCAATAGTGGCAACCATTGTTAGTGCCACGTTTTTAGGGGCAGTGCATCAATACCAACTATATATACCAACATTACCTCACCCAATAATTGCTCAAACCAAATACGGTTTGGCGGTTCAAGAAGGCGATAGTGTTACCATTCAACTAAACCCAACCCTTCCTATTACCTTTCCTATTGTTGGCTGACAAAAAGTAAAAGCATTGGCTTCATAATATACTCTTCTGCAATTTAGAATCTTTCTTTTTCCGGTTCATGGCATTTAATCGCTATCGATTATGGTGTTTGCTATTTCAACTATCCCTGAATTCAAATAATAGGTGCAGTATTCTATATTTTGTAGTCCTGAGTTTATTAATAGGTTGAGTGAATTTAAAGGAAGCTAACTAATCCTATTTTATGTTTTTCTATATCAATTTAATTTAATGTATTTAATTTCATATCCACAGTCTCAAAGCTTGTATTATTACCATTATTGTTTATGCTCCGTATTCTAATAGTTAATTACATGTCTAAAGTAATTTAAATGCTAATGCATTTTTAAATCACCATCTATGTATTTTTATTGTATCCATTCAAAAAATTATCGAAGAATTGGAATAAATACATCCAGTTTTATTTTTAAATTTAGGTAAGGAATTCTGTGAATATATTTAATTATTATTTTGAATTTATTGTAAAGCGTATTTTATACGTGATCTTTTTGTGTGCGTTTTTTACACCATTTACTTTTGCTGAAAATGATGCATCAGAATCAATAAAAAAGGGTTGTGAATACAAAATGCTGCCTCCGGGTTTGTGGGGGGGGAAACCTTTTGAAAACCCACTTGAGCAATTTTCTAAGAACGGTCATTGGGTCGGTGAGTTCACCGTGGAGATGGCTAATCACACTATTGCTGGGTGTGAAACAAGACTGCGAAATTACAACGGCCAACTAGTAGGAACAACCATTCGAGTAAAGCCTGGGGATACAATTAACCTTAATTTAAAGAATATGTTGCCGATCGATCATACCCCACCACCGGAAGATATTAACACGCCACATAATTTTAACGTGACCAATTTCCATACACACGGTTTGCATGTGTCCCCATCGGGTAATAGCGATAACGTGTTAATAGCAGTTAACCCTCAAACATCCTGGAAAGTAGAAATATCAATTCCTAAAAACCATCCAACGGGAACATTTTGGTACCATGCTCATGTACATGGTTCTACAGCGTTGCAAGTTTCTTCTGGAATGGCGGGAGCGATCATTATCGAAAACCCGGATGATCCAAACAGCTTGGACAGTTTGCCGGAGATAAAAGCCGCAAAAGACCAGACATTACTTCTGCAACAGATTAGTTATGACGAGCAAGGAGAAATTAAAAGCTACGCTAATTTCGGTCCAGGAAGTTGGGAAAAGACTAAGCGTCAGCCGACTATCAATGGTCAAATTATGCCGGAGATTGTTATGCAACCTGGAGAAGTTAGACGCTGGCGTCTTATTCATGGTGGTATCCGTGAAACCTTCATGGTTGGTGTTGTAGATACAGATCTTTCTCCTACGGATGAAAATTATCAATGGACACTTAACGAAATTGCGGTAGATGGCTTGGCGTTTGATCATATCGACGGATGGAAAGCGGTTGAGCTTCAACCTGGCTACCGCAGTGATGTATTAGTTAAGGCCCCGGAATTGAATGAAGGTGAAACAGAAAAAGTATTTTATATGCTGGATATGGCAACAACGGCGGAGCGGTCGTTACTTGGTGTTGCAGAGGCGCAACAGGTCCTAGCAAGGATTGTTGTGCGAGGATCATCGAAAAATATGAACCTCCCTTGTAAAGCAAATGAAGCATGCCTTGCAATGAGAAATATGCCCCCTCATAAAAATATTTCAGACGAAGAATTAAGTGATGTAAAAGAAAAGGTTGTCTTTAATATTGGTTCTCGTATTTGCCCTGTAGAAGGAGAGCCCTGCTTGCCATGCCCTGACCCTAACGCGGATGAATGTAAAACTCGCTTTATGATTAATGACATTCCTTTCTCGGACAAAAATGTACGTACTTTAACCTTAGGTACAGCATCAGAATGGCTATTGAGTTCTGACGTTGCGAGTCATCCGTACCATATTCATGTTAACCCATTTCAAGTAACACGCAAAAATCCACTAGGCGATGATGAAATTATATGGCGAGATACCGTGTTTGTTCGTCAAGGTGAAGCCCCAATGAGTATGCGCACGCGCTATGAACGATACATCGGGAAGTTTGTGATTCATTGCCACATTCTTGATCATGAAGACCAAGGAATGATGCAAATAGTAGAAATTGTTCCGCCGGGTGGCTCAGCGCACCATTAATAAAATAAAAGGTATATTGTTATGAAATTAACAAAACGAATATTTTGTGGTGCTCTAGTATCGTTGCTACTTGGTGCCTGTAGTGCAACCGACACCGCAGATAGTGAAAATGTGGCCGCAAAAATGGTGCATTCCAATTATGACAGTGCGGGAAGAGTTCTGGGAAATAATGTAGTTGGGAACGAAAAGCATCAAGTGAGATATCGAGAAAATATTGATTCTCTATCTCCAGAAAAACTCGCCGCATACGTACATGCGGTGGCGATGATGAAGAAAAAAAGTGAGGAAAACGTATTTGATAGAACGGGATTCTTATGGCAAGCGTGGGTGCATAATTGCACCAATGTGACAGTCAATGAGTCGCGTGAGCTGTCGGTTGATAATGTTTATGATATTAAAACGTGCAATTTTTCAAACCTGCTGCCTTCTGATTCAGTAACGCACAAAGAAAATCCAGGTATGTGTGAACATGCCAAAGATACTTTCTTTCAGTGGCATAGAGCTGAATTTTACTTTTATGAAAAAGCGCTACAAAATGCTGATCCGCTAGGCTTATACGGCCCTAGCACAACAGATGTTACGGTGCCTTATTGGAATTTTACCCATCCACCAACGGGAAAACGTTTCCCTAAAGTGTTTGAAGATAGCTCATCTACACTTTATGTGGATAACCGTAATACCGATCCATTGCCTGACGGCACATCCTATACATCCCCGTATTTGCTCGCTTATCAACTGTATTATTTAGATTGGTCTAAATTTGGTGGATATCCTTCAGGTGGAGAGGGAAACTACGGTGAGTTTGAAGCGCAGATTCACAATCCTATGCACGACGACTACATTGGGGGGTATTTGATAACACCACCAACCGCTGGTTTAGATCCGTTATTTTACGCTTTTCACGCTTATATTGATTATATTTTCGAGAAATGGATTGAGATTCATGGTAGCGATAATATTACCGGTGGTCGCTATTTTGCCCGAGGAGAACAGTCAGCTACATTGCCGAAACCGATAGATTTTAGTGAAGGTTCTGGTTCTAAACGCCCACCCGGTAACTACACAAAAAATATGGGCCGAGGGGAGATATACCTAGATAGCCAGAAACAAGGTTACGCTTACAAACCTGGCCCACAAAAGGAATTTATCACTAAAGAGGAACTGGATAAATATTTGGAATTTCATCGTGAGAAAAACAAAGCTTTTGGTGTGGGAGAAGAAAGCTTGTACAGCTTCTTGTTGAGTGGTGGGCAGCGTAAACCGTCAGAAAAGCCTAATGCTCTTTTTACTAATGGGATCAATTTTTCGGAAGCTAATGCCAATCTAGAAAGTGCCATGCTTAATATTGTAAGAACACCAACACATGATGATTATAGCTTTCAGGCCGATGTATACCTTTACCCAGAGAGTGTAAATGGAAATATAGCAGATGAAAACTTTCGGAAACGGTATTTGGTAGTAAGTACAGATTACTGGGCACTTGATGGGCATCATCACAGTGATGGTCACACGGCCCAATCGTTAAAACTATCACAGGTTATAACGGATACTATACAAAGCATTTATTCTAACAAAGACAAAGAAAACCGTTGGACCTTAGCGATTGCAATAAGCAGTGATTTTTCTGGTGAATACCAGTTTGAATCCCCCGTTATTAATTTTAAATAGTGAATTAATGGAGTTACTATGTCAGGTACTTCTTTTGAAAAAGACATAATGCCAATATTTATAAATAGTGTGGCTTGTATGAAAAATGTTGTTGTTGCCGATGAAGACGGTACTGAAAATCTAGATCTGAGTGACTACGATATTGTAAAACGTTTTCATCATATCATTCAGGTGGCAATCCATGGTTATGAGCCGGGTAGTACAGCACCTCATCGCATGCCTCCTGGTGCTCCTCTGGATAATGCAGACATTCAAAAGTTCGATCAGTGGATTGACGATGGAATGTTGGCCTAAAGCCATTGATGCGCTATTGATATTAGACTTAATATCTTTCTTTTAGTCGTAATTAAAGCCCAGGTCTGCTGGGCTTTCATCGAAGATTTAAATCAATTGTCTATTTCAAAATACTGACACTTTCATATAGTGAAATTTTTTACTTATAAATGTTTTAAGTGCTCTTTTCAGCATATCGAAGTGCCATCGTCATTTTGATGCTGTTTGATCGGTACTACCTTTTTTAGGGGCAGTGCATCAATACCAACTGCATATACCAACATTACCTCACCCAATAATTGCCCAAACCAAATACGGTTTGGCGGTTCAAGAAGGCGATAACGTACTGGTTCAACTAAACCCAACCCTTCCTATTACCTTTCCCGTTTCGATTTAAAGCCTACACAGGGCTTGCTCTGTGGGCATTAAAAACTACCTATAAATTCATTTAGAAACACACTTACAAAAGGCCGTGAAGCGGTGGTATTTTGCGCCTTTTTCATAGGTGCCGTAATATATCCATCGGCCAGCCCTGCCTGTAGTAAAGGGCACCGGAATGGTGGTGAAGGGTGGTAATAATTAGCCTAAAAACCAAATATGTTACTCACAATCTACCCTTTCCTTGCTAAAAACTTATTAAATTGAGTTTTAATTTATCCTTAGGAGTTGATTTTATGAAAATTACGAATAGAATATTGTCCATATTAATAGTAGCTGTTTTTCTAGCTTCGCCTGCCGTTGCAGGTGAAGGAAACACGAACCTTAATACAAAACACCATAATAGTTTTGAAAACGGATCCGCTGGTGGAATGACTACCCTTGGAGATGGTGCAGGATTGATTCCCCCTAAACCGAGGGTTAATGGTGCAGGTAAAGGCGGCATTATTGCATTTGGTGATGGTGGTGGTGCAACACCACCAAAGCCTAAATCAATGGAAACTAATGGTTTTTGCATTTTGGATTATTGTTTTAAGTTTTAAATTAAAGAGCGGCGCAACCGGAACCGGATATTGCTTGATTTAGATAATTACGTATTAGCATTTGATGCCTATTTTCCTTTTTTATACTCAGTGTTGTTTTTTGTGAGTATAGGTGTGTTAAAGCGCACCACATCATTGGCGTTAACGGTCTTAGTGTTAGCGTTGGCAGAATTTACCATGAGTGCAATTCGAGATCCTGTGTGGGCTTTTGCCAGCGATCAAAGCATTAATTATGAAGTGCGATTAGCGGCGTGGTATGGCTGCTGGTTTTTGTGCAATATCGTCATCGCCTTTGTCATTCAGTACATCCATGTTTGGTTAAATATTACCCGTGGTAGGGAAGCGAGCATTATATTGCTGGTTAGAATGGGGTTTGTTGTTATGCATTTTATTAGTTATTTCAATCAAGCGTTTTTGGATGTTCAAGTGATCGAAACTGTTTATCAAATTGGAATTCCTATGCTTAATCTCGGGGTGGCCGTTTTTCTACTTTATTCCATGCTAAGGAGCCTAATTAATGTGGATATCAATATTGCTGTCCGTCGTAATGGCAACGATTAGTTTTGGATGCGTTTATTACTTCTATACATGGAAGTTTAAACAAGTTAAAGCACCTGAATCGGTATA
>CALNXX010000008.1:0-826043 GCA_942490545.1 uncultured Gammaproteobacteria bacterium | reverse complement strand
CTTGATGGATGATGGCCTTCATGTGCCTGATTATGCGGATGGTATGGGATGTTTTGCGTTATCTGATGATCGCGTAGCCTTGGTTCGTAATCATGAATTGCACTCAAAGCACATTAAAAAGCAGCCGGAATCTGTTCAGCAGCATAAAACTGAGCTGGCTTTTGATCATTATGATAATGGCGTTGCCTTGCCGGGCGGAACTTCTACCATTATCTATAACTTAAAAACCCGCCAACGTGAGAAAGAGTTCCTTAGTTTAGTGGGCACAAATCGCAATTGCGCTGGTGGTACAACACCATGGGGTTCTTGGTTAACCTGCGAAGAGTCCGTGGACACTTTTACTTCTGACCCCAATAAGCAACATGGTTATATTTTTGAGGTGCCAGCTACGGCGACCGGATTGGTTGAACCTAGACCGCTTAAAGCGATGGGCCGGTTTAATCATGAAGCGGCGGTTGTGGATCCTCGCACCGGCATTGTGTATTTAACCGAAGACCGTGGTGACAGCCTGTTTTATCGTTTTATTCCCAATGAATACGGTAAGTTGGAAAAGGGTGGCCAGTTACAGGCATTGGTGGTCAAACATAAACCTAAGTTTGATTCCCGTAATTGGGATGCAATGGATATGCCTTTAGGACAATGGTTTGATGCCGAATGGATTAATTTGGATAATCCGGAAGCCCCGGAAGATGATTTACGCAAACGTGGTTATGCCAATGGCGCGGCTCTTTTTGCTCGTGGCGAAGGCGTTCATTGGGGTGATAACGAGTTGTATTTCTGCTGTACCAATGGCGGGGAAAAGAAGCTGGGACAGATTATGCGTTACCAGCCACCACAGTATGAGGGCACCGGTCATGAAGGCAAGGCCACCGAACAACAAACCTCCGGGCGTTTACAGTTGTTTTTAGAAAGCGCAGATGAGTCGTTATATAACTTTGGTGACAATCTCACCGTTACGCCTTTTGGTCATCTAATTGTTTGTGAAGATCAATACACAAGCGTGGTACACAACCATTTGCGTGGGGTATCACCTAAAGGAGAGGTGTATAACTTTGCGTACTTGCCTCAGCAAACCGAGTTAGCGGGAGCCTGTTTCTCGCCAGATGGTGAAATACTGTTTGTGAATGTCTTTAATCCTTCCATGACATTGGCCATTCGAGGTCCATGGCAATCTGTTTCTGTTTGATTAAAGTATGGTTGTTACGAGTAAGCGGTCAGGAATTATCACTTCAACACCTTGAGGTGAATGATGAATATGGGTTCCTGTTTCCGCTTACAAGACAAACGACAACTTATACTCTCGAAAGTCATTTCCTTTATTTCAACCTTGAATAACCCTAGTTCCGGTTAAATAGCGTCGATGTTGCGTTGTTGTAATATCCTGTAATTGAAAAAATAATTCACCCTAACTACACTCAGTCCAACCTATTTTTGTCAGTGAGTTGTCGATAAATGGGCAAGGATGGTTTGTAGGAACTTAAGCGTTTCCTTCCTCCAGATTTTAATAATCATATTTCAGCAATCGTATTGAATGATTGCTGAGTACACTCTTTTCAGGATGGCATATTATGAGTGATTCAAATTCGTCGAAGTGTGACAACACCATTGTTTCTGCGGCTATTTATCCGCCCATTGGCATTATGCGGGTGGGAAACAGTCTATCGGAATATTTTATCGGGCCAGAAGTTGACCAACCCATTGCACGAGACGGCAGTTACTATCGTGACAACACCGGGGCTTTAAAGCGTCAGGCCGCTCGTTTTCGTGTGTATGGGCTTAATGCCAATGGTGATGTCGTTGCTGAATTAACCAACGACAATGCAGCGGTTGAATGGACCGTAAGATTAGCCAATCAAAAAGCTTCTTGGTACAAATTTGAGCTGGCGTTAGATATTCCTGAAGCAGTCGATGCAAGGCCTTCAGTCTTGCGTAATAAAAAGATTACCGATCGAAGTAAATTGTTGATTGATGGCGGCGAACATTCGGTGTCTGGCGTTTGTGTTGGTGCCGGTAATGCGCCGAAGTTTTCGGGCAAGTTCCACAGTGAAAACAAAGATGGAACAGAAGAGATAGTGGACGTGTATTTGGGAGAAATGCATACCGACGACAAAGGGCGTTTATTAATGTTGGGCGGGCACGGCAAGTCGGCAAATCCTCAAGGCGAACTTGCTGTCACGTTTGGTAATAACGAAGGTTGGTACGACGATACATCCGATGGCCCGGTCACCGCTACGGTTGAATATCAAGGAGATGTGTTGACTGTTAAACCTGCTTGGGTGGTTGCAACACCCCCTGATTATGCGCCCATGCAAAAATCAGTGCGGACTATGTGGGATTTAATGCGTGACTTGTTTGTTACCGCCAGAATGGAGGAGCGTCCTGACAAACCTTCATTTACTCAAGATATTCTGCCAATCTTTCAACGGATGACCGATTTACAATGGGTGAATGCCGGGTTCGCTGCGGGGTTTGGTTGGGAAAGCAATAACGATTTTACAATGGAGGATTGGGTTAAAAGAGCCAATAATCCAGATGATAAATGGCAAGCATGGCGACGCAATTTCTTTAATAGCTTTCGTCGCTTAGATGTGGCGTTTTCACCAGAAGAAGCGACTCAAAATACCACAGCGTGGAATCCGAAACCTTCATCGCTATCCCCACAAATGTGGCCTTGGTTATACGGCGATGCTATGAGCAAAAACGCCATCGATTCTCCACGTCAATTTGTCACTATTACATCGTTGCAGATCCGCTTTTTGGCGCAATGGGTAAATGGCGACTTTATTGCTGATTACGATCTCTGTGCCGCATCAATAACCGATGTTGAGCAGTTACCGATTCACGAACAACCGGAAATGCTCACCCGCGCGGCGATGGACTTTTGTTTGGCGGATGCCTTTCATCCCGGCTGTGAAATGACCTGGCCAATGCGTACATTGGGCATGTATGAGGAACCGTATCGCTTAAAACCGGCTAACAATACAGCGCCGATACATGGCATTAATTTTGGTCCGGTAATGACGTCGCGTATTGCTGAACAGACTGATGGCCCTTTGCTTAGTGGTCAAGTCGCTGGTGGCATTACCCGTTGGATGGCCATTCCATGGCAAACCGATACTGCCAGTTGTCGGGATGGATACAATGCGGCTTACGATCCGTATTTACCAACATTCTGGCCTGCTCGTGTACCGAACAATATTCTTAATCAAGAAAATTACGCCAAAGTGGTGGATGACAGCTTGCCGTTGGCAGAGCGTCAGGCGGCATTTAATGAACGGGAATTCTGGTTAGATGATCTGCCTATTGGGCCTTCCACTAGCTATGATGACCAAATCAATAGCATGATTGATGGCTTTGGTGAATTGACGGTAGTCGTACCTATAACACTGGCGGGAGTGACCGATTTTCCAACGACGATGCAGGTGGGCGAAACGCCGTTTCATAATGCACCAGAGAAGCGGTTATTAAAACAAAATGCGAAGAAAGGATGTCGTCCAGATCTTTCTAATACCGATAAAGCGAATAGTCTGAAAAGCTAATAAATCAGCACGAGATGTGAATAATGATAAGCAATGAAACGGATATCGCGATTATTGGCGCTGGAATCGGAGGGTGTATTGCGGCATTGGCACTCGCCCCCCATTATTCAGTTACGTTGATTGATAAAAATGCCCATCCCCCGCCGCGTGTGGGGGAGAGTTTACCGCCTGCGGCAAAACGCATTTTTAGTCAATTGGGACTGCTTGAACTATTGGGCCTTGTGGATACCTCGCAGAGTGCCTGTATTTCAGGGGATGGCAGTTTTTATGGGCAGCGTCATTTGGTAAGCCACGGAATGGCGTCTTATTGGGGCAGTGAACACGTTCAGATGTTTGATAATTTACGTAATCCCGATGGTATGGGATGGCATGTGGATCGTCAGGCATTAGAGCAAACATTGCGTGAAACGGCAAAAGCCCGTGGGGTTAATTGTATCTGGCCTGTTGAGCTAATCTTTTCAAAACCACTTCCTTCAGAACAAAACAATGAACATTGGCAATTAACTCTTTCTTCGAGACAGGTAAACCAGGCGCCAGACATTACTCTAAAGACTAAAATCGTTATTGACGCTACTGGAAGACATTGCGCTTTTGCTCGTCAGCAGGGGAGTCGCAGGCAACAAAAAGATAAGTTGATTTCGGTGTGGATGACGTTTTGCACGCCAAGCAGAACACAAATGGGTAGCATTCATCCTACTTCTGATGGCTGGTGGTATTGTGCTCCCATTCCGCGATTGCCCCATTCAAGTCAAACAGAGTTAGCTGAAAACGATAACGGCATACCGCGGGTGTTGTCTTTTCAGACTGATAGCGACATGCTGGACAAATCGCTTACTCAATCTGTCGAAGCCTTGTTAAACCAAGCAAATTGCGTCCCTTCTTTAGCCACTGAATTCGCTAAAATTGATATGGATAGTATTAATCTGGCAACCGCAAATAATCATGGTTTAGTGGCGGCAAACTCCTCAAAATTAGTCAATTCAGACAACAAAAACTGGTTTGCCATTGGCGATGCCGCCATGAGTTTCGACCCGTTATCCTCTCAGGGAATGTTCAACGCAATGGCTAGTGCCATGCAATTATGTGATTTGATCTTAGATACGGGCATTGATTCAGAACAAGGGAAATCAGCCATTGCAGCAGCTTATCAACAGCAGCTTGAGCAGATTTGGCAGCATTACGAAGGTCATAAAGGATTTTATTATGCGCAGGAGAAACGCTGGTCTAATCAACCCTTCTGGCAAAGAAGACTGGCTTAGTCGTCGTTAGTACGAGTGTCAGCAATGTTGATCTCATCGTAGGATTCTATATATTGACCTTCTTTAACAAGCGGTATAAATCAAGGAGTGATAATGGATCCCGTGACAAGTGTTAATTCAAACCTTAACTCAAACCTCAAACTCAATTCCAATACAGGCATCATGACAACAAAGCATCAAGGTCAACAGCTATTACAAACTTCACTTGCTAACCCCGACGCGGACTTTCGTGATGGACAATGGGAGGCAATTGATGCTTTGGTTAATCAACAGCAAAAGTTGTTGGTGGTGCAGCGCACTGGTTGGGGTAAAAGCTCGGTTTATTTTATTAGCGCTAAAATTTTTCGTGATCGTGGGTTAGGACTCACTATCATAGTGTCCCCCTTGCTTGCTTTAATGCGTAACCAGATTGATTCGGCAAAGCGCTTAGGCATAGCGGCTGAAACCATGAATTCTACTAACACCACTGAATGGCAAGCGGTGACTCAGCGCATATTAAACAATCAAGTCGATTGCCTGTTGATTTCTCCCGAACGGTTAGCAAACGACAAGTTTATTGAAACCGTTTTACAACCTATTGCTGACAAAATTGCCTTGATGGTAATCGATGAGGCCCACTGTATTTCTGATTGGGGACATGATTTTCGTCCTGATTATCGGCGCATTGTGAATATCTTGCGTCAGTTGCCGCCTAATACGCCCATTCTTGGTACTACCGCAACCGCTAACGACCGTGTGGTTGATGATATTCGAAATCAGCTGGGTGATATTCAAATTCAACGGGGTCCGCTTACTCGGGATAGCCTGTGGTTGCAAACAATGGAGCTGCCAGACCAAGCTTCACGTTTAAGTTGGCTGGCACAAATTATTCCGACTTTACCCGGCACTGGCATTGTTTATACCCTCACCACTCGTGATGCAGACCAAGTGGCTAATTGGTTAAACAGCAATAATATTCACGCTAAAGCCTATCATGGCAGTGTGGAAGCGGATGGGTTTGAAAACAGCAATACCTATCGGCAACATCTGGAAGACTTATTGCTCACCAATCAGCTAAAAGTGTTGGTTGCCACCACCGCTTTGGGCATGGGTTACGACAAGCCTGATCTGAGTTTTGTTATTCATTATCAGGCGCCGGGTTCCATTGTGGCCTATTACCAGCAAGTAGGACGTGCCGGACGGGCTATCGACAACGCGCTGGGTGTATTGATGTCTGGGGTGGAAGACCAGGATATTCATGCGTTTTTTCGGGATGCGGCTTTTCCTTCAATAGCGCAGGTGAACGAGATCCTGCAAGCCCTGGAAAGCAGCGATGGCTTGTCTATTCGTGCCATAGAAGAACAAACCAATCTTCGCTTTGGGCAAATTGAAAAAGTGCTGAAACTATTAAGCGTGGAAACTTCGGCACCCGTAATCAAAGTTGGTAGCCAATGGCGCAGAACACCGGTTCCTTATGTTATGGATCATGAGCGTATTGCGTATCTTACTCAACAGCGGGAGCAGGAATGGGCGCAAGTGCAAAATTATCTGGCAGATACTGGCTGCAAGATGACCTTTTTGCGCCGTGCATTGGATGATAAGGATCCAACGCCTTGCGGCAGATGCAGTTCTTGTCGGAAGCGTTTGTTAAAGGATCAACCCATCAACCCAGAGATATTTCATCGCGCCGCGTCGTTTCTTAAACGTGCCGAGATGACCATAGCGCCAAAAGCCCAAGTCGCGCCCAATGCCTTTGTGGAATATGGCTTTAAAGGTAATCTGCCAAAAGAGATACGTGCTCAAGAGGGGCGTGTGTTATCTCGTTGGGGCGACGCCGGATGGGGACGTACAGTGGCAGAACAAAAACGTGCGGGGCATTTTGGAGATGACTTGGTCGAAGCCGTAGCAGATATGATTCAGCAACGTTGGCAACTCAATCCTCTTCCAACTTGGGTTTGTTGTGTGCCCTCCCGCAGATATCCACAATTGGTGCCGGAATTCGCGTACCGATTAGCACAGCGACTAGGGTTACCTTTTGTCGATGCCGTGCAAAAAATCAAAGATAATCAGCCGCAACGAGGGCAACAGAACCGCTTTCATCAATGTCATAACTTGGATGGTGCCTTTGCTATCAATCCTGATTTACCTAATGGCCCGGTATTGCTGGTGGATGATGTTGTTAATTCAGGCTGGACGTTGACTGTGGTTGCAGCGCTTTTGCAAAAGGCGCAAATAGAACAACAAGCAGGAAGTGGGTATGTTTACCCGGTTGCGCTTGCATCGTCCTCGGTGAAAGGCTCATGAATTTACCTAGCGCTTTATCAGAGAATGCACAAGCCACTTTATTGCTTACCAGTTCTTTCAGCAAAGTAGACAGTGAACAGGTTAAGCCTCTTACTAATACCGAGTGGGGGCGTTTTGCCATGTGGCTTAAAGAAAAAGCCATTTCCCCGGCAATGCTACTTGGTAACGATGCAAAACAACAATTAGTCGGTTGGCACGAAGCGAATATTAGTGAAGAACGCTTACTACAACTGCTCAGTCGAGGGCACAGCCTAGCGTTAGCGGTGGAAAAGTGGCAGCGAGCGGGCTTATGGGTAGTGACACGCTCCGACCCTGAGTACCCGAAGCGCCTCAAATATCATTTAAAAACCCATTCTCCTCCAGTGCTGTTTGGTTGTGGCAATAAAGCCTTGCTCAATGCAGGCGGATTAGCAGTAGTTGGTTCTCGCAATGCCAACGACCAAGATTTACTTTATACCCAACAGGTCGGCGAAAAAGCCGCCTCAGAAGGAATCGCCATTGTGTCAGGTGGTGCCCGAGGAGTGGATGAAGCCGCCATGATGGGGGCAATACATCAAGGCGGTGCCGTTGTTGGCGTAATGGCAGAAAGCTTGTTGAAAGCTGCCACCAGTGCTAAATGGCGTAAAGGGCTGATGCAAGGTAATACAGCTCTCGTTTCTTCTAATTATCCAGAAGCAAGCTTTAGTGCAGGGAATGCCATGGCGAGGAATAAATACATCTATTGCCTGTCAGACGCTGCATTAGTGGTTCATTCCGGTAAAAAAGGCGGCACACTCAATGGTGCACAAGAAAATCTAAAAAAAGGCTGGGTGCCGCTTTGGGTAAAACCAACAGATGATAACAATGCCGCCAATGCCGAACTTATAAATACTGGGGGGCAGCAGTGTTCCGGTGGTGCCGCCTGCTTAAGCATCGCAGAATTAATCAGTGCGAAAAGTTCATCACCCTCAACACATAGCCAACCGAATGCAGAACAATCCAACTTATTCGATGGTGATGGCTAAGCCATTAAACGAATGACATAAGAAAATTAAGCTACAGTGGCGAAGAAATTGGATATGGCACCGTTTAATCTCCCACAAATGGAATCGCGACTCGGTACATTATTTGAAGGAATCTTACTTAGTATATTGAAGTTATCATACATAGGTTATTCCTACCTTATCTGGCACCGTAATTGAGTCATAAAGTGATAATTTTGTTGGCACATGGAAGGGAAAGACCTAATAATGATGCGGCACAACGACCGAAGCAAAATTGAATCGAATTTGGGAGTAAGGAAACTTGAAAATCCTCCACACCTCTGACTGGCATCTGGGTCAGAACTTTTTCACTAAAAGCCGCAAGAGTGAACATCAAGCTTTTATATTATGGCTGCTTGAGGTTATTGAAGCTCAAGCAGTTGACGCGGTTATTATTGCCGGTGATGTGTTTGATACGGGCACACCGCCGAGCTATGCGCGAGAAATGTACAATAAGTTTGTTGTGGATTTGCATGCTTTGGGATGCTCTTTGGTGGTGTTGGGTGGAAATCATGATTCGGTGTCGGTACTTAATGAGTCTAAGCCGTTGCTGGCGTGCTTAAATACTTACGTTGTTGCAAGCACGGGTATGGCGTTAGAAGAACAGCTGATTGAAATTCCTGCCCGAAATGGTGAAGTTGGCGCAATTATTTGTGCGGTGCCTTATATACGCCCAAGGGATGTGTTGCAAAGTCAGGCGGGTGAATCCGGCTTGGAAAAACGACAAGCGCTAGGGGACGGTATTAAGCAACATTACGCCATGCTTTACGATATGGCGAAAAAGCGCAGGCAAGCATTAGGCTTAGCGATCCCGATTATTGCCACTGGCCATTTAAGTGCTTTGGGCGTGAGCCAGTCTGAGAGCGTGCGCGACATTTACATTGGTTCCCTTGATGGTTTTGATGCTAAAGGTTTTCCGCCAGCCGATTACATTGCGCTAGGTCATATTCACAAACCTCAGATTGTCGCTAAATCAGAACATATTCGTTATAGCGGCTCGCCTATTCCATTGAGCTTTGATGAAATAAAATCCCAAAAACAAGTCGTGTTAGTGGAGTTTGATGGCACCACAAGCGATGTTCCTCTTAAGCCTAAGCTCACGCCCCTCGACATTCCTGTGTTCAGAATGATGCATGTTTTGAAGGGTAATTTGGATGAATTAGAAGCCGCATTGCAGCAGGTTCAGATAAGTAATGATGATGAACCTGCATGGCTATGTATTGAAGTAGAAACCCAAGATTATTTGTCCGATCTGCAACAGCGAATTCAAACTATGTGCGAAGGTTTGAATGTTGATGTACTGCAATTACGTCGAGCCAAGAATAAAAATCGCCAATTGCTCAATCAAGCGCAACAAGAAACCCTTGCCGAATTAAAACCGGAGGACGTTTTTGACAAACGTTTGGCAATGGAAGGTTTCGACACGGATGAAGAACAGGCGAGGCTTAACCGGATCCGCTTGACGTTCGGACAAGTGTTGTCAGAAGTGCAACATAAGGAAGTGGATGCATGAAAATACTCACATTGCGCCTTAAAAACCTGAATTCTCTCAAAGGTGAATGGAAGATTGATTTTACTCAGTCACCGTTTTCCGAAAACGGTTTGTTCGCTATTATCGGCCCAACAGGGGCCGGTAAAACCACGTTGCTGGATGCTATTTGTTTGGCTTTGTATCACCAAACGCCAAGGTTGGGTGCTATATCAACGGCTTCAAACGAAATTATGACTCGTGGCACGGCGGAGTCTATTGCAGAAGTGGAGTTTGAGGTAAAAGGGAAAGCTTATCGCGCTTTTTGGAGTATGCGCCGAGCGCGTGGGAATGCCGATGGCAACTTGCAGCCTGCGGATGTTGAATTAGCCGAGGTGGCAACAGGTAAGTTATTGGCGACGCAAATTAACGCCAAAATCAAGGAAATAGAAAAGATTACCGGGTTGGATTTTGGTCGCTTTACCAAATCCATGCTGCTTTCACAGGGCGATTTCGCTGCTTTTTTAAATGCTAATGAGTCCGACAGGGCGGAGTTGTTGGAAGAACTGACCGGAACCGAAATTTACGGTCAGATTTCAACCAAAGTACATGAACACCATAGCGAATCAAAAATTGCTTTAGGTGAATTAAGAGTAAGATCAGAAAACTATCAGTTATTGAATGTTGAGGCGAAACAGGAACTGCAATTTATTCAAAATGGTCTGATGCAAAAACAAAAGTTTGTGGGCATAGCCCTTGAAACTCACCAAAAGCATTTGGATTGGTGGCAAAAATATCATACTTCACAGCAAACGCATTCCCAAGCTACCCATAGACTTCAACAGGCAAATACCGCATTAAGCCAAGCTTTTGAACCACTAACCCGGCTGGCCAATAGTGAGCCTGCTGAACAGTTAAGATTACCGTGGAATCGATTAACGGAAAGCAAGGACCGGCTTGATAAACTCATCAACGAATTAGCCTTAAAAAATAAGGATGAATCTCGGTTAAATCTACAGCTTAGTGACGCCACCAAGCAGTTAAAGGTTGCCGATACTCAACTTAATGAAGTAAAGGGCACGGCGTTCAATCAAGAGCAACTTATCACTGAAAAAGTGCTGCCTCTGGATAATCAAATCGAATTGATTGGCGGAAAAAACAACGACAAAATGGACGCCGTCACTGGTTTAACGCAGCAACTTAAGACATTGCAAAGCCAAAAAACGGACATCGAACAGCAATCCATAGCGATTAAAGAGCAACTAACGCGCGCCGAAGAATACCTTTATGCTCATCAAAACGATGCCGACATTGCAGCGCATATTAATGGCTGGATACAGCAGCTATCACAAATCGAAAAAGAGACCATTAACCAAGAAACGCTTAAGAAGGAAATAACAGAACTTAAGTTAGCGCTTACTTCTGCTTCTCAGCAGCAAGATGGATTGCGTCAAAAAATAATCGTAGAAACAGAACGGCTGTCAGTTGAACAAAGGCTTTTCACAGAAAAAGAGAGTCAGTGGAAGGCGCTAAATGAACAAGCCGATGTAAATACCTTGGAAGGTAGACAACAGCAAATTACCCGGAAATGGCCTGATTTTCACGGCGCTAAAGCAATACAACAAAAGTACCTGCAATTGGTTAAAGACAACACTGCTTTTTTGCAGGAAAGCGGTGGTTTAAAAGAACAGGAAAAGGCGCTGTCTAATAAAAGGAATCAGTTAGCCGAACAGTACACTACACAGAAGCAACAAGAAGCCGATTTACGTAAGTTGATCAGTCAGGAAGAGCAACTTGCACATTACCGGGCCAGATTACAGGATGGTGATGAATGCCCGTTATGCGGTGCAATTGAACATCCCAAAGCAGCTGATTTAACTGTTGATATTCCTGATACCCAAGCCCGGGCCGATGCGGCAAAAAAACAGTTAGAACTGACTCAAGAAGAAGGTACAAAAACCAAAGATCTTCTAACATCGACCACAAGTCGTATTCAAGACCTACAAAAGCGTATCGAGGCTTCGGAGCAAATACAGCAAAACCTACAATTGGAATGGAATGAAATAATTCAAAAGCTTGGCAATGCGATGCAAGCAGAAGTCATAAATATAGAAGACGAGAGCGGTTTGAATGCTGTTGAAGTACATTTGAAATCAGAAGGTGAAAAACTGGTTGCGAACATTTCAACCTTGCGACAATTGGAGAAGGGACGACAGCAAGCCAAGGAAACGGTGGATGTTGTTCGGCAGGGAATCGATAAGCTCGACGCTGAATTTAAGTTGCTGAATCAAAATCAAACGAACCAGCAAAAATACATCGAAGACAAAGAATTTCAATTAAAAAATATAACAAGCACAGTAAACCAGGATGAGGCAGTGCTGCGTGAAAGCATTATCGCTAGCGGGCATACGCCGCCAAAAGAAGGACCCAAAGAAGCGCTAAAGGATTGGCTTGTGAGCAAGAAAGAAGATGTTCAGCAATATCAAATCAAAAGCCAGAACAAGCAAGCGTTGGCACAAGATGCTTCTGTTACCGCGACGAAATTGGCGTCAACGGAAGAGCAGGAAACTCGATTAAAAAGTGATCTTGATTCGGCAACAACAGATAAACAAGCACTACAAAATCAATTAGAAGATTTAATACAGCAGAGAAAAGCCGTATTTGGGGAAAAGCAGGTAGCAGAAGCAAGGCAAGAATTAGCCAAACAGGTAGAGCAAGTAGAGAGCCAGTTTAATTCCTACACCCAAATACACAAACAAGTTGAAAGAGCACATTTGAATGTTGCGTCCGAAATAAAAGTACTGCAACAAAACCAGCAACAAGCGCTATCACTCAGCCAACAAAGTGGAGAGGATTGGGATCATCGACTGGCTCAAAGCCCCTTTGCATCAAAACAAGAATTCGAGGCTGCATTAGTGCTCCCGGAAGAACGCACTACATTGGTTGAGCTAAAACGTAGTTTGGACACCGAACTGGAACGAAGCAAAGCCCTTTGGGAGCAAGCAGAACTCCAAATTGCAGAAGTGCAGAAAGCAGAAAACGCCGAAAAATGGCAACAGATCCCCAAAGAAGATGTTGAAGCTAATTTACGCCAGCTACAAGACCAACAAGAGCAAGTGATCACCCAAAATGCTCAGGTTAAACAAAAGTTACAAGACGACAAAGAAGAAACTGAGCGCCAAAAAGACTTGTTTAGAGAAATCGAACACCAGCAACAAGAATATGATGATTTAAGTTATTTACATTCACTTATCGGTTCTGCCAGTGGCGATAAATTCCGACGTTTTGCTCAAGGCCTTACGTTAGACAACCTGGTTTATTTAGCCAACAAGCAACTAGAGCGATTACATGGTCGTTACTTGTTAAAACGCAAAGACAAAGAAGGACTTGCGCTTAGCGTGTTAGATACTTGGCAAGGGGAAATGGAGCGAAACACCAAAACGTTGTCCGGTGGCGAAAGCTTCCTAGTAAGCTTAGCATTAGCATTGGCCCTTTCCGACCTTGTTAGCCATAAAACCAGCATCGATTCCCTCTTTTTGGATGAAGGCTTTGGCACCCTCGACGCTGAAACCTTAGACATCGCCCTTGATGCATTGGATAACCTTAATGCAACAGGCAAAACCATTGGCGTGATCAGCCATATCGAAGCCATGAAAGAACGAATACCGACCCAATTACGGGTGATAAAAAAGAGTGGGCTAGGGATAAGTGAGTTAGATAAACAGTTTTGTGTTTGAGGCTGATATTAAGCTAGGCTAAACAGCAAAATAACCTAGCCTTACAGGGCTTCTAACAAGCTTATTTCTAGTACTCAATGCTCACGAAAGCAACTGGCCACTCATTATGCTAAGCATGGTGCTTTCGTTCCGCTAGCATGCCTAGTATAAGGTAGGCGCTAATGACGAAGATGCCGAAGAATTGTCGATCCAGTAGTTGAAGCAAGCGGTATACCGAGATTTCGCCGTAGTGGGCTAGCAAGCTGTATCCGAGCGTACAGAGCAGTACAAATGCCATTAGTCTGAGTAGGTAATGATAGGGGCGCATAAGCTGTTTTAAGAACTTATTGATGCTGTCGCCATATACTACTAATAGAACGGCGATCCAAGAGGTCACTATAAAAGCATGGTGGCTCCATAGCCAACGGGAAAAGTCATTGTTAATTGCAAAAAACCAGTCTGTCATTACGTCTACTCTCTTTCTTATACGGTGCTAAAAGTCTGTTAGATATGGCGCTTCTTATTATTGATTGGATGCACTGTGCGCCTCTGTGCTGCAATGGTTTCATTTTGGGGCAGGCTTTTCAATGTTGTAATTTGAAAATAGGGCGTACTTCCCGGTATAGGAATGGAAACAAGTTGTAGGTAAGTTTGTAATACTCTTCCTAATTTCCGATTAGCCTTTTTTGCAACTCTGGGTCATGTATCGCACAGATATCTTGTTTGCCAAACAGTCGGTATCGATTGTTTGCTAGTAATTGATAAATCCATTTTTTTACGCCAGTTGGAAGAATAGATAATATGGCGATGACCTTGAGAATCCCGCCTAACCGCAAGGCTACTTTTATAACGGCATCCAGTTCTTTAAAAGCTGTGCCTTCTTCTAGATAGAGCCAACTATCGGGGTCATCGGCTGACAACCCATAATGATTTAATACTTTGGTTCCTAGCTCGGTATTGATTGGACAGATCAGGAATTCGCCCTTTTTGTCTTGGCGAGATATCCACTTGGCGGCTGCTGAGCAGGCTCCACAATTTCCGTCTACAAACACGACACATTGTTCATCTTGAAACGCCGGTACTGTGGCATCTTTTCTGTGGGAGAAATGCGTTTCTGTAAATTGTGGTTTATTCATGAGGATAAAATTAATAGTAGCGTTGGTGCTCTGAGTGTCAATTTAACAGTAATAGTGAAGTCATCATAGAGTAGCTAAAGGGATGATTCCTTTCTAAGTTTAAAATGATGAGGTGAACTTTCGAGATGTTAGCTAAATGCCAAAAAATACACTTAGTGATATTCGTTTTTATCAATAAATAGACTAAGTGTTGGTCGTAAAAAAGCAGGTGATTGCTACACTTTCTAGTAACCGATAATAATTAAGTTTTTTTCTGGTTAGCCATGGGGTGAATTTATTCTCATTTAATTTCTATGGTGAGATAGTCCCACGTTATCGCTATTGGTTTAAGCAATGTATATAGAGAAGCTACGTATTATTTTTTTCTTGTTGTTAGCCTTATCAACAAGTGCTGTATCGGGCAATACTCTGACTGAAGATGTGTTGTCGAAAAAGGCTGTATTGCCGTTTTCTGTTGTTGAGTTGTCAAGCGTGGTTGATATCGAGCTTGCACCATTCTTGAAAAAAATGGCCAATAGTTTGTTGAAGAAACAAGGTATTCAACTTGGCCATAGTCGTCTGGTTACAACGAGTAGAGATGATGTTGGGTCTTCACTCAAACCAAAAAAACTAGAAGTGCTCAATCCTGCATGGAGGGGGACGATGTTGTTAGTTGTTTTGGTATTGGTTTTCGGTGTTATCTTCTTTTCGCTACGCGTGTTGGCTCGTTCCAAGCAATCGCCTTTGTCTTATCAATTTACCTCTACCGTAGAAAAACGCACAGCTTTTTTTTTCAATGGGCTGTTGAGTGTGGCTGTTATCGTACTGGCTATATTGGCCCTTTCGGTTATTGAAGAAAAAGTTAAAGAGGGAATGAGGCTAACACTGCAAACGGTATTAAATGCAACGATGGAAACGATGAATATTTGGGTCAGGGAGCATAAAAGCGAAATTAACCATATCGCAGCAGATCCGAAAATTGTTGAGTTGAGCAAACGGCAGTTGAGCCATTATACAAAGACCAGCGATTTGAAAAATACTGAGGCGTTGCTGCAATTAAGATCTCAATTGGGGTTGGTTCAGAAACGCTTGGGGAATGTGGGCTTTTTCATTATTGCTCCTGATGGTACTAATGTTGCCTCCATGCGTGATATTAATATTGGTATTCAAAACCCTATTCAAACACATCGGCCTGATTTGCTGCAAAGAGTGTTTAAGGGTGAAACCTTACTAGTACCGCCAATTCCTTCTGACGTGCCTATTGATGATGAGGTTTATATTACGGGAAAAAATGTGCCGCCAACTTTATTTTTTGTTGCTCCCATTGTTAGTTTGGATGGTGATGTGATTGCAGCGATATCGTTGCGTTACAATCCTCATGGTGATTTTAGCCGTATTAACCACCGAGGTAGAGTTGGCAATACGGGGGAAACCTATGCGTTTGATCAACGTGGTTTATTGCTTTCGAGTAGTCGCTTTAAGGAGCATTTGGTTAAGTCTGGATTGTTGCCTAAAAATGAACAAAGTGTTTTGTCGATTTGGATTCAAGATCCGGGCGTAAATTTGTTTGAAACCGGGAGCCTTATTAAAACCAACTTGGCAATGCCTTTAACAGTAATGGCTAAAAGCGCGACGTCTGGGCATTCAGACTATAACGTTGAGGGGTATCGGGATTATCGAGGGGTGCCGGTAATGGGAACTTGGGTCTGGAATGCTGAATTGGGCATTGGTATGGCTACTGAAATGGATATGGAAGAGGCATTAGAGGTTTATTCCAGTGCAAAAATAGCTATTGTCATAATATTAGCTTTTATTCTTGCTCTTTCCACGATCTTTACATTCATTATTGTTATTGCTGGTGGTCGAGCAAACAGCACCTTATTTGCTACTCAACAGCAGTTGGAAAATCAGCTTTTTGAGTGCGCCGAAAAATTAAGTGAAGAAAAAATAAAGACGGAAAAGACGAAAGAGAAGTTGAACAAGCAAGAGTTTATTTACCATTCTTTAGTCGATAATCTTCCCGGTGCCGTTTACAACTGTAGCTTCGATGATGAATGGACTATGCATTTTATCTCCGAGCATATTGAGCAAATAACGGGTTACCCAAGTTCGGAATTTGTTGAAAATAAAGTTAGAACCTATGCATCGGTTATTTTTCTTGATGATGTAGAAACAGTCGATAATGCTGTTGATCAGGGAATCGCTACTGATGGATTTTTTGAAATTGAATACCGGATTATTAACAAGGATGGAGAGGTTCGCTGGGTCTTTGAAAAGGGGCAGGTTGTCAGGACAAGATTCGATATCGTTGATCACCTAGATGGATTTATTATGGATATTACTGAGCGTAAACGCGGGAGTGAGGGATAATATTAAACGTGCTTGGTTCTAACTATTTTGATGTGGCTTTTAATGAAATAAGTTAGACAATAATCTGCAAATTTTCTCTAAACTCGAATTCCCCTTATATGCTATGATGCGCCGCTTCTTTAACTGGCTGGTGGCGGTAATTGTGACTGAAAATACATCTAAAAGTATATCTGATGAGGTGTCGGGTACGTTGTTGGATAAAGTGAAAGTTGTTCTGGTGAATACCTCACATACTGGAAACATTGGATCTGCTGCCAGAGCAATGAAAACCATGGGGTTGTCTGATTTGGCTTTGGTTCAGCCGGTTTCAGCGCCAGATGGAAAGGCCAGCGCATTAGCGGCAGGTGCCGGAGATGTATTGGCGAACGCGTCAACTTATGATTCATTAAAAGATGCGATTAGTGATTGTGGTTTGGTTGTTGGTACCAGCGCCCGCTCACGCACTTTATCTTGGCCTATGTTAGGCTCACGTGAATGTGGTGAAAAAATCATATCCGAGGTAGGTCAGTACAAGGTGGCGTTAGTTTTTGGTCGGGAAAACAGTGGGTTATCTAACGAAGAATTACAGCTTTGTCATTACCATGTGAGTATTGATGCTAATCCCGAGTATAGTTCTTTAAATTTGGCTGCTGCGGTTCAAACATTATGCTACGAAGTACGTATGGCTTTTTTGGCTCAAAATACTCATGTTTCAACCCCTGGTGATTATCCGTTATCTGAGCAGTTAGAGTTGTTTTACACGCATTTAGAATCGACATTGAAGAAGACGGGATTCATTATTCCCCAACACCCAGGCATAGTAATGAGTAAACTTCGCCGATTGTTTAATCGTTCGCGCCCAGAAACCGCTGAATTGAATATATTACGTGGCATTTTGACCTCAATTGACAAGTCAACGAATAATAGCGAAACCAAATAATCCCAATGTTTTAAAATCAGCTTGAGGGAAAAGATACAATACTTGACTGATTTACTCAGGTATGTGAATATTCTTTGAAATCCCCACTGGTGTCGCTATGAAACTTACTTCAAAAGGTCGATATGCTGTTACAGCTATGTTGGATGTAGCATTGCATTCTCGCACAGGCCCCGTTTCCCTCGCTGACATCTCTGTTCGGCAAGCTATTTCTTTATCTTACCTTGAGCAGCTATTCTCCCGATTGCGTAGAGAAGAGCTGGTATCAAGCGTGAGAGGGCCGGGTGGAGGCTACCGATTAGGGAAAGCACCCGCTGATATATCCATAGGGCATGTTATTCGTGCTGTTGATGAGTCTGTGGATGCTACTCGCTGTAATGGCGCGGCTGATTGTCAAGGTGGAGAACGATGCTTAACCCATAGCTTATGGGAAGATTTGAGTGAGCGAATTGCAGTTTTCCTTGATAATATATCCTTAGGTGAACTGATGGCGAACGCAGATGTGCGCACTGTCGCTGATCGACAAGATCAGAAGAACCCATCAGAAATAGAAATTAGTCTGCAATTATAAGGTTTTTCTTGTTATGTCTTCCCCTATTTATCTCGATTATGCTGCCACAACGCCAGTGGATCCGGCCGTTGCGGAGTTGATGTCAAAATATTTAACGTTGGATGGCTGTTTTGGTAATCCTGCTTCTCGTTCCCATCGATTTGGTTGGCAAGCAGAAGAAGCTGTTGAAGAAGGGCGGGAAAACGTTGCTAATCTTATCAATGCTGACCCTCGAGAAATTGTTTTTACTTCTGGTGCAACAGAATCCAATAATTTGGCCATAAAAGGTGTTGCTCAACACTACCAAGACAAAGGCCAGCATATTATTACCTTGAGAACGGAGCACAAGGCTGTGTTGGACCCCTGTATATGGTTGGAAGAGCAGGGTTCGGATGTCACCTTTCTGGATGTTAAAGCCAATGGTTTAGTCGATTTGGAACAGTTATCTGATTCTATTCGAGAAGACACCGTGCTGGTAAGCATCATGCTGGTGAACAATGAAACTGGTGTTATACAAGATATCGCTAAAATCGCCAAAATATGTGCTGATAAGGGGGTTTATTTTCATGTTGATGCGGCCCAGGCATTAGGTAAAATCCCTATAGATGTACAAGCTTTGGGAGTGGACCTCATGTCTTTTTCCGCCCATAAGTTGTATGGTCCTAAGGGAATTGGCGCCTTGTATGTTAAACGTAAGCCGAAAGTGCGTTTGGAAGCTCAAATACATGGTGGTGGCCACGAACGAGGTATGCGTTCTGGCACACTAGCAACCCATCAGATCGTTGGATTGGGTGAAGCGTGTCGAATTGCTAGAGAAAAATTACCAGTAGAAATGCACTTCGTCGAAGCGTTGAAAATACGTTTTTGGGAGCAAGTGAAAACGTTACCTGGCGTATGTATTAATGGCTGTCTAGAGTCGTCTGTTCCCAATATTCTTAATCTTAGTTTTACCGATGTTGAAGGTGAATCATTATTGATGGCCTTAAAAGACATCGCCGTATCTTCAGGATCCGCTTGTACTTCCGATAGTATGGAGCCTTCCTACGTTTTAAGAGCTTTGGGCTTGAATAATGAACTGGCACACAGTTCTATTCGTTTTAGTTTTGGCCGTTTCACCACTGAACAAGATGTCGATTTTGCGGCTAAAGTGGTGTGTGAATCAGTAACCAAGTTGCGTCAGGTTGCTTTGGCAATGTAATAAGCAGAATCCGTGATCTTCGATAATTTTGCGGGTTTATATCTAATAAAAACATGGCGTATATATTCTCTGCCAATAAAAAGATGCAGATAATTTAAAAAAATATGTTTAAAGCATAGGCATGTGTATAGGAATTGAATATAATCCGCGCCGTTTTTTAGTTTAATAATTGGAGCCAATCGATGGCACTTGAACGTACATTTTCTATTATAAAACCTGATGCCGTGGCTAAGAATGTCATTGGTGCTATCTATAACCGTTTTGAATCTGCAGGCTTGCGCATTGTTGCTTCTAAAATGGTTCACTTAAGCAAAGATAAAGCGGAAGGCTTTTATGCCGAGCATAAAGAGCGTCCTTTTTTTGCTGCATTAGTTGAATTTATGACTTCTGGTCCTGTTATGGTTCAAGTTCTTGAAGGTGAAGACGCCGTTAAGAAAAACCGCGAAATAATGGGTGCTACTAATCCTGCTGATGCTTTAGCTGGTACTTTACGCGCTGATTACGCAGAGTCTATTGACGAGAATGCTGTCCACGGTTCTGATGCTCCTGAGTCTGCTGCCCGTGAAATAGCTTATTTCTTCGCTGATGAAGAAGTTTGTCCTCGCACTAGATAATAGTGGGATGGGTATACGAATTGGGCGCTATATGCGCCTTTTTTGTATTTACTACGGAGAGCAATGGGGTCAGAGTCATTGAAAGTTCTATGACTCTGACCCCATTGATTTTATTACGCTCGCTTTTTGTGAGTGATATTTGTACAATCTCGCCCTTTTACGTTAACTAACTTCGGCAATAGAAAGGTTGTTGAGGATCACATTGTCTATACTTGTGATTGATTTGAGGAAAATTGCATGACAGCAATGTCGTCGCTGCCAAAGAAAACCAATTTACTAGATTTTGATAAGCAGGGTTTACGTGCTTTCTTTACCGAAATGGGTGAAAAGCCATTCCGCGCTGATCAGATGATGAAATGGATTTATCATGAAGGCGAAAGCGATTTTCAAAAAATGACTAATCTCAATAAAGCGCTACGTGAAAAATTGTTAGCAATGTGTGAGATTAAGGCACCTGAAATTTCGGTTTACCAAGAAGCCAGTGATGGCACCATTAAATTTGCCATGGTGTTAGAAGGCGGGCAGGAAATTGAAACGGTTTGGATCCCTGAAGCGGAACGGGCTACATTGTGTGTGTCATCACAAGTTGGATGCGCGCTCGAATGTACTTTTTGTTCTACAGCCCAGCAAGGGTTTAATCGTAATTTATCCGTTTCTGAAATTATTGGACAAGTTTGGCGAGTGGCCACTTTTATTGGTCTAAATAAAGACACAGCCAAGCGTCCGATAACTAACGTGGTTATGATGGGCATGGGTGAACCGCTGTTGAATATGAAGAACGTTGTGCCTGCGATGCGGTTAATGTTAGATGACTTTGGTTTTGGTTTGTCTAAACGACGGGTTACTTTGAGTACTTCTGGCGTAGTACCGGCATTGGAAATGTTGGGTGATCAAATTGATGTGGCTTTGGCTATTTCATTGCATGCGCCAAATGATGAGCTTAGAAATGAGTTAGTCCCTGTTAATAAAAAATATCCCATTGAAATGTTCTTGGCTGCGGTTCGTCGTTATCTCGGCAAATCGAATGCGAATCATGGCAAAGTCACAGTAGAATATGTGATGCTAAATGGTATAAATGACAGTATGGATCAAGCTCACGAACTCGCTAAAACATTAAAAGACACACCGTCTAAAATTAATTTGATTCCATTTAATCCTTATCCGGGTTCTCCTTATACTACGCCGAGCAATAGTCGTATTGACCGTTTTTCTAAAGTGTTAGCGGAGTATGGTTTTATGGTTGTTGTGCGTAAAACCCGTGGAGACGATATTGATGCTGCCTGTGGGCAATTGGTTGGTGATGTGATTGACCGTACTAAGCGTGTGATGAAAAAGCAGGCCAAGGGACCTGCAATAAATGTCTCTGTTAGCAATAGTATCTAGCTATATTATGTTTATTATATAAACTATTTGTAATTCAATAAATTGCGGTTCACATTGGAACAGCTCATGAAACGATTTTTCGCGCAGGCAGTATTCTTGCAATTCCAGAGGACGCTGGTATTGTTTTCTCGTTTCTTTGGGTATTTCTCTGGACGTATTCTTGGACGCTTTTTTGGGGCTGCTGTTATCGCCCTATCTCTTACAGCATGCGGGTCAAACAATTCTGCATCCTATGCTGATATTGATCAGATTGAAGCGGCTAAAACCCGAATTTCGTTAGGATTGACTTATTTACAAAACGGGAATTTCAATCAGGCGAAAGCCAATTTGGATAAGGCCATCAACTTTGCTCCAGATTTGATGGATAGCCATTTTGCGATGGCATTTTACTATCAATCTGTGGAAGAAGTTGCACTGGCAGAAAAATATTATCAGCAAGCGCTAAGTATTGATGACCGAAATGCGGATTTACTGAATTCTTATGGGGCGTTTTTGTGCTTACAAGGACATTATACTTCGGCTGAACAGTATTTAATGCAAGCGATAAACTCGCAACAATATAGTCATACGGCTTCATCTTATGAAAATTTGGCAATTTGTAGTCAGGCCCAAGCCAATATTTCTGAGGCTATTGGTTATTTGAAAACGGCCTTAAGTCATGAACCTGGGCGTTTGAAAAGTGCTTATCTATTATTGGAAATGACGGTATCCGGCGAACGCTGGGATGAAGCTAAAATGGCTTTGCAGAAGTATGAAAAAGTCGCTCCGGTTTCAGCTCGCTCGTTGGACTTTGCCGTACAGATAGAGCAAGGATTGGGAAATCGTGAAAATGCGCAAGGCTATGCCGATATGCTAGCGAGACTTTTCCCAAGATATCAGTCTTCAAGTGTTTATTCTGACGAAATAAAGAAAACAATTAAGAAGAATGTGAATCCCCAATTGGAAAAGAAAAGGATGTCGGATAGAATTCATGTGGTTCAGCACGGCGAGAATCTATATCGTATTTCTTTGAAATACAACGTGCGCATGCAGCGTCTTATTGAATGGAATAAGCTAAAAGACGGTTCTCAAGTCAGTGTCGGTAAAACGTTAATTGTTTCAGACCCTAACGCTAAATAGCGGGAAATGTAGTAATAATGAGTAAAGATACATTGGATGAAGTCGAATTTGTTGGTCCTGGCGCAATTTTAAAAGCTGCCCGGGAAGAGCAAGGTCTTACCAGAGAGTTGGTTGCCGACAAATTGCATTTGCGACTTACCATTATCCAAAGTTTGGAAGAAGATCAATATTCAAACGATATCTCTCCTACGTTCACCAAGGGATATTTGAAGCTTTATTCAAGGCTGCTTGGATTGGACGACACCGACGTGCTTATTGCTTATCAACAGTTAGGTACTTTGGAAAAAGAGCCTGCCAAGTTACAGAGCTTTTCTCAAAAGGTTGCTCGTCAGGCAAGCGATCAACGTCTTATGTTGTTCACTTATTTCCTGTTAATTATTGTCGTCGGGTTGGTGGTGGTGTGGTGGTTGCAACAAGACGATTCCAGCCTAAGTAGTTTTGTAGAACGCACGACTAAAAGTCAATCGAGTCAAAATGAGTCAAATCAAAGCAAAGCGACTCAACGCAAGCCCGATGAAAATAAGGCCTCAGGTAATCAGCTTGAAAACTCCTCTCAACCCAATGCAATAACAGAATCTCTGCCAGCTGAAGGGCAAACCCCAAAAGAAGTGGTAGAACCGGGCATCAACAATACGGTGCCGCAAGAACAAGCGTCAGAGTTGACTGAAGATGCTGTTCCTCAAGAAGTTTCAGAAAATAACAGCTCCGATGCCCCCTCCCTTTCTAATAACGAACAGGCTTCTACCGAAAACCTTTCCATACCTTCGGAAGCTTCTGCAACAGCATCTCAAGCGCTCGTAACAAATGCTCAGTCTCGTTTAGATGATTCATCATTGAGTGATACTTCTGTCGGAGAAGCCGAAGAGAATAATGCAAGTGAAGCTATCGATAGCACGTCTATTTTGACTGACCCTGTTGAATTGGTATTTGAGTTTTCCGGTGACTGCTGGATGAAGCTGACCGACGCAACGGGAGAAGATGTTGCATATGGCGTTAAGGCCTCTGGAAGAATTATGCCCGTTTCAGGTATCCCGCCTTTTGAAGTTGTTTTGGGGGCACCAGAGTCTGTGCAAATTAGCTATGCTGGCGAAGCTATTAATATGGCGCAGTTCAGACCTGGCTACACCGCAAGATTTAATCTACCTCTATCAGAATAGCGTTCTGGAGTTTTAATATTCATGCTGACCGAATCACCCATTGTTCGTCGTGAGTCTACACGCATCAATGTTGGAAGTGTTCCAATAGGTGCTGGCGCGCCTATTGCTGTGCAATCAATGACTAATACACCTACGACGGATGTGGATGCAACTGTCGCGCAAATTAAGCGGATTGTGGATGTAGGTGGCGATATTGTGCGGGTATCCGTACCTACTATGGACGCAGCTGAAGCATTTAAATTAATTCGTGAACGGGTGGAAGTGCCATTAGTGGCGGATATTCATTTTGATTATCGTATTGCGTTGAAGGTTGCGGAGTACGGGGTTGATTGTTTACGTATTAATCCCGGTAATATCGGTAACATGGATCGCGTAAGAGCGGTAGTTGATTGCGCAAAAGATAAGAACATTCCTATTCGCATTGGCGTAAATGCAGGATCTTTAGAGAAAGACATTCAAGAGAAGTATGGTGAGCCAACACCTGAAGCTTTGGTTGAATCAGCCATGCGTCATGTGGATATTTTGGATCAACTTAATTTTGATCAATTTAAAGTTAGTGTAAAAGCGTCGGATGTATTTTTAGCAATAGGTGCTTACCGATTGTTGGCTAAACAAATTAAACAGCCATTGCATTTGGGAATTACTGAAGCCGGTGGTTTTAGAGCCGGTGCAGTGAAAAGTGCAGTCGGTTTGGGCATGTTGTTAGCCGAAGGCATAGGTGACACTATTCGAATTTCCCTTGCCGCTGATCCTGTGGAAGAAATTAAGGTTGGGTTTGATATTTTAAAATCCCTACGCATTCGTAGCCGGGGTATCAATTTTATTGCCTGCCCGAGCTGTTCTCGTCAGGAATTCGATGTTATTAGCACAGTAAACGCGTTGGAAGAAAGATTAGAAGACATTGTTACCCCAATGGATGTCTCCATCATAGGTTGCGTAGTGAATGGACCGGGAGAAGCTGAAGTATCAGACTTAGGCTTAACTGGCGCGCGTAATATGAGTGGTTTTTATCTGGATGGTATGCGTCAGAAGGAACGTCTTCCAAATGATCAATTGGTTGAGGTATTGGAGCGAAAAATACGCGCCAAAGCCGCAGTCTTGGATGAAAAGAACCGTATTCCTACACAAGATATCTAGTGAAAATATATCATTCTTAGGTTGCTTGCGCTTTGTCCCATTGAGGCGTTGTTGTTTGACCAGAAAATCCCTATAATGCAGGGCTTTTTGCTAATTGTAGTATATAACCCCCCAAGAGATCTGACGCTGTGAGCAAATCTATCCAAGCTATTCGAGGAATGAATGACTGTCTGCCGGACCAGTCAAGGCTTTGGCAATGGATGGAGCAACAAATTAGAGATGTTGTTGCTTGTTACGGTTACGAAGAAATTCGAACGCCCATTGTTGAAAGTACTGACTTGTTTAAACGCTCTATCGGGGAAGTAACCGATATTGTCGAAAAGGAAATGTACACTTTTGAAGATCGTAATGGCGATAGTTTAACGTTGCGACCAGAAGGTACGGCTAGCTGTGTACGGGCGGGGAATGAACATGGTTTGCTTTACAACCAGCAGCAGCGATTGTGGTATATGGGGCCAATGTTCCGCCACGAAAGACCGCAAAAAGGGCGCTATCGCCAGTTTCATCAGCTGGGTCTTGAAGCTTTTGGATTAGCCGGTCCAGATATTGACGCTGAAGTGATTTTACTTAGCGCTAGACTCTGGCAGCGATTTGGCATTACTGACAATGTTGTACTTGAGCTTAATTCGTTGGGTTCAAATGCCGCAAGAGCAAAATATAGAGAAACGTTAGTTGCCTATTTGTTGCAGTTTGAATCTCAGCTGGACGAAGACAGTTTACGACGTCTGAACACCAATCCTTTGCGCATTTTGGATAGCAAAAACCCTGCTATTCAAGCATTACTTGTTGATGCGCCAAAACTCTCCGAATGTTTGGATGAAGAATCTGAACAACATTTCCAACAATTATGTGAACGATTAGACGCTTTGGGTATCCAATACCAAATTAATGAGCGTTTAGTTCGTGGTCTGGACTATTACAATCGCACTGTTTTCGAATGGGTAACTAAAGATTTAGGTGCTCAAGGAACGATTTGTGCTGGTGGCCGTTATGACGGACTGGTAGAGCAACTTGGCGGCAAAGCGACACAAGCTGTTGGCTTTGCAATGGGATTAGAGCGTCTAGCGCTATTGTTAGAGCAGCAAGATGGACTTGCGATACCGAATTCGGTAGATGTTTATATCGCGGCGACAGGAAACGCTGCTGAAGTTGAAGCAACAAAGCTTGGTGAGACGTTGAGAAACACGCTTTCAGGCGTGCGCATTCAGAACCACTGTGGTGGTGGCAACTTTAAAAAACAAATGAAACGAGCGGATAAAAGTGGTGCTCGAATTGCGTTGTTAATGGGGGAGAGTGAACTTGAGAATAGTACTATTACCCTGAAACATTTACGTGCAGACGCGCCACAGGAAACGATTAAATTAGAACATATTGCCAATGCGGTAAGCATGGCACTAGAAGAAACAAATAAATAACGGGTACTCAGAGACCGACAGAGGATCAACATGGATCAATTCACTACAGAAGAACAACAAGTAGAAGCCATTAAAAAGTTTTGGAAAGAAAACGGTACTGCCATTGTATTAGGTACAGTTTTAGGTTTTGGTGGTTTGTGGGGCTGGCGTGCATATAACGACAATATGCTTGCGTCTCAGGAGCAAGCATCTGACTCGTATCAAAGCGCGGTTAAAGAACTAGGCACTAAAGATGGTGCTTTTACTGATGCGAAAAAATTCGTAGAAGAAAACAGCGATACTCATTATGCCGTTATGGCAGCGTTCAAATTGGCCAAAGAAGCGGTCAATCGAGCGGATTTGGCGGAAGCGGAAAAACAACTCCAGTGGATTGTTAAAAGCGAAGCTAAAATCGTATTGAAAGACATTGCACTTATCCGTTTGTCACGGGTCCAACTTGAACAAGAAAATTTTGATTCGGCGTTGGCAAGTTTGGCTAAAGTGAGTTCCACTTCTTATGATGCACAAGTAGAAGAAGTAAAAGGTGATGTGTATCAACGTCAAGGTAAATTTGACGAAGCTGAAAAAGCGTATACAGCGGCTTTGGCTGACAATAGCAGCAATAATTTATTGCAAATGAAACTTGATGATCTGGCATCTCAAAAGCAAGGGTAGTTCTGTGTTGCAGGGAAATCGTTTACTAATTATATTGCTTCCGATATTTTTTCTTAGTGGTTGTTCCGTTATTCCAACGTGGATGGATCCTACCACTTGGTTTGAAGGTGACGAAGACGAAGAAGAAATTCAAGAATTACAGCCTATCAATGCATTGTTTGATCCCGAAGTTATTTGGGAAGCCAGTGTAGGTGAAGGGGTTGATCACTACTTTTCTAGATTATCTCCCACGATAGCATATGACAAAGTTTATGCTGCTAGCCGGCAAGGCGTAGTTGTTGCGCTAGAAGAAGCAACGGGAAATGAAGTGTGGTCTATTGATTTAGCCGAGTATAAAGACGAAGGCTTCCTCGATGGATTCTCCAAATTTTGGTCGGATGGCGTTTCGGCTAAAGTGTCTGGGGGACTGGCTGCTTCTTACCAAACCCTTTATTTCGGTACTGAAAATGGCTTGGTTGTTGCGTTGGACGCAGAATCAGGCGAGTTAAATTGGCAGCAAAAAGTGAAGGGCGAAGTATTGGCAAGCCCGGTTGTCGATGAAGGCATTGTGGTTGTTAATACCGGTTCCGGTATTTTGTACGGTTTAGATGCACAAACCGGTGAGCAAAAATGGTTTTTTGAATCCGAAGTACCACCGCTAACCTTGCGAGGAATTGCCGCTCCAACAATAAACGCTGGTGCAGCGATTGTTGGCACAGCAAACGGCAAAGTGGCAACGGTTGTTTTGGAATCTGGACAAGTTGCTTGGGAGCAGACGGTTGCTGCCGCGACGGGCACCACTGAATTGGAAAGAATGGTTGATATTGATAGCCAAGCTTTGGTGTTAGGCGGTGTGGTGTATGTTATTTCTTATAACGGCACATTGGCTGCTATTGAATTGCGTAGTGGTCGCGTAATTTGGAAACGTGAATACCGCTCTTATCGCCGTATTAGTATTGACGGAAATAGACTGTTTGTTGTGGATTCTAATAGTCAGGTTTACGCCCTAGATCGCAGAAATGGTGTTGAATCATGGACTCAAACTATGTTGAGAGGCCGTGAATTAACTGCTGCTACACCATTGTCTGATTATATTGTAGTGGGTGATAAGTTTGGTTATTTACACTGGATACGCCAATCAGATGGTGAAATCGTTGCTCGTTTGGAAGTTGGGGACGATGATGAAGACGAAGGCATTTATGCCGCTCCCGTAAGTAAAGGGTCTATGCTTTATACTCAAACTCGCGATGGTGAGTTGAAAGCAATTAGTACCCCTTAGGCTTGGATATATTGTTCTTGGTCGTATTACCTAAATCTGGTTTGGAGAGAAAGTAGAATGTTGCCCGTGATTGCTTTGGTTGGTCGCCCTAATGTGGGTAAGTCCACCCTGTTTAACCGTTTGACTCGCAGTCGCGATGCACTGGTAGCAGATTATCCTGGCCTAACAAGAGACCGAAAGTACGGTAAGGCAAAATATCAGGGACTTCAGTTTATAGTGGTGGATACCGGGGGGCTTTCCGGTGATGAGCAAGGGATTGATGCCGCCATGGCTGAACAGTCTTTATTAGCTATTGAAGAAGCTGATATTGTTTTATTTATGGTTGACGCTCGTGCAGGCCTAATGGGTACTGACGAGGGTATTGCGAAACATCTTCGCGGTAGCAAAAAGCCCGTATACATAGTGGCAAATAAAACGGATGGTATTGATGGTGACAGTGAAACCGCTGAGTTTTATTCGTTAGGGTATGATCAAATTTGGCAAATTGCTGCTAGCCATGGCCGTGGTATTAGTTTGTTGTTGGAAACGGCGCTGGAACCATTGTTTCCAGAATTCCCTGAAATGCAAATTCCTGAAAAACAGGAATTTTTAGAAGAAGAAGACGCTGAAGCACTGCGAGAAAGGTTACAAGCTTTGCCCATTAAGTTGGCAATTGTAGGTAAGCCTAATGTTGGTAAATCAACGTTGACTAATCGTATTTTAGGTGAGGAACGGGTTGTTGTATTTGATGAACCAGGTACGACCCGTGACAGCATATTTATTCCTATGAAACGAGATGAGCGCGAATATGTGCTTATTGATACTGCTGGTGTACGCCGACGTAAGAAAATTTCCGATACCGTTGAAAAATTCTCAGTAATAAAAACCATGCAGGCCATTGAAGAAGCCAATGTGGTACTTCTTGTTATCGATGCTCGCGAGGGAATAACCGATCAGGATCTCAACTTATTAGGTTTCATCATTAATGCCGGTAGGGCGTTGGTGTTGGCGGTTAATAAGTGGGATGGATTAGATATAAAAGTTAAAGATAATATTAAGAGCGATCTGGAACATCGCTTGGGTTTTGTTGATTTTGCCCGTTTGCACTTTATTTCAGCCTTGCATGGAACTGGCGTTGGGCATTTATTTGAATCGGTTCAAGAAGCATATGCCTCAGCAACTAATAGAGTTAGTACGGCATTGTTAACCCGGATAATGGAATCGGCCCAAGAAGAGCATCAACCGCCATTAGTGCGCGGTAGACGCGTGAAAATGAAATATGCTCATGCGGGTGGATACAATCCGCCTGCTGTGATTATTCATGGTAATCAAGTTGAAGTTTTACCAGAAAGTTACAAACGCTACTTAATGAACTACTTCCGACGCTCTCTTAAAGTTATGGGCACGCCTATTAAAATTGAGTTCAGGGAAGGCAGTAATCCCTATGAAGGAAAGAAGAGCAATCTAACAGTGTCGCAGGAGCGTAAACGTAAGCGTTTGTTCAAGCATCACAAGAAGTAGTCTAAGCTTCTACATTTAATTTATTGAAAAGTAATGCTTTTTCTACAAGAATTACTTTTCTTTAATAACCTACGAAACTATCTCTTTAAGTAAGAATTATCGTTCCTGATTATTTTCGACGGGTTATGTCTGCGTATCTTATAGGCTGCTGATGTTCAATTAAGTGTATGTTTTGAGCTCAGGTTACTTGGGGCTAGGTAAAAGGTGTTTACGGTATTTTTCCAGGTAGTTGGGGTCTAAATCTTTAAACCACATCTCCACTTTTTGTTGATAATGGGCGCTTTGTAAAATCTCAGGCAATACCTTATTTATTCTTTCAATAGCACGTTGTGCAAATTGATCTGGTGCTGCATTCGCACATCCTACCGAACCCATTACAATATTTTCGTTATTTTCTTCGATACCCAGCCAGCTTAGAGGTTTGGAATTTGAGTGATTGTAGTAACTTAATGTAGTTGGGTAGTCGATGGTGAAATCGACACGATCTAAATTTACCAGCATTAGCAATGAGGTAATACTTCCTACGTCGTTAGGCACTTCTAGGCCCCTTTTTAAATGGCGATCGAATATTGGTTGGATCGTTTCGCCAAATTTTCGGCCCGAATGCTGCCCTATTAAATATTTATTTGATTCTAATAGCGACTCTAGGGAGATCGGATCGCCAAATTCTTTTACAAACTTTTCACGTGTCTGAGATTTCATTATCAAAACATGAGGTAGGTACACAATTGACGGTGTTGAATGTAAAGCTAACCCAGATTTTTGACGTTGGTGAATCATACATGGTAGGCAGATTTTCTCTCCCTGTTGCATTTGGCGCTTTAGTCGCAAATTGGGCAGGGGCAGCAACGTGTGCTCAACATCAGGCATTTTGTCTATTAATTCGTTGATTAGTAAATCGCAGATGCCTTCATGGGCAAGCTCTCCTGAGTAAATGAAAAAAGGAGGCGCATTAATCGTTGCCCATTTTATAGATAACGGCTCGCCCATTGCTCTAGGAATGGAGAACGCGAAAAAAAGTAATGCGAGTTTGGCTAGTCGCTTAAATTGGGGCGATGGGGTTAACAACAGAATAATTTTCCTCTACTCCTAATACTGCATGCAGAGGTAAAAATGATGGTTAATTGACTTTACTGATTACTTCACCATCTTTAAACCTTGTTTTAATGGTATCACCTATCTCTAAATCTGCTGCTTTTTTTATCAGTTTGTCATTTTTGTAGGTCAGTGTGTACCCTCTGGATAAGGTCGCTAATGGGCTTATGGTATCCAATACTTGGCATAAGGTGCCTAGCTTTTGTTGTTTTGCCGTTATCTGGTTGTTGATGGAATGGTTTAATTGCGATGTTAAATATTGCAATTGTTGGTGGAGATTATTAATTTGATGTTTCGGATGAACTTGAGCTAACCGAGATTGTTGTTGTTCCCAAGTAACGGTTTTTTTCATCCAGCTATCTTGCCATAGCGTATTGAGTTCAAGCAGCAGGTTATCAACAGTTTGTTGTTGCTGTTGGAGCTGACTGCGGGGGTGGCAGGCTTGAAGTTTCTGCTGTACTAATTGATGCTGATGGCGAGAATGCTGTAGTGAACGCTCCCAGTTTTCCTGTAGGCGTTTTTTCAATCGAATTAAATTGTCGATGGTGTTTTGCAAAGGAGGGCTAGCGAGTTCAGCAGCAGCCGATGGCGTTGGTGCTCGCATGTCTGCTACAAAATCTGCGATAGTAAAATCAATTTCGTGTCCAACGGCACTGATTACGGGAATGTTGGATTGAAAAATTGCTCTTGCTAGTTTTTCATCGTTAAATCCCCATAAATCTTCCATGGAACCGCCTCCTCGGCCCACAATAATCACATCCACTTCATTGCGTTCATTGGCGACTTGAAGGGCTTTATTGAGCTGTTCTGCTGCGGTGTCACCTTGCACTAGGCTAGGGTACAGAATGATATTTACCGTTGGGTTACGGCGTTGTAAAACAGTAATTATATCGTGCCAAGCTGCGCCTGTATCTGAAGTGATAACGCCGATATTTTTTGGGGTTTCTGGTAAGGCTCGTTTATGCTCTTGCGCAAACAACCCTTCTAGTTCCAAGCGATGCTTTATTTGTTCGAATTGCTGCTTGAGTAATCCTTCCCCTTCCGGTTCCATATGTGAAGCAATTAATTGAAAATCACCTCTTGCTTCATAGAGGCTGATGCTGCCACGAACCATCACTTTATCGCCATTTTTTGGTTTGACTCGGCTAAAGCGATTGTTGCCTTTGAACATTGCTCCTTTAACTTGTGCTCGCTCGTCTTTTAAAGTGAAGTACCAATGTCCTGACGATGCAGCGATAAAATTGGAAATTTCTGCTGAAATCCATATTTGTCCAATTTCAGATTCAAGAATATGTTTGGCGAATTTGTTCAGTTTACTCACTGAGTAAATGTGGCTACGTGCTTGGTTGGTCATTAATTTTCTCGGTAAGGAGATGTTTACAGAATATTATCGCTTTCAGTTTACCTGATTAATGAAAGCAGCTACAATTGCGCCGCAACAAAATCTCGAATATAGGTTGTTTTAAATGTTGCGTTTAGCCAAAGAAGCCCTCACTTTTGACGATGTATTGCTGGTGCCAAGACATTCCACTGTTTTGCCTCATCAAGCAAGTCTGAAAACTCGTCTCACTCGTAAAGTCGAATTGAATATTCCTCTCGTTGCCGCGGCTATGGATACAGTAACAGAAGCGCAGCTTGCCATTGCTCTAGCTCAAGAAGGTGGTATGGGATTCATGCATAAAAATATGCCCCCAGAAGAGCAAGCCCGTCATGTACGTATGGTAAAGAAATACGAAAGTGGTGTGGTGTCTGATCCGATTCGAGTCTCTCCCAATGCCACTTTGATGCAAGTGGAAGAATTGAGTCGTCAACATGGGTACTCCGGTTTTCCTGTGGTTGATGATCAAAATAACTTAGTTGGTATCGTCACTGGGCGAGATTTGCGTTTTGAAAAGAACCTGTCTTTGCCTGTAAGCAGCGTGATGACGCCGAAAGAGCGTTTGGTGACGGTAAAGGAAGGCGCTGAAGCCGAGCAAGTGTTGTTCTTAATGCACGAACACCGAATTGAAAAAATTCTGGTTGTCGATGACGATTTCAAATTGTGCGGTTTAATCACCGTAAAAGATTTCAAAAAAGCAGAAAGTAAACCTAATGCCTGTAAAGACCATTTGGGTCGTCTACGCGTGGGCGCAGCTGTAGGTGTTGGTGCTGATAATCGTCACCGTATTGACTTGCTCGTTGAGGCGGGAGTTGATGTGTTGTTGATTGATACTTCTCATGGCCATTCTCAAGGTGTTCTGAATGGTGTTGCGGAAGTGAGAAAAGACTATCCTGAATTGCAACTGATTGCGGGTAATGTTGCAACTGCCGAGGGCGCAAAGGCCTTAGCTGATGCAGGCGTTGATGCGGTGAAAGTGGGAATAGGCCCTGGTTCAATTTGTACCACGCGTATTGTAACTGGATGTGGAGTACCACAAATTACCGCTATTTCTGATGCGGTGTCTGCATTGGCTGGTTCTGATGTACCTGTTATTGCTGACGGTGGCGTTCGGTTTTCCGGAGACATTGCCAAAGCATTAGTGGCGGGAGCGAGTTGTGTCATGGTGGGTAGTATGTTTGCTGGCACCGAAGAAGCGCCTGGGGAAGTTGAGTTGTATCAAGGCCGTTATTACAAATCCTATCGTGGCATGGGATCTTTGGGTGCGATGGATCAAAAGCACGGTTCTTCTGATCGCTATTTCCATCTCGATAGTTCAGCTGAAAAGTTGGTGCCGGAAGGTATTGAAGGGCGTGTTGCTTATAAAGGCCCGATTTCAAATATTGTGCATCAGCAAATGGGCGGGTTACGTTCGGCAATGGGCCTTACGGGATGCGCTACAATTGAAGAGTTACGCACTCAACCTAGTTTTGTGAAAGTGTCTGCAGCAGGCATGGGCGAATCCCATGTTCATGATGTGACGATTACGAAAGAAGCACCTAACTATCGTTTAGGTTAATTGGTTTAGGATAATTGGTTTAAGGGTAATAGGCCCGAACACGGCCCATATTCTATGGGCCAAAATGCTAGCCGTGTTGAAGGCTAAGTTACATTTGGGAGACAGAATAACCTGTCTTCTCTCTTAATTCGTTTTTGGATAAGTAGGCCATGATGACTGACATACACAAGCACAAGATCCTCATTTTGGATTTTGGTTCCCAATATACTCAATTGATTGCCAGACGAGTGCGTGAAATAGGCGTTTACTGTGAATTGTGGGCATGGGATGTGGATGATGAACAGATAAAAGCCTTTGCGCCAAGTGGGATTATATTATCGGGTGGTCCAGAGTCTGTTACTGAAGGTAACTCACCTAGAGCGCCTGAATACGTATTTAAAGCTGGCGTGCCGGTACTGGGCATTTGCTACGGTATGCAAACCATGGCTGAGCAGCTGGGTGGTAAAGTTCAAGGTTCAAACGAACGTGAATTTGGTTATGCCCAAATTGAGTTGTTAGGCAAAGACAATCTTTTTAGTCGTATCGAAGATCACATTAATAAAGATGGCAAAGGCGTGCTGGATGTCTGGATGAGTCATGGCGATAAAGTGATTAGCATGCCGGATGGGTTTGAGTGCATTGCGAAAACTGACAATTGTCCTTTGGCTGCGATTGCGAATCTCGATAAACAGTTTTATGGCGTGCAGTTTCATCCTGAAGTTACTCATACTCGCCAGGGCGAGCGTATTCTGGCGCATTTCATCTTGGATATTTGTGCTTGTGATGCATTATGGACATCGGCTTCAATTATTGAAGATGCAATAGAGCAAATTAAGAAAAAAGTTGGGGATGAAGAGGTTATTCTGGGATTGTCTGGCGGCGTGGATTCGTCGGTCACTGCCATGTTGCTGCATCGTGCCATTGGTGAGCAATTAACTTGCGTGTTTGTTGACAATGGTCTGTTGCGACTGAATGAAGGCCAGCAAGTTATGGATATGTTTGGCTCTCATTTTGGGTTGAAAGTGATTAAAGTGGAAGCTGAGAATCGTTTTCTGTCAGAAATGGCCGGTGAGGCTGAACCGGAAGCCAAGCGTAAAATTATTGGTCGAGTATTTGTCGAAGTGTTCGATGAAGAAGCGAAAAAGTGCAAAAACGCCAAGTGGTTAGCACAGGGGACAATTTATCCTGATGTGATCGAGTCTGCTGGTTCTGAGACAGGCAAAGCCCATGTGATTAAATCCCATCACAATGTAGGTGGTTTACCTGACGATATGGACTTGGGCTTGGTTGAACCACTAAGAGAGTTGTTTAAGGATGAAGTACGTAGAATTGGCTTAGAGTTAGGTTTGCCTTACGACATGCTATATCGTCATCCTTTCCCTGGGCCTGGTTTGGGCGTTAGAGTACTGGGTGAAGTGAAGAAAGAGTTTTGCGACCTCTTACGTCGAGCTGATGCTATTTTTATCGATGAATTACATGCTGCTGATTTATATAATGAGGTTAGCCAGGCATTTACTGTTTTCTTGCCTGTTCGTTCAGTGGGCGTGATGGGCGATGCCCGTAAATATGATTGGGTTGTTTCACTTCGAGCAGTGGAAACTATTGATTTTATGACGGCTAGATGGGCTCATTTACCCTATGATTTCTTAGGGAAAGTGTCGAATCGGATTATCAATGAGATAGATGGTATATCTCGTGTTGTTTACGATATTTCAGGGAAGCCCCCTGCAACAATTGAGTGGGAGTAATTCTCACTATAGTTTTTATTTTCCATAGTGGAATGGGGTGGCGGTTGAAATAAACGCTACCCCATGTCTTGGTTCTTTTATGCGTAAGAACCAGAGTCATATCTGAAACAAGAGTAGCGTTAAACTTGTTAAAATCCATTTTCTTTATCTTTCTGTTCCAACTTTTCGGAGAAGTTTTTCAAAAGCTTTTTCAGTTAACGATTCCGGGTCCTGTAATTGGGCTGGTTTTGCTTATCGCGTTTTTACTTTTAATTGATCGTTTCAAAAATAACTGGTTAACGGAAAGCGTTGAAAACGATCTTATTCATACTGCTGAAAGTATTTTGTCTTATCTGCCATTACTTTTTGTGCCTATTGGCGTTGGCGTCGTTCTGCATATTTCCTTGTTGGAAAAAGAGTTATTTGAAGTATTACTTTTATTGTTTGTCGGTACATTAGGCACGATTGGCTTTTCGGCTTGGTTAATGCAAATGATGCAGAGAAGGCGAATTAAAAAGCAAAAAATGACGGAAGGTGGAAAGTAGCATGGCCGACCAAGATCGATTATATGACATTTGGGTGTATTTGCAGGCAGAGCCTTTGTTTTGGCTTACCTTGACCATAGGTGCTTATTTGGTTGGTGATTATTGCTATAAAAAAGCGAATTATTTCCCTCTGGTTAATCCGGTAGCAATTAGCATTGTTATTGTGGCTTCAGTATTGTTGGCTTTTGATGTTGATTATGAACGCTATTTTTCTGGGGCACAGTTTATTCATTTTATGCTTGGTCCTGCGACGGTAGCCCTTGCCATTCCTATTTATAAAAAGTGGCACCTCATTGTAGAGAATGGTAAAGCCATATTTGTTGCTGTTATTCTGGGATCGATATTTGCGTTAACGACAACCTATGCCATGGCTGAGTTATTTGAGTTTGACCGACAAGTTATTTTGAGTCTGTTACCTCGAAGTGTAACCGCGCCGATTTCGATGGGAATATCTGAAATGATAGGGGGTATTCCATCCTTAACAGCTATTCTTACCATCATTACGGGCATTATTGGGGCGACTTTTGGTACTTTTATATTAGATTTGTTAAAGATAAAGCAGATGTCAGCGCGGGGCTTCGGTGTAGGGTTAGGTAGTCATGGTATTGGTACTGCGAGGGCGATGAGTCGGAATGCTGAGGCGGGCGTTTTTTCTGCGGTAGCAATGGGGTTAAGCGGCATTGTGACTTCCCTGATTATGCCGCTATTTGTACATTTGTTTGTATAGCTTTTAGTACGAATAATGGGTTTAACTGTTTTTCAGGTTTTCGAACTCTTTATTTAAATTATATTTTTCATCAGTAACAATTTTTTCTAGAGTCGCTACTCTGTCCTGCAGATCAGCAATGGTTTTTGCCGTTTCTTCATCTACCCTTTTGGATTGAGAACTTGATTTTCTGCGTCCAAAAACGGTATTCGTTAAACTAACCAATGCCCAACAAATAATAGCCACTATAGCTATTGGCGTCATATTCATTTTTCATTCTCCTTTTGGTCCAGCTTTATAGTGAAATAGATAAATGATGTATTTATTGCTTTGGTTGATGTTCCTTATTCTTGGCCTTAAGTCAACCATAAGCTGAATCGTTATTTTATTAACGGCCAATAAATTGAGGTTTATTCTTCCTCGTTACTGCTGTTTTTTTCGGATATGTATTCGTATAATCCGACCGCAGCAAAAACACAAACGGATACAATAGCAATAGTTGATAAGTCCATATTTCAATCCTCATTATTTAAGTTAATCTACCCAATGCGCTGAATAGATTTGGTTTTAAGAAAGCAAATATGAAACCATTAATTAATATTCATAAAAAACAATTGGTTATAGGATTTTTGTTAGGTGGGGTGGTTTTGATTTGGTTAATTTGACCAGATAATTAGTAAATTTTTTAACAAAGTGGTTCATTATGTCTAATGAAATACATCTCAAGTGGATGCGATATGCACTAAAACTTGCAGAGCGTGCAGCTGCGCTGGGTGAAGTGCCTGTTGGGGCGGTAGTTGTTCTTGACGGCGAGATTATTGGAGAAGGTTGGAACCAACCTATTCTACAAAAGGATCCTTCAGCTCATGCTGAAATGATGGCAATTCGACAAGCAGCGAAACGAATTGGAAATTATCGATTAGTTAATACTACGTTGTATGTCACTTTAGAACCTTGCCCCATGTGTGCCGGACTTTTAGTACATAGCCGTATTGCGAAGGTGGTTTATGGCACTGATGATTATAAAGCTGGCGCAGCGGGTAGCATTATGAATTTGTTACAACACCCACAATTGAATCATCAAATTGATATTGTTTCGGATGTACTGAAAGATGAATGTGCGGCTAAACTTTCTGAATTCTTTAAGCAACGTCGTAAGGTAAAGAAAGCGTTAAAGAAGGGCCTTTAGTTAATCGCAGTAGTATAGATAACGAGATAAAGATAAGGGAAGTGGCTGACGCCGCAAATGGGAATAAGCTTAACTTGCTTCTGCCCAATCTGCGTTGTCTAGTTGATGTTGAAATTTATGTCTTCTTAACATAAGTTTGCGCTGTAGTTGTTTGAGTAATTGTCGGCGGCGCGCTCCGCTGTTTAACTGTTTTCGTTTTGTCATCGTATTTTTTTTTCTCAATGTTATACCTCCATTTATTATTTCTTGGTAACAGCCCTAGATTTAGGCTTATCAGTCCCTATCTCGGTAAGTGTGTCAGGACATTGTGTCAATTACGTGGCAATACAAGCTATTTACACATTTATTAACGAATTTAATATCGATAGGTATGACTCTTGATGAGTCATTTAGTTCACATTGGATGGGGTTTTAACCAGAAAACTTTCATTAAAGGTGGATGAAAGAGTAATAGGCCATAATTTTAGAGGGGATTAAAGTGGCTCTTTTTCCATTAAATAGACCAAGCTGTCGTAGTAGCGACGGATGTTGGCTACATACTCAACGGCTTCATTACCCCTAGCGTAGCCGTAACGAGTGGTTTTATAAAACCGTTTTTGGCGCAATAGTGGAAGACGCTGCTTCACATCTACCCATAGGTCAGGATTACCGCCTGATTTTTGAGTTAAGATGCGTGCATCTTCTAAATGGCCCAACCCGATATTGTACGCGGCTAATGTGAACCATAAACGATCTGGCATTTGGATTCGTTCCGGAATGCGTCGTAATAAATTTCTAAAATACTGCGTGCCTCCCCGAATACTTTGTTGGGCGTCGAGTCTGGAAGCTATCCCGAGTTCTTTGGCTGTGGGAAGTGTCAGCATCATCATTCCCCTTACACCCGTTGGAGACTTAGCTCGGGGATTCCAATGGCTTTCTTGATAGCTCATGGTGGCGATGAGTCGCCAATCTATGTCAGTTGCATATTTTTCAAACCAGGGTTGGTATGTTGGTAGTACTTCTCTTGCAGCCGATAAGAATAATGTTGTATCAACATAATTAAATTGACGAATATGACCAAAGTATTTGTCTTCTAATACGGCTAACTTACCGTTGGTTTTGACCATGCCAAAATATTCTACAAGCGCAGCAAGTAAGGAATCATCTGCATTTTTGTTGAGCGCCCAAGCAATGGGTTGATCATTTTGGACTGTAAATCCAATGCTGAGGGCTGGATATAACCTGCGTATTACAGCCAGTGTATTGGAATCGGCGACGGTATAATCCAGCTTTCCGTCTTGAACCATTTGCATGAGTTCTTCGGCGTCTTCGTTGTCAGTTTCTCGCCAGCTAAGTTGAGTCCAATCTGGTTTTGTCTCTTTTAGGTGATGCAAGGTTTCAGCATGATTACTACCCTCAGTGACGGTAAGCTGCCCGTTTAAGTCCAAAACGCTTCTTGGACGCACTCGGCCTTGTTTGAATATAAGTTTTTGGCTCACTATCTGATAGGCCGGCCCAAATTTATATTGGTTCGCTCGTTGAGGCGTTGATGTAATACCTGCGGCTATGATATCCAGATGCTGGTTTTGTAATTGAGGGAAAACGTCATTGAGATTGTAGTATGGGAATATTTCCAGTTTGACCCCGAGATAATCGGCAAACCCTTGGGCCAATTCATACTCAAAACCTTCGGAACCAGTAGCGCCAAGGTAATAGGTTGTTGAGCCATATCGCGTGCCTACTTTCAGTACGCCTTGATCCAGCACCCGTGACAGGCTGCTCTGAGGCTGTAACAGATTATCGCATGATTGCAGACTGATTATGCAACACAAGAAAAGACTCGTTTTTATTAGTTTGAGAAGTATTTTTGGCACTGAGTTATGATTATTTTTACCCGTAAAGTCTATTGTGACGAATTTACTTTTGAACTGCCACCTTATTCATTAGATTTACTTGTAATTTCCTTATCAAGGCAGTTGATTTGTTCTATAATCGCGCCCCTCTTAAAGGCTCTTAATCGTCGTGTTCTTTAGTTAAAAGCATCTAACAATTTGGGCGGGTAGTTTTTGCTACTGGCTGTTGTGAATTGAGCTTAAAAAATTAGGGTTTTTGATGAACAATGATGTTTGTAAATCAAATTTAGCGCTATAAACGCTTAACTCACTCTTATTTTGCTAGGCGTTGTCTAAACTGAAAGTCAATGCGGCCTGATATGTAGATATTAACTCTACTATTCGCGGTAATCAAAATTCTATAACGGTGGTATTTGCTATTATGTTGACGTTGCGCGGTGCACCGGCACTTTCCGGCTTTCGAATCGAAAAGCTATTGACCTCGATGCAAAAACTGGATTTACCAGTTACGGCCCTTTCAGCAAACTATGTGCACTTTGCGCATATTAGCGCGCCGTTGGATGCAAACGAAACCGAGTTGCTTGAAACACTGCTGACTTATGGTCCAAAAATGGAACAAAGTGAGCCTTTAGGGCAGCTTTTTTTGGTTACACCTCGTCCGGGCACTCTTTCTCCTTGGTCCTCAAAAGCCACAGATATAGCTAACAACAGCGGCTTATCTAAAATAAAACGATTGGAAAGAGGTTGTGGGTATTATTTGGTTTGCAGTGCTCCACTTAGTGTCGAGCAATCTAAACTGGTAGCGAGCCTAATTCATGACCGTATGACTGATGCGGTGCATGATTCAATGGAAGACGCCGCTCAATTGTTTATAGAAGCGGAACCTGCCAAGTTCAAGACGGTCGATATCCTATCGGGTGGCAAAGTCGTTTTGCAGCAAGCAAATGTTAATCTTGGGTTGGCGCTTGCGGATGATGAAATTGATTACCTGGTGACAAGCTATGAAGGCTTAAAGCGCAACCCCACCGACATTGAACTTTATATGTTCGCGCAAGCAAACTCTGAGCATTGCCGACATAAGATTTTTAATGCTGACTGGACTATCGATGGTGAATCTAAGCCGAAGTCCTTGTTTAAAATGATTAAAAATACCTATGAGCAGACGAGTGACTACGTGTTGTCTGCCTACAGTGATAATGCTGCGGTAATGGAGGGATCTAAAGCCGGACGTTTTTATCCTGGCGACGGAAATTTTGAATATTCTTATCATCATGAAGATATCCATATCTTGATGAAAGTAGAAACCCATAATCACCCCACAGCCATCTCTCCATTTTCTGGTGCAGCAACGGGTTCGGGCGGTGAAATTCGCGACGAAGGGGCGACAGGTAAAGGTTCCAAACCAAAAGCAGGTTTAGTCGGTTTTAGTGTCTCTAATTTGTCGATTCCGGGATTTGAGCAGCCTTGGGAAGTGAACTACGGTAAGCCTGAGCGTATAGCAAGTGCGTTGGATATTATGATCGAAGGCCCTTTAGGTGGCGCGGCTTTTAATAATGAATTTGGGCGGCCTAATATTCTGGGTTATTTCCGAACTTATGAAAATCAGGTGAGTAGTTTTAATGGTGAGGAAGTTCGCGGCTATCATAAACCCATTATGTTGGCTGGTGGATTAGGAAATATTTGCGATGAGCATGTTCAGAAAGGTGAAATAACGGAAGGCGCGAATTTAATCGTGCTGGGTGGCCCAGCTATGAACATTGGTTTGGGCGGCGGAGCGGCTTCTTCCATGGCTTCTGGTCAGTCTAAAGAGGATTTGGACTTTGCTTCAGTGCAAAGAGATAACCCGGAAATGGAGCGCCGATGTCAAGAAGTGATTGACCGCTGCTGGCAATTAGGCGAAAGCAATCCCATTCAATTTATTCATGATGTGGGGGCGGGTGGTTTATCGAATGCTTTCCCTGAGCTAGTGAATGACGGTGGTATGGGCGGCGCATTTGAGCTTAGAAAAGTGCCGAATGATGAGCCGGGTATGTCACCGTTGGAAGTTTGGTGTAATGAGTCTCAAGAGCGTTATGTGCTTTCGGTTTCTGACCAAAATTTACCCTTGTTCAAGCAAATATGTGAACGCGAACGAGCGCCTTTTTCTGTTGTGGGTAAAGCGATAACCGAACCCCACTTATCGGTTTCTGATTCTCATTTTGACAATAAGCCCATTGATATGCCTCTTGATGTATTGCTAGGCAAGCCGCCTAAAATGCATCGTGATGTTAAAAGTACAGATGCTGTGAGTGTTGAATTTGATTCGTCCAAAATAGATGTTCAGCAAGCTGCCGAACGTTTATTACGTTTGCCTACGATAGCGGAAAAAACATTTTTGATTACCATTGGTGACCGTTCCGTAACGGGCATGGTGAGTCGAGATCAAATGGTGGGTCCGTGGCAAGTGCCAGTAGCGGATGTTGCTGTTACAACGGCTTCACTGGACACTTATCAAGGTGAGGCAATGGCAATGGGAGAACGAACACCTATTGCATTATTGAATTATGGTGCGTCTGCAAGAATGGCTGTTGCTGAGTCCGTCACGAATATAGCAGCGGCGGATATTGGCGCACTTAATCGCATAAAGCTCTCTGCTAATTGGATGGCTGCAGCCGGTCATCCGGGCGAAGATGCAGGTTTATATGAAGCTGTTCATGCAATAGGTGAAGAGCTTTGTCCGGCGTTGGGAATTACTATTCCTGTTGGTAAAGACTCGATGTCTATGCAAACAAAATGGCAGGAACAGCGTAACGGTGAGGATATTCAAAAAGCGGTAATTTCGCCCTTGTCTTTGGTGATTACTGCTTTTGGGCGCGTGTTAGATGTGCGTAATACTTTAACACCGCAATTACGCACCGATAAAGGCGCTTCCAAGCTGATGTTAATTGATTTGGGGCAGGGTAAAAATCGTTTAGGTGGGTCTTGTTTAGCTCAGGTTTATAATAGTTTGGGTTCTGAGCCTGCAGATTTGGATTCTCCAGAATTGTTGAAAGGCTTCTTCAATAGTATTCAGGCGTTAATAAAAGCCAAGCTGATTTGGGCGTATCACGATCGTTCGGATGGTGGTTTGTTTACGACTGTGACTGAAATGGCATTTGCAGGCCATTGCGGTGTTGAGGTTAAGTTAGATGGATTGGGTCACGATTCTGTTTCTATTCTTTATTCTGAGGAGCTAGGGGCGGTTATTCAGGTTCCTAACTCGGAGCTCGAAAAAGTAGAAGCAATATTGGCTGATAATGGGTTACAAGATTGCAGCCATATAATCGGCAACGTCGTTACAACAGATGTTGTTGAATTTACTTTTGAAGGCAGTACCGTTCTAACATCCAAACGCAGTGAACTTCGGAAAATATGGGCTGAAACTACCCATCATATTCAATCGTTACGTGATAATCCCGAATGTGTGCAAGAAGAGTTAGCGTTGAAATCGGATGTTGACGATCCCGGTATGTTTGCTGATTTGACTTTCCCAGTGTCAGAAGATGTAGCTGCTCCATTTATTTTGAAGGGTGTTAATCCAAAAGTCGCCATATTAAGAGAGCAAGGTGTGAATTCTCATGTAGAGATGGCAGCGGCTTTTGATCGTGCAGGATTTACTGCTGTAGATGTACACATGAGTGATATTTTGCAGGGACGAGTTAGTTTAGAGCAATTCCAAGGATTAGTGGCTTGTGGTGGATTCTCTTACGGTGATGTACTTGGAGCAGGCGAAGGTTGGGCAAAAACAATTCTGTTTAACGAACGTGCTAGAGAGCAGTTCGCGCAATTCTTTAGCAATCAGAACACCTTTAGTTTAGGGGTGTGTAATGGTTGTCAGATGCTGTCTAATTTGAAATCCTTAATTCCCGGAACGCAGCATTGGCCTCGGTTTGTGACTAACCGTTCTGAGCGTTTTGAAGCGCGTTTTGCGATGGTCGAAGTAATGGAAAGTCCTTCTTTGTTCTTTAAAGGAATGGAAGGTTCCAAGATGCCAATTGCTGTTTCTCATGGCGAGGGAAGAGCCGAATTTGCGTCTACGGAGCATCTGAATGCCATTACTAATGCTGCTCAAGCGAGTATGCGTTATGTTGATAACTATGGTAATACGACCGAGCAGTATCCATTAAACCCTAACGGCTCCCCTCAGGGATTGACTGCTGTTACGTCTGAAGATGGGCGTGTAACTATTATGATGCCGCACCCAGAAAGAGTGTTTAGGACCGTTGCCAATTCTTGGCACCCAGACGATTGGCAGGAAGATGGCCCATGGATGAGAATGTTCCGAAATGCCAGAGTTTGGGTTGGTTAATTTAGGCTTTTTAGATAAGGGCTATTCGATTATTCGAAAGCCCTTTTTTTGTTTTTAGGCTCAAATGACCTCAAAGAGGTGCACCGATATTATTTTTTTGTCTACTCAATTACTCCATTTGGTCTGAGCGGCGTAATGTATTGATGCTCACGTGAGGCCAGCGAATAAGTCCTTTGCCCAGCGGGCTATCAAAGAAATCTAAGAATACTAATTGGGAATATTGCAGTTGCAGGATGGGGTCACCATCTTTGTCTTTTTTAGCGAGTTCTTCAATCCAAAAACTAAACTTCATTTCTGTTGCATCGGCCTGTTTTACAACAAATGGAATGTTTCTGATACCTGCGGTTGCCACATTGGTATTCACCGTTAATTCCATAGTACGTTGAATATCCAAACTTTGATTTGCCGCCACCAACAAGCTGTTCGGATTAACGGGATCAAACAGGTCTTCAAAAGGGTGAGTATGGAAGTGTTCGTAAGGGGCTAAATACGGGTTGTTTAGGTTGTCTGACACTCCAATTGGTATACCACTAATGGAAGGAATGTCTGGCCCCCCTTGATGCTCTTTGGCAGTTCCGATGGCCATTAACGAATCGCCATGAGGTACAGTGCCTAATCGAGCGATGTCGAGATCAGCGGTGGTTTCGTTGATCATGTGTAACCATAAGCCTGGTTCTTCATGAATCACATCGCCAGGCTTCCCCGCTAAAGTACTTTTGGGGAAATCATTTGCTGCTATTTGTGTTACACGTTGAAAATACTGCAATGCACCAAGAAATTGATCAGCCTCTTTGGTTTGACCATTTTCCGTTGTAATTCCGCGATTAGGTACGGGGCCACCCAATTCATCAAAATTCAGTTGTTCATCATACTGATTAAGCAACAGCCGATAATTGAGACCGCTGTTCGTGTCCCCTCCAAAGGGTAGGGCAATCATATTCCATCCATGTCCAGGTAAACTTACCCAATCTCCGACCAGTTGCGTTAAAGGCCCCAATTGTAAGGAGACTTCTTCGCCATTAGGTTTTTCGTCGTGTTTTTTAGCACCAACTTTAGTGCGTCTTACACGCCGATCTTGCTTAACCAGTCCTTCAAATAATTGTTTAGGTATCATATCCAATCCTTATTAGTGAGTTAGCGTAAAACTAACGTCATCTACCTATAGCAGATACTGAAAATATGGATAGTTAAAGAGGCTTGTTTTATCAAGTGAGCCGTCATTAATATGGTGCAGTTATTTATTTGTGCCATAAAAAAGTTGGCTGTATTTAATCTTTGGTGCATGCAGGCTGACATTTTTTTGAGCGTTAGCATTTCTGATAGTGTTATTTTTCTGAAATAAATTGGAATTGAAATGTTAAATTTGTGTTGAAATTGTATGGATTGGGTGTGAAATATGCCCGAAATTGTTAACAACTTCCATAAATCAACAATAATTTCGTTTTTTTTCATCAAGTTGTTGTTAAATTACAATTCGTTGTATATTATTTGGCCTTGAAAGGTTGTATTTGCTGTAACCCTTGCGGAATAAGGCTCATGCAGTTTGTGTTTGCTGATAATTAGAATAATAAAAGCTGAGATATTTATGAATCGTTCATCCAGAGGTTTTGGTTTGATAGGTGTGCTTCTCGCAGTGATTGTTTTGATCGTATCTGCTGTTGTTAGTACGTCGGCCTCTTCAAGTGTATTAGTCACTGAAGTTAGTCAACCAAAGTAAGCTTCGATTCGATTCCCTACCACCCCAATTGGAATGATCACGCATTTCACTTTCCGCTTGCCTGCGATTTACTTCAGCCTTTATAGGTCATCATTAGTCGGTTAAAGATCTGCAGACCCTACGATTCAACAAGCATTAAAATCAGAAAACTTTGTGTAATTCTCTATTCTCTTGTTTGGATTTTTCATTTTTCTTTAATAATACATATACAGCACCATATCCGCCATGCTGTTTTATGGTTGTATGAAATGCTAGAACTTCAGGGAGACTACATAGCCATTGATTAATGTAGCTTTTAATAAAGCCTGGGTAGGGTTTGCTATTTATTCCCATGCCATGCTTAATCAATAAGGAGCGATTCCCGTCTTGATAATTATCAATGACAAATTTGAAAACATTTTCACGAACTTTTTTAAAATTCATTCCCTGTAGGTTTAGTGCCTGATTAATGGCATATTTACCCAAACGTAGGTTTTTGAAAACGCCTTCTTGAACACCATCTTTCTTGTAAGACAAGATATCATCGGGCGCAACCGGTGTAACGGCTTCTGTCGTTAGATAATTTCGATAGCTTCCCAGTTCTTTCTCTATAGCTTCCCTTTTCAGTTGCTTTGCCAATAGGTCTGACTCAGAACGGTTATGATAAACTTGGTTCACCGGTTTTATAGGTTTAAGTCCATCTAACTGAGACATTTCGTTGGTAAAGTCACAATCTTGCTGTGGATCATTTCTATTCATATTGTTAGTCCCATTTTTTTTGCGCCGGGAGCGTACAAATTAAAACTGAAGTTTTAGACCAATAACTGCTGTAACGATCTATTTTACGCTTGAGGTATGGGAAGTTTGTGGGTTCTTAAAAACGTTAATTTATCCCAGTATCCTCTTTGAAATATTATCTTCCCGTTTTCGATTTGGAAGAAACCACACCCTCTTAAACCAAGTGGATCTTTCCATTCTAAAATGGCCCATTCACCATCTTCAAATAGATTTTCTACAATGCATACCATATTAGCATTGCTAAATTCGTTTTCGAACATTTTACGAATTGCCTGCTTCCCCTCAACTGGAGACTCCGCTACCTGATGATTGATCGCATCGTCGGCATATAACTCAGCCAATGCATTCAAATCAGCCTTGTTAAAGGCTTCTATCCAATGTTTGATGATCGATTTAGGAGCGGTGTTTTGCATGCTCGTATTCTCGTTTAAAAAAGCTGCTTAATGAATAAAATAAGTGCACGACGCTAAAATTTAAACAACAAATACAAAAACGCCGCTATATCAGCGGCGTCGAACGAATTCCTTGATAGCCCATTAGGCTGGGGTGACTTGGTAGGTTTTAACCTTGCCATCTTTTAGGGCTTGGCTGCATGCGCTTTTTCATCGTGGCGCTTTGGAATGGAAGGATGGCGTAACCGCAATCAAAAAAGATACCAAAGGGTTGCTTGAAGTGCTTGGCATGTTGCCAGAAGGTGACGGGCTTAATCATTGGCTTGGTTGGATGGCGGCCCATCGCGCCGAAAACCTAGCCAAAGAAGGCCGTGAGAACAACTTAACGCTTGAGGATATCGCAACACTTAAAGCTAAGGCTAAAGGACATGAGGCGCTATTTGAACAAGTACGCCAAGAGTACAACAAAATCAATTCGGCAACCCTCGACCTTGCTCAAGAAGCGGGTTTGATATCTAAACAGCAAAGGGCGGGTTTAGATGAACAGTGGTATATCCCTTTTTTCCGTGAGCAAGAATTAGATAACCCAGATTTAACTGATGTCGTTAAGCAAATCACTGCGCCTTTTATTACTAAAAAAGGCGTGACCAAGAGGGGAATAGTGGGACAAAGCGCCAAGATTAAAGCGCTTGTTGGTGGCAAGGGCTCTACTAATGATTTGCTTCAGAACATCATTCAACGACAGGTATCAATGATTGATGCGGCAATTAAAAACAACGCCGCCCGTGAAGTGGCTAACAACCTTAATGGTACGGGCTACATGGACAGGGACGACAATCCCGAACTACTGCGGGAACTGACCAGTAAAGAGCTGGCACAACGCCAAAAAATAAGAGTGATGGAAAACGGCAGACCTGCTCACTATTTTGTGAATGATGCGTCACTGTTACGTGGATTAATGCAGGTTAATGGCGTTGGTAGCCAGTCTATTTTTAATAGGATTTCTCGCGCCGCCAAGCGCTTTTTAACCACTGGCGTCACCCTTTCCCCAGACTTCATTTTAAGAAATTTTATCCGTGATGCCGCCCATGCCTGGATGGTCAATAAAGATGGTGCCAAGCTAGGAGTTGATACTTGGAAAGGTTTAAAAGCCTCTTGGGAAGGTGACGACCAATATTGGGATTTAATTGCTTCCGGTGCCGCTTTTCAAGGTGGATACATTCACGGTGCCGACCCCGAAGCGGCGCAGCAACAAATCAGGCGTTCACTAAAAACCAAGGGATTTGATAAGTCCCAAATTGACAGCCATATAGGCACGCTGGTTTACGGCAAAGATAAGTTTCTTGAAACCTTTGAAAAATACCGTCAAGTCAGTGACAAGATTGAAAACGCTAACCGGGTTGTGGTGTATAACAAAGCCATTGAGACAGGTAAGAGTAAACGCCAAGCGTTGTTTGAATCCAAGGACTTAATGGATTACTCCCTTAAAGGTAATTTCGATGCCATGGCAACACTTATTGATATGTTGCCATTCTTTAATGCCAGATTGCAGGGCTTGTACAAACTAGGCAGGGCCGCAAAAGCAGAAGGTGATGACCAGCTATACAAAGTATTAAGTCGCGACCTTGCCATGAAAGGCATGAAGGTGGCCGGTTTCAGTATTGCCCTTGCCGCAATGAACGGCGACGATGAACGTTATAAAGAATTACCCGAGTGGGATAAAGACGCCCATTGGCATTTCTTTCTTGGTGAGGGAGGCGGTGGGCATATACGAGTACCTAAACCGTTTGAGCTTGGAATACTCTTCGGAACCCTGCCGGAACGGCTGTTTAATTTCGGGGCTGGCAACCAATCATCCAGAGACTTGGGTGAATCAGCTCTGCATTCAGTGTTTTCCACTTTGGCACTAAATCCTATTCCACAATTTGTACTACCAACACTGGAAGTCATGATGAATAAATCCATGTTCACCGGTAGAAGTATCGAAGGGGTTGGGGACAAGAACAAAGAAACCGAAGACCGATACAGTATTCACACCAGCGATACCGCCCGATTAATTGGTAAAGCATCAAGCGCGTTAGGCATCTCCCCCAAACAAGTTGAACACCTTGTCAGAGGTTATACCGGTACGCTTGGTAGTTATGTGCTTGGCTTATCCGACCATCTTGCTCGAATAATGACAGGCAGAGTAAAGGCAAATACCCCGGTAGCAGATTGGCCCCTTATTAAAACCGTGTTTCAAGGGGGCAAGGAAAAGTCGAACACTATGTATCAACAACGCTTTTATGAATCTTTGCACAAAGCGCAAGAAGCATACGGAAGCTATAAGGCTGCATTGGATGCTCACCAGCCACAAAGAGCCCAAGCGTTATTTGAAAATAGAGCCGAGCAATTACGTGCCAGAATTCCACTGAATCGAATACAGCGCCGAGCCGGAAACTTTAATCGTCCGTTTTAAGGGTTAAATCCCCCGTCTTCAGACGGGTAGCTTTTAGCTAGCGGTTGCATTTATGATGAGAGGATGAAATATAGAACAAGTTCGCATGCAAAGCACAAAATAGAGTACCACTTTGTATGGGTGACGAAATATCGTTATCCAGTACTGGTTGGTGATGTAGGGTTGAGAGTTAGAGAGCTGATACGGCAGACGTGCGAGCGCTTAGAGATAGAAATATTGAGAGGTGTGGTTAGTAAGGATCATGTACATTTACTCATCTCGGCACCACCGACATTGTCCCCCTCGGATATAATGCGGAGAATAAAAGGCAGAAGTTCGTCAAAGCTATTTCAAGAATATCCGGTGTTGAAGAAGCGTTATTGGGGTCAGCATTTTTGGTCAAGAGGTTATTTTTGCGTTACGGCAGGAGAGCTGACAAAAGAAATGATAAAGGAATATTTAGAGCATCATTTTGAGCGTAAAGACAATGACCAATTTGAAGTTGAATAGCTCTATCGGCTTTAGCCGAAACGCTGGACTTTCAGTCCGCATTTTTAACCCATCGTCTTCAGACGATGGTTGTTAAGTAAACGAATTAGAGCGGTAGATAGCAACACTCGATTGTCTTCTTCACAAAAACGCACACAAATGGAAGCACTTATTCGCCAGCGTAATGAGCTTTTTGAACAGGCTTTTATCCGGCTGCAACTTGCTAACTGGTAGCAAGTTGCAATGCAAAAAGGGCAATTGAAAATAGGCTTGCAACCCATTAGTATGGATATTAAATAAACCATATGAAACGCTTTGATGCTGAACCTTTTAAAACGTATGTTTGGCTTTTTGGGAAACAAACAAGAAGTCACCGCTACCCAAGATAGCACTGTTCTTCAGATTGCTAGGGATAATCATGGCGATATCACCATTATTAATGCCCCCTATGCGCAGCAAGCGTTGGCTGTACTTGTCCAACAATTGGACGATGAAAAAGAACGTCTTGTTCAGTCAAGTCGGGAAGAGCGAGAGAGTCTTGTTCAGTCAAGTCGGGAAGAGCGAGAGAGTCTTGTTCATGCCCATAGCGAAACCATTCTCGGTTTGGTCAATGCCAAACAATCCCACTCGCTGCCTGACAATGTCGTCGATGACGCATTACAAGCCATTATTGATACGGGTAATACCGAGAAAGCCAAAGCGCTACTTATCCAGCAAATTGAGGTAAATCAGGGGGCTGTTAAACAACTGGCCAAGTTATATTATCAAAAAGGCGCATTATCCTTTGCAACCGATACCCATGCGGCTACCCATGCGGCCTTATCCGATTTTATACGCGCGACACAGCTAGACCCGGATTTCGCCGATGCCTGGAATGAGGCCGGGCATTTACATCGAAGGTTGGGGCAACTGGATGACGCAATAAAGGCTTACATTCAGATGAAGGCGCTAGGTGAGCGCCAGCAAGATAATGGCCTGATTGCCGTGGCATTGGGTAATCTTGGGAATGTTTATCAGATTCTCGGCGAGCTAGATAAGGCACTTGAGATGTATCAAAAATCAATCTCTATTGAAAAAGAACTGGGTCCCAAGGAAGGTATGGCTATCCAGTATACTAATATTGGGATTGTTTATCAGACTCGCGGCGAGCTAGACAAGGCGCTTGAGATGTATCAGCAAGCTCTGACGATAAATCAAGAACTGGGTCGCAAGGAAGGTATGGCTATCCAGTATTCTAATATTGGGATTGTTTATCAGGCTAGCGACGAGCTAGACAAGGCGCTTGAGATGTATCAAAAATCATTCTCTATTGAAAAAGAACTGGGTCGCAAGGAAGGAATGGCGTTCGATTATGGCAATATGGGGAATGTTTATCAGATTCGCGGCGAATTGGAGCAGGCTAGAGCGCTATGGCAAAAAAGTTTGAAGTTGTTCGAAGAACTTGGTGCTGAACCACAAATAAAGAAGGTGCAACAATTGCTAAGTGGATTAAATGAAGCTTCAACTTCTGCGGAGGGGAGCGAATGAGCGGGTTTTTAAGTCAAAGTACTGGGATTCAAGTCGCCATTATTGCAGCTATTGTGGGTGCTATAAGTCTACTGGTTGGCATTTTGCAGTATTTCCAGTCTCGCCGTGCTCAGAAAACCCTTAAAGAAAGCCCCGATGTTAACCAGTCGGTGGAAGGTAGTAGTAACAATGTTGTTCAGGTTGGCAAAGACAATAGCGGTGATATTAATATCAAATAGCTTTACTTGATGTTGTTAACCGCCGTTTTGGGTTGTGAGTTTAAACGATGAGCGTAATGTTCGGTTTTGAACTAAGTCATTGATAATAGTAGTATGGCGGCATGAATAAAAATATTGATCACTTACCCGCATCCAGACAAGAGAACTTATCTCATATTGTCACGATCCTTCGTGATGAATTTGAACAAGTGACTGAGTTTGCTACCAGTAAGAAAAAGCACGGCAGAATATTAAAAGTTATTCTATTCGGTAGCCATGCCACTGGGAAATGGGTAAATAACCCCGCTCACGGTTATGTTAGCGATTATGACATTTTGGTGATTGTGAACAACAAAGAACTCGTTGAAGAATATAAGATATGGCACACCGCCGAAGACCGCATTGCATTGCGAGTACGCCAGCCCTTAAATATATTGGTTCATACGCTTGAAGAAGTGAACGATGCATTAGTTAATGGACAGTACTTTTTTACCGATATCAAACGTGAAGGCATTGCACTTTATGAGGTTGATAAACGCGAGCTGGCGGAAGCTGGTAATTTAACGTCCGAAGAATATAAGGTCATTGCTGAGAAAAGTTATAGCCAGTGGTATGGGGGTGCAAGAACATTTTATATTCAATATGAAAATGCACTTAATATTCCTGACTATAATAATGCCGCTTTCCAACTCCACCAAGCCACAGAACGCTACTATGCATGTTTACTGCTGGTATTAACCAACTACAAACCCTATACCCACAACTTAAAGCGGCTTAATTCGCTCGCTATTTCACAAGATGAACGCGTTGCCGAAGTGTTCCCTCAGGAAAGTAAGAATCATCGTCGTTGCTTTCAGTTATTAAAGAATGCATACGTTGATGCGCGTTATTCCGAGCATTATCAAATCTCCAAAGACGAGCTTGTTTGGCTGGCAGAGCGCGTACATTTTTTGCAGCAATTAACAGAGAAACTGTGCAAAGAAAAAATTGGAAGCTTCTGTTGATGCCAAGCAGGAATAACAAGGTACTTTCGCCAACGCTATTTAGATCCTAAATCGGTTCCTTATCCCCAAACCAATCAGAAATATAAATATTAGAGTTATTATTGCTTGTACACTCATTGTTGCGAATAAGAGGGCGCTAGGTTCAAAGTACTTATCTATTACCACTTCTCTTATTGTTTTTGCTATTGGGAGAAAAGGCAAAGGGTTGGTAGCAGTGAATACGAGAAGCTCCCCCCAATCTATTGCCAAAGGATTTAACTGTTTTGCCAGTTCTTTAGTCATGAACCAGTAGATTGGAAGGAAGACAAGCCAAGTAAGTGTTAGCCCTGTTATTGGGCGAAATATAGATTGTCCGTAGTTACATACTGCTGAATATAGTAAATCAAGCACCGAGCTAAAGAATCCGATACCACCACCATTTATTTTATTCCAGCGCTTTGCTTTCATTTCATCGGCGTGAAACCTCAATGCCGCTTCATGGTGTTTGTTGTTTTCAGCTATTTGTTTAAGCTTTCTAAGCCGTTCTATATCTCCTGAATCGTCCGCTTTTTCAGACCATAATCCTTTCCAACCAAGGCTCTTTCGTTTTAAATGAACTCTTAGATTTTGTAGTTCCACATCGTGTTTTATACTGGTTTCAGTCAAATCAGGTATACAGTTGAAAGTATTGCCTGACAAAGATAGAAGCCCATCTACTGCGGTCCCCATCATCGTAAAGGAACGGATTTTTTCGGGTTCCTTCAGGTTTCTAAAAATGAGGTTTCCATTGGAGCTTATTAATTGAAAATCCACGTGACCACCAAAGCTGGCATCGGAGAAATTCACATTCCCATCACCAAAGCTGGCTTCAACGAAATTCACATCCCCTTTACCAAAGCTGGCATTTGAGAAATCCACATCCCCATCACCAAAGCTGGCCTCGGAGAAAGACACAAGCCCATCACCAAAGCTGGCATCCCAGAAATTCACATATCCACCACCAAAGCTGGTACTGATGAAATCCACAGCCCCATCACCAAAGCTGGTACTGATGAAATCCACAGCCCCATCACCAAAGCTAGCACTTGAGAAATCCACCTTCCCATCACCAAAGCTGGCACCCAAGAAACGCACATCCCCGCACCAAAGCTGGCCTCTGAGAAATTCACACGCCCATCACCAAAGCTGGCGCCGAGGAAACTCACATCCCCATCACCAAAGCTGGCACTGGAGAAACTCACATTCCCATCACCAAAGCTGGCCCAGGAGAAATCCACATCCCCTTTAGGAAACTGAAACCCGGAAAAGCTAATCACTCTACCTTTGATGTGCTCTCTTAACTGGTTGGAATTCACTTCTGAAAAATCTATATCACATTCAGTGTTCTTCTCAACCCATGCATTCCAAGCGTATTTGCCCTGCTGCCATAGTCGTACTGCTTCTAAGTTGTAGAGCTTGCCTTGTTCATAGTGACTCTGCACAAATTCCTTATCTTTATCTGTCATGGTGTGAGCTAAGATGATTGGGAATGAAGGAAGGCTATCACGGAGTAAAATGGTTCGGCAATAATTCTGCTCGGACAGGATTTGCGTTTCGGTCTTAAATTGGTCTCACTCGAACATACTTTTATATGCTCTGCCAGATATCGGTAAAACCCAACGGAATTTTAACCACCTATTTTTTCTTTCCTTCTTTCTATGCCCTTAAGAATTTCACATTCTGATTTTTGAAAACGTAAAGCCTTAATCAGATTTAGTTCTCTAGTAGCTTCTTCTCGCTTGGCGCTGGGCAGGAGATCCGACAAAACAATAAGTTCAAACCCTTTGATATGTTGTTGGACAAAATCTTTACAAGTTGGCGGCTCTAAGCCTCCACCACTTCCTGCACTCGCAGAAAAAGCAAAGAAAGAAATTGTGAGTAGTAATGCTTTAAACAAATTTTTCATTTATGGTTATACGGTTAATTTAGGCAGCTATTAGATTACCAAGAATAATGGAACTTGAAAGCAATCGAGTGTCATTTTTTGGGGGCGTGTGCATTGCTCGTAGGGTTTGGAACCCTTATTCAATATTCGATATGAAGTCTGAGCGCGTGTCATATGCGTGTCATTGCGTGTCATTTTTGGGTGGGTTTGCAGTGGGTGAGTAGTCACCAAGCCCCTATAATTAGGGGCTTGGTGGTACTTTATGTGGTGGAGCAGGGGGGAGGAAGCACCCAATACCGAAGCCAAACTTCATAAAAAGTACAATAAAAACAATGGGAAAGCAACTGTTTGGTCTTAACTCTAGTACCCGAAGTACGGCCAAAAAGTACTAGACCTATTCGAACAGCTTTTCGGTTCAAATGCGGGAAGGGGAGCTGAACCGCAGTCCTTAACTTTGTTTGCGAACCTTTGATATCTTTACTGGAAATTATCTATGTTTTCAGGAAATGTTACTTCTTCATCCAACGCTCTTTTAAGATCATTTATTGTGAAAATGGGAAGTTGTCCCCCGCTTTCCTTAAGCATTATTCGGTTTAGCCTACTAAAATCTTTGAGGTTTTCAGTTACCAAAAAAGAGTTTGCATTCCAAGCGCAAGAGTAAATTAGTGCATCATTGGCTTGTTTTCTTGCTGCATTTCCTCCGGCTCCTTCGTCATCCATCCAGCGAATCAATTTATGTCTCGCTCCGTACCAATCATGCTCACTTGGAATATATAAGAATGTTGTTCCCGGTCTTCTGGCGTGTAAACGATCTAATTGATCAACATTATTAGCATTTACTTTTTGAATATTTTCACCTATGTACATTTCAACTGCTGCCTTTCGTTGATTTACATCAGCTTTATTTGTCGGGCCAAATCCGACCTCAAGCATTGATACTGCCGCTGTATAAGTTGAGTAGTATTGTCCAGCCAATTCAATAAGCTCCTTAATTTCAGGATCTTTGTGCAACTCATTAATGACACAAGAGTCCAGAAACATTCTTTTATTTCTTAAGAAGAAATTTGAAGATGCTTCACAGCTTGAATTCAGTTTCATCTTTTTACTCTGATTTTTTATAGCTGTTAATGATTAGAAGGCTCATGGATACCATGAACCTTTATTTGAACTACTACTTATCCTTTGATTTTCTTTGGATCGTTACCGTAGCTGTGTTTATCCCTGATCTGACCGTTATCCCCTCTGTGTATTGAAACTTCGGAGCCTGCATTTTTTGCGAGTTCTCTTGTCTTTTGAAAAGCATCTTTCTGAGTATCTGCAACTACACTAGCTCGGCTTGCTCCCTGCCTTTCACCTTTCCATTTTCCACCTTTGTCTTTGTATACGTTGTAGTCTTTATCTGACATGTTTAAAACCTCTAAGTTGTAATATTCAAGTTCCTGTGTGAATACCTTTACGGTTACAACTACACACAAAATATATGAGGATTTATACAGTTCAATTCAAGGGGGAGTGGGGACTTTTTGTACTAAATTGAGCTTTAAGGGTTCAACTTTAACTTGAAATAAACTTTATAAATTTCAACTTAAAATTGAAATTTAAACCAAAACTTAACTTTTACTTTAAAAAACAAGTATCTTTGTTTGAAATACAACTTAAGTTGTTAATTTAGGCTTTTTTTATATGTCCAGTCGGACAGTTTTGCGTAGATGTTAAAGACGTGAGCAATAGAGGCAATCACCATTGAGATAATACCAATAACAAAGAAAGAGAGTTGAAGTTGTTCCAAGGCGCTCATGTGCTTAATCATAGCATATATTGAATAGAGAGAAAGTTTGCTGATTGGTGTCATTATTTGTTGATATAAGCCCCCGAAGCTGGGGGCATTAAGAGTAAAATTTGTCTATTTTTCCGGCGCTTTCGCTTTGTAGTTTATGAATAGCTTTAATAGCCTCGGAATTTCGATTTCAATAGAAATTATCATTGTTTAAATCTCTCTAATCATATTAAGTAACTAAGAATTAGGCATGTTGTTTACTAAAGTGCCTGAACTTGAAGTTACCAGACTTTTAGAGATGTAAAGAAAATTGGAGCATAAAAAACAGCCCATCAATTTAAGTGTAGCAATGTTATTTCGTTATTTTTCGAGCTGGAATACCTGAATGTGTGGTCATTATCAATAAAAAAGCCTCGGGAAGAGTCCCAAGGCTGAATATGTTTCTGCTGCTTCTTCTTCGTGTTTTTATTCAATTCACAGCGAGTACGTGAGTTTTGATATTTTGGAGTTGTATTCTCCGTTTTCGTCCCTGATATGCTGGTCTATGCGGCGAAGGCTTTTTTCAAGCTCCCTGATTTTGTTCTCGTCGGTTGTGGCATCAATCGACTTCTCTACGCTGGTTCTGTGGCTGTAGAGTGATTCAAGCCGCTTATTGTGGCCTTGAGTAAGTTCTGCTATCTGGCTTTCAACAAATTCTAGTGGTAGTGGCTTTCTATTCTTGGCTGATTCAATGGCTGCTTCCATTAACGGGTTTGGTTTTTCTTCTAATTGTTTTTTAATGATTGGAGAAATAATTGTAAGGACTGCTAGAGTGATAGAAAGCCCCATGAAAAGCTCTATTCTGTGCAGAAACCCTTCTACTGGAATATCTCTTTTTTGTTCGTTGCGTAATAGCAAAAACGCTAAATAAGCTAAAAGGAAAGCGAACCCAGAAAATCCGAGTTGCAAAATATCAACGACGGTAAAACTAAAACCAAACATTAAATTGCACCTTGTCCCTGTATGAGCCTGAACGTTAAAAGCTTGGTTTAGGCTGTATGTCTTTTGTTTTGTCTAAATGAGCTTTATTTATTCTAGTTGGCAATATGGGGTAAGTCGAAAAGGGTGCGAAGGTTCTTATTTTGTTGCAACAACTGGAACGTGGTTTGGTACTACCACATCCAGCTATTAGGTAGTGATTTCTCTGCAAGTTGGATGCTCTATGCTTGACCAGTATTCATGAATTTAATGCTGAACAAGTAAAGAAATTGAGACTCAAGTACAACTTGTCTCAGCCAGTATTCGTCCAGTTTTTGAATGTAAGTGATAAGCTTGTTAAAAAATGGGAACAAGGCAAAAGTAAGCTGCTTTAAAAGTGCTGTCATTAGCTGAGAAAAAAGGGCTTGAGGTTATAGCTTAGTCTATTGTTTATGACCTACCTAATTCGGTAAGTTTGTATTGTTGCGATCTGCTTTTTGGCTTGTCTGGAATGGTCATTTCAATCAGTCCGCTTTCTAATGCTGGCTTTAAATAGCGTTCTCTAAATGACTTACGATCTTTCAGTTGTAAGGCTTGCTGTAGTTCTTCTCGGTTTAATGGGGTTTCCTTTTCTAGCATTATCTTAAGCAATGATTTAACTTGGGGGGTGACATGGGGGCTAACTTGGGGGGTAATACTTGGGTTGGTGCTTCTGATGGTCTCTAAGATGGTACTAAGCATGAACTCAATGAAGGGGCTTGAGTCCGTTCTTTGAGTACTTAAGTTAATGGCTTGGTAATACTCGTTTTGGTATTCATGAACCATACTTTCAACGGGTAACTGGGAAAGCAAGGGATTCCACTGGCTCAGTATTAAGGTTTGCCATAAACGCCCCATGCGTCCGTTTCCGTCTGCGAATGGGTGAATAAACTCAAACTCGTAATGAAATACAGAACTTGCAATTAGTGGGTGTTGTTCTGTGGAACCAAACCAGTTAAACAGGTCGGACATTAGCATTTGTACCCGTTCGGCTTGCGGAGCCATATGAACCACCTTGTCACCATTCATAACGCCTACGTTACCGCTACGGTAGTGACCAGCATCGTCTATAAGGCCAGCCATAAGAATTTCATGTGCCTTTAATAAATCCGCTTCATTGGCAGGTCGCCAGCTTTCAAATTGCTCATAGGCTTTTATAGCGTTACGCGCTTCCTGAATATCTTTGGGAGGGGCCATTACGCGTTTACCGTCCAGTATCGCGGTTATTTGTTCTTGGCTCAGGGTATTACCCTCTATGGCTAATGACCCCTGAATGGTGCGAATGCGATTCAAGCGCCGAAGGCGAAGATCCTTTTCTTCCTGTAATACAGACAAACGCCCTAAGCTCTCACTAATGCTGGAAATCAGTTTAATGATGGTTGGTGTTATTGTGAAAGGTGGTGTTTGTTTGGTCATATTATTCTATTGTTACGCCTGTGAATCCTCAGAGATTGGCTCTACCAGCTTTTTATATGGTCTCTCGACTCCTGCAATGTCTGCTCGGTTATTCATATACTTTTGATATTCTTGCATGATTGGCCTTGAGTCCTTCTCATGCTGCTCCAAGCGTTTGTTACTCTTATAATACAAAAAGCCCCAATGGAACATAAAGCTAAATGCAACAAGGGTCATATAGATTCCACCTAAAAAATCTCCTATAGCCGCCACCAGCAGAACAACCACAAAATAGACTTTAAGCAGCCTCTTTGTGCTTCGAATGCGGCGCATCTCTTCAACGTGAGGAAGCATTTTATCTAACTTGTGCCATGTGTTGGTCTGATAAGCGTAAAATTGTTCAGGTGTTCTTTTCGACATAATACAACGCTAATTCTATATGGCTTAACGACTCTTAGCCAATAACCAGAGAAAGGAGAAGGGATTCTACGTTATCAATGCTGAAAAAGAAATTTCTCGGTGTTGTCGAAAGAGCTGGATAAAGCTTGAGCCAAGCTAAAAAAGCCCCGGAGTATTTCCCGAGGCTGTAGAATAATTTTTAATGTTCAGTCTTTGTTGCTGACTTTGTTCATTGCTGAATACATTTTGATTAATTTTGTATCCATATGACTAATAAAACTTAATGTTTTGGTTTTTCTAAATGTTTGCTCTTGACGGGCTGAAACCGAATGAAAGCGCCAGTGTTACAGACAAGCTAGATTGTACCGCTTCATGCTACAGATGCCTTTAAGGCGAAAAACTTCTTTGCCTCACTTGGAAGATGTCCACCAGCGGCTAACGCCGCCCGTGTAAATAACAGTCCTTAACTACCTGCTTGCACACAGATAAAAACGCCGCCATTAAAATTAACCATAGCTTGATGGGGACTTGTATTTCGGGTTAGGATGCTTACCGTTTTTCTTTTACTTATTATCTTAAAGGCTAAGTTTATGAAAAAGATCAAGTTATGTAGTTTTGTGGTACTTGGATTGCTTGCTGTAACGCCTGTTCACGCTTCGGATAATTGGCTATCGAGTCTTTTTCCTTGGCTGAATGTTTCGGGGGCAGGTTTTGGCGGGGGTCATCCAGAAGTTAAAGATAAAGAAAGTATCTACATTGCCCACGGTGCAGGATTTGGCGGCGGCGATCCAAATAGCGCTAACACAATCACAACCTTGGGTGTTGGTTTTGGTGGTGGTCATCCCACTTCAACACAAGACTGATAATTAGAGGACAAGAATAAAGATGAGTATTTCACTCGCGTTTGCATTATCCCTTTTATGGATTCTGCTTTTAATCGGGGCTTGCGTCCTTAACTACACCAAATCCCGTGACAACTTGTATCGCAGTAGCTTGTTTGTATTGTTCATGTACGCTGCAACTCACTTTATTAACTCAACGTGGCTTATACCGCTGCCCTCTGTTGAGTTAGTCAAAGTACATTATCTGTTCTTCGCTGCAATACAGGGCATTATTGCTGCTGGATTATTTTACCTAAACAGAAAGAAATTAACTGTAATGATGGGCTTAACCGTGTTTTTATTCGCTCTGGAAGCCCTACTTACCTATGCAGTTCATGTAGACAGAAATGTGATGGCGCTTAACGGTGCTGCTGAACCAAATATGTTGAAACAACAAGCATGGTTCCTATGGGATATTAAGAATATTATTTCAACAATTAGCAGCTTTACCGTACTGGTTGCTGTTGTCTTGGGTAAAGTCTATAAGCTGGAAACAACGGACTCAACAGAAGCCGCTGAAATTGGCGAAGACGTAGAACGTTTTGTTAATGGCTGGGAAGATTCAAAATTAAAAGTCGAGCTTTTAGAACTCTTAAGTAAATCCATAGATGACTTGCTTTATCATGGTATGACTCCAAGAGATAAGCGCTCTAGCGACAGAAGTTTAGCAGGTTTAACAATGTTAAAGGAAGCTATCCAGCTTAGTTATTACGAGCCGGACAGAAGTAATTACGGAAGATTTGCCCGTTTTATGTATTGGCTGAGAAGCTAATCACCGAATAAAACTTTGTTATCCACATTCACATCAAAAAGTCGGTGCAGGGGAACCTCGCCGATTTTTGTTTTCTGAGACAGCAGATCCATAAATTCAATATTGACGGCCCCTCTTCGCAAAAACATTTCAAACTTCTTTAGTTCCTGTTCGTTAGGCTCGTTGTCGTATAGATGGCGGTAAAAGTCATCCGCACCGTTATAGTCCGTCTGGATCAAATATCTCATGCGCCGTCTTATCTTCTCGGCACTGTCCAATTCAAACTCAAACATAATTTTTCTCTATCGGTAACAAATTGCGCCGATAATATCACACAAAGATGACAAAACTTTAGACCGAACAATTAAAAACTATGTTGCTAAATTTGTCCCTCCTTGTCTGTCTGGGAAATTGTGGTTTTCTCAATGCCTAGCCCCAGAGAGCTAACCAGACAACAACAAATAGTAGTGGTCTAAAAATCCCTCCCAGAAATGAAACGACGAGGTGCGAATTACCCTTAGTGGATCGTCTGGACAGTACCTTAGACATCATATGAATAGTCCTTGAGGCTTTCTGAATGGTTCTGTGGTGGCCTTTTATTCTTGTTGGCTCGCCTTGTGTTCTTGTGACATTTAACCCTCTTGTTGTACCTCTGGTGGCGTTGCTTCGGGATAAATGATGATAGAGTGAACTATGCGCCAAAGTCGGACACCATGCCATAGAAAGAGCATAGAGGCATACCCGGGGCGCTGGTTCTTTGGGGTTGTTTCCATGGCAGGTCTCCCGGGCTATTAAGGTTATTACTTGGCTTCATTACCTAGACGAATAACTAACCCTATAGGGAATTAATAGGGGGCTATGGAATCACCCCGGGGGCTAGTGTGTTTTAACTGGGGGTAAGTGACTAGCGGGGGAAAACTTGCTTGTTGCTGGTGACTTTCTGCGTCTGGCACTTCTGGACTGTTGAAGGTGTCTTAAAGTGAATGTTAAAGGCAATCAATACCATGTTGGCGTTGGTTCTTGGGGCTTAGCTTTCGGTTCTTGGAACTCGATGTTCCAATGAAAACCCGTGGATTGTCCAATGACTTCTTTTAAGGTGTCTTTAAAAGAGCTTTCAAGTGAAAACCAAGCTTCAAGGGATTTCGATCAGGAGAAATGATACTCAACGCAGAAGACAAATAACTCTGGGGTAATTTCACGGATGATTCTCAGATTTAAGGGATCTTGGTAAGTTAGGGTCTTAAGACACTAGGTTATGTCTAAAGATATGACTTGGCGGGTGATGCTAATAAGTTAATAAGCTTAGGTCTATTACCTATAGGTTGTCTCTGAGACTGATCTTTAGGGGATCTTAAGATCCTAGAGATAAGGAATCTTTGAATGATGCTAGTAAGTTAATAAGCTTAGGTCTATTACCTATAGGTTATCTCAGAGACTGATCTTTAAGGGATCTTAGAGAGATCCTAATAAGTTGAAGTTTGTCTTGGCGGTTCTTTCTCCTTAATGAGGGGACAATGCCTAATGTCTCAAACCAAAGACGTACCTGAGTAGGTTTTTCAGGTCGTCCACCAGCCAACAGACAGGCTATTTAAGACTTATCTTGTGGATTAATTCAAAGGCTATCAAACAGTGACAACCAAGTAAGCTATCTTAAGGTCTTAATAAGTTGAAGTTTTATCTTGGGGGATCTTTCTTCTTAATGAGGGGACAATTCCGAAAGCCTTGTTACTTAGCGTTCAGAGCAAACCGGCTTTAAAAAATGATCTGCTCTGAACACGGAAGTAATTCAAAAAGTGTGAATAAGATTCTGGTTATAATGGAGCTAGTTCACACTCTGTACTACTACAAACAAGGTTTTCAGTTGGCGCTGCTGAGAACCTGTCCACTGCCCAACTTTGCGTACCAAAAGTACTTCCATCTGCTGAATTGACAAAGGTAGCTTGTACTGAAACTCGTGAACCACCACCTACCTCAATACCATAATCCCATATTTCGTAAGTATAAAGGGTGTAAAGGCCCGAAGAGGTTAAATGAATACTGTCCAAGGGAGCAGTGACTACAATTCTCTCAATTTCGTCTACCTGAATAGTGTAAGATTGGTCGTCTTGTCGAGCTAATCTGATATTTTCGAGGGAGTTAACGGTGTTAACCATTTGATTGTACTTTTTGACAATATCGGAAATCTGCGTTTTAGGAACACCAACAAAGTCCGCAAGGTTATCAAGATTATGACGAAACATTGAATTGACTTCATTTTGCAATTTATGCGGCACGTCCTGACCCGAGTTCATCAAGTTCATCATTTCAATATAAGCGGGTTTATCTCGAATCGACTCATATTTAAACCCTATTACCGTGTCTATATTGCCCCGCATTGCGCCAGTTAATTTCATGTACTGTTGAATGTCTAAGCCTAAATGTTCAGCGTAATCATGGAGTGTATAGGCTGCAATCGGATAGGTGTTGGTATCACTTTTTGCCGATACCAAAGGTGAACATAGCAAGGCGGCAGCCAGCAAAGAGTTAATTAATCGATTTTTTTTCATAATAGCACTTCCTTAAGCTAAAAATAATTATCAAAGAAGGGGAGATTATAACACCTTATAAGCTTAAAGCTACATGAACGGGTAAGCAAGAGCACAAAGAAAAATCGAGTAAGCCCTAAAATTCCTCAAATTCTATCAAATCCAAGTACCTTTTCTTTTCTACTACGGGCAAGCCTGAGCCGTAATTGTCGGCTACTGAGACTTTATCGACTGTCCAGCCTCCGAGTATTTCGGCGATCTCTTTGGGGATCTGTTGCGCTTTGGTTCTAAATGCGTCTCTGAATGTGTGGCGGAAGCTGTGGAAGGTGTAGGGCTGTTGTCCGTTGCCGTCTGGTTTGCGTATGCCCATTGGGACAAGTGTTCTGTTGAATTCTTGTGAAATCTTGCTCGAAAGGTAGCCGACTGAACGCTTGGAACTGAGATTAAAGATTATACCTTTGTCAGGGCGTGACGCTAACCAATCCTCAAAGCCCAAATCGAGTATCTTTTGTGGAATGGGTAGGGTACGCCTTGAAGACTTGGTTTTTGCTCGCTGGCCTTCAAGAGAGGCGATTTGAACGCACAAAATGTCGTCCACTTCCTGAAAGTTAGCTTTTTCTAATTGGCAAATCTCATTCAGCCTTAAGCCCATACTTAACGATAGCCTTGTCGCCCATTTGTAGAAATCGTCTTCCTGTTTGTTTCTGAATATCTTTCGTAGTTGCTCAGTGGTAAACGCTAGGCGTTTTTCGGCTTGTTTTACTTCGTCTGAGACCAGCAATTTAGGATCGTAAGGGCTAGACATGATCCAGTCGTTACGCACCGCAAAATCTAACAGTTCTTTTACTTTCTGCATGTACCCGTTTGCGGTAGCGGGTGATAGGATGGGCAGATGGTCGAACTGGCCTGTCGGTATGAGCTTAAAGACTTCCTCAAGGGGTAGATCTCGCGTTTCTTTCTTCTTACCCACGTTTGAAGGGAAGCGGATCAATAAATCTCTGATGGTGCGTAGTTGTTTGTAACGAATGTCTTTAAGTTTGGTTTCTTTGCCTAGTACTGCCACGAGCGCCCGTGCTGCTACTGTTGGTCTGTCCATGTATTTAGGATTACGCTTTTTGGTTTTGTCGTTGCGAATATCTTCTAAGTATTCCTCGGCGGCTTGTCCGAGTGCTGGAACTTTTGCATGACTTATGTCTAACTTGTCGGCGCGTTTCTGTTCCCACGGCTTTGAATATTCACTGAGAAAGCGCGTGTAGACTTCCACCATGTTTTTAAGCCAGTGATAGACAAGACGCTCTTCTTTGTCGTTTGGTAGGTTCTTTGGTACTAGATGGCGTTCCTTGAGTTCGTCTATTTGCCAAGCAAAGTGCTTAAGTTCACTTTGATTGCCGTCGAGGGCATCAGAATATTGTTCTCGAACGAGTGTTAGATTATCAATCAGGCTTTCCCGCTCGCTGAGTACCTTGCCGGAAATGTTTTTTTCTATCTGGTCAAATTGATAGTTAGCCTCGTTCATGGCGATGACTTGAAGATCCGAATCGCTAATTTCTTGAAGGCGTTCACGTTGGCGGCGGATGGCTTGAAATTTGGCATCTAACTCTACGCTTTTTAGACGTGCTTTAGCCTTGGCGGTTTCCCTGTCTTTGGTTCTGAGTGAAAACTCAAATTTCACTTTGCCTAAGTCAGATTGCAAATCGAGAGGGACTTTCCTTTGAAAATAATAAACACCTGTCTTTTGTCTTACAGTGTGCATTGGATTGCCCTCCCTGCACTCGTGTTTTCCTTTTGGTGAATCAGGGGGAGAAGATTTATTAGACATCTTGATACTGCTTTACAACTAAAACTCTGTGGGGATGGTAGCATGGTGGAGCGCCTAAAGTTAACCCAAAGTACTAGACCTAAGTACTAGAGTTCCCCTTTTGCAGCCCTTTATAAATGCGAAACCCAGCAGTTACGCTGGGTTTCGTTCAATGTGGTGGAGCAGGGGAGATTTGAACCCCCGAGATATCTCGTAATCTATTCTTGCCCCACTCGGTGGGACGTAGGCATAAATAAAACAGCCTTTAAATAACGATGCCCCACCCCTGACCCACAGAGAAAAAAAGGGAAGCAGACGAAACCGGAATAAAATAGGCTCGGCCTATTTGGCCCCACCAATTGAAAAACGGCTGAGTTATTTTTTAACACCTTAAAGCATTGATATTAAAGGTTTTATACTGGCGTCTCCACCGCGACTCGAACGCAGATCTAAAGCTTAGGAGGCTCTTGTTTTATCCAGTTAAACTATGGAGACATTGTTCTTTGGGCAAAAGCCCTGAGTTAGTGGACATTATACCCAAGGCTGAGGACATGCAAAGAGTTACTGTCTTACTACGAAATCGTTTGGTTGAATATTCGCCAATGGGATGGTGCCTATTGGTCTTAATACCGAAGAATTATGATAAACTTTTGATACTTGCACCATAGCAGGATGAATATCGTATTGGTAAGTGGGTTCGCCTGTTGGGCTGAAAAACTGCCTCATTTGAAAAATCTTAAGTTGGTCGCCTATTTTCACGCCTTGTGAAGAGCCAATATTGGCGGCCAGCTGGTTGTTACTCACCCGTAATATTCTGCCATAGGCGGGTATACAACTTACGGTTTCGTCTACTTGTTGAGCAACGTCTTTTAAGATTTGTTTAACGCCGGTACCGAAGGATGAATCCCACAATTTGCTACTGCTAACATCCACCGTCTCAAATTTATCGAAAGACCAAGGTGTTCTGGCTCTGAACATTTTGTCCATTAATAGCTCACCTGTTGAGCCATCTATTAGTTTTATGTGAAATGCAATATTTCGTAAAGGTTCTTCTTTGTTCCAGAACGTCAAAGAATCGACATAGGAATCTTTGGCTTCCTCTACGCTCAAGTTTTTAATTTCTCCCAATAGCACAAATTGCCCGCCATTTTTACGTGCTATATCCATGGCTCTATGGTGGACTTTAGGCGTGTTGGGGGAAAAGTAGAATTGCTCTACTTTTGAAATGCCTGCATAACGGGAATAAATGTCGAACTCTTCTTTTAATAAAGCAGCAATAGGCTTACCAATTTCAAAGATATTGCCAAATGCTGCTTGTTGACGGTTTTCTATGGGGAACCAAGCGGTAATCACGCTTTTTTTATAGTCAGACGCTTCGCATTGTGCGTCTTGTGGGAATATATCAGCTCGAATAGTGACGGTTACAATGTCACCTTCATACATTTCGTCAATCAGTTCTACACTGCTGACTTCTCCGGCTGCTCTTATTTCAAATCGGTCATCTTTAAGTAGGCCTTGGGCCATACTTTGAACGCTACGAACTGATGCGCCTGAAAACAACAAAGCTTGTTGGATTGCTTCTTGTGTTGCTCTTTGTCTAGCGAGTTCTTTGTTACCATTATGAATGGCCGCCTGCCCTGTTGCTTCAAACCAAACAGCCAGCGCTTGAGGGGAAAATAGTCCTATGACAAATATGACTAAACTGAATTTTAAAAATCTGTTCATACCGGCACCATTTAGTTCCAACACAAATGGCCAAAGTTGCAGGCCATTGTTAATTAGGATTCATTCTCTTAATTGCAGTGACATCTAGAGCATAGGTTCTTATGTTACTCTGATTTATTCTAGAGAATCATTGCTAACTATTATCCTTTAGATGGGAAATAGTAAGCATTTTCTATACCGCTTTTAATAAACCCATATAAAAACATTTTATATTAGCTTATTCGGCACAACTATTGCTTCATTACTATCAATTCAAACATGTGAGTGTTAAATGGGATTGCTTTTTATTGCTATCATTTGGCCTCTGTATTATGGGATGCGTTATGAATTCTAAAGCATGTCTGCTTGTAGCCGGCTTACTAGGAGTAAGTGGTTGCTCAAGTGTTTTTGACAAACAAATTGAATGGGAATATGTGCAGCCAGAACGATATCCAGTGATTACTGCTATCGGTTATGCTCCAATTTCTGCACAGCCTGGTGGAAAAGATTCAATAAAAATGTTGATGGCTATAAAAGCCTCTAAATTAGACGCTTATCGTGAACTAACTGAACAGGTGTATGGTCAGAAAATTGGCGCGAACCAATCTTTGGAAAATTTGGTGATGACTGATACCAGTCTTAAATCTACTGTGCAGGGTATTATTCGCGGTGCCGAAGTAGTGAAGAGTTATCCTGTTGGTGAAGATACTTATGCAACTGAGTTAAGTTTAGATTTTGAGAAGGTTTATAATCTGTATATCTCAACGGCGCGCCCTAAGCGTATTAAAGATATTAATTATTTTTGATGTGAATATTATTATGGGAAAGCTGTGGGAATTGACCTTGAACGATCTACAGGATTTAGCGTATTCCAAAGAATTCGCTTTCTTCTGATTTAGAGCTTTCTTGAATTAAAGATATGATAAATAAGGGGCTGGTGCAGCTGATTTTAATTTAGTAAATTTATATCAATGTAAAGAAGGGGGAAAACAGATAGGGATATAATAAAACGGCTAATTCTACGCTTTAATACTACCCATTGGGCCGCGACCTTGGGCTCTTCCGCTTTTGTCATAAGTCATTGACTCTTTGTTACGCACCTCAATTAGAAGTTTACGCAAATGTTCAAGTCGTAACTGGCCTTGCTCAACGGCCTTTGCATTAATTGCTGTGCTGTATTTACATTCTTCCAGCAATTGCTTGGCTTTATCAAAAAGCTCGTTTACTTCTTCTGAATGCTCTTCTTTCTGATTAAGCAGAGACGAAATCAGTTGATCTTGTGTCAGAATCTCATCAAGAACCTGTTGTTTCTCTTCAACTAGATTCAGCAAAGCCTCAGCGTCTCGCGTACTGATCAATTGCAATTCACTATCGAGCAGCAGTTTAAGCTTCGAAAGAAGAGTGATTTGTTCTTTGATTGCTTTATTTAAAGACATCTAAGAAAAACTCACCCTTAATTCTTCGCTAAACCGAACATCTCGGATTCCAATTTGGCAATCTTACTCGCCATCGCTTCAGGATTAATACGGTATTCGCCGCTTTGGATAGCTTTTTTAAGTCTATCCACTTTTTCCTGATTGATAGGCGCATCAGTGCCTTTTTTCTGGACATTAGTCAATTGCTGCGCAGATTGAGTCAAAGACACTGAATCTTGCTTGGGTGCAGCAGTTTGCGCTTTTTGATTACTCGCAACCTGAGCTTGAGCCTGCTGTTGTTGATTGAGTTTCTGACTCTCCAACTGCGGCTTTTGCCCTGCGTTGCCTACATTATTGATAGCCATAACTATTTTCCGTTACTTTGATTACTTCATCTTCTTTATCGGCAGAGAACCCAATCTCTTTAGGAGAAATAATCATATTTTATGGGTTTAAAACATGTTTTTTATAAACGGAGAACTATTCTCTCCACATGCCAATTAAAGTTTAACTAATACAACAATTTTATTATAGCAAAATATACTCTATAACCCGAACTTCCATTAATAAATCGTTTACTACGAATGATCTTTTGTTGTAGTTGTGATGCTGAAATTGTATCTGATTTTGGAAAATGGCAATCATATATGAACCTCAACATGGGTGATGCTAATGACTTTGGCGTTAAACTTTTTGTTTGAGCGCTTGTTCTTAACCAAAATCGTATCACCAATATTGCCGTCTTGTTCCGCAATTCCTGACGTCTTGATGAGCATACCAGAAATTTTAGCAACGATAACAATAGAGTCACCCTTACAGACAAAACAAAGCATATTTGGTGATATAGGATGGCCTGGACGACTACGCCTTTTTATACGGGCCCCCAATAAATCTTCTTTGTTGCTATAAGTGGAGCCTCGAAGACGGTTTTTATTAACGTTGATAACATTTATGTTATCCATTGTAAGTATGGTGCCAGGGGACAATGCCGTGTTTGGAACAACTACGGGTTGAACCTCGTTCACTTTGACAACAAGATATATGAACCAATCATTACTTGGGCAATTCACTTTCACAGTGATATTACTTTGTTCAAGGGCACTGTTGCTGCTTGCTTCTAGCGGCAACGGGCACTGCGGGATATTAATTCTGTTGTCAATTGCATTTGCTTTAATGGTTATTATTGAGTCTGGCGCTGTTGATATATTTTGTTTAACAAAGTTCTCTGCAGTTTCCACGACCATTTTGTGAGAAGATATTTCCTCACCCATTACAGTTGAATGTGAACACCAAACTGCTAGAAGTACTGAATATTTTAATATTTTCATCATCTCAGGTATATTTTTCATGTTCACTTGCGATCAATTTGGCTATGCTTCTAGTATGACATCTAACATTGTATTGAGATCGTCAACTTTCAGGCATTCTTCAACCTCTCGTTTAAGTTTTCAGGGGATGTCGCAAGTTTTATGCCTGTTTGACTCTTATTGAGGATTTTATGGCTGGAATATTAGACTCTGTAAACCAACGCACCCAATTGGTTGGTCAGAACAGGCTTGAATTACTACTTTTCAAGCTACAAGGGAAACAACGGTACGGGATTAATGTTTTTAAGGTAAGAGAAGTATTGCAGTGCCCGCCTTTGACATCCATACCTAAGTCAAATCCACTGATTCGTGGCGTGGCCCATATTCGTGGGCAAACCATATCTGTTATTGATATGAGTCTCGCAACTGGCGGGAGAGCGATTCACGACATAACGAATTCATTTATTGTTATTGCAGAATATAACCGTACGGTTCAAGGTTTTTTGGTGTCTTCGGTTGAGAGAATAATCAATATCAACTGGGAAGCCATTTTACCTCCTCCTCAAGGAACTGGGAAGGCGAGTTACTTAACTGCTGTAACTGAGGTCGATAATGAACTGATTGAGATTTTGGATGTAGAAAAAATCTTGAATGAAATTATGCCGGCAAATGCGGAAGTTAGTGAAGAGTTTGCGGAATCGGTTCATGTTGATAATCCTAGAAATAAAATTATTTTCATTGCTGATGATTCATCTGTGGCGAGAAGTCAGGTTAAGAAAGCTTTATCTAGTCTAGGTTTGACTATTGAAGTCGCAAAAGATGGAAAGGAAGCGTTAGATCGGCTTAATGAATTGGCCCAAGAAACGGGTGATATAACCGATAAAGTAGCGGTACTGGTATCTGATATTGAAATGCCAGAAATGGATGGATATACCTTGACGGCAGAAATTAAAAGTACGCCGGCTTTGGCTAAACTACATGTCATATTGCATACATCTCTTAGTGGGGTGTTTAATCAAGCAATGGTACAAAAAGTAGGTGCTGATGATTTTATTGCCAAATTTCATCCTGATGAGCTAGCTACTTCGGTTCAAAAATGGATGGAAACAGATTAATTTCTTTATATTTTGTTACTAGTATCTCTTATGGCTTATATTTAAGAGTATGTGTGATATTCAATTAAGAATTAAATAAGAAAGGCTTTCGTGTTTTGGCACGAAAGTTTGTTGTTTTAGATGGGCATTATCAAAATTAAACACGGCTACAGGAACTGTTATAGTGCCAAACAAGCAAATAGGTGAGGATGATTATTTACGCTTTAGGGGCTTTCTAGAGCGACGTTGCGGTATTGTGTTGGGAGAAAATAAGCAGTATCTAGTGAGAAGTCGTCTTTCCCCTCTAATGAGAAAGCATGGATATCAGAAACTGTCAGATGTAGTTGATGAAGTAGTCAACGAGAAGTGTAAGGGATTAGTCGATGAGGTTGTCGATGCAATGACAACTAATGAAACTCTTTGGTTTCGTGATAATTATCCATTTCAGCTTCTATCTGAACAAATATTGCCGCAGTTTAAAGGGCAAAGGTTGCCTTTAAAGGTATGGTGCGCGGCTTCTTCCTCCGGCCAAGAACCTTATTCTGTAGCCATGACGGTTCTTGAGTATGCTCGTCGTTCCCCGGGAGCTTTGCCTGGTGGTATGCAGATCTTGGGTACAGATATTTCTTCGGAAATGTTAGAGAGATGCCGGGAAGGCACCTATGATAACTTATCCCTATCGAGAGGATTGTCAGAAGAACGTAAGCGTCAGTTTTTTGACTCTGTTGGTGAAGGCGTATTATCCGTGAAGAAAGAGTTAAGGGATATGGTTTCTTTTCGCGCTTTAAATTTATTGGATTCGTTTTCAGTCTTGGGTCGTTTCGATATTATCTTTTGCCGGAATGTATTAATTTATTTTTCTGCTGAAATGAAAACACAGATCTTAAATAAAGTATCCTCAGCTCTAAATAAGGGCGGAATCTTGTTTTTAGGGGCATCGGAGTCAATGGCTGGTTTGTCAGATGATTTTGAAATGGTTAGGTGCCCTACTGGATTGTACTACACTAAAAAGTAATCCTCAGTTGAGCCTATCTTTTGGCTCAACAAAAATTTCTCTAATATTAATCCATAGTGCTGATCTTTTTTGTTTGCTATTGCAATGTATGCAATTTAGGTAGGGAAGATGCGTGGTGTTGTACTTCTCAGCGTTATATTTGCTCTAAAGAGGTCGCCATTCATTCACAAACAAACCTTGATAGTCACAGATTTATCAGCAGTGGATTAAAATCAATAACCCTTTTACAAATTAAATAACTGATTTTAAAGGATAATTATAGAGTTTGACGCCAGTCAACGATATTTCTTACCCTGAATTCAGGTTATCTAGCAAATGATAAGCGATTGCAACTCCCTTCCATAAATAACGTTCGAAAACTGAAGTTCAACGCGCCTAACGAATGGTATCAATTCGGTATTTTTAAATTAATGACTTCTTTTTTACTAATGTAAATCCGAATTAACCTATTGTATTTAAAGGAATAAATTATGTTATTTCGGATTGGCACTAAGATTGCTTTCTTTCCTGTAAATGTATGAAATTTGACACATAGGAGAAAGGCAATGGCAATTAGTATAGATCGATTGACTGCTTTTCAACAAAAAGCTGTAAATATCCGTAATGATCGAATGGAAGTTATAGCCGGTAATTTAGCAAATGCGAATACCCCTGGCTATAAAGCAAGAGACATTAATTTTAAGAATGCCATGCAAAGTGCTACCTATGGTCAGCAGCATAATATGAACAGAACCAACGAAAAACATATTTCTGGAGGCAACAGCATTTCAGCTCGGGAAATTCAATTTCGAGAAACGAGCCAGCCTGATACAGGTGATGGAAATAATGTTGAGGTTCAATTAGAAAGAAATACTTTTCTTGATAACGGATTAAGGTACCAGGCCAGTTTGCAGTTTTTGGACGGTAAATTTAAAGGAATGAAGAAGGCCATTACGGGTGGCCAAAGCTAAGTTAATAGCTAAAAGTAAAAATAAATTAGTATTTTTGGTATGGAATTTGCTGTGTATTTCTGAGGATTGGTTTTTGCCACATTAATCAGAATACAAATTTCATAGTGAGTCGTTTTTCTGATTAATGCAGTAAATAAACGGAGGGCATAACATATGAGCCTGTTTAATGTAATGAGCATCGCGTCAACCGGTATGCATGCTGAAAATGTAAGATTGAACACTACGGCCAGTAATGTAGCAAACGCTAACAGCGTTAGCAGTAGTTATGACCAGACCTATAAAGCGCGTCATCCGGTATTCGCTGCAGACTTGGATAAGGCTAATCAAGATCAAATGAGGGGAGCTGGAGTGAAGGTGTTGGGGATTGTTGAAAGTCCAAAACCTCTTCAAATTGAATATTCTCCAGGTCATCCATTGGCTGACGATAATGGCTATATTTATAAGCCTAACGTCAATATTGTAGAAGAGATGGCAGATATGATGTCTGCATCGAAAAGTTATCAAACGAATGTTCAAGTAGCGGATACAACGAAGCGTATTTTCCGTCGTGTACTCATGCTGGGACAAGGTCGTTAGGGGTAAATCATGTCTAATGTTAGTGGTAGCAGCCTAGATAAAGGTTTGTATTGGCCTAAAGAAGATAAGGTTACTGTGTCGGATGGTAGCGAGCAGCAATTGTCGCAAGAAGACTTTTTCTCCATGTTAACCGAGCAGTTATCTAATCAGGATCCAACCAAGCCGGTTGACAATGATCAGATGGTTGCCCAGATGACTAGCTTCACCATGGCGGATAGTTTATCCAAGCTAAACGACAAGTTTGATGCATTTGCACAATCAATGAATTCTAATCAGGCTTTGCAGGCAACAAGTCTTATCGGGCAGGAAGTTCTGGTAGATACCGGTTCGGGATCGACTTGGAAAGACGGCAATGTTTTCGGAGCTGTGGTTGCTGAATCCGATGTGACCAATATGCAAATTCAGATCACTGATGAATTTGGTCGTGTTGTTAGAACCATAGATGGTGGTGATCAACAAGCTGGCAATATTACTTTTGGTTGGGACGGAACTGACGACCAAGGCAATTTCTTGCCGAGTGGCAAGTTTAAGTTCGAAGCCAGTGGCACAGTAGGTGGTCAAAACCAAGATCTGCAAATTTCAATGGATGCGCAAGTAACAGGTTCAGCAGTCGCTACAAGCGACATGAAAGATGTACAGATAATCATTGAAGACCAGGCTGGCCAGGTTATTCGCAATATAGAAGTTGGGAATCAAAGAGCTGGAAACATCGATTTTGGCTGGGATGGCACGAATAATGATGGTTTCTTGGTAGAACCGGGAAATTACAAAATAAAAATTCAAGGTACGGTGAATGGTCAAGATGAGTCATTGCCGTTTGGGGTTAATCGTCGGGTGGCTAGCGTTAGTGTGACCGGTAATGGTACTGATGGCGTGGTTCTTAATCTGACAGGTGATGAGAATATAAGACTTGCTGACGTTATTCGGGTCGGTGGTTAAGTAAAGAGTCCAATAGGAGAATAGTCAATGTCTTTTAATATTGCACTGAGTGGTGTTGCAGCTGCTCAGAAAGATTTGGATACTACAGCCAACAACATTGCAAACGTAAATACCGTTGGTTTTAAAGAATCTAGAGCCGAATTTGGCGATGTGTTTGCCGCCTCATTATTATCCGGTGGACGAACAAAAGTGGGTGATGGTGTTTTAACGAACGAAGTGGCACAGCAGTTTTCTCAAGGAAGTTTGCAGTTTACTAATAACGCTTTGGATTTGGCCATTACTGGTAATGGTTTTTTTGCCACAGTCCCTGAACAGACATCCCGTGATTTTTCTTTTACTAGAGCGGGTCAGTTTAAATTAGATGATGATAACTTTGTCGTAAATTCTAGTGGTGATAATTTACTTGGCTTTCCTGTAAATGCTGATGGCACCTCATCTTCCGTTGCACTTAGTACAGCTGCTCCAGTACGTGTTCCTGATTCTTCAGGTTCACCAACACCCACTTCTTCGGTTGATATGAGAATGAATTTGCCGGCAGGTGTGGCAGGCGTAGATCCTTTGTTGTTTAATCCTGCTGATCCTCTAACGTTTAACGCGTCTACATCAGTTACCATTTATGATTCATTGGGTGACTCCCATGTTATGACTTATTACTTCATGAAAGATATTGCTAATACCAATGAATGGGTAGCAACAGTTGAAGTTGATAACGTTCCTATTTCAGTTACTGATGATACTGGAACGGGTACCGCAGGTGCGTCAGCCGCAAATACTGTTGGTACTACATTTTCAGCTCCTGGTGTTCCAGCATTTAGAATGATATTTAGTCCAGGTGGTGATTTTAATGGAATTCAGAATTCCCAGGGTACCCTTCAGCCTACGGGCGATGTGATAACAATGCCTTTAGGAAATCCACCCATTACTAATGGTGCAGCCACAACGCAGCAAATAACGATCGATTTTGCACTTGATGCGGCTAATGCAACACCAGACGAACCCACCCAATTTGCATCAAACTTCGAAGTAACTTCTCTTGAGCAAAATGGGCTGCCTGTAGGGAGATTAACAGGTATTGATATCGGCCCTGATGGTTTGGTTAGAGCAACTTTCTCAAATGGTACGTCTACGCCAATAACCCGCGTAGCATTAGTAAGGTTTGCCAATGAGCAAGGGTTAACCCAGGCTGGCAATACTCAATGGAAGGAGAGTATTTTATCAGGTGAAGCACTGGCTGGTGAGGCAACAACCGGTACTTTTGGTAATGTTAATTCCTCTGCTTTAGAGCAAGCTAACGTAAACCTGACGACAGAACTTATTGATATGATTATTGCACAGCGAAATTTTCAGGCTAACTCCCGTGCACTAGAAGTTAATAATACGCTGAATCAAACGGTATTAAATATTCGTTAATGAACCTTCAACACGTTCATCTTATGTTGGCTGCCTAAGGCAGCCTTTTTCATATCCGGCCAAGCTAAAAAGTACATTGTTTATTTTATTTATACCCACTGTAACTTATTCAAATAAATAGATTTATTCACAATTCCTCATTCCTTTTTTATTCTGGTTCGATCCTTGCATTCTTATAGTTATGGTTAATAACGTCAGATTCTTGTCATGGATAAAATGATTTATATAGCGGCTAGCGGGGCGAGTCAGGATTTACTCGCAACGGCAGTACGCTCTAATAACTTGGCAAATACTCAAACAATGGGTTTTAAGTCATTGTTGACTCAGGCTCGCGCTATGCCGGCTTTTGGTGATGGTTTGCCGACTCGTGTCTTTTCCATGACAGAAGGTTATGCCAATAAAATGACCGCTGGTTCCATGGTTCAAACTGAACGCGATATGGATTTAGCAATTCAAGGCGATGGTTGGTTTGCGGTTCAGGACTCTAAAGGAAATGAAGCGTATACCCGAGCGGGTAGCTTACAAGCCGGACCGGATGGCGTACTGCAAGATGCTCATGGTAATGCTTTATTGGGTGATGGTGGTCCTATTTTCTTACCGTTGCCATTAGATAACATTAATTTCACTGTGGATGGAACAGTAACAGCTAGGCCTCAAGGGGCGCCTGAGACAGTTCAAGAAGAAATTGGTCGATTGAAACTGGTTAATCCAGATGTTCGGCAATTGATGCGAGGGGAAGATGGATTATTTCGCCAAAAGGATGGTAACGACGCTGAATTGGATCCGGCCGTGAGAATTCGTAGCGGAGCGTTGGAGTCCAGTAATGTTAATCCAATTGATGAAATGATGAAGGTTATGGAACTACAAAAGCATTATGAAATGCAGGTCAAAGTCATGAAAGAAGCAGGTGAGCTGGATCAACGTGGTAACCAACTGCTTAGAATAATTTAGTGAAACTTAGATTTTTTTATAACTAGGGTGGAGGTGACTTATGCACCCAGCATTATGGATAAGTAAAACCGGATTAGATGCAGCACAAACAGATGTGGCGGTTATTTCAAATAACCTAGCCAATGCTAGTACGGTCGGTTTTAAGAAAGATCGAGCAATATTTGAAGATTTACTCTATCAAAATATTAATCAACCCGGTGGCCGTTCTTCGGCAGATACCGAGTTACCATCAGGTTTGATGTTAGGTGCGGGTAGTAAAGTGGTTGCCACTCAAAAATCTCACACCCAAGGTAACTTGATAACCACTGAAAACTCTTTGGATATGTCGATTCAGGGGCGTGGGTACTTCGAGATACTGCAACCGGATGGATCACTGGCTTATTCACGTAACGGTCAATTTACTCTTGATGATCAAGGGCAAATCGTTACGCCTGGTGCTGGTTTTTTACTCCAACCGAACATTACCATTCCAGAAGATGCGCAACAAATCACAATCTCTCAAGATGGTGAAGTGTCCGCTACGGTTAGAGGGCAAGCAGATCCTATTGTTTTAGGGCAGCTTAATTTAGCTGATTTTCTTAATCCTGCTGGTTTGCAGCCTGTTGGTCAAAACCTTTATGTAGAAACAGCAGCGAGCGGTAATCCTATTCAGGGAATTCCGGGTTTGGAGGGAATTGGTTCAATTGCTCAAGGCTCGCTAGAAACTTCAAATGTAAATGTAACAGAAGAGTTGGTTAATCTAATTGAAAGCCAACGGCTATATGAAATGAACTCAAAAGTCATTTCGTCTGTTGATCAGATGTTAGGCCAGGTTATTCAGCAACTTTAATAAATGGTTTAGTTTAGGGGACGGTAAAATGAAATATTTGGCAAATAAAGGCATGACTCTTTTGGTTATCAGCGCACTTTCCGGATGTATGTCTACAGCGCGTCATGAGCCATTGCCGAACGATCCATTTTTCGCTCCTATAATTCCAGAAATACCCGCTCAAAAAGTGTCAGATGATGGCAGTATTTTTCATGCAGGGCTGAGTAATAGCCTTTATTCAGATGCAAAAGCTCGCCGTATTGGAGACATCATTACTGTTATTTTACGTGAGAATACTACTGCAACCAAATCAGCAAGTACTTCGGTAGACCGTGAATCTGACGTAGAGATTGATCCCATCATCGGGTTTGGCGCTAACAATGTGAGTCTTGGAAATGAGTCTATTCAATTGGATTTGAGTGCTTCCAATGAGTTTGAGGGTGATGCACAGGCGAACCAAAGCAATAATCTAGTAGGGAACATTTCAGTAACAGTCGTGCAAGTGATGCCAAATAAAAATTTGGTGGTGCGGGGAGAGAAGTGGCTAACCCTTAATAATGGCGATGAGTACATCAGATTAACGGGCATTGTGCGCCCAGCCGATGTTAATCCTGCGAACGAAGTGTTGTCGACAAAGATTGCGAATGCACGCATTAAATATAGTGGTACAGGCACTTTTGCTCAAGCTCAAAAGCAAGGTTGGTTGAGTCAATTCTTTTCATCATCTTGGTGGCCTTTTTAGGAGCACATTATGAAATATTTATCAGCGCTTTATATCTTCCTTTTACTGATTCCACTGCAAAGCCAGGCGCAGCGCGTAAAAGATGTTGTTTCGATTCAAGGTGTGCGTGATAACCAACTTGTTGGATATGGGCTGGTAGTTGGTTTGCCCGGTACAGGAGAGCAAAGCCCGTTTACCGAACAAAGTTTTCGCGCAATGCTATCTAATTTCGGCATAGCTTTACCTAGTAATGTAAAACCCAAGATTAAAAATGTTGCGGCTGTTGCGGTACACGCTAATTTACCGCCATTTATTAAACCAGGACAGACCATAGATATCACCGTTTCTTCTATTGGTGAGGCAGAGAGTTTACGTGGGGGAACGCTGCTGCAAACCTTCTTAAAAGGTGTAGATGGACAAGTTTATGCTATCGCACAAGGTAGTTTGGTGGTCAGTGGATTTGGTGCTGAAGGTGCAGATGGCTCAAGAATTGTCTCAAATACACCAACCGTTGGCAGAATTGCCAATGGAGCGATAGTCGAACGAGAAGTTAAAAGTGGATTAATGTCGAATGATTATCTCACGCTTAATCTTAATTACCCCGATTTCGGCACTGCAAAAAACTTAGCCGAAACCATTAATCGCAGATTAGGTGCGGACCCTTCAAAAGGTTATGTTTTGGCTACTCCCATTGATGCTGCTTCTATTCGGGTTTCGGCACCAAGGGATGTTGGGCAACGCGTCGGGTTTGTTGCAACGTTGCAAAGTTTTGAATTTACACCTGCAAGAGCACCTGCTCGGGTGGTTATTAATAGCCGTACCGGCACAATTGTTATTGGTAAGGATGTGAGGTTATTGCCAGCGGCTATTACTCACGGTGGCCTAACTGTCACCATCGCCGAGACGCAAACGGTGTCCCAACCCACTGCTTTTTCAGAGGGTGAAACTCAGGCTACTACGCAATCTATAGTTGATGTGAGTCTTGATGATACTCGCATGTTTAAATTTGATCCGGGCGTCACTTTGGACCAGTTGGTAAGAGCTGTAAACGAAGTTGGAGCTGCACCTGGTGACTTAATGGCAATCTTGGAGGCACTGCGTGAAGCAGGCGCACTTCAAGGTCAATTGATCATTATTTAGGTAATTAATTATGGATATGTCGTCACACATCCAAAGCAAGATGGATCAAACTCAAAACGCGCTAGATATGTCTGGTTTAGACACGCTTAGAAAGGGTGCACAGCAAGGTGATCGTAAAGCTTTGGAAAAAACTGCAGAGCAGTTTGAAGCCATCTTTATTCATATGATGCTCAAATCTATGCGCTCAGCTGACGATGTATTGGCGGATGAAAACAGTCCTTTTAATTCCAAGCAAGTAAAGTTTTATAGAGGCATGCAAGATCAACAAATGGCTTCAGAAATGGCAAGTACAGGCTCTATGGGACTTGCAAAGCTAATTGTGCAGCAATTGGATCCTATAGGTAGTGGCTTAATGCCAGCTAGCTTAATTCGAAATGACGGCAATTTACCCAATACTAATTTGGGATTAAGTAATACGAATTCAGATTCGGATACCAACTTAAGCAATACCTTGCAAAATAATAAAGGCGTGGCACAGAAAAAAGCTGCATTTGGTTCCGCCGACGAGTTTGTTCAGTCTTTGTTGCCAGTCGCTAAAGAAGTGGCGGGTGAAATAGGCATTGATCCAAAAGCCTTGGTGGCTCAAGCCGCAGTTGAAACCGGTTGGGGACAATACATGATCCATTCGGGTGCAGGAGAGAACACACACAACTTATTTGGTATTAAAGCAGGCCGTGATTGGTCGGGTAACAAACAAGTTGTTGAGACCCTTGAATATGATAAAGGGCTTCCGCAGAAACAAAAGGCATCATTTAGAGCTTACGATAACTTCCATTCATCGATGCAGGATTATGTGCAATTTATCAAGGAAAGCCCTCGTTATCGAGGCGCTGTAGAGCAATCAGCAAACCCAGAATCTTATTTTAAACAGCTACAACAAGCCGGTTATGCGACTGACCCTGCCTATGCAGATAAAGTGCTTTCGGTTTTGAAGAGCGACAAGTTGTCTTCCTTGTCGACTAACAATGACAAGATATAGAAGGTGAGGAAGATTATATGATTGATTTATTCACCATAGCCACTACAGGCTTACAGGCACAACGCCAGTTATTGAACACCGCTGGTAATAACATCGCAAATGTTAATACCGAGGGTTACGTTAGAGAGCGGACATCTCATGTGACTCAAGAATTAGGCGGAGTAGGACGTGCAACCACCGAAAGGGTTTTGGACAAATTCGCGCAAGCACAGCATCGCCGCGACGTATCGGTATTAGGGTTGTTCAATACATATTCTTCAAAGACCAGTCAGATAGACAACATCTTCGCCAGTGAATCGAATAGTTTATCCAGCTCTATGAGTCGATTCTTTGCGTCAGCGCAAACGGCCACCGATGAACCGACTAATATCGCTGCACGTCAGTTGGTTTTAGGACAGGCTGAGTCAATGGTAGGTCAGTTTTCAACGATGGAAAATTTCCTGGAAGGAAAACAACAAGAAACGAACGATCAGCTTGCAACCACGATAAACCGCGCCAATGAACTGATTGCAAATATTGGCAGCTTGAATAGTCAGATTCGAACGACTCAGTTTTCAAACCAGAATACTGAACCCGGTGCATTAAAAAACCAACTTGATTTGTCGATTTTAGAATTATCAAAGATTATTTCCCTGGAAACTCGTGATGCTGGTGATGGTTCCACCTTAATTAACATGACCTCGGGTCAGTCTCTTGTATTGCAAGATGGGACATTTAACCTTTTTGAATTAAATGGCAATCCGGATATCCAGCGCAAAGAATTGAGTCTGACTACACCTAATAACATTGTGACAATTCCATTGGCAGAGTCTAATGTTGGCGGAGAGATGGGCGGGTTATTTAAGTTTAGGGATGAAATTTTAGAAACTAGTCGCCGTGAATTAGGGCAGATCTCATTAGCCCTGGCAGATGCACTGAATGAACAAAATAATTTGGGAATGGATTTGGATGGCCAACTCGGATCCGATATTTTTACGATGCCGACTTTTCAAAGCCTGACATACTCGGCTAACTCCGCTTCTAATTTACTTGTAAATGGCCGCGTTGAAGATGGCGGACATTCTTCTTTAACGAGTGCTGATTATCAGATCACTATCGATGCGGTTAATGCCGGACCAACAGTTGATATTACCGTTGCCTTTTTGAATCCAGATGGTACACCAGTTACCGATACTGCGGGTGCTCCGATAACCCAAACATTGGCTGGTGTAACAGCCGCAGCTGGAAGTTTTGCATCTATAAATGGTGGGCTGGAAGTTGAATTTCCAAATGCTGGGGCTTACGCAGTTGGGGATCAATTCTTAATTCAACCTACTAAGGATGCCGCATCAAAAATTCAAATGGCAATGACCAGACCAGAAGATTTAGCACTGGCCACTCCCATTAGGATTGAGTCGGATATAAACAATCTTGGTGATACCGTTATTACTGGAACTACAGTAACTAATACATTGGTTGATACTGCTGCACCTTTTGACCCTGATTCGTCGGCATTTAATGGTGCCGGTGCTGTAAATAACGGCGTAGGAGCGGGTAATGCTCCTGCTAGAATTGTTTTTACTGGAACTAACAGTTTCGAAGTTCAAGATAGTGGTGGAGCTGTTATTGTAACGGTTGCAGCAGCCCCTAATCTAAATAATGTCATGGCTCAAGCGCAAGGCGCACCAGGTTGGCCATTTGGTGCATTTTCAGATTACCCTGGTTATGATTTCAGTGTTCAAGGTGTACCTCAAGCAGGTGATACTTTTAATATTAACTATAATACCAATGGTGTCGATGATAATCGCAATGGCTTGGCCCTGACAGATTTACAAAACAAGGATACAATGGTTAGGGATAATGGAACGGGTAGTAGTAACCTGATAAGTTTCCATGAAGCTTATTCAACAATTGTGAGTAATATTGGCGAAAAATCATCCACTGCCGATATATCTTTACAGGCTTCTGAAGCGATAGAGCGTCAATCCCGGAATATATTTGAATCGACAGCCGGGGTAAACCTTGATGAAGAAGCTTCAAATTTAGTGAGGTTTCAGCAAGCATATTCGGCATCAGCTAGAGTGCTTAGTACAGCGCAAAGTCTGTTCGAAACAATTTTGAGTTCTGTGAGGTAATTAAAAGTCATGCGTATTTCAACTAATCAACTTTTTGATAGAAGTATTCAGGGAATACTTGATGGTCAGGGTGATTTGTCTGATATTCAGCAACAACTTTCATCAGGTAAGAAGTTGCTACGCCCTTCTGATGATCCGGTTGGTGCCGCGCAAGTGGTTCGATTAACAGAGGAATTGGATCGTATTACTCAATTTAAAAAGAACAGTACCTTATTAGAAAATTCTTTGAGCCAAGAAGAAGTAATTTTGCGTAGTGTTACTGAATCCGGTTTACGCGCTAGGCAGTTATCTATTCAGGCGGGAAATGGCATTAACACCCCTGAAGATAGGAAAGCTCTGGGCATTGAGATCGGACAAATTCGAGATCAAATCTTTGATTTAATGAATTCCCGAAATGCAGATGGAGAATATATATTTTCTGGTTTTCAATCTGATTCACCGGCTTTTATTTTTGATGCCACTGCACCTGGGAATAAATACCAGTTTCAGGGAGATGAAGGCCAAAATGAGATTCAAATTTCTAACACCGTTCGTGTCGAAGGTGGTGATTCCGGTAAAGTCGTTTTTGAAGATGTATTAGCGCGGTTAAAAGCTAATATAAGTGGTGGTACGGCAGGAGCGGCCGATTTAGATATTGCCCAGCAATCGGCATTCGATTCTTTCCATAAGGCCAATTACGATGCGGTTACTGCAGCCAATAATGTTTTTAGAGGAACAGTTAATGGTGCTGGTAATCAAATAGATTTTATAAATGTAGGTACTGGTGGTGCTGCAGGTTCGGTCGCATTCACATCCGGACAGCCGTTTAATTTTAGCGGGATGGAATTTAATGTAACAGCTAATCCTGGGCAAACCACAGAATTTACGTTAGCTCAGCCAGAGAAAAAGAACATTGCGGAAACATTGAATGATATGTTTGTTGCTTTGAGTGATGAAAGCATAAGTGACTCTGCTTTTTCCGAGGCATTAGATGATGCTTTAATAGGAATCGACAATGCGTTGCAATCTGTAGCCAATACTACTTCGGCAGTGGGTGGGCGACTAAATGTAGCGGAATCGGTTTTGAAATCGAATTTGGATTTAGAAATTGCTAATAAATCTGCTCGTTCAGACATTGAAGATGTTGATTATGCGCAAGCTGTATCAGAATTGAGTAAGCAAGAAACGGCTTTGCAAGCCGCACAGCAAACTTTTTCACGAGTTACTCAGTTGTCGCTGTTCGACTTTATCTAATTTAAATAACGCTCATTAGTGATGCTCAATAAATACTCTCAGATTTTTCTGATAATAAGCATCAATATACAACGTTAGCTTTACGCCTCTTTTAACCAACGTTATACCCTCATCCATATCTTCTATTTCGATTTCAACTTACTTATCCCCAACTCAGGTTACTTAACAAATTTAAGTAAGTTGAATCCGGGCCAAATACACTTTGCATTTTTTATCTTTATGAGCTGAATAGTAGCTAACATAAACATTATTGTTTGAAATGACCAAACCTGGGTAGGCGTTGTCGCCACCAGAGGGAAGGATTAATTTCCGGTTCAACTTGCCTGTGCATAAATTTAGATTGAGAAGTACGGTTTTCGGCTGTCGATTTAACCATTGTCTTCCGGCTACTAACATTGTTGTATCTGTTAATGGTTGCATGACCGGACTGCCAATGTAATCGCCAAGATCATGCCATTGCCAACGAGTGTAGGGCGGTTTTGCTTTCCCTAACTGGGCGGTACAAGAATCCGCATCTCTGCGTACTAGTGCATACATGTTTTTATCTTTATCAAAATAGATATCCGACTCGTTTGGGTATCCTAATTCGTGGGTGTTCAAACCTAATATAGACGGTTTTTTGAGTTCAAATGTTCGGCCGGGAATACCGGAATATAGATCTAAAGCTTGTTCTGTACGATTGTAAGCCAGCCCGTAAGCTATTGAATTGGCCCATCTTAAGCGCCAAATCCACCAATAACTCGGTCCAAAATATTGTGGCTGAGACCAACTTTTACCAGAATTGGAGCGCCACATGAGTGAGCGAGTCCATCGCGTGCGATTGTTGGCATCAGCAAATCGAGCATAACAAATTAGCATTAAGTCGCCATTTGGCATGATCGTTAATTTGGGATCCCTTAGATCTGCATTTTCAATCGATAGTTTATCGGACCAAATTGTCTCACCTTGGGCATTTAAAGTTTGAATTCTAATTACGCCATCGGGACTAATGTGATTGGTCGCTTCCCGAAAACAGCAATAAAAATTGTTTTTGAAATAGCACAGGTCTGTGAATGCATTGTGATTTGGAGATTCCCAAATCGTTTTTAGCCAGTCAATTTTCATTTTTGCTTACCATTTCTAAACACCCATTCAAGATCAGTGAACTGATTGAAAACCATTATCTATCAGGTTTTCATGAGTGGTGTCTAGGTGAAAAATTGTTATATCTGAGAATACTTTAAATAAAAACCCAAAATTTTACTAAAGGGAATTTGGCCATCGTCGATAACCTATTTGAGAGAGCCAGTGACAGTAACTTACGAAAAGTAATTTACTGTTTATATTAACTAAATGATGATTATATCGTCACCAGCACAATATTGCCTTAAGCAATATGCTGGGTTAAGAGTGTAGGAGAAACCCCATGGGTTTATTTGTAAATACTAATGTGTCTTCTTTGAATGCACAACGCCAATTATTCAATTCTGGACAGTCTTTAGGGACTTCATTCGAAAGACTATCTTCAGGTTTCCGTATTAACCGTGCCGCAGATGATGCTGCTGGTTTGCAAATTACGGATAGAATGACATCTCAAGTCCAAGGTCTTAATCAAGCTGTTCGTAATGCGAATGATGCTATTTCACTTGCGCAAACCGCTGAGGGTGCGTTAGGAGAGGTAACTACAGGCTTACAACGTATTCGTCAACTTGCCGTCCAATCACAAAATGGTATCAACACGTCTGCTGACAGAACAGCGCTTCAAACTGAAGTTTCTGCTCTTAAAGCTGAAATGAGCCGTGTAGCACAAACAACTCAATTTGCAGGTGTCAACGTATTGTCAGGTGGTTTTTCTGCGGCATTCCTTGTTGGTGCAAATGCAGGTCAAACAATTTCTGTTAACTTGTCGCGTAGTGGCGGTTTTGGTGCATCAGGCTTAGGCTTGTCAAATACCACAGTTGCAACTCATGCGGGTGCATCTGCTACAATTGCGTCTATTGATGCAGCGATATCCACTATCGGTTCTACCAGAGCAGATTTGGGTGCATTGCAAAACCGTTTTCAGTCTACTATTCGTAATTTGAGTAACATTGCAGAAAACGTATCTGGTGCACGTTCACGTATCAGAGATACTGATTTTGCTACCGAGACTGCAGAGTTGACTCGTAACCAGATTATCCAACAGGCTAGTACGACTGTTTTAAGTCAGGCCAATCAGCGTCCACAAGCTGCATTGTCTTTGTTGGGTTAATTATAGAATTAATCGCTAGGAGGATTTTTCTTATTAGCTTTTTAATCGCCAGGGGGTAGTTAGTTCGAGGTCGATTAAAATAGTTAAATAGAAAGAGCAATACTCAATCTAGCAAGTCAAAGAACAAATGGCCGGGGAGACCTGGCCATTCTTATCATTCCAAAAGACTCATACATTATCTCAATACTAGCTTTTAGAAGTAAAAAGCATGATTCCTAATTCATTGATAATTAAAGGAAATAAAAATTAATTAAAAATTTTCTAAAGTAAAAATGCCCTCCCGACGATACATAGAACATAGGCGCTGAGTAATTGATAAAAATAACAAGCCAGAGCCCATACTAAGGTCAATATAAAAGCAATAAAAACAAGACCTTATAAAGCCGGATAGAAATCTAAAATAAAAGATATCTGGTGTTCTAAAAAAATCGTTAGGAGAAACAAAATGAGCTTATTCGTTAACACGAATGTGTCGTCACTTAATGCGACACGTCAATTATTCAATTCAGATTTAGGTTTAAGTACATCATTCGAGCGTTTATCTTCTGGTTTCAGAATTAACAGCTCAAAGGATGATGCGGCAGGTCTGCAAATATCCGACCGTATGACTGCGCAAATTCAAGGCTTAAATCAAGCTGTGCGTAATGCAAATGATGGCATTTCTTTGGCGCAAACCGCTGAAGGTGCGTTGGGTGAAGTAACAACTGCTTTACAACGTATTCGTGTGCTAGCGATTCAATCACAAAATGGTATCAACTCATCAGCAGATAGATTAGCGCTTCAAAAAGAAGTTTCAGCACTAAAATTAGAAATCAGCCGAATTTCATCAACGACGCAATTTGCAGGTGTATCCATCTTGAATGGTGAATACTCAGCAGTGTTCTTGGTGGGTGCTAACGCGGGTCAATCGATCAGTGTCAATATTTCACGCCCTGGTGGCGGTTACGGTACATCTGGCCTTGGAATGTCTCAAACGTCAGTTGCCACTGCACCGGGTGCATCCGCCGCAGTGACAGCAGTAGATAATGCTATCTCCATTATTGGGGGAATTAGAGCTGACTTGGGTGCGATACAAAACCGTTTTCAATCTACCATTAGAAACCTAAGCAGTATTTCTGAAAACGTTTCCGCGGCAAGATCACGCATCAAAGACACAGATTTTGCCGTCGAAACGGCAAATTTAACCCGAAACCAGATTTTACAGCAAGCCAGTACTACGGTATTGAGCCAGGCGAACCAAAGACCACAAGCTGCTTTAAGTCTATTAGGTGGTTAATTAGCTTAGGAAAGTATTCATGTTCAATAGTTGTAATGCTATGTAGGGGCAGGCTGCTTTCCAACCTAATATAGAAGTATTTTACAGGACATTTTTTAAAGACTATGCGTTAAGCAAGGACTGCAGTATTACCGATTTTGTATTTTATTGAAGAGGTAATAGCCAACCTACAGAATCAACGCCAGGAGGTAGTGAGGTATTGAGGTATTAGGCCATCAATCCTGCAAGTTGGCTAGAGCAATAGCTCTAATTTAGCGTAGGCTTTTGTTGTTTAAATGCCTAGCAAAACCGCCTGACGGAAAACCGACAGGCAATAGATAAAAGCACAATATGTGCCAAAAGTTTAAACAATATAGTTATCTCGAATAAAAACAAAAAATAGTCGAGAAAAGTCGTTAGGAGAAGAGTTATGAGTTTGTTTGTGAATACTAATGTTTCGTCATTGAATGCGACGCGACAATTGTCTAACAGTAGCAACCATTTAAATACATCATTTGAGCGTTTGTCTTCCGGGTTCAGAATCAATAGTTCCAAGGATGACGCAGCCGGATTGCAGATTTCAGATAGAATGACATCTCAAATCCAAGGCTTAAACCAAGCGGTTCGTAATGCAAATGATGGAATTTCCTTGGCGCAAACCGCAGAAGGTGCGCTGGCTGAAACAACGACTGCTTTACAGCGAATTCGAGTTTTGGCCGTTCAATCGCAAAATGGGATTAATGCTTCGGCGGATAGGCTGGCATTGCAAAAGGAAGTATCAGCGCTAAAACTTGAAATCAGTAGGATCTCTTCTACGACTCAATTTGCCGGGGTGACTATACTTGACGGCACATATTCAGCGGTATTCCTTGTGGGAGCTAATGCGGGTCAGGTCATAAGTGTCAATATTTCTCGCCCTGGGGGTGGATTCGGAACATCAGGATTGGGAATGGCCAATTTGTCAGTGGAAACCGCGACTGGTGCGTCAGCTGCTTTGGCCTCTATAGATTCCGCTATATCGACAATTGGTGGTAAGCGAGCTGATTTAGGTGCAATTCAAAACCGTTTTCAATCTACGATTAGGAATTTAAGTAGTATTTCTGAAAATGTATCAGCGGCAAGATCGCGAATAAAAGATACCGACTTTGCCGTCGAGACGGCAAATTTGACCCGGAATCAAATTATTCAGCAGGCTAGTACTACTGTGCTTAGTCAAGCTAACCAGAGACCGCAAGCTGCGTTAAGTCTGCTAGGTTAGCTGTAAAGAAGCGTTTCATAAAAGGGTGGAGATGAGAGGCCAACCCAAGAAACGCCGACCAACAGGGTCAAGAGTGTAGAATTTGATTGATAGGCTAGTGTTTTTTCTTTACACCTGCCAATAGGGTTTAAAAGAGTTTTGCTCGTACTCCTAACGTGAGCATTTGGTCGGGTCATATGACCCGATCAGTTTTATCCAGCAACAATGATGATTAACATACTAAGTATAAGTAAAATAAGGTTTTGTTTAATATTTCATGGTTGCATTTGTTTGATTGGATAGTTGTTGTGTTGTACCAAAATTATCTGGATTAGCAAAAAGAAGACGTTTTGAAAAAGGGTGGAAATGAGAGGCCAACCTGAGAAATGCCGACCAACAGGGTCAAGAGTGTAGAATTTGATTGATAGGCTAGTGTTGTTTCTTTACACCTGCCAGTAGGGTTTAAAAGAGTTTTGCTCGTACTCCTAACGTGAGCATTTGGTCGGGTCATATGACCCGATCAGTTTTATCCAGCAACAATGATGATTAACATACTAAGTATAAGTATAAGTAAAATAAGGTTTTGTTAAATATTTCATGGTTGCATTTGTTTGATTGAATAGTTGTTGTGTTGTACCAAAACTATCTGGATTAGCAAAAGAAGACGTTTTGAAAAAGGGTGGAAATGAGAGGCCAACCTGAGAAATACCGACCAACAGGGTCAAGAGTGTAGAATTTGATTGATAGACTAGTGTTTTTTCTTTACACCTGCTAGCAGGGTTTTAAAAGAGTTTTGCTCGTACTCCTAACGTGAGCATTGGTCGGGTCGTATGACCCGATCTTTTTATCAAGTAGCAATGACGCGTAATATTCTAAGTGTAAGTAAAATAAAGAATATTTTAAGAATTTGTTGCTACAAATGCCTAGCTAAATAATTATAGTGACATAGCTGAAATTATCTGGTCTAGTAGATTGAAGAAGTTTTTAATAAAGGGTGGACATAAGAGGTCAGCCTGAGAAACGCCGACCAACAGGGTCAAGAGTGTAGAAGTTTGGTTGAGAGGCCAGTATTCTTTCTTTACACCTGCTAGTCGGGCAAAACCTGAATTTGCTCGTACTCCTAACGTGAGCAAGTTGGTCGGGTCATATGACCCGGCCTTTTTTTATCTCCATCCTTCCCAAACAATATCCTTATTTTTGACGTTCTCTTCAAACCGTCCGGAAGTAACGCTGTATCGCATTGTCAATTTTTTGTTGTTACAAGGCGTCCAACTTGCTTACAAGATTAATAAAGCAGGTATCGTGCCAATAAATTCCTTTCTGAAAAAAATCTATTTCTGCGGCTAAATATCGATAAGTCCAATAAATAAGTCAATGTGAATTTTGTTAAAGCTTTTCCTATTTAGATATGTTGCTCATAAAAAGCTCATAAAAAACATAAGCTTAAAATAATTTAATTTATTTTCAATTTATTCCTAAAGATTCTTTAGTTGGCGTCGATAACTTAGTTGAGAGGTAATTTAACTGGTGGTATTTGGTTAGAGGTGACCAGTCCAACCGTAAAAGTTAAATCATTGAGGCGACATCTTAGGGTGTTGAATATTAGGCGAACTGGAAGCTAGGTGATAGAGGTGTCATCAATTTCAGTTCTCAGGAGGTAAAATCATGGGTTTATTTGTAAATACCAACGTGTCTTCTTTGAATGCACAACGTCAGTTATTCAATTCTGGTACAGAATTAGGTACATCATTTGAAAGACTATCTTCAGGTTTTCGTATCAATAGTGCTGCTGATGATGCAGCAGGCCTTCAAATCTCTGACCGCTTAACCAGTCAGGTTCAAGGTTTGAATCAAGCCGTTCGTAACGCAAACGATGCAATTTCTTTGGCGCAAACTGCTGAAGGTGCATTAGCGGAAGTTACAACCGGTTTGCAGCGTATCAGACAATTAGCTGTACAATCACAAAACGGAATCAATTCATCTTCAGACCGTACTGCACTTCAAACAGAAGTTTCAGCACTGAAACAAGAAATTAGCCGTATTGCTCAAAACACTCAGTTTGCTGGTAACACCATTTTGAATGGTTCATTCTCAGCTTCATTCTTGGTTGGCGCAAACTCCGGCCAAACAATCTCTGTTAACATATCTCGTTCTGGTGGCTTCGGTGCTTCCGGTTTGAGTTTGGCTGCGACAACAGTGGCAACGGCTGCTGGTGCGTCTGCTGCATTGACTGCAATTGACAGTGCCATCTCTACAATTGGTAGCCAGCGAGCTGATTTGGGTGCGTTGCAGAATCGATTCCAGTCTACGATTAGAAACTTGTCGAACGTTTCTGAGAACTTAGCTGGCGCACGATCCCGTATTCGAGATACGGACTTTGCTACTGAAACTGCTAACCTGACTCGTAATCAGATTGTTCAGCAGGCAAGTATCTCAGTTCTTAGTCAGGCTAACCAGAGACCTCAGTCGGCATTATCCTTGCTAGGATAAAACCGCTGAACAAGGTTAATACTATGAATGTTGGCAAGGCTACTATACTTATCTATAGTGGCCTTCTTTTGCCTTTACTTTTAATCCTCAATCTAGTGTGGAGGAGGTAAAAGATGGATGTTGAGTTTTCGCAATCAAGCCAGCTTGCTAATGTTGTCGCTAATCAACAAGTTGCTAGTACCCAATTATCGGATGAAGCAAAATTAAAGGAAAAAGAAACCGAGGTTTCAAATTCCGTTAATGCTTTAAGAACAAATGTCGATACAATAGGCAGTAGCAATGAACCCGTAGCAGAACAAGAGATAGAATCTGCTGTAGGTGAAATTAGTGAATTTGTGCAAGCAAAGAACAGAAACTTGGATTTCTCGTTTAGTGAGGAATCTAACCGATCAGTTGTAAAAGTGACGGATTCCGAGACAGGGGATTTGATTCGACAAATCCCGTCAGAAGAAGTTCTGAGACTGTCTGAGAGAATTCGTGATGTGCAATCAGATGTCGGTGCAGCTGTAGGAGTTCTGTTCAACAAAGAGGTCTAGTTTAAAAGAGGTGTTTTATGGGTATCCAGAGTTTAGGCGTCGGTTCAGGCCTAGCGTTAGATGATTTGGTCACGCAGCTAATACAAGCTGAACGTGCACCAAAAGAAAAACGACTGAACGATAGAGAAGAAAATCTGGATGCCGTAATTTCTGGCATTGGATCGTTACAGTCTAAGTTGGGCGATTTTGAAGATTCTGTTGAAGAGCTTCGAAATGATTTCAATCTTAATGCCAGAAAGCCTCAAATTGAACATCATAGTTCTCTTACTCTTGGTGAAGATCAAGAAGGTCCCTTTACCGCCGAAGCCTCTAATAGTGCATTAGAGGCTTCTTACGATGTGGTAATCACCGGCTTGGCTGAAGGCAGCCGCTTCCAAAGTACAGACGGTAATTTCGCTACCACAGGCGATTCGGTTTTGTCTGCCGGTTCCGGCTCTATTTCTTTTAAATTTGGTAGCTCCGCAGATACCTTCAGTGTAAATGTTACTGCAGGCACTTCGTTGCAGGCGTTAGCAAATTCTATCAATTCTTCGAGTACCAATGTGCAGTCTGATGGGTTAACGCCTTTAGTCACGGCAAGCATTATTGATACTGGTACCGCTGCTGGCGCTAAGCTGGTTTACTCCTCTAGTTTAACTGGCACAGGTAATGATCTTATCGTTGTTAACGATAATGATTTGGCGGATTTAAACAAAGTTACCAGTGTGGACTCTACTGAGCTAATTAATAATGAGTTAAATACTAACGGACTAAAAGTCGCTTCAGTAGATGCTACCGCTACGGTTGATGGTATTGCTGTTCAAAGCAGTACCAACAAATTTGAAAATGTTATTCAGAACGTTTCTTTTGAAGCTCTACAAATATCGCCAGATACAAACGGTGACTTAACTCCTGATGGTGCGTCAAAATTGACTATCGGGAATGACAAGGAAGGATTAGGTAAAAAAGTTCGCGATTTTGTTGATGATTATAATACTTTGATGGACGAAATTGGTCGTTTGACTAAGTTCGGTGAATCAGAGTTAGAAGATGATGGCCCATTGGCGGGGGATTTCATGGTTCGTGGAATTCAGGGTCAGTTGGCGAACTTTATTAGTCGAGGTGTCCCAGGTTCTTCATTGGGAACGTTATATCAACTTGGTATATCTTTCGGTGATAAAGGAAAGTTGGAAATTACAGCTACTGATGAATTTGGATTTGGAAGTGGTGAAGATCGCTTAAAAGATGCGTTGGAAGATAATTTCGATGATGCAGCATCATTGTTCACGGATACAAACGATGGTATAGCTAAAAACCTGTATGATTACATTCGGGAATTTACCCGTTTTGGTGGGTTATTAAAATCAAGGGAACAAAACTTTAAGGATGAAAAGGATACCTTGGAAGACGAAAGAGCAAGGTTTGAGCTGCAAATGCTAAGTTTTGAACAGATTCAGAGAGACAAGTATCTTGCATTGGATAAGACCGTTTCACAACTTAACAGAACTGGTAATGCACTTGTTGCATCGCTAGGCTCATCGTTTTAGCGGGAGATAAATAAATGGCGCTAAAAGGTATACATGCCTATAAAAAAGGTAACTTGAAGCAAGAGTTGTCTTCTGCTGACCCACATAAAATAACGCTAATGTTAATGCAGGGAGCGTTAGAGCGTATGGCATATGCAAAAGGCTCAATTGAACGTAATGAGTATGAAAATAAATCTGAGCATATATCTAGAGCAGTTGCGATTTGCATGAATTTGAGGGACACCTTGGATATGGAAACCAATGCTGAAATTTCAGGAAATTTGTTCGCTCTTTATGATTATATGATTCAGCGATTAACAGATGCTAATATTCAGAATAGCTTGAGTATTTTGGATGAAGTTATTAACCTCATACTTCCGATTAAGAATGCTTGGGCTCAAATTCCAGAAAACGCAAAGCAGGAAGCGTATGAGCTTCAACGTCAAAGGCGACAAACTGCAGTTTGAATATTGAAATATCACTAGTTCATGAATTAACCCCCCCCAGCCTGGTGGATAACTGTCAGGCTATTGCTGAATTGTTGGCTGCTGAAGAACTGGATAGTGATGAATTACTCAAATTAGTCCAGGTGCGCGACCAATTGATCACTGAATACCTGTCATCTTTGCAAAATGAGGAAAAAAAGGCTTATATTAACAGGGAGTTAGAAGTGAACAATGAGCTTCTTGGATTAACCGTTGACCTTCAGCAAGGACAGAAAAAATTATTGCTGGGGTTGGTACGTGGGAAGTCGGCTGTTTCACGGTACAGATAACAGCGAGTGTAGCAAAAGGAAGAAACCTTTTGTTGGACCTTTTACCACAGTTGGTAGGTAATAATGTTTAATAATAAATCAATCTTAATAACTGGTGGTACAGGCTCTTTCGGTAGAGCATTTATTGCCAAGTTACTGGCAACAAGTTCCCCTAAAAAGCTCATTATTTATTCCCGAGACGAATTAAAGCAATACGAAATGCAGCAAGAGTTTGATCATAGTTGCATGCGCTATTTTATAGGGGATGTGCGTGACAAGGATCGTTTAATATCGGCAATGCGTGAAGTGGACTTTGTAATACACGCTGCCGCGTTAAAGCAGGTTCCTGCCGCTGAATACAACCCCAATGAATGTATTAAAACGAATATTATGGGGGCGCAAAATGTAATTGATGCGGCGATTGAAACCAATGTTAGAAAAGTCATTGCCTTGTCAACGGACAAAGCTGCAAATCCGGTTAACCTTTATGGGGCCACCAAACTTGCTTCGGATAAGTTGTTTGTTGCAGCCAATAATATTTCTGGTGCGAAAGGTCCCCGCTTTGCTGTTGTACGTTATGGCAACGTAGTAGGCTCCAGAGGTTCAGTTGTACCTTATTTCCGGTCGCAAATCGCGGAAGGAAAGAAGGTTTTGCCCGTTACCCATGAAGAAATGACGCGTTTTTGGATTACTTTGGCCAATGGTGTTGAGTTTGTTATCTCAAATTTTGCACGTATGCAAGGGGGCGAGATCTTCGTTCCAAAAATCCCTTCAGTTAGGATTACTGATTTGGTTGAGGCAATGTTGGGCGAGTGCAAATATGAAATTATTGGTATTCGACCAGGTGAAAAATTACATGAAGTTATGGTTCCCGAAGAAGTTGCCCATCACACTTTGGAATTTGATGACCATTACGTAATTACACCGCCCATTACGTTTTTTGATAAGAATATAGATTATTCCAAAAACAACCTTGGTGAAAAAGGGCTGCTTGTGTCTGATAAATTTGAATATCACTCTGGCACTAATCCGCATTTTCTAAGCATTTCAGATTTAAGGGAACTGGATCGTTCCACTTCATAAAGTTAACAAGCTTTAGGATTAGCTCTCATGATCCCATATGGAAAACACCACATTGATGACTCTGATATTGAAGCAGTTGTGGATGTGCTTAAGAATCAGTTTTTGACCCAAGGTAAGATGGTGCCGCAGTTTGAACAGGCATTGTGCGATTACCTTGGTACTAATTATTGTGTTGCAGTTAACAGTGGCACGTCGGCTTTGCATGTTGCTTGTTTGGCTGCTGGAGTGACGACAGGCGATTTAGTTTGGACTTCCCCTATTTCATTTGCGGCATCAGCAAATTGTGCGCTGTACTGTGGCGCAGATATTGATTTCGTTGACATTGACTCTGCTTCCAGAAATATCTGTTTGCAGCAGTTGGAAAGCAAACTTAAACAAGCAATAGAGCTAGGAAGAGTACCTAAGGCTATTATTGTTGTTCATTTTGCCGGCGCTTCGTGCGATATGGAAGCAATACAACAGCTCACTCGGCCATATAATATTAAGTTAATCGAAGATGCTGCCCATGCTTTGGGTGGTACATATAAAGAAAAGCCTATTGGAGGGTGTCAATTTTCTGACATGGCCATTTTGAGCTTTCACCCAGTTAAAGCCATTACCAGTGCTGAAGGCGGAGCCATTGTAACTAACGATGCGCAGTTAGCCAAAAAACTAGAGCTGTATGCCAAGCATGGAATTACGCGTACGGATCTTATTAATCAGGAAGCGCACGCAGATGAAGGATGGTTTTATGAGCAACAATTGTTGGGTTATAACTATCGATTAAGTGATATTCATGCTGCACTGGGGAAATCCCAACTGACTAAATTGGATCAGTTTACTGAGAAACGGCAAAAACAAGCAGCTTTTTATAGCGAACGACTTAAAGGCTTGCCTTTAAAACTACCGGAACCCTCAGAGTTTAGCGCTTGGCATATTTTTGCTGTTGAGTTGTTAGACCATGATCGGAAAACCGTATTCAATGCCCTTCAAAAAAAGGGGATTGGAGTCAATGTTCACTATATTCCTATCCATTTACACCCCTATTATCAATCGCTTGGTTTTAAGTTAGGAGATTTCCCTAACGCTGAGGACTATTACAACATGGCATTAACCTTGCCTCTGTTCCCTTCAATGTCAGAGGATGAACAAGATTTTGTTGTAGATAGCCTTCGAGAGGTACTGGTTTGAATTTAGCGATTATTCCCGCTAGAGGCGGTAGTAAGCGAATCCCCGGGAAAAATATTAAGTTATTTTGTGATAAGCCATTGATTGCCTATTCAATTGAAGCTGCACTGCATAGCGGTTTATTTGAAAAAGTGCTGGTTTCAACAGATAGCGAAGACGTGGCTGATATTGCGCGTCAGTATGGTGCTGAAGTTCCATTTTTGAGACCGGAAACATTGTCAAACGATATAGTTGGCACACGTCCAGTAACCAACCATGCCATTAAGTTTTGCATAGAGCATTTTTTTCAGCCTGACTACTGTTGTTGCATTTATGCTACGGCTCCGTTTTTGCAGGCAGAATATTTACGCAAAGGTTTAACGTTATTAAAAGCAAATAATGATAAAAGTTTTGCGTTTTCTGTTACCTCATTCCCTTTTCCGGTGCAAAGAGCGATTAAATTGCAAGCGGGTGGGGTTGAAGCTATGTATCCGAACGATATTTGGAAAAGATCTCAGGATTTGGAAGAGGCGTTTCATGATGCTGGGCAGTTTTATTGGGGAACAACAGAAGGGTATCTTTCTGAACAACCAATATTTTCACCGGCAAGTATTCCGGTTGTGTTACCACGTCACTTGGTTCAAGATATTGACACGCATGAAGATTGGGTAAGAGCCGAGCTAATGTATAAAGCCTATGTAAGCAGTGCTGAAAAACAACGTTCCAGTAGTAAAAGCACTGAAAATGAATGCTTAGAACCAAATAACTCCGAGCAAAAGGGTGTCGAAAATGGGAAGCATCACCGTGGATAGTACAATCCCAAAACAAAAAATTCTCTTAGTAAGAATGCTTGGGCTGGGTGATGTGACTTGCATAGGTATTCCTGCAATTCGTTATTTCAAAAGTAAATTCCCAGAAGCTGAAATACATTTTTTAACCTACGCCGCAGGAAAAGAAGTCGTTTCATTGGCTGAGCCTGATATCAATATTATTGAACTTGAAAAAGGGAAATGGCCGGATGACTTTTTATTCGCAATAGAGGCTTTCTTGGGATTGGCTGAGAAGGTAATTGGCGAAGCTTATACTCAAATTGTTAACCTTGATACTTGGTTTATGCCATGCTTTCTGGCGCGTTTTCTAAGAGATGCTGGTGAACCTGTTAGCGGTAATTGCATTAGTATGTCATTACAACAATTGTTGGATGAATTTCAAGCAAAAACGCTTAAACCTGAGTATGTTAACGATCCCTCTGAATACATTGAAAGCTCATTTATGTCGATGCCTAGATGGCACAGTCCATGGTGGGAATTCGGCACTTTACCTGATTATGGGTATCCGGAATTTTTCTTACGTGCATGTTGTGGATTCTCTGAGATTGACATGGATATGCAAATAGCGGTTCCGGCCAATGAAAGGTTAGAGAAAATACGGACTAGAAAAAAAGTGGTCGCACTTGCCACTCAGGCTCGAACCAAAGAGCGTTGCTATCCGTTTGGAGACAAGCTGGGAAACTTGCTTAAAAAGGCAGGGTTTGAAGTTTGGACTGGGTTCGATGGCAGTCAACCTATGCGTAAGACATTATCAAAGCTCAAATCTACGGATCTGTTGGTCACAGTACCGTCAGCCCCACAGTGGTTGGCTACGACCGTTGGTTGTCCGAGTTTGATTATTAGCGGTGACGTTGACCCAAGAACCTTAATGCCTGATTTTGCAACTGATCCTAGCGAAGTCGCTATTCCTGCGGAAGAATTAGTGGAAAGTATTCGTTCAATATTTTCCGAGCAAGATGCGGCCAATGGCTAATAGCGGTTCTGGAGTATGACTGTGCAAACATCGACAAGGGTAAAAATTGGGAATTATGTAATAGGTGAAGGACAACCTTTTATTATTGCTGAATTAAGTGGTAATCACGGTCAAGATTTGAGTACAGCAATTAGTATGATTGATGCCGCAGCCGAAGCCGGCGCTCATGCGATTAAGTTGCAAACCTATACGCCTGACAGCATGACATTGGATGTAGAGAGTGAGCATTTTCGCATCAATGAAAAGGACAGCCTTTGGCATGGTGAATCGCTGCACAAGTTGTATGCTAGGGCTGCGACACCCTATGAATGGCATAAGCCGTTATTTGAACATGCCAACAGTAAAGGGCTGCTTGCATTTAGTTCCCCTTTTGATGAGCATGCAGTCGATTTCTTGGATGAGTTAGATGTCCCTTGCTTTAAAATTGCTTCTTTTGAACTCACCGATATTCCATTGATTAAAGCGGCTGCCAGCAAAGGAAAGCCATTAATCATGTCAACTGGTATGGCTACTTTGTCGGAAATCGAGGAAGCGGTGAAAGCGGCTCGAATGGCAGGATGTGATCAAATAGTCTTGCTTAAATGTACGAGTACTTATCCAGCCTCTCCTGAAAACACAAACTTGATTACGATTCCGCATATGCGTGATGCCTTTGGTTGCCATGTTGGATTATCTGATCATACTGCAGGCATTGGAGTGGCAGTTGCCAGTGTTGCTTTCGGTGCAGGCGTTATTGAAAAGCACTTTGTCTTAGATCGCACTGCCGGTGGGGTGGATGCGGAATTTTCTATTGAACCCAGTGAATTGAAATTATTGGTTGAGGAATCTGCTCGTGCTTGGGCGGCTATTGGTCAAGTTACTTATGGTGGCTCATTGGCGGAAGAAAAAGCAAAACTATATCGACGATCTATTTTTATTGCGCAGGATCTAAGCGCCGGAGAAGTGTTAACTAAAGATAATCTTCGCGTTGTGCGCCCTGCTTATGGATTGGCACCGAAACATTTGGAGACGGTGCTGGGTAAGCCTGTTAATTGCGATCTTATAAAAGGCACCCCGCTTGATTGGAAGCACCTAACTAACTCATGAGTGTGTGGTTTCGTGTCGATGCATCGCAAAGCATAGGTATAGGTCACCTAATGCGTTGCTTGGCTTTAGCGCAAGCAATGGATGATTTGGGAATAGAAGTCGTTTTTGCTATTCGAAGTGAAACCCGATCAATTTGTTTGTCGCGTCATGATTGGGTTGGGAAAATTAAACTTATCCCCGACAACATTTCTATTTTTCAAGAAGTAGAGTGGCTGAAAAATCAGGAATCATTTCATGATGCTAATGTTGTTATATTGGATGGTTATCAGTTTGACATTCAGTATCGTAAACAGCTTAGCCAATTGAAACCTAAGTTCATATTGTTTGATGACACCAATGATACGGGCGAACTATTCGCAGATGTCATTATCAACACCGCCGATAAAGCTTCTCAGCTAGGTTATGAGCACACTGCCCCTGAAGCCACACTGTGTTTAGGACCTCGTTATCGGGTACTCCGAAGAGAATTTGAAGTACTCGTTGAAACGGAGTGGAAACAGCGCCATAGCTTGAGCATCGTTATGGGTGGAAGTGATGTTAATAACGTTACCATTAAGTTGCTGCAAGCTTTAGATACAATTCACTTTTGTGGTCCGGTTCGAGTACTCACTGGTGCTGCCTATCCTTATTTGAAAGAATTACGTGATGCTATCGATTGTTCCCAATTATCAGTACAGCATTTACCCAATTGCCAACAAGTGGCAGAGGTATTTAGTTCTTCTCGCTTAGTTGTTTCTGCAGCCGGTTCCTCACAATTTGAACTACTTGCCTGCTCGACGCCGGCCATTTTGTTAATCGTGGCGGATAATCAAGTTCTTGCTACAACATCTGCATTGAAACAAGGTTGGTGTAAAGTTAACGATGCTAGGTTAGAAATGAATGTAGAGTCTTTAGCCGAGCAAGTTGGTGAGCTTTGGAATGATGAACAAGTATTACATGGTATGCATACAAGTGCCCATGACATTACCAAAACGAGTCAGGAAAATGGTAGGGAATTAATGACAGCGATTTTTGATGGTGTTTGTTGAAAGCAATAATAGTTGAGGGGGGGGAACATGGTCCTGGAAGGGTATCAAATTAAATTGGTACAAATACAAGAATCAGATTTAGAAATGCTTCGTCTATGGCGCAACGATCCTAAAGTCAGTCAATATATGCTCACCCAAGAAACCATCAGTGCGGAACAACAATGCAAATGGTTTGAGAAAATAAAGCGAGACCCCAAACAGCTGCAATTTGTTATTTATTACAAAGATAATCCTATTGGGGCCGCAAATTTAAGAGCTATAGATGGTGAAAGTATACATGAAGCGACAATTTTAGAGCCGGGCTTATATATTTATGAGGACAAATACCGGGCAAATTTGTTAACCTTCGCTCCTACGTTGTTGTTAAATGATTATTGCTTTTATGAGTTGGGTGCTGAAACCCTAAGAGCAGTAGTTCGTCCAGATAATATTGCGGCGCTAAATTACAACCAAAAATTAGGATATAAAGTAGCAACGGAAGGTGCTTTAGTGGAAATTGAATTGGACAAGGTGAGTTATGAACAGGCAAGTCAGCCGTTGAAAGGGTTACTGTCAAGGGTATCAGGGGGGAGAAGATAATGGCGTCTAAAAATCACGATAAAATGATTGCGGCATTCGCTGCAGCATTAAATATTGATGCATCCATGGTAAAGGATGAATTAGCATACAATACCATTCCAGAATGGGACTCTACTGCTCATATGGCATTAATTGCTGAGCTTGAAGACGTATTCGATATTATGTTGGATACCGATGATATTATTGATATGAGTTCGGTCACCAAGGCTAAGGAAATTATCCAGAAATATGGGGTAGCTCTGTGATACTTAAAGATAAGACGATATTAGTTACAGGGACTTACAGCGGTATCGGGCTTGCTACTGCTAAATATTGCCTGGAGCAAGGCGCTCGAGTATTTGCCAATGTTAAAGAAAAGGACATGATAGCTTTCGTACGAAATGAGCTATCGAACGAAGCCGAAGTTCTTCAATATGACGTTTCCGATCCCAACGCAGTTAATGCTGCTTTTCAAACTATCGAAGAAGTGACTAACTCCCATATCCATGGCTTGGTTAATAATGCAGGTATCTTGGTTGAGAAAGACTTCGATGAAATTTCATTGGACGAATTCAATGAGGTTATTGCAGTTAATAGTCGTTCGGCTTTTCAACATATGCAGCTTGCAGCAAGATTAATGGTGCCCCATGAATTTGGCAGTATTGTGAATGTATGTTCTTATGTTGGTGGACGCGGAGCTCCCTTGTTTGTAGCGTATTCAGCTAGCAAAGGCGCATTGGATTCAATGACAAAATCAGTTGCAAAAGAATTAGGTGGGGCTAATATTCGTGTTAACGGTGTTGCGCCAGGTTTTATTGAAAGCAACATGACCCTTCATTACGAAGGAGATATTCGAGATGCATTGATGTCTCAAATTACGTTAGGGCGGGCTGGTGAAGCTAAAGAAGTTGCCAGTGCCATCGGATTTCTGCTTTCAGAGCAATCCACCTATATTAGCGGTCATATTCTTAATGTTGATGGGGCGGCTTTCTTTTAAATTAAAGGAGTTGGTTTGTCTGCGTTTTTTAAAGAATTAGACAATTATGGTGCGGCAATAGCAGTAAGGTATCAGTCTGTATCAGGGCAAATCCTACAAGTTAGTTATTCAGAACTCCACGAAAAAAGCCAAGCTTTTGCTGAAAAAATAACTCAGCAACGTAGTTTGGTATTGTTACTTTCCGACAATAACATTGAAACATTAATAGCCTATATTGCCTGTCTTCAGGCCCGCCATGCGGTAATGTTATTAGATGCAAATATCAACAAATCTCGTTTAGAAGACTTGAAGAAATGTTACCAACCTAATTATATTGTTGATATTCAAGGTGTTGAACCCTATTCCACCAAACAGCATAAATTGGACGAGCAATTGGCACTGTTGTTATCGACTTCAGGATCGACGGGATCACCAAAACAGGTTGCATTGAGTTACTTAAACCTACAGAGCAATGCAGAAAATATCTGTCGGTACTTGCCTATTCATTCTATGGATACCACGCTTACAACGCTGCCATTTAATTATTCATATGGTCTGTCTATTATCAATACACATTTATTGAAGGGCGCTACCATTTTTTTGAGCACACTTTCCGTGGTTGATAAAACGTTTTGGCAGATAATGGATGAAGCTGAAATTACCAGCATAGCCGGTGTGCCTTATTCCTACGAAATGTTAATTCGCCTGGGTCTGCACAAGAAAGATCTACCTTACTTACGATATTTTACTCAAGCTGGTGGAAGGTTGGCCGAGAAAAAAGTACAGGTGTTGCAGTATTACGCGCAAGAGCATTGCAAAAAGTTTTATGTAATGTATGGGCAAACTGAAGCGACGGCTCGTATGGCCTACGTTACTCCTGAGTATTTATTAACCAAGCCAAATTCTATTGGAAAAGCGATTCCGGGCGGAAAATTAACGCTGATTAGTGAAGCGGGTGAAGAAATCACCGCTCCTAATCAAGCGGGTGAGTTGGTTTATCAGGGCGCTAATGTCATGTTGGGTTATGCCAAAAGCTTGGCTGATTTAGAGTGCTTTACTCCATTAGAAGAATTACGAACGGGTGATTTGGCCTATTTTGATAATGAGGGTGACTTCTTTATAACGGGTAGAATTAAACGTTTTATTAAGGTGTTTGGATTACGAGTGTCGCTAGATGAAGTGGAGCAAATGTTGCGTCACTCTGGGATTGACTGCTATGTTGTTGGTGATGACAACAAATTGAAAATTGCAGTAACCTCATCGAGTTTGCTTGGCGCGGGACAAGACATTAAAGAGTTGATTAAATTTACAACGACTCAACTGGGAATTCATCATTCTACAGTCGCTGTTATCGAAGTGCCGACTCTACCGCAAAAAAACAACGGTAAAGCGGACTACCAAGCCGTAAATAAGCTATTTTCCAATGAATAAAAGAATAATATTATGAAGTCTGCTGACCATATGCTCTCTGATGAGCTGCAATACGAAAAACAATTCAGTGCTTTATTGGAGCTGAGCGTATTTGGGGTTGAGCAAGAACAAAAAGAGCAAGCGTTACTGGTGCTATTAAACATGCTACACCAGCATCATACACTCGACTGTAAAGCCTATGCGAATATGTTTGGAAATGCGCAAAAGGCAGAGCAACTAAGCAATCTTCCTTATTTAGCGGTGCGATTGTTTAAGCATCTATCGTTACAAAGCGTTCCTAAACACGACATTTTTAAAGTGCTGTACTCATCCGGGACGACATCACAAACACCAGCCAAAGTTGTCTTGGATCGAGATACTAGTGCGAGGCAATCCAAAGTTTTGGTTAAGATTTTGCAAGATTTTTTGGGTAAAAAACGCTTACCTATGCTGATCATTGATAGCGCTAGTGTATTGAAAGACAAACGTTCGTACAGTGCAAGAGGCGCTGGAATTCAGGGATTATCTATTTTTGGACGTGATCATACCTACGCATTGGATCATTCTATGCAGCTTGATTGGGCGGCAATAGATCGCTTTTGCGCCAAATATGCAGGTCAGCCCGTTTTAATCTTTGGTTTTACCTTTATGATTTGGAAATACTTTATTCAAACGATAAAGCGAGAAGGAAAAACCGTCTCATTACCCCAAGGTGTACTTTTACACAGTGGCGGTTGGAAAAAATTAGAGTCTGAAAAGGTTGGGAACGAGGTCTTTAAGCAAACAGTTAAAGACGTTATTGGAATTGAGCGGGTTCATAACTTTTACGGTATGGCTGAACAAGTAGGTTCAATATTTGTTGAATGTGAACAAGGCCTTTTGCATGCCCCGGTTTTTGCTGACGTCATAGTACGAGACCCATATACTCTAAAGCCCACGAAAGAAGGTCAATTGGGACTAATCCAAGTGCTATCAGCCCTGCCGACTAGCTACCCAGGACAAAGCATACTAACTGAAGATATGGGTACGCTGCTCGGAACTGATAACTGTGAATGTGGGCGCAAAGGTAGATACTTTAGTGTATCTGGAAGGCTTCCAAAAACGGAAACGAGAGGTTGCAGTGACACCCATCAGCCAGTCTAATTCAAACGTTGAAATATTGACCCCAGAATCAGTTTCAAAATCCGATTTAGGCAGTGATATAGCTAGCCTGACTCATCTAATGTCGCAACCGCCTTTAGGGCCATTTTCTGAATCAATAACGGCTTTTTTAAAAGCTTTCTCCAAAAAACTGACTAAACAACAGGCCCCGGAGTTAGTGGCACTAGGGTTTTGGCTCCGAGAAAGCCAAGTAAAAAGATGGAATCAGGCCTATGTAAAGGCATCTGAAGCTCATACCTTGAATCAGTCATTAGGCACGGTACTGCATTTCACTCCAGCGAACGTTGATACCATGTTTGTTTATAGTTGGGTGTGCGCACTAATGATGGGGAATGTTAGTGTTGTTCGAATCTCTGGTCAGAGTTCAACAATAAAAAGCCAGTTAATCGAAATTATTAACGAATTATATCAATGCCAAGAATACCAAGAGGTTAGTAGTCGAAATTGTTTTATTTATTATCCTCATAATGATGAAGTGACTGCTTCTCTATCATCTCTTGCTGATGCCCGAGTTATATGGGGGGGAGACGAAGCGGTTATGCATATAAGAGCTATACTCGCTAAACCCCGAACTCGTGATATTAGCTTTTCTGACCGGTATTCAGTTAGTGTAATTGATGCGGCACAACTACAGACACGACAAGATGTTGAGCAGCTGGCACAACTGCTATGGAAAGATGTATCTCCCTATGGACAAATGGCCTGTTCATCTCCCAAAGCCATTTTTTGGTTAGGACCAGATACCTACCAAAAAGCATTATTTGAAGCGCTAAATAACTTTGCGCGATTGGAAGATAGAAACATCAATCAGAAAACCAATCATTTAATCACCACCCAACTATCACAAGCTCATGGGATGGCGAAGGAAATGCTATACAGTGATGCCGTTACCATCGTATCGGCTGATGACCTATCAGAGCAGGTATTTTCATGGCATACAGGAGAAGGTTTTTTCTATTTTAAAGCACTGGATTCGCTGCAACAATTAGCCGAAAACCTAGGGGAAAGATGCCAAACATTGAGCTATTGGGGTATGGATAAACAAGTTTTAATAAAGCACTTGTGTTGTGGGCCGATAACACCAATAGATAGAGTGGTTCCCGTGGGGCAGTCTTTGGACTTCGATAGCGTATGGGATGGTTATGATTTGCTACAGCAGCTTAGTCGAAAAATAACGATCCGTTAAATAATGCCTAAACCCCTACTGTTTCCATACAACGAAGCCATTAAGGCGAATAGCTCAAAGAACAGGAATTTGCATAGCGATGCCAAATAGCACTGAAAAGCCAAAAGCCATTATTTTTGGAGCGAGTCAATCGGGACTAAGTGCTTTGAATAAACTAGCAAAAGACTATGATGTCGTTGCTTTTTTAGACAATTCTGTTCAGAAAGTCGGTACTGAGATCAATGCTATACCCGTAATTGCACCAATGGATTTACCTGATTTGGATGTCAGTAATATTTTTATTGCCAGTGAGTTTTTTGAACAAATAGAACAGCAGTTAGTTACTCAATTGGGAATTCCTAAAAGCAAAGTTTGTGTCCTACCCACTTCCGTTATTAAGCCCATGTCTATGGGGGATAGCGAACAAACGTTAAGGTCCGCCGAACTTATACTATTAACAATATGCAATGCATTAGAAGTACACCAGGTTCCCTATCATATTGATGCAGGCACACTATTAGGTATTTATCGCGATGGTGGGTTGATTCCTTGGGATGACGACTTAGATGTTGCCGTCTCATCTGAATATACCCGTGAAGCTTTAAAAGCCCTTGAGGCAAGTTTGCCATTGCTACAAAAAGAAACAGGTTACGCTTGGCGGGTGGAAACTCATTTAGCAAATAGTGCTTTTGGTGCGGTTAAGACAGGGGATGTAAGAGGCATTAAATTAAAATGCTTAGATACAGAAGCCAAATTACCGATGTTAGATATTTTCCTTAAATATATTAACGGTGACACCATGGATTATGTTCTGTCCTCAAGGGGAATACGTATGCCAAGTTGTCATTTAGTAAGTACCGATGAGCTAGAATTTTGTGGTGCTAAACTGGCTATTCCTTCCCATGCAGATAAGTATTTGGAACTTCATTATGGTGACTGGAAAACGCCAGTGAAGGATTGGCATTTGGGTATGCTAAAAAATGCCACTGTATTCGAATAGCGCTTTTCTATGTGTCGAATTTAGGTAAACTAGCAGCATGACAAAGAATAATAAAAACAACGTCATAGGTTCATCCAAAACGGTTATTACCTATGGAACCTTCGATCTTTTCCATGTTGGACATTTAAAAATGTTGCAACGTCTAGAGGCTATGGGCGACAGATTAATTGTAGCCGTGTCTACAGATGAATTTAATCAGCTTAAAGGCAAAACAAGCGTTTATAGTTTTGATGAAAGGTCTCAAATTGTAGAGGCTTTGAGTTGCGTAGATTTAGTGATCCCAGAACAAAACTGGAAACAAAAAGAGCAGGATATAAAACAACATCAAGTCGATATCTTTGGAATAGGTGAGGACTGGAAAGGAAAGTTTGATCATTTGTCTGACTTTTGCAGTGTTGTCTATTTGGAAAGAACACCCAGTATTTCGACTACGGCAGTGAAACAAGCCTTGTCTAATCTGGATTCAGATAAAATTCAACAAATCAAAGCTGGGCTGGATAGTGTGTTAAGCATCGTTAAGGCAATAGAGTGAATTCATGAAAGATTATTCATTCTTACCTATCCCCCAAAAACTCCTTTTATATGGAACTGGCTCTTCAGCCCTTTATTTTATTGAACAATACGGTTCTGAATGTGACATTCTTGCTGTCACGGATAGCTCACTAAGCACAAAAACTTTCTGTGGATTTCCTTGCTGCACCGCCGAAGAGTTGGCGCATCAGCATTTTGATGCAATCGTTGTGGCTTCTTGGGCAATCATCGATATTGCCGCTAGGTTACACGACATCGGTATACCTAAATCAAAGATTCTGTGGTTTCAACATAATAAGAACCGATTAGTCGAATGCGATCACCCAGATGCTCTGTCATCCCACTTAGATGTGCAACAAAATCAGGTGCTTTACGCTTTTTATGATTTGGATGTTGCTAGAGCCACTTTCGATATCTTGGGTTTTTTGTGTCTTGCTGAGATGCAGAGAAAAAAAACAGGATGTAGTAGTGTTCATGTGGTCGTTGCTAATGCTTCTAACAACGAATTTAACATTGCTGCGCGCGGTATTATTTCTACCAAGGAGCATATTTGGCGTAAGCGTCAGATATTGGCACAATCCTGTGGTCTATTGGAATATTGTTCTGGTTTTACTTTTACGAGCACAAGGGATGAAGTGCGCAGTTTATTGGCTAGCGCGAGCGTGGTTTTCCCCGAAAGTTATAGCGTAGAGCAACCCATTGCGTGTTGGGAATTCAATAATCTGTTTAATGCGAGTACAAAAGAGAATGATGTTTCTTGTTTAAAGGCATCTGGGCAAGCTTTGTTGTTCGCCAGGCAATTTATTGATCATGTAAACCCGATTCAACCTGCTAATTCGGCTCAAGAAGGGCAACCTAAAAAAGTAGTTTGTATTACATTAAGGGAGTCGGATATTAAGCCTGCTCGCAATAGTAATTACCAAGCATGGCAAGCCTTTATAAATCAATTAGATAAAAATACTTATTTTCCTTTGATTGTGCCCGATACAGATAATAGCTGGTCTACAGAATTAACGCAGTTGGCGACATCGACAGGTGCTGCCGTTTTCACTGAAGCGTGCTTTAATGTGGAATTGCGTATGGCGATATATGAATTGAGTTACATCAATCTGGGTGTTAACAACGGACCAATGCACTTGTGTGCACTCAGTGCAACTTGTCGCTACATTATGTATAAGCAGGTAACTGAAGATTATGCTCATACGTCAACCCAATCCTTTATTGATCGGGGTTTCACCATTGGTGGACATTTTGCAGGAGCAAATCATTTACAGCGCTTAATCTGGCAAGATGATGATTTTGATGTCATTAAGGCTAGTTTTGAGCAATTAGTGCAGGATATTGAATCCTAAGTAACGGTAAGAACAATTAATCTTTTACAAGCTTAGATACCAGTCGAAAACCGTTATATTAAGAATGTGATTTCGTATCGTTCTAAAATAGTTATTTAAAAACAGTAATATAAGTATTTGTATAAGGGAATGGTTGTTCTAAATTCGATCTTGATGATGGTTAGAATAAGCTAAAATAATAAGATTTCATGTACAACGAAGCCAAGATGGTAGTGATTAAATGAATACACAGATGACATTTGCAATTTGGGGGACGGGATCCCTGGCTGAGCGATATTTAGATACAGCCACTGATGTTCCAAGCATCAGTTACTTCGTTGACTCGAGTAAAACGGGCGAGTTTCACTCTACCCCAATACTAAACCCACAGCAGTTCTCAAAAAGTGGCGTTGATCACATACTTATCTGCTCTACTTATATCAATGAAATTGTTCCTGAGTGTTTAAAGGCTGGGTTGAATCCGAGTAACATTAGTATTGTATTACCGAGAACCCTTGAACGAGTGCCTTTGGATGATTTTAAAAAATTGGGTGAAGGCCAGTATTACTACCTGCCATGGACATCTTTGGAGGGGGAAATATCAAGTTCACTTAGTAGCGACATCATATTCCCGGATGTATATAAGGAAATCGCTAAAAGTGTAGCCTATGTCTTTATTGCTTCAGTAGAGGGCGATTTTGCTGAATTTGGCACTTGCTCAGGTTATTCAAGTTCGTTAATTTCTCGTACAATTGATTACTACTCCAAGCATCTTGCATCACATGAACAGATGCACGCTATGAGACCAAGAGAGCTGTGTTTATTTGACAGTTTTCAGGGATTTCCTGCCTCAACGAAAGATGCCGATCTTCGTTCACCCCATGTTGCCTCCGGGGCTTGGGGAGAAGGAACCGCCAAGGGGTTATCTGCGGGCCAACTAAAGCATCTATGTAGCCAGTTTTTGTCTCCCGAGAGAATTAATGTTTATGAAGGGTGGTACAAAGACACTTTATCAACCATTGAATCTGATCGTCGATTTGGGTTCGTGCATTTAGATTGTGATTTGTATGAATCGACTTATGACGTGTTATATCACTTACTGAGTAATAACCAATTATCAGAGGGAGCAAAGTTGTTGTTCGATAATTGGTATTGCAATAAAGCATCGAAAGATTTTGGCGAGCAAAAAGCGTGGGCTGATATATGTAAGTTATTTGAAATTGAATACACCAACATTGGTATGTATGCCTGTGTAGGCCACAAAATAATTATTCACGGCTATAGCAAAAAGTAGCCAGTGAATTTTAGAAGATTATAGATACGTAAAAAAGAGATGAGCATATGAAAGTATTGGTTACAGGCGCATGTGGTTACAAAGGCACAGTATTGGTCCCCAAACTTTTGGATCAAGGCTATCAAGTCATTGCACTTGATACGCAATGGTTCGGAAACTTCCTGCCTGAACATCCAAGTTTAACCGTACTTAAGCAAGATGTACGAGATACCCATAATATTAATTTAGACGGTGTCGATGCTATTGTTCATTTGGCGTCGATAGCAAATGATCCTTGTGGTGACTTAAATCCGAAATTGACTTGGGAAGTGAGTGCTTTGGCAACCATGCAGCTGGCCGACAAAGCTAAACGCTGTGGAATCAAACATTTCGTTTATGCCTCATCTGGCAGTGTTTACGGCATAAAAGATGAAGATCAGGTTACAGAAGACTTACCATTAGAACCGATTTCTGAATACAACAAAACCAAGATGGTATCGGAGCGAGTGCTTCTGAGTTATTCAGAAGATATGACGGTACAGGTTGTGCGCCCAGCAACCGTCTGTGGTTTGTCGAAGAGAATGCGATTAGATGTGTCGGTGAACATGTTAACAATGCAAGCACTTACTAACGGCAAAATAACGGTATTTGGTGGCAAGCAAACTCGTCCTAATATTCATATCGATGATATAACCGATTTGTACATCTTTTTACTTCAAAACCCACAGGTTACGGGCGTGTACAATGCCGGGTTTGAGAATATTTCAATATTAGACATTGCTAATATGGCAATTGATAAAGTGTCAGGAATTGAAGGAAAAGAAGCCGAAACCATCGTGACACCTTCTAATGATCCTCGTTCCTATCGTATTAATTCCGATAAGTTGTTGGCAACAGGGTTTAGGCCAAAAAAATCGGTGGAGATAGCCATCAACGAAATAATTGATGCCTATATGTCGGGTGAATTAAAGGATGAAACCCGTTTTCATAATCTTCAGTGGATGCAGGAACAAAATTTAGCATGATCAATCATATCCATCAGTATGTTAATCGACTGGAATCGGTGTTAAAAAATGCCGAGTGGACAGTCGTTGAGCAATTAGGTGACGCATTGTTGGAAGCTGTGCGGGCTAAGCGTCGGGTATTCATTTGTGGAAACGGTGGAAGTGCAGGAAATGCTATTCATTTGGCGAATGATTTTCTGTACGGCATTGAGCCCGGCGGTAACTCATTGAATGTGGAAGCCTTGTCGGCTAACCCTGCGGTGTTAACTTGCTTAGGCAATGATATTGGCTATGACAATATTTATGCTCATCAGGTTAAGGTAAAAGGCCAGAAAGATGACATTTTAATTGTCATGTCAGGGAGCGGAAATTCCCCCAATATATTAAGAGCATTAGAACAGGCGAATAAACAAGACATGCAAACATTCGCCATTCTGGGCTTTTCAGGGGGAGAGGCAAAATCTTTGGCCGATTACCCAATCCATTTTGATATTAATGATATGCAGATTTCAGAAGATTTGCAGATGATAGTCGGCCATATGTTGATGCAATACTTGGCGGATAAATTAAGTAAATAAAGCGGATTTTTTTGTAAAATAAACGCGAAGGCATGCTGTCAGTTCATCCATAAAAGCTCGATTTTGCATCAGTCAATCTGATGGTCTTTATTTTCCTATAAAAGGAATGAGTTTCAACGAGCTTTAGCCTAAGTAAAATAAATATATTGGGAAAATAAATGAGTCGTAAGGTTTGTGTAGTAGGGAGCAATTCATTTTCGGGTGCCAGCTTTTGCAAACATCTGCTAGAACAGGGTTATGAAGTTATTGCCTTGAGTCGTTCAGAAGAGCCTGTTGATGCACTTTTACCCTACAAGTGGGTAGGCACAGAAAAGTTAAAACAACTTAAATTCCATCAATTGGATCTCAATAACGATTTACCTGCTATTGAGCAGTTATTGGATAATGAAAAGCCTGCCCATATCTATAATTTTGCGGCTCAGAGTATGGTTGGACAAAGTTGGGAGTTTCCTGAGCATTGGTTTATAACCAATGCGGTTTCAACGGTTAAATTTCATAATATCCTGCGTAGTAAAGACTATATGGATCGCTATATCCACATATCTACTCCCGAAGTATATGGTAGTTGCAATGGGTTTGTGCAGGAAGATCATGTATTCAATCCCAGTACCCCTTATGCCGTTTCCCGTGCTGCTGCGGATATGAGTTTAAAAACTTTTTTCGATGTACATCAATTTCCCGTGATCAGCACCCGCGCTGCAAATGTGTACGGGGAAGGGCAACAGCTATATCGCATTATTCCAAAAACTATCCTTAGTATATTATTGGGAGAGAAGTTGCCATTGCATGGTGGCGGTCATTCTGAGCGGTCCTTTATTCATATAGATGATGTTTCCAATGCAACATTACGTATCGCAGAGCGCGGCGAATTGGGTAGCACCTATCATATATCAACCAAAGAAACGGTTTCGATCCGCAGTTTGGTTAAAATGATTTGTGAAATGATGCAGGTTAAGTTTGAAGATGTTTGCGAAATTACGGATGATCGTCCGGGCAAAGATGCGGCTTATTTATTGGATGCAACGCGCTTACGCAATACGCTGAATTGGCAGGATCAGGTTGCTTTGACTGAAGGACTAGAGCGTTCAATAAAGTGGGCTAGAGATAATTTTGAGGTGTTAAAAACCCAGCCCAATGTTTATGTGCACAAGCCTTAGATAATATTTCAAGAATAAAAGGGAGAGCCAACACTCTCCCTTTTCGATTTTATTGATTAAGGTAATAGTGGTAGAAAACCAATCCTAAGGGTGCAAGTGCCAGAACCGTAAACAGTTTGGTCTATTTGCCAATATTGGCCGCCTTTTACCGGTGCACTCATACCACCATATCCATCTACTCGACTTAGGAAGTTTGTTGCTGTCGAAGACGAGTCTCCAACTCTAATAGCATAAGTATGGCCGTTGCAGGAGCCGCTATTAAAGAAAGTAATAAAACCATCGGTTTCTGCTAGATAGGGGGTATCTTTTGCATGCACGATGCCTCCCAAGTCAGGATGGTTCCAATCACCAAAACGGCTGCTGCTTGTGCCGCTGCCTGCTTCTGAAGATAAAGTGAAGTTATCAAAGCTTACTTGGCCATCGCCTGTTGCTACCAATTCTATAACCATAGAGCTGCCCGCATAGGCATTATCCCCGGTACTAAAATCAAGAGTAACGTTGCTAAAACTGCCGCCATTGGGAATAAGCGGGTTAATTGCAGTAAAAATGGTATTTCCTGCGGCTCTTACTTTGACAATATAGTTGGGGAAGTTAGTATCTAATCGGTCGCCTACATCAAATGAAAGTGTGTAATCGGTGTTAGATGCTAAGTTCGTTGCAAGGGTTTGAGTAACCGTGGACTCGCCGATTAAATATAGAGTGTTTGTGTGAAAACCATCACCTGCTTCCCCGGTGATGACACTTTCTGGCGGATTATAAATACCGGCGTAGCCATCAATGACAGCCCAGCCCTGCACACTATGGGTGAAAGCCCCATCGGAGAGCACTTGGGTATCAAAATTAGCGTTTTGGATGGTGATTGGAGTAGGGACAGCAAATACGCTGGAAGATAAAGTTAGCAATGATAATGCAAGAAGTTTTGTTTTCATCTTTTTTTCCTTAGGTTATGAAATAAATCCGTAACTACAGAAGTATGATTGCGTGCTTCTGTATGTTTAATATCGACTGGTCATTTTTTAAATTGATATATTAGTGTTATGCAAGAGAATCCACCGGTATTAAAATTAATACATGGATTAAAAGTAAGCCGCTGTCGTGGTTTTTGAGTATCAATGAATTAATTTTCAAAGAAATATCAAATCGGGACGATAAAGAATAATAGAGAGAAATAGGTTTATACCTTCTTTACGTATAAGCAGGCGAATAGCCATCAGGAGTTTAAATGAATAATTATCATGTAGTTCGTGTCGCGCCCGTCGTTAATTTAACGCTAAGACAAGAATTGGCGGCAGATCCTTCTTTTGAAGGGCTTGATTATGATGCTTACCTGGAAAAAATCCTTGCTGGCAATTACAACTATTCGGATGTGTTTAGTCATGAAATGCGTAAATTGGGTAACCGGGTTGAAGAAATTGTTTATGACGTAGAAGGATTACAAAAGCAATGGGCCAAAGAAAATGGATTATCGGTAAATCCCAGCGAACATTGGCAATTAAAGATTGTTTTGGAACAGCTTAAAAAGCTCAACCCTGATGTTGTATATTTACAAGGGTTTACACGTGTTACTGCCGCGGCAATTTATGCCATCCAAGATGAAATCCCCAATCTGAAAAAGATTGCCGTACATTCTGGGTTTCCTAATGGTTTAGATGTGGTTACCAAAGACACCATCATATTTGGTGCTTTTCCTAACATTCAAAAAGCCTTCAGCGAAATTGGTTGCGAGACGCATCTTGTTTATCACTTTTGGGATGAACGCATATTAAGCCGACTAAATCCCACAGAGCGTCAAATTCCTTTTAGTTTTATTGGCACGTCTGGAAATGGATTTGGTTATGGGCATAAAACCCGTTATTGGGAATTACTGAAATTAACGCATAACACACCGATGGAATGCTGGGTAGATGATAAAGATGAATTTAAAGATCCAAGCACAGATTCCAATCCTTTCATTGAACACCCATTAAAAGAACATTTTTACAAAGATCTTGCTCCTGATTATGATGCTTATCCCAATCCCTTTGCACCCTTGAGAAATTTCATACCACAGGGTACAGCGCATAAGCCTGTGTATGGAGATGCTTACTTTCAAACCTTGCATGACTCACTAATGACTTTCCAACGTCATACCGATGCCATGTACTCAGAAATTGGTGCCATGCGCGTTTTTCAGGCGACAGGTGCTGGTTCGTGTTTGGTGACCAATGATGGTGTCAACATGCGAGACCTATATGAACCTGATGAAGAAGTGGTGACATATTCTTCATTGCACGAGTGCATTGAGAAGGTTAACTACTTAATTGAGCACCCAGAAAAAGCGAAAGCAATAGCCCAAAAAGGCCAGGAACGCACATTACGTTGTCATACTGCTAAACAGCGCTATGCAGAAATCAATGAGCACCTTATAAACTCATTAAAACGCGGCTAATTAAAGGTAGCTAATACCAGCACAGACATAAGCTAATGTCGGCGTTTATTTGAGTCGTTTACTTGAATCAGCCCCGGCATTTTTAGGCTAATAAAATGCAAATAACTAGGAACAAAAATGGAAATCGACCTGTTAAAGAACTATCCAAAAAGTAAGCGAGACACAAAAGGTCGTAGTGAAATAATGACTGAAGAAATTCGCGCCATTGCCCGTGAATATGGAAAAGAGTTTTTCGATGGCGATCGATTGTATGGCTACGGTGGGTTTCATTATAATTCACGTTTTTGGCAGCCCGTTATTCCTGATTTTAAGGCGCATTTTGGATTAGACGCCAGTAGCCACTTCTTAGATGTGGGTTGCGCCAAAGGTTTTACGCTTTACGATCTAATGCAAGGTATTCCTGGTATTTCTGTTGCGGGTATCGATATTTCCGAGTACGCCATTGAAAATGGCAAAGAAGAAGTTAAGCCCTTCATGCAAGTAGGTGATGCAAAAGCGCTGCCTTATGAAGATAACCAGTTCGATGCTGTAATCAGTATCAACACGGTACATAACCTCGAACGAGATGAATGCGCACAAGCTCTCAGTGAAATAATGCGGGTAAGTAAGGGAAAAGCTTTTATTACAGTAGATGCTTATCGAGATGACGAAGAAAAAGAGCGCATGATGCAATGGGCATTAACCGCTAAAACTATTTTACATGTGGATGAGTGGAAAGCGTTCTTCAAAGACGTAGGCTACACTGGGGATTATTATTGGTTTATTCCCTGAATTAGTATTTTATCGGACGTTATTGTGACAAGGGAATGTTGCAATAGTTTTAAATGGAGCTTGGGTATCACAATCGTTTAAGAGCCCGCCCTTTGTGCTTTCTTGGTGGTTGTGGGTTTGAGTTGCCTTGGCAGGAATGGTATAAAGGGAAAGCCCCGTATTCAGTGGGCTTTATTGCCTGTTTTTCTGTTTTCTTGTTTTCAGTGGCGAATTTTATTTCTTCGGCCAAGTCCTTAATTTGTTTCATTTAGGGATTTTTTTGACATCACACGACTAGTTTTGACTTTACATTCCATTTACATATTGTTTACAACTACCACATTCCAAACTCATATAGCCTAAATTTTCTCCATCTGTTATTTCTGTATACACCTACTCGTAGGACAAGAAAAACCGACAGATGTAAACAGTTGCTGAGGGGCATGGCTAGTAACATTGGAACTAGCCAATTTATCCGATAATAACAACTTTTGCGATTATCCAGACCGATTTGCGGTTGACTAGGGGGGGACTCTTTTCAGCATCATCAATCCAAAGGGCGTAAATTTTGAAATTATTAGTGCGGTATTTGTTGCTCTTCGAGTAGGTAAATTATTTCTATAAAAATAGCCAATTATTGGGCAAAACCGCAAGAATGAACAAGTTTGAACATGTGTGGAGAAACAATGATGAAAAAAATACTAACGAAAGCATTACTGGCATTTGCATGTTGCTGCATGTATTTACCAGCAGCCTATGCCGATATAACAACTTCTGTAGATAGAGTACGTTGGAAGAAGGGATTTTTTAACTGGACCGATCATGGTGAATATCCTGAATGGGAAAATGAAGGTATTTGGACTGAGTACCGTAAGAATACTCATATATCTAAATACTGGGAACCAAGTAAATCCAACGTGCGTACCATGGTCCTGCTCATTGCTGGTCAGCAAGGGTTTTCTGGTTCATCGGGCGCTTCCAACTGCTTGACTGGTCAAAACCACACTTGGGATAGCGGCTGGGGTAAAGGTGATAAATCTAAAAATACGGGCCTAAAAACGAACTCTTTAGCTGAAAAGTTAGTTAGTTCAGGCCACTTCAGCTCTAGTAATACTTTTTTCAGCGTAGTGCTCAATAGTAACTTTAACTGGGAAAACACGACTAGTGCAAAAGGCAAAGCTGAGAGAGCATTTACTAAATGGTTCTTAAAGCATGGTTACGCCAGTAATGTTGACCGTATTGTTCTATTAGGTTCAAGTCGCGGTGGTGCATTAGCAACGCGTATGGCAAGAAAGATTCGTGACCATTCAGGTTGGGCAAATACGCCAATTTTTGTAGGCTTGGTTGATGCAGTTCCAAATGAAGAGCAAAACGAGCTATACACTTCTGGTCAACCTACTTGTACCAATCCTCTTAACAGTAGTTACTATTCAAGAAAAGCAAATTTGGCTGCATACTTTTCAGGCGTAACCAAGCCTAAAATTCGTCATGTTGCTACCGGTGCACCAGTCATAGGCATTGCTAATGCTGTTCATTCATTTTGTGCTGACGAGTCATCATGGTATGAACATAGCTGGGCTAATTTGAGCCATAAGCAGATTGGTCGCTGTAATAACACTGAAGGCGGTGCTTATGATTATCGATACATGGATGCGGGTATCGATGTACTGCTTGATTGGGTTATTGCCCATATGTAATTTGAGTTAAATTACCACTGCTAAGCCCCGGGGATTTCCTTGGGGTTTTTTTTGAGGCCAATAAAATTCGCTACTTAAAGTAAGAAAACAGAAAAAATATAAGCAATATAAACGGTTTTACTTTATGCATACGTTTGAATAATAAAATATCTGGTAATCGCCATGGTCGCTGCCTAAGCTAGTCTTCAAAACAGCATGGCCTTGGAAGCAAGATGATACTTTTATCATTATTTAAGCGGTTTATTTACTCATTGTTCTATTATCTTAAACTGCAAATAATCCCGTCTCGGCAATGTTATGCACGCATTACGCTTTCCTCCATTTTAGTTATGCTATTTGCTGGATGCAGTCCACAACCAAACTTGGATACGGGTGAGTCTGCAAAAGGTTCTTCAAAAAGTTGCGAGGTAGGTAGCACAAATGAGCATTGTAAGAATTTGCTGCTGCATGTTCCTTCCCCAGACTGGCGCGAACAAATCATTTATTTTTTAATGATTGATCGTTTTAACGATGCCGTCCCTGAAAACAATGATCAGGGGCGTTCGGAATACAATCCTCAAAAAGAAAGTCATTTTAATGGTGGCGATATTCCAGGTGTAGCGGCCAAATTGGATTACATCCAAGGATTAGGTGCAACGGCAGTATGGATGACTCCACCGGTTGCTAATATTTGGTGGAGCAGTGATTCCAGTTATGGGGGCTATCATGGTTACTGGGCCCGAGATTTCAAAAATGTAGATGAGCATTTTGGAACCTTAGAGGATTACCGGGATTTGTCTGTGGATTTGCATTCAAGAGGCATGTATCTGATTCAGGATATTGTGCTCAATCACACAGGACCGTTTTTTGGTTATCAAGGAGAATACGACCCAGCAGATACGGCCAAGAATTTCACTTTGCTTGAAAAGGATTTCCAACAGGCGCCGAGCATGCCGCCTTTCGATAAAATAAATAGGCTGGATCCGGAGCATGCAAAAGCAAATATCTATAATTGGACTCCCAGTATTTTTGATTTTGCCAATGACAGTCAGAGACTCACTTATCAATTGGCCAATTTAGCGGATATTAACACTCGACATCCTGACGTGATCAAAGCATTTAAAGAAGCTTATGGTTATTGGATTAAAGAAGTCGGGGTGGATGCTTTCAGAGTCGATACCGTTAAATACGTTGATCATGAATTTTGGCATCAGTTTTTTCATGACAATGACGGTATTAATGCCACAGCAAGAGAGTTAGGCAAAGAGGATTTCTTATCATTTGGTGAAGTGTTTGAGTTTTCCAAAGAGTATTCCGATGATGGAGAGAAAAAGGTACTGCGTTATTATGGCTCAGAACAAAAGCCTGAGTTTAATTCTGTATTGGACTTTCCACTATATATGGAACTGGAAAAAGTGTTTGCGGAAGGTAAGCCCACCAAGCAATTGGCTTATAGACTGACGAAACGAATGACCTACAAAAACCCGTTTACGGTTGTGAATTTTGTCGATAATCATGATGTAAAACGCTTTTTAGCGGGCGGCTCTTTAGCCAGTTTTAAGCAAGCTTTAGGTGTTATTTTCGCCATACCGGGTATACCCGCTATTTATCAAGGCACGGAACAAGCATTGCGAGAAACGAGGCAAGCCATGTTTAAGGGCGGCTATTTGGCGGACCAAGGGCATTTTGATACTGAATCTGAGATGTATCAGTTTATCCAACAACTGTCTCAAGTACGATTAACGAATAAAGCGCTAACTCGTGGTGATTTAACGCTACTCGATTCTAATGAATTTGGACCCGGTGTATTAGCTTTTAGGCGAGAATACCAAGGCCAGTCTGTAGTGGTCTTATTAAATAGTGCGGCACATAAAGTGCTGCTAAGCGATCTTTATTCCGGCTTCAAAAAAGGCGATAAGCTTGAAATGTTATTGTCTGTGGGCGTTAAACACGCGCCTTTGGTTGGGGCGGGGGGTAGAATTGCGATGGAATTACCTGCTAATTCAATGGTGTTTTTGAGTGCTACCGAACAGTCTGTAGCGGCGAATAAGCTTGCTCATCTATCTCGCCAAGGTGACATAACTATTGAGTTAGACGAGCAAATAGAGGGAGAAGTATTTGATTCCGATTTGCAATTGTCTGGTACTGTGACCGAGCCTAATACGACATTGCTGGTAGTGATCAACGGAGATTTAGAGCACGCAATTTCTACACTTGCAGATAACGAGGGCCGATTTACATTTACATTGCCGGTTCGAAATTGGGGCAAAAATCAATACAGTTTGGAAGTGTATTCACCCAAATATGGGGTGGTTTCAAATCGCCAAACATTTACCACTATTGTGAATGAGCCAGAAATATCTGTTGAACAAATCGACTCCCCCAATGATGCTGTAGGTCCGAATGCGCAATATACCCAGCCTCGGCATGAGAATAGTGCTAATCAAATGGAGTTATTGGCGGTACAGGGGAAAGCGGCAGGCGCGAATCTTGAGTTAACCTTAACCATGCAGCAAATCACGGATGTTTGGGGGCCTGCCAATGGTTTTGATAATGTCAGTTTTAGCCTCTATTTTCATTTTCCTAATAAACCAGGGGCTGTTGAGCTACCTTACATTAGCAGCAATATGCCGGATAGCTTATCTTGGTCTTTTGGGCATATTCTCTATGGGTGGGGAAATTATATGTTTGAACCCAATGTTAAGGAGGCAAATATTAGAGGTGGAAAAGTGGGGTTAGCCCCTCTTGTTACTACGCGTAAAAAGCAAAATACTATTCAGATTCTGTACCAAGGTGAGCAATTTGGCATAACAGATTGGCAGGGGGCAAAGGTTTATATCTCAACTTGGGATATGACGGGTGAAGGAACGTTCAGAGAATTATCGCCCAAGGCATCGTCTTGGAGTTTTGGTGGAGGCCAAAGTAATGACCCCAAAATCATGGATGATATGCTGTTGCAGTTAAAATAGATGGAATAATTTTTGGCATTTTTGCCACTGATGGTCATTATCAGCAATAATATGGCCTCTCGATATTGGTTAATTTGAATGAAACATGTAAGGTTAATGAGATGTTAAATTAACGAATAAGCAGTATGTTAAAAACAAAAATATCTAAAATCCATTTATTAGTAACACTTGGTTTAATGGGACCAGCCGCTCTAGCCCAAAACGCACCTCAAAATGGACAACCAGATCCTGATGAAGTGATCAACATTCAACTTGAAAAAATTATCGTGACCTCTCAACGGCGCGTGGAAAACCTTCAAGAAGTTCCACTATCTGTTCAGGCCATGTCAGCCGAAGGGATTGAGCGCGCATCGATTGATAAAATCGAAGATCTACAGCTATACATTCCTAACTTATCTATGACTGAAACCGGTATTAGTACCCAAATTTATATTCGTGGTATCGGTAGCGGTAATAACCAAGGATTTGAACAATCGGTTGTGCAGTATATTGATGGCATATCTTATGCCCGTCCACAACTGATTAGGGCACCCTTTTTCGATATGGAGCGAGCGGAAGTATTACGTGGGCCTCAGAGTATTTTGTTTGGTAAAAATGCAGTGGCAGGTGCCCTGAATTTTACGACAGCCAAAGTCTCAGATGAAACCGAAGGTCGTGTGTTCACTCAGATTGGTGAGCATGGGATTCGAGAGTTTCAGGGAGTATTTAATACTGAGCTGGTGGAAGACAAACTTTATGGCCGAATTTCCGTGCGTAGCTATGAAGAAGACGGTTATGTGCGCAATTCGCTTACTAACGATGACGAGCCTCAGCGTGATGACCTAACTGTGCGAGGAAAGCTGCGTTATGAATACAGTGATGACTTAAGTATTCATTTTAAGGCAGAGAGCAACACCTTCGACACCAAAGGACGACAAATTGAAATCATCCAAGATGAAGGTAATCCTGGCGCTCCTTTTGCTACAACATTAGGCGCTGGTTTTGGTCTCACTCAGGCAATTACGGAAACCGAGCTGAACTATACCAGACAAGCTGATGGTGGTGATTTTAGTGATAATGAATCTAATAGCTATGTGTTGGATGTTAATTATGACTTGAATGGGTATGAATGGCGTTTTACAACCGCATTTGTAGAATACGAATATGATGAGCTTTGTGATTGTGATTATGTAGGCGCACCTTTATTTACCGTGCCATTGCATGAAGAATACGAACAAACCAGTTACGAGTTCCGTGTTGCTTCACCTACCGATCAAACCATTGTGTGGCAAGCTGGTGCTTTTTATCAAGAAACCGAGTTAGATTTCACTGATAAAATATTGCTACCAGAAGGTGATGTTGGTTCGCCAGGGGACAGTGTGCTTCCTACCGCTGTAGCAGTACTTACAGGTAACAATGCGCTTGGCCAGTCAATGTCTGGCACCAGTGCTGCTCGGGACTTTGTACAGGATTCTGAGCATTTCTCTCTATTTTCACAAGCCACCTGGAATATTAGTGATGCTTGGAAAGCGAGTGTAGGATTACGCTGGACCTCGGAAGATAAAACCGGGCAAAGAGAAATTAATATTGTGGATACTGCCACTGGGGAGTTTTCAACCAGTGCATTGGCTCCTATTGTATACGAGCAGCTATTTGCCATTGAAAATCAACAGCGCTCAGGGCATAAACTTGCCGGTGACCGTTCAGAAAGTTCGCTAGATCCAAGCATTAATGTTCAATACTTTTTTGATAAAAACACCATGCTGTATCTTTCTAGAACTGAAGGGTCGAAGTCCGGTGGATATGATGCCAGAGCCAACACCGTCAATTCATTTGAATTTGGTAGTGAGAAAGCAACAGCTTATGAACTGGGTTTAAAAACCACGTTTTGGGATAATCGAGCACAGTTGAATATTGCTGCATTCCAAATTGATTATGACCAACTGCAAGTTAGCCAGTTTGATGGCACATTGGGATTTTTAGTCAGCAATGCTGATGCTGAAATTTCAGGTGTGGAAATCGATGGTCGTTTAGCATTAATGGAAGATTTGACACTTGCCTATGCTTTCTCTTATCTAGATCATGAATTTACGAATTATTCCAACGGCAATTGCTACTATAGGCAGGGATTCGATACTGCTAATCCTGAGATGCAAGCTCGTTTTAATTCGGCTACAGGGTTATGTGATTACAACGGCTTGTCTGGTCAATACACTCCTGAGTTTAATGGTAATTTGAACTTGGATTATTACTATCCAATCAATGATTACTATCTACATATTAATTCTAATTTAAGCTATGTAGGTGAACAAGATGTGCATCAGAATCTAGATCCTAATTTTAGAATCGGTGGACATTCCAAGTTAGATTTAAGAGTGAGCTTTGAAGCTGAAAATTGGTCCGTTTCTTTGTTAGGTCGTAATATCACCGACAAAGAAATGATTACCTATGCAGGCAATTCACCGCTGTCGGGTACCTTTGGCGCAGACACTATTTACGCATTTGTTGCACCGCCTTCAACTTGGACGTTAGCTTTCAATTATGAATTCTAAATGCTTAAGTTTTTAAAAGGTATTTAATCAGTAACACCTAGTATCACTGCCTCACTCTAGAGGCAGTGATCGCCCGCCCCTATCATCTAAAACCAAGATCTCTTTGATCAAATTACCAGCTATCAAGCAGGCTTCTTTCAGTTTTTTTAACCAAATTGTCAGTAGGTAGTATTATTAACCTCAGTTCGGGATAATAAACACCTTCCAGTACAGCTAAATACACATCTATCGGCGTTATGTTTGCTCTAAAGAGACTCGTTATTCATTCACAAACAAGCCTTGATTGTCGTGTACTTTTCAGCACTGGACCTAAAGCGAGCTACATTCGTTATTTGACACTCTGTTTATGTAAGAAATATGCACTAGGCTATTAATGAAAAACGATATTCCTTATCCTGAACTGAGGTTAATTAACCGAATTTTATCTAAATCAGGTTGAGACTATTTTAATGATTATTGGTTACCTAACACGTTTACTGCTGTGTTTTATGATTGCCGTTGTTCCCATACATCTTTTCGCCATGCAAGTTTCATCTGGGTCTTTGCATCATATTGAACAGTTTCCGTCTAAGTTTGTTGATGCCAAAGATGTGTATATATGGCTGCCGGAAAGCTATAACCAAAATAAACAATACGCAGTTTTGTACATGCATGATGCCCAAATGTTGTTTGATGCAAAAACGACATGGAACAAGCAAGAGTGGCAAGTGGACGAAGTGGCGAGTAAGTTAATACATCAAAATAAAGTGGAGCCGTTTATTGTGGTCGCTTCCACCAATGGCGATTTTAGAGGTAAGGGTAAAAGGATGAATGAGTACTTTCCATCTAAACCTTTTTTCAAATTACCGAAAAAACAGCAACAAAGTGTTCTAAATCAACGTCGGGAAAATGGGGAAAAACTCTTTGTGGGAGGCATAGAATCTGACAACTACTTGAAGTTTTTGGTAAAAGAACTTAAGCCGTATATTGACCGAACCTTCTCTGTTAAAGCCGATTTAGCAAACACTGCAATTATGGGATCCAGCATGGGAGGATTAATATCACTTTATGCTATTAGCGAATACCCCAATATTTTTGGTGCAGCAGCTTGCATTTCTACTCATTGGCCTGGCGCACTGCCGATAGAAAACAACCCATTGCCGCAGGTTATTTTTGAGTATATGCGTACGCATCTCCCTAGTTCCGAAAGTCACAAAATCTATTTCGCATTGGGAACGGAAACCTTAGATAAACATTATCCACCATTGCAAATAGAAGCGGACAAAATCATGCGGGAAAAAGGGTATAGCCATAAAAATTGGCAAACAAACCTGTTTAAAGGGGATGCCCATGATGAGGTTAGTTGGGCGAAACGACTACCAAATGCAATGATATTTTTATTTGGCTCTCATTGAGAGGGAGTATATATTACCTTAACAATTATGAGTGATAGATAAGCCTATGACTACAACAAATTATAAATTGCACCTTATCGCTCCCCGTTCCGATGGGGAAACAGTAATCTTTAAATGGTTTAAAATAGCTGATTCTGGTGAAGAAATTTCTATTTCTCAAGAAGATGTACAGTTAAACAGGGGTGATACATTACTTGTAGAACCAGATTATGGTCACTGTATGTCAATCCAAAATCTTCCAGTGAATATTGCAGAGTATAAAAATTTAAGCTTGGGCGTAGCATCTATGGGAAATTCGGATGATGTTATTCTCGGGCTCTTTCAAGGAAGTAATTCACAATCAAATTTATATGGCGTTTCTGCGGGTCATGTACCCGGTAAAAACGATTGTTTTGAATGTATAGCTGCGCCTAGTGAAAGTATTACTCGTGGAGGGAGCACTGAAGAATTTGTTGCGAGCTACAAATTGCGATTTGCTCCCGGTAGTGAAGCAATTAATACTATTACTCAAGAGGGAGAAAAGTTGAAATTAGTTTACGCATTTGGTGATCCTCATAGTGGTGAAATAGATATAAATGTCGGCAAAAAGTAATCTATATCTTATTCAGTTTGCCCGGTAACCCTATACTCAAAAACGGGTTATCGGCCTTGGCTTGACAATGTATAAGTTAGTCACTTCACCTTATTTTTTTCCTCATATCATAATTCTCCCCTTGCAATAATTACATTGGATCCTCGTAAACTTGGACGTTTTCAATTCCTTATTTTATGCTTTGCTTATTATTTTCTATTTTATAAGCGTATTAAAAGAACATGGATAAAAAAATAAGAAAAAAGGGGAAGAAAATAGAGAAGTTAGAGAAGAGAATTTCACAAATCTTCTCGGTATTTGCAAAATTAGTCATTACGATAACATTTGGTTTTGCGCTCGTTTCAATATTAGATGGATTGTTTGATCGAAGATTTATAATTGAGCCAATAGTCGTACCAAATACATTTGAAGAGAATGGCATTACCAGTGATTTAGTTGTGTGGGATCTGAAAGATGAATTTTCCCATGTAAAACAAAGAACTTCCTGGAATATTACTGGGTTAGGAGCCATCAATATAGGCTACGAAGATATTCTTGAAGATGTTGTACTATTCGAAATATCACTCAATTCCATCAAATCTTTGGTTAGACAGGTTTTAGGGATTCAAAATAGGGCTATTTCGGGAAGTTTGTATATGTCTGGGCCTATATTGCACCTAAAAATTTCAATTACGGGTTTTGATAGTCGGACAGTTTCTATAGATTCACAAAGTCATGAGAGTATTTATTTAGCTTACAAAGCGTTAATGAAAATGGCGTCAAGGAATATTCTAAAGACCATAGACCCTTATATTATTGCTAAATATTATTGGATTGAAGATAGAAAAGAAGAAAGCCAAGCGGTGCTGAAGCAATTAATAGCATCAGACAAAAATATTGCTGGTCAAGGGTATTTAATTTGGGGAGAAATGTTAGCTCGCCAGAAGAAGAATAATGAAGCAATTGAAAAATTCACTCGCGCAATAGAGCTCAATCCAAATGCAGCATTGGGATACAATGCAATGGGTTTTATGCTGAAAAGGATGGGGAAATTTGAGGAGGCTATTCCATTTTTTAAGCAAGCTATTAATCATGAACCGACACTTTGGGATCCTTGGTATTTGTGGGGAGATGTAAGATTTTTACAAGGTGATTACAGGGAAGCCATTCGATTATTAGAAAAAGCAATAGAGGTTAACGCGTTAAGGTATGAGTCTCATAACGAGTTGAGTTTGTCATTTGCTGCAATCGGGAATATGGACGCAGCGGTTGAAGCTATATTAAATGGCATTCATTTTAATCCTGACGAAGGTCTTTTGTATGCGACTGCTGCGGAACATTTCTGGCAATTAAACAATAGAATGAGTGCCTTCAAATATTTAGCCAGATCTCAAGAACTAGGATTCGATATGGCACCCTATGTTCATATTGAACCTTACAAATCATTTCTGGGTGGAAAGAGCTGAAATATTTTTAAGACTTTGCATGTTAGCCGTTTAGATGGGTGAAATTATTCCTTACTACATTAGAATTCGAATTTGAATTTTTTTAACAAAGGGAGCATGTTCATAACCTATATTTGGCACAAACTATGATAGGTTTACCCTAGGTAATGACTCGTTGAGTACAAGTGGTTCATTAACAAGCATGAATAGTAAAGCTAACTTTCCTGTTAGCTTACTTCATTTGCTGCGTCAAAAGGGGGCACTTATTAGGAGGGTTTGCATTTCCGGGTTAAAAGATTAAGCATAACTTATAACTTGAATTGAGCCCTATGAACGATACTCAGTTAGATCAAGCAAGACATTTATCGCCTAAGCGTAATTCCACCGAAGCAACATCAATTCCCCAGCTAGCAGAAGAGCAATTGCAGCATTTTGGTATTAATCCGAAAAGTGAATATGGTGAGAGTCTTTACAATGCAGCAATGCACTTATACCAAGCACAGCTTGATGTAAACAATCTGTGGCAAGTTACCAATAGAACCTTGGATACTATAGATCGTAAGGACAAAATAGCCTATTTCAATGCCAAGAAATTTTTGTCTTTTCAAATAGCGAAAGTACTGGATACGTTGCAAAACCCTTTCCGCGCCACTTACCAAAGTTTGCAGCAACAAACGGGATCTCAAGTCTCAAAATCACACTATCCTCTATTTGATAATGTAACGGCATTGTTTTCCGCTACCCCCGTTATTGTGCGCACAGCTACATACGTATACGCCTGTACTGAATGGGTTGATGACGCGTTTCAAGGTAAAGAAGCAACACATCAGATTTATTCCCGCTTGTTGAATCCGACTAATATTTCTTTGGCAAATGCCATTGTGGATTTGGAAGCCGGTCCTTATGCTGCTGATTATTTAGCCTGGAATTTCAATTCAGGTATGGCGGCCATCGATGCCATGCTATCGAATGTGCTTTCTCATGGTGATGTGATGATTGTATCGCGCAATGTTTATGGCGGTGTTTATCAGCTAATGCATGATTTCTTTGCTCGCGAAAACCGTCTGGATATTCAAATTGAATGGTTTGATGGTTACGATGAGCAGTCTTTTACTCAGTTTTTACACGAAGTTAAACTGAAGCATAAACCACGCTTACAAGACCATGAACTACACGTATATATTGAGTCTCCTTGTAACCCTCATGGTTTCGTATTAGATGTGCCGAATATATGTCGTGTGGCCCATTCTGAAGGGCACCTTGTCATGTTGGATTCGACATTGGCTACGCCAGTACTGAATCAGCCCTTACAACGTTCTGATAAGCGTGAGCGTCCAGACTACGTCATGCACAGCTATACCAAAGATATTTGTGGTACTGGTGCGACAACGGCGGGTGTTGTTATTGCTGAAACCTATAGAATGTTTCAAGCGAAAGGCCAAGAAGTAAATGGTTACGATTGGAGCCGTACCATGTTCTGGGATGTTTATTACATCAAAGGGGCATTTCTGGATTCAGATAAAGCCTTTGACGTGTTAACGGGTATGAAAACACTAGAGCAGCGTATTCTAAGTAAGAGTATTAATACCCAGGTGATAAGTGAATTCTTGTTTTCTCATCCTGATATGAACGTGCATTGTCACAGTATTGAGTCCCATCCTAATTCAAAAATTAAAAATAACTTGATGCGTCACGGTTGGCCTTGTGCCTTGTTCACTGTTGATATGGAAAAAGCGGGTTTGGATCGTGATACATTTGTTCGGTTTTTCGATGCATTGGAACCGGCATTTAGTCACCAGGTGAGTATTGGACAAAGCAATACCATTATTTTGTGCCCGGCTCTTACCTCACATTCGGAAATGGGGGAAAGTGAACAGCATGATGCAGGTATTTATCTAACGACCATGAGGATTGCTGTAGGTACGGAAAATATTAAAGAATTGATAGCCCATTTCATGAATGTTGTACGTTTGCACATTGATCCTGTAATACCTGGATTCAGTGAGCGGTTTATGTCACCTGAAGCTATTGATACATTGTATTTGGAAACTGCCAATCGTATGTGTCAGCAACACTACAGTAGTGTTCCGTCCACCAGAGAATTACTCGATGGTAATTTTGATACAGAAAAAGCCGTAGGGGAATAGAAGATAAATCTACGAGGCTAATTCGACATCGCAAGGATGCGATGTATTAATTTTTTGGAAAATATCCCCCTAAAATCGCTTCATGACTCGCGCCAGTAACTGACGGTATATTGCCCGGGATTTTATTGTTAAAAGCATAGGCTAGCCAAGCAAAGGCCATGGCTTCCACTGTGTCTGGTGGTACGCCCAGCGTTGCCGTGGATTGCACCGGAATGATTTCACAAGCCGTTTGTAGTTGGGCCATCAAAGCTGCATTTTCGGCTCCACCTCCACAAATAAAAACTTCTTCAAGACCGGGTAATAGCTTTAAATGCAATGCAATACTTTGAACGGTGAATTCGAGCAATGTACGTTGAATATCTTGAGGCGGTAAACGATTGCTTGGGCTGCTTTCCACTGAATCGTTATTTGCGTTTGAGTCTTGATAGATGACGGAATCGAGCCAATCAATATGAAAAACTTCTCTGCCGGTGCTCTTTGGGTAAGGCTGGTGTATAAAGGGGTGCGACATCAATTTTGAAAGTAAGTGCTCGCATACTTTTCCTGTCTTGGCCCAATTGCCATTATGATCAAAAGGTTGCTGCTGGTGACGTTCACACCACGCATCCATAAGGCGATTTCCAGGGCCGGTATCAAAACCTAAAATAGGGATATTTTCATCTTTTGGTAGCCATGTAATATTGGCAATACCGCCGATATTGATAATGGCGCGGCTTTTCTGTTCCGAAAAAATAGCCTTATGAAAGGCTGGAACCAATGGCGCGCCTTGTCCGCCAAGACACATATCTTTGCGTCTGAAATCGGCAACGACGTCAATTTCCGTCGTAACGGCAATCAAACATGGGTCGCCAATTTGAATGGTGAAAGGATACTGCACTTCTGGGTGATGCCTAATTGTTTGTCCATGGCTACCAATGGCGACAATATCCTGTTCTGATAACTTATTGTTTTGCAGTAATAACTGAACCGCCTCACTGAATGCCAAAGCAACTTCTTGATCAGCTTGGCCCATTGCCATTATTTCGTTGTTATTCGGTACACAGAGATCGTGTAAACGATGAAGCAGTGTTTCAGAGTAAGGGTGAGTGAAATGATCTAATAATGTTGGATGGCCCGAACTCATATCGACTAGAGCGGCGTCCACACCATCAATACTGGTTCCGGAAATTAAGCCAATATAGAGTTGCTGGTTATTACTCATCGATTAATTCTCATGGATTACTTTTTTTAAACGAAAAAGATCAACAGACTCTAATAATAGTTGGAAAGCAACGATATGCTAAATAACAGTTCACAAATATGTATTATAAAACCGTTTATTTTGTAAGCAATTTATTGATTCATGGCAAGCATAATGCGCCTGCTGTGCTGCAATTTACCTACATATTCACTGGCCAGTGCAATGAATTCTTCGCGTTCTTTCTTCGCAATCGGATTGGCTTTAGGCAATGTGACAGTGCGCGGATTCTTATGCACACCATTGACCAAAAATTCATAGTGCAAATGTGGGCCGCTGGCCAAACCTGTTTTTCCAACTAAACCGATTACTTGTCCTTGCTTTACCCATTGATTGCGTTTGGCTTTTCGCTTGGAAAAGTGCAGGTATTTGGTAACGTATTTTTCACCATGTTGAATAAAGACATGGTGGCCGTTGTATTTGTCGTAGCCCGCTTTTATGACTTTACCGTCACCGGCTGCAAATACCGGTGTGCCCGTATTCGCGGCGTAATCAATGCCGCGATGCTGCTTCCAACGTTTCAACACAGGATGGAACCGACGACGTTTAAAGCTAGAACTGATGTATTTAAAACTGACCGGTGCACGCAAAAAGCTTTTTCTCATGCTGCGTCCAGCGGGTGTGTAGTAGTTTCCATCTTTATAACGGATTGCGGTAAAGGTTTCCCCTTGGTTGGAAAACTCTGCGGCGATAATGTCGCCATACCCAACAAACTCACCTTCAATGTAGTTTTCTTCGAATATCACATTGAAGTTGTCGCCTTCGCGAATGTCTAAGGCGAAATCGATGTCCCACCCAAAAATATTGGCTAGGCTCATTATTTGATTATCGGATAATCCAGAACCAATACCCGCGTTCCAAAAGCTGTTTTTAATATCGCCCGTGGCAAAGTTAAGGCGCTTACTAACGGTTTTGTTTTCAATGCGAGACACATAGGATTCATTGGTATATTCAATGAATAAGGTGTCTGTTTTGGAATAGGGATAACGTAAAGATTGAAATGACTGGTTTTCGTCTAGTAGTAGCTGTAAGGATTCACCAGGTAAAATTTTAAGTAGTTTCTTTGCGGCTTTACCCGCTTTGCTCACTTTATAAACATCTTGGGGTGAGAGTCCGGCCCGATCAAATATTTTAGCTAAATTATCGCCAGATTTTACTTTGAATGTATGCCAAGTCTGCTTGGTTTCTTCTAGCGCGGGAGAGGGTGTGTGCTCATCTATTTGAGCAACTTCAATGTTGTATCGCTTCCCCAGTTCTAATTCAACGTGCTCAGAATGACGCGAAGCGCGTGCAGAATCTGACGGAAGTGCAGTAAGCAGTACAATTACAATAGACAAAGCCAGAACCATAAATTTATGGAATCGTGGCAGTGCTCTTATGGTGTGGAATAGTTGTTGTTTTACCATATAGCCTATTTCAGCGTGATTTTTTTAGCGCTTTTAGAAGAATATAACGATTTCACGACATTTTCTAGGCGCAATCCCCTTTATTTGCAGTTTTATGAGCAGTAGAATGCTGAATTCCTTATTCCCCTGTAGGTTGAGAAAGATAAATGTCGGATTGGCAACAAGCATTTGCAGAAATTAAACGCGGCGCAGACGAAATTTTGTTGGAAGAAGAGCTCATTGAGAAGCTAAAAGAAGGTAAGCCGTTAAAAATCAAAGCTGGATTTGATCCAACCGCTCCAGACCTGCATTTGGGGCATACGGTTTTAATTAATAAGATGAGAACCTTTCAAGACCTTGGTCACGAAATCATCTTCTTGATTGGTGATTTCACGGGCATGATTGGCGATCCAACTGGTAAAAACGTAACGAGAAAACCCCTGACACGTGAGGATGTACTTGCTAACGCGGAAACCTACAAACAGCAAGTGTTTAAGATTCTTGATCCGGAAAAAACCCAAATCCGATTTAATTCTGAGTGGATGGAGAAGCTTGGGGCGGCGGGTATGATTAAGTTAGCAGCCAGACAAACCGTTGCTCGTATGCTTGAAAGAGATGATTTTAAAAAGCGATATGCTACCGGTCAGCCCATCGCTATTCATGAGTTTTTGTATCCACTAGCCCAAGGCTGGGATTCAGTCGCATTAGAAGCGGATGTAGAAATGGGGGGCACTGACCAGCGTTTTAACTTGCTTATGGGACGTGAACTTCAAAAAGAGGAAAAGCAACGCCCACAAACTGTTTTAATGGTGCCATTGCTGGAAGGGTTGGACGGCGTGCAGAAAATGTCCAAGTCGTTAAACAACTACATTGGTATCACTGATGCGCCTAATGACATGTTTGGTAAAATCATGTCTATCTCTGACGAATTAATGTGGCGTTACTATGAACTGTTAAGTTTCCGTCCTTTGGGTGAAGTCGAAGCGTTAAGGAAGCAAGTTGATGAGGGGGCCAACCCACGAGATATCAAAATTCTGTTGGCGAAGGAAATCATTGAGCGTTTTCATAATAGTGAGTTAGCAGAACAAGCGCATCAGGATTTTATTCAGCGTTTCCAGAAAAATGCTATCCCCGATGATATGCCAGAAGTATCGTTGCCATTAAGCAGTGAAGGAATCGCCATTGCTAACTTGCTTAAAGAAGCCAATTTAGTTGGCTCCACTTCAGAAGCTATGCGCATGATCAAACAAGGCGCAGTAAAGATTAATGGTGAAAAAGTGAGTGATACAAAACACATTCTCACTGACGCAGGAGAGGCTGTTTATCAGGTTGGAAAACGTAAATTTGCCCGAGTGACATTGGGTTAATATTGGCTGGATGGGGAATTAAAGCAAAGCCACATTTAGAACTAGTCTTAATCTGAATGTGGCTGCGTATGTTTTCTTGGCTATAAGCTTCCTTTATTATTTGTTTTCTTAGGCGGTACGATCTCCTTAAGTAGACAACCTCCCTAGCTCTAAAGCCTTGAGGCATTTCAACTATTTCTCTCTTCGGGCAAGTCAGACAAATACTGTACAAATTCTACTTCAAATCCATTTGGGTCGAGAAAGTAGATATTGCGTCTATACTCGTTTGGATTACCATCTTTATGTATGCTAAACCCCGCGTCTAGTAGGCGACGAATAACCGCATCAAGGTTATTAGTGGTAAAACCAAAATGGGATAAACCGAGTTCATTGGTTTCCAAATCTCGATTTTCTCCACTGCCGTTATCATTGAGTGCAAGATATTGAAAGTCATCTCCAAAATGTATCCACTTGCGGGGTGTGCCATGCCATACCTGCTCACCGCTATCGCGTATATACCAGTGGGGAAATGCTGCTTGATAAAATGCCATGGTTTGGTCGAAGTTATTTACCACAAGATTTAAATGTTCCAATCTCATTATTTATTCCTCTTATTGGTTGAATGCGTTGATTACTTATTTGCCATGACTTGATTAAACATAAAGAAAAATTGACTCAATATGGATTGAGAGTGGTGATGTTTGTCTTTCATTGTTTCTTGTAGTACCCGTTGTTGCATTGCTGCTTTTGGGTCCGTTATTTTCGGTGTTCTCGTTTTATCAATATTCGACATAAGAAGATCCTTGCCTGTTGTATTTAACCTAATCATAAAACCTCAAGTTAACTTGAGGTAAAGTGTTTTTTTATCTAGACTTCAAAAAATTTAATGTTGAACAAACAAGTTGTATTTGGATTAATGATGGCACTAAACAATACAAGTAAAGAGTTTTCAGTAGGCGCTGTGGCGAAGCGTGCTGGAATTGCCGTATCGGCTCTGCACTTCTATGAAGAAAAAGGTTTAATAAAAAGCTGGAGAAATGAAGGCAATCAGCGTCGTTATGCCCCTGATGTGTTAAGGCGAGTTTCAGTGATTAAGGCTGCGCAAAAAATGGGAATTAGTTTGCAAAGCATCAAAGAGGCGTTTGATACGCTACCAAAAAAACGTACCCCCACAAAAAAAGATTGGCAGCTGCTATCGGAAAAATGGCATCAAGATTTAAACTTTAGAATTGAATATTTATCGAGATTACGTGATTCACTTTCGGGCTGTATAGGATGTGGCTGTTTATCGCTGAAAAGCTGTCCTATGTACAACCCTGAAGATAGATTGGCCGAAAAAGGAAATGGACCGGTAATTCTTGAACAGAAAGGAAGCTATGTTGACTACAGCTGAGGATTGGTTGGGGTTAATCGTATAAAGGGAGTCTTAATGCAACCGTTATTGATAGCGCTATTTTTGAATATATTCTTCCCAATTTAGTGGTCGTATCCCTTATGTAATTTATGACCGCTTACCACTGCTTCACCAATGTATTGTGGGTGTTTTAACTGTTGAATGTGATTTTTCTTGTTTAGATCCTGTCTACTTGGACTCGACATGTTTTATTGGCTTTGTTTGGTATAAATCGCTTATACAGATTGTATGAAAGATCAATATGTCTTAGTTATCTTCAATTTATTACTAATTAGGAAAAATTATGAATTCAATGTTTAAAGCATTGGGAGCTTATTTTGTTCCCTTTTTTATGATAGCAGTGATTGTATTATCGATGACGCAAAGTAATATTAGTCGTGCTGCGGAAATACATGTTCACTATGATGTTGGTTTTGGTAATAACATTACTATTCGAGGGGATGCCTCTAGCTTTTCTTGGCAGCTTGGGGAAGCAGCCGAATATACATTTTCCAATGGTGAACATGTTTGGAGATATGATACGCCGGTAGCAGATGGAGGGTTCGAATTTAAGCCGTTATTTAGTGACCAAACCTGGTCAACAGGTAATAACTATATCGTTGAAAATGGTGATTCGGTTGTTCACATTTATCCGCATTTTGGCTCTAATCTGCCTACCTCAGGACTCATTACTAGTCTTCCAAATATGCACTCTGAGATATTAAATTATGACCACTCTGTGAGTGTATATCTGCCTCCCAGTTACACCTATGACACACATAAAAATTATCCTGTGGTTTATACCTTAGATGGTCAAAACTTGTTTGGCGGTGGGTGGAATTTAGATTCAGCTATGGATGCCTTGAGTAATAGTGGGCAAATTCGTGAGGCCATTATTATTGGGATCCACAATAAAGGATTTGGACGGATGAAAGAGTACACTCCTACCTATTGGAGCGTATACAATGACGGCGGTGATGGCGACTTGTTTTTGGATTATATTGAACAGGAATTAATGCCGGAAGTGAATAGTCGTTTTAGAACGCTATCGGGGAGAGACGACACGTATATCATGGGTTCGTCTTTGGGTGGATTGATGAGCTTCTATGCAGGATGGACGCGCTCTAATGTATATGGCGGTGTTGCCGGCTTGTCCAGTTCCTTTTTTTGGGATGATGATTATATTAAAGGAATCGTTTCTTCTTATTCAGGTCCTTTTATAACGACCACATTTTACATTGATACAGGTGTTTACGAAATTAATAATGGTAGTGGTCAGTCAACGGTTGATTTATACAATATTTTAAATGGAAAGGGGTATTCACCTTATTCTCATTTGGCACAATCCCCTTATGATAAACATAACGAAGCCTCTTGGGGGGATCGTGTGGATATTCCGCTTAAAATTTTATTGGCCCCCTAGAGAGTGAAAATGTTTAGGTAAAGGCTGAATTGCCAAAAATGAAGAATTTACCGGAATTTGATGTAATAAATGGAATTAAATGCCTGTTCTGAGATATGAACTTTCAATCAAGAAAGTATCGTTCATAACGGAACAGGCATAAATAAGTCATTGGGTAAATTTAGGGGAAAAGACAATATTAAAAATTAGATTAAAACCAGTCTTGCATGCCTTGCCATTGATAATATCCCCACAATCCCAGTCGTCTAAAAGGCGCAAATGGGAATGCTTTTGGAAAGCTGCGATATATGGGCAAATCTGGCACTTCGTCTGGGTTGGTAATGAGCTGAGCAATGCGTTTTCCAGCCGTATGCGTATAGGCAACCCCTGAACCGCAATAACCCATGGCATAGAAAACGTCGGGTTCGTTAGGCAATGAACCTACATGTGGCACTTCATCCTGTGGCACACTTACCCAACCACTCCAATAATAGTCGATTCGAGCATCAGATAGCGTTGGGAAGCTGCCTTTTAATGCCTGTAACAGTTTGCGTTTAATGAGTGGACTATCGTGATTTCGACCCCATACAGCGCCTCTGCCACCAAATAGAACACGGTTATCGGGTAGCAGTCGGTAGTAGTATTTTAAAGCGCGTGTATCCATGCATAGCAACCCGTCTTGTTTAAAACAGGTCAGTTGTTCTTTGTCTAATGGATGGGTAACTAATATGCTGGATAAAACCGGAAATTGGTTTTTGTAAAATGCCGATATTGAACGATTTGGGGTATATGCATTGGAAGCTAGTACGACTTTATCGCAGATAACTTCGCCGTTTGCTGTCGTTACTTTGTAGTGGTTTCCTTGCTTTTGATAGCCTGTAACAGGGGAATTGTGGCAAATTACCCCTCCTGATGCTCTAAGTAATTCCGCCATGGCCGTTGCCATTTTTAATGGGTTAATACCAAAAGAGGAACGGTTGTAAAGACCGCCAAATTGTTTTTCCGTGTTTAGTAATTGTGTGGACAATTCTCGCGGGGTGAGCAATTCCAAATTGGATTTGAAAGTCTCTGGCAATGCTTGAAATTGCTGTTTAAATGCTTCGAAATGCGCTGGCTTGTGGGCAATCTTTAAGTATCCACCGTTGGTAAGGTCAACATCCAACTTTTCCTGTTCAATCAACTTACGTAGCGATTCAGGGGCAGTGTAGAACTCGTCGATAATGCCTTTGGCTGCTGTTTCACCATAACGTTCTTTTAACGCGGTGTAACCGAGACGCCCAGAGCCTGGTAATACGAATCCTGCGTTTCTGCCTGCGCAACCCCAACCAACACAATTGGCTTCTAAGAGGGTGACTTCAACGCCTCGTTTACGCAATTCAATCGCGGTACTTAATCCGGTATAGCCTCCACCAATAACAACAACATTGGTTTTGTGTTGGCCCGCCAAAGCCGGAAAATGTAGTCGTTTGGCTGTATGATTGGCCCAATAGCTGTCAGGCAGCGATTGATTCGCTTCTAGAGATGAATGAGCTAGTGGATCGTACATTTAAAATTTAATCATCATTTCAGCCGCAGTGCAGGTACAGTATTCTCCGCAAACAGGGCAAATATAGCCATGAGAATCAAACCAACCTTGCCAGCGATCTGGGTGCTCTTTAACGAGTTCCCCGCCACATTTTTTAAAATATTTATAGGCACTATTTCCTGGACTGGCTAACCAAATATGAGCCAATCCGGCTTTAGCACCTTGTTTTTTTGCTTGTTTAATGGAACGCTTAAGTAGTTCAGAGCCAATTCCAGTGCCACGGCACACTTCATCTACGGTGTTACATTTGAAGTAACATATTTCTTGTGTCGGAAAGCCCCAAACTTCTGGTGAACACCATTCGTCAATGTCCCATTGTAGCGCAGATTGAGTAAGACGAAATCCAACCAGTTTGTCATTCATATAAGCAACTAAACTGGCATTAATATCACTCTTTAAGCCAGCCTCGTAAAGATATTGTGCTTTGTGTTGATCGAGATAGTTATCACCGTGAACGATATTGCCAAGCGCTATGACGGCATCGAAATCTTCCGGAGAATAAGTTTTGAAAAAAACATCATTTTGAGTTGTAGCTGTCATTGATATTTCTCTAATTTTGTTCTGTGTATAAGACGACTGACTTGCCAAATAAAATGCGCTAAAAGCAGGCCAAATTATAAAAGGGGGGAGTATAGGAGGGATTGCTAGCTGGAAGCAACTTTCACTCTAGGATCAGATGTACAACTTTTGAGACGCTATTGCACATATTGAGGTGTTCAGGTAATAATGCCTGCAAACAAGTCTGACCAGTTAAGGCGAGGGTGAAGCAAGGTTATGAACATTGATGAATTATTGGCATTGGTAGATGAGCATCAAAAGCAAGACGATATAATTGTCATTCCCGGCATTCCAAAAGAATGGTCTCAAGGGCGCACTGTCTTTGGCGGTGTGACATCAGGCTTGGCCTATGCCGCTATTCGGACGCTTATTTCAGATAACAGCACATTACGTTCAATTGCCATAAACTTTGTTGGCCCCGTTAACTACGAACAGCGTTTTGAAATTGTTCCTGAAAAACTAAGAGAAGGTCGCAGTGTTACTCATGCTGGTGCGCGTATTATACAAGACGGTAAGGTTTGTCTAATTTGCCAAGCTTGTTTTGGTTCTGGGAGAGAATCTAAAATAGCGGTTCGCAGCGACGAAAAGCACGAAATGACGTTTCCAAGTAAACCTCGTTTTATTCCTCAAATACCTAAAGTAGTGCCTAAGTACTTGCGTCATTTTGATTTGGCGGTAGAAAAGGGTATTCCTTATACTGGCAGAAAAGACAAAGCACTGCATGGCTGGGTTCGATTTAAGGAACCACCAAAAGAAATTAGCGATGCGCATTTGTTGGCCATGATTGATGCTTGGCCACCAACAATGTTGCAAGCCTTACGTTGGCCTGCGCCAGCCAGTTCATTAAGTTGGTATGTTGATTTTATCTATCCACATAGAGCGATAGAGCCTACAGATTGGTTTGCATATCAAGCTGAAGCGAGGCAAGCCAGTAATGGCTACATCCACGAAGAAGCGAACTTTTGGAATGTACATGGCGACTTGGTCGCGATAAGTCGCCAAACAGTCACCGTATTTGATTGATAAGCAAGATATGGGCTGCATTGGTGTGCGCCCTAATGTTATTAAATGTTATGCGACATGACTCAATTGTTTGGTCAGAAATTCCAGTGCTTTGGTGGCATCAATTTGTAGCGTAACCTTCCTTGATTTGAGAGTGGTCAGTTGGGTAAAAAGGCTTTCAAGAGGCTGGGTTTCTCTTTTAGTGCTTAAAAACAGTAATTGAGTCCAATCTTTGTATAACCTTTCACCAATGGCTCCTTGCTCTAAAATACAAAAATCACTATGGCGACGATCGGCTGCAATGCTTTCGGTTAGATAGATGATGTCTTTGCGGTTGCCTTCTAGCCTTTGCAAGAAATAACCATCGCGATATACCAATACGCTAGAGATCTGTTTTTCACGGTTAAACTCTGAGGCAGACTTCTGAATAATTTCCAGTTCTTCATGTAACCCTAACGGATGCAGCTTGGATTGACTTATATAAGTTAATTGGAACAAATTCATATCGGTTAATAAATCGGGCTAATTTACGAATATGTCTCATATAGCTGGGCAAGAGTAAATGCTTAATTGGGAATAAGGGATTAACCAAAAAGAATAAAAATATGACCGTAAATGTAACTCATTGAATTGACTTAAAAAATTAATTAAATGATTATTGGATAAATAGCATCGACTAATGGGGTTTAGCTTATCTTTTGATTATTGCAGGGTTATTCCTTTGCGGCATACCCGATACGAATAGCTCCCCAATGTTTTTTATTGAGGTAAATAGGAGCTGATAGATCGTGAAATGTTTGTCCTGTATCCCGGGTATAGGTTACCAATAGAAAGGGCTTGGTGTTTTGACAAACTCGTACCGCAAAAGGGTCTTTAAAGATGCGTTTTGTGCGGTTGTTTGCCATATCGGTTTCGTAGTTTCCCGTTAAAGGCTGAGAGAACTTTTTATTATGGGTGGGCGAGTAACCATCTCTGGTAAGTCCTGCCGCATAAATTAGGCCGGGGTGATCGCTTAAGGCTTTTTCTTGTATACCAGGAAATACCTTGTCGGTGTAATCGTCATAGGAGCTGTTATATTTTGGTGGTTCAGTATTGGGAATCAAAGTGTATTTTTGATCAAAAAGCTTGTGTTCAGTGATCTCGCCTTTTGAAATTGCCCGGTTGAACTCTTGTTCAAAAGCGTTAGCTAATCCTTCCACAATGGTTTTCATTTGATCATGCTGAGTATCTAAATTGAAAGGCGATAGGTACTCATAAATATTTTCGGCCACTTGAGATAGAAAAGCGGCTTGATCTTTTGATACCTGTGCTTTTTGTTCCGTTTCTTCCAGTGTTTTTTGAATATGATGAATCGAACTGGATATTTCACCCGTGGCGGTAATATGGGTTTCCAGGGAATGTGCAATGTGTTCAATCTTAGATTCAGATTGATTGGCCTTATCAATGATGCTTTCAAAAGTGCTATCAATTTCATAGGTTGTGGCGACTGCTCGATTAACATTCTCGGTAAGTTCTTGCATCACCTTTACAGAACTTAGGGTGCCTTTTTCCATTTCATCTAACATGCTGCTTATATCACTGGTTGCGGCAGTTGTTTTGGTAGCCAATTGCCGGACCTCGTCGGCAACTACGGCAAAGCCTCTGCCATGTTCACCCGCTCTAGCTGCTTCAATAGCGGCATTTAAGGCTAATAAGTTGGTTTGCTCTGCCACATTGTTAACAACTTGGGTAATGCCCTGAATTTTTTCAGACATGTTTTTGAGTGATGATATTTGCTCTGACGTTATGGCAACATTGTCACTAACTTTGTTTATTTCGCTTATTGTTCGCTTGAGTACTTCTTGACCTTTTTCGCAATTTGATTGGGTTTCGCTGGCTGTTTGCATTGCTTCTTTGGCGTTAATACCGACAAGGTCAGAGGTCTGGTTGATTTCTTCTGCGGCAGCGGCAATTTGCGTCACCATTTGCACTTGATCATTGATGGTTATTTTTAGCGTATCGACAAAATGAGATACCTTTGCGGAACCAACCGATAAGGTGTCCCCGTCTTTTACAAGTTGTTGGGCAGCCGTTGAAAAGCTATCAAGACAATCGCGCGCGGAGTGCATGATGGGGGCGTATATCCCTGCTGTTTGTTCGGCTTTTTTGGAGAAGGGTTTAAAATCTGTAAAGCCCTTAATCAATACTGATGAAATGTCGGATAATGGTTTAAGAAACTTGATATAGAGTGGCAGTAAACTGATTAGAAGGCTGCCACTGACGCTAAATATACCAATAAGCCACCCCGGGGAGTTTTCGAATACAGAACCTATAATTCCCCCCGTAATAACAGCTAAAGAGGCGGTTATTACAAGCGTTGGTGCTACTTTAATGGGCTTATTTTTATCAGTCATCTCAAGATCAGGGTTTATTCAAACCTCTTTTTAGTATAGACAAGATTTCATATCAGCTTAAAAGTTTGTCATTAATAAACGGGGGATGGTTCAAGTTGAATGGGAATTAAAGCGAGAACAGGGAAGAGGAAAAAGTAAAGCCATCTGTCAAACAGATGGCTTTATATATTGACGAACGTTTACTTAAGAGAATCTTAATTGAACGTTTTAGTATTTATAATTTTCAGGCTTATAAGGACCTTCTTGAGGTACTTTAATGTAATCAGCTTGCTGATCAGTAAGCTGAGTGAGCACACCATCAAAGCCAGAAACCATGTAGGCTGCTACTTCTTCATCCAATTTCTTGGGAAGTACTTCAACACGCATAGCGTCCTTTTTATCGGCGTCATTCATATTGGCAAAGCCTTCACCGAACAAGTGAATTTGAGCTAATACTTGGTTAGCAAAAGAACCGTCCATTATACGCGACGGGTGACCAGTTGCATTACCGAGGTTAACCAAGCGGCCTTCAGATAACAAAAGGATATTATCTGCTTCATCTTCGCTACGGAAAATCTTGTGAACTTGTGGTTTTATTTCGTCCCAGCGCCAGTTTTTACGCATGAATGCGGTGTCGATTTCGTTATCGAAGTGGCCAATGTTACATACAACTGCACCAGACTTAATGGTACGCAGCATGCTGGAGTCACATACGTTAACGTTTCCGGTAGTGGTAACGATAAGGTCGGTGCTTTGCAATAATGGTAGGTTGATGTCTTCTACCTTGCCTGTATTCACACCATTGTTGTAAGGAGACACAATTTCAAAGCCGTCCATGCATGCTTGCATGGCACAGATTGGATCGATTTCGCTTACACGAACAATCATACCTTCTTGACGAAGTGAAGCTGCAGAGCCTTTACCTACGTCACCGTAACCAATTACCAAGGCTTTTTTACCAGCCATTAGATGGTCCGTACCGCGTTTAATGGCATCGTTTAAGCTATGGCGGCAGCCGTATTTGTTGTCATTTTTTGATTTGGTTACTGAGTCATTAACGTTAATTGCAGGCACTTTCAAGCTACCTTCTTCTAACATTTCGAGCAGACGATGAACACCAGTAGTGGTTTCTTCAGTGATGCCATGCACATTTTCCAAAACTTGTGGATATTTCTCATGTAACATTGCTGTTAGATCGCCACCATCATCCAATACCATATTGGTATCCCAAGGCTGACCATCTTTGATAATGGTTTGTTCTAAGCACCAATCGTATTCTTCATCGGTTTCCCCTTTCCATGCAAAAACCGGTACGCCAGAGGCAGCTATTGCGGCAGCAGCATGGTCTTGAGTGGAAAAGATATTACAAGAAGACCAGCGCACTTCTGCACCTAATGCTATTAGCGTTTCAATGAGTACGCCGGTTTGAATGGTCATATGAATACAACCAAGAATTTTAGCATTGGCTAGAGGTTGTTCGCCGCGATATTTTTCACGGATTGCCATAAGTGCAGGCATTTCGCTTTCTGCAATGGTTAATTCCTTGCGTCCCCAATCGGCAAGTGAGATGTCAGCAACTTTGAAGTCGCCATCTTTAGTCATATTTGCTGTCGTCATATTTGATTCCGCTTGACAATAAAATTAAAATGAAGTTGGTCAGTCAATTGGTAGCCATTTTGCTTGGTGTACAGATATTACGCAAGCGGCGTACTTCAAGAAATTACCATCATTAAAGACGCTATTTTCAGTTTGACTGTTAAACGGTTATTCTTTGTTTTCGTACTTGGCTTGATAACACTTAATGGCTATCGGCTAATTAGTGCAAGAATTGAGTTTGCCTCGAACTTGAGTCGAGTGCTTAAATCTAGCTAATACTGTATATTCCCGCCGCAACCAATGCCAACATAGCTAGAAATACCGCTATTGTTTGATAAATCCCCAAACGCGCTTTACTAATATCTGATACTTCCGGTGGTTTGTCGCCACCGCATTTAGGTAGCCTAACCTTCCGTGCGCTGTAGTATGCCGGACCGCCTAATTGTACATCCAATGCGCCGCCAAAAAAAGTCAACAAGAGAGTATGGCTTGAAACTCCCCCTTGTTGCCGCTTAATTGCCTTCGTTGCTTTGGAAACATTTACTGCCAGAATAAACAATAAACCCGTTAATCTTACTGGTATCCACTGTAAAATTAGGCTCAACCATGAAACGGGGCGACCAAAATGAGTGAAATGGGGATTTTTAATATTCCAGGTGTGGGACATTTCATAAACAAATCGATACAACAATGCCGCAATGCCGCCACCAATTAGGTACCAAAAAATAACGCTCATATATTGGTAACTAAAGCGTAAGAGCATTGTTTCGATGCTAGCTTTGCAAATACCGAGTTCCGAAAGTGATTCCGATTCTCTTAGGGTCCAGAGAGATAATTGATATCTGGCCAATGCCTTTTTCCGATTTGATAATGCCTTTTGAATTTTCTTGCTGCCCTCTAAAACGGGCTGAAATCTGAGGGCTATAAAGAGTAGTAAGCCATCGAAGAAAAATGCAAATTCAGCAAAAAATAAAATAACAGCAATAATAAACATAACGGGTAAGCACAATACGATAATGGCCAACACTCCGGAGAATCTTTGCTGTGAGGCGGTGCGGTTTGGGTCTCGGTGCACTTTTTCGCCCATGGTTTTTGCCATGCTATTGAGCAGCGTCAACGGATGGACTTTGTCAGGCCATGACACGAATTTTTCTAGCATCATTACTACTACCAGTATGGCAAGCGGCAACAAAGGCGAGTGGGTGATTGTTGTAAAGTCCATTAGCGTTTTAATCGTTTAGCCGTTAATTAATTCGTCACTTGTGAGTGCATATTTTCTATCATGCCAATAACCATTTGGGCTGAGTTTCGTCCTGCTGTTTCTAAATAAGTTTGAAACGAAACGGTGGAGGTTTTTCCAGCAATGTCTGAAAGTGAGCGAATCACAACAAATGGAGTATTAAGTGTAAAACAGGTTTGACCGACAGCCGCGCCTTCCATCTCCACCGCAGTCATCGCAGGGAACGACTCTCTTAATTTTTCGGCTGCATGATCACAACCAATAAAAGCGTCACCAGAACAAATAAGGCCTTCTTTTGTGGTTGAATGATCTAATTTTTTGGCTGCTTTTTGAGCTGCTGCAATCAGTATTGGATCACAATGATAGCGGGTTGGCATATCGAATACCTGGCCGGGTTCAAACCCAAACTGGGTGACGTCAACATCATGATGCATAACGTGATTGGCAATAACTATGTCACCAATGTTCAGTTCGGCATCAAAACCGCCAGCTGATCCGGTATTCACAATGTAATCAGGAGAAAACTGATGTATCAAGGTGGTGGTGGCAACAGCGGCTGAGACTTTGCCGACGCCGCAACGAACAAGGATGACTTCGGTATTGAACAATTCACCGGCAATAAATTTAAGTCGTCCGTATTCACTAATACTCACGTTCTTCATGTGCTCTTGCAGGAGTTCAATTTCCTGCTCTAATGCACCAAGGATACCTATTTTCAACGGCTGCTCCCCCAAATGTTGGGTATTAAGTTGGGATTAGGATAATCGACTTTGAAAGTCTTCGTAGGTGAAATGACGAACCAATTGAAAACTATTGTCTTTTTTAAGGATACCGATATCAGGGTGTTGAACGCCATTAAAAAATGTTGTTTTTACCATGGTGTAATGAATCATATCTTCAAAAATAATGCGATCGCCCGGGCGTAATGCTCTGTCAAAGCTGTATTCGCCAATAACATCACCTGCCAAACATGAATTGCCGCCTAGCCTGTAGGTAAATACTTTTTGATTTGGCAAACCGGCATTGGTGATGGCCGGTCGGTAAGGCATTTCTAATACATCTGGCATATGGCCAGTGGCAGAAATATCTAAAATGGCAATTTTCCCCTGATTTTCTACAATATCGACAACTTCTGAAACTAAGGTTCCTGTTTGCCATGCAACGGCGGAACCGGGTTCCAAAATAAGCTCAATTTGATATTTTTCACGGAATGTTTTGAGTATTTGAATAAGATGCTCAACATCATATCCAACTTTTGTCATTAAATGCCCACCGCCAATGTTAACCCATTTCATTTGCGGCAACCATTTGGCAAACTTTTCCTCAATCGCTTTTATGGTGCGCTCGGTTGCAAAAGAATCGCATTCGCAGAGGTTGTGAATATGTAACCCTTCAATGCCAGATAAGTCATGGCCCTGATTTTCCCATTGCAGTAGATCATCCGCGCGTATGCCAAGCCGAGATCCCGGGGCACTTGGGTCGTAAAGTTCAGTGTCGGCTTCTCTGTGCTCCGGGTTGACTCTTAATCCCATGGATACATTTGCTGCTGAAACCTGATTTTTGTAACGTTGCCACTGATTAATGCTATTAAAAGAGAGGTGCTCAACTAATTGTACTAATTCATCAATGTCATCAGGTTTATATGCAGGGGCATAGGCATGTACTTCCTTGTTCATTTTTTGCCTTGCCAATTTAGCTTCCCATACTGAGCTTGCAGTACAACCATGCAAATATTGCTTAACAAGATCGAAAGTGGACCACATGGAAAAACCTTTCAGCGCTAATATAATTTTGGCACCAGATACTTCCTGAACATGTTGCATAAGTTCCAAATTGGATTGCAATTTGGCTTCTTCACAAACATAACAGGGTGAAGGCACCTCTTGGCTAAATAGCACTGATGGGATATTTCCCGCAGGTTTAATCATAACTCACTCTTCTCTTGATGAATTGCTCATGGTTTGCAAATTACCCCTTGGTAAAAGGAGAATCACACTCAATAACATGCCAAGGCAAGCCGTGCTCATTCAACATGTCCATAAATGGATCTGGGTCGAATTGTTCCATATTCCACACGCCAGGTTTGTGCCATTTGCCATTTAACATCAAAGTTGAGCCAATCATTGCAGGTACACCCGTTGTATAGGAAACGGCTTGTGCGCCTACTTCGTCATTACATTTAGCATGTTCGCAATTGTTATAAATAAAGATAGTTTTTTCCTGACCATCTTTAATTCCCGTTATATAGGTACCGATACAAGTCATACCGGTATAACCTTCTGCCAAGGAGCCAGGGTTTGGCAATACTGCTTTTAAGAATTCTAGCGGGGCTATTTGCTGGCCTTGGAAATCAATCGGTTTAATCGACGTCATGCCAATACCTTCTAAAACGCGTAAATGCGTTAGGTAGGCTTCACCAAAGGTCATCCAAAACCGAGCGCGTTTAAGGCTAGGGAAATGCTTAACAATAGACTCTAATTCTTCGTGATACATCAAGTAAGACGCACGTACTCCGATGTTTTGATAATCCAAATCTTCTCTAACGCTAAGAGGATCCGTTTCTTTCCACTCGCCGTTTTCGAAAAAGCGGCCACGTTGTGTTATTTCACGAATGTTTATTTCTGGATTGAAGTTGGTGGCAAACGCTTGTCCGTGGTCACCGCCGTTGCAATCTACAATGTCCAGATAATGAATTTCGTCAAAATAATGCTTAGCGGCATAGGCGGTATAAACATTGGTGACACCGGGATCAAAGCCACTACCAAGGAGTGCCATTATGCCGGCGTCTTTGAATTTGTCTTGATAGGCCCATTGCCAGGAATATTCGAACTTGGCTTCGTCTTTGGGCTCATAATTAGCGGTATCTAAATAATCAACACCGGTTTCCAGACAGGCATCCATAATGGGAAGGTCTTGGTAAGGTAATGCCAAATTGATAACCAGTTTTGGTTCAACCTTGCGAATTAAATCCGCAACTTGGCTGGCATCGTCAGCATCAATAGCAAATACGCCTTTTACTCTATCTGCGCCACATTCGGCTTGCAATGCTTCACATTTGGATACTGTTCTGCTTGCCAGATAGATTTCGTCGAAGTATTCAGGTAAGCGGGCGCATTTTTTTACAGTGACGGCACTTACACCGCCGGCGCCAATGATCAATACTCTGGACATGGATTAATTCCTCATAGAACCTGCAAAAATTTGCAGCATCCTACCACCAATTTTGCACAGTGCAATAGCCGAAAAAAAGACATTTATTTTCAAGTGGTTAGATATTTAATTGGCGTTTACAAAAAGAGTTTGGAAAGAACTGAGGGTGTTACAGCGATAAATAGTAATAAATGGGTGATTTTAAAGACGACAAATTGGGAATGCCAATATTGACTTTGAGATCGGAAAGAAGGCGGCATCCGTGCCTTGATGAACAACTGGTTGGGAGTTGAACTCTTTAAAACTTAACTTTAGTGGTCTAGTTTGGCTTTCATTTCTCGACGCTTTTTATGTAAAACAGGCTCGGTGTAACCACTGGGCTGTTGCATACCTTCAAATATCAGTTCGGACGCGGCTTGAAATGCGATACTGTCTTCGGGCGAGGGCAACATTGGAATATACTGCGCATCGTCTTCATTTTGTTTATCAACAAACACCGCCATTTTTAATAAGCTTGCTTCAACTTGCTCTTTAGTGATGATGTTATGGCATAACCAATTGGCAATATGTTGGCTGGAAATACGCAGAGTAGCTCGATCTTCCATTAGACCAACATTGTTAATATCGGGTACTTTTGAGCAACCAACGCCTTGATTTATCCAGCGCACTACATAACCAAGAATACCTTGCGCATTGTTATCTAACTCACGCTGGATTTCTTCTGCTGCGGGTTTTTCCTGAGCAGACATCAAAGGCACATCTAAAATGTCATCCAAGCCATCAAAATTATCCTCTTTTAAGGATTCTTGGATGCTAGCCACATTGACTTGGTGATAGTGCAGAGCATGCAATGTTGCAGCTGTTGGTGAGGGCACCCACGCTGTATTTGCACCGGCTTTGGGGTGGGCAATTTTGGTTTCCATCATGGTTGCCATATTGTCAGGTTCGGGCCACATGCCTTTGCCTATTTGCGCCTTCCCACTCATACCGGCAGCCAATCCGATAATGACATTGGAGCGTTCGTATGCTTGAATCCAGGGCTTGCCTTTTAAATTTGCTTTTGCGCTAAAAGGACCGGCTAACATAGAGGTGTGAATTTCATCACCAGTACGGTCCAAGAAACCAGTATTGATAAATGCCACGCGATCTTTAGCTGCATGAATACAAGCTGCTAAATTGACACTGGTACGACGCTCTTCATCCATAATGCCCATTTTTATGGTATTCGGTTTCAGTTCCAATAAGTCTTCAATTCGGCTAAATAAAGTACTGCTGAACGCGACTTCTTCTGAACCATGCATTTTAGGCTTAACGATGTAAATACTGCCTTCTCGACTGTTACTAACACGGCTATTTTTTAATAAATCGTGTTTGGCAATTAGGCTGGTAATAACGCCGTCCATAATGCCTTCTGGAATGGCTTCACCGTCAAGTAAAATGGCATCGTTGGTCATTAGGTGACCTACATTACGAATAAACATTAGTGCTCTACCAGGAAGGACTTGTTTTTCGCCAGTTCTACCGGTGAACTCTTTATCCGGACGCATTCTGCGCAGAATGCTGGTGCCGCCTTTGAGGACTTCTTCTTTCAAGGAACCTTGCATTAGTCCAAGCCAGTTGCGGTATACCAACACCTTATCTTCGGCATCGACAGCCGCAACTGAATCTTCACAATCAATAATGGTTGATAGCGCGGACTCAATGGCAATGTCTTTCACATGTGCCAGATCATTTGTCCCAATGGGATGATCTGCATCGAATTGTAATTCTACATGTAGGCCATTATGCTTAAGCAGAATGCTTTCTGGTGCATCAGCCTTGCCGTGGAAACCGCAATACAGGTCTGTATTAGCCAGCTGGGATTCGCTGTTGTCATTTAATTTAACAACCAATTGGTTATTTTGAACGGTATAAGCCGTCGCATCAAAGTGACTGCCGGACGCAAGCGGAAATAAATCATCCAACCAACGGCGTCCATAACTGATGACGAGTTGGCCCCGCTCAGGGTCAAAGCCGGGTTTTTCGTTGCCTGTTTTGGGCAAAACATCGGTGCCATAAAGCGCATCGTAAAGACTTCCCCAACGAGAATTAACCGCATTTAATGCATAGCGAGCATTACTGATAGGGACAACTAATTGAGGCCCTGCCATTTTCGATATTTCGGCATCCACATTGGTTGTGCCGATATTAAAAGGGGCAGGTCGTTTTTCGATATAACCTATACTTTCTAAAAATTGCTTATACTGAACAGGGTCTGGCTTTCCCGGGTAGGCTTTGGCGTAATCATCGAGTTGTTTTTGAATATCGTCTCTTTTAGCCAATAGCGCTTTATTTACTGGGGCAAGCTCGCTTAGAATATGTTCAAAACCATTCCAAAAAAATTCTTTTTCAACGTTGGTACCAGGTAGCACATCCTCGTTTACAAAACTAAACAGTGTGCCATCAATAGTTAACCGACCGTGATTAATTGCGTTCTGCATTGCGTACTCCTCCAAAAGTTGAAGATGCAATTATAAAATCTGAGAAAACCTCAATACTTTATGTAGTCATTAAAGTGACAGTATTCAAGACTTACTTCGTAGAACTACACTCATCACTGAGCATGCTTACTTGCTGTCAGTTTATGCAGAATGTGCAATTAATGTTTAATTTATGGTTTTTATCTTTATTATAATACTTGTGAATGTAGCGATTATTAAGAGTTCGCAGCTATATCCGCAATTAAACGCCTTAACCAAATATGACCGGCGTCTTGATGTAGTAGAGAGCTCCATGCCATTTTTAGCCCTATTGGAGGAATATCAAAGGGAGGCTCTAATACGCACACATGGGGGTCATCTGCATACATATTGGCAATTTTACTGGGCAAAGTCGCCACTAGGTTTTGGGTTTTAGCGAGTTGCATTGCCACATGGTAGTGGCGGGTAAATACTCTGATATCCCGTTTTTTGCCAATTTTAGTGAGTTCTGCATCTACCCAGCCCAGTTTTTGTACCTCTTTTGGGTCAATACCAACTCCAACACCAAATCCGGTTTTACTCACCCATACATGCTGTGCTTCTAAATATTTTGCCAGATTAAAATTTTCTAGAATGGGGTTATCTCTGTTTATTACACAGGAGAAGGCATCGTACCAAATGACTTTTTGGTGAAAGGATAAGGGGAGTTCTTCAAACCGGTTGATGGCCATATCAACTTTACCGTGTTCTACGTCGTGAAAAGTAACATCGCTAGGGGTAATAACATCTAATACAATGTTGGGGGCGGTTTCTCTTAACGCTTTAAGAACGAGTAATAGCAGTGTTGATTCAGCGTAATCGCTGGCCATAATGCGAAATGTGCGATGGCTTTCCATAGGGTTGAAGTCTTGTTCAGGTTGAATCGCATTTTCCAATTTACCCAATACGTCCCGGATAACGGGTTGTAGCTCTAGAGCACGTTTGGTAGGGGTCATACCCTCGCTGGTTCTAACCAAAATAGGATCATTAAATAAATCTCTTAGTCGGCGCAAACCATTACTCATTGCCGGTTGAGTAATACTGAGTCGATTTGCCGCTTTAGTGACACTGCCTTCTCTGAGTAAAACATCTAAATAAACTAAAAGATTAAGGTCAATTTTATTTATATTCATGAGATTGATGCCGGCAATTAACTTTATAAATTATTTGAATTGTACCTTGAAGATCTAAACTTGTCATCGAAAGGTTTACTTAAGTAACAGATTTGATCGTTACATTTTTATTTAGAAAAAAATGCTAGAGGAATTAACCTATGTCTATCGGTTATTATGATGAACAGCAAGAAGTTGCAAATTTAGAGCGCGATTGGGCTGAAAATCCTCGCTGGAAAAATATCGAGCGTACTTATAGCGCAGCAGACGTTATTCGATTAAGAGGCTCTGTCAAGCAAGAAAATACCTTAGCCCAACGTGGTGCCGAGAAGTTGTGGGGCCTTGTTAATGGCGATTCTAAAAAAGGTTATGTGAATTGCTTAGGCGCACTTACAGGTGGCCAAGCTGTACAACAAGTTAAAGCAGGCATTGAAGCAATTTATTTGTCAGGCTGGCAAGTTGCCGCTGACAATAATAGCTCTTGCAGTATGTATCCGGATCAGTCTCTTTATCCGGTTGATTCTGTTCCTACTGTTGTACAACGTATTAATAATTCATTCACTCGTGCTGACCAAATTCAGTGGAAAAACGGTGTTCGTCCTGGAGATGAAGGTTTCCTTGATTATTTTGCACCTATCGTTGCTGACGCAGAAGCTGGATTCGGTGGGGTATTAAATGCCTACGAATTAATGAAAAACATGATCAAAGCCGGTGCTGCTGGCGTTCATTTTGAAGATCAACTTGCTTCCGTTAAGAAGTGTGGTCACATGGGCGGTAAAGTATTAGTACCAACACAAGAAGCCGTGCAGAAGTTAATTTCGGCTCGTTTGGCTGCTGATGTTGCAGGTATTCCGACTTTGTTGTTGGCTCGTACCGACGCAAATGCTGCTGACTTGATCACATCAGATGTTGATGCAAATGACGCAGATTTCCTTACGGGTGATCGTACAAGTGAAGGCTTTTATCGAGTTAAGCCTGGTATCGATCAAGCCATTAGTCGTGGTTTGGCTTATGCCCCTTATGCGGATTTGTTGTGGTGTGAGACTGCTAAGCCATGTTTAGATGAAGCTAAAAAGTTTGCTGACGCTATACATGCCAAATTCCCAGGGAAATTATTGGCTTATAACTGTTCGCCATCTTTTAACTGGAAAAAGAATCTTGACGATGCGACTATAGCTAAGTTCCAGCGTGAACTGGGAGCAATGGGGTACAAGTACCAATTCATTACTCTAGCTGGCATTCATAACATGTGGTACAACATGTTTGAACTAGCTCACGCATATTCAGGTGATGAAGGTATGAAACATTACGTTGAAATGGTTCAGGAACCAGAATTTAAAGCGGCTGATAAGGGTTATACGTTCGTTGCCCATCAGCAAGAAGTCGGTACAGGATATTTTGATGACTTAACTAACGTCATTCAAGGTGGCGCGTCATCTGTAACTGCTCTTACGGGATCAACCGAAGAAGAACAGTTTTAAAATAACAGAGTTAATTGCACAGACTTAAGGGAGCTTTGCTCCCTATTTTTTTGCCTGAAATTCAGTATTCTTTTTGTTTACTCTATTTGTATTTTCCATTCTTTGTATATATTGATTTGATAAACCCATTCACTTCTTTTAAGCTTAAATCTTCTTTTTTTGACTGAATATTCCGCGTTATAGTGAGGTATTCAATTAAAAGACATTCTTTTTTGTCTTGCCTCTTAACTTTATAGCTTTGGGTAATTACATTCATGTCAGAGTTACTTGCTTCAGTAGATCAACGTACCCAGCTAGTGGGTGAAAATCGCTTAGAGTTGTTGTTATTTAAGCTTAATAGTAACCAAGTTTTTGCGATGAACGTGTTCAAAGTACGTGAAGTGATTACCGTACCCAATATGATAAAGATGCCAGGTTCCCACGAAAGCCTTTGCGGCGTCGCTAGCTTAAGGGGAATTTCAGTTCCCATTGTTAATTTGTGCAAAGCGATCAAAATGTCTAAACGCCCGTTGGGCGACAATCAAAATGTCATCATTACAGAATATAATCGAACAGTGCAGGGTTTTTTGATTGGCCCGGTGCATAGCATTACAAACTTATCTTGGTCTGAAGTTTTGCCTCCTCCAAAAGGTACAGGTAAAAATAGTTATTTAACTGCATTTTGCCAGTTAGAAATTGATGGCAAGAATCAAATTGTCGAAATCATTGACGTTGAAAAAGTACTGGCGGAAATTGTTTCTTATGACGTTAAGGTTTCTGACGAAGTGTTGGAAGATGATGTAAACGAGCATTTGTCGGGGCGCAAAGTTCTGGTAGTTGATGATTCTGGCACCGCTCGGCAACAAATTCGAGAGTCGTTGTCCCAAGTTGGCATTGAAGTTATTGAATGCAACGATGGTTTAGAAGCGTTACGATTGTTACAGTCTTGGGCTGATCAGGGGAAAACGGTGACGGATGAAATCTTAATGATGTTCACTGATGCTGAAATGCCCGAAATGGATGGTTACAGGCTAACAGCTGAAGTGAGGGCGGATCCCCGTATGAGCGATTTATATATTTGCTTAAATACATCTTTAAGTGGCAGTTTTAACGAAGCAATGGTTGAAAAAGTGGGTTGTAATAACTTCATTTCAAAGTTCCAACCGGATTTGTTGGTAACGTCTGCTCAGGAACGAATGCGCGAAATTTTGCAAACCAAATAGCGGCGAGTGCTTATTAGGCGCTGGGGCGATAGTTTAATCTTTGCCAATTAACAATTGTTAATGATCGCATTCTTATTTAACAGTAATATCTAGCAACTTTGCTTTTTTGAATCATTTTAATGCAATTGGCATTCTCGTTATCTGTTTTCAGTCGTATCAGAGAACAACGCTCTCCCGCAACATTGGGTTTATTACTGGCGTTTTTGGGTACATTACTTTTCTCATTCAAATCCATCGTTGTAAAACTTGCCTACGGATATAATATTGGTGGTGAGCAACTTATTGCATTGAGAATGATCTTCTCGGCCCCAATCTACGCAAGTATTTTTCTTTGGCATCAATCCCGTCGCCCAGTACCCTTATCAAGCTTTAAACAAAATCTCTGGCTCTTGGTGTTTGCAGGAATCTTTGGCTATTATTTGGCTAGCCTTCTGGATTTGTGGGGGTTAGAGCTGGTGTCAGCGCAATTAGAACGACTGATTTTGTTTACTTATCCCGGTTTTGTCATGCTGTTGTCATTGATCTTTTGGCGCAAAATACCGAACCGAAAGACGGTGATGGCTTTGGTTGTCACTTATCTTGGCATTGCTACGGTTGTTGGGGTAGAAGCGCAAGATCAATTGGAAAACGTTCTGCTTGGCGGTGGGTTTATTTTGCTGAGCGCCTTGTTGTTTGCAGGCTACCTTCTGTTGAGTAAAAAGGGTATTCATGTACTTGGCAGTCAAATTTTTACTTGTGTGGCGTTACTGATTGCATCTGTTGCAGTGGCTATTCATCTATTGTTGACCAAGGAAATCCAATTGTTAGGGCTAGCCTGGCAAGCTTATTTTTGGGCTGGAGTGATGTCGATTGCCTGCACCGTTATACCCTCGTTACTTATCGCTGGTGCAATAGCCAGATTGGGACCGCAATTAACCAGTATTTTAGGTGGGCTGGGACCGGTATTAACGGCATTTTCCGCAGTATTGATCTTGAATGAACCTTTTACTATCTATCATTTTATTGGTACATCTTTGGTCGTCGCAGGGGCTTGGATGGTCATATTTGAGGCTAAATCCAATTAGAAGAACGTCAAACTTTTAGTTCCACCACTCTAAATATTTAAAGAATTACCAAGTATGTTGATATTATTATGTCCTACGAATTTTGTATTATAGGAGAACACTGTGCCAAGACCTAAACGCGTTACTTTTATTGCCGGCTTATTAATAGTTGCTGCTTTTATTTCTACCATTTCAACAGCCTCTCAGTTTTTAGAACCTGAATTTTTTTATCACCTGAACGCAATGAATTTTGAAGCTAAGTTTAGATTTTATTTTGGGCTTGCAGGCTTTATCGTGATGGTTGTGTCTTCAATTCAAATGTTAAAAGGTCATAATTGGGCAAGGTGGCTATACATTGTTTGGACAGCGGTTGGATCTACTATGACTCTGATGAATCTAGGGTTAAATTCGACCGTGCTATACGGTCTTGTGTTACATGTTGTTTTTATTATTCTACTGCTCACTAAAAAATCAAACGATTACTTTGCTACTGCTCAACAATAAATATGGCATGTCAGGCTCCTATTGACGATTGTAGGAGCTTGTTTTATTTGTATCGTGTTTTGTGTCGGGGTAAGCTCGATAACTACCTTATGTTACTCAGGTTCTCTTCCTTGTTGGGCTTAGTCCCATATTCCTAAATCTTTCCTTCGGTTAAATCATTAAAGTTCGCTTATGCGCTGGGTTAAACCGGGTCGTTTAGCGTGGTTGCTGAGCAATGTTTCGTTACTCAGCCTACGTTATCTAACGCCATTGCTCAGCCGGAAGGGGCATTGAAGAACAAATTGTTTGATCGAACCACTCGTTCTGTTAATCCGACGGCATTTGGAAAGCATATGCTTCCTGTTATCGAACGCGCGTTGCAAGATTTGGAACAAGTTACACTGGCTGCTGAGTCTTGGAATAGTCCTTCTCATAAGCTCATTCGACTGGGTGTGTCTCCTGTTGTTGATGTTCGGGTATTACAGAACCTTATTGGTCCATTTAAAGAGACATATCCAGATATTGAGTTCTTCTATAAAGAATATTTTTTAGATTATTTACGTAGCGTCTAACTATGGGGCAGTTAGACGTTGTTGTGCTGCCGCCCATAAAACCCCGTGTTGGCGAGTTCCACGTTTCGTTATATAAAGAACCTCTTTGCTTTTTACCCAGCTGCGATAGTCCATGAAATTAGTCTGATAATTAGGTAGTGGAAATAAAGGATTTGATTAATGAAAAGGTTATCTTACCAATTGACGCATGCGGATTGAGGGCTGTAACTGAAGAATTATTTGCCCACGGCCTTGGAAAACTTTCTATTTATCCTGGTCAAGCAACAAGCTATAGCGTTGCGGAGAGTTGGGCTGATATTGGGATTGGTTCTGGTATTCTACCTTTGTCTAAAATATCTTCGGATAATAAAACCGCTAGGCCTTTGCTGGACGACAATGGCGAACAAGCAATGATTGAATGGGAAGCAATTTGGATGACTCCACCGGTTGGTTTACGGCATGTGGAAACCTTTGTTGATTATATGCAACAAGCTGGTCCCATTCAGTAGTGTCAGACTCAGTTTTTCGAGGAGCGGCTAAGCGTTAACTTTGCGAGGTATCATTAAGGAAAAACTCGATATTTTGCCCAGTGAGTTTTTTCATTTGCACGAATAAATACCAAATAGCCCCAAATAATAAGATCATTGAGGGTACAGCGATAACGGGATAGCTTAGGGCGGTCATTTTGCCCAGTTCTTCGTTATAGGCTGTTGTTCCCGGTGGGCTAACCATAATCCATTTTGCCAAGAGGTAATTTAACGCGGATGACAGAAAAAATGAGGCAGCGACAATTAAGGAACTGAAATTGATTTTCTGTTCAAATTCACTTTTTTTGCCGTGTTTTTCTAATTCATCGTTGAGTATTGTTAAATTGATAATTTGTTCATTAAGAATAAAGGTCTTTACCAGAGGGTAGGAGGTCTTTTGGGAAATTAATACTGCCAATCCAATAATTCCAGGAATGGTGGCTTCCTTGATGGCAATATAAGCCGGATCTAATTCTAATAGGCTAATCCCACCCGTTAAAAATACACTAACAATACCCAATACGGATAGTGCATTAACTTTTCCTGATTGTTTGAGATCCCACAAACCATAAGCAATAGGGAACATAAGAGCGACAACGATCCCCATCGTAGGCCCTAACATATCATCCGAGCTAAACTTGGTAAGTACTACGGTTGGAAGGATGATATTAAATATCAGATTCGTGAGCATTCCGCCCTGTTTTTTAACGGGAGGGGCTTTCACAGAATTAGGCTCAGGTTGTTGTTGGGAATGGCTCATAAAATTAGTTTTGGGTAACCCTGTATGATTTTAAGTCGTGATTATAAATGAATTATCATTGTTGAGCATTAAGCTGTCGAACTTTTTGCCCATAACTTGGCGGCAATGAGGCCAGATATCAAACCAAATAGGTGAGATTCCCAAGAAATAAAACTGCGTATTGGCAATACACCAAAAATCATCCCGCCGTAAAAAAATCCAACCAGTAATGAAATTAGGATTAGTTTAGGTCGCTTACTCAGGAACCCTGCTAATAATAGGAAGCCAAAATAGCCATAAATAAGACCGCTGGCACCTAAATGAAATGAGGAACGCCCCAAAAGCCAGACTAAACTACCGGTTAGCAAAATGATAAAGAGACTGACGGCTATAAAACGGGAACGCCCATATTGCATAACTAAAAAACTAAATAGGCAAATAGGTAGAAGGTTTGATAGGTAATGCCAAATACTGCCATGAATAAAAGGGCTTATAATAATGCCTGATAAGCCGAAAATGGTGCGGGGATAAATAGCAAATTGAGAGAGCACTCTGCCCGTAAGGAGATTAACCACTTCCAGCAAAGTCAGCAGTGCAAATAATCCAAAAACGATTTGCAGTGGCTTTATTTTTGATTCGGATACTGTCACCGTCACAACTTATTCCCCCAAGGTTGGACAACTAAATTCATAATAGCGTTGTTAATAGAGAAGACACAGGGCGCAATTGTCACAAAATAATATGGGGTAAGTAGCGAGATGAATCTTGCGTAATGTTCGATTTATCTTCTCGAATGGAAATGCCGGCTGCTTCGTCGCCTATTAACCAGCTTCCAATCAAAGTGTGGTTATTGCCGAATTTTGGTAAGGGGCAATATTCCTGATAAATATAACCTTCTTCGCCATAGGGACCATCGGTAGAGGAAAGAACTTGCTGGTTTTCCACAATCGAAATGTTAGCTCCCTCACGAGAAAAGATGGGTTTGCGCACTAGCTGAGTAGATGTGGCTAGAGAAAGATCGTCTTCAAACCAAGAGGGTAGCAGGTTGGGATGATCAGGGAACATTTTCCACAATTGGGGAAGCAGGGCTTTGTTGGATAAAATGGATTTCCAGATCGGTTCGAGCCAGTTAACTTGTGCGGCTTCAATATGCTCGCCAAACTCTTCTCGGAGCATAAACTCCCAAGGATAGAGCTTGAACATAGAGCGAATAGGGTGATTGTCTACATCCGTAAAATAACCGGTATCTGACAGACCAATTTCATCAATAAATATAAATGGAGCCTCTATTCCAGCTTCCACAGCACAGTCTTGCAGGTATTGCACTGTGCCTCGATCTTCTGGCGTGTCTTGGCAGCAGGAAAAATATAATTCATTAACGTTGTAAAACGATGCGATTTTTCGTATTTGATTGACGAGTTTTTCTTGCACCGAATTGAATTGATCAGATCCGCGGCTTAGCTTGCCAGCGTTAACTTGTTGCTCTAACCATAACCATTGCCAAAATCCTGATTCATAGAGGCTGGTAGGAGTATCTGCGTTATTTTCATAAAGTTTGGCAGGCCCTTTTCCGTGATAAGCAAAGTCTAATCGAGAATATAGGCTAGGTTCTTGTGCTTGCCAGGAGTCAGCTATCAATTGCCAAAAATCAGTTGGGATTCTAAATTGCGATAGTAATTGCTCATCGCGAACGACTTTATCAACCACATGAAGACACATTTGATGTAGCTCTTCTGTAGGTGCTTCTATATCCGTTTCGATTTGATCAAGAGAGAATTGATAGTAGGCTGATTCGTCCCAGTAGGGTTCGTCGTCAAAGGTATGAAATTTAAAGCCGAACTCGTCGGCTTGTTGGCGCCAAGTTTGGCGCTCTGGAATGTCTATTCTAAGCATAAGAGTAAAGCAAGAGAGGGTTAGCCTCCCCAACCGCCTCTGGAACTACCCCAAGACGATTTGGCTCTTACTGATGAACCAAAGCCGCCACGCTTAATTGTACGGTTAACCGTAGGTTTAGGCTCAAAGGCTTTTTTCTTTACTTTAAAACTTCTGGAACGGAAGTCGCCATAGTCGCGTCCATCTGCTGTGATCCAGCGATTACGAAGAGATGAGCGCCGTGAATGAGATGTAAATAATGGGGATGAGTAATATCTCGGACTCATCATGCCACCGATCATATAACCGGCCATTAATGGCATAAACCAACTGCCCCCACTTCCATTTCCATTTTGATAGGGAATGCATTGCTGGGCACCAAACTCAGATTCGCATTCTCGAATATTGGAGTATTTGGGACTTGTTCTAGTTGCTTCGTCTACTGCGGATTGATACGCAGCTTCACACTGGTCTGCTTTCTCAGGCGATTGGTTAATGCAATCGGCAAGAGACGTAAATACCATGGCTTGCTCACGATTATCGCTGCATGCAGCCAGAAAAATAGAGGTTACACCTACTGCAATAGGTTTAGGTTTAAAGGCTTTGCGCATCCGCGTTAAATTAATGTACGAAGTACGCTTTTTGGATGTTAATGGACTACTCATAAACTTGCTCCCAAAAGCTAGTAGGTCATACAAGCGGCATTGAGTAAACCAATGGCAATTGATACTGCTGCCAACATAATACCGGCGGAGTCTTCATTGTTATCTATACGCTCAACTATTTTGGGCATAAAGGTAAAACGTAGTAAGGCAAACGCGAAGCATTGGGCGATAATGGCTACGACTCCCCAAACTGCAAAATCAACTAGATTTTGTGAGTTGGTGACGGCACCGCCCAAAGCAATGGCAAAGCCGACTACTGCACCACCAAACCCGATCGCAGCTGCGGTATTTTTATCTTCTTTCACCAGTTTCCACTCATCATGAGGTGTCACGAAGGTGTAGGCGATTTTAAATACAAACAGCAATGCAATTGAAATGAGAAAATAAATGGCGAAATTGCCCAGTCCAGCAATTGAATCTATGACTAAATCCATCTTTTAATACCTATTTAACCGTTAATTGTGATGTCACTTGGTTGGATATTGAACCCAGTACTCAATACCATACAGCGATCATGATTGTGATTAACTATCTTTTCTTCAGCACTGATCATGAGTGCTTCAACATTGTTAGCTTCAATAGTACGCTCATAAAGCATAACAAATTGATCTGTTTCGCTAATATCACCATCTTCTTCATAAGTTTTCTCGGTCATTGCTACGGGAGGTGACTCTTCACCCACGGCATCCCATACGCGAGAGAACTTATGCCCATCCAATTCATAGGTTGGGAGTGAAACTTGAGATTTAAGAGTTTGTTGCCATTGGCTTTCAGAACCTACGGTTTGGGTATCGTAGTAATACCAAAGCTTAACATCGGTGATATGATTTTCGGTGTCTCCGCCATCCGTGACGACTTGCAAGAAGGCGTCATCGTCAGTATAAAAACGGAGAATTTTGCCGCCGGTATCTAAATTTACTTCACCTACTCCTTGAATAAGGTGTTGGCTAGCAGCATTTTCGATTAGTAATTCTGGTTGTATTATTTTGAGCTTGAGTGGGTCTATTTCAAATGAACCACCTAAATAAAGCCCCATTATTTCGGGTGCTTTAGGTTTTGGTGTGCTTTCTTTGCTGCCAAATGCCTTACCAAAAATTTTATTGAACATTGAGATTTTCCCAGTGAATCAGCTTAATACGCTGTGGTGCAATGTAATAAATTTTGTCGCCTGGCTCTACCACTTCTTCCATTGGAGGATTCAGAGAAAGCCTTTGTCTAGAGCCTTCTTTAGCCAAGCCAATAAATGTCGCACCATATTGTTTTTTCAATTGCCCAAAAACGTTTTCTACTGACAGTGATGATGTGCCTTGAGGTACATTAGCTGAAAATTGCGCCTGTCCTTCGTCGGCCACGTTAAGTAAATCGTGATGCAATACACTGGAACCGGGATCAAAAGCGGATTTAGCGAGCATTTCGACGGCGACACTGGGCATACATTCTACATTAGGACAATGTTGCGTAAGCAATTTGACTAAGCTTTCGTCATTAAAGTAGGCCAATATGTGGGCGTCAGGATTACGATGACTGACATATAAAGAAGTGGTCATGGTGAGATCATCTTCAGGGTTGTCAACGATTATAACGCTGGCACTGCCGATGCCGCACCGGTCCATATCTTCGGCTTTATTGAATGAATCGACTTTAACAAATTCGACCTTTCCAGGCATTGGGTTTTCAATGTCAACTCTTACGCATAAAACAATGGCAGTGCGTTCGTCAACCGCTTCGCGTTCACGTAGCAGCAAATTGATTAGTTGAATGGTACGTTGGCCGTTCCAACCAATAACTAACATATGATTGGTTACATCTAAATCTCTCAAGCCTTTAACTCCTCTACGCCATTGGCTCGCTACCCAAGAAGCGATACGACCAATGATCAGTGCGAATATACTTAAGCCGAAAGGAATGACAAACAGCGCAACGGTCCATTTGCCTGCCGGGGTTGTTGGTGACAGATCACCATAACCAACTGTTGAGCCGGTAACGATTAACCAGTAAACAAATTCATGACTTTGTAGCAGGGCTTGTTCGCCCGCCATGTTCAATAACAGCCACGAAATAACATAGTATAAGAGGAGTAATACCGCTATGGTACTCCAACGCATGTCTGTAAAATGCTTTAGTAGTAGTTCCTTTAACTTACGAAACAGCAAGATGCGAAATTACTCCCCGTTTAATCGTGTTCTATTTAGTGTTATTTGCCTAAGATTCTGCTTAATTCGTCTTCAGCTGAATCTGTGCCGCCTTTAATTCCTGCGCTAGCAAGGCGTTGTTCCAACTCATCGGTTGATTCAGACGTTGCCAGTTCTTCGGCTGCTTGCAATTCGGCGTTACGCAGATTCTGCTTATCCTGAATACGTTGCAAAGACTCTGTAGCCGTTTTCATTTTGCTATTAGCACCCAAGTGTCTTGATGATACGGCAACCTGAGCTTTTTGAACAGATTCAGTTGCTTTCACCATGTCTACTTGTTGTTCCAGTCTACGCAAATTCGCTTTTGCATGTGAAATGTTTTGGGCTAGTTGCTTTTCAGATTGTTTAAACTGATCCAAAAACTTAGCTTCAGCATCTCTCTGTTCTCTTAAGTCTGATACTTTTTTGGCGCAGTCTAAAGCCAATTGTTTGTCTGTATCAATGGCTTTTCTGGCGTGTTCTTCGTATTCCGAAATTGAGCCATCAAGCTTATCGACTTTTTGTTGTGCCAGTTTGCTCTTGGCCAGAATTTGGGTTCGAGCATGGTCTGATTTACGTAATTCTTCTTTTGCATCCCGGATTTCTTGTTCAAGAATGCGAATTGCTTGATTATCTGCAACAGCTTCTGCTGCTTCAGTTACGCCACCTTTGAATGCTGTGACCAGTTTTTTCCAAACAGACATCTTGCTTCTCCTCTAATTACTTTAGATATTCCTGATAAGCGTCCAAAAAGGCCGCTACATTTTGAAACAGAGTTTCAACTTCAATCAGGATGCTGGATTCTTTTGACTGTGCACTAAGTGAACCAAACGCGGTGTAATAGCTACTACCGTCAAGGTTCGAAATACCCACTGTGGTGAGTGGGAATAGCATATGAGTTGTTAAAATAGCTTCGTTTAATGCTGCAACATCATTTACTTCAGATTGCGCGAACAATAACGATTCCACCAAAATTTGTTCGCCGCTGATTGCCATCCATGCGTCTAAACCATCCGCATTCGCTATTAGCAAACAATCTTCTTCTTTGGTTACTACAAGATCGGCTTGCTTGCTGATCAGGTTATTAAGTTGATCGAGATCCCAATTCATATATTTTCTCCTGTCCGTTTTGGGCTCAAGTGAATGCCACGGGTTGTTGGTAAAGCAACATCTCTACCCCGTATTAAGGTTTACTGCTGCTTTGATAAATTCTAATAAATGTTTCTTACGTTTATTTTTCGACTCCACAGTAAAGCAAAAAAACAAAGTAGAAAACTTATCTTCCAATATTTGAATTTATACCGTCAACCGACCCCGGTAATCATAGCCATTCTAATTTAATAATGTCAAACTTTGTTTTTTCAATTGCACATTAAAGGTTATGAATGTAAATTATGATTCACAAAAAAGAGGGCTGAATTATGACGGTAGAGATAAAGCAAGCAGATTGGCGAAAAATGCTGCAACGGCTAATAAAGGCTGAAATGACACGGCGTGGCGCACGTTATCAAGAACTCAGTGAACGCTTGGCTAAGGTAGGGGTGCAACAGAGTGCTGACAACCTGCGGAACAAGGTTAATAAGGGCATTTTAGGGGCTGATTTGTTGTTACAAATTATGTTTGTTCTCAATATTCAAAAAATAGAGCGAACAGAAGTCGTCAATATATTTGAGGCAATGGGGATAGCGACAGATAGTACTGGCGGATGATTTTGTTTAATGTGTGGCTGTCTTCTATAAGTAATGTCCTTGTTATAGCAAGGAGGGATTACACAGTGTACATAATCCAACCAAGCTATATCCCATTCTAACATTACGGTTTGGCGCTGCTCTTCTCCTTTCCCATCAATTGCGCTATTTGTGTTGCTATGAGTGATTCCATAGTGGCTAGGGTTTCATTGTCTTTCTGACAAGATTTTGCGTGAACATCGTTTACTTTAGCGATTTCTCTTAAATCCTGTAAGTTGCTATTAATGTTTTGAGCAACGGTGGATTGTTCTTGAATTGAATTGGCTATTTGATTGTTCAAATCACTTATTTTGCTAATCGCACCAGTAATGGATTTTAAATTAACATCTGCATCATTAACTTTTTGAACACTGGTTTGAGCGTTCTGTTCACCCTTCTCAATTGCTTCTACTGCGTTTCGAGCGCCGTTTTGTACATTGCTAATAATGTGTTGTATCTCTTCGGTCGATTGTTGGGTACGGGCTGCTAGTGTTCTAACTTCATCGGCAACCACTGCGAATCCGCGACCTTGCTCACCGGCTCTGGCGGCTTCAATGGCTGCATTTAAGGCGAGTAAGTTGGTTTGTTCAGCAATGCTTTTAATGACATCTAATACGGTACCAATATTTTTGGCATCATCATCCAGTTTAGTAATGACTTTGGCGGTGTCGTTAATTTGTGCCGACGAATGACTAATGGTATCAATGGTTTCTTGCATAAAGGCAATGCTTTGATGCGCTGAAGTTTCTGCATGTGAAGCCACTTCTGCTGCGTTGGTGGCGTTGGTAGAAATTTGATGAGCCATTTCGACCATACTTTGCATGGATGTGCTAACCATATCCGTTTCTTTATTTTGTTCAGCAACGCCTTTGCTGATTGCATTGGCGCTGTCGGTAAGGCTTTCGCACACTTGTTTTAAGCCATGTTCAGCGCCAGTCATTTCAGAACAAATGCTGAGTAACTTTTGGCGTAACACTTCAATAGCTTTTGACATGGAACCGATCTCGTCACTTCGGTAGAAAGCCAGTTCATCTTTGAAATTACCCTGGCTTACGTTACGTAAGTGTTCGATTAGTAGTGTTATGGGGTGCACAACTTTAGTGTTCATAAATATGAGTGTTAAAATAGTACTGCCTACAATGGCAATAATGATTGCAAGCGTGCCATAGGTAATGGATTTATTTGCGCTTTGTGAGCTTTTGGTACTTTTTACCAATATTGAATCATTTAATTCTCCCGTTAATTTTTCGACCAGCTTGGTGGGCTCTCGATCGATTCCTCTAACGGTTGCATCTCCAATTTGGTGGGAGTAGTTGTTGTTTACATACTTACGGTAGCCTTCTTTGTATTGCGGGAGTAAGCCGGTATGAATTTGTTTAAATTGTCGCATTTTTGACAGTATGTCGAGGGGGACATCCAAGCTTAAAAAAGTGTTAACTTGCCCTTGAATAGTGTGATGTTGATTGTTAAATCGTTTCCAATATTTGTCGCGGTCCTTTTGTTTGTGTCCGCGCAAGAGCACATTTTTCCATTCTTGAACTTGTCGTTTGAAGTTGAAGTTAATGCTATTTGCTAAGCCTGCCGCAACCACTTCGTTGGACATTAACTCTTCGTATTGCGTGATGTTATCGGATAATACAACAAAGCTGTAGATTGCAATCAAACCCACAGATAAAATACCCGAACCTAAGAGGCCTAGAACTTTATATCTTAATTTTCTATAACGTGCTGGAATCATTTTATCAATACAACCTAGAAATTCAGCTTTAGAATAGACTTTATGGTTGCAGGAGCTTAGTGTGCTTATATTACAACAATATGAAAAACAGGCTGTTTTGAATAGTATGAAATGGTTTCGTAAGATTATGATATATAAGATAAAGACGAGCCCGAACTAGTCGGGCTCAAAAATAAAATTGGGAGAAACACAGGAACTATTCCTCTGTCAACAACGAATATACACGATTAGCCTAAAAAATGTGGCGGCGATGGTTATTGGAAAGGTTTTTAAGGTATGCGGTATTATACCAAAAGCGTATTTATTCCTTTTTAATCAGCTTGTTAGGTTTTTGTGTTTTTGATTTTAAGGATTGGTTTTCAAACACTTATTTCAAGTATTGATAGCGATTTAGAGAATCACAGTTTTTTCATGCTATTTGGGAAAAGAGAGAGCATTCAGTGGAACAAATGAAGTTAAGTCAGTTTAGCTATGAGTTACCGGAAGAGTTAATTGCACGATATCCGGCAAAAGAACGCACTTCGAGCCGGTTATTGTGCCTAGATGGAAATTCAGGTGCGTTGGAAAATAGTTATTTCACTGAGTTATTAAACAAGATACAACCAAACGATCTCATTGTTTTCAATAATACCAAGGTGATACCTGCGCGCTTAATGGGGCAAAAAGCGTCGGGAGGTAAGGTTGAAGTATTGGTAGAACGAGTATTGGATGAGCATAGGGTATTGGCGCATGTGCGCAGCAGTAAATCACCTAAACCTGGCAGCCGATTGATACTGGAACAAGAACTGGAAGCTGAAATGGAATCCAGAGATGACAATTTATTTGTACTTCGTTTTTTGCATTCCGATCCGGTTATCTCGCTGCTTGAAAAGTATGGGCATATGCCTTTGCCACCTTACATCGATCGTGAAGATGAGTTAAGTGACAGGGAGCGTTATCAAACGGTTTACGCTGACAAAGCCGGCGCTGTTGCTGCCCCAACGGCCGGGTTGCATTTTGATGAACAAGTATTGGAACGCATTCAGGAAAAAGGGGCGAAAGTGGCTTTTGTTACTTTGCATGTAGGTGCTGGAACCTTTCTTCCTGTTAGGGTTGATAATATTGCAGAGCATAAAATGCACTCTGAATATGCTGAGGTTTCAGAGGACGTTGTTGAGGCCATTCGGTTAACACGGCAACAGGGTGGGCGCGTGATTGCGGTAGGAACCACATCGGTCAGATCTTTGGAGTCGGCTGCACAATGGGCATTAAAAAATGGACAGCCATTTTCAGCTTATTCTGGCGAAACGGATATTTTTATTTATCCAGGTTATCAGTTTCAGATAGTGGATGCTTTAGTCACGAATTTTCATTTACCTGAATCAACATTGATTATGTTGGTGAGTGCCTTTGCCGGGAAGGAAAATGTTATGGCAGCTTATCAGGAAGCGGTAAAACAAAAATATCGTTTCTTTAGTTATGGTGACGCGATGTTTATAACCCAAAAAACCTCTGCCTAGGGCAGAGGCGGAACGCGCAAGGGGATAGGTACGTTTGCTTTGCAGAGATTAAGCTGCGATGGGGCGCGTTAAATTGGCTTTTCTATCAGGGTTGTTAGTTCCTGCAATAATGGGTTTTTGAGGTTCCTTGAATCTGACAGGCGCAAGCTTTGCTTCAATACAAGCTCTAATATCTTGAGGTTTATAACCATTTTTTACTTTAATTCTTAAGTGAGGTATACGGGCTGCATCTAATGCGCCAGAAACAAACCAATCTCGTTGCGATTTGTATCCGTCTCCTTTGCTGTGTACTAAATCTAAAGCAACAATAGGCGTTAAGTCATTCTTAGCGCACAAAACATAGTCCAAGTGGCGACCGCTAGCTCGTTGTAACGCAGTGCGAAGGGTTCTTTTGGCTGTGTTTTTTCTAACGTCCAGAACGTCTGTTAGTTTTACGCGACAGATAATACGGTATTGATGTCCAACGGACATTTCTAGTAAATCCAAAAACTGTCTTTCAATCGGTGTAAATAGGGTGGTGCGCTTTTTAAAAGGAAAGGCTAATCCACCATCATTTAATTTCATCGCTACAACGGTTACTGCAATTAGTAGTATGAGAAGTACAATTACAAGTTCCATATTTACTCCAACTTTTTGACACAATGAGATGGGATATCTCTAATTGGTGTTAACTAAGCAATATGGGTGCCAATGACGTTAATCGATGATGTTAAGTTTGAACATAAAATTGGACGATGCTAAAAGCGAATAAGGATATCCACTTGAGAGCCTTGATTATCGCGGGAAATAACAATGTTGTACTGTTCGTTAGCGGCTTGAAGCAATACGCGACCATATTGGTTTACTTCCGTCTTAATAGCTAAATCTGCGGCTTTATAAAACGTTGTTAATTGGTTGGGCTGTGATGGCGAATAGAAGGACAAAATAGCAGGTAAAGTATTTTTATCGCCAAAGCTTTGGCAGACCGATGCATCGTTTGGCACTGGCACGTGATAAAACTGATTAGGACAGGAAGTCGCCAAAGCGTAAGGTGATTTTATCAATAAAAGGCCTAAAGCTAATGCTGGCTTGTTTGTCTGCATACGCATTCTACTTCTTATTTGTATTTTGTAGTGATTGTTTAATATAGCCGTGTTGTTGTTAAGACGCTATACGGCACAGGTATGTCAAAGTTTTAGTATGTATGATTTGGTATGTACAAAGAGTGCAGAAGAAACTGAAATGACTTCATTTAAATGAGCCAATAAATCAATCAAAGTCGTTTGAGCGAGGGATATCGGGCTACGTCTGATAATTTAAACCAAGGTACATAGCCCGAAGATAAGTAGTTAAATAGGATAATAGCTTAGGAGGATGTAAAACTAACTGTGTAACTGCCCGTTTAAATATGAGGAGCTAACTGTTCCTCAAACTCAATCATAAAACGATTCAATGCAGGTTTCCAATCCCTGATTGGCATAGTCCACTTTTTTGAAGCGGATTCAATCGCTAAAAATATCACTTTTAAAGCCGCATCATCACTGGGAAATACTTTACGTGTCTTCACCGATTTGCGGATCACACTGTTTAACGATTCTATCGCATTAGTCGTATAAATCACCTTACGAATATCTGCAGGGTAATCAAAAATGGTGATCAAGTTAGGCCAGTGGGTACGCCAGGATTTACCTATTTGAGGATATTTCTCGTCCCATTTTTCGGTGAAATTATCCAGTTCCATACTCGCTTCTTGCTCTGTTGTAGACTGATAAATACGTTTCAAATCGGCGGTAACTTTTTTGTAGTCTTTCCAAGGAACAAATTTTAACGAATTACGTACCATATGGACGATACACAATTGGATCTTTGCATCTGGATAAGTCGCACTAATCGCGTCAGGAAAGCCTTTCAAGCCATCTACGCAGGTGATCAATATATGTTTTACACCTCGATTTTTCAGGTCGGTTAGGACGGAAAGCCAAAACTTAGCTCCCTCATTTTCTGATATCCACATTCCCAGCAATTCTTTGTGACCTGCTGTATTGATCCCCAAAACCAGATAAATGGCTTTGTTGATGACCCGTTTGTCTTGGCGGATTTTCAACACAATACAGTCCATGTAAACGATAGGATAGACAGCATCAAGCGGCCTGCTCTGCCATTCTATGACCTGTTCTATTACTGCATTGGTGACTTGCGATACCAGTCCTGCTGATATCTCAGCACCGTACATTTCATCAAAGGCTGCGACGATATCACGGGTACTCATTCCCTTTGCATACAGGCTCAGTATTTGATCATCCATACCGGTGATCCGTGTTTGCCCTTTCTTGACTAATTGAGGTTCAAAACTGGCAGCGCGATCACGAGGTGTTTGAAGCTCAATCTCACCGTGATCACCTTTTAATATTTTAGTGGAATAACCATTACGACTATTGCCACTGTGATGCCCCTCAGTGTGATTTTTATCGTAGCCTAAGTGATGACTTATTTCGGCCTTCAAAGCAGCCTCAACAGTTAATTTAGTCAATTGAGCGCTAAGCGCACTCAAATCTTCTGGGGTTTTTAAATCTTTGGCAAGTTCTTCTGCTAATGCCTGGAGTTTGGTTTGTTCCATTGTTCTGCTCATTATTTTACCTTTGATTAGGTTACTCAAAATTTGCAGTTACACAATCCTATTTACATCCTCTAGCTTAGCGGATTATCTCTGGTAATACCTTACCTGTTGCTTTGTCTGGGTATCCGACACCCACTACAGCAGAAAGCGTTACGGCAATATCTTCTGGGGATGTTAATCGACTAATGCGTTGTGGTTTTAGATTCCAGCCAGCGAAGTGCATTGGCACGTGAGTGTCGTAGCTATATGGTGAGCCATGGGTAGCCGCTGAGTAACTAGCCACCATTGTTGATGGGGCTTGTACGATGACAATATCACCAGAACGTTGTTCTAAATAGTTGTTAACGACTTTGCTAACGACCGGATCTTGCGAACTTTGATTATGCATAATATCAGCTCTGGTAAAGGCCCGGGCAACACTCTTATCTGCAGTGATGATTTTAGCCATTGCTTTAGCTACCTGCTCTGGATTCAGGTTAGCTTTTTTAATTGCTGCATAATCAAAGTAAACATTAGGTAGCTCAATCGTCTTGATGAAAGAGCCTTCTGACTTAAATTCGGCAACGACTTGGGAATCTGCTTTTTTAATCAGGTTAGCAACGTCGCCACGAAGGCCACCGAAACCAATAAATTTCTTATATTCTGGTATGGAGTCCACGCCATGGTCGGCAGAAATAACCAGTAGCACATTGTCTAAGCCAATTTGCTTGTCTAAATAATAGAAGAATTCTGCAAGCATGCTATCCAGCTTAATTAGGCCATCTTCAGCTTCTAGGCTGTTGGGGCCGTAATAATGACCAATGTAATCATTAACCGAAAAGCTGACCGACAAATAATCGGTAATGTCATCGTTACCAAGGTGTTCTTTCTCAATAATGGCCTTGGCGAAATTGATGGTCATTTCATCACCGAAAGGCGTACTGGGAAGCATTTTATAATATTGTTTGTTTGCCAGTTTTGGCATCTGATGAGGAAAGCCTTTGTTGAAGCCTTTTGGCGGTATCTGGAAAACACGATTCTTACTATCATTATGGTATTGATCTTCATCTTTAGATAGCTGCCATTGTTTGCCCATGAAGCTATTTTTCAAACCTGATTGATTAAATTCTTGTGCCCAATCGGGAAGTGTTTCTGAATAATAGTTACTGGTTACGAAGTTGCCAGTGGCCTTGTTGAACCAGAAAGATTTACCGAATTTCCCACCGGTTAGTACCGCGCCACGATCTTTAATGGATACGGCGTAGATTTTGGATTTACCATTTGTGCCCATATGCAATTGATCGGAAAAGGTAGACGCCATTAAATTAACAGGCGACGCTGCTGAACCTGAGTCACCCACCATGGTGACACTTTTGTCTGCTACGCAGTACATTGCGGTGTCATTTTGACTGTCGTACCAGTCGTTGCTGATGATGCCATGTTGAGAAGGAACGCTTCCCGTTGCAAGTGTGGCATGGCCAACTGCTGTTAACGTTGAAGCATGGCGATAGTGAGTATTTAGGTAAGTAACACCTTGCTCAAGGAAACGGTTGAATCCTTTCCGATTGCGTTGATTCACAAAGTGGTGTTTGTAACGGTGCAATAAGTCTCCACGTAACTGATCAACCGTAAGTTGAACGATCAGTTTGGGTTGCTGCGCTAAAGCAACATTGCTGAAAAAAATAAATGATAAAGCAGCGATGAGTTTTTTCATTTCAAAATCGTTATATAAAATAAGTGCCGTTAGATTAGCCTAAACCCGACGTTAGAGTCACGACATTTACATGACAAATTTACGAAATACAGGGTATTTGATGGTGTCAAAAAATATGCATGCGGAGGAGGCAAAGAGTGACAATACTCTGCAAAGTTTATTCAAGAAAGTTTATTCAAGAAAGTTCATTCAAGAAGATAGGGTAAGATCTTCCTGAATGAATTTTTAGAATTGATGGTGTGAGGCAGTGTTATACAACACCCAGCTCGTTAAGCCTTTCTTTTAAGTAGCTATCAGCCGTATAGCGTTCAGACAATACGATTTCTGGTTTAGGGTGTAAAAACAGTGGCAGAGAAATCCGAGATTTGGATTGATCTTGGCCTGTGGGGTTAACCACTTGATGTGTCGTGGAAGGAAAGTAATGCCCAGAGGCTTCTTGTAGCATATCACCAATATTTACGATTAAATTGCCAAAGTCACAAGGCACATCAATCCATTTGCCATCTTTGCCTTTCACTTGTAAACCAGGCTCATTTGCGGCCGGTAAAATGGTTAATAAGTTGATATCTTCGTGGGCGGCAGCGCGAATAGCATCGGGGGCTTCATCGCCTTGTAACGGTGGATAATGCAGAACGCGTAATAACGTTTGTCCGCTGTCCTCAATCATACTGGATAACGGTTGGCTGAATTTTTGAGAAACGTCATCAGGGCTGAACTTTTCAACCCAACTTAACAGTTCACGTGCTAAAGAATTGGCTTCACGGTAGTAAGTGGATATTTCTGCTTTTAATGCTGCCGGGCATTGTCCCCAAGGATAAAAGTGAAAGTACTCTTTAATATCTTTAACTTTGAAGCCTTTGGCGACTTCTGAAACATTGGGTGGGAAATAGCCATCTTGTTTTTCTTTGTCATAAAGAAAACTATGTTTTTCTTCGCTATTAAAAAAATCTTGCCAATGGGAATAAATATCGGCAACCAAGCCTTGTTTAATTGGATGGTTCTTTAATACGCCAAAGCCTGTTTCTCTAAGTGATTCGACAAACAGCTGTTGAGCATTTTCTGCTTGGTAATCAACGGCAACAAGTTTCATTTTCTACCTCGGGTAAAATATCAGTGAAGAGAATGGTAACAATTGCAATCGTTGCCATTTTGATCTCTATCATAGTTAATCTTATTGCGGGAAAAGAAACATGGCCTACAAAAAACCGTAGTTAAGTCTTCTAAGAGACTGAATTACCCTACCTTTCTGATCCCGAACTTTGAATTATTACATGACTTATCAACTAAAGACTCAAGAAGAATCCCGCAAGAGCTGCGCTCATTAAATTTGCGAAACTTGCTGTGAGAACTGCACGAAGGCCCAGTTGGGCTATATCGCTTCTTCTTTCCGGGGCCATCGCTCCGATTCCGCCCATTAATATAGCAATAGACGAGAAGTTGGCAAAGCCACATAAAGCGAATGTAATAATGGCCTGGCTGCCAGCGGATAGTTGATCTTTATGGCTGACAAAATCTAAATAGGCAACAAATTCATTGACCACTAACTTCTGACCGATAAAGCTTCCGGCCAAATTTGCTTCATGCCAAGGTACACCCAGCACCCAAGCAAGAGGTTGAAACAAATATCCCAAAATTACCTGAAAGGTTAGATCGGGCATGCCAAACAACCCACCAAAACCTCCAATTAGGCCGTTTAATAAAGCAATTAACGCGATAAATGCCATGAGCATAGCACCTACATTAGCAGCAATTTTTAAACCTGATGCGGCACCTTCAGCGGCGGCTTCGAAAACGTTGACACTTGTTTCAACTTCATCATCTAACTCATCCACATCATTTTTGGCTTGTTCGGTTTCTGGCATGACAATTTTGGCCATCAGTAAACCGCCTGGAGCGGCCATAAATGAAGCAGCAACCAAGTATTTAATGTCAACGCCCAGACCAGCATAGCCTGCCATGACTGAGCCAGCTATCGATGCCATTCCGCCAACCATGAGAGCAAAAAGTTCTGAACGAGTCATTGATGAAATAAAGGGTTTTACAACGAGAGGGGCTTCTGTTTGACCAACAAAAATATTAGCTGCGGCGTTCATTGATTCGGGGCGACTGGTTTGCAGGATCTTTTGTAAAAAACCACCTAGGCCTCGGATAATCCAAGACATAATACCAATGTGGTACAGCACACTAATTAATGCTGAGAAGAATATGATAACGGGGAGTACTTTGAAGGCAAAAATGAAGCCCAAAGAGTTGCCGCCTAATTCGCCAAACATAAAACTTATACCTGTTTGGCTGTAGTCGATGATTTTCTTAACGCCGCTTGCAACAACCAATAAAAATTGCTTACCAGGAGGAAAGTATAACACCAGCATTCCAACTGCCGCTTGTATGGCTAAAGCGCCTAAAACGGTTCTCCAGTTTATTGCCTTGCGGTTATACGATATTGCATATGCGATGGCCATTAAGACCACGACTCCCAGTAAGCTGATCATACTCAGTCCTATTTTATTTTAATATTTGTTTTATATGGGATTTGATAACGTCCAACGCAATACGATTTTTGCCACCCTGTGTAACGACTACATCGGCAATAAACCTGCTCGGTTCAATAAACCTGTGATACATGGGTTTTACCGTATCTTGATATTGGATAATGACAGAGTCCAGATCGCGTTTTCTTTCTTGTATATCACGCTTTATCCGTCTCAGTAAGCAAATATCCAGTGGTGTATCAATAAATACTTTTACATCAAATAGCGGTAACAATCGGCGACCGCTAACAAAAAACCTCAAAAACACATTGCCACCCTTTAACGACTACATCGGCAATAAACCTGCTCGGTTCAATAAACCTGTGATACATGGGTTTTACCGTATCTTGATATTGGATAATGACAGAGTCCAGATCGCGTTTTCTTTCTTGTATATCACGCTTTATCCGTCTCAGTAAGCAAATATCCAGTGGTGTATCAATAAATACTTTTACATCAAATAGCGGTAACAAGTCGGCGACCGCTAACAATAAAATGCCTTCTACAATAATCACTTGAGCGGGTTGCACAAGGATTTTTTCGTCTAAACGAGTATGTAATTCGTGTGAATAAACCGGACACTCAATGGTTTCACCGGCTTTAAGCTTTTTTAGGTGCTCTACTAAAAGCGAATGTTCAAATGCTTTTGGGTGGTCGTAGTTGGTTTTTAGTCTGTCTTCTGTAGACAAATGGGATTGATCTTTGTAATAGTGATCTTCGCATAACACGATGAGATCAGCGCCAGATTGAACAATTTCTTCTTTGATGGTTTTGGTAAATAAGGATTTGCCAGAGCCAGAGCCTCCGGCGATGGCGATAATTCGCGTATCAGGCATTAGTACAACATAGTCTTGATTTAGGTTGCGACAAGACTACCAGTGTATGAAAAAATTTCCAGCAACAGAGTAAAATGTTGGCAATAAAATGTTAATTTTTTATATTTAAATGGCAGTTTTATTTTCCGATCAATTCATAATCTTCACTGGTTAATCCAAGTAAGGCGAAATTATTCAACTTGGATCGTGATCCTTCTCCTTGCGCCTTCTTGGGATAATATTTGTTCTTAATCTCAGAGTGGCTCTCTAAAACTTCATCTAGAGCATTGCGGATTTCACTTAACATTTTATCTATATTGGCAGTGAAATCTGGACGCTTACGCTTGGTATGGCCCAAATCCATCAAGCGAATAAAATACTTATTTGTGAGCAGCAGAAATTCTTCTGGAAGGGTTTTGTTGTGATAAAGGGAGGCGTTTTTGTCATCGGCGCAGAAATCCAGCATGGCAATATAAAAGCAGAATGGCTTATTCGCTAACGGTATTCTAAGTTGCTCATTGTGGTTTAAATACAAGGTTCGTGTGGTTAAATCTAAAACTAACCTTGCTGGTAAAACCGGCGTTTCATCTTGAGTTGAATCCTTCTCCGGAGCTTGGGGGAGCAAAAACGGAATGGCAAAGTAGGTGAGTAGGAGACTTATGCCAAGTGGGAGAAGATACAAAGCATAATTTTGTTGGAGGGGTAAAATGGCAAATCGAATAGTAATGGTTTGGCGGGGAAACAATAAACTCTTTGATATTTCCGATGCTTTGGTAATTGTTGAATCAAGGAAGGTATCTTGAATGCCAATAATCCTAATGGGGTATTCACTCTTTTCCAAATAATTGTTGAGTTGTCGCATATAGTTGGAAACTTTAGAGGTGCTGACCGCCTGATTAAACCGTTGATCTGCCAGCTTTAATTCTGGAATGTCTAAAGCAACTCTATTCAATGTTGCATTAATCAATTTTTCAATTGAGTGATCACTCTGGCTGGTGGTTGTGTTGTAGTACACCAAGTGCAGCACACCCCAGATGATGAGAAATGCGCTAAATATTTTGCGCCAATGGTGTTTTATTTGAGATGTATTCACACTTATTATCCCTAGGGCCTAACAGGGTTTAATGATACTTATTTCGTTGTAGTACTTTGGGTGCTTGGTTTTGGCAGCTTGCGCTAATAGTATCTTTTGCACCTCACAGCGTAAATCTGTGTTTCTTTCCAACATTTTTAAATACCATTTACTGCCGCTGATTTTTGCATTCAATGACGTGATGTAATTTTGAGAAAAATTTTGCTCGTCTTCTTGCTGCCAGTAAGAAGAAATTAAATCGACTTGTCCGCTTTTAAGCAAATTGCGCAATTCTAAATGGGACTTAGCATAAATTAAATCGACTTGCTGAGCGGATAATTCCAATCTCTTTAATAATCGCATGGGAGCGATGTAACCTGAGCGACTAGTTGGGTAATCAAGTATGCCAATGCGTTTCCCCAAAAGGTATTCTTTGTTTAACAGTGGCTGTTCCCTTGAAGACATTAGATAGGCTTCATAATCAGCATAGGACGCAATCATTTCATAACCATAAGTTGTATCTGAACCAAAAGCTTGTATGTAATTTTCTTTTATCAGCAATAAGTCAACCACGCCTTTTCCAATAAGCTGCAAAACATCTTTTTCTTCTGTTTGCCAATAAGCCACTACTTTACCAAACTGCTTGCTGACCAATGTGTTTTCGCATAATTCTTTCAGTATTTGTTTAGCCATATAGGAATTGGGAGCAAAGAGTACGAGAGAGTGCGGGTTGGAATAATTGTTGGTTGGGCAGGTGTCTTCAAATTGAAGAATTCGAGGTAACGGTGTTATTTCTAAATTAATTTGGGCTTTTGCTACATACCAAATTAATACCACGCCAGTTAAAAAACTGAGATACCAATACGCCTTTGACATTTTAATTATTATCACGATTATCGTCGAAGTAAGTTCCCAATTTCTCTATTCTCACCAATTAAGCTTACTTATTGCAATAAGTAAAATTACTAGTTTTGATTAAGTTGTTGAAATTTAAGGTATATTGATAATATATTATGAATATTATTAAATGCTGCCAATTTTTTCCCGATAGACGAGAATGCCTATATTAAAAAATTCTTTTGGTTGAAGAATAACCAGTAGAATTAATAGGTAATTAGTGGGAAAATACATTACCTGCTTTGATTGATAATATATATAAAAATTTTATATTTGGGGTGCGCTTTGAATTTAGTATCAGTGTTTGCAACATATACGAAAAGCCTTCAAGGGCTTCATTTTATTGCAATAAAAGGTACTTACACTGCGCCTCAAGTAAGGGCACAAACTCATTTACACTCAATAACTATTAGGAAAACACAATGAAACACTCCAATTTCAGCCGCATTGCTTTGGCAGTTGCGTTGTCAGTTGGCATGGGGTCTGTTGCAATAGCACAGGAAACGTCTTCCAGTATTCGTGGCAGTCTAGTTGGTCCTCAAGGCAATCCTGCGGCAAATACATCAGTAATGATTACCCATGTCCCTTCAGGTAGCGTGAAAAGAGCAGAGACTAATGCTTCTGGTCACTTTAGTGCTAAAGGTTTGCGCGTAGGTGGTCCATACAGCATCAAAGTTGATTCACAACAGTTTGAAGATACATTGGTTAAAGACGTATATTTGATGTTGGGTGAACCTTATGTCCTTAACTTAGCCTTAGAAGCTGAGCAAGCAATAGAAAACATCGTTGTAACTGGTTCTCAGGTAAGCAGTATTGCATTCGGTGAGAAAGGACCGTCTGCCAATTTTAGCTTGCAAGATATTGAGCGAGCTCCAGCTATCAATCGTGATATTAAAGATTTAATACGTATTGATCCCCGTATTTATATTGATGAAAGTTCCAATGATGCAGTTCAGTGCGCTGGTGCGAGTCCTCGCTTCAACAGCTTGACTCTCGATGGTGTTCGCATGAACGATAATTTTGGTTTGAATAGCAACGGATATCCTACAGAGCGGATTCCATTCTCTTACGATTCTATTGAGCAGGTTGCTGTTGAGTTAGCTCCATTCGACGTTCAGTATGGTGGTTTTACGGCATGTAACATCAACGCCGTAACCAAATCTGGTACTAACGAAATTCACGGTGGTGTTTTCTTCGATTATACTAACGATTCTTTGCGTGGCACTGACATTGAAGGTGAAAACATCTACACCACCAGTGAAAGAGATGAGCCTAACTTCAATGAAAAACGTTATGGATTCAATGTCGGCTTCCCTCTTCTTGAAGACAAGTTGTTTTTATTCGCTTCTTACGAGAAGTTGGAAGGAGCGGAGATTTTTGAATATCCTGGAAAAGCTCGTGCTACAGACGAGGAAGTTGCTCGTATTGCTCAAATTTCTCGTGATGTTTACGGATATGATCCGGGCGGCTTCGCTTCAAGTTTGCCAGTTGAAGATGAAAAACTTTTAGTGAAATTGGACTGGAATATAAACGAAGCTCACCGTGCTTCATTGGTATACAACTATAATGATGGTTCGAGTTTAAGCCAATCTGATAGTTTCTCCTCGGCTCTTACTTTTGATGGTCACTTCTATGAGCGTGGGGCAGAGATGAATTCATTGGTAGCATCTTTGTATTCTGACTGGAGCGACAGGTTTTCGACTGAGCTACGTGTCGCCAAAACCGACTTAGATAATCGCCAAATTTCTCTGGATCAGGATACCGGCTTTGCAGAGGTACAGATTCGTACTGCTGGCGGTGGAACTGTATACCTTGGTCCTGATGATTCTCGTCAATCTAACGATTTGAACTGGGATAACTTTACTTTCAAATTAGCAGGTACTTATTACCTTGACGATCATACTATTACTGGTGGTATTGAGTATGAAGATCTGAATGTATTCAACTTATTCATGCAGCACACAGTAGGTGAATACCGTTTTAATAATATTGACGATTTTGAAGCTGGTACTCCTGCTCGTATTTATTACAACAACTCTGCTGGTACCAACAATCCAAATGATGTTGCTGCTAACTTCTCTTATCAGCAAGGTACACTCTATATTCAGGACGAATGGACAGTTAACGACGACTTGACAGTATTGTTTGGTTTGCGTTACGACAGATACACTTCTGATGATAGTCCACGTTTCAACCAAACCTTTACTGATCGTTTTGGTTTCCAAAACAATGCAAACCTTGATGGCATTGACCTGTTGCAGCCTCGTTTTGGTTTCAACTATGCAGTTAGCGATGCCTTGGAAGTTCGCGGTGGTTTAGGCCTGTACTCTGGTGGTAATCCGAATGTTTGGATTTCTAACGCCTATTCTAACGACGGTATCGTGCAGGTTGCTGTTCGTGAGCGTGTTTTAACTAACTTTACTAACTTGTTCGAAACCCCTCTTATTGGTGGGGGCCGCCCTATCTTTGATATTCCTCAGGAGATGTTCGACTTTGTTGCAGCACAAGATCCAAATGGTCCAGGTGGCAGTGGAGTTAACGCTACAGACCCAGACTTCGATATTCCTTCTGAGTGGAAATACTCTTTAGGTGCAACATATGTGACTGAAGATGAGTATATCTTCACCGCTGATTTGTTGTTTTCAGATAAGCAGGATTCTGCAATTGTTAAAGATTTGGGTTTCACTGATACTGGAGAAGATGCTCCTGATGGTCGTCCAATTTACACTGGTAGTGCATTTCAGTACTTATTAACTAATGTTGATGGGGACGATGGTGAATCTCTTACTGCTTCACTTGGCGCAAGCAAAGAGTACGACAATGGTTTTAGGTTTACAGCGTCATATGCATTTACAGATGCTGAGGATGTTAATCCGATGACCAGTTCTGTTGCCGGTTCTAACTTTGGTAATATTGCAGTTTCCGATCCTAATAATCCTGGTTTGGCAACCTCAAACTATGAAATTAGACATCGTTTCACTTTGAACTTGTCTTATTCTCATGAGTTCTTCAGTGGATATGCCACTAAGATTTCAGTCTTTGGTTCTGCAAACGAAGGTCGTCCATACAACTACAGCTTTGATGATGATGGTATCTTTGGTGATAATAGCTTCTTCGGCAACGGTCGTCAGTTGCTATATGTACCTTTAGAAAATGATCCTAACGTTGTTTATGGGGAAGGTTTCGACCTTGCGGCATTTAATCAGTTTATCGCTGATGAAGGTTTAGGTCGTGGCCAAATTATGGCTCGTAACGGATCGCGTGCTGATTGGTGGACTAAGTTCGATGTTAAGGTAGAGCAAGACTTCCCTGGTTTCATGGATGGTCATAAAGGTTCTGCATATCTTATTATCGAAAACTTCGGTAATTTGTTGAATGATGATTGGGGCGTATTACGTCAAGGTTCATTCGTTAGTGAAGCTGTTGTTAACGCAGAAATCGTTGATGGTCAGTATGTTTACAATGAATACTTTGAGGCTACCAAGCAAACTATTCAGGAAGATGCTTCCTTGTGGGAAATTCGCGTCGGTGTTAAATACAATTTCTAATTTCACGTAGAGTATTTTTATGTAAAAGTCGGCATTATGACTGATGCCGACTAGTTAAGCGAAATAATAGCTTGACGATACGCATAATGAGTTCAAAATCCGATGATCACAAGTCATCGGATTTTTAATGCATCTATCAGAAGGTGTTGCCTACATTTTAACCAATCGTTTTACATGATTTACTTGCCTGTCAGATGTATTGGAGCCTAATTTAATACAACCCTACCTCGATTAAAATAGTGTATTAATGCTTGGGAAGCGTAAGTTACTGAAGGATAAAATGGTTTGTCCTGATTAATATCGAGTCCATTCGCACTTAAAACAAAGCTCGATTTTTTATTGCATTGATACGTGACAATGTAGCTCGTAGTGCCATCATATGAAATATTTGCGTAGAATACACACTGGTGTGGTCTAAATCTTTATCCTGTTGATGGGATGAGCACTTTTTAATTGTTGTTGGTTACATAGTGTACGGCTAAAACTAAGGGAAACAATAGAGATTTTTCTCACACCCAAAAAAGCCAGTAGTAAAACTACTGGCTTTAAAAACTCTCCAAATATTTCAGGGTGGAACACTATTTTAATTCAATAGCTTACCTAGGTTGGATACGCGACACCGTGTGATAAATACTAGGGTGTCCCTCTAATGCGTCTATTTTTCCATTATTGTCCCAGTCTGTACCATTAACTACTTCTGTGTCATGTATATGAAATGTCTTTCCGTCTATTTCTACTTGCATTTTCACTTGATACACTACTGCATAGGCAATGAAGTCGCTAGAGTTCAGGTTTTTTTGTTCAGCAAAATCTAACCCTTCCTGCAATTCACGGTGATATTCCCATTCTGACGTTTCCCGAGCTAATTCTGTCCATCCTCTGATTTGCGCCCAAAAATTATCGCTTACAAAAGATTGCACCGAAAAATTGTAAGCAGGGTCATAAAAATTACTACTGAAACTAATGCCAAGCTGATAGTTTGATTGCGTGACATCAAATGGGCCTTTCTCTCTGCAATTAGGGCTGTTGGAGCCTTCATCGCACCAATCGATAGGGTCGGCGTTAACTGATTGAATGGTGCCACCTAATAATAATCCAATAGCGGCTGTGGGAATCAAAATAGCTTTAATGTTCATTAATTTATCCTTAATCTTGCTAGTTGAGATTTGGATACTACTAGTCAGCTGTTCTAATTTCCAGAAAGTAATTGTAACGCAATTGGTGTGTTGAGTAGATAAAAACTCTTTTCTAAATAGGGTAACAAAAAAGTGTGCTCTGTAAATTTAATATTAGACTGCATTAACGGCTTCATTCTTTTATATTAATCGAGGCTTTTCTGTTGGCGTAGAGTTTCCTATGTCCCTGAGTAATTAGGGGCATGCTAAATTTAGCCGGTAGAAACGAAATAAGGATTATGGGAATGGTATTTGTTGATAGGTTTCCTTTGCTCCTGATGCCGATTTGTTGGATTGAAAATACACAAACTTTTAATGCAACGTAAACTTCCCTCGTTTTTCTATTATGATGTATGCGGACCTTCGGGGCGGCTTTGTTATATTCAAAACTATAAATGAATGAAAATGTTCAACTTAATGAATTTAGAAGGATTATTGAGCATGAAATATATTATTAGAATAATGGTAATACTGGGTATGGTGATAAACGTGAGTGCAGAAACTGTAAGACCAGAGACTATAAGAATAGCGACTTTCAATGCCAGTATGGATGGCAGCAATTATGTTGAACGAGGACAACGCCCTAAAGGGGATGAGTTAGCGTTACGGCTAGCGCACGGAAACGAACAGCAAATTAAAAATGTGGCTGAAATTATTCAAATTGTCCGGCCCGATATCTTACTAATCAACGAATTTGACTATATAGCCGATCCCAAAAAAGGGGTTGAAAAACTGCTATCCAATTATCTTGGCCAATCCCAATCAGGGCAGAAGCCTATTGAATACTCCTATTATTTTGTTGCGCCTGTGAACACCGGCGTTGCAACAGGGTTGGACCTTGATAAAGATGGGGTTGCGTCAGACATCGGAGCGGATGCTTTTGGTTTTGGATTTTATCCAGGACAATATGGAATGGTATTACTGAGTCGCTTTCCTATTCAGGTAGACAAAGTTAGAACCTTCCAGAACTTTTTATGGAAAGACATGCCGGGCAGCTTACTGCCATTAATCAGAGATGAAAAAAATCAGCCTTGGTATAACGAAAAAGCGCAATCCATATTGCGATTATCTTCTAAATCTCACTGGGATGTTCCAATCAAAGTGGGCGAGAAAGAAATCAATATATTGGCTAGCCATCCAACCCCGCCCGTATTCGATGGTAAAGAAAACCGCAACGGCAAACGTAATCACGACGAAGTCCGTTTTTGGGTCGATTACCTTAATGGTAAAGACTACTTTTATGATGATCAGGGTAATAAAGGCAAGTTTGCGGGAACACGTTTTGTGGTTTTGGGTGACTTAAATGCGTCCTTTACTGATGGAGATTCATATGGCGCATCTATTTATGATTTAGCAAAACACGAGAAAGTAAATTTTAGTCTGGTGCCTCAAAGCGAGGGCGGTAAACAAGCTCGTTTAGACAATAAAAACGCCGCGACCCATACCGCAGGGTGGGGAATGCGAGCAGACTATGTATTGCCGTCTAACGAAGGGTTTGACGTTAAAGGCGGAGAGGTCTTCTGGCCCAATAAAGGCAACCCACATTATCGCTTAATAAAAAATCGCGGGGCGTCTTCCGACCACCGACTAGTGTGGGTTGATTTGGAAGTTAAATAATGAACGTAAGAATCTAATTTTATTCTTTCAGGTAAAAATAACTTGTAATAAATGAGCGGTCATTAAAATGGCCGCCTTGTTTCATGTTTGCCATAGCAAAGGGCTAACTAAATGACAGTTTAAAAGCTTGTTAGCCTAGGATTTAAATCGTTCATTCTCACATTATTACTCAACATCACTATTAATATCGACTCAAATGGTATTAATCTAGGCTCAAACACTGCGGCGCAGAAGAATGTCCTCCTGGCTACGACTGCATAACTGTTTCACCCGACCCTTCCATGGGAATGGGCGGTGGCCGCAGTGGAGGCGGCGGCATAATCTACACTGGTAGTGGCGGTGGTTCTGGCTCTGGTTCCGGTGGGGGTGGTGGCTCTTCAAGTGCTGAAGAACAGAGAGTTAGAGAATATAGTGAATGTGTGAAACGAGCTGAAGCGGGCATACAGCCTTGTATTAATGATAGAAATTCTGCAATAAATTTTGCGGCAGACATCTGTGGGCTTGATGCGGCCGTAGCTGGTGTTTATTTAAGTCCATTGACAGGAGTTCTTGTAGGTGGTTTGTCTTTAGCTGCTTGTATTGGTGCTAAGCACTATGACTTGTCTCGGGTTGGTTCTTATTGCGCTAGTCAAATTGCTACGCAAAAAACTGCTTGCGGTTAAATTTAACTCTTTGTTTTTTATTATATTTGGCTCTTAGGGCCAAATATAATGCATTACTGTTTTCTATGTAAAAGCGTTGATAACTAAGTTGGTATGTTTTATGAAAAACACAAAAATGGAATTCATGGTTGCCTTAATTTTTTTATTTATTTTTGGAATTGTGTTTGTAGGTAAACTAGAGATCATTGGTTTGATTGTATTAGCTTTTATCTATGTGGTTAGTATTATTTTAAAGCTTGAAGAGAAGTTAAAAAATCAACAATCAGAAATAGATGAGTTAAAAGAGAAGATGCGGTGTATCAATGAGGAAGAGTAAAGTTATTGCAGCTGGACTTGCAGTCCTTTTCGTAGTTATTGTTGGGTATTTATTCGTTAGTAATTTATCAAATAGTGAAACCGCTATTAGCGATGTAACTGCTGAAACTAAGGTTGGCTTATTAGCATCCCCGAAAGAAAAAATATCTGAAATAAATGTTGTTTCGAATGACGAGTGCTCTCATCTTTTGGATGAATCTAAATTTACAGTTGAATGGGCTCAAAATCGACTTACTGAAATTCAATTTTTGCTTCGTTCTACGCATATTGAATCAGACTTAATAGATTACGTTTCTTATAAAAGCGGGATCGGAGTGCTTACAGGTCGATTGCTTTCTAAAGACCATAGCGCTGTTATTAAAAAACCTCCATTTTATTCTGGGGAAACAACTTATTCTTCAGGATTGGAAGACGAAATAGTGGCTCGTTTTATTGAGTCTGGAGATTCGTCGGAATTGGCGAATGCTATAGCTGATGAAAAATTCAGGTGGAATGTTTTTTATTCCGGTAGCAGCCATGTGGTTTTTCTTATTGGGCGTATTATTGAATCACAAGACAATGCCAAAGAGTTAATACCTAAATTATTAAATGTAGGTATTAAGCCTATTTTTTCCGATTTGGTACTTGCGACACGTTTTGGGTTGCCTGTTGAAACCATCAACGATATGTATCTTGCCAGTGAACTAGATGCCAGTGAAATATTATATTCCTTCGGATATAAGACTTCATTATTAACTCATGCAATTTCCTCTGGCAATTTTGAAGCGGCGAAATTTTGGTTAGAGCAAGGTAGTCCCAATGAGCCCGACCGATTTTCATATACTGCCTTGGATTTATTAGCACAATCAGATGGTAATTTTACGTATGAGCAGAAAAATGAGTTAGCTAACGAGCTCTTAAGTTCAAAAGCCAAGGTTAATCACCCAAAAACTAAAGAATGGTTACGTTCAAAACTTTCATCTGAACAACTTTCAAAATTTGAAAGTCTGATTAATTCCAACCATTATTTCAAACTGCCTTCTGAGCAAAAACAAAAAGCGGATGAGTTGATTAAGGAATTACAGATAATAGCGTTGAAGAACACAGATAATGAGGAGCTCCTAGTTAATCCCACTCATCCTTGTTTAGAAAATATCAGTAAGAAATCATTGCACTACATTATCAAAAATGGACGAGGGCAACCGGACAGCAAAAAAACAGCTGAACCTCAAAGAAAAAACAAACAAATAACTGCTAGTGCTAATCAGGAAATTCTTCAGGCGGAGCAGCTTTATACAACAAAAGAGGATGTAGAGTCTTATTTGGGTAAAGGTAAAACAATAGAAAGCAAAACGTTAATTGAAAAATATAGACTCAAAAAAATATCTGAAAGTGCTCAAGAAATTCGTGAAAAAATGGGTGAAGAGTTCAAGCCTACAGACCTTGATACTAGCATTGAGAAGCTAAATAAGCTCGCACAGGAAGGAAGGAAGGAAGGAAGGTGGTTGGAGGCTAAAAAGCTTGCGTCGGAATTGGAATTATCAAATAGTAAGATTCTCAACCTGCTTCTTTCCTTATCTTTGATGAATAGCGCACCAGAGGGTTTTGTTTTAGATTTGCTCCAACAAGGAGCGGAGTTGCCGAAAGACGCTATAACGCGATTGATATTTAAAGACAATATTGATTTAGCAAAAATGCTAGTCCCTTATGGATTAATACTCAATTATATTGATATTTTAGGGAGCTCAACTGTAATCAACGCCGTTAAATTTAAAGCTTCTGCAATGTTGGTATTCCTTATTCAAAATGGCGTAGATGTAAACGAATACTCAAATGGATTTGACGCACTTGATTTTGCTCTTAGAGATTTTAATGTAAAAACAGATAAAGGTTTTTACGTCGAGGCTTTGATTAAGGCTGGTGCCAGAATCGAAACCAGTCACAAGCAATGGGTTGAAGAAAAAGTAGATTCTGACTTCGAGTCATATGCTTTTTTGGTTAGTCGTTATCCTGAATTGGCACCATAATCAAAAGAAATAGAGAGTGAACGTCACTCTCTAAACCGCTTCAAACAACTTCTCTACCTGTTGTCGAATTTGTTCTATCTCATCTACATTTGCTGGGGCGATGAATATGGTGTCATCTCCTGCAATGGTGCCGAGTACACCTTCTGAACGACCTAGAGAATCTAACAAGCGGGCGATAAGTTGAGCAGCGCCTGGCGTAGTACGAATAACGATCATGACATTGTTGTGCATCACATCGAGTACTAACTGCCTTAAGGAGCTTTTTGCAGTGGGCATGCCTAGTTCTGGAGGCAGGCAGTAAACCATATCGCCTTTTGCGTTTCTGGCACGAACTGCGCCAAATTTGCTAAGCATGCGTGACACTTTGGACTGACTAATGTGTGCAAAACCCATTTCTTTAAGGGCTTCGACAATCTCGCCTTGCGAGCCATAATTCTCATTTTTAAGAATTTCTTTAAACGCTTTGTGCTCGTCTTCTTGTCTTAGTGCCACAGTAGTACCTCTGTAATATAAACGCGCCCACACGCTTTTATAACGCCCGGATATTGTCCACATCAATATTTAAAATGTAATCATATCAAACCCTAGCCCGTTCAGCACTTGTATGAAGGGTTAAAGCAAAGTATCTTTACGCCCTTGTTATTATTATGCATAGCACCCCATAGGAGAATGAAATGAAAGTAGCTGTTTTAGGCGCTGCCGGTGGTATTGGCCAGGCTTTATCTTTATTGTTAAAAACTAACTTGCCAGCAGGTTCTGAATTGTCCTTGTACGATGTTGCTCCTGTTGTACCAGGTGTCGCTGTGGATTTAAGTCACATCCCTACCGATGTAAAAGTACAAGGTTTTGGCAAAGATGATCTTGCTCAAGCGTTGTCAGGTTGCGACATTGTTCTAATTCCTGCTGGTGTTCCACGTAAACCAGGCATGGACCGTTCTGATTTATTCAATATCAACGCGGGTATCGTTAAAAACTTGGTTGAAGGCATTGCCGATAATTGTCCGTCAGCGTGTACATGTATTATTACCAACCCAGTTAACACTACCGTTGCTATTGCTGCGGAAACCTTAAAAGCAAAAGGCGTTTACGACAAGAATAAATTGTTCGGTGTTACTACCCTTGACGTTATTCGTGCGGAAACATTTGTGGCTGATTTGAAAGGTAAAGATCCGGCTAACATTCATGTACCGGTTATTGGTGGTCATTCAGGTACGACTATATTACCTTTGCTATCTCAAATTGAAGGTGTTGAGTTTTCTGATGAAGAAATTTCAAGCCTTACTCATCGCATCCAAAATGCTGGTACTGAAGTTGTAGAAGCAAAAGCTGGCGGCGGATCTGCAACGCTTTCAATGGGCCAAGCGGCTGCGCGTTTCTGTTTGTCTCTAGTCTCTGCCATGAATGGCGACAATGTTGTTGAGTACACTTATGTACAAACCGACAGTGACGACGCTGTATTCTTCTCTCACCCAGTACGTTTAGGCAAAAATGGTGTTGAAGAAATTCTGCCTTACGGTGAATTGAGCGCGTTCGAGCAAAAAGCGAAAGATGACATGCTAGGTGGTTTACGTAACGACATCCAAATGGGTGTGGACTTCGTAAACGGCTAATTATCTACTAGATACCTAAGCTATTTCGTATTTATAGATTAAAGAGGGCTCCTGGTGAGTCCTCTTTTATTTCTTGGCCGCAATCGAAATTCCGCCGGAACTCTTGTTTATCATCGATTCTTTGAGATCTTTCATCTTTCTGATATCAAGGGTTAACGTAAGTGATAGCACTTCAGAATAGTCACGGTTAGTGATATCAGCCCCAAACTCCTGACACACATGCTCAACCAAAGAAACATGCTCATAACCGCATTGAATAAGCAGGGTTGTATGTGGAGTTTTTTCTATGGTTTCCAGTTGTGCTAATGCCTGCTTAACACCTCCACCATAAGCTTTTACCAATCCGCCTGTACCTAATTTAGTACCACCAAAATAGCGTGTTACAACCGCAGTGATTTCACCTACACCACTGCCGGATAAATGCCCCAACATTGGGCGGCCGGCAGTGCCTGAAGGTTCGCCATCATCGCTGCATCCCCAAAATGTTGACTCCTTAGGCCCACAAGCCACAAAGGCCCAGCAATTATGTCGAGCGTCTTTATGTTTATCTTTAATCGAATCCACAAAAGCTTTAGCAGCATCTACACCAGGTGTATGTGCCAGGTAAGTGATAAATCGACTCTTCTTAATTTCTTCCTCAAAGAGCGAAGACGTGGCCGGAATTAAATAGGGTTCAGTAGACATCTAGTGGGTTAAAAAGCCTTAGGGTTGCAAATAGATACAAGCCATGATTGAACCACAAATGCGGATTCAAACCTATTTTTCGTTGACAAAAACCTGGATCGGATTTACCTTTCTTGCCCACATGCTCAGGTGGTGAAATTGGTAGACACGCTAGCTTCAGGTGCTAGTGGCCTTCGGGCCGTGGCGGTTCAAGTCCGCCTCTGAGCACCATCTCATTCTTGTATCTTTCGATATCTCTTAAAAGCCTGAATGGCTATGCGATTTGGGCGGTTCAATAACCTTAATTTTTGCAATATGGCACATTCTTCGGAAATACCCGTTTTGTTATTTCTCTGCTGAATGCATACGTGTGTCTAAATGTTTGGTTGGATATATTAATGATCTTAAGTTATTGTTTAGGTTCTTTTAAAAAATGGAATTATATAAATGAGAACCACTTCGAAAATTATCGGATTTATCACTTTTTTTAACTTAGCTTTTTTTTCCTACTCAGTATACGGACAAGGACAAGGTAGTAGTTTTTTTTTCAACAGAATGAAACAAAGTTAAAATACAACTCAGACTTCCACGAAGCCTCACTTCAATATGTTCTTTTGCTAGAAGATGAATTAGTTACGGGTACATCATTCCTTGAATCTATGATGGATTTTTCAGCAATTAAAAGACAAGTAACGAATAATGGAATGAATGAAAATATCGCTAAAGTGGTGTTGAAATTTTATAATCGTGTTGAGATGAAGAAAGCGAATCTACTTCATTTAAAGGTGGTTGATTTATCCAAATTTTACGATTATTTTTATTCTAATATTGAGTTATACATTACTGATAATTCTCCATTATATGAGTCGATGATTGATAGTGGCTATTCAATACATGCTATCTGTCGTTCCGCACCTAAATAAATATTAAAATAAGCTTGACGCGGATCTCCAGTTTTGATCTATTACTCTCTTTTGTGAGAGTAATAGAAGTGACTTATCCTTCAACCAAATCCCTCGATCATCTCGGCCTAGTCGCCGGATTTTGTAAAGATATCAATTTGGCTCAGCAAATTGACCACGCCCTCGGTGATTCTGGCGAGCGCAAAGTCAGTTTCGGGCAGTTGTTTGTTGCTATGCTGCTCAATGGCCTTGGGTTTACCGGCCGCACGCTGCATATGTACAGCGAGTATTTTGAAAGCAAGCCGCTTGAACGTTTGCTAGGTGAAGGAATTGCTGCCGAAGATATTAACGACGATGCATTAGGCCGTTGTTTGGATGCGTTGTACGACAAGGGCGTATCATCACTTTACCAAAGCATAGGTGAAAGCGTCGTCAAGCATTTAGGTTTGTCTTGTCATTCTGTCCATCTGGACTCAACCAGTTTCCATTACGATGGCCAGGAAAACTTAAGTGAGGAAGACTTAAACCCCATCAGCATTACGAAGGGGTATTCACGGGACCATCGACCCGAATTGAACCAAGTTATCCTCAACCTTATTTGTGAAAATCAGGCGGGTATTCCTGTGTATATGAAACCCGCTAGCGGCAACAGCAATGATATGGAGGGCTTTAAACAGATAGTGAAATCTCATATTCACAGCTTAAAAGCCGCGCAAGCCAGTCAGTATTTGGTGGCAGATGCCGCGCTTTATGTCAAAGAAACAGTGGAAGAGCTGCATAAACTTGAGCAATTATTTATCACGCGCGTCCCGCAAACATTAACAGAAGCGAAAGATTTGATTAACCAGGCACATACCTTGGAGTTTTCCCCAATGGAAAATGGCTACTCAGGGATATGGGCAGACTCAAACTATGGTGATGTGCCCCAACGTTGGTTGCTGGTGCGCAGTGAGCAAGCCTTTAAACGAGAGCAGCACAGTCTAAATAAACGCATGTTGAAACAAGCTGATGCAGAGCGTAAGTCGTTTAAGAAATTGACTCAATCAGAGTTTGCTTGTGAAACAGATGCCAATAATGCGATAACGCAATGGCGAAAAAAGCAACGTACATTAGATGTTGTGCCTGAAGTGACACGTATTCCGGTCTACCAGACAAAAGGCCGCCCCACCAAAGGGCAATCCCCCACACGGCACTATTACCAAATCTCAGGAAGTCTGTTTACCCCCTTATCGAATCGACAAGTAGCGCTCAGACAACTGGGCCTGTTCATCATTGCCACTAACGACCTGAGTGATAACTTGTCCATGGAGCAATTGCTAGAGCATTATAAATCGCAGCAGTCTGTAGAAAAAGGGATTTCGATTTCTTAAAAGTCCCGACTTCTTAACCAGCTCAATCTACCTGAAAAAAGCAGAGCGTATAGAAGCACTGCTGATGGTGATGACCAGTTGCTTGATGGTTTACGCTTCGTTAGAGCATCAAATCCGTAAAACGCTAAAAGAAAAGAAGCGTTACTTCCCGGATCAAAAGAAAAAACCAGGACAAAATCCCACGGCACGTTGGGTATTTCAATGCTTTGAAAATATCACTCTACTGTACCAACAAGAAACGAAGCCGCTCGTATTAAATCTAAAAGAGCGACAGCGCATCATTATTGATTGTCTAGGCGAGCAATACAGACAAATTTATTCTTAAAAGGCGTGCGGAATGTCAGATGCTATTGAAAAAATTATTGTTAAATGTAACAGTGATCTTTGTAATAACTCTGACAGTACCTGGTTGTACACACTTGTTGCGACTGAAATAATATTATTTAGTGATGTAAATGTGGGAGATGTAGCCGAAGCTACAATTGTTAATGATGCTGGGCAGGTATATCAAAATACTTCTCCATCATTTTGGCGTAATAATGGCATGGGAAGCGTTGAATTGTTACCGAGTAAGCCATGTGATACTTGTGAACTCAATTAAAATTATGTTTATAAGGAAAATGTTAATGAGAATATTACAATTGCTATTAATGGTGTGTTTTATTGCTGTATTCCCAAATGCAGCTTTTGCACAAAACCAAGCTCATTACAGCAAAGTGATCCAAGGGCATGCCGATTTATTCGATCTGAGTGTACGTCAATATCTTTTTGCTACTCAGCAATTAAGCAAAGGCCAATTTCGGCCTACGGTGGTAACATCGCCATTAGAACACCAGATACTTGCTGATGGCTTTTCGAAAACCTTTTTACGCTCTAATCGTGAACTGCCTGATTTGCCAACAAAAGCGGAGAAAGAAGCGAAAAATTGGAAAGCAGAGCAGTTTATGACCCAAAAACATAATGAAATAGTCGTAAAGCATGCTAATTATCTCAATATAAGTGTATTGGATTTAAAGGCATTTTATTCTCATCGAAATACAGAACCGTTTCGTAATTTACTTTCCAGTCAAGCAATGGTTCCAGATAACTCTGAGCCAGTTAATGTTGTTGTGGTAGAGGTTTCGTGTTCTCAAAGCAATTGTAATACGGAATGGTTGAAGACCGATACTAATCATGTTGCAGGAATATGGGAAGCATCTGTGCCCCACGTACTTCCTGATATGCAGAAGTTCGTTGTTCGTTTCGTTAATGGTAGTGGGGAGCAAATCGGTTTGCAGGAATACTGGCGTTTTTATGAAAAACTTGGTCCTCGTTTCATTTCAAGTTTCCCTTAATCTAGATACTAAATAATATGAACTCATTCGTTGTCGCTACCATGATTCCACCCTTGAAGGGTGGTATAGTTGGGGTTGTTTAATTTTATTGGCAGAATTATGAGTATTTTGGTACGTAACTTAGCTCGAACAACGACAGAAACTGAGTTGAAAGCGTTATTCGAGACTTACGGGGAAGTGCAAGCTTGCTCTATAGTGATGGATAAAGAAACGGGATTATCTAAAGGTTTTGGTTTTGTGGATATGTTGCATCCGAAGGATGCAGACGCGGCAATTGCTGCATTGAATGGCACTAAGGTGGCAGGCAGTAAAATTCGGGTTAAATTGTCAAATCCAGAGCCGTCTAATCAGGATTCTGTCAGCCAAGAGGCGACTACCCAAGACAAAGGGCGAGAGCAAAAAGTCCCAAGTGCAGGTCAAAATGTTTGGGGTAGCAAAAGTCGAGCTAAAAATGACTAATACGCCAACCGACCCTTTAAATGGCATAACGCTGAAAGTAATGTTAATTGAGTTGCATGCTGAACTTGGTTGGGAAGGTTTGGGTGAGTGCATTAACATTAATTGCTTCACAAAAGACCCGAGCATTAAATCCAGTTTAACTTTTTTACGCCGAACACCTTGGGCGAGAAATAAAGTCGAGACTTTATATTTAAAAACGAAGGGTATTGAAACCAGACATGCTCCTACCACTGTTCCCGAGCAGTCTGCATCCGAACAGACAACCCCTAAACAGACTTCCTCTAAACGTGAGGAGACAAAGCGAGGTAAGTCTTCGGTTGATAATCCTTGGGGAAAAAGAAGCTAACTGGATACAAATAGTACTCCGGCGTTCGTTATTTTAGTTTGCTCCTCTCCCCATTTGTTGACGTTTTTATATCTGGTGTTATTACAACCAGTGGCCTGTCGGTATATAGCTCAAAGGGTAGGAGAAATAAGGGTTATCAAAGTAGTATGCCTACTTTAACAAATCCAAAAAATAGACTTACATCAATCTACTGATTTAATGTGTCTCTTCAATGTTCAAAAGAATTACACGTTCAAACCTTTGGATTTACTTTTTCCCTCGACGGTATAGAAGTTTAATGTCTCGCATTTGATGGCTTTTTTGTATCACGTTGACTGAATGAGTCATTATTACCGACATCGCAGATTCCGACTGCCAATATTTTCTCTAGAAACTTAATTTCTCAATTCGTTTCTACGTCATTGAATGAAAATCATACACGAAAGATCAATACGCCTGACTTTTGGACCGCAACAAAAATTCTCTTGAGCGCTTTCTTTTTAAGCAATTTCTTCCTGATGGCCACTAATTGTGAATTGGTTCACGTAATTCGTTATGCGTTTTCACTTATATGAATGCTGATCGGTGATTAATTTTCCTTGGTGAGTGGTATATTTTTGGTCCGCCAAAAAAAGGAGAAGTATTTATGTTGAACAAAATCAAGAAGTGCATGATTAAGGCGTCACTTGTAACCGTTGGTATTTGTGCCGTGTATGGCATATCTTCAATGGAGGCATTGGCAAGAGGGCAATTGGATATCAGTTTTGATTCTGATGGGGTGAAGAAAATCACTATGCCATCCGTTAACTCTGCAATGACATCATTTTATGTTTATCCGGATAATAGAATGTTGTTAGGGGCTGTTGATGATCGCGTCAATGGATTTGAAGTTGAAATGGCAAGGCTAATGCCGGATGGCAACTTTGAGACTTACTTTGGCAATAATACTGGGAAAATTGGTTATAGCCAAACCTCAATACCAGCAATGCCTGATGTTTTTGTTAATGACTTTGCTGTTGATGTAAATCGAAATATCGTATCGGTAGGACAGGCCAGCAACTACACCAATGGCTACGTGTTTCAATTTGATCGAGCTGGAAATCCAATCACATCATTCGGTACGAATGGTCAATATGCATTGAGCAATCATTCTCGCGTACTTTCTACTTATGCGATTGAAGTGAAAGGCGTTGCGATTCAAAAGGATAACAAAATCCTTATCACCGGGAAGCTGGAAAACGCCAGTCAGTCTTATTTTAAAAGTTTTGTGTTGCGATTGAATGAGAATGGTCAGCCAGACTCATCTTTTGGAGCGATGGCAGATGGATTGGTCGTGTTGCCTAATCCCCACACGATTCCGGTATTTGGTGAGGAAATTCAAGTAACGGATTCAGGTAATATTTATGTGACATCTTCTTATTTGGTGGTAAAGCTGGAAACCAATGGTTTGTTAGATACCAGCTTTAATGGCAGTGGTTTTGCGTATACTTTTCCCTCTTCCGGCCTAGCTTTTAATTCTGGGCAACTTGCCGTTGACCATGAAGAAAATGTGTACTTTCTAAGTATGCTTACTTCCAATAATGTCGCGATTGATCAGTGCTCCATTGTGAAGTATTTGCCGAGCGGTGCCAAAGACGGATTGTTTGGTGTTAATGGTGAAGTAACCTTGATTCCCCTAGCCGGAGATAAATACAATTGTGCAGATATTGCTTTAGCGAGTGAAGGTGGCATCGTCGTTTCTGCTCTGGGCGATTTTCTGCCTTGGACCAATACCACAACAAGTGGCACCCCTTATATTTTCCGCTTAAATGCAGCTGGAGGTATGGAAACCAGCTTCGGAAATCAAGGTATTACTCAGGTGACCGCACCGCAACTTCCCAATCCTGTTCATCATGGAATAATTTGGGACAGTGTCTTTCTGGCAACCGACAGCGACAACAATGTCATGTTTGCTTTGTCAGAGTATTTCTATGCCAAGCCGGGTATGCAATACGTCACTGGAAAGCTGATTGATAATAATGATAATGCCACTTTAACACCCAATAATTTCCCGCCCAAAGGTTCACAGCCTCAAAATAGCTGGGTTGTTTCTGATCCTGTTCAGGTAACCGGGCTGCATGCTAATGCGGCAGTAGCGGTGCAGATCAATACGGGTCAATATTCAATTAACGGTGGGGCTTATACGACTGAATTGGGTCATGTGAAAAATGGTGACACCATTGTTTTACGAAATTGGGCTGGTTCTGGTCTGGGTTTTTCTGCTACCAGTACTTTAACTGTTGGCGGTCGGCCTGATCGTAAACACGCAGGTGTGATTAAAGGAACAACCCAAAGTTATGATTTCCTGATTGCCACTAGCCCATTTGTAACTGATCCGGTTGACCCAAATCCCGGTGGACCAAGTTTGCCTGGAGGACCAATCGGTTTTTAAGTGAAATAGACCTAAATAAAGACGGCATTTTTTGAATGCCGCCTTTTTTGTTTATGGAGCGTCAAAATTAAGCTGTGAAGCAATGTACCAGAGAAATGGACTATGTAAAAATAGAGTTCCTCACCTTCAAACCACCTAACAAATCCTCCCTTTTAGCCTAGAAAATAAACCTAAAAGTATTGCTTTTTTATTGACAAATCCCACGCGTGAGATTAGATCTGTCTCCCTTCACTCAGTGAAGTATGTTTTCAAATAGGTTTGGGACTGTCATAAATAAATAGTCCCACGCGTGAGATTAATGCGGTAGAAAGATAGGGGAATGGTAAATGGTTGTTTATATATCTGATATAAATCAGCTGCTTAAGATGATTTCACTCTTAAGCACCTTCCGAAGTTGATCCAATCGTATTTAGTCAGTTCATGAATCAGGTTAGAAAAAATGAGTACTATGACGGAATTAAATGAAATTCAGATTAATTTGGAGAAAAGGGGTCGAAATCTCGGGGCTCTAAGATATGACCTGAGAACAGAGACTGCCTTGAAGGGGAAACGAGCGAATGATACGAGTTTTGGTGTGGTTATCGTGGGTAAATACATCAATAAATTTGTAGACGTATTAAGCGAGGTTACTGAAAAACGCAAAGGTTATCGTGTTCCTGTAGTGCTGAGTCTTATAGAGACGGTTGAATTACCGGTTGTTGCATTGGTGACGCTTTCCTCAATGATTGGTTCCTTGGCATCATCGACTTCATCGGTGCGTATGGCGAATCACATTGCCGACAATCTCTTTCACGAAGTGCAAAAAGCATTATTGGACGCTAATTCCAAAAAGCATTACAGAAATTTAATTAGAAAAAAAGGCGCTACAGGTAAAGATGCTGTGAATGTATTGGACTATATAGCCTCTTCCGCAGATTTGGCTGTAAAACCCTGGAGTGACAAAGACAAAACCACATTAGGGCGCTTGTTAATAGAGCTTGTTAGGCAGCGTCTTGATCTTATTGATATTGTTGAAGGTGAATCTAAAGGTCGGCAGCGAGCGCCTGAGTTGGTGGTGGCAAAACCAAATATTACAGATTGGATAGCTAAGCACAGAGAAGAAATCCGATTACTTTCCCCGGTTTATCTCCCAATGGTGGTAAGACCAAAAGATTGGTCTGTAGATACGTTATTCAGTGGTTGTTATTTAACTAATGAGCAGGCGCCAGTCCCGTTTGTTAAGCGTAAAAACAAGCTTCAAATGAAGAGGTTGCTAGAGGAAAACCCCGCTAGTGTTTTTGAGGCGGTAAATGCCATTCAGTCTACGGCTTGGAAAATCCGCAAGCCGGTTTTGAATCTGCTCAAACGTATTCAGAGTGAAAAGATAGAACTTAACCTGCCTATCGCTTCAATGCCGCCTCAATACGATGTTCCCATTGTAGAAGATGCGTCTTATCAGATTCAGAGTACATTAAAACGACACAATCGGGAGTTAGCAAATTTAAGGACTATTGTTGGGGTTAACATTGCGTTCGCCGAGGAGTTTTCAGAGTTCGAACGTTTTTTTATTCCACATCATTTAGACTCTCGTGGTCGGGTTTACCCCATTCCTGCTTTGAATCCGCAAGGGCCTGATTACATCAAGGGAATGTTGGAGTTTTCAGAAGGGAAAAGAATAGGAGAATCTGGCATCTTTTGGCTTAAAGTGCACACCGCAAATTTGTTCGGTGTTGATAAGGTTTCTTTTGAACAAAGGGTAAGCTGGGTTGATGACAATTGGAGGGATTTACTCGCATCAGCACTTTCTCCGTTGGAAAATTTATTTTGGATAAAGGCAGAAAAGCCTATTCAAGCATTTGCCGCAGCTCTGGAGTTGTTAGGTGTTTCCATGGAGGGGCCAGATTACCTATCCAGAATATCTGTGGCACTGGATGGTTCGTGTAGTGGTTTGCAACATTTGGGTGCAGCCTTTCGCTGTGAAGTGACTGGAAAAGCAGTGAATTTGTTGGATTCCGAGCGTCCAAACGATATTTACCAAGATGTCGCAGATAAAGTCCAGAAAGTACTGGAAGTTGAACTAACGTCTGAAAATAAACTATTAGCATCTCAATGGCTGGCGTTTTGCGAAGGAAAAATATCTAGAAAGATTACTAAACGTCCGGTGATGACTTATCCCTATGGTTCTAAAGTACCTGGATTTACACAGCAACTTTTGGATGACATCATCAAACCAGCAGTCCAAAAAGATCCGGCGTCAGTTCCTTTTGAAAATCCCCGTTTAGCTGCTCAATATTTAGCTAAGATAATTGAGCAAGCCGTAGCTTCAACAGTGCTTAAGGCTTCTGAGGCAATGGAATGGATGCAACGAGCGGCTGCAACGATTGTAGCGGGTGGAAATATCATCCAATGGACTACACCGCTCGGTTTTCCGGTGGTGCAAGATTACCGCAAAGAAACCAGCAGACAAATTAATTCGGTTGTATTTGGCACCAGAATGCAATGCAGGGTATCGGAGGTGCTCGATGCGATTGATACGCGTAAAATGGTTAACGCCATTAGCCCAAATGTTGTGCATTCACTTGACTCAAGTCACTTGTTGTTAACGGTTTTGAAGTCATTGGATGAGAACATTGACCAATATGCACTGATTCATGATTCTTTTGGAACATATGCGGCAGATACTGAGGTGTTTTTCACGATCATTCGAGAAGCTTTTGTTGCTTTATACGAGCAAGATGTATTTAAAAGCCTAGAGGTGGAGTTTATAGCTCAGGTTGATAAAAGTGCGGCGAACAAGAAAGGCAAAGCGTTCCCCGTTTTACCTACTAAAGGTAGTTATCAGTTGGAATCAATCGTTCATTCAACTTTCGCGTTTGCTTAAAAGATCCCACGCGTGGAATCTAATGCGGTGTGAACCTATTTCGCACCGCTTTTCAATATTCAAACAGCCTGAAATAGACTTTCTGTTTTTAACTATCGCTTCACATAGGAAAATAAATTTAAGTTTTTTGGTTTATGGGTTTGGATAATTTTCTTTTTTATTTGATTGTTCTAGGTGTGTAAAATATATTTCTACATTTTTATTGTTCAATTTTTTGTTTTTATGTCACCAGTTATATGTTTGTGTTTCAAAATTTTAATTCGAATTTTTTTTCACATGTATAATATATTTGTTTTTTCATATTTTTGACGTGGAGTGACAAGTTCGATGGCAGATGTTTATAAAGTGACGCATGTCTTAGCAGAGAAAATCTTTAACGTGAAACTTCTGAAAGAAGACATTCAAGATATCTCGGATGTGGCTAAGACACTGTATTCAAGGCGTCAGGAGTTAACTGGCCTGGCATCGTTAGACATGCATAGTGAAAAGCTTGAACAGGTACTGTCAATTATGATGGCTTTCTGTCCGGAAGAAATTTTGGATGAACTGGAAAATGTTGATGACCAATTTTTAATTAATGTTGAAAAAGTAAGAGGTTAAATATTTTTTACATTTTGTACTCTCGCTTCACTTAGGAAAATAAATTCATGTGTTAATTTTGATTTGTTATTCAAGCTTGTTTTGTTTTTTTAAGTTTGTTTATGTTGTGTTCGTTACTGTGGGGATAAGCATTTAAATATTATAAACTCAATGGAAAGTTATTTAATGATGGATACTAATGAAAATAGCCTAAAGGCATTTTTTCCGCCTCTATTAGGGGTTTGTTTTGCTGCTTTACAAGGTATGACCGTTTATTTTACGAATAGTGTCGATAAAAATATGGAAAGTCTCGATCGCAAGTTAGAACAAACGTGGGAAATGACCTTAATCACAAAAACAGAGGTTGCTACATTAAAGGAGAAGATCAATAACCAGCAATCCGACTTAATAGATTTGCGCGAGCAAAATAGAAAATCTTTCGAGACAGTTTCAGCGTTACAGGGAAAATTGATTAATCAATAAACCCTAGCGTAGCAAAACTGAGATTCAATGATTTTGTCTTATATTTCAGTACTAATTCTTAAGGCTTGCCGTATATTCTTTTCGCCAATTTCAATCCCAGGCAAGGACATTCGACAATACTATTAAAGTTTATCTTTATTCCTCAAGGTCGCTCTCCGTTCTGGTGTGCGGCAGGCCTTAACAATTCGTATTGAGTACTTCATATAACCTCTTAAATCATATTTTAAAATGATTTTTTTACTGTTTATTTGAGGGCAAGTTTCTAAGTTTTCAGTATGAAAAACTGTGTCAAATAAGAGTGTGTTGATACATCCATTTGAGGCCTTCGGGCCTCCTTTTTACACCGCTCTATTGTGGTTCAATAATCTCTGTTCCCATTTTTTTCAAACGTTTTTCTCAAGCACTTACCGCAGAGAAAAAACATCAATGTTCCCCAGCAGCGTTAAATAACAGCTGTTGAATACATTCAAATTTGGTTGAGAAGTATCCAAGTTTGAATTTAATTCCCGCACTTAAAAGGTTCTTAAATGAAATTTAAATCAAAAACTTTGCTTGCCAAGTTAGAGGCGAGTTATGGAGTAGACCCGTTACCTGTCGGTACGGATGGTATTCAAACCAAAAACTTGCAAGTTAACCCTTATATTGGTGACACCATTTCTCGCGATCTAGACCGAGAATCGCTTGGTGCCCAAGAGCAGATCAACATTAACCCTCATGTAGAAGTGACCTTTGATGTTGAATTGGCTGGCTCTGGCACCGCAGGTGCTGCCCCGGCATATGGTTCTTTACTTAAAGCTTGTGGCTTTGACGAAACGGTAAGTGCTGGCGTTGATGTTCAATATTCACCGGTTAGCAGCAATTTCCCTTCGGTTGCACTTTACTATTTACAGCGTAATGACGCTGGTGGTTTTCAGCAGCAAACCATTACCGGTTGTCGCGGTTCTGTTTCAATTACTGTCGATCTTGCTGGTATCCCGGTATTGCAATTCAGATTTCTTGGTTTCTATCAGACGCCTTCAGACGTTGTAAATATTACCGTTGATAATTCTGCTTTTGTTGATCCTGTGTATGTTTCACATGACAACACCAGCTTAACTATTGGTGCCTATTCAGCGCGTGCTTCAGCGTTCTCTATTGATATGGCCAACGAATTGAGCATGAGAAATGTGACGGGAGCTCGCTACGTGAATTTGTTCGATCGTGCACCTTCGGGTCAAACAACTATCGACGCGCCAGCGCTATCCGCTAAAGATTTCTATGCTTTGGTTGAATCTCATAACGGAACGACCAAAGAAGCGGTTGCTTTAACACACGGTACTTTGGCTGGAAACATCGTCGAAATTTCTGCACCGCAAGTGCAATTTACCACCATTACTCACGCGGATAGTGCAGGTGAACTTGCTTATCAGCTGGGAATGTCATTCTTGCCGGCGAGTGGCAATGATGAAATCGCGTTTGCATTCAAGTAATTCAGTTTATTCATAAATCGGGGAGATTAGGGCAATGTGCTCTGGTACTCCCTTTTTCAATTCCATAATTGATGAGGAGTTAGCTAATGACTTTCAAATTTGTTCCTGTAAACACGCTTAAAAAGGTTATTAAAGTAGAGATACCTGGTGATTTTGGCAAAGCAACCAAAGCCGATTTTGAGGCGACTTTTAAGCGTTTACCCGTGAGTCAAGCCAGAGATTTGATTAAACAAATCCAGGAAAAATCGGCGGACGAAGACAAAGTGTTAAGAGATAGCGTCGTTGATATCGAAGGTGTGACTGACGGAGAGGGCAATGAAGTCGAATACTCGTCGGAATTACTTAGTCAACTGTTAGAGGAATCCTATATTCGAGGTCCTCTTTTAGCTGGCTTTATGGATGTTAATTACAGCCTGGATAAGTTACGACAAAAAAACTCCAAAGGGTAGGGAAAGCCTTCGCTAATCCGTCAAGTGGGCGTTCTGCAACGAACGCTGACGAGATGGCTTTAATGACAGGTCTGTCACCAAAATTTGCTGAATCGAGGGAACAAACTCTCGAAATCTGGCCTGAAACCCTACCCGCAATTCGGCTGTTCGCTAAGTCAATGACTCAGTGGAGAGCTGGTCCCACCGGCATCATTGGCCTGGACTACAACGCGATAAATCTACTCATGGATTACGACGCTATCCCAATGACAGAGCGTGGGGAGTTAATGTCCGATATTACTCATTTAGAGATAGGCTACCTCCAAGCTATGAGGCGTTAGAATGTCGAATCAATACCAACATGGCCTCGTTTTAGAGGACACACAAATTTTAAATGAGTCACAGGGATTGGACTCAAATTTTTCAACACTGGTATCAGGTGCAAAAGCGCTTGGTTCTACGTTAACGGCAGCTATAGGTGTTATGGAAGCTTTTGCTTCTGTAATGCAAACCGATGTTATTCAAGAACTTAATACGCTATCTGACACCTTGGGGTTGTCGATGGAATCCGTGTCAACCTGGACCTATGCAGCAGGCACTCTGGGAGTATCTTCCTCGGAATTGGGCGGCATATTTCAGGATATGAATGGCAAAATGGGAGAGCTTGCCGCAACGGGTGGTGGTAAAGCTGAAGAATTATTTAAGAAATTAAATTTGTCGATTGATGAATTTAAAAAAATGACACCCGATAAGCAAATGCTCGCCTTTGCGAGTGGACTTGAAAAAGTAGGCACTCATGGTGAAAAAGTTTTCTTTATGGAAAGCTTCGCAAAAGATGCATCCAAGCTTTTACCTCTGCTAGATGGTGGTGGAGAAGGTCTGAAAAAGATGGCTCGAGAGGCCAATTTACTTGGATTTTCACTGGATGAAGTTGACGCTGAAAATGTTGAAGGCGCAGCAGAATCGTTTCGCATTCTTGGTAATGCTGCGGATGGCTTTTCCCAGCAATTTACAGCTAAATTTTCAGCAGTATTTCATGGAATTGGCGAAGAATTACTGACGTTTTTGGAACAATTTGGCGGTATGGAAAATATCGCAGGTTCAGTTGCCGATTTTATCGTTCGTTCCATTGGTTTTGTGATTGATAGCTTCCACCAATTGAATGTTATCTCAAAGGTTAATGAAATCGGTTGGTTAAGTCTGGCAGATGTTGCTGTTAGAGCCATTGCTAGTCAAGCTGATGCTATTGCGCAGCTAATTAAAGGACCGTTAGATCAGTTAACCAATTTTATTGGTTTTATCATGGATGGTTGGGGGCAGTTGTTCGAAGTTATCGGCGACTTCCTTGGAAAGTCTGGTGAAGGATTTAGCAACTTTGGTGCGAAACTTAGAGATACCAGTCTTGAAGTCGCAAACTTCAACATTAGCGCCGATGATATTGTTGCAGGGCAAGAGGCTGTTGCCAATAAATTGGCAAATAGCACCGCTGAGTTACAAGCCATGCGCGAAAGCGCTCCGGGAACTGAGTTTGTTAATCGTGTTCAAGCGGCTAATAAGTCACTTGCCGACCAATCTGAAACCACAAGCTTATTATCTGACGCGAATAAAAACGCGCAACAGAATATTGATAAAGCGGCTGAAGCTACAAACTCACTAAGTGGGGCGAGTAAAGATGCTAAAGATCAGCTAGACAAGACTAAAAATGCCACTGAAGAGCAGGCCAAACAAGCGGACAAATATGCCGTAGCTTGGGAAGGCGCCGTTGCCAGTATTTCAACCGCATTCTCTGAAGGCTGGTTGGATATTCTTGAAGGTGATGCCGACAAGGTGTTTGGCTCCATTGCACAAAGCTTTGAAGATATGTTTACCCAGATGCTGAAATCCAATGTCTCCGAAAGTATTGAAGGCTTCTTTAAAAAAGCCTTTGGCGATGTTGATTTAGGCTCAATCTTGGGTGGAAATGGCGGTGGGGGATTAAATCTCGGTTCACTCTTTAGTGGCAGCGATGGCGGAGGTTTTGATTTCGGTTCCTTATTGTCCATGGGTGATAGTCTCTTTGGTAGCGGTATTGGCGGTGCTATAACGGGATTCGGAGAAACAATTTCGGGATTTGGTTCTACGCTTGGATTTTCCTCTTTAGGATCCTTCGGGTCTGGTATCGGCTTAACGGGTGAAATATTGGGAGCGGAAGGTCTTTTCGGAGGCTTTGGCAGTGCGATTAGTAATGTGGGTTCACTGTTTGGATCCGGTTCCATTATGAGCGGTATTGGTGCAGCACTTCCCATTGTGGGTCTTGTTGCTGGAGCGGCGCAGCTTGTTGACTCCATTTCTGGGGGTAAGCTATTCGGTTCCAGTTATGAATATGATGACCATGGTCTCAATATTAACTACGCCGATGGTGAATTTTCTGGAAATAACTACACCACAGAAGTTAAACAACGCTCCTTGTTCCGAGGACGAAAGTGGCGTACTAACGAAACCGCATTGGATGAGGTGGTTGCCCAGCAAATGGGGAGCTATTTCGGCGGTATCGAGAACCTGATCACTGGCGCTGCCGGGCAATTAGGCATTGATGAAGTCACTAAAACCACCACGCATAATTTTTCTGGCGAAGATTTCTGGAGAGGGGGGCGTGGTAATCGCTTTGATGATTTTTCTGAGAGTTTTACCACCACAACCACTCAGAGCCTCGAAGACTATTTGGCCAACTTCTCTTCAAGTTTTGAGTTAAGCCTCAAAGACATGAGTGATGAAGAGGCTCAAAAAGCCATTCAGGCGTGGGCAGACCGAACCACCAATCAGTTAATTGACGGTGTATTCGGCGACATGCTGGATGGGCTTTCTGTTCAGGGTGAAACCTTGGCAGATACCTTGTCCAGAGTCATGGCGCAATTGGCCTTGGTTGATCAGGGCTTTGCGTCCGTTAATCTTAGCCTGGAACAACTTGCTGCGACCGCAGGCGTTTCTGAATTAACTTATTCCAATGATGTAGCGCAAGCTGCTGGAGGCTCTGAGCGTTTAGCGGCGTTGTTGCAAGGCTATCAGGCGGCTTTCTTTTCTGAAGATGAATTGTTGACCAGAACTCTGGAGACGATGGCCGACCAAGTAAAAACTTCCCTTGATGCGATAGGTTTTACTTATGGTTCTGATTTTAGGGCGCAATTTGAATCTGCCTCCGAAAATGGTCTGGGAGCGGAAGGTGTTGTTGCATGGCTTGAATCAGGAAATTTGATCAGTCAGTTTGAACAGATAGCACAACAGCTTGCGGATATTACGGGTGTTGCTTTGTCTGATGTCACCTCTGAGTTGATGACCAATGCTGAAGTATTAACGCCAGAAGTAACCATGGAAGAAGAAGCCGCCGCGGTTGCCGATCCTATCGTGGCAGAAGTGTCTGGTCTTGCCGAAACCATTAACACCCAAGTGGGCAGTTCCAATGAACACTTGGTTTCCATTGATAATCGTTTAGGTGAAGTTAACAGCTCTATTACCAATACACTTAACGCATTTACCCAGGAAGTGAAAGGGATCAAGCTTAACCTCGAAGGTGCGATTGCCGAAACTCAACGACAAGTTCAAAGGTTTGCCAATCAGGCCGCTGCCGAGGCTTCAAAAACGTCCGCATTGGTATCTGATGTCGCTCGACTTGTTGCCGAACCCACCCGCTACATTCAACCGGTAATTGACGACAGAGCATTACTGTAAGGAGTCAATTTATGTCAGATTTTATTAACTGGCTGGAAAGCTTGGATCAGCGACGCACCGTATTGGTTGAGGTAGATTACTTAAATGAGGGTTCTTCCGGAACCCTTAATTTAGCTAACCGACCTTTTATTTCCAAAACGACAGACGTTGTTCGGTCAACGCCTTATGACGACGTAATCCTTGGAGGATTAACTTATGGACGTCGCATGGGCGGGCAAGTTTCTGGTGCCCTTGGCCTTTCCGTTGGATCCATTGATTTGGCCGCTTCCCCTGACATCGTCGTCGCCTCTGGCTACGAATTTGCGGGTCAGGAAGTGCGAGTATATCTTGGCGATCAGCGTTGGGTTAGGGATGACTTTCAATTAGTCGCAGTACTCACCGCTGAATCTTTGGTGCCAACGAGCCGTACTCAGTACTCCCTTAAATTTAGAACCGAAAGGTTAGATTTAAACGAGCCGCTAAATAACGCTGTTTTTATCTCTGGTCCAAATATTGATGCCTTTAAGCCCGTGTGTTTGGGGGATTGTTTTAATATTCGGCCAGTGCAAGTGGATGATGCGGGATTGGTTTGGGCTGTACATGATGGCGCGGTTGCTTTTATCGGTGATGTTAGGGTTGATGGCGCGATAGTGTCTGCAACCAAAAACACGGCTACAGGTACTATTACCTTGTCCTCTAAACCCACAGGCACATTAACCGCAGATGTCATTGGTGCTGGTGGAATAGCGGTGAAAGAAATACTAACCGAGATTTTATCCCGGTTAGGTGGTGTCCAAATTGACACTGTGAGTTTGGATGCGCTACCCACCGATTCAGTGGGGTTATATGGCCGTTCAGGCATTTCATATCGACAAGCCTTTGATGCCCTGTTAAAGAATTTCGGTGGCTTTTGGGGCTTCACTCGATTGAATATTTTTAAGGCTGGGCGGATTATTCGCTCTGAGGGCGGTTCTGCTGCTCTACTGACGCCAGATGATATTATTTTGGATGGCGTTGCCTTTGATCGTCGAATACGTCCCGCTTCCGCTGTGGATCTTAAATATCGCAAAAACTACACCACGCAAAACGTCAATGGATACGGAGAAGGGTTTTCCACAGTTCGTAAGGAAAATGCCGACATTACTTATGTCTTTCCTGACGCCGAACTCAAAGAAACAGAGACATTGCTCAGTTTAAGTTCCTCTGCGGAGGCAGAAGCAGAGCGTCGCAGAATTTTTTATTCAACACCATTAAAAATTTATACCGTCAATGCCTTTGCATTGCCGTTTGCTTATGAAATTGGTCAAGAGATCCGTCTTATTTATCCTTATTTTGAGATGGAAAATGGTGTTGATGCGATTGTTCTATCCATCAAAGATGACCCTTTGCAGGGTGTCACACAATTAAAGGTTTTAATTGATGGCTAATTCCCGCTTAATATTTAACAACGTATGGGATGCCGCGATCCTAACCCAAAGCGCGGGCACCTTCGAACCCCACCTCCCGATCACCAACACGCAAAAATACAATAACTCCCGAGTTTTCCGGACTTCCGATACTCAGGACGTTGAAATATTGTTTGAGTGGGACGATCCGGTATTTATTGAGGCATTCGCCCTGTGGCGACACAACCTCACCAGCTCTGCCCAAATTCGTATGGTGTTTTATAACGGTGCAAATCAAACCGGTGATGCTATTTACGATACTGGCGTGCTGTTAGGTGATGTTCCCAAAAACCTGGGAGATTTAGTATGGGGTAAAGATCCGTTAGGTGTTTCTACCTATACCGGATGGGAAACCGCAACCCGCTCCTTTTGGTTTGATGAAACCTTTGTGGTGACATCGGCCCGTTTAACTATTTCTAACGCCGATAATCCCAATGGTTTTATTGAGATTGGACGTGTTTATGCCGGAGAAGGCTTCTCGCCCACTTTCAACGTGGACTTGGGGCATATCTTTAAATGGGAAACCGATGTTAAGAGTAACCCAACAGCGGGCGGCACGGTGCATACATTGGATGCTGCGACTTATCGAAAGCTGAGTTTTAATTTATCTCATCTCAGCGCCGCCGACCGTTCCAGCTTTGCCGATTTAACCCGGCTGCTTTCCATCCACAAAGATTTTTTTATTTCGCTGCGTCCCAATGTGGGGGGAGCCATTGAAAGAGATTATTCCTTTGCTGCCAAGTTCGAAGAAATTCCCAGCTTAAAAGCCGAGGCTTCTCGTTACGAAACGCAATGTAAAATCAGAGAGGTTTAAAATAATATTATGTCGCTACTCCAATTCGCCGCAGGCGACAAGGACTATATAGACAAGCTCAATCAAATGAGCGAAAACGCTGGAGATACTGCGCAACTTAAAGCCGATACTCAGCAAATCAAAGCTGACACCCAGCAAATCAAAACAGACACTCAGACCATTCAAGACGCTACTCAGCAGCTAAAAATAGACGTAGAAGGCATTAAAACGGCTACTCAAGCTATTGCTGTCGGTGATCTCCTTTGGAAAGAAATTGGCGTGAATACCCCGGTAAATCATGGTGATTTGTTGTTGAGTACGGTTGCCGATGTAGAAGTAATACTGGATGACTTTAAAACCAGTATTGCAGTAGGCCATTGGTTTTCGGTGTCTAACGAATCTTCGGGACTTATGTACGTGCGTTCTCGTTCGGATTTGTCATTAGTCGGTAGTAAATTGACGGTTGCTAATGCTGACCGGATGGCAATTTCTCCCGGCAAAACATACACCTTCAGAGCAAAAAGTTTAACTGAATTGAGGATCAATTAATGGCTGACTATTTAGATAAAAAGGTCGTGGGAGGCACAGGTGCCGAGGCCGTTAAAATCACTGCACCCAATGTTTTCCCAAATTTAAGCGTTAAAAAAGGCACGGAAGTGGTGTTGGACCCGGTGTCTGGCAATTACTTCCCTCGATCTTTGGCTGCTTCCACAGTTAGTGGGAGTAACACTCATCAATCGACTTATTGTTCTCAAACCGATGCGAATAGAGCCATATTAACCAGTGACGGCACCCTTATTGGGATTGGGGCAGGGGAAAGTACTGGAGGTGCAACGTCTGCCTGGAGATTAACCCGTTGGCATCTTTATCCTGAGAGCAGTGAAGTTGAATACGTTGGCACGACAAACGTTACTTCTCCTAATTCAATGTATTACAGTCAAGGGTACCTCAGTGAATTTGTAGAAGTAGAGCCAGATGTATTTGCTGGGCTGTTTTTCTCTTCTGTTGGTACGAGTTATAAAATCGTCAAGGTTTCCTGGAATAAAGTTAATCGAACTAGCGTGTTAACAATTAGCTCCGACGTTGGGCTAACGGTAACGACAAATGGGTACCACAGATACTCGGATATCATTGCTAATGAAGATGGGACATTCTTTGTTTTTGCTCATAATGGCAAATGTGATTTATGGCAAACTAGCGATTTAACACGCCTTAATTATCAGTTAAGTACCGGTGCTGCCGCTACCACAAGTAATTTTAAGAATGTAGATACTCATAATAACTACTCTAATGCGTTGCCATTAAGCGATGGTCGGATTGTATTAGTTAATGCCGGGAATCTATTACTGAGAGAATGGACAGGTACAGCCTTTAATGAATTCGGTATTAATACTTCAACAAAGAGTTACGCAGGTGCACCGATAGTTGAAATTGATATCGATGTGTTTGCTATATCTTATACGACATCCTCGGATTACATTTACTGGAAGGTATTAAAATACCATCCAACTACGCAAACCTTAAGTGATGTTGTCGAAAAGTCGTTTATCAAAAAAGATCAAACCTTAACCGGTCAGATACAAGGAGGGGGGCGTTTTGGGGCAGTTGGTTCAACCTTCTTTGGTTGGAATACTGATGAACTTTATGCCATTAAGTTTGATCCGCAGACCTATGACGTTGTCGATGAATCAGACATCTATATTTCAGGTTATCGTGGCAACCGGGGGGACTTAACTTCTTTTGGTATTCGTTCCAATGGTCTTTGTACCGGCTTTTTACTGGGGGGAAATTGGAATAGAAGTGCTGGTGATGCGGTTTATATGACGTTTAATCGATTCACGGTAGGTAATTTACTCTCAGGTATGGGACCCATTCCTTGTGGGACTACCTATGCAGATTCTACGGCAGCAGAGCTGCCAGTTTGGATTACATCGGATGTGACTCAAGGTGAGGACTTAGAGCCGCTAGCTATCTATGGTTCCAAAATTGCCTTAACCACGGACCACGCAATTGCGTTAAGACACAATCCGTCGCTGATTGAGCGTTATACCTTTCACGATAATGATTACTCAAAGGGAGCTATTTATGCAGCTGATGCAACTATTCGGGTGAGTCATTTCTATGGCTCTTATTCCCATACATCTATTTACAACAAGTTAAGAGGCGTTAGGGAGATTGCAAAAGGTGAAGCAACACTAAATGCTCATTTTTCGGTTTGTGGTAATTCTGGCACTGACTCCTCGTATGCTACTTGGGGAATATGTATTGATGGCTTCCAAATATTTAATCCGCGGCAAGTGTCAAGCCAAAGTGATTATGCTTATACACCCACTGCTTTTGTACAAAACTGCCTGGAAGTCAGTTGTCATATCATTACTACAAGATCGGCTTATCAAAACATGTACTTGTTTAATAAGTTTGAAGTGAATCGCTAACTTATTGCTCTTTCGTTTTAATATTTCGTTTTAAGGGGACCTTCGGGTCCCCTTTTTAATGTAGTGTTTGGTTTAAATAAGTGAATATTTTATTCCGCATGGGTTTTATATTGACACTGAAATGGTTTGTTCCTAAATTTAGTTCTGTTTGTGGGAACTTCTCACCCGTGGGATAATTTTCCTAAGCTAGTATTTATGTATGCAACCGCATTAAGTTTGTTCAGGCAATGAAATATAAAACATGAAATCCAGAGACTTACTTCAAGGGCAACTTCAGGCCGCCAGATATCTACAAGAATTTGAGATGGATTTAAGAACCTGGGAAGTGTTGACCGTTATCGCGCTCAACGAAGGTGAAGGCATGGCGGCTTTGGCTGACCAATACAAAATACCTCGCTCGGCATTTAGTCGGCAGGTGCTTTTTTTGTGTGGTGAGCGAACCACACGGGCCAATCGTCCAGATTCCAATGTACACAAAGCGCCATTGCGATTTGTTGAACGTCGCAATCATCCCAGCGATTCTCGCCGGCAGGACTTATTTATTACTGCAGAAGGAGAAGGCTTTTTAGAAAAAATCAGAGGATTTACAGCACAAAAACGTTAAGAGGGAGCAGCCATCATAGAAAAAGCTGCTCATCAGGTTAAATTAACGTTTAAACAATTAAATAGGCAAGGCGGAAACAGAACACCAACATGACTACCCAACTAAGAAGATATAACAGGGCACGAGGGCCAACTTTATTAGACGTTATATGTACAAAGCTTTGGAGAAATCGACAGGCTACATAAGCCCAAGCCATAATAAGGAACACAAAGTCTACTTTTCCCAAGGCTGCTGTAAAGGCACATATTGCAAAAAAGGGCGGTACGGATTCTAAGAGGTTATGAAAGCATCTTTCGGCTTGTCTTGCCTTTCTCGGCAACTTCTCGCCAGTATCGTAAGTTTTGAAATAGGCGGGGCTAATTTCGCCGCTAGTCACTGCACTTTTTCTGCCGCGGAACATAACGAATAGCACTATGACGATTAGTAGTATCATTGCGAACACGGGAAAGAATAAGAAACCTTGATTCATTTGATGACATCCTGAATGGTTATTTTTATTTTATGTGGGGATTTCGTTCCTTTTTCCGCTGTAAACAATCCATTATGGTCGCTTCATTGCCTTTATTTTATGGGTTGTTTAATACTTATACCCAATTGCTTCAGCATGTCTTCGGGACTGTAGTCAACTCTATACCCCCTCACAACCTGTGAAATATGACAGCTATGAATTGGTCTGTTAGGTAAGATAAACTCGGGCGAGACTTGCTGTAACAATGCATTCCAACCATACCAATAATCATAATGGTAACAGCACAATATTTGGCCTTTTCAACCGCGTATTCATTGCCAATGCACCCATTGACAACGTACTCACTGATATTAGGCCTTCTTGAGAGAACACCAATGAGGAAGTATCAATGACCAATAAAGGAGTTTACGACAGTAAGCTTGCTCGTTTCGTATTAACAATCACTAATTATCCCAAATCTGTTTTAGCTATTTGCTTGTTGGTCATTGTTGCTCTAGGTGCTCAATTAAAAAATCTTGAAATTAACTCCACTACATACGTATTAAATAAGTCGCATCCGGTTCGTGTTGTGGACAGTCAGCTTAGTGATATTTTCACCTCTACAGGTGCAACACTGTCCGTAATGGTGACACCCGAATCCGGGACAGTATTTGATTCTGGCGTCATTAATTTGGTGAGCCGTTTGACGCAGGATTTCGAAAATATGCTGTTGGTTAACGATAGCGATATCGAGAAACTGCAAACCTATGCCCGTGATTCTATTTCCACTAAATTAGTGGCGCAGGCTTTGGAAAATGGCTTAAAGCCCAGCGATACCGCAACTATCAAGCAACTGCTCTCGCATCTTGAGGCTCATTCGTTGGTTGGTGGCAAGGATGTTAGCTTTTTAAATGACTTGCTGATTTATATGAACCCTATTGCAGAGGTTAGGAGTATTACCAATGTAGAGGATATTCGTGATGAAGATGATGTGCTCACCATTGAAGATCTCATTACCGATATTGCCGCAGACAAAACGTCGTTAGATGCTTTGGCAGCGAATGTTAAAGACAATCCTCTGCTAATGAACTCCATTGTTTCAGAAAACCTGGAAGCGACTATTATTCGGGTTGAGCTTACGGTCCCGAATGATTATACCGCGCCAGTTATTCGCGCCTACGAACACATTAATGAAGTAACTAAAGACATCCCGAGCAATTACACCATCGCGGTGGGTGGTTCTGCCGTCGTTTTTAATGAAATGAGCTATATCATTAAGCAAGACAACAAGCGGTTTTTCCCCTTTGTTTTGTTGGTCATTATGATTACGTTGGCATTATGTTTTAGAAATGTTGAAGGGATTTACGTTCCGATTCTGGTTGCTGTTGCTAGCTTGGTTTGTACCATGGGTATGATGCCCATTTTGGGATTAAAGCAGAACATGATTTCTAGCATGACGCCTATCTTTGTAATGGCAAGTGCGGTAGCGGATGCAATCCATGTGCTCAATCATTATTACCGAAACTTGACGCAACACGGCTTGTCAAAACAGCAGTCCATTCAAGCTACGATATCAAATCTTTTCAAGCCCATTTTGCTAACCAGTATAACCACTATTTGTGGCTTTCTTTCCCTCGCGTATACCGAAGTTGTGTTTATTCGTGAATTCGGCTTAATGGTTGCCGTTGGAATATTCTTTGCGTTTGTTTTCAGTGTTGTAATGATCCCTGCGTTACTGATGCTTAATAAACGATCTCGGCCCAGCCCTAAGAAATCAGTGTTATTACGAGGTATCCAGGCTTGTCTTAATGGTTGCAATTCGGCATGGCAGTCGAAGCCAAAAGTGATTGTGGGCTTGATGATTGCGCTGTTCGCTACTTCAACTTTTTATGCCGTTAACGTAAAAGTAGACTACGAAACCATTTCCTTTTATCCGGAAAGTTCCAAGTTACGAGTGGATGATAGAGCGTTTAAAAACGAGTTCAAAGGCATTATTCCGCTTACTATTAAGTTAGAAGGAAGTGAAAGCGGCGACCTGTATAAAGATGAAGTGGTGCGCTATATCGATCAGGTAGAGCAAGTGCTTAAACAACACCCTGAAGTAGGCTATGTAGTGTCCTCTAATAGTTATCTTAAACGACTGCTGCAAATACTGACTGAAGGTAAAAAGGACGAGTTACCCGATGATTTGTCAGAAGAATTGTCCGCCCAATTATTCCTACTTTACGATAATAGTAGCGGCTCTGAAATCCGTGATGTCGCTGATAATGCTTATCGTGATGGCAGAATTATCGCTCTAATCACCACAGACCGAGCCTCCGTGGTTCGTGACGTGGTTAATCAGGCTCGCAATGTTGCAGCTCCTGAAGGCATGAAAGTTGATATTGCAGGGCACGCTAGTATTGTGTTGGCGGCGACAGATGAAATCATTTACGGGCAATTCAATAGTTTGATTATCACGGCTTTTGTTGTCTTCGTTATCATGACAATGCTGTTTCGTAAGTTCTCTATGGGGTTGCTTGCGGTTACGCCTCTGGTGCTCACCATCTTGGTTAACTTTGGCATCATGGGTTATTTGAAGTTGGATTTAAATATCGCCACGGTAATCATTGCCGCGTTGGTCTTCGGTATCGGGATTGATTACTCCATTCATCTTATTGAAGCAGCAAAGTCGAACTTTAAACAAGGACTCAGTAAAAATGAGTCACTGGTTGAAGCAATGAAATCCACGGCTGAACCTATTCTAATTAACTCAGTTACCTTGGCAGCCGGGTTTTTGGTAATGACGATTTCAGAACTGAAACCGCTGTTCTACCTTGGAAACCTAATCTCTGCCACTATGATTGTCAGTGCGTTTCTGACCATTATTATTGTGCCGACCTTACTGAGTTTGTTGCCAATTAGTCTGGCGGACAAGTCAGATAAACCGTCTGGAGCGCAACGCGCAAATATTGGAAGTGAGCATATTTAAGTCGATGTGAAGTCCATATGAAAGCAATGGGGAATGAGTCTTAACATTGATGGTTTAGTGATGTGAGCATCGTCATTGGAAATATAAAACATTGCCGAATGAATGCTCGGCAATGTTTTTTTATGTGGTTATGAGACGTAAACGGAGAGAAAACCCTTACAACGGTGGTTTGGGAAATAGGTTATCGATAATACGGGTGGCGATTTTTCTAGGTAGGAATTTTTGTGCCGCCATCAGGCCTTTTACATCGCTTGAAGGCACAATCATAAACTGGTTTTTAGCACATTTTTTTAGAATGTATTTTGCTGCTGAATCTACTGGCATTGGTTTCCCTCGGCCCATTTTCTCTCGAATCCAGTCTGGCATAACTTCTAGCTCACCGGCATACATTGGTGTGTCTACATCGCCAGGGCAGGCTACATGAACGTGGATGTCGCGGTTTAATACTTCCCGTCGTAGTGCATCTGCAAAATTGTTTAATCCCGCTTTTGATGCGCAATAGAGTGAGTATCCGGGCGCGCCCACCAAACCAAACCCCGATGAAACAAACAACACATGGGATCCGGCTTTTAAATAAGGCATACACAAATAAGTGGTTGCGATGGCACCAATTAAGTTAATTTTTAAATCTCGGGTAATGTCGGATAAGCAGCTGTAGTCACTCAACAGATCGATGGTAGTGACACCGGCGTTAACGACCAGAAAATCAATGCTTTTAATCTCCGGTAATTCAGCTTTGAAACTCGCTTCAATGGCTGCGTCATCGGATACGTCGCAAGCGATGGTTTTGATGAACCCTTCACCTGCACCAGAGGCCAATTGCTCAGCGGCCGCTTTGAGTTTGTCTTCATTTCTAGCAACCAATACCAAATTGTAGTTTTGGGCTTTTAGTTGCCGGGCCATCTCCAGTCCTAAGCCGGATGACCCACCCGTAATTAACGCTGTCCTACTCAATTTTCTCACCTTTATAATTATGTCGTTAGTGCACCAATTTAGGTGTTTAATTTCACGATTGCTGGAAGTTGATATTCACCAGATAGCAGCGCTTGTTTGGGGTTGTAGCAGCGTAAATTCAGATTGAAGTTGCCGTTATGGGATGGCAACCAATTATCTTCCAATTCCGGGTTGTCAGATTCTTGCCCTAATAATATGGAAATTGAACCGTCTGCATTGGGTTGTAATTGGCTATATAAGGAATTGATTGCATGCCGGTTTAGTCTATTTTGAACCAGTCGGCCTTGGTCATCGTAGTAGCAGATGGACCAAAACGCATCGACTGGCGGTATGCTGCCTTTGGGGAAACGGATTTCGTAACGATTATTACCGTTTAGCATGTTGCCAGTGCTGTCGGTACGAGCCATAAAGTATAGGGCTTCTTCTGGCACATTGGCCCAAATACCATGAATAGAAACCAATGCTCGAACAATATAGTTGCCGTGATATTCGCCGATATCACGTACAAGGCTCCAGCCGTTAATAAATTCGCCGACTTCATAAATTTTGCTGTCCAAAATTGATTGAGCAAATTCCGCTGATCTGGCTAGGCCTTTTTTTACGGGGTCTGGAAGAGAACCGTGGTCAAAGCCGTTTTCTACTGTTAATCCAATTTCTTTAAACAAGTTTTGTAAGGCGAGTTCGTTTTCTTTCGGTGGCACAAATGTTAGTACTTGCCCAAGCTCTTCAAAAAATGAAAGGTCAGCAGGGCAATCGGAGTTTTCTGCAACCAGCGGTCGCCATGAATCTTTTGAAGGAACGCTGAGGGCGCTTTCTCCCGTTGTACTTTCAATTTTTAAGCTATCTTGAACGGCATGCACAGATGCGAGATCTTCGTTAATGTCGGCAGCGATGCGACCAACAATATAAAGGAACTTGCTCTCACTATAGATGACATGGTCGCTTTCTTTTATGGCCATGTCTTGCCCGTTTACGGCCATAACAATGGCAGGCAATTGATCACCAAATGTTCGAGTGCCCAAGTTGGCAATAGTGTCCATATAAGGGTCGAGTACTTGTAGGCCATACCAGCGCCCTTCAAAGTCAGAGGCTGTTAGGCGCAACGGTCCATTGCTGAGGTCAATAACCGCAGTGGAGTATAAGAAATCGGTTGCAGCATTGACAAATTCAGAGGAATTTCCGGATGCTAAATGACGGTCGTGGCGAAAACGATTTACGACAAAATTGTCAGAGTTGCTTGCTTGCTTGTCAGTAGAGGCTTGCATTTTTACAAGCCGATCTTTCCAGCACTTAACAATGGGTAATCCCCAAATATAGGCTTGAATACCCACGCTATAGGCCCAATTTTCCTGTCCTTGCGCGACGATATCCTGAATCTGCATACTCATATCTAACCCCTAAATTCTTTTTAACCGATAAGATGGCGACAAAAAAACAAGAATCCGTTGAATACGCCCGAATTCTTGTTTCAATATGTCAGTGGTGCTTTGGGGCACCTGCTTTACATCTTGCAGCTCCAATTGGCATCGTTACTTACAACAATATCCGGGGGCAAAGTGTAGTTGAGTTTGTCTAATGCAAATCCCCACTTTTTGGTAATCTCATCTGCTAGAGTTGAGCTAAATGTATATTTGTTGCGCTTATAATCGGAGAGAGAATCCAGATAGCTGGTAATATTCCCTAATTGTTCATCATTTAAATCTAGGTTCAAGTCAGCATAGATACGCTTCATTTCCGACAGTGGGTCTTTTTCAAAATCTTCGAACGCCACTTCTGCCAAGTTCCCTTTTGGCACGAGGTCTCGGCTTTCCCAGTACTTTTTCATCAGTTTTTCATATAGCTCGTAGCAGATATCGGCAAATTCACTTTCTGAAAAATCCTGCAATGCCATTTCTTCCGCTTCTTTAATAAAGTCATGCAGTGCTGACACATAAATTGTGAAAGGGTTTCTATAGATATGAATAAATTTGGCGTTAGGAAACATTTCTAACAGAATTTCAATTCTGGCGGTGTTATAGGGATTTTTTAAAATCAATCGTTTGCCATTGGCCATATAAGACGCTTTGCGAATCGTCTTCATATAGGCTTCTTTCCATTTCTCACGCTCTTTATCATCGACATTGTGTAATACATATTTGTCGAAACTGTCGGAAATGGTGCTTGGGAAATGATTACAATGGTGCGATGAAGTTGTGATACACGACACGCTGAATTCTTCTTCTTGGGGAAGGTCCAATCCCATCTTCACGTTATCCATCATGCGTTTTTCAGGCAGAAGATTTGCGATTAAGTTTTTCATGAACTTGCTTTTACTTAAGGTTACACTGCAGGTTGGGAACAATGCATGCAATGTACTTAAGTAGCCAAAACGGTTGTCTTGGCTAATAACATTATGCAGGTGAGTGGTGCCACTGCGCCAATGACCAATAATAAAAATGGGGTCTTCTTTTAACTCTGTCTCGGCAATTTTGCTGCCATAGGAAATGGCTTCCATTGCACGTATTGGCGATAAGCAAACCGTCCCAAATAGCGTAGCGGCAAAGGTAGGTATGTTTTTCTTGCTTATACCACCGTGTTTAATGGCATTTTTGATAAGGTTTGTGGTCGTTCCACCAATATAAGGGTGTATCGACAAACTGCCTTGCTTTTCATTACTCATTGTAACCTCCGATATTCCATATCATTATGTAGAAAGCTCACTTACCTGTTCAGCTTTAGTTTTAACGTGGTTTTTAGCGTTGAGAATTTTCATGTCCAGTAGCACTTTTTGGGTGCACGACACTATTTCATCTATCTCTTGCTCGTTTAATTCTGAATGCACCGAAAAGCGAACCAAACCTACGCCCATAGGCGTCGCTGGATATAAAAATACCGACGTTAAAACGCCCAATTCAGTTAACTTGCCATAGAATTCACAGGCCTGTTGTTCATTTTCAAAAGTTATGGACACTATCTGGCACTGGCTTTCACCCGTATCAACGCCAATCTTGTGTAATCCATCTCTTAGCTTTTGAGCGTAAACCAGACATCGCTTGGCTCTTTCTGGTTCGCTGGTGAGGATATTTAATGCTTCAATATGGCCTGCGGCGGAAACACTGGAAGTGGCAGAACTAAAAATGATGGATCGGCATTTGGTACGTACCAATTTCATGGCTTCTTTGTTGCCAGCGACTAAGCCACCGTGACCACCCAACGCTTTGTTGAGGCTAACGGTTCTAAAATGAACCCTGTCTGCTAATCCTAGCTCTACTGCAAGACCACCACCTTCACCAAAGATCCCAAAAGAATGGGCTTCATCGAGTATCAGGATGCAGTCGTTTGCCTCACAAATTTCGACGTACTTGGTAATGTCACCAATGGAACCATCTGTGCTATACACCGCATCAATGACCACAATACCGGGTCCATTTTTCTTGATGCGTTCCTCTAGGTGTTCAGTATCGTTATGACGAATAACGACCTTTTTGCCAATCGACAATTTAGTGCCATCAAACAACGAGGCGTGAGCATATTCATCAATATAAACAGGCCTGAATAATGGGGTAACGGCTTCTAGTAAACCTACATTGGCAGCCCATCCGGATGTTGTGATGAGCGCATCGTCGGCTTGCATGCATTTAGCTATTTGATGAGCAAACTCTTGGCATTCGTCAGAATCGCCACCAAAAATTGCCGACATGAAGGCTTCGTCTTGAGACCTTTCATTCGACTGAGTACGGGCTGCAATCACCCTTGGGTGATTTCCCAATCTAAGATAGTCATTCTGATGAACGGCTATATAGTTCGAGATATTTTTAGGCTGAGCAAATGGAAACGGCTCCAAGTTTGATATGAAATCAACTGCGGGCGTCATATGCTCAATATACCAACTCGGAAGCTGTTTGTTATTTGATATGGTTGAGTTATCCATTATTTATTATTCCTATTCATATCATTTAGGCCATACGAATGATGTTCTTTAATAGCCATCTGGATTTGTTGGTGTAGGGAGCTCGCAACATATCTACGCCATTAATGCGAGACTGCCTAAATACTGGCTTCATATGACTAAAGGTTTCAAACCCAGCTACACCATGATAAGAACCAAAACCACTGGTGCCGACACCGCCAAAAGGCAGGGATTCCTGAGTGTAATGTAGCAGTGTGTCATTAACGGTAACACCGCCGGCTATGGTGTTTTGGATCACATAGTCTTCTACTTTTCTATCTTCTGAGAAAAGGTAAAGAGCTAACGGACGAGGTTTGTTGTTGATAAATTCAACAGCGTCAGTAATTTGTTCATAGGGAATTACTATTAAGAGCGGACCAAATATTTCTTCATTCATAATGGCCGATTCTTGAGAAGGATTAACAACCAAAGTCGGCAACAACTTGCGAGTTGTTTGGTTGGAAGTCGCTTCTGGATAAATGCTCACGATTTCTGCACCAGACTTAGCAGCATCATCCAAATAAGATTGCAGTCGTGCATAATGATTTTCATTAACGATGGATGTGAAATCGGGATTATTAGTTGGGTCAGCGTACATACTTCTGGCCGTTTCCGTGAAGGACTTAATGAACTCGGCTTTTCTGGAAGATGGCACTAAAATATAATCCGGAGCGGTACAAGTTTGCCCGGAATTTAACAATTTGCCTGTTACGATTGATTTAACGGTTCTTTGCATGTTCACCGAACTGTCAATGATTACGGGGGATTTTCCGCCTAACTCTAATGTGACAGGTGTTAGGTTTTTGGCTGCAGCTGCCATAACACGTTTGCCGTTTGCCGTACTGCCGGTGAATAATAGATGGTCAAAAGGCAGTTCTGTAAATGCCTTGGCCATGTCAACGCCACCTTGAACAATACTGACTTCGGTTTCTTCGAATACCTTGCCAAGCATTTCATGCAATAGTTTTGCAACCGACGGCGTTAACTCACTGGGTTTGATCATAACCCTATTACCAGCGGCTATGGCTGCCGCCAAGGGTTTAATGACCAAGCCAAATGGAAAGTTCCAAGGCGACATAATGCCCGCAACACCTATTGGTTGAGGCACTATTTTTGCGGTGGCAGGTTTAAAAGTGATATCGACTGGTTTTTTGCGTGGCTTCATCCACGACTTTAAGTTACTACGGGCGTAAGTAATGGCTTTTAATGAACCCATTACTTCCGAAATGAGGGTTTCATCATCTGAGCGATGCCCAAAATCTTGGCTAATGGCTTTTTGAATGGCCGGAATGTTATCCCGGATCACTTTGTCTAGCGACTTAAGTGCTTGTCTTCTTTGCTCAAGAGTAGGATAGGGGCGTTTTGAGAAAGCCTGTTTTTGATTTTTAAAAATACTTGCCACTTGCTTTTGCGCAGGGTTTTTCTCGGCAAACTCTACCGGTGTGACATTATCGCTTTGTACGTTAAATTGATGGTTAGAACTATTCATCATCGTTATCCTGTAGTCGCTTTTTATGTTCCGGGTTGTTCGATTTTTGTTGGCGCTATGTTATTGCCTTCTACTAAAGCCGGATTTTTTGGCAGAAGCTCCGCCCGCTTCGCAAGCCAAATCTTTCGGTATCGATAGAATGGAGCGTTTGGAAACAAGTGGTGGGACAAGTGATAGTTGTGCCCAATAAATAAGGGTGAATATAACCATTCCATGCCAATTCGATTGTTGGTGGCTCTATAGCGGTTATCTTCTGCTCTCGTGTCGTGAGGAACATGGGGCAAATAGTCAAACGTAATGGCTAGGAAGAACAACGCAATGCGAGTCGGAACAAAATAAAGCCACAAAAAGGCTTCAAACCAACCCATTACAAATACAACGGTTAGCAGAGCTGTGCCAAACAACATCGACAACCAGAATCCGACTTTTTCATCGGTCGGACGTTTTGAGTAATAATCGGGATGAAAATAGGTAACGATATAAGCTGTATCCATTACCATCCACCGCAGAGGCAGCATCCAGGTTGGGCCTGCACCGCAAAAGTAGTCGGGATCCTTTTTCGGATCGTTGGTATAACGATGATGAACCAAATGCAAAAATCGGTAGGTTTTAAAGAAGGGCGCAACGGAAACGAAAAACATTGAAATTCGGCCCATCCAGTCATTCAGGAAACCATATTTCATAATCAGGTTATGAGAAGCTTCATGTAAGACGGTATAAGAGATATAGCAGCAAGTGGCGTTAATCAATACCGCAGCATACATGGGTATACTGCCTTGGAGTGCCATAATGGTTGCACTCGTAAAAACGCTTAAAAACAAAACAAAAAGTGCGATAGTGGGCCAAGCGTAATCAGGCTTGGTCATTAATTTTTTAAACTTTTTGTCTGCTTCGCTTTTTGAAAATGCTTTTGATTCCGCATTCATGAGATTGAAGCCTCCATTTCTTTTACTATGGCAGTGCTTAATTCTTCAATGGTTGGATGATCGTCTATCATGCTGGGATCTAATTCGATTTTCAGCCAGTCACTTAATTCTCCAATCATTCCAACCGAGTCACGGGAATCCAATCCAAAATCATCAAATTGTAATGTTTTTTCGACTTGCTCCGGTTTGATGCTCAGCAGGTTTGAAAGATGATTAACCATCCAATCAGCTATTTTTTCATTGCTAACTTGGGGTTGGTTATCTTGATGGATCTTATCCATTATGTGTGCCCTCATTATTTAATTCGCAGATAACATCGAAGCCACTGTACATATACATTTGCTTGCTTTTTCTTCGCTGAATTTTGCCACTCGACGTTAGTGGCGGTCGTGATTTAGTGATGACTAAATTGTGTAGTGAAATTTGATGTTCTTTGGAGATGGCGCGTTTAGCGCGCTGAATAATCTCTTCAGCATCAATTTTCTTTAGAATTCTGGAATTAACAGATAGAACGACAACTAAGCGCTCTTCGTTTTCAATATCCACCGAAAAAGCAGCGGCATGGCAACTGGCAATTTCGGGATGGGTTTTAATGACGCTGAGTTCAATATCTTGCGGATAGTGATTTCGTCCACTAATAATAATCAGATCTTTGCTGCGACCCGTTACATAGAGTTGGCGTTGGTGAATAAAGCCTAAATCACCGGTTCTAAGAAATTGTTTTTCGGGGCCATCGTCTTGCTTGTGGTCTTGAATGGTGGCCTGAAAAGTCTCGTGAGATAAATCGGGTTGGTTTTTATATTCAGATGCCACAATGGCACTGCTAACCCATATTTCACCTACTTTATCTTCTTCAAGCTCTGTACATACACCAGGATGAACAATGCGTACATCGCAATCTTGATAGGTGATACCTGAGCTAACAAGGGTAATTGTGTTGGTTGACTCAGTAGCATTGGGATCCACAATCGATATTCGATCGAAATTCAACTCGTCTTTATTAACGGTAAGGGTTGTGGGTGCTTGGTCATGGGGACTACCTGAAACAAACAAGGTACATTCCGCCATGCCATAACACGGATACATGGCTTCCTTTTTGAATCCGCTGTTAGCAAACGCAGAAGTAAACTTTTCAATGGTTTCGGCCCGAATAGGTTCTGCGCCATTAAAGGCAACTTGCCAGCTACTTAGGTCAAGTTCTTTACGTTGTTCTTCAGTGGTGCGCGATACACATAAATCGTAAGCAAAGTTAGGTCCACCACTTGTTGTGGCTTTATATTTCGATATAGCCTCTAACCAGCGGATAGGATGTGAAACAAAGGCAATAGGAGACATCATGATGCAACGAACACCTAAGAAAAAGGCTTGCAGAAGATTCCCTATTAGCCCCATATCATGAAACACAGGTAACCAACTGATATACACGGTTTCGCTGTTATGGTTCATGGCTTCTGCGAGCATGCGTTCATTGCTCATTAGGCTATTGTGAGTGACAACTACCCCTTTGGGTGTGCCTGTAGAGCCTGAGGTGTATTGAATGAAGGCAACTGTATTTGCATCAATATCGGGAAACTTCCAATTGTCTGCGAGTGAGATATCGATGTTCTCAACGGTGAACAGCGCTGGTGGAGTAAACTCTTCAGATAACCCTTCTATTATTTTGGCTGAATCTTCATCGGCAACAATGACCTTTGCGCCAGAATCACTCATTAATGGCTGTATTCGTTCACTTGAATCTCTTTTTTTGAGTGGTGAGATTGGCACGGCAGCCACACCTGCGTATAGGCAACCGAAAAAGGCAATAATGAAATTTGGTCCAGGCTGAGTGGCGATAAGCGCGGCGGGATATGAGTCTTGCTTATCAGCATTGCTATTTCCGATATCATTATTTTCGACACGAGTATTTTCATTTTGCAGGGCTTGTTGCAGCGTTACCGCTAATGCTCTGGCTCTGGTATCAATTTCGGCAAAGGTATAAGAACAAGATTCAATTCTTCCGTTTTCTAACCACTGCAGAAATTGTTTATCAGCAAGATCTTTTGCGTAGATACGCCCCAATTCTACGAGGGTTTCGCAGGTATTTTGTGCTTCAAACAAAGCATCCTTATCGGCAGCGTTATTTGAGGTTTTTGAGGGTACAATATTGCTTTCTATTGTCATTTTTTACTCTACACATCTTTGATATTTACAAATAAGATTTACGCCTCTGTATTTTGCGCTAACGTTTAGTGGGCGTTTAACGGGAGAGATATCCCAAGTTATTCAGTTTGAAAATCTGTCTTTAGGCGGCATCTTTTGAACCCTCATCAAGGGCATTTGAATTTGCCAGTAATGACGTTTGTGCCTCGTTTTTTTCGAGCTTTACACAATAAAGTATGAAGTAAGGAGTACCCACTATGATGTTGGGCATAATGGTAGACAGAATGTCGGGTGTACCAACGAATGTATGCACCAGTGCATAGATAGATAAAGTCATGCCATAAGGCACAAATGCTGATATTGGGAAACGCCAAGGTTTTGGCGTGATACTGAACGTAAATTCAATTACACCTGCAACTAAATAGCCACCAATGAAGCTGCTAATTGCTTGGGCTACTGACGATGCTATTGCGGTAGGTAAGCCATAATTAACATAATATGCCCATACACCATAAAGAATCGCAGACAAAATACCTGTGATCAGCATCCGCTTATTTTTGTTATTTTCTTTTGAGTTCTGCATACCATTATTCCCCGACAATTATTGAAAGAATTTTGTCGTCTTCGTCATTTTGTGCAGTTGATTATTAGCGACTATAGTTTTTACTTGAAAGGCTAATCAATTAGCCAAGTGTGACTGAATGAAGCTTAGATATCGAGCACTTTATGGATAAAAACTTCCCAATTAGAATATTAAAACATACTTTTTGATACTGTAAGATATAACAGTGGTAAAAATTTTCACATGCCGTTTACATCATATTTACATTATGTTTTTGCCTTTTTATTGTTTGTATTTTTAACGATAAAAGGCATGAGGGTGGGCATTTTCAGCCTGATTTGAATGGTTAATACCAGAGGCGAAAAGAGAGCAAAAAGAGAAGGAGAAGGCGGGCTTGTTCCAGTGGCATAGTTGTAAGAGGCATCATAACAAAATTACTATTAACATTTTATTTAAAAACAATATGTTAAGGATGGTTTTTGTTTGAATTTGACATGCTGTGAATTTTACACGAAATTTGTTACAAGGTGATTTTTATACCGATGTTTTTATGGTTGGTGTTAAATAATTCCCAATCGGACCGCCTTAGCTACGGCAGCTGTTTTATTAACCGCACCCAATTTTTCCATAATATTGGCTAAATGAAAGTTAACTGTGCGTTCACTTATTCCTTCAATGAGTGCAACTTCACTGGACGTTTTGCCCAATGCAGACCAGCCAATCATGGTGACCTCTCGCTGAGTCAAGTTGCTATTCGTGACGCTATTTAAGATGTCAAACCTAGAGTCTGCTAACATTGTTATCGCATCCTTTATCGTCATTAATTATTTGCATTATATATATCCAAATAATTGCATCAGGTCAATATTAACTCCTTTGAAGCAGGTTGCAACTTAGTCATGTTTGCCTTGTTATTACGGTAATTTTATTTGAAAACAAACACTTATGATTTTGGTGTGATTATATTCCTAAAATATTTATCAAGAGAGATCGGTACAAGACAGCACTTTGAAAGCGGTCTCTAGGCAGGAAAATAAGCAAATAGGGAAGTGAATGAAGGGGTTAAAAAATCAATGGGCCTGAAATTCAGATAAAAGTAAAAAGTTAAGGATGCTGGAATGCGGGTGAATAAAGGGCGATATCGACGCTTAGGCAGATCGCCCTGAATAAAATTAGGCCAAAGATAGTTCGGGGTCGCTATTGGTTTTTACAAAATTAATTACGTCTTTAACCGTTTTAATAGTAGATAAGCTTTCGGTTGGGATCTCTAAATCGAATTCACTCTCAAACTTCACTATCAATTCAACAACATCCATGCTGTCAGTATCAAGGCTTTCAACTAATTTGGCATCGCTGGTAACAAGGTCCTTCGAAACATTTAATTGTTCTATGAATATTTCTCGGACGCGGTCGGCTATATGTATCATGATTAAAGTTTCCAGAGTTTATAGAAAGAAAAAGCATCTGAGAAAACGACTGGAATCGATCCAGACTCAGCACGGAAAAGCGGCGGAATTCTATAATATCGCTGGGTGGATGCAAGGCCGTTTTTAGACATTTGAGTTATCAATTAATAACAATACTTGGTTAAACCTTTGAACATGCAGCCTTAAGCTATGTAAATTATTTTTCAGATATTTTTAGGCAGTGTTTAGCCATTTTTCCTTCTAGAAAATTGTTATGCGTTTTTGCATAAATGAATACGCTAGAAATTTCCAATACGCCTTTGAATTCTCTGCGTTACAATACCCGGCAGCTATCAATATCCAACAACAATGACAACAAATCTCAAAGAAATTGCGAAAAGGGACGATATAAGACAATAGATACAACCCACTATTTGCTTTAAGGATGAATAAAAGGATTAAAGATAAAAGAAAATGGAGAAAAGATGGGTGGGTTTAAACGAGATGAATCAGATATCAAATATGACCACAAATAAAACAAGCCAGAACCAAGATAATCATGCCCAAGAAGGTCATGAGCATGACAGCCAGGCCCAAGAAAACTCTTTATCAGAGGACTCTTTACCCGAAACTAGGGCTAAAGAAGATCAGTACAGCGGCAATTTTGATTTTGAAACCACCGAACTGGGTTGGATGACAAATCAGGTATGGCACGAAGATCCCAAGCGGGTTGTGTTTGTACTTTCTCGTTATAAATTTGTAGCCAAAATGCTCGCAGGAAAACAAAACGTGGCTGAAGTGGGTTGCGGAGATGCATTTGGTTCCAGAGTTGTTGCCAGCGAAGTCGGCAATTTAACCGTGACAGACTTCGATCCCTTATTTATTGAATCCATCGGCAAGTCACCCAATAAACAATGGCATAGCAATGCCTTGGTTCACGATATAACAGCGGGTCCGTTACCTTTTAAAAATGGAACACATGATGGTGAGTCCTACGATGCTGTTTACTGTCTGGATGTATTTGAGCATATAGAATCTGAAAAAGAGCATCAGATAGTCGAAAACCTTAAAAACTCTACTCACGATGATGGTGTCGTTATTATTGGCATACCCTCTTTGGAGTCTCAGCTATTTGCGTCGGCACAAAGCAAAATTGGCCATGTGAATTGCAAATCTGGCAACGATTTTAAAGCCTTGCTAAACGAACATTTCCGACATGTATTTCTGTTTTCCATGAATGATGAAGTGGTACACACAGGCTTTTATCCTATGGCGCATTATTTGTTTGCCTTATGTGTCAAATAACGGGTTAATTCATTATGAGCAGTATTAAACAAGATGCTTTGGTTTTTGGTGCTGGCATCGTTTTCGAAAAATTCATTCAGTCTGGTGATGCCAGCCCCTATGAAATCAGCATGTTGTTAGACAACAACAAGTCAGGGGAGTTTTTAGGTTTTCCAGTCAGTCAACCTAGTGCTGAAGTGCTGGCGAAGGCCGAGTTTGATTTGGTTATTCTTACTCTGTGGGACAAGCCAGAAGTGATTGAAGCGGTATCGCAGCAGCTAATTTTTTTGGGTATTTCAGCTGACAAAATCAAAGTTTATAGTTACGATCGCCACATTTTATGCGACTTGTCCGAACACCATAAAATGCTGGAACAAATCAATGCCGACAGCATTTTATATGCCTATTACGATTTAAATCGTAGCTCGGAAACCTATGATGTCACTTCTTTTTTAGCCACCGCAGATTGCTATCGTGAGCAACAAGGCTTAACCCATTTGCACATGGTTATTGTGGCCCGAGACAACCAATGGCAAGCCCAAGCCTATTGTTTAGAAGAACAAGAACGTTTGTGGCGGGCCGAAAACATCATTAAACAAGCCTGTAGTTTAATCCCGGCTTGTAAAGGCATGACATATTGTACGAGCCGCGAGCAGGCTCAAATGTATTTAAACAGCACGACAACGCTGTTTCCGCCCGATTATCGATTGGATAATCCGCCGCCTATTACCGTACACAAAGATTTTTACTATTGGCTCGACCAAGGCGTAGACCCTAGACGTTTTCAATCAACCCCAAAAGCGAGCCATTACATTCAGCAATTTGTTGATAATCAGCTTCCTGCGGATAAAAAGCAGTTTATTACAGTGACATTGCGCGAGAGTACGCTTCAACCTAAGCGCAATAGTGACTTACCAGAGTGGGACAAGTTCTTTGTGTGGTTGTCACAGCAGCATCCGCAATTGTCCGTGGTGATTATTCGAGATACCGAGCGGGTGTTCGAAGCTGAACCTTTTACCGCCAATAACGTCTTTTATTTCCCCACTGCGTCGTTTCATATGGATTTGCGCATGGCTTTGTATGAAATGGCTTATGTAAACATGGGTTGTTCCAATGGTCCTAAACAGTTGTGTCATTTAAGCAAAACCGCGTCTTACATTACCACCAAGATGATTGTGGAAGATTATCAAGGGTCTTCCAGTGCGCGGTTTGTCGATCGCAATATCGTGATAGGTGAGGACTTTCGTTTTGCCGATGAAAATCAATTAATTGATTGGAACCCGGACAGTGAAGAATGTTTAATTAATTCATTGGTTAAATTTGAATCAATTCGGCCTTTGAGTTAACGCAATAGTATAAGTGGCTAATGAACGTTGAGGATCCGCAAGTGCAAATACATGACATAAACGACCTAACCAAAACGGGTTTATTAAACCAAGTAAATCAAGGCGATGGCTTTTATTTGGCAACAATGTCAGCGCAAGACTTAGCCCAACTACGGACGTTAGCGACCGAACAATTTTTACATACCATTCAATGTGTGGCACCGGAACATGTGGCGTTATATCGCGAAGCAGGGCTGGCAGATTATCATAAAGTGCATCAGCCAGAACATTTTGAACATGGCAGAGTGTGGCGTAAATCCGCTCGGGTTTTTGGCCCCTCAGCGATTGAACAAGTATCACAACTTGGGTTTTATCAAAAGTTACAATCGTGCTTGGGCGAGTTTTTAGTCTCCGATGAAGAAAAATTTGGTTGGCCCGGCATATATTGGCGTTTGGTACGACCGGGTGGTTCGGATGTTGGTCCGGTACATGCCGACAAATGGTTCTGGGATTTAGGCCACGGCGAAATGCCAAAAAACGGTAACTACTATCGCTTAAAAATTTGGATTAGCCTACATTCTCAGCCGGGAAAAAGTGGGTTGCGAGTAGTACCTAGCTCTCAAAAAAGCGATGAGTGGCGCTATCATGGCGAAGAACGTAGCGGCATTATAAAACCGGTATTGGATGAAAAAGAAGACGATTTAGATTTAGTGGGATTGCCCCTTGGCCCCGGCGGTTTTGTGGTTTTTCACGACAAATTGTTACACGGTGGCATGCCAAACTTAGGTGATACTAGCCGAGTCAGTTTAGAATTTACCATGCTGGTGGCAGGGGACCCGCCTAACTAGCGAAAGGTAATGAGAAGGCAAGATTGTAGGCCCCAAGTATAAGATAAAAGTACAAGACAAAAACACAAGACAAAACAGCAAACAAAATAAGAACACAGAGGCACAAAACGTGACACAACAAAATATCATCGCAAACATTCGACACCAGTTGGTAGATGTGTCGAATAAAAACAAAGTGCCGCATTTGGCTTGTTCGTTGTCCAGCGTAGAAATCCTCTACACCCTCTATTTTCAAATAATGAATATTCGCCCAGAGCAACCAGACTGGGCAGAACGCGATCGGTTTTTACTCGGCAAAGGCCATGCCGCAGCTGTGCTATACAGCGTATTGGGGCAACGAGGCTACTATGCTCCAGAACAAGTAATGACCTTAGGCCAAAATGGCAGTGCATTCGAAGAACATCCAGGTAAAAATCCGCCTCCCGGCGTAGAAAATATCTCCGGCTCATTAGGCCATGCTCTAGGGTTAGCAACCGGAATGGCAAAAGCCGCCAAAATAGCCGGAAGCAAAGGGCATTTTTACGTGTTAGTAGGCGACGGAGAACTTAACGAAGGCACAAACTGGGAAGCCGCCATGTTCGCCCCTGCCCATGGTTTAGACAACCTCACCGTGGTAATCGACTTCAACAAACTCCAGGGCACAGGTAAAAGTTGCGACATTATGCAACTAGAAAACATGGAAGATAAATGGAAAGCCTTTGGTTGGAATACCTCAAGAGTTAATGGCCACGATGTAGCAGCATTACATGAAGTACTGAAGTCAGATAACATCAAAGCAGGTCAACCTAGAGCCGTAGTAGCAGATACCGTAAAAGGCTCAGGCATCTCCTTCATGGAAGACGACAACAACTGGCATTACCGCATCCCAACAGCCGAAGAAGTTAACAACGTAGCCCACGAACTAGGCATAGAGTAAACGGTCGAAACTAATAACAATGTCATCCTCGCAAAATCGAGAACCCATTTTGTCGGGGTTGGGGTGGCAATAGAAAATTAAAACAGTGTCATCCTCGCAAAAGCGAGAACCCATTTTGTCTGGGTCGGGGTGGCAAACGAAAATTAAAACAATGTCATCCTCGCAAAAGCGGGGACCCATTTTAGCGATGTAGAATAAGCCAACCACGCATGGGTGGTAGCTCAAAGCTAAAACGACAAAAGAAAGATCAAAACGACAAACAACCGATTTAGCAAACGTTACGCAAAAAGAGACAGTAAATGAGAAACAAATTCGCTCAAAGCCTCACAGAAATTGCAGCAGAGCAACAAGACGTTTGCTTGTTATATGCAGATATTGGTAACCGCTTGTTCGACAAACTAAAAGCCGTTGCACCAGAGCGCGCAATAAACGCCGGTATAGCCGAAGCGAACATGGCCACCATGGCATCAGGCATGGCAAAAATGGGCATGCGGCCCTTTATCTATACCATCACGCCATTCACAACCGCGCGTAACTTCGAACAAATCAAAATAGACCTAGCATACGCAGACGTACCTGTAGTGATAGTGGGTACTGGCTCCGGTTTATCTTACGCCAACTTAGGGCCGACACATCATTCTTTTGAAGACATCGCCATCATGCGAGTCTTACCCAATATGCAAGTGGTTTGCCCGGCAGATGCTTTGGAGCTGGAAGCCCTAATGCCACAAATGCTCACCGTTGAGCATCCAACCTATTTACGCATAGGCAAAAAGAATGAACCCGCAAACTATGACGCTGTGCCAAACCTCACATTAGGCAAAGCCCATGTGCTGCATAAAGGTGACAAAGTGTTACTCCTTTGCACCGGAACCGCATTGCGCATTGGGGGCGAATTACATCAGAAACTAGAAGCTCAAGGCATATCAACAGAGATAACCAGCATGCATACGGTAAAACCACTGGATGAAAATTACCTGCAAAAGCTGGGCGACTACGACGCAGTGGTCACATTAGAAGAGCATAGCCTCATCGGCGGATTCGGCTCCGCCATAGGAGAATGGATCATTGATCACTATCAACAGCCTGTAAACTTGTTGCGATGCGGTATTCCTGACGAATTTATCGACCAATTACATGATCCAGAGTCAGCAAGACAACGTATAGGGTTGACGGCTGATGAAATTTTACCCAAAATCTTGCAACGGCTGAACAAGAAGTAATCCATTATGTTGCGAATAGGCATTGATTTCGATAACACCATTGTGAACTACGAAGGCGTGTTCCACAAAACAGCAGTAGAGGCAGGTTGGATGCCCGCTGAAATTGGCACCAGCAAGCAGGCCGTAAAAAACTATTTTATCGAGCGCGCCGAAGAACCCCGTTGGACCGAACTGCAAGGGCTGGTTTATGGCCGATCCATTGAATTCGCCAAACCCTTCGAAGGCTTACTAAAAGCATTATTAGAAATGCAAATAGACCGAATGCTATTGTTTATTGTGAGCCATAAAACCCGCTACCCCATTATCGGTAAAAAGCTGGACTTTCATGAGGCCGCAAAAGCTTGGTTGGCAGAACACGGCATAGAACAACATATGAGCCAAATTTACTTCTGCCCGGAAAAATCCGAAAAAGTACAACAGATAGTCGATTTACAATTGGATTGGTTTATTGACGACCTCCCTTCCATACTCGAGCATGAACTTTTCCCGGAAACCACCAAAGGATTATTGTTCGATCCTGATGCGAGTTTTCACTCAAACAAAACCAAGGATAAAAATACTCCCCAAATCAAACATAAAACAGTACAATACTGGAGAAATATACCTGCCATACTGCGCGGCGAGTCATAATTAGTTGATGTAAGTACGCGTAGAACAAGCAAGTAGCAGTAAGAACGTTAAAATAACAACGAATAATGATTGAGAGCAAAACAATGGTTTCGTCTGCCTCCAAAGTGCTAAATGAAGAAATAATTTCTTGGATAACGGAAGTCACTCAACAACCGGTACTACGGGTAAGACCCGTTGTTGGTGGTAAAAACAATCAGGCAGCCGTTATTATTACCGAAAATCAGTCATACTTTTTAAAGCAATACTTTGCCGATCATAGTCATCGCTTTCAGCGCGAAACCGATTTTGTCGATCTCTTGGGGCAACATATCCCTGGGCCAGATGTTTTGAGTTACGATCAAGTTCAAAATGTTACTCAACTTATTGCAGCAAAACATAAAGACGATAAAGAATCAGCACTGTATACCTTGCTGCCCGGCAAAATACCAAACAACATCAACAAAGCACTCGTCATGCAAGCCGCACAATTTGTCGCCGACATTAATCAACCCGGTATAAAACAACAAGCTGGTCACATACTGCCCGCAAGAGGCGGACTAGGCTTAGCCGGAGAATTTATAAGGGATATAGAACGTCGATTAACCTCTTTTATGTATATATTGGATTCAGAATTACCTGAAGACACGGAGGAAAATAAGGCAGAACGAGCACTCATGTTGGAATTTAAAGACTTTTTAGAACATGAATTTCACCGCGTATTTAAAATGACGGAAAGAAAAGTAATGGCTTACTTCGGTGAAAATCTGCAATTGCCGTTTCAGCGAGTATTATCACCCTCAGACTTCGGCTTTCACAACACACTACTTGATGAAAAAACCGGTCTTCTGTACTTCTTCGACTTTGAATACGCAGGCTGGGACAGTGCTGAAAAACTCATCACCGACTTCTTCGCGCAACCACGTTTTATCATCGACCCAAACTGGCTCCCCGAGTTCATAAGCCGAGCCATTCCCGAAGATAACGAAAGCATGCTAGAACATTGTCAAGTGCTCCTGCCACTGGCCCACCTAAAATGGGCGCTAATCTTCCTTAACGACTTCAAACATCCAGACAGCCAACGCCGAGCCTTCGCCAGCGAACCGCATAAGGAAACACTACAAAATCACATAGAGAGAAAACGCCAACAACTAGAAAAAGCCAAAAAGCGAGCAGCATTAATATAGCACTGCCGGTTTTGGTATTGCCAACGATAACATGTCATTCCCAACGCAACTATGTCATTTCCAACAACTGTGTGTCATTCCCGACTTGATCGGGAACCCATTGTCATCTCAAAACCGCAACTCTGGCTCACACCGCAACCATTGCAAAAATAGGCTGCCGCCTCTGCGAGGGTGACATGAATGAAGACCACAAACACCATTGTCATTCCCAACACACCCATGTCATTCCCGACTTGTTCGGGAACCCATTGTCATCTCAAAACCACAACCCAGGTTCACACAGCAACCATTGCAAAAATAGGCTCCGGCCTTCGCGAGGGTGACACGAATGAAAACCACAAACACCACTGTCATTCCCGACTTGATCGGGAATCCATTGTCATCTCAAAACCACAACTCTGGTTCACACAGCAACCATTGCAAAAATAGGCCTCTGCCTCTGCGAGGGTGACACGAATGAAGACCGCAAACACCATTGTCATTCCCAACTCGATTGAGAACCCATGTTGAAGATTTCCCGAGCACAAATTTTTTGTACAACTAAAAAACCAATAAGTTAATGGGAAAATGCAGAAATAATTTTAGCGCTTAAGGATTTATAAACTTCTTGGCGAGTATCAATAATGCCAACCCGCACTTCCAAATCATCAAAAGTATAAAGAACACGGTAGTGAACAACTCTAATACGGTAAATAATTGGATTTGAAAACCCTGCTATTCGTTTGACGCCGGTTGGGAGAGGTGTTTCAGATAGGCATTGAATAACCGCTTTAATGCGTAATGTAACCTGAACTCTGGATAAGCAACACCTTCCAGCACAGCTAAATCTGCACCTCTCAGCGTTATATTTGCTCTAAAGAGGCCACTATTCATTCACAAACAAGCCTTGATAGGCACAGATTTATCAGAACTGGATTAAAATCAACATCCATTTATTATTAACACATTGATATTAAAGAATAGTAAGAGGTTTTAAGGCAAGTCAACGATATTTCTTATCCAGAGTTCAGGTTAATGGCGACCTGATTTTGCTAGTTTTTCTAGCTTTCGAATGGCCTGCCTGGCTAAATTAATCCGTCTCATAAATCCATTTAAATCGAGTTTAAAAAGTCCTCAGAAGTATCTGGGCCAGCAAAATCATCCTCTTTAAGAATGGCCGACATTGATAATCCATCAGCTAAATCTTGCACAAGAGATTTCAATGTTTCCTCAGAAAAAACAAAACAATCACCCTCATCACCATGCAGTGTTGTTAGTTCCTTCAGGCCACTATGATAAACTTGCTCAAGATTGGTGGAATCAATTGATAAATTTTTCATTAAATTTAAGTACAAATAATAAGCTTGAAGAAAGCTCAGACTACTTCAATAAAAAGATAAGTCAAGAACGGTAATAAAAGCGTAATCGTTAGCACAAATACATTCATCCAAGCTTAAGTTTGTGCATCTATATGCTCGAAGCGAAAGCAGTATTTACCGTCATTCCCGACGATAACCTGTCATTCCCGACTTGATCGGGATCCCATTGCCATCTCAAAACCGCAACTCTGGCTCACACCGCAACCATTGTAAAAATAGGCCCCCGCCTTTGCGAGGGTGACACGAATGAAGACCACAAACACCATTGTCATTCCCAACTTGATTTCGCTCCCTGAGCGAAGTCGAAGGGTAGTCAATAAGAAAATAAAATATACCTATATTGAAGCCATATTTAATTACCTGTAATGTAAATGCCAATCAAAGAGCAGAGCGAGAAATTCTGCCTAATAAATTAGCATACCAATCCTCGAGCAAGTGGTACGGAAGCAGTGGGTGTGTGAATAGCAACGTCATAAGTTGAGGTGAAAGCACATGCTACAAAGCGAATTATCAAGCATTCCAATTGACTACTGGATCAGCTACTCAGGACATGATAAATGGTCTGTTGAGGCCATTTATCGACATATGGTGGAAATAAATAATGCGGGTGGCTTTAAGGGGGTCAAACTTAATCCTAAAAAATACCAATGGAAGTTAAATGGTGGAAATTGGGACTATGAACTGGATATCGGGCAGGATATTGGAGAACTTATTCATGTCATAAGTAATAATGTTCTTAGAACTGTCGTTTTAAGTAAAGACTATTTTAAAAGCCCTGTTTGTATGCAAGAGCTTTGTATGTGCTTGTGCTCCGATCATATCTCCCAGCACGTCTACCCGCTGGTTCAACTGGTTGATTTTGAAGACCCGGAAAATGTATTAACGACCGACAAATTTGAATTTGTTATTCCTACAAAGCCAGAGGACTCAAAACACCAAAATCGTTATTTTACCAATATACAGGACCAGACATTAGCCGAAGCATTGTATCAAACGCATGAATATATTCGACAGTCATCAAAAAACACCTGGCAAGGTTATGAATTTAAACCTCTGTCGGTAGAATATTTCCAGTCCACCCTAGAAAAGCTGGCATTCAAAGTATTTGCAACTAACCAACAACAGGAAAAAGACTTAGCCAAAGCCTTTTTTATTTTTGCAAGCAGAATGGCAAACCTCACCGACTTACAACGCTTTGATGAAGTTACCAACGATATGTTAACCCAGCTCTATAAGAGAAAACCGATCCGCGATCTAGCCAAAAAAATGGAACTGAACACAAAAGATGAGTTTCTTGAGCAGATTAAAGGTATTCGTTCAGAGTTAAAGGTGAAAGCACTTTTAGAAGACATCGCCATCCAAATTATTGACTATCCCGAATTGTGTAAGGATGACTTTAAAGTAAAGGTTTATCAGTTCGCTTTTATTTGCATGTTAAAGTGCCAAAAATCACTTTATTTAATGCTGTACAAAAAGTATCGAGATACAGGTTCTCTCTATTACATCAACGCCAACACAGAGGAACCGGAGCATTTGCGCAACTCCATGTTTGCAGCTTTTGTTATGAGCATTGCCTATGGCGTTCCGCCATCCATTGATATCACTTCTGTTGGTCAATTTAATGATATAAATAAATGGAAAATGGAAAACCTCCTAACCGTTTCGTCCCGATCGCCCAGTGGCAATAAGGAAAGGAATGATCAAGAGCATGCAAAGAACATCCTTTGGGATTTTGGTTTAAAACTTCTTCCTCAGTTTGAGGGGGGAAGGCCACATACGTATCAGGGGTTTATCGAGAATGATGAGTATCGTGATCTCCTGCGAAATGTGCTTGCAAAACCTGAACATTCTAAGGATTTATATGGATTATTGCTAAGTAATGTTGCAGACAGGAAGAATGAAGAATGAAGAATATTTTCCTGTGTTAAATGAGCTTTATCGAATACTCAACTTCAATGCTGCCGGAGAGAGACTTCCAGCGGTTTCCTTGCCTGCAATGGTGTTAAAAAAAATAACGACGAAGGACGGTCTAGAAGCTGCCATGACTTTATTTGGTTTGGAAAGCTATGGTGATTTCACTAAAGGACTTTATGAGCTTGAGAAGGCTTTTAAGAAGCATGAGCCGCGCTTGCTTTCACCAACTGAGTAACTAATTTATGGAAATTATCAGCGTAAATGAATTTGAACAAAAGCTGCTTGCAAAAGATGTGTTCTCGCTTCCGGCTAAGGCAGGGCTTAGGCCTAGCTATCATCGTTTTAATAACGAGGTTATGGATGCCATAGTAACAGCGTTCAGTATTGGGCGGCCATTACTGGTAAAAGGCGACCCAGGGCTAGGAAAAAGCCAGATTGCACATGCAGTAGCAGTGGCTCAGGATTGGAATTTACTAATGCATGTTGTGCATTCAGGAACAGAACCAACAGAATTATTGTACCGTATTGATCATGTGAAAAGGTTGTCACAAGCCCAAATAATGGGAGTTATAACAGATAAGGATTCTGTTGATCCATTGAGCTTAATTAATGAGGAAAAATTTGTCGTCCCTGGGGCAATTTGGTGGTCTTACAATGCTGCTTCAGCCAAGCAATTTTATAAGGAATCTAAAGGAAGTTATCAATCCGCTTACTCAGAAGAAGTTGATTCTAACAAGCGCTCAGTGTTGCTAATAGATGAAATTGACAAAGCCGAATCCGAGCTGCCGAACGCTTTACTAGAAGTACTAAACAACCACAGCTTTCATGCTCCGGTTCAGGATAAAGTGATTTCGGCACGGGATGGGACTGAGCCTTTTGTTGTAATTACATCGAATAGCCACCGCCCCCTGCCTCATGCATTTCTGCGTCGTTGTGTTGTGCTGACTTTGTTTTTAAAGGATGGGGATGAGGGAATACTACAACTAACGGATATCGCTGATGCGCATAAAATAGGATTGTCCAACAGGGTCAAAAAACAAGTGGCTGAACATGTCATCCAATTTAGAAAAGGATTAGATGAAGAAGATTACAAGCCTGGAACATCTGAATATTTGGATTTGCTCAAAGCTTTAACTGCCCGAGGCTATAAAAATGATGAAGAAAAGCAGTTGCAGGCGATGAAATCCCTTAGTCAATATTTGTTAAACAAATAGGTTGCATAATGGAATCGCAACAACTTACAAGGGAACAATTTCTGTTACTTTATGGGCAACATTTAGAAGGGAATAAGAGAGTAACAGAGTTTCTCATCAATGGTGGCGTGGACCTGAGTGACTCAGTGGATGAAGAAAACGCAGCAACGAAAACAGAATTACAATCACAACCGAAAGACAGTAAACAGAAGCAAATACCTCCTTTGGAAAGAGCACATGAGGAAGACCTCGATTTTCCCATTTTCTTGCTAATGAGCAAAGAGAGAATTCAAGATCAAAATGAACAATCAGAATTCGAAGGAGAAAAGTACAGCGCCAAAGTCGATACACTTAATGAATATACGGGAGAAAAACCACCACTTGAATCGTGGGATGGGCTTTATCACAAGCTAAACATGGCCCTACGGATACAATCTCATGGGCATCAAATAAGTATTGTTAAAACCGTTAATACCATTGCTACTGGAACATTAGTAGACAAGCTTCCTGTAAAAGAAAAATTAAGGCCGCCTAGAGAACTTTTTGTCTATGTTGATCTTGGTGTAAGTAGCCATGGAGTAATTCGGGACGCGCTGGAAGTCGAAAAGCAAATAAAGAAACACCATCTTTCTGCGAAGGTCCGCTCAATTTACCTATTCAATGGGGCACAGGGGAAATGGAAGGAAGCCAATGATCTGTTTTGGCGAAATGACCCTATTGCCGTGCCTGATTCTGTTGGTACAGGATGCTTAATTATTACCGGACAATGTGCCAAACATGTAGGGCAGTGGAAGACGATGATAAAGCGCCTTCATTTTCGACAAATTGCACCTGTTTGGCTTACAACATCTGGCTTTTCTACTGATGTAAGAGCTGAGTATCGTGGTTATATAGTTCCTTGGGGAAGGCAAGATAATGCAAGTCATTCAATTACCCCCTTAAAGCTAATTACTGTGCTGATGATGACAACTCGCATAGTTCACGGAGTGTTGTTAAGAAATCTTATTAATCTTCTGAAAATACCTTCATCGGCAGAAATTGAATTCTGGAATCAACACTCAGTGGAGTATTTTCCTGGCCCAGATCATGGGGAAGTGCATTTATCTTCGGTTGAAAAGCAAAAGTACATTAAGTACCTAAATACAATCGACAGAAGTGAGTTAGCTAATTGCTGTCAGCTCATTGAACAACATCTTGAGGTAGTTTCCCCGTCGCAATTGCATGAGCATAGATTACATATGGCCTTATTATTGAATAAGCCATTATGCTCTGAAGCAGATTTGCAGGAGAGTGAGCACTTTATACAGGGGATGGGGAGAAATCTTGAGCTGGAAGGGGAAGATTCAAGCAGCAACGCTTTATTCCTGCAAGAAACCATTCAGCAATTCGACGGTTATATTGAAAAAGCCGACAGCAAAGTGCAACAGTCTTTGGCTGTCGCAAACGCGTACTGTTATCAACATGGAATCACTAACGAAGTGAACTCGGCGTTGGCAGAGCGTGTACAGCGCTATTTAGGTAAAGAACAAGCAGCAGGTAAACCGCTCAATATTTACCAAAAAGGCGACACGCTGGTGGCGTATTTTAAAGACGACATCGAGGAATCGCCTGAGTTACAAACCAAAGTAGAAGACTTGTCGTTAATGGCAAGTACAGAGCATGTAAAAGGCTCGCCATTATTGATTGAAGAAGAGGGTAAGCAAAAGAATCTTAAAAAAGGGATTAAGGATAAGCAACCAATAGCATTGAGTGAAGTCACAGACTTTGTACTGCAAAGTCAGTTTGAAGCCTTAAGTATTACCAAACGTACCACTGACCAATTTTATTGGGCCAAAAGCCTTTCGATTACTTCAAAGGGAGTAATGATCGAAACCAATGAAATAGTGCTGTATTGGTCATCAAGTTTTACTAAAAACAATAACGTTGGTTTATTTGATAAAAAGAATATGAACGTCATGAGGCATGATAGAGAAAGTGGTTGCTTTATTAGTATAAAATCAAACGCCCCAAAATGGCTACATGACCACTGCCCACAACTCGATCAACGCGGCCTTTACGTAGAACTCACTTACAATCAGAACAACAAAAACATTCCTTTTAAGCTTCGTTACATCCCGCCGGGTCATTTTTTAATGGGGTCGCCAGAAGACGAACCTCAACGTGAAGATGATGAAACCCAACATCCGGTAGAGCTTACTCAGGGTTGTTGGATGGGTGAAACAACGGTGACTCAAGCCTTATGGCAAGCGGTGATGGGCAATAACCCAAGCTATTTTAAGGCAAAAGGCAATGAGAAATTGCCGGTAGAGCAAGTGAGTTGGGATGATTGCATTAAATTTTGTCAAAAATTAAGCAATGCCATTCCGGGTATTACCTTGGAACTCCCTACAGAAGCTGAATGGGAATATGCCTGCCGTGCGGGGTCGAAAGCGCCCTTTCATACTGGAGACGAGCTTACCGCTAAAGATGCGAATTTTTATGATGATGAAAAAAGAGAGGTTGGTAAAGAACGGGGTGATGGCAAGACCATTGATGTTACTTCATTTGAACCGAATGCTTGGGGTTTAAAACAAATGCATGGCAATGTTGATGAATGGTGTGCAGATGGATTGCGAGATTTTGTAGCAGAATCGGTAGTGAACCCCATTGGGCCGATGACAGACGAGTCGCTTCTTGTGCTCCGTGGCGGTAGTTGGACCCTCTTTGCTCGCGACTGCCGTTCTGCTCTGCGTTTCGGGGGCACGCGTGGCGGCCGGTCCTACGTCCTTGGCTTGCGGCTCTGCTCGCGGAGCGAGTCTTATTCACAAGTAAAAGAAACCGGGACGGTTAGGCGGTCATCGGCTTCCCAGCGAGACCGAAGCGGAGCCGGGCTTGCAGGGAAGACGATGACCGACGAAAATGTCGGATATATTGATAAGTTCAAAGGATTCTTCAAAAAGAAATGACCAAATTCAAAGTATTCTCAATCCCGGCGACAGGCAGTGAACAAGCGGAGCAGGAGGCCAATGCTTTTATCGCCCGCAACAAAATTATTAATGTGGATCGCCAATTTGTGCCTATTGGCGAACATAGTTTTTGGAGCTTGTGCATCCATTTTCAGCAAATAGCCAATGCGCCCACTCAACATGTAGAAAAAAAGCCTCGTATTGATTACAAAGACATATTGTCCGAAGAGGAGTTTGCACAATTTGCCGAATTACGGGAACTAAGAAAGGTACTGGCAGAAAAAGATGGCGTACCGGTTTTTGGTGTATTTAACAATGACCAACTCGCACAAATGATACAAAAAGGCGTGGAAAATGCCACCCAACTAAAAGCAATCCAGGGTATTGGTGACAATAAGGTAGAGCGTTATGGTCATCCATTTCTAGAAAAACTGCGCCAGTTTAAGCAGGTCAGCCATGCCTAAATGCCAACGAGTGACGTTAAACGAGGTTGCCGACTGGCAAAATGTGGTTTTAGCTAGCCATAATTCGGCTAAGGGAAAACGAGGTCGCGTGCCTATTAAGCGTTACTTTCAAGCGTTTGAAAGTTCAGTTTATCAGGTGCAAAAAGCCATTCTAGCAGGCCAGTTGGCCTACGGGACATATCGATCTTTCACTATTACGGACCCCAAACCCAGAACTATCCACGCCGCCCCTTTTGAAGACCGAGTGATTCATCATGCTTTAATTAATTGCATTGGGCCAAGAATGGAAAAAAGCTGGGTGGATTCCAGTTACGCTTGTCGAAATAATATGGGTAGCCATAAGGCCATTGAAAAAGCAGCGGTTTTATCCAAACGTTTTCCCGTGGTATTAAAAATGGACGTTCGGTCCTATTTTGCCAATATAAACCATCAAACGTTGCTGGGTTTATTGCAGCGGCAATTTACATCAACCGACCTGTTTCAATTACTCAACGCGACATTAGCATCATTTTCTAACAATGGTGTGGGTTTGCCCATTGGTGCCTTAACATCTCAATATTTTGCCAATCATTACTTAGATGGTTTTCAACGTTGGCTGCGTGACCAGCTCGGAGTAAAAGCAGAGCTACGATATATGGATGATGTATTGGTGTTTTGTGATTCATTAACAGAGGCCAAAAGTGTGTTTAGCGATGCCCATCAATGGTTAGTGCAACAACGGCAATTACAATTGAAACCCGGCATTATTCAGTACACCCATATAGGCACCACATTTTGTGGTTTCAAAGTATCTAGTAAGGGTATTTATTTGGGAACTCGTCGCAAGCGTAATTTGAAAGTGCGAATAGAACGAGTATTAAAAGCAGTAGAAAAAAACTGTATTTTTCCCAACCTTGCCCAGCAAGAGGCTCACAACATTGCAGCGCTGGCAAAACCTGGACAGCACAGCAATTGGCTACGGCATCGAATTGGTCAATTTCCTAATGGATGGGAGATGGAATTGTAAGAAGGAATGTGGGTAGGTGTGAAAGGTAAAAAGGTGAAAAGGTATAACGCGAATAAACAAGTCGAATCTTGTGCTCCGTGGCGGTAGTTGGAACAACAATGCTCACAACTGCCGTTCTGCTCAGCGTAACAGGAACACGCGTGACAACCGGAACAACAACCTTGGCTTGCGGCTCTAGCTCTTATTGAGTGAATTGAAAATAATTTAGGTGAATAAGACCAGCGTTATATCTTGTCCTGCTCAAACCCTCAATGAATATGGTGGTTTAAGCAGGCGAATGAGTACAACCTGATACGTTAGTCCATTGTTGTTGCGGATGCATAACAGTTAAACGCTTGTTGGGGAATTTTTAAAATTAAAGAATCAAGGGGTCAGAGTACTTGAAAATTAGATTCGTGGTTAAGTCCATCGATATTGGCTTTTCAAGTTACTCTGACCCCTTGATTTATAGAAGGTAAAATCATGGCACAAGCAGCATCGCATTCTTCACCCCGTTCATCACTAAAGTGGGATTTATCAGAATTTGATGTTCGCCAGCGTTGGCGTACTCGACCGCCGAAGGTGTTTCCGTCTCCTTGGGCTTGTGAGTGGGGCTATGATGAGTTTGGCTTGTGGCAAGTGTTCGCGGTGCAAGGCCCACAGGAACTCGTTAAACACACTATGCGCTACATACCACACGGTACATTTTTAATGGGCTCGCCAGAAGATGAGCCGAAAAGAGGTGATGATGAAACGCGACATCAAGTAGAGCTTACCCAAGGGTTTTGGTTAGGGGAAACCACCGTAACCCAAGCATTGTGGGAAGCCGTGACAAAGGAAAACCCCAGCAGGTTCTCGCCAGAAGAAGGTGAGCAACTACCTGTTGAGAAAGTGAGTTGGGATGATTGCGTGGATTTTTGTGAACAACTTAACCAACTTAAACAAGGCATAAACGCTCTATTACCTACCGAAGCCCAATGGGAATATGCCTGTCGGGCTGGGACTCAAACTCCGTTTAGTACTGGAGAACAGTTAAGCACAGAACAAGCAAATTATGATGGAGACCATTCTTATGATGGGAGAGAGGCGTTAAGCGAAGCTGAGCAGTCTCAACAAAGTTATCGAGAAAAAACCGTTGATGTAAACTTTTTCGAACCTAATGCGTGGGGCTTAAAACAAATGCATGGCAATGTGTGGGAATGGTGCTCTGATGTTTGGGATGGTAATGATTACTCACCTGAAGCGGTAAAAGACCCAACAGGACTGGTTGAAAAATCCTCTAAAGATAGCGACGAAGTTCAGTCGGCTCGTGTGCTCCGTGGCGGCAGTTGGTACAACTATGCTCGTAACTGCCGCTCTGCTCAGCGTTACAGGAACGCGCGCGACTCCCGGTACTACTACCTTGGCTTGCGGCTCTGTTCGCGGAGCGAATAAGGTCTTATTCACGGAAAACAAGGCAAGAAGCCGGGACGGCTTCGCCAAAAGGTGCTTTTAAGTCTCGGTCATCGGCTTCCCAGCGAGACCGAAGCGGAGCCGGGCTTGCAGGGAAGCCTATGACCGACGAATATGCGAGAAACTCTACAATTTTTTGGATCAAGGGGGGGGGGGCCACCGGGCTTTCAACCTTGGCTTGCCGCTCTGTTTGCGGAGCGCGGGGGAAGCATAATATGGCGGGTAACCAGAAACGCTACAAGTTATGGTTTTTTATTTGTCGCTGTTGGCACCGAACGCTCGACCTCGGCATCCCTGCCTCGGACGTTCTGCTTACCGTCCATATTATGCTTCTGGTGTGAGGGAGGGGGAAAATGACCAAATTCAAAGTATTCTCAATCCCGTCGATTGATGATGTGCAAGCTTAAAGATGATTTAGGTTAATAAGGTTTGGCGTTATAACAATGTTGACACTTTTTGTGTCCGTGCTAATGTTAACAAATAGATATTTGATAGATTATTAGTTAACGGAATCATCATGGAAATAGTGTTACGAAAAATTGGTAATTCCAAGGGCGCAGTCATACCCGCAGCACTGTTAAAAGAGTTGGAATTAGATGTTGGGGACAAGATTGATGCAACCATTCAGGATGGTAAGTTAGTCATAGCCCCCCAAGTTAAAAAGAAATATTCGCTAGATGAGTTGTTAGCAAAGTGCGATAAATCAGCACCTATGCCAGAAGAATACAAGGAGTGGGATGATATGGAATCAATAGGGAATGAGGTGTAATGGCAGTATTTGAGCGTGGTGATATTGTACGAGTTTGTTTAAATCCTACAGCAGGTAAGGAAATACAAGGGGAGTATCGGCCTTGTTTGGTTCTTTCTCCTAAGGCATTTAACAAATTGGGAATAACCTTAATTGCACCTATTACCCAAGGCGGGAACTTCTTGCGGTTTCAAGGCTTTACGGTGTCTTTAATGGGAACTGGCACAGCAACACAAGGTGTTATTTTAACTAACGGGATTCGGATGGTTGATCTTACTGCTAGAAGTGCCAAAAAAATAGAGCAAGCACCGAAAGACATTATTGACGAAGTACTCGGAATACTCGGAGCTATATTGGAATAAACCATAGAGTCAAGGAGGGGCCACCGGGCTGGCTTGTGACTCTGATCTCGTCGATGCTATCTCGGTTTAAAACTCAAACTGTTTGATGTTTTGGGCTGCGGCGACAATATGCAGGATGTAAATCGTGTTGTTTTGGTATCGATAGTAGATGTTGTAACGGTTTATCGGGAATTGGCGTAACCCTTCGGAAATGTTAGGTTTAAGCGTGCCCATTTGTGGTTGGTGAATTAAGAGTTCACATTCTTTTAAAAGTAGATCTAACTGGGCATCAGCGTATTGCTGATAACTGTTTTCTGCGATATACAGCCAAATTTTCCTGAGTTCTTCCTGAGCTGGCTGTGTTATTACCAGTTTTGTCATCCTGAGTGGTTTCCTGATTACTCTTTTACTGATTATTTTTTAGTTTTTCTCGACCTTCTGCTTTTATTTGGTCAACTAGGCTTTGGTTGAAAGGGGTAATCTCATCATTAGCAATTGCCTGATCGGCTTTGGCTATTTTCCAACGCAGTAATTCTAGTTTGGCCTGCTCTAAAGCGTTTGCTTCTTCCCAGGAATAAATAACGGCAACCGGGCGGCCATGTTTTTCGATAGCAACTGGCTCTCGTTGCGCAGTATCCAGCGTTTCTGCTTGTCGATCTCTTAGTTCTTTGGCTCCAACGCGTATCATCGCGTCTTACTCCATCAATGTTCCTAATGTTTAATTATGTACATAATTGGTAAAAAGTGGCAATAAGTATCTTTTTAATTCTCCACTAAGGTTCTACTGCATCCCGTCGAAAACCTTTACACTACCCAAACAACCAGAACACCCCTAACAACTAAAAAAGGGATCTCCTATGAAAGCGGCCGTATTATTTGAAACTGGAAAGCCACTGCAAGTTGTGGAAGGGGTGCAGATTCCTGCATTACAACAAGGGCAGGTTTTGGTGAAAGTGCATTATTCCGGTTTGTGCCATTCTCAATTAGCGGAAGTGCGAGGGCATCGTGGTGAAGACAAGTGGTTACCCCACTTGCTGGGCCATGAGGCGGTGGGTTTGGTGCAGGACGTTGGCGCTGGTGTAACGAAAGTTGCGCCGGGCGATAAGGTGGTTTTAGGTTGGATTCGGGGTAAAGGGCAAGACGCCGTGGGTGCTAAGTATCCGTTGGTTAAAGATGGCACCGGGTATTTATTGAATTCTGGCGGTGTAACCACGTTTAGTGAATTAACCATTGCGGCGGAAAATCGCTTGGTGAAATTACCGGCAGGCATGCCAGACAAGTTAGCGGTGTTGTTAGGTTGTGCGTTACCTACGGGTATGGGGTTGGTGTTTAACGAAGCCAAATTAACCCCGGATAATCCGGCAGCTACCGGCAAGAATATTGCGGTATTTGGTTTGGGTGGCGTGGGCTTAAGTGCCTTAATAGCAGCTTATACTACGCAGCCAGCCATGCTGATTGCGGTGGATGTGGAAGCCCATAAATTAGAACTCGCTAAAAAGCTGGGTGCGACCCATACCATTAATTTATTAGAAGATGATTTAGAAGCCCGCTTGGCGGAGATTTGCCCCGGTGGTGTGGATTACAGTTTTGAAGCGGGTGGCAAAGCGGCCACCATTGAAATGGCGTTTAGCGCGGTAAAAGACGGCGGCGGCCAGTGTATTTTTGCGTCGCATCCGAAAGAAGGCGAAATGATTCGGTTAGAGCCTCATGCCTTTCATCGTGGAAAATCTATTCGAGGCAGTTGGGGCGGCGGTAGCCAACCGGACCGGGATATTCCGCTTTTTGTGGATTTATATAAAGCCGGAAAATTGCCTAATTTGGAATTGTTGTTGAGCCATGAATATGCACTAGACGAGATTAATCAGGCTCTAGATGACTTAGAAGCCCGCAAGATCACCCGGGCGTTGATTAAGATTGCTTAAATGGCGATGTTATTAGTTGAATTAACGTGAAAAGAGTAAGAGTTTTTAGTCAGCATAAATTCGATTACGAAGTAGGTTTTCTAGAACTCTTTTTCTAAATGGTGTCATTGCGGTTTGCTTGCGAGGGAACGGGATAACTTGTCCTGTTCCGGCAGGTGACGTTGAGAATATGTTGGATGCTGTTGTTTCTGTTACGCCGATTGACGCGGTGCTTTTTATATCTCTTGTGGCGCTGTATTCAAGATAATGAGGCTCATCCATCAAAAGGGAGAGTTGTTTGCTCTTCTTCTGTTGCGACTTCTTGCTCATTTTCGGCTTCCTCAAGCGACTCTTCTTTTTTGGCTATTTCCAAAACGACCCATTGTTCGTGCATGGAATAGTCATCTAATGAAACTTTAACAATAGGAGAGATGTGTTTTTTATCAACAGTTATAACTGTACCATTATTCTTTCGTTTATAACTAATATTAAATAGCTTTGACAAATTCTTTGGTGCGACTCCTGTGTATTGTAGAAATATTACTTTCTTTTCCGATTTGACATCATCTTCTGAAATCGCGTCATTATGCAAATCTTTGGCTAAACTTTTGGGGTAGGGTTCTATAAAGAATACTTTGCTGATGCCACTGGCAACAATGTGTCTAGCACATGAGTGGCAAGGATATGTGGTGGAATAGAGTGTTGCACCAACTAATCCGGGTTTATTGGCTCTTGCCACTGAAATAATAGCGTCCATTTCAGCATGTACGGCTCTGGAGTATTCAATAAGTGCTTTGGCATCTGTGGCTTGTATAGCTTTAGTCACTTGGTCTTCATTGACATGGTTTTTAAGCACGTTTTCATCACGTAAACTTTTGAAAATTTGTTTATATAACTTTTGTTTACGAGTGTCATTATGGCAGTGATTACCATTCCAATTATAGCAACGGTTATCTCCTTCTATGCTATCTTCCTCCTCGTATAGTCCACCGCCTTGTTTAGGAACATCATTTCTGCCTACACCTATGACATTTCCTTCGGGTGAAAGAATGGCGGCTCCAACTTGGCGTGACATACAAGCTGATCCTGCTGCTGCAGCATAGGCTGCATGCATTGTAGTTTCATCTTTCGTGGGTGTGTGAATAGGAAGGCCAAACAATATCCCGATAAAACGAGTAATAGATTTTTTTAAATCACTGTCGTTATCTGCATTGTTACTAATGAAAAAATCGGCCTGATAAAAAACGTCTCGTACATTTTGACCGGGGGATTTCTTTGTTTTTCCCTCAATGTCTTCTTCTTTGTAATCTCTTTGAATGAGAGATGTAACTTCTTTTTTTGAGTATTCTTTTTCCTGAATCAGTCGTTTAATACGCACCTCATCTCTTGCAAACACCCCAACCAACCAGAATATACCGCCGTAAGTGGCTTGTAAGGTTTCCAGTTCTTCAGGGTGTTTAATTGAGTCAATAATGTGGGCAACACGCTTTTTTTCAGGGATAGGCTGTCCTCTGGTACTTTCTCGCATTCCATGTTGATGGCGCCATTGGGCAATGTCTTCTATGGTTTTGGCGGCAAGATATTTATTGTCGAATCGCTCTCTTAGAAGGTTGCCGATATTTTGCAAGCGAGTTACTTTCTCCTCACCTTCTAGGTTTGCTGGTGGAGGCGCGTTTACTAGGTGTGCAGATTCATTTATATATTGACTTAATTGATAAGTGCGCACTTGATAGCCGAATTCAGATGCCAATATTTCTTTTAAAATGCTTTTTGTTTTGGAGCATCCAGATCCCATAGGACCAACCATTGCAAAAACAAGTTCTTCTGTTTGTCTTTCTTTTATTGTGGGGATGTTGGTAATTGAAATACTGTTTGAATCAGAGTCGCTGTTTTGTGCGTTGGTAAGTTGGGGCATAGGTTTAATCCTTAATTCTAGTACCGCTGAATAATGAGATTTTCAGGAATCAACATAACATAAGAGTTTTATATGCGCCAAGATAAGGTCTTCTTTATTTCCCCTTTTGATTTTTCCTTATTATTTTTGACGGTAAACAATTAACCCTGTAAAAATCCTTCACTGCGTAATTTCCAAGCGTAGTACCAAAGTCCTATTTGAATTTTTAAGATTTGGTTTAACACTATGCATGGGAAAAATTGATGTTTATTCCTTTCCATTGAACAAAATCCTTATAAGGTACACACCATGAGTAACTCCAATATTTACGCCACCGGTTTAGACAAGAATGACGCGAATTTTGTGCCGCTGTCGCCGATTTCGCTGTTGCAACGCACGGCGAAGGTGTATCCACAACGGCCGGCGATTGTGCATGGAGCTATTAGGCGTAATTGGCTGCAAACTTATGAACGCTGTTGCAGGTTGGCATCGGCTCTTGTTAAAAGTGGTGTGAATAAAGGTGACACGGTGTCGATTATGGCACCCAATATTCCGGAGTTTGTGGAAGCGTCCTTTGGTGTGCCTATGTCTGGCGCGGTGTTGAATTCGTTGAATATTCGATTGGATGCGGAAGCGCTGGGGTTTATTTTGAATCACTGTGAAGCCAAGGTGTTGTTAACCGATAGGCAGTTTTCTAGCGTAATTGCGGAAGCACTTAAGTCAGTTAAGCAGCCAGTTTTGGTGATAGATATTGATGATGCTGAATATCTGGGTGATGGGGATTTGTTGGGTACACAAGATTACGAAGCTTTTATTGCGGGTGGCGATAGCTGGGAGAGTTATATCAATGCCTTGCCCGATGATGAGTGGGATGCCATTACCTTAAATTACACTTCCGGCACCACGGGCGATCCAAAAGGCGTGGTGTATTCTCATCGCGGTGCTTATTTGAATGCAGTTAGTAACTCTGTGACCTGGGCGATGCCGCATTTTCCAGTGTATTTATGGACCTTGCCTATGTTTCATTGCAATGGCTGGTGTTTTCCGTGGACGATTACGGCGTTGGCGGGAACGCACGTTTGCTTGCGTAGAACCGAGGGCCACGAGATTTTATCTGCGGTTAAAGAGCACGGTGTGACGCATTTATGTGGTGCGCCAATTGTGATGAGTATGATTATTCAGGCCGGGCAGGAGCATGATTACGACTTGGCGAATTCTATTTCCATGATGACCGCCGGGGCTGCGCCACCTTCTTCGGTAATTAGGCAAATAGAAGAGCTGGGTTTTGATGTGATTCATGTTTATGGTTTAACGGAGGTGTACGGCCCATCAATCGTTTGCGCCTGGAACCCGGATTGGGATGTGCGTTCGCCGCAGGAGCGGGCAGTGTTGAAGGCGCGCCAAGGTGTGCCTTATGAGCTGCAAGAAGATTTGATGGTAGCCGACCCTGAAACCATGCAACCGGTTGAAAGCGATGGCACAACTATTGGTGAAGTGTTTATTCGCGGCAATATTGTGATGAAAGGTTATTTGAAGAACCCTAAAACCACGGAAGAATCGTTTAAAAATGGTTGGTTTCATTCCGGGGATTTGGCGGTGATGCACCCCGATGGTTATATCGAAATTAAAGATCGCTCCAAAGATATTATTATTTCCGGTGGTGAAAACATTTCATCTATTGAAGTGGAAGATGTGTTGTTTCGTCACCCTGCGGTGGCATGTGCTGCAGTGGTGGCCAAGCCGGACGAAAAATGGGGCGAAGTGCCTTGCGCCTTTGTGGAATTAAAAGATGAGCAGTCCGTCACTAGTGATGAGATTATTGCTTTCTGCCGGGATAATATGGCCCGCTTCAAATGTCCAAAATTTGTTGTTTTTGGTGAGTTAGCCAAAACCGCCACCGGAAAAATCCAGAAGTTTGTATTAAGAGAGCGGGCGAAAGACATTTAAATCAAAGGGATCTCTCTGACTCTGATCTGCTTTTGGTTTAGTTTTGTGTAAATACGAAGTATGGCTTGGTATGTTAGCCTTATATCTATTAAATTGCGGTCTCTATATTAGAGCGCATCAAAAGCGATCAAATTTGCCAAATATGAAGGTGTAGACAATGAGAGATTTCAAATTAACTATTGTCGGGTTGGTTCTGGCGGTGTTGATTTATGTATTTTCGTTTTTAACGGATATTGATTTATTTGAGCGTTTTATTTTGTTTTTGGAAGATGTTGAGCATCTTGAAGTTGATGAGTTTATTTTGCCCATTTTTGTTTGCACTATTTTTGCTTTGATTGATCAATTTCGTCGGAGTAAGAAGCAGAAAGTAGAAGTTGAAAAAATAAAAGTTTATGAAGCCATGTTGTTTTCCACCCATCATATTCTTAATAACTTCCTTAATCAGATGCAATTATTCAAGATGAAAGCGGAAACGTCTCCTGATTTTGATCAGAAAATGTTGGATTTGTATGATCATGTTATTGGCGATGCTCAACTGCAAATTGAGAAGTTGAGTGATGTGAAGGAAGTGTCTGAGAAGCACATCAAAAATGCGGTGTCTCCAGACAATTTATAGCTGAGCTAATTTAAAGCACGGGTTTAATACCGCTATTTAAACGTTTCCACATAGGTTTTGTCACCCACTCTCCTGCATTCAGAATTTCAATGGATTGATGCTTGTCGATTTGTAATTGCTTTTAACTGTTAATTTCTTATATCCCTATCTGCATTATGAATGTAAGCGCTTCAAAAAGACCTCGTTAATAAAAAGATAAAAAATTTACCGAAAAGTTGTTGTGATCCTTGCTGCTTTTACTGAGAATGAGGTAGGGGAAATCCCTGTAGAGCCTGAAACTACTCAGTAGGGAAGTTTCGGGGTTCATGATTTTTTAACTGTTATTAATTGAAATATTTTTGGCTATATAAAGACAATAATCCTGATAATGGAGCAGTATTGGGGTGCATGTGATGCATTGATGGGTCCACATGAGTGGTGTTTCTTGTGGGGGAACCTAAAAGCGGGATAAGGGCTTTGGATGGTTGAAATACTTCTTATTGAAGGATTTAAGTAAAGTGGTTGCACTTACAAAAACACAAACAGAATTTGAGCTTTCGCCAACATTGGCCGTTAATGAATTGGTGGTGAAAAAGCGCGCGGCGGGTGAAGAGATTATTCATATGGGATTTGGGGAATCACCCTTTCCTGTTGTACCGCGATTGGCGGAAGCACTGCAAAATAGTACTCAGCATAAGCAATATTTACCGACAGCGGGTTTACCTGCATTACGTGAAGCGGTCGCAAATTATTATGCTGATAAAATTGGTTTGGATACATCTCAATATGATGTATTGATTGCTCCCGGCAGCAAATTGGTGATTTATAGTTTGCAGATGGCAACGGCGGGAGACTTAATCATGCCGGTGCCAAGTTGGGTGAGTTATGCGCCTCAGGCACAAATGCTGGGAACCAATGTTATTAAGTTGGCTACCACTCTTGATGAAGACGGCTATCATATCGATCCCGAAGGGCTGCGGGCGTTAATTCGAGATGCTCGGTCTAAGGGGCAAAATCCCGGTAAAATATTACTGAACTATCCTTCTAATCCTACGGGGTTAACTATTCCGGAGCAGGAATTAGAGGCTATTGCCAAGGTGTGCGTAGAAGAAGATATTCTGATTATTTCAGATGAAATATATGGCTTTGTAAACGATGGAAAGGCGTATAGCACTATTTCCAAATATGCACCTTCCCATACTGCAATTTCTTCTGGTTTGTCTAAGCACCTGTCGTTAGGTGGTTGGCGCATCGGCATTTGTTTTATTCCTAAAGCAATCGATGGCATGTTTTCACGTATGACCAATATTGCCAGTGAGTTATGGTCTTGTGTGCCTGCACCGATTCAGGTTGCGGCAATTGAAGCTTATAAGGGGCATGATGATGTAGAAGAACATATCGTTGCCTGTAGTGAGCTACACAGCCATATGAATCGTTATTTGAGTAAGCAATTACAAATTCTTGGTGTGAAAGCGCCTACTCCGCAAGGGGCGTTTTATAATTATCCGGATTTTGACGTTTTCAGGGAACAGCTCCGATCTGTTGGAATTAACGATTCTAAAGATTTAGCAGCAAGGTTATTGGATAAGTATAATTTGTCTAGTTTACCCGGCGTGGCGTTTGGTGCTGCTCCTGAAGAACTGACATTGCGTATTTCGGGATGTGATTACGATGGTAAGGCGGTTTTGAAGAGGTACATGGAATTGCGCACCGATGATCAGTATCAGTTGGATGAAGCTTTTATTCGAAAATATGCCCCACGTGTTGCGAAGGCTGCGGAAGTTTTTAAGCAATTCATTCATGATATTAAGGCCTGATTACTGTTTTTCTCTTTTATAATGAGAGGGTTAAACCAGAGCTGAACTAAAAGATAAATTCAATGCTAAAATATAAGCCAACTATTTTGAGTTGGCTTTTTGTTCTGGAAATAGTTTCAGGGTTTAAACGAAGTCGAAATAGTTTCAATGCATTTTGGGGTAGCTGTAAGAGAGTTATTTTCAGTTCAGATTTATTCAGGTTTAACTGAGGTCTTTTGTATATGATGCAAGCCTAGATGACTTGTTAGCAGTACAAAGTGTAAAAAACTTGGTTGTCCTGAGTTCAGGTTAAATAGTATCTAGTTATTTTCCCATCATCGCGATTGCCTGTTTTTATCGGTGTGGTTGCATTTCTTTAAAATTCTGGTAAATATATTGCTCATGAGAATTTATTATTCTGCTAAATCCTATGTTGTAGAACAAGGGCAGATCGCTAAGCGAAAGGCTTTGATTTCGATGCGTCGAAATTTACTTGTTATCAAAAGAGGACTGGCGATAGAAACTCAAGAGACTAAGACAATGCTGTATGTTTATCATCAATACACATTGGGTAAGGCTAGTCAGGAAGATATGCGTTCGGCAAACAGGCAGTTTGGCAATGTGATAAAGGGACTAGGGTTGGGGGTTGTTGTGATTTTGCCGTTTTCCCCAATTACCATTCCTGCCATTGTAAAGTTAGGGGAAAAGTTTGGTGTTAACGTGTTACCCAGTTCTTTTGATTTTTCTGATGACGTATCTCAAGAGCAATCACCGGAATCAGTTACCAGATATGACGACGACCAATTGTTATCGCGTGATCTGGAAGAAGTGGATAAAAAATAAACGCGATATGACAGAGTTAATCGTATCTTGCTCGTTTGATATGGCGAGTGATTACGCAACCCGCTCTACAGCCGCCTCGACCAATCCCTTCAAAGCAATTTTGTAATTTGACTCAGGAATAATGCTTAATGCGTCAAGGGCTTGTTGTTTTGCAATTAGAGCTTGAGACTTTGCATACTCTAGTGCTTTTGTTTCTTTTATGGCGGTGAGTATTTCTGCTAAATGATCCATGCCATTCCCATGTTCAATGGCATCTCGAATAAGTTTCTTTTGGGCTTCTGTACCGTGCCACATGGCGTATAGCAAAGGTAAGGTTGGTTTGCCTTCCGCTAGGTCGTCTCCCATATTCTTGCCCATGTCATCTGAACTGGAAGAGTAGTCCATGATATCGTCAACCAGCTGAAATGCCGTACCCAGGTATTTGCCGTAGTCTTGCATCGCGGTTTCTATTTCGGGTGTTTGTTCTGTTAACACAGCGGCCAGTTGCGTTGCGGCTTCGAATAGGCGAGCAGTTTTGCAATAAATTACCTGCATATAGCTTTCTTCTGAAGTGTCGGGGTCATTGCAGTTCATGAGCTGCATAACTTCCCCTTCAGCAATAACATTGGTGGCGTTGGATAAAATTTCCATTACCCGCATTTTTTGTAAATTCACCATCATTTGGAATGAACGGGTATAAAGGAAGTCTCCAACTAAAACCGTTGCTTGGTTGCCAAATACTTCGTTGGCCGTTTTTTGACCTCTACGTAAACTGGATTCGTCTACTACGTCGTCGTGCAATAATGTGGCAGTGTGAATAAATTCGATAATGGTTGCCAAACTATAAAGCTTATCGTCTTGAATGTTTAAAGCCCTGCAGGCCAACACGCAAAGTAACGGACGCATACGTTTACCACCGCTGTTAACGATGTAAAAACCAAGCTGATTAACTAGATTAACGTCTGATTGGACTTGTGCTTGAATCAGCTGATTTACTGAGAGCATGTCTTGCTCTGTTAACTTTTGGATTGCTTGTATGTCCATTTGAATTCGGAATTACTTCGTGTCATTGATTTAATGCCGCGATTTTTACAAAATTCACGTTAAGTATCCAGCATTTGGTGGCGGAAGTGACAATTAGTGTATATTTGATTGATTTTGTATAAATAAAATTCAAACAAGGGCTTGCGGCACGAATGCTGTTCACGTACAATTCGCGCCCTGTTTTAGAATCCTTATGCGTTAGAATAGATAGCGCAAGAGCGGAGTAAGTTATGTACGCGGTTTTCCAAAGTGGTGGCAAACAACACCGTGTGGCCGAGGGCCAAACTGTTCGCCTAGAAAAAATCGAAGTCGCACCAGGCGAAACTATCGAGTTTGATGATGTTTTGATGTTGGGTGGCGGTGACGATGTAAAAATAGGCACCCCGTATGTCGAAGGCGGTAAAGTGACTGCGGAAGTTGTTACTCATGGCCGTGGCGAGAAAGTTAAAATTGTTAAATTCCGTCGTCGTAAGCATTCACGTTCTCAGATGGGCCATCGTCAATGGTTCACTGAAGTGAAGATTACCGGCATTAGCGGATAATAGGAGCAATAACTCATGGCACATAAAAAGGCCGGTGGTAGTACCAAAAACGGACGCGACTCAGAGAGTAAGCGTCTGGGCGTAAAGCGCTATGGTGGTGAAACTGTTTTAGCAGGTAGCATCATTGTTCGTCAACGCGGCACTAAGTTTCATGCTGGTGACAATGTAGGTTGTGGTCGTGATCACACTTTGTTTGCTACGGCAAATGGCAAAGTTGAGTTTACGGTTAAAGGCCCTATCAATCGTAAGTATGTGAACATTGTTGCTGAGTAATTAGTCAATAGAACTTGATTGGTTGTCGAAAAACCCCGCATCTGCGGGGTTTTTTATTTGGTAGAAACTTTGAATACAATCTAATATTTTCCGGGTACAATTTAAAAAAGAATTCGAATTGATATTTGCGGATCATTACGCGAATAGAGAAGCTGAGTGGGTTTTTATCCGCAGCTTGGATTAAATAGGTAAATACGATGAAATTTGTCGATGAGGTCGAAATACGTGCTGAAGCCGGTGACGGTGGAAATGGAATTGTTAGTTTTCGACGTGAAAAATATATACAAAATGGCGGGCCTGACGGCGGCGATGGCGGTGATGGCGGCGATGTGTATCTTGAAGCCGATGAAAACCTCAACACATTAATTGACTACCGATTTGAACGCTTTCATCGTGCAGAACGTGGTCAAAAAGGTCAGAGAACGAATTGCACAGGTAGAGGCGGCGAAGATTTAATATTAAAAGTCCCGGTCGGTACTCGTGTAACTGATGCCGATACGTTGGAAGTGTTGGGTGAAACCGTTAAACACGGTCAACGCTTAATGGTTGCTAAAGGTGGTTTCCATGGTTTAGGTAATGCGCGCTTTAAGAGCAGTACCAATCGAGCGCCTCGCCAAAAATCTGATGGTACACCAGGTGACATCCGAAATTTGAAGCTGGAGTTGTTACTACTGGCGGATGTTGGATTGCTTGGTTTACCGAATGCTGGAAAATCAACATTCATTCGCAGTGTTTCTGCTGCTAAGCCTAAAGTGGCGGACTATCCATTTACGACTCTGATACCTAACTTGGGTGTGGTGCGTACTGATGCCATGAAGAGTTTTGTTATTGCGGATATACCCGGTCTAATCGAAGGTGCTGCGGATGGTGCCGGATTAGGGATTCGTTTTTTAAAGCATCTGGAAAGATGTCGTGTTTTATTGCATATGATTGATTTGTTGCCGGCGGATGAATCTGATCCTATCGAGAATGCCAAAACAATTATTGGTGAATTGGAAAAGTATAGTCCTGAACTGGCAGGTAAGCCAAGATGGTTAGTGTTCAACAAAGTCGATTTATTACTGCCTGAAGAAGTTGATGAATTGTGTATAAAGATTCGTCAAGAATTAGATTGGGATGCGCCTTTTTTCCAAATATCTGCATTTCAAAAACTAGGCACGAATAAGCTATGTCATGAGATTGCTGATTTGTTGGAGTCTCTTCCGGTTGAAGTTGAAGATCCGGAAGAAGAGAAAACTATCGAGTTTAAATGGGATACTTACCATAAAAATACGATAGAAGCTGAAACCAAAGATTTAGATGATGACGATGATTTAGATGATGATGACGACTATGATGTTGAAGTCGTTTATGAGCGTTAATTTTTTGTTCTCTTAAGCATAAGCGTGAAGTATAAATAGTGACTACCATTATTTCGATGATTGCAGCAATGGCACATAATCGTGTCATTGGGGCAGAGAATGACATGCCTTGGCACCTTCCAGCCGATTTAAAGCACTTTAAGCAGATAACAATGGGTAAGCCTGTGATAATGGGTCGAAAGACTTATGAGTCCATTGGGAAGGCCTTACCGGGCCGTCAGAATATTATTATTAGTGCAGCTGGCTTTGATGCGGCGGATGCCGATGTTGTTACTTCTCCTGAGCAAGCTTTAGCGCTTGTTGCAGGTTCGTCCGCCGGTGCCGACTCATCGACACCTGCGGAAAGTAATGAAGTGATGATTATTGGCGGTGGTGCTATCTACAATTTGTTTTTACCATTGGCACAGCGTTTATATCTTACTTTTATCGAGCTGGATGTAGAAGGGGATACAAGGTTTCCCGATTATGCGGGAGAGGGGCAATGGCAAGAGGTATTGTCTGAGCGCTTTCAGCCTGATGCGAAGAATGCCTATGCTTATCGCTTTGTTACTTTGGAGCGGTCTTAGGGCTTGTTCGTCTTTATTCGCTTCCTTTGGTTATGGCATTATTGATTTGGTAAGCTAAAGCGGCGATAGGTTAAGGATTACATGTCTAGATGGAAATAATAAAATAATAAAGAATGATGTGATAAAAAACGGCCCCTGAAATGTTTCAGGGGCCGTTTTTTTTGTCGGTTTTTGTAGAAAAAGCTATTTCTATATTCGCGGGCTTTACACTTGGAATTTTCTGACAGAGTTTTGAAGCTCTTCAGACAATCCTGCTACTTCGTGACTGGCTCTGGAAGTATGTTGGGCTCCCGATGCGGTCTCTTCTGCGATAGCTACGATATTTTCAAGCTTCTCACTAATATCTCTGGAAACCGTATGTTGTTCTCGTGCAGCATGCTCAATTTGAGTACTAACGTTATGAGCTTGATGTACAGCTTTGGTAATTGAATTAAGTGCTTCTGCCGCTTTCTCAGCTTGAGTAACACATATAGATGTTTGTTCTTTACCCTTCTGCATAACCGATACTGCTTGTTCTGCACCAGCCTGTAACACCTCGATCATGGCCTGGATTTCTTGAGTAGACTCTTGAGTTCGGCTGGCAAGTGTTCTTACTTCATCTGCGACTACCGCAAAACCTCGTCCTTGTTCGCCTGCTCTGGCGGCCTCAATTGCTGCGTTAAGTGCCAGTAGATTGGTTTGGTCGGCAATCCCTCGTATTACATCCAAGATGCCACCAATGCTCGCGCTGTCTTGCTGCACTTTGTTAATAACATCAGCTGCGGATTCAACATCCCCTGCCAAGACCATGATGGTTTTTTTGTTTTCTTCAGAAATAGTTTTAACTGTTTCTGCTTCAACGTTGGCGTGACCAATTTGGGCTAGGGCGTCTTCTGCACTTTTTGCTACTAACTGCGCGGTACTGTTAAGTTCGGTAGTTGCTGTAGCAGCTTGACCGACCTGAGATTTTTGTTCCTGAATTGAGCGGGTAGTTTGCGTTGTAACGCTTGATGTTTGCTCGGCTGCTGCCGCTAGCTGGGTCGCACCATTGCTAATGCCTGATATTAAGTTTTTAAGGCTGTCGATCAGAGCATTACAATTTCTGGCTAACTCGCCAAATTCATCCTTTGAATTATCGTCTAACTGATGAGTTAGGTCACCGGTTGCTACAACGTTGAGTAGTGTATTTACTTTTCGTAGTGGAATTGTAATGGCACGAACAGTGAAGAATCCAATAGCTGCCGCAGCAATAATAGATATCAATGTGATGATAATAGTGCTTACCCTGCTGGTGTTAACACTAGAAGAGACATCTTCTTTAATGCTCTCTGCTTTTTTATCACCCAAGTTAGCGACGGTGTCTAACTGTTCTGATGTGGCCTGCATTTGTTTAATGGCTTGTTCTAAAGAGCTTGCGGCGCTATTTAGTCTGTCAAGGCGTTGGTTGTGTTGTATTACTAAACCTGAGCCTCCCATTACTTCTTCTGCCAAGGAGCTGATTGTTTCGGAAATTTCTTCTAATGCGCCCGAATCGTCACGACCTTGTGATTTGTCTTGCATCTCTTGGCTTTGAGTTTGAATTCTTTCAATTAGCAATTTGACTTCATTGCCAATTGTTTCTGCACGAGAATTAGTCCGTGTTTTCAGAAACTCTCCACTGGCTGAAACCACAGACATGAGGCTGTTATCCAGTGATTCGCCAACTTCTGCTGCCGATTTAAGAACTTTACTCCGAGATACTTCATCGCTGTCAGTAAAGTCTAATATTAAGGTGGAGGTGTTATCTACAGCATCTTCCACTTCGACGATTTGGTCTTCCAGTGAGCTGGTTAGTTGCAACACCACTTTTTTATCTTCGAAGATTCCTTCTACGGTTGAGAAGTACGCTTGATGTAGGCTATCTAGGTTATTACTTTCGCGGCGTAAATCCTGTTCTTTCGATACGATTTGTTTTAGAGACTGAAGTTCAGTCTGAAACTGCTGCTCGTACTCAGTAAATTGGACTTTGTACTGCTCTAGTTGCGTAGCATCTTGCTCGTAATATCCCTTGTAGGTCAAGGCATTAACTTGTGAAAGCAGTATTTTTAGTTGGTCGCTTTTAACCAACGTGGGGATTGCCAGATCGATGACTTCATCAGATGCGTTGTTAATCGAGCTTAAATTGACAAGCGAGGTAATACTAATCACGAATAGCAAAATGCTAATCGTGGCAAACCCGCCGATGATGCGTATGGCAACTGTGATATTCATTGCTTCTCCCAATGGGTTCTTAAGACTCTTGGTCGTATCATTTTTGTTTTTTTGATTAAATTACGGTTCTATTAATCGTTTAACTTAATTAATACTTTAATTTATTTGGCTTATTGAGCTGATTTTCATCGTATCCAGGCATAATAAGGATAATTTGCCACCCCAAACATACCCTGTATCTAAAGCTATGCAATGCGAATAGGGAGTATACCCTTCTAAAGACGCCCAATGTCCAAAAATCAGGTTAATTTCCATTTTATTTTTAATGTTTGGATGTTCATACCAAGGTATAAGGTGGTCCGGCGCGTCTTCTACTGCGGCTTTACACGAAAATTCCAAAGAGCCATCTTCACATAGATAACGCATGCGTGTAAAGGCATCAATGATGAATCTGAGAGAGTCTAATTCTCCGAGATCATCATTAAATGCTATGGACTCATTGTTATACATGTGTTTCAGAAGTGTTTCGCATGTTTCACTTTTCAGATACTTTTCTACCCTCTGTGCATATTTAAGGGCGTCTTCGGTTGACCATAAGGGATAAAGACCAGCATGGCTTAGAAAGAATTTATCCTCAAGTTTTACTGCTAGGGGTTTTTTCTTTAACCAATCGGCGTATAGAGCCACATTTGGCGAGTTTAGCAACGACTCAAAATTGTCTTTTTTGTTGGGTTTTCTTATTTGGTGATATACCGCGAGAAAATGCAAATCATGGTTTCCCAGAACGGTATTAAAATTGTCCCCTAAGTCATATAAAAAGGCTAATGTTTCGAGTGATTGTGGTCCTCTTCCGATTAAGTCACCTGCAGCCCAAAGTTTATCCTTTTTTGGATCAAATGCGACTTTGGATAACAATTTTTTTAGGCCTAAATAGCATCCTTGAATATCACCAACAACATAAGTTGCCATAAGAAAGGGAACCTTTAATTTATATGGTAATGATTATTACCAATGATTGTATGGGATCTAAACCTTATCCCGAACAGAGGTTAGTTAATTGCATTTGGGACGGCTAGGCGAAAGGGAGGAATAGGTGTTTTAATCATTTCACTATTGTCCAGACGCATTTCATAAAACCCTTCCATTGCACCGACTGGTGTGTCGATGATGGCACCGCTGGTGTAGTGGAATGATTGGCCTGGGGCGATAACGGGTTGTTCACCGATAACACCTGTACCTTTGACTTCTATCTTTTTACCGTCAGCATTGGTGATGAGCCAATATCTACTTATTAATTTAACATTTTCTTGGCTGTTATTCTTGATGGTTACTTCGTATGCGAATGCATATTGTGTTTGTTCTACTCGAGTATGGTTCGGTAAATATTGTGTGGAGGCTTCTATAGCAATATTTTTACTAATATCTTGGCTCATATTGTTAATCTTCCTTGATCTTTTTACCGAAGCAATTTGCAAGCAGTGCAAACTCTTCCATTGTTAATGTTTCTGCCCGTCGCGTGGGGTCTATGCCTAAATCTTCCATCTCATTTGCTTCTACAAGTTCTCTGAGGCTATTGCGTAGAGTCTTTCTACGTTGATTAAAGGCTGACGCGCACACTTTCTCCAGTGTGCCTGGATATTCTATGGATATTGGTGTGGTGGCGTGTGGTATTAACCTGACCACAGCAGAATCTACTTTAGGGGCAGGTTTGAATGCGTGAGGTGGAACATGTAAAACCGGGGTGACCTGACAATAATACTGGGTCATTACGGAGAGACGGCCGTAATCTTTATTCCCGGGTTGTGCTGCGAGTCTGTTGACGACTTCTTTCTGCAGCATAAAGTGCATGTCTTGAATGCAATCGACGTATTTGAAAAGGTGGAACATAAGAGGTGTTGATATGTTGTAGGGAAGATTGCCGAAGATTCGTAAAGGGTGATTTGGCGTATAAAGCTCAGAAAAGTCGTACTTCATTGCGTCTGCTTCAATCACTTGCAGCTTATCTTGCATAAATGGATGACTGCGCAGCCGTTTTGCTAAGTCTCTATCCAATTCAATAACAGTAAGCTTTGATACTTCTTCACAGACTGGTTCTGTTAAAGCGCCAAGCCCCGGGCCTATTTCAATTAGGTTTTCATTTTCTTGGGGGTGGATTGCAGAGACAATGCCGTCTATTACGCCTTGATCGTGAAGGAAGTTTTGCCCAAAGCGTTTGCGCGCAGTATGGCCGAGATGCTGTTTATTTTTCACTATAATTATGTCCGGCTGGAAGCGAGTTGGATTGCTTGATCCAAAGCGATTTTAAAACTGCCATTGTCGATGTTTCCAGTGCCTGCTAAGTCCAACGCGGTACCGTGATCTACTGATGTACGAATAAAGGGTAAGCCAAGGGTAATATTGACTGATGCGCCAAACCCCTTGTATTTGAGCACGGGAAGACCTTGGTCATGATACATGGTAAGCACTGCATCAGCATCGTCTAGGTATTTCTTTTGAAAAATAGTATCAGCTGGCAGAGGGCCTACTAAATCGATATCTTGAGCACGTAACCCATCTAAAGTGGGGGTAATGACTTGTAATTCTTCTTTGCCTAAATGGCCATTTTCGCCAGCATGTGGATTTAAACCACAAACGTAAATTCTTGGTTTTTCGATTCCAAATTTCGATTTTAAATCATCATTGAGAATGGTGATAACCTTTTCCAGACGTTCTGGCGTAATGGCTTTACTCACATAGGCTAGCGGAATGTGCGTGGTAACCAGTGCTACTCGTAAGCCTTCAGTGGCTAACATCATTACCACATCAGAACAATTACTTTGCAAGGCAAAAAATTCGGTGTGGCCACTAAAGGAAACACCTGCTTGATTGATAATGCCTTTGTGTACTGGGCCAGTAACGACAGCATCAAATTCACCACTAATATTGGCTTCGCTGGCTTGTCTTAACGTCTCAACGACATAAAGTCCATTTTCTGAATTGAGTTCGCCAGGTTCTACTGGTGTTTCAACTGGCACATGAGAAATATAGAGTTGCCCGGGATTTTGAACCGTTTGCTCTAATGGGGAATAGTCTAATAACGCCAAGGGCAGATTTAATTGCTTTGCCCTTTGCATTAGCATGTCGCGGTCAGCGAACACAACCAGTTGCGCAGTCCATTGTTGTTGCGCAAGCTGAATGATTAAGTCTGGGCCGATACCTGCGGGCTCACCTGGTGTGACAGCTATTTTTATCGGCATATTTGCTATTCCCGTTGTGTTAATCAGTTAACACTTCTACAAAAGCACTGTCGCGCATTTCTCGAAGCCAAGAATCACGTTCTTCAGCATACTTACGTTTGAACAGTAATTGATAAGCTTTCTCGTCTTTTAATTTGTCTGTGACATCATCAACTCGACTATCGATTAGTTGCACTAAATGCCAGCCATGCATGGAGCGAAACGGCGGTGCTATTTCGTCTTTTTCAAGTTTTGCCACTACGTTTTTAAAAGCAGGTACGTACATGCTTGGATCTGCCCAACCTAATTCTCCGCCTTTTAGGGCCGAACCGGGGTCAACAGAATGTTCTTTAGCCAGAACGGCAAAGTCGGCTTCACCGTTTTGGATTTGTACGCTGAATTCTTTCAGCATTTGTTCGGCTCGCTCTTCACTTAATATTACTGTGGGCTTTATTAAGATATGCCGTGCGTTTACTTCTTTGACTTCTGCTACTTGCAGTCCTCGAATATCCCTTATTTTCAAAATGTGGAATCCCGCACCACTACGAATAGGACCAATTAAATCATCTTTACGACCACCTTGAACTGCTTCGGCAAACAAGGTTGGCATGGAATTCACGTTCATCCATCCCAAGTCACCGCCTTCCAGCGCTTTGGCACCAGATGATGCTGTGGTGGCAATTTTGCTAAAGTCGGACCCATCGTTGAGCATAATCAGTACTTTTCCTGCACGATCTTTGGCTGAATCAATATCTTTTTGGGTTGGCTGAGCTGGAAATCCTACTAAAATATGGCCCAGTTGATATTCAACTTGATCCGCACCTTGCTCATCAATGAGTTTAACCAGGTTAGCTACTTCTTGAGGGGTGATGTAAATTCTTCGCCTGACATTGGCGCGAGTGACTTCACCTGTCACGAGTTCTGTGCGCACATGTTGACGATAATTATCATAGGCCATGCCATCGGCAATAACACCTGCGCGCAATTGCTCCAATGTCAGGTTTTGTTCTGCTGCGATGTTGGTAATGGTTTGTTCTAGTTGAGGATCGCTAATTTGGATACCCATTCTTTCGGCCATTTGCATCTGCAAGTTTTGAACTATTAGCCTTTCTATGGCTTGGGTACGCAAAATATTGTCTGTTGGGAGCTTTTGACTGCTCTTAATGGCGTTACTTTTTACGGTTGCTAATAGTGTTACTACTTCGCTTTCCAGGATAACACCCTGATCGACGATAACGGCTACCTTATCCAGCATTTGTTGCTGTGCTTGAATGCTAAAAGATAGTAGAAGCCCAAATAAAACTGATAATACTTGTGTGTAATTCATGAATAGTCTTGTTTGTTAATGACTTAAAAAATAAGGACGACGATAACCGTATAAACCTTCATCTAGTAAAGACCGGCTACTTTTTCGACTTCCCATCCCTTTAAATACGAACTTAAAATTAATGCCAGAATCATACTCGTTGATGCTCTGGTTACCAAGTCTATCGAATCGATTGCTTAAATGGCGCTGCCAAACTAACTGCATTGCCCAACAACATGATTCATATTGGATGCCGACAAAACTCTCAGTAGAGCGGCTTAAATTCATATCTCGATAGTACCGACCGACCCATTGCCAATTCTGGGATAAGGGCCAAGATGCGGTAACTCCTAGTTGATCAATTTTATCACCGGAAAGATCTCGAACATACCGATGATTAATTTGTACTAGTTTATTTTGGCTTAGGCGATATTCTAAAGCCAAATTGCTGCGTTCTATTTTTTCACTTTGGCTGGATAGCTGAATTTCAGACTGCACAATCCATTTACTGCTGATATTCCAATCCAATTCTGCCGCAATCGCTGAACGATTGCTTTCTTTTGTTGCTTCAAGCACCTTATTGTCGTCAAAGTAGAATATCTGACCCAAACTTAGGCTGAATTGTTCCGTATTGTTTTCATCTAATATTCTGGATGTTACACCTAACGCTATTTGATTGGTGTCGCTAATGCGATCTAGGCCAGTGAATTCCTGTCCTCTAAATAACCCTACAACATCATTTAATAGACGTGTTGTGTCGTATAGGCCAATGTTATTTTGATCTTGATAACTGGTGTAATGGTACTGGAATTTGGGCTCTAATGTTTGGGTAACTTGCGAACCAAACCAACTTACAGGCCTTTCTAAAGACATTGAGCCATAAAGTCTCACTCGACCTAATGTACGGTTGACCCTTTTGTCTAGCTGTCCAGTGGTGTTGTCCTGAAGGTATTGAGTATGTAGTAAACTGGTTTCGGCCAAAAACTCAGCCCAACTAGTGCGGTAAGGTAAGCTTAATGTTGGCGCTATATGTAAACGCGTTGCTTTTGGTACATCATCTTCGCCATTATCAAAATATGTCAGCTCTGAATCTATTTTTAATTCGTTTAAGCCATATTGCCAAGCGTTGTATTGGAGCTTCATTTCCGGAAGTGCACGATAGCTGTTGGGATGGTCGCCAATTATTTCGAAGTCTCTGAATTTGGCAGAAAAGCTTAAATCTTCATCATGAAAGGATAAACCTACTGTTTTAAATAGGTGAGTGTCTGCACGGTTATAGAAATCGGAACCAAAATCTGCAATGTAATTGTCGTCGCTTAAGCCGTTAATCTCAGCATCAACAGACCAGTTTTCGTCAAAATAACCTCTGTGCGCAAAACGATAAAAATGGCGTTGGTCAGATGTCGCACTATCTTTGTCGTCGCTTAGATATTCAACATTAATTTCTCCGGCATGTTGATTTGTTAGGTAGCGCAATTCTGTTTTTAGCTGTAAGCCACGTTCTGTCATATAGCGTGGGGAAATAGTGGCATCAACATTGGGTAAAATATTCCAGTAAATTGGTTGTTCGTAGGATAAGCCTGTGCTGTTTTTACTGGATATTTTAGGAAACAATAATCCGGATTGACGCAATTCTGTAACTGGAAAGGCGAAATAGGGTAAATAGAAAATGGGGATATCTTTGACATAAAAACGAGTATGTTTAGCGGTGCCCCATAAACTACCCGGCTTCAGTTCTATAGAGCTAGCTTGAATTCGCCAATCTTCTGATTCAGCAGGGCAACTACTAAAGCTCACATTTTCGAGCCTTACGCCTTCATCCTCTGCTAGCAGAATTTGTTCTGCTGTTCCTCTTCCTGAAAATTGTCTTAGTCGATAATCAGTCGCGCTTAACTGCAAACTATTGCTATTGATGTCCAGCTCTACTTTTTCGCTAGCAACTTGTATTTGTTGGTCGGAATATTGAATATTTCCTTCGGCGGACAGCTGCTGGCTATCTTTATTAATAAAAGCTTGTTCAGCTTTTATTAGCGCTTTTTTGTTGGATATAGCAACTTTTCCTCGGAATTTCGCCACTGTATCTTGTTGAATTTCAACATTTTCAGCTTGAACGACAATTTCGTTATCTTTCGCTATTCCACTGTTTTCAAAGGGTTTTAAGGGTGCCAAGCACTGTTCTTGGGCCGCAACAGGCATAAGAAGACTGAACACTAATGAGGTGCGAATAAAATGGTTACAATACATACAATGCTTAAAAAATATAGCCTCAAATGAGCTGAATTTGGGTAACTTAGGGAGTGATTTTATCGCTTTCATCACTATTTACCAGCGCAGAACGAAAAAAAGCCACATTTACTTTGATTTTGGTCATGTTTTAGTGATGTTTACTTAGTTAGAAGTGCTTATAAATTGGCCAAAATCATGAAAAGTTAAAGTATGCTGAAAGAAATCCCATAGGAGGGTAAATTAGCAACGGGCATTAGTCTACTATTAATCATTTAGATTAACTCAGGTTAATCTAAATGATTGTGCAGCCGCATAAGGCTGTATAAGAGAGAAGTGAGTATGAGGTCTTGCAGTCACTCAGCTACTTTTTTCTATTGCTGAGTGCCTGCGCTGAAGCGTTAGATGTATGAGGAAGTTCAAAAGAAATGAAGTTTAGGAGAAATTACCAATAACTCGATTTCTACCTTGCTCTTTTGCTTGATATAAATAATCGTCAGCTACTTTAAGAGAGCCGTCCATGGTGTCGCCACAGACGCAGTTACAGCCGATGCTAACGGTTATTGAAACCGGATTACCATCAAATTCATACTGGCTGTTTTCCAAGGCTCTTCGAAATCCTTCTAATTTTACAGCGACATCGTGACTAGAAGAGTCAAACAATACGACGAATTCTTCGCCACCCACGCGTGCACATAAGTTGTCTGAGAAAAATTCTTGCATTAGCGCTGCAAATTCGATCAATACTTTGTCTCCAATATCATGACCTAGTGTGTCATTAATTTTTTTGAAGAAATCTATGTCGAATAATGCAACAGCAAAGTGTTTGTCATTTTTTTGTGTCGATTTACGTAATTTTTCGCCGGTCTCATAAAAGTAGCGTCGATTGTGCAAATTGGTTAGGTAGTCTCGATTGGCAATATTTTCAATTACTTCGATATACCGCATAGTGTCGAGATTCTGATTGATGCGCATGTTGAGCTCATCAGAGATAAATGGTTTAGTCAGAAAATCGTTGGCCCCATTGCGTATGAATTCTAAACCTAGGCGGGGCTCATTGTCGGAGGATAACCCAATTATTGAGAGTTTGGACTTATCTAACTTTCTACGCAGTGCAGATGTAAGCTCAACGCCGTTCATCTTAGGCATTACATAATCTGAGACAATGAGTTTAACCTCAGGATGTTCTTTCATTACTTCAAGAGCATCTTCGGCGCTAACGGCGTTTAACACTCTAAAATTTTGATTGGTGAGAACCTGAGTGAGCATGTCTCTAGATAACTTTGAGTCATCAACAATGAGCAGGGTTGTATATTGATTGAAGTAAAATCGACCAACCTGTTCTACTAAGTAGTTAATGGAGTTAGTTTGGCTCTTTAAAATAAAATCGACCACCCCACTATACTTGTTCTTTTGAATATGTCCTTTTTCAGCGCTGCCGGTAATGATAATTGTTGGTAAACCGGTTCGCTTGATCAGATTCATTATTTCCCCATTAGGGGCATCTGGTAGATTTAGGTCACTGATGGCAAGAAAGTACTCTTTACGGTGAGCTTTCAGTAGCTTTATCGCTTCTTCATAGGTTGGTGCCGTATGTACGGGGCATTGCCATTTTTGTTGAATTTGAGTTTGAATAATATTGGCAACACTGCGACTGTCCTCTATTAGTAGTAGGGGTTTGTCGATTTTGTTTGCAACCGCAGAAGAGCTTCTCTCTGTGCTCCGTAAGTTCATTGAGTCCGTTACTCCGCAATCAGGTAGGTAGGATAATTTACTATTCTTAGCTAAGGATAGGTGCAGGGGGATAAATTTCCAAGTCTTTTTATTTTCTATTGGCATCCAAAAGGTACTTTTGAATACAAGCCTGATTACATATCCCGGGATATTCCCTTTAAATATAGGGTGAAAAGAAGGCGGAATAGATATGGGGAAATATTTTCTAGGGAATGTCATGGGTTTTGAAGTCGTTTGAAAAGCATTGGTGTGCGGATGAGGACGATAGTTAATTTCTATTTCGTCTATTATTTAAGGTTAAAATATTATAGCTTGATGGAAATCTATTCAGACACGCGTAATGATAGGAAAGCGCTTAACTATATGGTTATTGTTTTTAAGGTGGTTAATAAAGTGATAGTTAAAATGAATGCTTAGCCTAATAAAACTGTTGAATGCTGTTCATTCAAACTCTTCGATATTCGAGAGTGTGAAATAGCTAAACCTACCTTAAGAAAGGATGCTGATTACCGTAAAAAGAAGCTTGGAAATATCGGTAGGGGTGTTGATCTCTTTTAGGTTTGTATATCGATACTTTGACGTATTTTAAGCTCTGGAGTGGTAAGTGAATTGTCGTTTAGTCTTTGTATTGAGTTGCCATTGTTCTTTTGGTATCAACTCGATTCAGCCTGATCAATTTAAGGAATGAACTTATGGAAGCATTGAAAAATTACGGAATAGCTATTCGGAAGTAAATTGTTGACTTGCCCGGGGGGCCTTTTAAGTGATTTTTAACGATATGCAATCTAATATTTTTAAGCGTATGCCGGCCCAATAAGGTGTTTAATCAACTTATTTTTTATTACTAATTTATTGGTTTTCAATTAGTAAGCTAAATCATCGCTGATGCTTTGTTAAGGAGGCAAAAACGTAAGGTATTTTTAAGTATACAACTCTTATAAAAGTATGATCATTAATAACCAATAGGCGATTACTATTTAAACACTGTTTTGCTATACTCATAAGTGAGGTATTAAAGACGGGGTAGATTATGATTAATCTGGATACGAAAAATAATTCGTCTATTTTGCAACAAGTGCAAAATAAACAAGATACGTTATTTGAGCGTTTAGCTTCAGGTAAACGTATCAATAGTGCGGCTGATGGTGCTGCTGCTCAGCAAATCATTGATCGCTTAACTGCTCAGGAGAATGGTCTTGGGCAGGCATTTAGAAATTCACAAGATGGCATTTCATTGGCACAAGTAGCTGAAAGTGGTCTTTCAGGTATTAATAATGATGCGAATAGAATTCGTGAGTTATCTGTTCAGGCAGGCAACGGTATTTTAAACCAATCTGATCGTGATGCGATTCAGTCTGAAATTACTCAGTTGCAAGACAACATACAGCAGACAATTGATCAAACTGAATTTGGTGGCAAACCTTTGCTGCAAAGCAATGGCAGTCTTGATTTTCTGGTTGGCGCTAATGCAGGACAAAGCATCAGTGTGGATACTCAAGATTTTGCTTCGAACCTAAGTGGCCTTTTGAGTGTTAATGTTTCTACTGCTCAAGGTGCACAAGATGCTATTTCGGCAGCAGATTCTGCGCTTGAAGTTGTTGGTAGCGCTAGATCAGATCTTGGTGCGGTTCAAAATCGTTTTGAAAGTTCTGCGCGAAATTTGTCGCAGACACAAGAAAATGTAGCTGCTGCTAATAGCCGAATAGGTGATACAGACTTTGCTCAGGCGACTGCGGATAGGGCGGCTAATGATATTTTGAGCCAAGCTGCTATAGCTGTTCAGTCTCAAGCTAATCAACGCCAAGGGCAAGTTCTTAGCTTACTGGGTTAGTTATTCGCTGTTTTGGCAAGGTACTAGTGTTAAGTATTAGTATATTGCCTGGTTGGTGATACCGACTACTATTCCTTTTTATATCTCCCTAAACCCGAGAGCTGGTGCTCTTGGGTTTTCTATTATTTGGTCTTCCGGATCACTGGATCAATAGACCCTAGGCTTGCTCACCTCGATAGATCGACCAGTCTTGGTTGCTCCATTATTTTGTGGCTTTTTAATTTTTCATATTATTAGTTTACCTCCGTTCCGGATAAGGACCTCTTTCCTGAACTGAGGTTAATTTGGTTAGTATTCTTTTCATTTATTCTCTTTTCTCTATCTTTTCTTCTTTATTCGCCTTTGAAATGTAAAGAAATTGCTTGTAAATAGGTTGAGTCGTCAAATAAATGACGTTTTTCTTAATTACAGGGTTGCAACATGAATCAATCCCCAGCAAACTAGGAACATAAGGTAGGAAAGAATCCAATTCCAATGAGCCACATACTAATAATAAGTTCTAGGGAAGCACGCTATAAAAATTTAGAAGTTGTCTGCACCTTCATTGGTGAGGATTGCTCCGTTGTTTCCCCAAATGATGCACCGTCGTTTATTCAAACTACTCTCGGTATCGATGCCGTTATTATTGATGGCGAGGATACTGGGTCTGTTCGTCAGACTATTAAGGGCTGCCCAAGCCTGCCTTTTGTTATTGTGCATGATACTGGCCATTTACAAAGTGAATTGGCAAACGTTGTTGGCGAATTAAAAGAACCAATTAAGTATCCTGAGTTAGCTCGACTGCTGCATCGTTGCCAAGAATATATTAAACACAAGCCTGGTAGTACTTCATCTGGCCCTGACGCGGCATTTCAAAATTTAGTTGGCAAAAGCTCCGAAGTTCATGGTATTCGCCGTATGATCCAACAGGTTGCACCAACGGATGCGAATGTATTGGTATTAGGGGAGTCAGGAACTGGCAAAGAAGTTATCGCTAGCAATATCCATTTTTTATCCAATCGTAAGTCAGGACCATTTATCCCGGTTAATTGTGGTGCTATTCCTGGAGAGTTGTTGGAAAGCGAATTGTTTGGGCATGAAAAAGGTGCATTTACAGGCGCGGTAACAACACGCAAAGGACGTTTTGAATTGGCACAGGGTGGTACATTATTTCTTGATGAAATTGGTGATATGCCGCTACAAATGCAAGTCAAATTGCTTCGGGTTTTGCAGGAACGTACTTTTGAACGAGTTGGGGGGACAAAACCCATCGATTGCAATGTGCGAATTATTGCGGCGACCCATAGAAATTTGGAAGTTATGATTGATGCTGGAGATTTTAGGGAAGATTTGTATTATCGATTAAATGTATTTCCTATCGAAAGCCCAGCTTTAAGAGAAAGAAAAGAAGATATCCCACTACTGCTTCAGGAGATTATATCTCGTTTCGAAAGCAGAGAAGGTAAAAGTGTTAAATTTACCGAGGAGTCCATTACTTCATTAATGGAACATCGGTGGGCTGGGAACGTTAGAGAGCTGTCTAACCTGGTGGAACGATTGGTGATTCTTTATCCTAATCAGGTTGTTAATGTTCAGGATTTACCTCCCAAGTATCAGCACGTCGAGTTTAGTGATTTTCAGCCTGAATACCCAGATGAATTAACGGAAAGGGAGGCTTTGAATGCCTTGTTCCGAGATGACGATGAATCTGAGATTGATGCACCTGTTGAAGTGAAGGTGGATAGTACGTCTTCCTCTAGTGAATCTAGTTTGGGTGTGGTGCCACCGGACGGATTAAACCTTAAGGATTATTTGTCTACTCTAGAAGTGGATATGATCAAACAAGCTCTTGAGCAACATGATTGGGTGGTGGCGAGAACGGCGGAGTTTTTAAGTATGCGTCGAACTACATTAGTCGAGAAAATGCGTAAATACGATATTAGTCGTTGAGTTTTTTGTTAGGTTTTTAAGCGTAATCTGACGTTCTGTATGTCTTGTCTTTCTACCTCCTTTAAATTTGTTTTTTATCTTCCTCTGATTAAGTGTCGGTTTAGTGACACTGCTTATTTCTCTCTAGATTCAATTTAACTTATTGAATTATATAATAAAAAATGTTGGCACATTCCCTGCAAATCTCTAATCGTAATTATTTTGACACGAGGTGAGTATGCAGCATTCTAATCTGCAAACAGCAGCAGTAAAATTTCATTCGGCATCAACGAAAGTTGCTATGGAAAGTGCAGCAGCGGACTCTTTTATGCAGGAAAGCGCATCTACATCATCTCGAAGTGTGAGTCATATTTTAGATGTAATGCCAGCTGGCGTAGTGTTATTAGACGCAAAAGGGTACGTTAAACAAGCTAACGCAGCGGCAAAAGACATGTTAGGTGAGCCATTGGAAGGACAGCTTTGGAGGACGATTATTTCTCGTTCTTTTCGCCCTCGTCAGGACGATGGACATGAGATTTCTCTAAGCGATGGCAGGCGAGTTAAATTATCAATATCTGCGCTGGTAGAAGAACCTGGGCAGTTAATATTGTTAACTGATTTAACAGAAACAAGACTGTTACAGCAAAGAGTAGGTCATATGCAGCGATTGTCCTCGTTGGGCAAAATGGTGGCATCTTTGGCTCATCAGTTGCGTACACCATTATCTGCAGCAACACTTTATGCAGCAAATTTGTTGAATCCAACAATTTCCGATGACTCCCGTGAGCAGTTTTGTCACAAGTTGCAGTCAAGATTAAAAGATTTAGAAAGCCAAATTAATGACATGCTGCTGTTTGCCAAAAGTGGGGAAGAGCAGGTTGTTGCAGAGTTATCCTTAAGTACCCTTATGACGGAAATTCATGAAGGTTCAGAAGCCATGCTAATTTCCAAAGGGTGCAAGTTGAAAGTGGATGTACTTGAGCCTGACCTTATTATCTTGGGTAACAAGACTGCTTTAGCAAGCGCTTTTCAAAATCTGATCCACAATAGTTTGCATTATTCTCCTGCGGGAAAACCGATATCTTTTGTTGCAAGAAGATGTAAGGCGGAACCAAATATGGTGGAGGTTCTAATAGCGGATGAAGGACCAGGAATACCTGAAGGTGATTTACGGCAGGTATTTGAACCCTTTTTTACGACACGTTCACAAGGTACTGGTTTAGGTTTGGCGGTAGTCAAATCTGTAGCTCAGGCCCATGAGGGTGCCGTAACAATTAGCAACCAAAACACAGGCGGTGCATGTATAGGTATGCGCTTACCCATTCATCGAGTTTGTGAAGCAACCGCGAAAGGAATGATTGATGAGTTTGAGTCCGCAGCATTTGCGATTAGGAGTTAAATCATGTTGAAAGCGAATATTATGTTGGTCGAAGATGACCCAGGCCTGCGCGAAGCATTGACTGATACTTTGTTGCTTGGGGGATATGATGTGCTGGCCTGCGAAAGTGCTGAATCCGCCTTAGTCAAATTACAAGATCATAATGTAGATATCGTGGTTAGCGACATTCAGCTTGGCGGCATAACAGGATTAAACTTGTTGCAGAGCATCAAAAGCAAGCTTCCAAATTTACCTATTTTATTGATGACCGCTTATGCCACTATCGATGATGCAGTTTTAGCGATGCGTAAGGGAGCAACCGATTATTTGGCTAAGCCTTTTTCGCCAGAAGTTTTACTTAATATTGTTGGGCGTTATGCACCAGCCCAAAAAGTGGAATCTTGCACACCGGTTGTTGGTGATAAAAGTAGTAAACAATTGCTGCAGATAGCCCAAAAAGTGGCTAAAACGGATGCGACAGTTATGGTTCTGGGACCGAGTGGTTCTGGTAAAGAGGTATTGGCTCGTTATATTCATGACCAGTCGAACCGAAAAGATTCTCATTTTGTTGCGATTAATTGCGCTGCTATTCCTGAAAACATGCTGGAATCAACCTTGTTTGGCTACGATAAAGGCGCGTTTACTGGGGCTTTGCAGGCTTGTCCGGGTAAATTTGAGCAGGCTCAGGGTGGAACAATTTTATTGGATGAGATAACTGAAATGGATTTGGGCTTGCAGGCTAAATTATTGAGAGTGCTGCAAGAAAGAGAAGTGGAGCGTCTTGGTAGCAGTAAAACAATTTCATTAGATGTTCGAGTTGTTGCAACCAGCAACAGAGATCTTCGTAAGGCGGTTCAAGAGGGTAAGTTTAGAGAAGATTTGTATTATCGATTAAATGTATTCCCACTTACTTGGTTACCTTTAAGTCAAAGGCCTGATGACATAGTACCTTTGGCGGAACACATGTTGGAGCGTCATGCTCGTCAGCAAGGGCTGCCAATACCCGTGTTATCTGCCTCGGCTCGTAATAAATTAGTGCAACATCAGTGGCCCGGTAATGTTCGTGAATTGGAGAACCTTATTCAACGAGCGCTTATATTGAATGATGGAAATCAGATCGAAGTGCAAGATCTGATGTTGGATGATTTACCTATTGAGTCATTTGTAGCTGCAGAAGAAAGTCGGTCTGAAGTCCCTTCTGCAAATGTTTTAGGTAATGAATTACGCCAACAAGAACATCAAATTATTTTGGATACATTAGTTTCCTGCAATGGTAGTCGCAAACAAGTGGCAGAAAAACTGGGTATTAGCCCGCGAACTTTACGTTATAAACTCGCCAGAATGAGAGAGATGGGAATTGAATTTCCTGCCTAAATCTTAAGAGCAACAATCAAGAGTAAGCGAGCAATTCGTTTACTCTTGATTGTTGTGAACACTATAAACCCCTTCCTGAAACCAGTTAACGTGTTGATATTTAACATGTTAATTTTGGCACGTCTATTGCTTTATCTTGTTATCGAATTAACTTATTAATTGAGTGTCAATTAATAGTCACCCTCAGGAGGGGGAGAACGATGGACATTAAAGCACAGTCTTTATACAGCGAATTGCAATCAATGGCTTCACAAACCAAGATTGGCATGCCTGAAATACCATCTATTCAAACTAATCCTTCTAGTAAAAATTTCTCGGAAATGCTGAGTGATGCCGTCAACGGTGTTAACAGTATGCAACTGCACTCGAAAGAGCAGATTAAAAGGTTTGAAATGGGCGACGACAGTTTAAGTTTAGCGGACGTTATGGTTGCTAAAGAAAAATCAGGCATTGCTTTTGAGGCAACCGTTCAGGTTCGCAATAAAGTTATGGAAGCTTACAAGCAAATCATGAACATGCCGGTATAAGAGAAGAGGTGAATCGTGGCTGACGCAACAGGAACAGAACTCGCAATAGCAACCGGTGGTGATGATCTAGACACCGAAATGAGTACCGAACAAAAGTCTGGTTTTATGGACGCATTGGGAAGTGTGGACATGTTGCGCCAGATTGTGTTGGTGATCGCACTGGTTATCTGTGTCGCCATTGCCATTTTTATTGTTGTATGGGCGCAAGAGCCTGATTTTCGTCCTCTTGCTAAAATGCCAACAGAAGAGTTAATTGAAACGCTTGATTACCTTGATCAGAACGAAATAGAGTATCGCCTAGAAGGCAATACTATATATGTTAATGAAGAACACTTTAAAGACATTCGTTTAGGTTTGACGAGACAAGGAATTAGTCAAGACCCAAAAGCTGGCGAAGATATCATCATGCAAGACATGGGGTTTGGTGTTAGTCAACGGGTTGAAAAGGAACGTCTTAAGCACGCAAGAGAACAACAAATAGCTCGTACAATTGAAGATATGGGCTCCATTACTAAAGCTAAAGTGTTATTAGCCTTACCTAAAGAAAATGTATTTGCCAGGCGTGAAAAGAAAGCCAGTGCTACAGTAGTACTGACAATGCGTCGAGGTTCTATATTATCCGGAGAAGAAGTTGATTCTCTTGTTGATATGGTTTCTTCAGCTGTGCAGGGGTTAGAACCTAACAGAGTTACCATAACCGATAATAATGGTCGCTTGTTGAATTCCGGCTCTCAAAATTCGTTGTCTTCACGTTCTCGTAAAGAATACGATATGGAAAAACAACGTGAACGTGAATACATGGAAAAGATTGATTCGATTCTGATTCCTGTATTGGGCATGGAGAATTATACGGCTCAAGTTGATGTAACAATGGATTTTACTTCTGTTGAACAAACTCAAAAGCGTTATAACCCTGATTTGCCTGCGGTACGCAGTGAAATGACCATGGAAAATAATTCGATTGGCAGTGTAATTGCCGGAATACCTGGTGCATTAACAAATCAGCCGCCGCTAGATGCAAATATTCCGCAACAAGCAACCGGCAGTAATGCTGCGCGCTCCTCTCCAGGAAGTTCAAGAAAAAGAAGCAACGCGCAACTATGAATTAGATACAACAATAAGTCATACCAAACAACAAACCGGCGTTATAAGAAGAATCAGTGTATCGGTTGCTGTTGACTACTTGCAATCTGCTGACGCGGAAGGTAATCCAACAATAGAACCTCGTAGCCAAAATGAATTAATGAACTTGAGACGCGTGCTTCAAGGTGGGATTGGGTTTGATGTTACTCGTGGCGATTCTTTGGAGGTGGTTAGTATCCCCTTTAGCCGTGTTGATGACGCTGATATGGTTAAGCCAGAAATTTGGGAACAACCTTGGTTTATGAAGGCCCTGAAACTGGTGGTTGGTGGATTGGTTATTATTGTGATGATGATGTTTATTGTCAGACCAATGTTGAAACGATTGATTTACCCAGAAGACACAACCGAAACAGACGAGTATAGTGCTGATGAAGGGTTGGATCTTGGCGATGAGACCATCAACATGCTTTCGCAAGAGTTTGATGAAGGTCAGGTTGGATTCTCTCCTGATGGTTCACTGATGTTACCGGATTTACATAAAGATGAAGATGTATTGAAAGTGGTACGTGCCCTAGTTGCTAACGAGCCCGAATTATCAGCACAGGTTGTTCGTGGCTGGCTACTGATGGATGAATAATAATGGCTACAGAACTCGCTAATATAGATACCAACGCTATGATGGAATCAAGTCCGGCTTACGATGTAGGTAAGTTGGAGGGTGTTGAAAAAGCTGCAATATTGCTTTTAAGCTTGACAGAGGAAGATGCTGCTCAAATATTAAAACATTTGGAACCAAAGCAGGTTCAAAAACTGGGCCAGGCGATGGCCTCGATGGATGAAATGACACAGCCTAAAATTACGGCGGTGCATAAACACTTCATCGAAGAAATTCAAAATTACAGTACGATTGGCTTCCATAGCCAAGACTTTGTGAAGAAAGCTTTAACCGCAGCTTTAGGCGAAGATAAAGCGGCTAATCTGATTGACCAAATTCTGGTGGGTGGTGGAGCGAAAGGTTTGGATTCCCTTAAGTGGATGGATTCCAAGCAGGTAGCCGGTATTATTCGTAATGAACATCCGCAGATTCAAACTATAGTCTTATCTTATCTTGAAGCAGAACAATCCGCTGAAATTTTGGCGCAGTTCCCCGAAAAAGTTCGTCTTGATTTAATGATGCGTATTGCTAATTTGGAAGAAGTACAGCCAGCGGCATTGCAAGAATTAAATGAGATAATGGAGAAACAATTCGCAGGTCAAGCTGGTACGCAAGCTGCGAAGATGGGTGGTTTGAAGTCAGCAGCGGAAATTATGAATTACCTGGATACCAATATCGAAGGTCAGCTGATGGATGCTATTCGAGAGCAAGACGAAGAAATGAGTCAGCAAATTCAAGATCTTATGTTCGTATTCGACAACTTGGTGGATGTGGACGACCGTGCCATGCAAACCATATTGCGCGAAGTTCAGCAGGATGTGCTTATTAAAGCAATTAAAGGCGCTGAGGATGAACTTAAAGATAAGATCACCGGAAATATGTCTAAACGTGCGGCAGAAATGCTAATGGATGATTTGGATGCATTGGGTCCTGTGCGTGTTAGTGAAGTTGAAACAGCACAAAAAGAAATCTTGTCTATTGCTCGCAGATTGGCCGATGCCGGTGAAATTATGCTTGGCGGCGGCGGTGGCGAAGAATTCCTGTAACGAATAGTTTGAATTTTGTCGAGGCGCAACATGATTACAGCTAAAACGCTGGAAGAACAATATGCTGAAGAGGCAAAAAATTGGGATTTGCCCATTGTTGAAGAACCTAAAAAGCAAGATGGTAAAACCAATGCATTGAATCGCTCAGTGGATTGGAAATATGAGCCACCTGAAGAGATAGAAGAAATACAGCCTCCGACGGCTGAGGAAATTGAAGAAATTAGACAAAATGCTTATGAGGAAGGATTAGAACAAGGTAAGCAAGAAGGCACTGCACAGGGATATCAAGAAGGGTTTTCGAAGGGTGAGCAGGAAGGCCATCAACAAGGCGTGGATGCAGGTAAAGAAGAAGGGATTCAAGCTGGTGCCGAGCAAATTTCAGAACAAGTAGGTATGTGGCAACAATTAATGGGTGTTTTGCATCAACCTGTTGAAACGGTGCAGATGGACTTACAAAAAGAGTTGGTTGCTTTATCTGTGGGTTTAGCTCGTGCGGTTATTAAGCAAGAAGTGGCAACTAATCCTGATGTTATTTTTAAAGCTTTAACCAATGGGCTTAAAGTGTTGCCTGTTGGGGAAAAGTCTTATCAAATTCGTATGCACCCTGAAGATATTGAACTGATTAAAGAGCAGTTTTCTGTGGCCGACATTGAGCGTCACAACTGGTTTTTAATTGAGGCGCCAGAGTTATCCCGGGGCGGTTGTGATATTTCCACCGAAAACAATTCTGTTGATGTCACTGTCGAAAGGCGATGCCGTGATGTGTTGGACAAGTTCTTGCACGAGCAGGGTTTATCGTCAGAAGCAAAACCTGAAGAATAGTCCACAGTTGAATGATCTACCCTGATTATTTAATGGGCAATATTGAACGCTACGGTAGCAACAATTCATGGATTTTTTAGAAAAAGTCAAAACTTTACAAGGTCAAATTCCACAAACAACGGCGGTTGCATCAGGCAAACTGGTACGTGGTGTGGGATTAACTCTCGAAGCGGTGGGGTGCCAATTGCCCGTCGGTAGCCAATGTTTGGTTCAAACAGTCGAGGGCGAAATTGAAGCTGAAGTTGTTGGTTTTGCAGGTTCCGTTACTTATCTTATGCCCACCGAAGCCGTGAAAGGCATTGTTCCTGGCTCCCGTGTTATGCCGCTCAATCGTCAAGAAGGCATTCCTGTCGGAATGGAATTACTGGGTCGTGTTGTTGATGGCAATGGCCAACCGCTAGACGGTTTGGGTGCCATTAAAACAGATAAACGAATTTCTCTGACACGCCCACCAATGAATCCTTTGCTTAGAAAACCCATCACCCAGCCGTTAGATGTTGGCGTTAGGGCTATTAATTCTATGATCACGGTCGGCATGGGTCAGCGAATGGGATTATTTGCGGGCAGCGGTGTTGGTAAAAGTGTTTTACTTGGAATGATGACCCGGGGAACAACCGCTGATGTAGTAGTAGTTGGGTTGGTTGGTGAACGTGGTCGTGAAGTTAAAGAATTCATTCAGGATATTCTGGGAGACGAAGAGCGTCAGAAATCCGTCGTTGTTGCTGCGCCTGCGGATACTTCTCCGCTTATGCGACTAAAAGGGTGTGAAACGGCAGTAAGCATTGCTGAATATTTTCGTGATCAAGGCATGAATGTTTTGTTGCTCATTGATTCTTTAACACGTTATGCCATGGCTCAAAGGGAAATTGCACTGGCTGTGGGAGAACCTCCTGCGACTAAAGGGTATCCACCTTCGGTATTTGCTCGCTTACCTGCTTTGGTTGAACGGGCTGGTAATGGTGCTGAAAACCAAGGTGCAATTACTGCATTTTACACGGTACTAACTGAAGGTGATGATCTACAGGACCCTGTTGCTGACGCAGCGAGAGCAATTTTGGATGGGCATATTGTTTTGTCTAGAAACTTGGCTGATTCAGGGCATTTTCCAGCCATTGATGTGGAAGGTTCCATTAGCCGGGTAATGCCAATGGTGGTAAGTGAGCAACATATGGAAACGGCACGGGCGGTTAAACAAGTTTATTCACGTTATCAGCAAAATAAAGATCTCATTAGTATAGGTGCTTATTCTAAAGGCACTGATCCACGTATTGATTTAGCGATTCGAGCTGAACCAATAATTAATCAGTTTTTGCAGCAAAAAATGAAGGAAATAATCCCTTATGATGAAAGCCTGCAAGAAATGGTCAAGTTAATTCAATCGATGCAAAAAGCGTAGGAATTCGCTCATGGCTAATGCTCAACTTCATATGGTGGCTCGCTTAGAGCAAGAAAAAGAAGATAAAGCCGGGCTTAATTTTCAACTTGCTCAAAATTTTGTTAATGAGCAGAGAACCAAGTTACAGGGATTGGAACAATATCGTATTGAATATTTCAGGCAAATTCAGAAAAAAGGGAGTTCTACTGGGTTGCAAGCCATTACATTCAATCAGCATCAGGGGTTTATTGCCAAATTAGACAGAGCTTGTGAGCAACAGCGCCAAGTAATACACAATGCGGTATTAGCGGCAGACCAGAGAAAAGAAACGTGGATAATGCAACAACGTAAACGTAAAGCTGTGGACATGCTTTTAAATAAAAAATATTTGGAAGAACAGGCTCGTGAAGAAAGGATGGAACAGGCGTTGATGGATGAAGTTGCGTTACAGAAATTCATTCGAAAAGGATTGAATTAATCATCGTTGGTTAAAAATGGAACGTATTTTGCAGTCATTTATACTAACGTTAGTCAGTATTGTTTGGTCGTACTTATTTTATTGGTAAATTGGTGAAGTCCATTCCAGTGAAAATATTTGAAATCAAACAAATGCATAAAAAACAATAACTTGGTTCAATGTTGGAATTAAGTTGAAATTGAGGATTGCGAACCATGATGCAACAATTTGCCGCTCAAAAGACAGAGATTGCCTCACAAGTACAGATAGGTATGCGTTCTAGTAGTTCAGAGCAAAATGATAGCGGTCGTGGACAGGAATTCGCATCTATGCTGGAACAAAGTAAAGCGAATGAAAAGCAGCCAGTCTCCAATGTGAATAGGCAGGAAACCAAAGCAAAGCCTAATGACAACCAAGCTCAAATGCAGGCAAAAGAAGCAAGACAAGACTCGTCAAGCCAGAATCAGGAAGCAGAAGAATCAATTAGAAGAGAAGAGCAAGCTGCGCGTTCGGAAGGGAGTACTGATGCCAAGCTCAACGATTCGCAAGCCACTACAGAACGAAACTCTGAAAGTGAAACGAATTCGAATGATCAAGCTGCTGCAGACGCTAATTCCGAGCAAGATTCAGCCGAAGAGGATCTGCATGACAAGCAAGAACAAGAAATGGCTAAAGAAGAAGCTGTTCACTTTGACTGGTTGGAAATGTTGGATAAGCTGCATGGACAAAATACTGAGACCGTTACCAATAGCGATGTTGAGGTTGATCCAGAGCTTATTGCGGCAGATAGCGCTGTCGTAAACGATTTACAAGAAACATTAAATGAATTACTCGCCAAGCAAGAAGGTGGCGAGATGGATTTATCGACGACTACTGACATTAATCGCGTTTTACCAAGTGATGAACCTGTAGAATCTGAACCACTTGAACAATCCCTTAGTGATATTTTTGCGTTAATTGATTCTTTGAAGGGGCAGAAAGATGTGCCGGATGAGGCACTTCAAGAACTCGATCAGATGATAGATGAGTTTATGGCCTCCAATCCTAACCTTGAAGAATCGCCTTTAAAAGAGCTTAAAGGTGCAGATTGGATGAAGGTGGATGCTAAATTATTGACACAATTATTGAATGTAAATGATGTTAATAAAAACGTTGAATCCGTGGAAGTTGAAGTTGACGACGAGTTAACTCAAAAGTTGTTAAAAGCGGACCCATCACAAGTTCAAAAGGTTGTTGAATACATTGCACAAAATGTTCTACCTAAGGAAGTAAACACGGCGCAAGCTAAGGAATCGTTTAAAGATACCTTGAAGTCTGGCGTTGAAGAAATGAAAGCACAATTGAAGCAAGGGCATGAGCCCGCCATTGATTTAAGTCAAATGGTTAAAGATGCAGTTGCTGCGGCGTCAGATGTTGAGAATAGTGGCAACGTAGAGCAAGGTAAATTACAACTCGCGTTAGCAACTGCGAATAAAACCATGGATATGGCTGGCCAATTGGCGGATTCGAAAGTAAGCCAGCAAGAAACTCCGAAAGTTGGGAATAACACTAAGGAATTGAATGCCGCTCAAGTCGAATTAAATAGGCAACATCAAGCTTCTCAGATAGAGCGAACGGTTAATATTAACAAGCCTGATGCCCCGCAACACCTTGCTGACAAAGTTCAGCTAATGGTTAATCAGAAAAATATGGTGGCTGAAATTCGGCTTGACCCACCTGAAATGGGGACAGTGAAGGTCAAGATTAATATGTCTGGAGACTCTGCTTCTGTTAGTTTTGTTGTTCAGAGCCAACATACAAGAGAAGCATTGGAGCAAGCCACGCCTAAATTAAAAGAACTATTAGATGAGCAGGGCATAGAACTTGGTCAATCTTCTGTTGATCAAGAGAATGGACAGCAGCAGGATGCGGAAGGAGCCAATGGCCGTTTTGCTGGTGGTTCTGATGATGAAAATTTAGATGCCGATGACGATTTTTCAGAACAACAGACGGTAAGAGTGGTAAATGGTTCGGTTAATGGTATTGATTATTTTGCCTAGATTGCATGATAAATGGATAAGGGTTTGAATGATATTGGCCTAAACTTCATAATGAGAGCGCTTTTCTTTTGAGAATTGACCTAAATTAACATTATGAATGAGATCGTGTGGTTGATTTGTATATCATGTATAGGTATTGATTTGAAAAGTGCATACCCCGGTCAAAATTAATAATAAGAGAAAGAAAAATGGCTGATGAAGAATTAGAAATGGAAGACGGTGGTAAAAAAGGCAAAATGATGATGATTATCATCATTGTGGCTGTACTTGCTATTGGTGGTGGTGCTGCCTATTTTTTGCTGGGAGGTAGCGAAGAAGTACCTGTTGCAGCAGCTGCAGAAGATGCAACTCAAGGCGCAGGTGGACAGTCAGTAATGGGAGCCGATGTTGGTACTGCATTGTACGTTGCAATGCCAAGGCCATTTATCTTTAACGTGCCTGGTTCCGGTCGAGATCGTTTGGTACAGATAAAAGTGCAATTGATGGTTCGAGGTTCGGAAAATGAAGAATTGGCAAAAATGCACATTCCAATGATCGAAGGAACCTTGTTAAAAGTTTTTAGTACCTCCAGTGCCGATGATTTGGTCACTGAAGTGGGTAAAATGGCTATGAGAGACCAATCTTTGCGAGAAGTGCAAAGGGCATTGAGAGAAATTTCAGGACAAGAAGTGGTAGAACAAGTATTGTTCACCGGTTTTGTCATGCAGTAATAAAAGAGGCGTGGTGTGAGCGATTTATTATCACAAGACGAAATTGATGCTCTGCTTCACGGTGTTGATGAAGTTGAAGAAGAGGATATAGAAGAGTCGGAGGTTAGCACTTCCGCTCTTGAGTATGATTTTTCTTCTCAAGACCGTATAGTACGTGGGCGAATGCCCACTTTAGAGATGGTAAATGAGCGCTTTGCCCGACATATGCGGGTTAGCTTGTTTAACATGATGCGTCGTTCCGCCGAAGTATCTATTAACGGTATTCAAATGATCAAGTTTGGAGAGTACATACATACTTTGTTTGTACCTACAAGCTTGAACATGGTTAGGTTTCGACCGCTTAAAGGTACTGGGCTAATTACCATGGAGGCGCGCCTTGTCTTTATTTTGGTGGACAACTTCTTTGGTGGTGATGGTCGTTATCATGCCAAAATTGAGGGAAGGGAATTTACACCGACTGAACGCCGAATAATCCAAATGCTATTGAAGATTATTTTTGAGGATTATAAGGAAGCTTGGGGTCCTGTAATGGATGTCTCGTTTGAATACCTGGATTCAGAAGTTAATCCAGCAATGGCAAATATTGTTAACCCTACGGAAGTGGTGGTAATTAGTTCATTTCATATTGAGTTAGATGGCGGGGGAGGCGATTTTCATGTTGCATTACCCTATTCGATGCTTGAACCAATAAGAGAATTGCTGGATGCAGGGGTCCAAAGTGATAAGGAAGATACGGACTTACGCTGGAGCCGTGCATTGCGTGATGAGATTATGGATGTGAAAGTTGAATTAAGCACTCATATGATGGATTTAGACATGCAGCTTGGTAAGTTAATGGACTTAAAAGATGGTGACATTATACCCATTGAAATGCCTGAATTTATTACTGTACTAATTGAAGGTTTACCAACATTCCGCAGCAAAATGGGGCGCTCAAGAGAATATTTAGCCCTTAAAATCATAGAGAAAATTCCTAGACCAGTTTCTGTTAAATCGCAGCTTCACTTGTTAACAAAAGGCGGGAGAAGAATAGATAGCGATGCTGAATTACAAGTCTTGGAAGATGATTTGTAATTTGAATAAATATGAGGTGATGTATGAGTACTGAAGACGACGGAATGGATGATTGGGCAGCGGCGATGGCCGAACAGGCCGACTCTGAAGAGGCAGAAGAAGGTTCAGAAGCTGCTGACCTGTTAGGTGCGCAAGACGCACAGCTTGCTGAATTGGACGAATTGGAAGCTGACGAGATTACCGGAGAAGAAAAGCGTAAACTCGATACAATTCTTGATATTCCTGTTACCATTTCGATGGAAGTGGGCAGGAGTTTAATTAGCATTCGAAATTTATTGCAGTTGAACCAAGGTTCAGTTGTTGAACTTGACCGAGTTGCTGGTGAACCACTCGACGTGTTAGTAAATGGCACGTTGATTGCTCATGGAGAAGTAGTTGTGGTCAACGATAAATTTGGTATTCGGTTAACGGATGTTATTAGTCAAATCGAAAGAATTAAAAAACTCAAGTAAATTCAGTCTCATACAGAGAGGTTGTTGCTTATTCACGCCTCTCTTCCTTCTATCTTTCCCTTCTTTTTCGCAAGATAAGGCACCCGAAAGCATTGGTCCAGCCAGTAATTGGCTGTCTGTTTTTATGTCACTTTTATTAGTTGTTGGCGTGATTTTTATGCTCGGATACCTAATGCGTCGGTTTAACGTCACTCATTCCGGCTCAGGGCAGATGCAAGTGGTATCTTCTCTTATGGCTGGGGCGAGGGAGCGAATTGTTGTTGTTCAAGTTGGTGAAGAGCAGCATTTGATAGGAATAACGGCACAAAACATAAATCATTTAGCGCGTTTAGATACACCCATTTCGCCTGACAATACAGGTGAAAAATTTCGAGCCAAATTCCAAGGCATGTTGAAAAAACAACAGACTCATACCGATGGAGAGTAAGATGAGTTATCGAGCTTTAGTTTTGATAGTCGTTACGTTGATATTAATAATACTTCCCGATATAGCTTCAGCTGCTCCGGGTCTTAAAGCACTTACGGTTACTAATAATCCTGATGGTACGCAAGATTATACTATGACCTTGCAAGTGATTTTTATCATGACGGCGTTGAGTCTTATTCCTGCATTTGTGGTTATGATGACGTCATTCACACGCATTATTATTGTTATGTCTATATTGCGGCAGGCTATTGGGTTGCAGCAGGCACCGTCTAATCAAATAATTATTGGTATTAGCTTATTTCTTAGCATGTTTATTATGGCCCCCGTTTTTGACAAGGTTAATGAGAATGCCCTACAGCCATATTTAAATGAAACTATGTCTGCCAGAGAGGCCTTTGAAGAAGCAAAAGCACCAATGCGTGCTTTTATGATGTCGCAAACTCGAGTCAAAGATTTGGAAACCTTCGTGGAAATAGGTGGATATCAAGACCAAGTGCAGGACGTGGATGATGTACCTATGACAGTGCTTATTCCTGCATTTGTCACCAGTGAACTTAAAACTGCTTTTCAAATTGGCTTTATGCTGTTCATTCCCTTTTTGATTCTCGACTTAGTTGTCGCCTCGGTCCTTATGGCTATGGGTATGATGATGCTGTCACCTATGATTGTATCCTTGCCTTTTAAACTGATGTTATTTGTATTAGTTGATGGTTGGAATTTGATTTTTGGCACCTTAGCAAATAGCTTTGGAATGTAGGAGATCACCATGAGTCCTGAAACCTTCGTTGAGATTCTTCGAGAAGCACTAACCATGGTCATTATTTTGGTGTCGGCGATTATCGTTCCCAGCATGGTTGTGGGTTTGATTGTTGCCGTTTTTCAGGCGGCGACTTCGATTAACGAACAAACCATCAACTTTTTACCCCGTTTAATTGTTACTCTTTTAGCGCTAAGTTGGGGCGGGCATTGGTTAGTTCAAAAGTTGATGGATTTTACAGTGACCATGGTGGAACGAATTCCGGAAGTCGTGGGGTAGGCTGAAATGGATTTCCAGCTGGATACCATTAATCAATTTTTTGCCGACTTGATGCTACCTTTCATGCGTATTTCAGGCATGTTTGGAGCCATGATTGGAATCAGTGCCAAATCGATTCCAGCTCCCGTCAGGGCTCTCCTCACTTTCTTATTAGCATTTATGATTATGCCTGTTGTTGAACCGGTTCCAATCAAAGAAATGGTGAGTGTTGAAGTTTGGGTTTTAAGTATTCAACAATTAATCATAGGCATTGCGATTGGCTTTATTTCAACCATGGTACTCAATACTTTTGTCATCGCTGGACAAGTGGTTGCGATGCAAACGGGTTTAGGGTTTGCCTCCATTGTTGACCCTGTAAATGGAATTAATGTGCCTGCGGTCGGGCAATTTTATTTGATTTTGGCGACGTTGTTATTTTGGGCATTCGACGGACATTTGGCCATGATTCGAATGTTGGTAATGAGCTTTAATGCATTTCCTATTGGCAGCGCCTGGTGGACACCAGAGCAGTTTCGCAGCATTGTTGACTGGAGCGCTTGGATGTTTGTGGCATCGTTAACTTTGTCTCTCGCTCCAATTGTTTCCTTGCTAATCATCAATTTGGCTTTTGGGGTAATGACAAAAGCCGCCCCTCAACTGAATATTTTTACAATTGGTTTTTCAATTGCTCAGATTATCGGCTTGATCATCATATCAATGACGTTGGGGAATTTTGTGGTGCACTTTTCGATATTATGGGATCGAGCACTATTGATCATGTGTCAACTTTTGAGAGTTTGTTCTTAGCCCCCGGGGCTTTAAGAATTGGAGAGATAGGCTGTGGCTGAAGATACTCATGATAAAACGGAGGAACCCACATCCAAGCGGTTATCGGATGCCCGTAACAAGGGGCAATTAGCTCGTTCTCGTGAGCTTTCAACTGCTCTTGTTTTGCTATTTAGTGCAATCTCTTTGTTCATAATAGGGCGCGATATAGGCATAGCGGTTTATCGAATAATGCAACGCCTATTTACGTTATCCAGAGATGAAACCTATGATTTCATGCATATGTATCAGGCTTGGGGATTTGCGTTTACAGAAATTTCCATTCCTATTTTGTCCTATTTGATCATTGTGGTTATTGCGGGTGTTTATGGCAGCATTGCCTTGGGAGGATATAACTTTTCCTTGCAGTCTGCGGCCCCCAAAATGAATAAACTCAACCCTCTCAGTGGCCTTAAACGTATGTTTGGTATGAATGGGATTGTTGAACTATTCAAAGCTATCGCGAAATTTGTTGTTGTGGGCAGTATTACCTATTTCGCCCTTACTTTTTATAGTGATGAAGCCATGCAATTGGATTTGGAACTTTATCCCGCCAACATATTTCATGCCTTGGATTTGATTGGTTGGAGTTTTATCATGATTTGTTGCTCCATGATCCCTATTGCTGCTTTTGATGTGCCCTATCAGTCCTATAAGCATAATAAAGAAATGAAGATGACCAAGCAGGAAGTTAAGGACGAGAGGAAGAATTCTGAAGGTGATCCTTTGGTAAAAAGCCGTATCCGGAAATTACAATTCCAGGCTGCTGCGAGAAGAATGATGCAAGAAGTCCCACAAGCGGATGTGATAGTTACCAATCCCACACATTATTCAATAGCTATTAAGTATGAGGATAATGGTGATCGTGCGCCAATATTGGTTGCTAAAGGGGTAGATGAATTGGCAATGCATATTAGAAAGATTGCTGAGGCTCATGAGGTCCCAATAGTCGCGTCACCAATGTTAGCCCGTTCAATTTATTATTCGACGGAAATAGAGCATGAAATTCCAGAAAAACTGTTTATGGCAGTGGCGCAAGTTTTAGCTTATGTGTTTCAGTTGAAGAAATTCAATCAAGGCAAAGGTCGAAGACCTAAGCCGTTATCAAGTAACCTTCCAATACCGCCAGAATTACGACGCTAGCTTTCATTAGCTTGTAAGGGGTTTAACTGGTTTTTAATTTCTTATTGCCTCTACTCCGCGAGAATTAAGGCTCTTAGAGGTTATTGCCGATGCTTGTTTGTCATGGGTAATCACTTGGCAAGTATTTTGCTTTAAAAAACCAAATGTTAATTATTTAGCGAAATAGCATGCAACTGGCAACCTACTTCAATAGATTCGATCCTGCTCAAATTAAGCAAATTACCAGTGGCTTAGGCGCACCGGTGGTTTTACTGGCGATAATGGGGATGATTATTCTCCCAATGCCAGCTTTCTTGTTGGATATATTGTTTAGTTTCAATATTGCTCTATCACTAGTCATTATTCTGGTTTCTGTTTTTACCAAAAAGCCGGTTGATTTTGGCCTGTTTCCATTCATTCTTTTGATTGCTACGGTACTCCGTTTAGCCCTGAATATTGCCTCAACAAGAATAGTACTTCTTGAAGGTCATGAAGGCGGTGATGCTGCAGGTAAAGTGATTGAGGCATTTGGTGCAGTGGTAATCGGTGGTAATTTTGCTGTTGGCATTGTTGTGTTTGCTATTTTACTTATCATCAATTTTAAAGTGGTTACGGCGGGTGCTGGTCGGATATCTGAAGTAAGTGCTCGCTTCACCTTGGATGCTATGCCTGGTAAACAGATGGCAATTGATGCTGATCTAAATGCTGGATTTATAGATTCCGATCAAGCTAGAAAACGACGTGAAGAAATTACTGCTGAAGCTGACTTTTATGGGTCAATGGATGGTGCATCCAAGTTTGTAAAAGGAGACGCTGTTGCAGGTTTATTTATAATGGTTATTAACGTCGTCGGAGGCTTGTTCATTGGCATAATTCAGCATGATTTGCCTTTCGGTCAGGCGATTGAAATATACACATTATTGACAATTGGTGATGGGCTGGTTGCTCAAATTCCATCATTACTATTATCTGTTGCGACTGCAATTATTGTTACCCGTGAAAATGATACCCAAGAAATGGGTTCGGTAATGAAAGAGCAGTTGGGTAACCCACGTGCAATGTTCGTGACATCTGGGATTCTGTTTATAATGGGAATCGTTCCTGGCATGCCTCATGTTGCCTTTTTGGGATTTAGTGCTTTGATTGGCGGTATGGCGTTTTGGGACCTAAAACGCAGTACCAAGTCAACGGAGTTGGCTGCGGTGGATGAGTCTTCAAGCGAGTTTTCACAGAAACCAGTAGAAGTGAAAGAGTTAGGTTGGGACGATGTTCAACAAGTGGATACCATTGGCCTAGAAGTTGGTTATCGTTTAATTCCTTTAGTGGATAAAGCTCAAGGTGGTGAACTACTGCAACGCATTAAAGGTGTACGTAAAAAACTTTCTCAAGAACTTGGATTTCTTGTTCCTCCGGTACATATTCGTGACAACCTTGATTTAACACCTAACACTTACAGCATCTCTATGATGGGAGTGAGTGTAGGAGAAGCCGAGATAAGCCACGATGATGAGTTGGCAATCAATCCAGGTCAGGTTTTTGGTAAATTAGAGGGTACGCCTACAACTGACCCTGCTTTCGGTTTAGATGCGGTGTGGATTCGTCCAGAGCAACGTGAACATGCACAGACTCTAGGGTATACCGTTGTTGATGCAGCAACGGTTGTTGCAACACATTTAAGCCAATTACTAACGACTAATGCTTACCAATTATTAGGATACGAGGAAGTTCAACAGTTACTTGATATGTTGGCTAAGAACAATCCTAAGCTTGTTGAAGGTTTGGTGCCCGATGTATTGCCTCTTAGCACGGTGGTAAGAGTGCTACAAACGTTGTTATTTGAAGGCATCCCAATTCGTGATTTACGCTCTATAGTTCAAACGCTTTCAGAATACGGACCTAAGAGTCAGGATCCTGACGTGTTGGTCTCTGCGGTGAGAATCTCGTTGAAACGTTTGATTGTTCAAGAAATAAACGGATCGAACAAAGAAATACCAGTCATAACTTTGGCGCCTGAATTGGAACAGATGTTGCATCAGTCACTTCAAGCTGGTGGAGATGATGGCGCTGGTATTGAGCCTGGATTGGCTGAAAAGCTGCAAATGTCGCTAAATGAAGCGTCTCAGCAGCAAGAGTTAGAAGGAGAGCCCGCCATTTTATTGACATCTGGAATGTTGCGACCGGTACTATCACGCTTCTTAAAACACAGCATTAGCGGATTACATGTACTTTCGTATCAAGAAGTTCCTGATGACAAACAAATTAAAATAGTCAGTGCCGTTGGGCAATAATCTGGCATAAGCACGAAGGTGATGTATGAAAATTAGACGGTTTTACGGCAAAGACATGCGAGAAGCGCTAAATCAAGTCAAACAAGAACTGGGTGGCGATGCAGTAATTATGTCTAACAAAAAAGTTGGTGATGGAATAGAAATTGTCGCTGCATATGACAAAGAACCAGTCGCTTCCTTTGACAAAAAAGCAGGCTCGAAAATTAATGATTTTGGCGCTATTCCCAGAACGGCACCAGGTAACGCATCCGCAAATAACGGGAAAAATGTTAAGCCTTCAGCAAGCCTTAGTGAGATTATTGGTGAGTCAGGTTCTGACAGCTTAAAAGCGTTGCTGGAAAAACAGCAACAATCGTTAGGGAATGTTGCTGTAGAAGCTGAACCTGCAGCTATGCGCAAACCGTCAAAAAATCCGAAAATTCAAGCTTCGACGGCACAGTCCGCAGGATATGATAATAGTAATGAAAATGTTGCTGCATTAACAGATTATAAGAAACCAGTCACCGATGATTCTATGCCTGCAGGCGCAATGAATGACATCCGCCAAGAATTAAAATCACTACGTGATGTATTAGAATTCCAAGTATCCGGTCTATTACAGCAAGAGAAGCAGCGCAGCCATCCGCTACATGCATATTTAATTTCCAGATTGGTCGAAATGGGTGTTAATCATGGATTGGCTGAAGAAGTCGTCTCTTATGCGCCAGAAAATACCGACGAGCGTGAAGCGTGGTTGTTTATTTTAAAGTTACTGGCAAACAAATTAAGAACGGGTAATGATGAAATTCTGACAAAAGGTGGTATTGTCGCTCTGGTAGGTTCGACTGGTTGCGGAAAAACAACCACAATAGCTAAATTAGCTGCACAATACGCTCAAAAACATGGTACTGATAAGGTAGCGATGGTAACAATAGACAGTTATCGAATTGCAGCCTACGACCAATTAGCGACATATGGCAAAATTATTGGTTGTCCGGTTAAAAAAGCAGCGAACGCTCAAGAATTATCGGATGTACTGTACCAATTTCGTAATAAGCAGTTAGTATTAATAGATACTGCTGGTTTTGGTCAAAGAGATGCTAGACTAATCAAACAGTTGGAAACACTTAATAGTAAATCAGGTGTCAGGATAGAGAAGTATTTGGTTGTGCAAGCGAACACTCAAAGACAGGTTTTAGAGAAAACCTTTGCAGCTTTTCAGCAAGATACGATGAAAGGATGTATATTTACAAAACTGGATGAATGTTACAGTTTAGGTGAAGTCGTTAGTGTTGCAATACAAAAACGAGTGCCTGTCAGCTATTTGACCGACGGACAAAGGGTTCCAGAGGATTTAAAGATTGCAGATGCAAAATATTTGGTATCAGCCGCTGCAAAGCTTTATAAAAAATATTGTTTACCGCATACTACTACAGAACGAATTAAACAATCAGCAGTAGCAGTATGATCGAGGATCAAGCGAGCAGTTTGAGAAAAATGAACAGACCCAGTTTAACAAAAGTTATAGCAGTTACAGGTGGTAAGGGGGGTGTTGGTAAAACAAACATCACGCTCAATACCGCTATTGCTATGGCTAAGCTTGGCAAAAGAGTCATGGTATTGGATGCCGATTTGGGGCTGGCAAATGTTGATGTAATGCTAGGCCTAAGAGTTGGTAAAAACCTTTCTCATGTATTGTCAGGAGAATGTACTTTAGATGAGGTCTTGGTCGAAGGCCCTTACGGTATAAAAATAGCCCCTGCCACAAGTGGTACTCAGTCGATGACAGAATTGACTCCTGCAGAACATGCTGGCTTAATAAGGGCGTTTAGTGAATTGCGAACGCCAGTTGATGTATTATTGGTTGACACCGCAGCTGGTATTTCAGGTATGGTATTAAGTTTTGCCAAAGCATCGCAGGATGTCATGCTTGTTGTCTGTAACGAACCAACATCGTTGACAGATGCGTATGCTTTAATGAAGCTGCTAAATCGGGATTACGGTGTTTTTCGCTTTAAAGTTGTTGCGAATATGGTAAAAAATGTTCGTGAAGGTCAAGAGTTGTTTGCTAAACTTTCAAAAGTGACTAATCGATTTCTTGATGTTGCGTTAGAATTAGTCGCGACAGTCCCTTATGATGAGAACATTCGTAAAGCGGTGAGAAAGCAAAAGGCAATTGTTGAAGTCTACCCTAGTTCACCGGCAGCAATTGCGGTGATGAATTTGGCCAAAACAGCTTTAACTTGGCCAATACCTTCTCAACCAGGCGGTCATTTAGAGTTCTTCCTGGAGCAGTTGGTGAATAAACAGGCGGTAAGTGATCAGGCGTGAATAACAAAGCAGCAGCGTATCAGCAATTAGACAACAAGCAGCAATTGGTTGAGCAACATGCAACATTGGTGAAGCGCATAGCTCATCATTTGATGGCTCGATTGCCAGCTAGTGTACTTGTGGATGATTTAATTCAGGCCGGAATGGTAGGATTATTGGAAGCTGCTCGGAACTTTGATGGCAGTAAAGGTGCGAGCTTTGAAACCTTCGCAGGTATTAGAATTCGCGGTGCCATGTTGGATGATATTCGTAAAGGCGACTGGACACCACGTTCGGTGCATAAAAATGGTCGGGCTATCGCTGAAGCAATTAATTCAGTTGAGCGAGAAACGAGTAATGATGCTAAAGATATAGATATTGCCAAGAAATTAAATGTTTCTTTAGACAGTTATCATCAAATGCTCAACGAGGTTAATGCTGGCAAAATGGTTGGCATTGAAGATTTAGGTGTAACGGAAGACGTTCTGACAACAGAAAGTAATAAAGGACATGATCGCCCTTTGGATGACCTTATGCAGGGTGCATTTCAGAAGGCTTTGGCGAATGCCATTACAACTTTACCCGAAAGGGAAGCTATAGTGCTTTCCTTATATTACGATGAAGAGCTAAATCTTCGAGAAATTGGCGAAGTACTGGAAGTGAGTGAATCGCGGGTCAGTCAGATACACAGCCAAGCGATGCTTAGGTTAAAATCTCGGATGCAGGCTTGGCAAGCTGAATGAATAAGTACAATAATAGCAGTTGGTCTGGTCCTTTTTGGAGGCGGTTTTGGATAAAAGTATGAAAATTCTTGTTGTTGATGATTTTTCAACAATGAGACGAATCATTAAAAACTTGTTAAAAGATTTGGGTTTTACAAATGTACAGGAAGCCGATGATGGCAGTACTGCATTACCCATGTTACAGCAAGGCGACTTTGATTTTGTCGTGACAGACTGGAATATGCCAGGTATGCAGGGAATTGATTTGTTAAGGGCAATCCGTGCAGATGATAACCTTAAGGACATTCCTGTGTTGATGGTTACAGCAGAAGCGAAAAAAGAACAGATTATCGCTGCTGCTCAAGCCGGTGTAAATGGTTACGTTGTTAAACCTTTCACTGCGGCAACACTTAAAGAGAAGCTCGACAAAATATTTGAGCGCTTAGGTTAGTTCAGGCTGATCCTATCAAAAAAAGGAGAGGTCTATGAGCATGACAAGCAATGCGCCAATGTCCCTAGCGGATGCGAAGCAGCTAGTTGAGTTTTTGGAATCCGGTGATAATGAGGCTGCAACAGCATTATTGGAAGCCACCAAAATTCAAGACTCAATGGAGCTGTTTGCCGAAGTCGGTAAGCTAACACGTCAACTCCATGACTCGTTGAACAGTTTCAATATTGATTCTCGTATTGCAGATTTGGCGAATGAAGATATTCCCGATGCGCAATCTAGACTAAATTACGTCATAGAAACTACCGAACAGGCAGCTAATAGAACCATGGATGCGGTTGAGACGAGTATGCCAATAGCTGAAAGGCTTTGTTCGGAAATTGTTGAAATCCTCCCTCAATGGAAAAAGTTGATGTCTCGACAATTGGAATTGGGAGAATTCAAATCACTTTGCCATAGTATTGATAATTTTTTGGAGGAATCTAGTAAGGATTCATCCAAATTATCAGAATTACTGACTGAAGTGCTTATGGCTCAGGGTTATCAAGATTTAACCGGTCAGGTTATTCGAAGAGTTATCGAGCTAGTTAAGGAAGTAGAGGATAGCCTCGTAAATGTATTAAAAGTCTTTGGTGAGTCAGACGTAAGTGAGGCTCCCAAGAAAGATAAAGATAAAGAGAAAGAAGAAAAATTAGCACATTCTCCCGAGGGACCGATTATTGATGCAGCGTCCCGTGATGATGTTGTTTCCGGGCAGGATGACGTTGATGACCTGCTTTCGAGCTTGGGCTTTTAGGGGGACTGTTATATGTCATTTGATCTGGACGAGGATATTCTTCAGGACTTTCTAGTGGAAGCTGGGGAAATACTTGAACAATTGCAAGAGCAACTCGTCGATCTAGAAAATAATCCTGAAGATTCGGATTTACTGAATGCTATATTCCGTGGATACCACACCGTAAAAGGTGGTGCCGGGTTTTTAGCTTTAGGTGAGCTGGTCGATGTTTGTCATGGCGCAGAGAACATATTTGATGTAATGCGTAATGGACAACGCAAACTGACGCCAGAATTAATGGATGTTATCTTGCAAGCCACCGATGTTGTGGTGGACATGTTTGAAAAAATCAAATCAAGAGAACCATTAGAAGCAGCAGATCAGACTTTACTAGATATGCTACACCGCCTAAGTAAGCCTGATTCTGAAGACGAGGTTAGTGCTGAACCGGAGCGAGTTCCTGATACATCAATTCATGATAATGCTGATGATTTAGGTATTGATTTGTTTGATGAAGATGATTCATCCTCTGGGTCAAATAATGGTGACGATGGGGTTGATGAGATTTCTGAAGACGAATTTGAAAAGTTGTTGGATGAATTACATGGACCTAGCGGTATTCCTGGGCGCGAAAAAGAGCCTAAGCCTTCCAATGCGACAAAAGTCAGTACTCGTGAAGGTGAAGATGATATCACCGACGACGAATTTGAAGCTTTATTAGATCAACTTCATGGAAAAGGGCAGTTTAGCGGGGATGATTCTGAAGCGCCTGCAGCTAAGAGTAAACCTGCTCCTCCTCCTTCAAAGCCTAAAAGTCGTTCTTCATCGGATGATGAAGATATTACCGATGATGAATTTGAAGCGTTGCTGGATCAATTGCATGGTGAAGGCAAAGCACCAAATAAGACAAAAACAGAGGTGTCTTCATCATCTAAATCTAATTCCAGTGCTTCTGCTTTAACTGCCAAAGAGTCTACGCCAGCAGAACAGAAACCAGAACCCAAGAAAGAAGCGCCTAAAAAAGCTGCAAGTCCTGTAGCCAGTAAGGCTCCAACTCCTGTTGCTGCACCTAAGAAAGAAGACAAGAAACCTGTTGCTCCACCTCAGGCTGAAACTACTGTTCGTGTTGATACTAAACGTTTGGATCAGATCATGAACATGGTGGGTGAGTTGGTTTTAGTTCGTAATCGTTTGTTGAGTCTTGGTATCAACGTTAATGATGAAAATATGTCCAAGGCCATTGCTAATTTGGATGTAGTTACGGGTGATTTGCAAGGCGCGGTCATGAAGACCCGAATGCAGCCAATTAAGAAAGTCTTTGGGCGCTTCCCAAGAGTTGTTCGAGATTTAGCTCGTAGCTTGAAAAAAGAGATTGTTCTGGAATTGGAAGGTGAAGAAACCGATCTGGATAAAAATTTAGTAGAAGCTTTGGCCGATCCTTTAGTTCATTTAGTTAGAAATTCAGTGGACCATGGGATTGAAATGCCTGATGAGCGTGAAGCTGCGGGCAAGGCTAGACAAGGTACGGTCAAATTATCAGCTTCTCAGGAAGGTGATCACATTCTACTTACTATCAATGATGATGGTAAAGGAATGGATCCTGAAAGGCTTAAGAATATTGCAATTGAACGTGGTGTTCTTGATGCAGACGCTGCAGCAAGAATGTCTGATATCGATGCGTTTAATTTAATATTTGCTCCTGGTTTCTCCACAAAAACGGAAATTTCAGATATTTCTGGACGTGGAGTTGGCATGGATGTGGTTAAAACCAAGATCAATCAGTTGAATGGTTCTGTAAATATTTTCTCAGAGCTAGGGGTTGGGACTCGTCTTGAAATTAAAGTCCCGTTGACGTTGGCAATATTACCTACTCTAATGATTATTGTTGGTGGTCAAACCTTTGCGTTACCTCTTAGTTCAGTTAACGAAATATTAAATGTTGACTCTAGTAAAATGAATACTGTTGATAGTCAATTAACCATGATTGTGCGCTCTAAGGCGATTCCTCTCTTTTATTTAAGAGAGTGGTTACGCAGAAAGCCTGGTGAAATTGAACGAGGCAAGGGACATGTTGTCGTTGTGCAAATTGGTACCTTACAAATTGGATTCGTTGTTGATGCGCTGATTGGGCAGGAAGAAGTAGTAATAAAACCGCTTGATGAACTTCTACAGGGTACCCCGGGAATGGCAGGTGCAACGATTACGAGTGATGGTGGAATTGCGTTGATACTAGATATTCCCAATTTGCTCAAAAAATACGCAAAAAAAGCATTCAAGTAACGGTAATCTCGTCTCCTATTGGAGAATAAATAAGCGTTTGATACAGAGGCCGGAAAAACTGGCCTCTTTATTTAGGTAACACACGAGTTTGTTGCTATAACTAAAGCAAGAGTGTTAAAAACTTGGGTGAAGTGACAGCTTCTGTGACATCCCGAAATTCGTTCGTTGTATAAATTTTTCGAAATAGCGGGGTTGGATTTAATTACCTTTATGCCTTTCCTTAAGCGTTATATTTCAGAGATTAAGAGCATATTTCTAAATGCTTCGGCATTGGTTTACTGTAAGAGAACTGGATAATGCCCTATAAGGTATTAGTTGTAGATGATTCTACCTTCTTTCGGCGTCGAGTTAGAGAGATCTTGAGTCAAGATCCGCTACTGGAAGTAATTGGCGAAGCCAAGAATGGAAAAGAAGCGGTGGAGATGGCCAAAGAGTTGGATCCTGATGTTGTGACGATGGATGTTGAAATGCCCATTATGGATGGCATTTCAGCGGTTAAACAAATTATGACAACTCATCCCGTTCCAATCATTATGTTTTCGTCGTTAACCTATGAAGGTGCGCAGTCGACATTAGATGCCTTGGAAGCTGGAGCATTGGATTTTCTTCCTAAGAAATTTGAAGATATTGCTCGGGATCGTAAAGAGGTTGTTGAACTACTCCAGTCTCGAGTTCGTGCATTGGGCTATAGAAAGTCGAGCATAAAGCGATTCAGAAAGGCACCTGAACCTGTCGCAATGCCAGGCAGAACCAAAGCTACCAGAACCTTCATGCGTTCAACTAGCTTGAATGATAGCTATACTTCTAAAACCAAGCGATATAAGTTGCTTGCCATTGGCACCTCAACGGGTGGTCCTGTGGCATTGCAAACAATTTTGACGCAAATCCCTGCTACTTTTCCTTATCCTATCGTCTTGGTGCAACATATGCCTGGAACCTTTACCGCGGCTTTCGCCGAGCGCTTGAACCAAATGTGTCAAATCAAGGTAAAGGAAGCTTCAAATGGTGATATGTTGCGTCCCGGGGTTGCCTATCTGGCACCTGGAGGAAAGCAAATGATTATGGAAGGTTCGGCTTCGAATCCACGAATTAGTGTCACAGATTCCTCTATATTGGAAAGTCTCACATACAAACCAAGTGTGGATTTAACCTTTACTTCTCTTGCAAAAATTTTTGGCGGTGATGTTCTGGGTATTATATTAACTGGAATGGGGGCTGATGGCCGTGAGGGTTGTAGAAAGTTAAAGGAACTAGGCGCTAGAATCTGGGCTCAAGATGAGCAGTCATGTGTTGTTTATGGTATGCCACAAGCAATCGCTAAGGCAAACATATCTGATAAGAGTGTTGCTCTGTCTGAAATGGCGGGCTCCATTCAAAGAGAAATGTGATTGATAAGCGCACAAATGACTAAATATATGGTATTTTTGGAATGGCTAACTAATTAATAAAAGGCGAGTTTGTGATTATATGGTCTGTCGCTAACCAAAAAGGCGGCGTTGGAAAAACAACAACGACGGTAACACTGGGTGCGTTACTGGCGCAAAGAGGCAAACGGGTATTATTAATTGATACAGATCCACAGGCCTCGCTGAGCTATTATTTTGGAATTGATTCAGAAGAATTGTCATCCAGCGTTTATGATCTTTTTATTTCCAGTAATGATTTAACCAAAGACAAGGTTTTAGATTGTCTTTGCCCCACAAAATTAGACTCGCTGTTTATACTGCCGGCAACTATGGCGCTTTCTACTTTGGATCGTCAAATGGGCAAAAAAGGCGGAATGGGGTTAGTATTAAAGAAAGCATTGTTAAGCGTGCAGGATGAATTTGATTATGCATTACTTGATTGTCCCCCGGTATTAGGCGTTTTGATGGTTAATGCATTGGTGGCCTGTTCACGTATTCTAGTACCGGTTCAAACTGAATTTTTGGCCCTGAAGGGTCTTGATCGTATGATGCATACTTTAGTAATTATGGGTAAGTCGCAAAATAAAAAGTTTAATTACACCATTGTTCCGACTATGTTCGATAAGCGTACAAAAGCTGCAATTGATGCGTATAAAAAATTACGTAGTACTTATGGTCGGTCTGTTTGGTCAAGTGTAATTCCAATTGATACTCGATTTCGTGATGCGAGTCAGGCACAAATGCCACCGTCCGTATACGCACCTCGTTCTCGTGGCGTGTATGCTTATAATAGTTTATTAAATTATGTACAGTCTCTTGAGCCATCGACATGAATAACGGTTCTTTTCAGAATGAAGACGTAATGGAAGATTATTTGTCAGCCTTGCTGACAGATGAGCCTCCGATAGTAACAGAAACTGTACAAAGAGAGTCCGTCGAACGATTATTGGAGAAGGTAGAAATACCGGTTGAGGTAGAGGCAGTTCCGGCTCAAACAGAGTCCCCTGCGGAAATAAATGCGCCTCCCAAGAAGGTTGAAATACCGTTAGTAAACCCCTTGGTTGATATTGAGCTGCCGCCAGAAGTAGTTATTACTGAAGACAGTTTAAAAGAATTACAAGAAGGAGAATTTCAGGCTTTATTTTTCGATGTCGCTGGACTTACTTTAGCTGTGCCCTTAACGCATTTGGGAGGGATTCATAATCTTGAAAAACCTAGCCCGCTTATTGGCAAGCCAAAGTGGTTCATGGGTGTAATGTTACATCGAGATGAAAAAATTAGCACCGTTGACACTGCGCGATGGGTTATGCCTGAAAAATATAATGAAACTCTGGCTGAGTCTTTAAAGTATCAATACCTTATTATGCTAGGTGAAAGCCATTGGGGTTTGGCTTGTGAAAGGTTAATCAATACTGTAACTCTACGTCCAGAAGATGTGAAGTGGCGTGAAGAAAGAGGAAAACGCCCCTGGTTGGCTGGTATGGTTAAAGAAAAAATGTGTGCATTGCTCGATATCTCGCAATTAATTGATATGCTTGATAAAGGGCTAACGAGTAACGAACAGTAAAAGCGATCTAGTGGAGCGCATTTCATGAGTGATGAAAGAACAAATACAGCTGAAGATGTAAATGATGAGGTCCTTCAGTGGGTAACGTATCGTTTAGGAGACGAAACATACGGAATTAACGTAATGCAGGTACAGGAAGTCTTGAGATATACCGAGATTGCACCCGTTCCAGGCGCGCCTGATTATGTATTGGGTATTATTAATCTGCGTGGTAATGTTGTCACCGTAATTGATACTCGTGCTCGCTTTGGACTGCCTCCAACTGAAACTACGGACAATACCCGAATTGTTATTATTGAATCAGATGAACAAGTTGTCGGTATTCTAGTTGATAGTGTTGCTGAAGTGGTTTATTTGAAAACGTCCGAAATTGATAGTGCGCCTAATGTCGGTACCGAAGAAAGTGCTAAGTTTATTCAAGGTGTTTCTAACCGAGAGGGTGAATTGTTGATTTTGGTTGACCTCAACAAATTACTGACAGATGACGAGTGGGACGAGGTTTCCAAGCTATAAATCACTATATAGCTTGGTATATTTTGCTAATGAGGCATTTGAAAGGCCCTTGTTTAATAATTCTTAACGATTAACGCCCCGCTAATTCTGACCTGTCTGGTTTATTTCCAGGCAGGCCTCACCACTTTATATATGCTATATTTCTCAATTAATTCATCGACTTTTATGACCTTAGCGGTTAATTTTGCTAGATAAGTGTTCAGGGTCTTTGCCTTTGTATTCAATTTTTGTATTCTGTATTTTCATGTAAATGATGAATACCACGTTTGCGAAGGCGAATGCATCGAAGTCAAAAGGACGATGTTCAAGCTATACTAAAAAATATAACGTTTAATCCTTGAGGATGCTTACTTGTTGATTGTGCAGTACATTTCTCTTTTTGTTGCTGGAATAGCCATTGTAATGGCTGTATTTTTTTATTTGCGATTGGAACAAAAACACCAGCAACTTATTCTTCGATTGCAAAAACTTGAGAGCCGACATGGTTCGATTGAAAAAGGGCATAACCAGCTTCAAGAAATGTTGCATGAGATTAGGACTGGTGTATTAGGATTGGGAAATCGTGTCAAAGAATTGGAAGCGCAACTAAACGAGATTAAACACCAGCAGAATGAATTATCTAGCAAACAAGTTGAGATAGAGCACCATGAAGCGAGTACCCCCTTGTATACTAGAGCGGCAAAATTGGTAGCATCAGGTGCAACTATCGAAGAAATAATGGAGGAGTGCGATCTTCCCAGGGCAGAAGCTGAGCTTCTTGTCACTATGCACCGCAACTAAGCCAACTTTCGCTATTGAAAAACGGATGGCGTGTGTCGAAAGTGTCTTTTGGCCCGTTCTACGTTAAGCCTATAATCAATAGGGTTAACGCCAATGCATAAGTTTGTCTCAATACTCATCTAATTTTCTGTTTCGTGTATAATCGGAAAGTTTCGCTTTAATATCCATAACTCGTCATATCTTTATTTAAAAAACAACTTTGCCTAGGGGCTATTGGTCTTTCGTGGTCAAACTTCGTTCTAAATCTGCGCATTTTGATCGCGGAGCAGGTTTTGGAGGTCTATAGGCTAAGCCAAACTCACTAACAACGAGCTAAATGCGTATATGACGAACCTTTTTTACTAATATAGGGAGAACTGCCTGTATGCAGTTTCTACCTCGTTAGAGTCTGTTTCCGTAGAGCTACTATGCTACGCATTCCTTGCCTTGCCTAAATTGCAAACAAACTACTGAAAAATTGAATATGTAAGAGCAACAGATCCTAATAGTTCGGCGGCTTTATAAGTTGCTCTTGTTTGGCTTTCATTTCAGGAAGATATACTCAAGCACTCCATTCCTCAGGTTAATGACATTTTCCGTTACACTAAATGCTCTGTATATTAATTCATTGATTTCGGCGACTAATACAGCATTTTCTTGCTCTGATAGGCTTACCGGATAGTGTTTTATTGCTATATGTGGCATTTATTACACTCCCCAAATAATCTAGCGTTGATATTTCTTCACAAATTTGCCATTCACAGCTGTATTAATTAGACATGTTTATTTCTCATAATTGTGCTTATGTATCAGAATAATTGGGTGTTAAACTAACCTAACATTTCTTTTTGAATAAAGACTGAAGCTTAGCATGATGATGAATGAATGAATTGACCACTTAAAAATATTCTAAAACCATACCTTTGTGTATTTTTATATACCCTTTACGGTAAAAAAATTATATTTTAATGCTATTTTGAATAGGGAAAATATATATCCGTATTGTCGGTCTACTAATAAAAATATGGGTAATTACGTTACACAAAAATAATCTTGACACTAATTAATGTGCGGTGAGAATATTTCTCATCTAACTTCCTGATCAGGAACCCTTATGAAAATGATGGAAACGACAGAAGATCATCAACAAGCAGTAATGGGTAAACTTGATATTGAGGATACGTCTACGCTATTAGATTTGTTGGAGTTACGAGTTAGGCAAACTCCGGATCTTGAGGCCATTATAGATATTGACCAGACATTAAGTTATTTGGAATTTTATCAGGAAACAAAGGTAATAGGCGCTTTCTTGACAAGTTTTGAGTCTGGGGAAAACGGATCTATTGGGCTGTTTTGTGACCCCTCTGTTGAAATGTTATGTGGAGCCTGGGGAATCCTGCAGGCGGGTAAAGCTTATTTACCTTTGTCACCAGAATATCCTGCTGAGCGTCTCAAATATATGATCGAGGATTCGGGGATCAATGTCATATATGCTCAAGATCATCTTAAAACAGAGCTCATGGAACATTTACCACCCAATGTTCAAATAGTAGGTCCGGAGGACGTTCCTGAGCTGAAAGAAACGCTGGCAGGTGAAGATATTTTTGATCGGCCTGCGATAGTGCATGGAAATAGTTTAGCCTACATAATTTACACGTCAGGTAGCACGGGTAAACCAAAAGGTGTCATGGTTGAGCATGCTAGCATTGTCAGTCAGATGCAGTTTATGCAAAGTGAATTTGAGTTTGGTGTTAATACGAGAATTTTGCAAAAAACACCAATGAGTTTTGATGCCGCTCAGTGGGAAATTTTGGCACCTGCTTTTGGTGGGCAAACGATTATTGGCCCTCCCGGATGTTATCGAGATCCAGATATGCTGATAATGACCATGATTGGTCACGAAGTGACGATGCTGCAATGTGTGCCCACTCTTCTTCAGGCGTTAATCGATAATCCTTCTTTTGCTGAGTGCTTCTCTTTAAAGAAAATATTTAGTGGCGGTGAAACGCTAACTAAAAGCCTATCTAAACAGTTTTTTGAAGTCTTTAGTAGTTGTGAATTAATCAATCTTTATGGTCCAACAGAATGCACGATAAATTCGTCCATCTTGAAAGTAGATAGAGAGCAAATAGATACTTATCCCAATGCTATTTCTATAGGCAAACCAGTATGGAATATGGAATATTATTTGCTGGACGAACAACAGAACCCGGTGATGCCCGGGGAGACAGGTGAATTGTATATTGCTGGTTTGCATGTCGCCCGTGGCTATTTGAATCGCCCGGATTTAACGGCGGAAAAGTTTTTAGAAAATCCCTTTAGTAAAGATCCTAATTTTAATCGGATGTATCGGTCTGGTGATCTGGTAATGCAAGATGAAAAAGGCAACATTCACTTTGCTGGGCGAGCGGATAATCAGGTCAAATTACGGGGATATAGAGTTGAATTGGATGAGATTCGTCATGCAATAGAAGAGCATACCTGGATTAAAACCGCAGCCGTGCTAATAAAAGACGATCCGCGAACGCGATTCCAAAACTTGATTACCTGTGTGGAATTAGATGAGAAGCAAGCGGCAATAATGGATCAAGGAAATCATGATCCACATCATCAATCTAAATCGAGCAAATTGCAGGTTAAGGCTCAGCTGTCTAATGAAGGTTGTCGAGATGATGGATTATGTGAAAACTTAGCCCAATTTGATTTGGAAGGTAAGCAAGAAACTCCAGAACAGAGACAATTGGCCTTTGGTCGCAAAACCTACCGTTATTTTGATGGTGAAAGCGCCACACCTGACTCAATACTTAATCTATTAAGGCCTAAAGCAAGGGGGGCATTTTCACAGTCTATTTCAGATGTTGATCTAAAGGACTTTGGATTGATGTTGCGTAATTTTGGCCAATTTAGTAGCGAAAATAGGCTGTTGCCAAAGTATTCCTACGCTTCCCCAGGGGCATTATATACAACGCAAATGTACCTTGAATTGCACAATGTGTTCGGTTTGTCATCTGGAATTTACTATTACCATCCAGTACATCATAAGCTTTTTCTTATCAGAGAATTAGAAGCGGCAGCGGATTGTTTGTTAAGAGTACACTTTATTGGTAAATATGATGCAATGGAGTTGGTATACAAAAACAATATTCTAGAAGTGTTGGAAATGGAAAGTGGGCATATGTTGGGTCTGTTTGATGACGTTTTGCCCCAAGTTGGTTTAGGAATAGGGAGTGGGTTTTGTGAAGAATCTTTACCTGAGTGGTATGATGGGGCGACGAGTGATTATTACATAGGATGTTTTAATATTTGCAGTGCCCAAGAAGCTGATACGCCTTTTGAACCCGAAGTTTATGTGCAATCTCACGGCGCGTCCGTACACGACTTACCCGAAGGATTATATCACTATCAAGAGGCTGGTTTTGTCAGGGTGGGTGATGAGGGTGTGTTACGTCGAGAGGTAATAGCTATTAACCAACAAGTCTATGAACGTGCTTCTTTTGGTATTGCACTCGTTAGAAATGGCAGTGAGCAATGGCGGCAATATATTGATTTGGGCCGCAAAATGCATTCCCTGCAAAATAACACATTGCTAATAGGGTTGATGTCATCAGGATACAGTTCCAAGACCGGAAATGATTTGCCTTCAGCGAACAAAATGAGGAAAATTTTAAAATCTAGTGAACGCCAAATGGAAGCGTTTTATTTTGCTCTTGGTGGCCATGTAAGCGAAGCTCAATTTTTGAGTGATGGCATGAAAGAAGACTCTGTGCATATGCAAGGTCCAGCGGAATTGTTAAAGGAAGATCTCGCCCAGCAATTACCACAATATATGATTCCCAATAAAGTAGTGGTGATGGATCAGCTACCTCAAACAGCTAATGGAAAAGTAGATTATGCGGCATTATCAAACTCCAAAGAAGTAGAGCAGTCGGCGTCCGGTGGTTCTTTTGTGCCGTTGGAAACGGAAACTGAAAAGCGATTGGGTAAAATTTGGGCGCAAGTCATGAATTGGGATGCAGCCTATGCCGAAGATGATTTTTTTGAAACTGGCGGTAACTCACTAATGGCTGTTGCTTTGGTGAATAAAATTAATACTGATTTTAACGCTGATTTTCCTTTGCAGGTTCTCTTTCAATACCCAAATATCTCTAAGTTGGCTAAATGGGTAGATGATGAAACGGAAGAAAGTGTTTCAAGGATGATTGCTTTAAATAATTCATCTGTGTCAGTGGAAGAGCGTGGCTCTATTTTTTGTTGGCCAGGTCTTGGCGGATATCCGATGAGTTTGCGGAATTTGGCCGAACACATGGAGCCAAGAAGAGGCTTTTATGGCGTACAGTCCAAAGGGTTAAGTGGTGGAGAAGAACCCTTAAAGTCCATTCAACTAATGGCTGCTGATGACATTCCTGAAATCAAAAAAATTCAACCTAAAGGACCTTATACTTTATGGGGATATTCTTTTGGTGCAAGAGTTGCCTTTGAAACGGCACACCAATTGGAAAGTGGGGGAGATGAAGTTGAAGCATTATATTTGATTGCACCCGGATCCCCGTCTATTCATTATCAATTGGAAGCGACTAATACCGGTGGCGCTGACTTTAGAAACCCTGTTTTTGTTACTATTCTGTTTTCTGTTTTTGCCCATACCATTGAAAGCCCGATGTTGAAGACATGCCTTGAGCGAACAATTGATGAAGATAGTTTTGTTCGTTTTATCTGTAGCCGCTATCGCAATCTGGATAGGGAGCTAGTACTAAAAATAGTGAAAATAGTGGCTTTGACTTACGAATTTAAGTATTCGTTTGAAGAGCTTAACTCTCGCAATATCAAAGCCCCTGTGAAAATATTCAAAGCAACAGGTGACAATTACGCCTTTATTGAAAAGGCTGATGATTTTTCCGTAATGCCGCCAGAAGTGTTTGAACTGCAAGTCGATCATTACGACTTGTTAAGAGAGAATGGTGTAAAAGAGATTAGGGATTTACTTTAGAGTACTTCCCTTTTCATTCTTATTGGGCCAACGATCTGATATGTAGGATAGAGATGACTTAAATTCGATAGAAGGGTAATTAAGCTTGATCAGATAATTTGTTATGTAGGGATTTCCAGCTGTCTGGAAATTTACCTTGCAGAACATAAGAAAATGCAATTAATTCAGCGATGACAAAATAAAGTTCCGGCGGGATTTCTTGCCCAAGATCCAGCCGTGTTAGAAATTCACTCAAGTATTCGTCTTCATGCACGAGAACTCCATTTTCACGAGCTAATGCGACTATCTCATCCGCCAGGTCCCCAAATCCTTTTGCCACCAATTTAGGTGCTTCTTGTTGATCATATTTAATACCAACGGCGCGACGTGTTTTTTTGTCTTGTTCTTCGCTCATGCTTTGGCCTCAAATATATGGTAGGGGCGGTCTTGAAGTGAGTCGGGGATTTTACCCAATTGACACTGGCACTGGCCCATATCAATGCCGAGTTGTTCAAACCGTTTTTTTAGTATGGGAATAAAATTAAATACCAACTCTTTGGTTTTATCATTGGAAGTATAAAAATCCAGATCAAGATTGTTGCCGTTAACTTTTGCTTTTGCCAAGATTTGACCAATGTCGCCTACAGGTAATTTCATGGTAAGGGCCCAATAAGTTCCCTTGCCTTTTGCTTTGTCGGTTTGATTGTCTTGCTCAAGCTCTCGTTTGACTAGTATCTCAACATCTTTACGTTGTCCGTTGTCACCAATGGGAATAACGTGATAGAGGCTATCTTGACCTTGCAGCTGAGTTTCCATGCTAGACAATTTGTTGTATTGATGACCCGATAACAACTTGTCCAAATTTTTAAGAATTTGAAATTTACCGTCGGCCTGCAGAAAGTCTGATAATCCTTTTCCAACTTGTTTTTTACCGTCGGCTTTAGCTACGTTTGACATCAGAGATGGCAAGATCATTTGAGTCAACTTATCTAAATGTTCGGGTTGCTTCCTAGCTAATCGTGCTGCTAAAGATACTTGTAGCATACCCATTAAGCCCGCGAGGAAATTAGCTTGTTGTGGGGGATTAGTAATCGTTGCAGGTGTTACCGGTAAAGGGCTTGCAGTCAGTAGTTGTTTAATGTCTTGAGGCAGAATTTGCCCATTACTCTGGCTGACCTTGTCATTGTTGATTAATTTACTCATTTCTGAGACAAATTCATTGATAGGTGAATCTATTGCTATGGATAGCGTACCAAGGGATTTATCTAAGGAGTTCATTAATGCGCTTGGTGAATCAGTCTTAGCCTGTAAAACACGCATTAATGGCTGCAAATCGGAACGTATTTTAGCGGCATCGGCTTGATTAATTATTACTTGTCTATTTGCTTGGGGTTCGAGATTTTTCGCAGCCCCAGCCAGCATTTCCAATGATAATTCTCGATTTACTGAAGAGGGATTATTCGATTTTGCAATTCCTGCGCCGGTTATATCTTGTTTAGTTGCACCAGCCGCAATAGTAGCGGCCATCTCTAATGTTTTTTGTTTTAAATTTCCTTCTAAAGGAAGCTTGGCAATCAATTGCTCGGACTGAGTCCATTGCAGCTTTATTTGATGATGCTTGTCGATGCTGATGACAGGCAAATTTTGCATATCGCCTTTAAAGCTAGTTTGTAATGCTGAGGGCAAAATTCTTTGAATATTAAGATGTGCGCCTTTGTCTTGATTATCCAATGCTATTGGCAGGTTTTTGGGTAGAGTTGCTTCTAGTAGCTGTGTCAACTGCCGCTGATTAGGTTGGATTAGTTGACCGTTTGCACCGCGATTGCTTGGATTTTTTATCTCCACTTGCCATTGGTCATTTTTATTCAGCAGTTTTAAGCTGATCATCTGTCCTTCATTGAAGCGGGCGGATGCATTGGCAACGGTTAATGTAATAGCCTTACCGTTGACCTGTAATACCAGTTGGTCACCAAGGGCCTTCATTACACGAGCATCAACAGTAGCAGAAGCATAATTAGTCAAGATATTTGGATTTTGACCAATGACGCCCATCAGCTGCTGGCCTTGTGATGGGGTTAATTGAAGTGATTGAGGCGTATTACCTGGTTTTACAATTTCAAGAAAAGTTTGAGTGGCTTGCTCTTTGATTTTTAGCTGCACCGTTTGGTTGGTGGCTGGTTTGGTTATTGTTTGAGGGATTTTGGGCAAAGGAATTGGTTTTCCATTCAATACCAACTGCGAATTCCCTGAGGCCGACGTTTGTAAAACAGCCATTTGACCATTTAGTTTTGATAAAGCGGCATCAACACTCACTTGGCTATTTGAAGCAAGTGCTTGCGATGCTAATTGAGTATTGAGGATCTGCGCCATATCAAGGTTATCGGACAATTCATCAAGTTATTTATCACATTTAATCATACTAGACGTTTATGGTCTTTGGTGTTTTAGTTTTAATTCTATATAAAATCTATCGTGAGCAGTGAAAAACCACGTTTGAAATAACAACTAGAGCAATAAATGTGATCTCTCATAATGAACCTAAAACGATAATTTGAAGTCAATTGTTATAGAGGGTATCTAGCCCGTCTTACTAATTTTTAGTTGATGTTTTATGATTTGAATCAGGGGTTCATATACGTGTTTTATATGGCAGTATACTTGGAGTTAAAACGAAGTATTAAAATGCAGAAAGGCCAGCAAAAATTCACTGTGCTGTGCTATGATGCGCAGGTTTTTATTGCTCTGGTGGAAAATTGACGCAATTGCTAGCACAGGGGTTATCCTGCATTAAACGGGACAAACTTCTTTTTGATAATTTGGAACTTAAAATTGGTACCGGGCAGATGCTTGTCGTTGCCGGTCCTAATGGCGCGGGTAAAACTAGTCTATTGCGAATTTTAGCAGGCTTATCTATGCCTGAAACGGGTTCTGTGCAATGGGCTGGGAAAAGTATTCAAGATGATAGTGAGTACTTTCGTGAACTTGTCTACATTGGGCACAAATTAGGTTTTAGTATCAATTTATCGGCGTTAGAGAATCTTCAATTTTGGTTGCATCAGCGTGGTTTTCTTGTGTCAGATGATGTCATTATAGAAGCGTTGGATGAATTGTCTCTGGTTGGCATGGAAGAGGTTCTGGTCAGTCAAATGTCGGCTGGGCAGCAGCGGCGAGTAACATTAGCAAAACTTTGGTTGGCACCTGCAAAAATATGGATTTTGGATGAACCTCTGACAGCTCTGGATAAGCATGGTATTCAATTATTGCAGGATAAAATGATATCTCACGTGCAGTCTGGGGGGATGATCATTTCTACGTCACATCAACAATTTGATGTGGATATTCCCATTCAAACATTGGAATTGGAGTCGAGCTGGTGATGTCTGTGTTTTGGTCGGTTTTTAAGCGTGATTGGATGTTGGCATTTCGACAAAACACAGAGTTCTTGCAACCGGTATTATTTTGTTTGTTGGTTGTTACTATGTTCCCCTTAGGAATTGGTCCCGCGCCTCAAACACTACAAAAAGTTGGGCCGGGCATTATTTGGGTAGCTGCGCTGTTGGCTTCATTGCTAGCGTTAGAAAAGCTATTTAAACAAGATTATATGGATGGGTCGTTGGAACAATTGGTGTTAACGCCTCACCCACTACCTTTATTGGCATTGGCAAAAGTGTTGGTGCATTGGGTTGCGAGCGCGTTACCACTATTGTTGTTGTCTCCCATTCTTGCTGTTTTTTTGAATTTAACTTGGGATATGTATTGGGCCTTGCTGTTGACACTCTTATTGGGGACTCCACTTATGAGTTTGGTGGGTGCAATTGCCGTTGCCTTAACATCCGGTTTAAATAAAGGGGGAACCCTCTTGGGGTTGTTGTTGTTACCGGTTTACATTCCGTTACTTATTTTTGCCACATCAGCAGTAGAAAGTGCCAGCATGAACCTACCTTATTCTGGGCAATTAGCTATTATTGCCGCCATGTTGTTATTTGCCCTTGCCTTGTCCCCCTTTGCTGTGGCGCATGCGATTAAAGTGAGTCAGAACTAATGTGGAAATGGTTACATCCTTACGCCAAAACTGAGGCGACTTATAAGCTGTGCGATCAGCTTTATCCTTGGCTAATGTATTCGGCGTTATTGTCATTGGGTATCGGTTGTATTTGGGGATTAGGTTTTGCCCCAACAGACTATCAACAAGGCGATTCTTTCCGAATTATTTATATTCATGTACCTAGTGCAATGCTTTCTATGGGGGCCTATGCAGGAATGGCCGTTATGGGGTTTATAGGCTTGGTGTGGCAAATACGAACTTGCTACATGGCGATTGCTGCTATTGCTCCCGTAGGCGCAGTGATGACTTTTATCGCTTTGTTTACCGGGGCTGCTTGGGGGAAACCAATGTGGGGAACTTGGTGGGTATGGGATGCCCGTTTAACGTCTGAACTAATACTATTGTTTTTATATTTGGGCATTATTGCCCTATATGGTGCATTTGAAGAAAAAATTCAGGCAGGTAAGGCTGCGGCAATTATGTCGTTAGTTGGTGTTGTGAACTTGCCCATAATACATTACTCGGTTGAGTGGTGGAATACGCTTCATCAAGGCTCAACTATTTCAAAGTTTGGTAAACCTTCCATGGCATCTGACATGCTATGGCCGTTATTAATTAATATATTGGCGTTTGGGCTACTATTGGCTGCATTGGTTTGTAAAAGACTTCAGAATGAAATCCTTACTCGTGAAATCCGTCGGCCTTGGGTTCAATCCTTGCTTTTAAAAGATATCGAAACGGAGGCAAAAGATGCCATTTAATTCGTTCAATGCTTTTCTTGACATGGGTGGGTATGGCTTTTACGTATGGTTGGCTTTTTTGGTCACGTTTTTTTGCATTGCTGGCCTTGTTCTTGAGCAAAATTGGCGAACGCGCAAGCTTCGAAAAGATGTATTGAAAGAACATCGCCGTTTGCAACGTATTAACAAAGTTAACCAAAGTAAAAAGGCGGCTTCAGCAAATAGCTAGGTCGCTTAAACCATTAGTTTTGAACATGAGGAAATTACGTCATCATGAATCCAAGAAGACAAAAACGGTTAATAGCTGTATCGGCTGTTGTTATTGCTATTTCTGCTGCGGTCGGATTAATGCTCTTTGCGCTTAATCAAAATATTGATTTATTTTATACGCCTTCTGAAATCGTAAATGGTAAGGAAGGGGTTGTTCCCAAAGTGGGGCAGCGTTTGCGTATAGGTGGCTTGGTCGTAGAAGGTTCCGTTGTTCGTGATGATGATACTTTGGATGTTAGTTTTAATTTGATTGATACTGGGCCACTGGTGAAAGTTGTATATAGCGGAATTTTACCTGACCTTTTTAGAGAGGGGCAGGGAATAGTTGCTACCGGTATTCTGGAAGAAGGTGGGGTTATTAGGGCTAATGAAGTATTGGCTAAGCACGATGAAGAATATATGCCACCAGAATTAGCGGAAGCGATGAAGGGAATTAAGCACGAGAAACCAAAGTATTCTCAATATTCCAAACCCCAAGGGTAATAGTTACATTTCGAGATTGCTCAGTTGAGTTATCTTTTTTATTTTATTCGGTTGTTGACGTTTAGATGGATTTGGATTGTTTTGTCGTTATTGATTGGCAACGGACTGAGCTTTACCAAAAAACTAAGTATCCATTAAACCTGATGTGTCTCATGGAGCCACTAATACATGAAAAAAACATTGTTCTTTTTATTACCCTTTAGTGCATTTTTGGCGATTACCGGGTTTTTGTTAAAAGATGTGTTTTCAGAGGCTAGTCATGAGGTTTCTGTACCTGAAAATAAAGTAATATCCGACTTTTTGCTGCCTGATGTGATGGATCCAAACAAGCAATATACCAAAAAGGTGTTTTTGGGAAAGAAGACCTTACTTAATGTTTGGGGTGTTTGGTGTGTAACTTGTGCTGTGGAATTGCCTTACTTGACGGAGCTAAGAAGACAAGGGATTCGTATTGTTGGATTATACCATCAGCTGAATAACGATCCTGATTTTGATCAGAAACCACTGCCGCAATTGCAATGGGAAATCCGTCAGATGCTAGGTAAGCATGGAAACCCTTATCAATTTAATATTTTCGATTTGCAGCGTGAATACGGAGCAGATTTGGGGGTTAAAGGGGCACCTGAAACATTTTTAATTGATGAGCAAGGTATTGTCCAAATTCATCATGTTGGTGATTTAAATCCAAGAGTTTGGTCTGAGAAATTTGCCTCTTTTTATGATTAGAGTAAATGAATTATCGCTTTGCTCGGTCAGTCTAATTTATTAAAGGGTATTTGATAGGGTTATGACACAATCGTTAACAATATTTCCGTTTATCATTACGCTTTTTGCCGAATATGTAGCGACTCAAGAATTACACTTGCTCGGCTAGGATATGCTGTTTTTCCCTCGGTATCTAAAAATGAAAGCTTTAATCTGGCACGAATTATTTTGAAGTTAAAACGTCCCAATTTTCTAGCCTCTATTATTAAATGATGTATCAAAGATGTTTTATAAGGAGTTACCATTATGATTTGGCGTAGCATTATTATCGCTGGGTGTCTTGTGCTTGCGGGTTGTGCTTCTTCCAAAAATGCTGAGGAGCAAGCTCAAAGTGTCAATAGTACGAGCACTGATAATTCTGAGATTGTTTCAAAAGCAGATACTGATACAACTGATTCCAGAGATCCGTTGGAAGGAGTGAATCGCGCTGTTTGGGCTTTTAATTGGGATTTTTTGGATAAGGTTTTGTTGCGCCCAGCTGCAGTTACATACAGAAAAGTGCTCCCACAATTCGTTCGTCGCGGTGTGCATAATGCTGCTTTAAATCTGGAAGAGCCTTCTAGTTCATTGAATAATTTGTTGCAAGGTGAGCTTGAGGGAACCGCTGTTAGCGTTGGTCGATTCGTTATTAATTCTACGGTGGGATTGCTAGGGACGATAGATGTTGCGAAAGAAATTGGGTTGGAAAGAAAACCTGAAGAATTTGGTGAGGTATTAGGGGCTTGGGGGATAACAACGGGTCCTTATTTGATGTTACCGGCACTTGGACCTAATGATTTACGCACGGGGTCTGGCAAAGTCGTTGATAATGCTTATTTTCCCCTTGCAGACTTAAACATTTACTTTTCCATATTCCAATCGGCGGTTAAAGTGCTTGAAGCTAGAGCCGATTTAATTGCTCAGGAGGAGCTACTTAATAATTCTTTAGATCCCTATTTGTTTGTTAAAGATGCTTATTTTCAGCGGGTACAAAATAAGGTTAATAATGGAAGAGAACAAAAGCAAACAGAGGAAGAGGAAGAGTTTAATGACGAATTGGATGCGTACTTAGACGGTATGAACGATTAATGTAGTTTCATTCTGGACCGCATAACATCATGCGGTCCTATCTGCGAATTTATTCACTTCAATAATGCTACTTCAACAATAACGGCACTTGCGGCCTTGTTAGGTTTAGCCTGAGTGCTCTATAGCTTACGCAATAATTCTGGTATGTATTTGGCGCACAACGCGAGTTGAATTGGCCTTAACATAGCAGGAAACAGCAGCACACAAATTAATATTCCAGCGATCGTAATTATCCAACCAAACTGTCCGGTCAGTAGTACAAATATTGGCGTGATGATGAGTAGTTTAAGTATATTGAGGAACAGTTTTTCTGGTCCAGAAAGACGTTTATTTGCTTTGGCTATAATGCCTAGTCGATCTTGTATGGACAGCTTCTCTAAGCCAGGAATGTGTTTGGATGTAAAATGCAACTTCATTTGTTAACGCTTCTTAGCCTTCATATACAGTAATCGATACCGAGCAGTATACATCCGAATAGCATAAATTTGTTGAGATTGGAGTGAACTAAATTAGAAGGTAATTTGAGGTAGAAAGGGATCAAAAAATTATGTAGGGAATTGTGCCCACGAAAAGTGGGCACAATTTGAAGGCGCTATTTTATCCCGTGCATTCCACGTTTTAACAGCGGTGAAATGAGGATCATAAAGATTCCCACGCCAATGCCAACCCACATCAAGAATTCAAACAATTCAGTGTAGGTAGATATTATAGATGCGATGTCATTTACATCAGTCCCGCTAGTATCAATGGCTGCCATTTTACCTAGACGCATTGCAACCGTTTCAGCTAAGGCAGTTGCTAAAAACCAAGTACCCATTGCCATTCCTACTACCCGATGTACAGCCAGTTTGGTAACAGCGGATAAACCTACAGGAGATAAGCACAGTTCGCCGGTTGTATGTAATAAATAGGCAAGTACTAACCACCACAGGCTAATTTGTCCAGCTTCATTGGGGTACTGAACGCCGATAACTAATGCGCCAAACCCAAGACCAGCTTGAATGATGCCCAAGCCAAATTTGACCGGCGTGTTGGGATTGAAGTTATGTTTATCTAACCAAACCCAAAGCGCAGCAAAAGGAAGTGATAATACGATTATAAAAAATGCATTCAGGCCACCAAATTGGGAAGCGGATATTTGGATGTCAAAAACTTCTCTATCGACAACACGATCAGCGTAAAGCGTCATCGAGCCAGCAGTCTGTTCAAATAACGCCCAAAATATAATGGTAGAAGCAATAAGGATCATTAGCACAACCATGCGGTGAAACTCTTCTTTACTGCCTTTTAGGAGAGAATAAGCAATTAAACCAACGCCTGCGATAACCAACATTGCTTGCTGGGCCATAAATACAAATGGTTCGTGTTGTACCATTAACCAAATGACGCTAAGACCAGCGATAGAACATAAATAAATTAGATGTTCTTTATTGATCATTCCAACCACTTTTTCTTTAAGAATTTCTGGGTTGGTCGGTTCGGCTAAACCGTGAAGATATTTTTGACCGCGTACAAAAGTGAACAATCCAAATAACATACCGATACCAGCGGCACCAAAGCCGTATCCCCAGCCATAGGTTTCACCTAAATAGCCACAAATAGTGGTAGCCAGCAAGGAGCCAACATTAATTCCCATATAAAAAATAGTGAAACCTGAATCGCGACGAGGGTCACCTTCGGGGTATAGTTGCCCTACAATTGTGGAAATATTGGGTTTAAGAAAACCCACACCCGTTACAATAAGTGCAAGTGCAAAATAAAAGACATTCAAGGCGGCAAGATCTTGAATTTTGATTGTTTCCTGTAGAACAGTTCCAGCGGCTAATACGCTGCCATCTGTTAAGGTCAAAGCCGACTGTAAAATGGTCCCTGCATCATACTGTACTGCTTGGTGTCCTTCAAAAGCCATAAGCAGGTGACCCAAGCATAACAATATGCCACCAAATAAAACGGCCTTACGCATACCCAAATATCGATCGGCTAACACGCCACCGATAACAGGTAGTGCATAAACCAGTCCTGCATATGAACCTAGTACTTCCAATCCTGCTCCATCACTAAACAAATGGTACTTTGTAAGATACAAAAGCAGCAGGTACTTCATTCCGTAAAAAGAAAATCGCTCCCATAATTCGGTCGCGAAGCAAACATAAAGTCCCTTGGGGTGACCAAATAAATTATCGGAACTTTCAATGGCAATGGCAGTCATAAATCAGCCTCAAAAAGTAAATTCAGTTGTCGTAATTTTTGTTCTTATTAGGGTTAAAAATTTACGAATGTAAATAAAATGAAGGAGAGGTTATACCGGGCAGCCCCTTTAAAAGCAAGTTTAAGCGTTAAGTTGGTGAAATCATAAGACAAGCGGAAAAGATGACATTTGACATGATCTTACTGGTAATAGACTAAAGTTGAATACCGAACTCACGGTTAAAAATGTACTCTCTGCGGCATGGTTTATTAACGAATACCGACTTTTTGAAATGACTTGCCTGTTAAGGGGTTGTTAATTCAGTACGTTAAGAATTCTTAACGTACAAAATAATACATCCTATGGCGGTGCAATCGGTTGATTGATGTTGTAAAATCAGCGCCCTTTGCATACTGCATTATTAGTCAACGCGATTAGCGATAATTACAAGCGGGTTTTTCAGGAAATGAGAATTAAAATCGGATACGTATTAGGCTTTCTCCTTATTTTTTCCTCGGTTGCCTTTGCTCAACAAGGATTTCAGCCTTCAGAAGAGCAATTGGAACTTTTTAAGAAGCTTCCCAAAGAACAACAAGAATCATTAGCAAAAAAATATGGATTAGATATGAAGGCTATTAGCCTTATCAATGATCCTGGCGATACTCAATCTGATCCTGCAAGTCCTTTTGTCTTGCCAAGAGCAGAACAGATGGAGCAAGAAAAGGCGCTTAATGACGAAGATGAAATTTCAGATGATGAGGATGATGAACTTAAGCCCTTTGGTTATGACTTATTTGCCGGGCAACCCACTACTTTCTCCCCATTAGCAAAAGCGCCAGTGCCAGCGAACCATCTTCTTAGTTTAGGGGATAAATTGTTGGTTAGTTTGTATGGGAAAGAGAATCAACAATATGAACTGGATGTTAATCGACAAGGCCAGATTGTTGTACCAGGTTTGGCACCCATTAATGTTGCAGGATTAAGCTATGGGGAAGCAAAGACCTTCATCAAGCGTCGAATAGAAGAGCAAAACATTGGTGTGACAGCCCATGTTGGTTTTGGTGAACTGGGCTCCATTCAGGTGTTTGTGTTGGGCGATGCCTATATGCCAGGTTCGTATACTGTGAGCTCACTTTCGACTATTACCCATGCTTTGTTTGCAAGCGGCGGTATCAAGGAAATAGGTTCGCTGCGTAATATTCAATTGAAGCGGGCAGGAAAATTAGTCACCTCGCTGGATTTATATGATTTATTACTAAAAGGTGACACAAAGGACGATATTATTCTGCAATCTGGCGATGTTGTTTTTATTCCATCTGTTGGAAAGCAGATAACGGTGGATGGTGCGGTTAATCGTCCTGCTATTTACGAAGTATTACCTAGTGAGCTTTTCGCCGACTTATTAGATATGGTTGGAGGTGTCTCTAATGGTGCTTATTTGAATAAAGTTAGCGTCTATCAATTTAGAGATGGTACAAAGTTAATTCAAAACCTAAATTTGGCTGATGCCAATATTAAACAACTTTCTCTTAAAAATGTTGCAGAAGTTAAGGTGCCGTTCGCGGGTGAGCGTTTGCAGGATGCTATTCAAATATTAGGTGAAGTGACTCGTCCGGGTTTTTATCAGTGGTATAAAGGAATTACTTTGCTATCGCTAATTGACTCCGAAGCCAGTTTTTTTACTGAGCATTCGGATATTAATTATGGACTAATTTTACGGAAATTGGCCGGTAATGTAGAAGCAATTCATTTTAGTCCTGCCAAATTATTCAATGGTGATAGTCAGAATGTTGAACTCATGCCGAATGATAAGTTGTTTGTTTTTTCCACAAGTACGAAAACCAAACAATTATTAAGTTTCGAAGAATTGACGGGAGAAGAATCCAGCCAAGATCTAATAAAAGAACGAGTCGAAAAGCAAATGGAAGACCAGTTCTTTTGGGATCTTTATGCCAGTCTTCAAGATGAAGATGAAGTCGTCACCTTGAAAGCGGATGATGATAAGTTTGAGAAGCATTTACCCTCATTATTTGAACTGGAAAATGAGAGTTTTTCTGAATTGGTTGAAAAGTTTAAAATTTACCGATGGGATACCAGTTCTAGACATTATTTGTTGTGGCCAGCCTATAAGTTGGTTTTGGATGGTAATAAAATCGGCAACGTTTTACCTTTTATAGAGGTGTCTGGAAATGTGCGTTACCCCGGAACTTATCCTCTAAGTAAAGGGGGAACATTGGAAAATGCTTTGGATGCTGCTGGTGGTGTGACTGATTTGGCATCTCCCACTATTAAGGTTTCTAGAGAAACAGAAAGTGGTGTACAACAGTTTGATATTCATATTGATGTTGCAAGTGACTTTAAAATTACCGGTAAGGATAAAATATCCATTTTCACCAAGCCTGAGGCTAATGACTTTGCGCAGGTTAAAATTAAAGGTGAAGTGAGGTTTCCGGGGAATTACACCGTTAAAAGAGGTGAGTTACTTTCAAGTTTGATTAAAAAAGCGGGTGGATTAACTAAGTATGCACATACCGCAGGTGCGGTATTTACTCGTGAATCTTTAAAAGTCAAAGAAAAAGATAATCTTTTAAGTTTAGCTGAAGATTTGCGCAAGCAAGTGGCGGCAAAAAGATTAACGAATAATGTGACAGATACTTCTAATGTAAATTACCAAGAATTGCAGAAGGTTTTGAGAGATCTAACTAATACTGAGGCTGTAGGGCGAATGGTTATTGATTTACCGTCTTTGGTTGAAGGTCAAATTGATTCTGATGTTGAGTTAATTCGTGGCGATGTATTGGTTATTCCCCCACGCTCACAAACTGTTTCTGTTGTAGGTGAGGTTTATCTTCCTACATCTCATCGCTTTAGACCGGAATTAGATATTGATGATTATCTCGGTAGTAGCGGTGGAGTGAAGAAACTTGGTGATGAAGACAATGTTTTCGTTATACAAGCGAATGGTTCAGTTATTAGACCTGACAAAGGCTTTTGGTATGCATCTGGTTCGTCAGCATTAAAACCAGGTGACACCATAGTAGTACCTTTAGATGCTAATCCAATTGATAATTTAACGCTATGGTCTTCGGTGACCCAAATTTTGTATCAGTCTGGTGTTGCTGTTGCAGCCATAGGTTCTTTGTAGTGCTGTTGAAAACCCATTAATTTCAACCACGGTGGATAGGTGATGCTTAAAGTATTAACTGTTTTTGGGACTAGGCCAGAAGCAATAAAAATGGCAATGGTCGTAAAGAGTCTCGCAAATGCTGAGAATATAGATTCGAAAGTGTGCGTTACAGCCCAGCATCGGGAGATGCTGGATCAGGTCTTAAATTTATTTGATATCAATCCCGATTTTGACTTGGATATCATGACCAAGCAGCAGGATTTGTATGATGTAACAAGCCGTATTTTGCTCGGGTTACGTGAAATATTGCTGTCAGAGCAGCCGGATGTGGTGTTGGTGCATGGTGATACGAGCACCACATTGGCGACCAGTTTGGCTTGTTATTATGCAAAAATAAAAGTGGGGCATGTTGAAGCTGGGCTAAGAACAGGAAATATACTGTCTCCTTGGCCTGAAGAAGGAAATCGTAAGCTTACAGGAGTACTCACGGATTTTCACTTTGCCCCCACAGAGTCTTCAAAACAAAATTTATTAAAAGAAGGGGTATCTGAATCTCGTATTTGGGTAACTGGCAATACCGTTATTGATGCCTTATTAGAAGTTAATTCAATGGTTAATGATAAGGAAGACGTCCGCGATAACATTATTGAGGATTTACATAAGTCCTATGATTTTGATCTTAATCGTGAATTTGTGCTGATAACGGGTCATCGTCGAGAAAGTTTTGGTTCGGGCTTTGAGAATATGTGCATGGCCATTAAAACCTTGGCTATGAAATATCCTGACATTGATTTTGTCTATCCAGTTCACCTTAATCCTAATGTTCGTGAACCGGTTAATCGGCTATTGACTGAGACACCCAACGTCAAGCTTATTGAACCTCTTGAATATTTGCCTTTTGTGTTCTTAATGGGAAGATGTAAGCTCATTCTCAGTGACTCGGGCGGTATACAAGAAGAAGCTCCTTCATTAGGAAAACCTGTATTGGTAATGCGAGACACCACAGAAAGACCAGAAGCTGTTTCTGCCGGTACAGTTGTATTAGTAGGAACGGATCCAGACAAAATTGTTCAGGAATTATCTTCATTGTTAGACGATGAGCAGCATTATGCAGAGATGGCTGAAGCCCATAATCCTTATGGAGATGGGAAAAGCGCAGAGCGCATCGTGAGTATTTTGCAATCAATCCAACTATAGGTGACTTCCATTGTTTAATAAAATTTCAGTGATTGGGTTAGGTTATATTGGTCTACCCACTGCGGCTATGTTTGCCTCAAGAAAGAAACAAGTGTGCGGTGTTGATGTTAACGAACAAGCTGTAACTACAATTAACGCCGGGAATATTCATATTGTCGAACCGGATTTGGATATTGTAGTGCGGGTGGCAGTAACGGAAGGTTATTTAAAAGCGAGCCTTACGCCTGAAGAAGCGGATGCTTTTTTGATCGCTGTACCTACTCCGTTTAAAGAAGATAAGAAACCAGATTTAAAGTACATTGAGTCGGCATGTCGTGCCATTGCTCCAGTACTCAGAAAAGGTAATGTTTTAGTCTTGGAGTCTACCTCTCCTGTTGGCGCGACTAGGCAAATGGCTGAGTGGATAGCAGAGCTTCGTCCTGACCTTCGTTTGCCGGTGAAAGATGATTCGACGGACCAAGATTTGTTTATCGCACATTGCCCTGAACGAGTGCTACCTGGGCATGTTATGCGGGAATTGGTTGAGAATGATCGCGTCATTGGCGGGATGTCCCAACTTTGCGCTGAGAAGGCCAAGGCACTGTACCAAGTTTTCGTTGAAGGTGAGTGTGTTTTAACCAATTGCGATACGGCCGAAATGGCTAAACTTACAGAAAATGCATTTCGCGATGTGAATATTGCGTTCGCCAACGAGTTATCGATTATTTGTGATTCGCTTGGCATTAATGTGTGGGAACTTATCGCCATTGCCAATCGTCACCCTAGGGTGAATATTCTTCAACCTGGCCCAGGTGTAGGTGGGCACTGTATTGCGGTTGACCCATGGTTTATTGTTAGCCGAACTCCAGAATTGTCCCCGCTTATTGCAACAGCTAGAAAAGTGAACGATGGCAAGCCTGACTGGGTGATGGGTAAGGTGAATGAGGCGCTTGTTGAAGTTGCTAATAGTCGTGGAGTGACGCCTGCTGATCTGTCAATTGCTTGTTTAGGTTTGGCATTCAAACCCAATATTGATGATTTGCGTGAAAGTCCGGCTCTTGCAATTACTCAAACTTTGGCCGAACGCCATGCAGGCAGAATATTAGCGGTTGAGCCTAATATTAAGGAATTGCCTGAAAAATTGTCTGCTAAAAATATTGCTTTGGTGGATGTGGATAACGCCATTAAGGAGGCTGATATTGTACTGTTACTAGTGGATCATAAAGAGTTCAAGTCTATGTCATTGTCTTTGCGGGAAAATCAGAGGTTAGTTGATACACGCGGTGTCTGGAATTAGTAGTAAGGCAAATGATTCGAATATTTCAGTGCATATGGTGATAAAAACCAATGCACTGATTTATGACGACAGATTTAGAAAAGAAGTTCAGTCCCTACAACGAATTGGCACGGCAGTTACCGCGTCAATTATGGAAGATGCAAATCGTCCCGGTAATGGTCATGATTATGGGGACGGGGTTGTTCAAAAATTCAATATTCTTTCCCTGCTTACCCGTAAAGTTTTGAAGTCTAGATGGTTCGTGTTGGTTCACTTGCTGGAATTTATTTTACGTACTTGCTCTCAAATTGTTCGGATAAAACCTAAGGTTGTTTGGATTCATGATCCAATATTGATGGTTTTTATCCCTTTTCTTGCTGTGCTTCGACGCATGGGAATAATTGAGAAAGTGATTTGGGATCATCATGAGTTACCGGTTAAACGAATTGATGAATCACCGTTTTTAAGGAGAGTGTTCGCACTGTTTTGTAAAGGTGCCGATACTATTATCGCGGCTAATAAGCAACGTCTTGAATATTTAAAAAGTCGCTATCCGGGCTTTGAAAAAGGTGAGAAAGGTATTATTCGTAATTACTCAGATAGCGCTTTTATTCAACAACCCCAAAAGGCGTTGCCTGAAGATTTAGTGAGATGGTTAAGCGGTAGGGAATACTTCTTGGTGCAAAGTGGCGTTGTTGATTTAAGAAATTTTCGTACGATTGCAAAAGCTTTGGTTCCTAGCAATTCATTACCGGCAATTGTTGCGGTTGGTGGTGGGAATGAAAAATTAATAGCGGATATGAGGCTTCAATATGGGGAACAGTTTGATAAACGTGTTTATTTAATTGGTAAAGTGCCCCAGATGGAATTGACCCGTTACCTTGATTCAGCCATTGCGAGTATAATCTTTTATAGAAAAGATTACGGTGTTAATAATTGGTTATGTGAACCGAACCGATTGTTTCAGGCGCTTAATCGTAATCGCCCGGTTATTGTTGGAAACAACCCACCGATGGTTGATATTTTAGATAAATTTGAATTAGGTATTGTAGTTAATGACGACGGCGTTGAAGCAGAATTGTTAGGCGTGGCTGTTGATGAGTTTCTGAATAGACGCGATCATATGTCGGCGTTATCTGAGTGCCAAATAGCGAAAATAAGTTGGGAATCTCAGGATGTGAATATTAGGAAGATACTGACTATGAGATCCGCGTAAGATATAAAATTAGTTAGTGGCAACAGGACCATGGTAAGGTTTTCTTTAGTAAAAAGTATTCGTTATTTAACACTCTGTTTTTGATAGGGATATGCACAGCCTATTAATGAAAAACGATATTTCTTGTCCAAATTTCAGGTTAGTAAGTGATATATCCGGAGCATTATAATCCTCCTGAAAGCAGCCGCAGTTTGTTAGATAATACAGTTTGAATAAGCTTCTTTCCATCATCCCCACGAATTCCAGCAGTTCGAATAGTCTGCTTTGCACGATTGCTTTTATTTAAAAGCAATCGTTTTTAGGGGGCTTTAATTTTGGAATTGTTTAATGTGTTGTCTTTCTCTTTGTTTAAAAGAAAAACCAATAGTAACGCTAGTCCAAGGCCATGACTAACAAGTGTAGTTGTTAGTGAAGTTTCCGTTATTGTCCAAAATGACACTGCAAAAAGTGATAAACAAGATATTTTGTTTTTACCATTAGACAATGCATTAATCATTATTAATATTATATTGAGCAGAAGGGTAATGATGATCAAGCCTAGATAGCCCATATTACCAAAAGCATCTCCCCAAAAATTCACATTGGCTGATGTTTCAACTCTACCAAAATAGGCTTTACCAACCGTAAAAGCGGGGCTGGTGTTATATACGGTATTAAACACATCGGAAAGAAAATTGTTAGCATATAAAGCAAGTGGATTATTGCTATAAAATTCTAGGAAAAACCCGGACAACATCCCGGGTACGATAAAGACTCTTCTTACTATTATTGAAACAAAAATGTCTATTTCTACAAGGTAAAATAGAATCGACGAAAAAACCGTAAATCCAACAATAGCTCTTAAAAACCACATTCCTGAATGCGGTCTAATGGATATCCAATAAACAAAATAAATAAAAACCAATCCAAAAAGAAAGCTTTTGTGTGCAGATATCGCAAAAAGCCCTATCTGAGTTATAAGAGAGAGTACGATTATAATTTTGGATTTTTTATATAACCCCCATCCCCAAAACAAAGGCACTATGACCTTTGCGAGCCATAGCAGACCATAATTACTGATAAAACTAGCCGCGTTTTTCTGGTCTCGGTAAGCATATCGAATATCGTAAATTTCTGAATAATTTCTTAAGTCCAGTAATCGGGAAAATGAAAACCCATAGTCCATTACAACAAAAACAATAAAAAATAGTGATATTGCGCCGGTAATAATCCAAAACAAGCTTGGAGATAAGGTTGGAAAGCTGGCTCTCATTTCAATTTTTGAAACAGAGATTGTACTTAATATGCATAAAACCAGTAATCCGTTGGTCATTATCAGCTGTATTAGACTGATATGTTCAACAACTATTCCAGCAATGACTAATGTAGGAATAAATACCATTTTGAACATGAGCCAACTACACAAGTCCGAAATTTTGTTGAATTCACTGGGAAGAAGCGCTGCAATTAATGAGATTAAAGCTAATTGAAACGACACTAATATCCAATTTATTCCGTAGAATGGAAATCCCATATAGCCGAAATTGGGATAAACAGAGTCGCGATATAGGAATATGAGCAGAAGCGCATAAACAGTAGATAAAACTACCTTCTCAGCAGATTGGTTTAGATTTATCGCCTGATCACTCAATTCGAGGGCTCCAAATTATCGCCTTTGTTTTAAATACAGAGTCCGATAATTGTGTTCTTATTGTTAAAAAGAGAAGTTCGTTTGATTTATGCATGTGTCATGTGAGTGTTTGTTAGTTTGCTCATAACAAACACTAATATAACACCGCTTTTTTCTAGGGATTAACTTCACTCATTAACGAATGATTTTCGGTAGCTTGAAAAAACTAAAGAAAAGAGAAGATAGACAAAAATTAGAATAAAAGATGAAATCCCGCCTAGCACTAAATAGTATAACCTTTTAGGTGCAAACTTTTCTTCGGGAATGAAAGGTGGGTCGATTGTTTTATATGCAAATTCTTGTCTTGTGTCTATCAGCATTTTGTTTTGCAATTCACTTTCAATAAGTTGGTAAAAGATGCTTCTTATTGATTCTATACGTGTTTTATCCATTTTCTCGCTGAGATATTCCATTTTCTTTTCGGATTCTAGCAACTCTGTTTCTCTAATCTTAGTATTCGCGAATTTTACAAGTTTCTCTAACCATGATTGCGCTATAAAAGGAGATATGTGTTTTAACGAGACGCTAAGCAATCCCGTGTCAGAATCAAGTTTGACTGAATAAATTGTCATGAATGTTTGATATATTTCGAGGTCGGTCGGTGCTCTAAAATGGCCATCTCTATACTCATCTTCAATTACCCAATCTTGTGTTTGAGTGTTAAAAATATCTTCATCGTACTCAATGGTATTACTGTTTCTACTCCAATGCTTTGCGGCAATTAAATCCAGTTCTAGTTCATGGGAATTGATAAAATCCAAGATAAAACGCCTAGATTTAATGATTTCAATGTTGATCTTTATTGAGCTGGATTGGGATCCTAAATTAATTCCGGCTAAATTAGCTAGATTGCTAAAACCATTTCCCCCTAAACTTGCCGGATTAAGTTCTTCGTTATTTTCTACGGGAACCAGTGTCATTGAAGACTTATAAGTGACAGGAATAGCATAAGAAATGCCAAGTAATAATAGTGCCCCTAGTATGCAAAGGCTTAGAATAACAACTTTATGTTTTAAAAAAATTTGCAGTAGTTGAATTAAATCAACTTCTTGGACAGAATTTTCGGTAGGCATATTAAATCCTGATTTAAATGGCGATATTAAGGCCAGTATAATTCCTGAACAACGCTGTAAAGTTCCCTTTTGGGTTGTTAATTAGCATTACTGTTCGTGATGGCGAGCTAAAATTCTTATTTATAGTGCTTCAATGTAAATCCAATAGGCTTCCAGAACGGCTATCACATTTTCCAATTTTTATCTTCGAAACACGAGGCCGTACTGTAACTCAGAATGACGCCAATGAAGCATAACCTAGAAAATTTAATATGCCTCAACGCGACAAGAGCACTAATTAACCAAAGTCAAATTACTCTGACTCTTAAAAATTTAGCCGCACAGTATAATTAAGCGGTGGGCCGTGTTCAAGCATGGATGAAAATGGATTTGTTGTATCTATATCTGGAAGGGGTCTAACACTAGAGCTGAGCCATGTAAATTAGAGCAATAAAAACTTGGATGGTTGCGCATGTTGGCTATTTTGCGGCATTCGACCTTGTTCTCTTTGGCCATGATCTACCGGCAAATAAAGATCGATTTGTACAAAGTAATAAGTTGCGTGAAGGTAGAGGAAAAATCCAGAAGGGCTGTTAAGGCCTGATGTTGAACCTGATGTAAAGGAACCCTTAACTTAGGAGCTTTTTATTTTTCTGAATATATTGAGGCTGTTAAATCCCAGATATTGTTGCACATAACGAGTTGCTAACAGGTTTTGGCTTGCTACTGCAATTGCTGTTGCAAGGGCTGCTCCGTTGATACCGTAATAGGGCGTTAATATGATGGATGTAGATATTGCGATGATTAATGTAATAAATAACACTTTTCTTAGGGATTTTTCTTGTCCACACATGGAAAGTAAGTAATTGGTAGAGCCTGTCGCTACGTTTATCAGTTGTCCAATGACCAATATTTGCAATGCCATACTCCCGGCACTGTAATCGTCTCCAAACAGCGTCATAATTCTATCTGAAAACAGGATCACACTAATGGCCAATGGAATGGCAATTAATAGTAAAAGTCTAGATGACAACAAAGCTAATTTGTTGATTTTCTCAATCTCTCCTTTGGCGTAAAACTCTGCAAATTTTCCTGCTACTACCAAATTTGCTGCCATTAATATAAAACTAACCAACAAGGAAGTTCTAAGCGCTGATGAAAAATAGGCGAAGTTCGCTTCCGATAAGAAATAAGCTAAGGCAAATTGGCTTGAGTATTGCGTGGATAACTGAGCAAGAACAACAGGATAAAGTGACTGTGCATGTTCTTTTGTTGCAGTGGATAATGAAGCGTTTGTCGTGATTGCAGCACCTGACTGAGTATACCAACGGGCTATAGTAAATAGTAAGGTGAACCCCGCAGACGCTACATACAGCCAAACTAATTGTTGAGAATTAAGTTGAGCATGCATCACGGAAAAATAAATAATAAGTGAACCCGTAAATAAGGGCGTCAATCCATTGAGAAATAATGTTGCGCTATTCTGTTTTTGTACTCCAATGAGAGCACCTGTAAATAGTTGTATTAAAGCGGCGGATATTGCACCAATTACCAAGGCGCTAGGTTTAAGAGTAAAACCTGGAAATGCAAAGGGTATCAATGTCGATAAAACAAGTGATATGCTGCCCGTAACAATAATAATGCCAATAAATGCAGAGATATCTTGATTAATTTCAGCCCAATTATTGTTATGGGCGTTTGAACCGGTTATTTTCGTTGCGGTGTTATGGCATCCAAATGTCAGGATTTGCCCGAAAACCGTTATGATGGCAATCCCGAATAAAACGTTTCCAGCTACGTGAGAAGAAAAGTTCCGGGTAATAGATAACGTCATTAGTAATGTTGCAATTGCTCCTAATCCTCTAAAAGCTGTTGCTGTTATAATTTTACTAAAGACAGAAAAATAGGAGACTTGTACCATTGTGAAAGGCTTGTATCGTCTGTATTATGCGTTGTATATAGGCTTGCCGCCGAGCTTAATGGTATTTAGCTTTTTTTACCACGTAAATGTAAATTATATTGATTAATATCAGGAAATGATATGAATACACTGAATAAAATGTGGAAAGGAATACCCGCTAGCCTTTTTGTTCTTGTCACATTGCTCTCACTTTCGTCTTGCGGAGGTGACTCCGGCGGTTCTATTGTACAACCCCCGATAATAGTCGAACCACCGCCGCCAGTTGAGGCTCCAATTGAAGATCTTTGGGTGGAAACTGTTCGGCCTCTTTTACAAGCAGAGCTTTGGAACAGTCAGAATAATTATGATGCAGCCCATGTGCTCATGATTCCCCTTCACTGGACATATGCAATTAATACCGACGCTCAATTCACTGAGGATTTTGAAACTTATTTCGGCCGATTCATTGAGCAAGGGACTTTAAGCAATGAAACCAATCAGCTTAGAAAGTTACAGTACCTATATTTGCATTCGCAGTACTTAAAACTTAAGACACAACATGCTTCATTGTCGGAAGATGATCAAGCGATGCTCGATCAGTTATTAACTGAAATTGAATATCAGTGGGTGGAGCGTGAGACGAGAACTTTCGGAAATATTACCTTTAACGGGGGTATGAAAGAGAGGCTGGAATTTAAACTTAATACCTTTGATCCCAGTCCTGAATATGCTCGTGCTATTTTTGATGAAGAGTTCTATCTTTTGACAATTGCAGCAGATTTGATGGTTGTACTCCGAGATGACACCGTTCCCGATATGTTGTTAGATATTCAGGATGCAGCGTTACGGCTTTTTACCCAAGAGGGGACAGATGTCGATAACGGGTGGCTATTTCAAATCGGTGTCTGGAGTCATCATCGAGATTATGTTTACTCAGGTAACACAGTACTTGAAACTGGGTTAAGCCAGGTCATTATTGAGGATATTCCAACGGATTCTTCTCATTTCCATAGGATGCCTCTTTGGGTAACCAGTCTTAGAGATTCTTATACATCTTCAGAAGAAGAGTTTGGATTTTACAATACAATCCTGCAAAGAATAGCGGCGCAGTTTGAGGAATTTATTCTTGTCCCTGCGGATGAAGAATTTAAAGCACCAAGAATGAATAATTTTACTGATGGCTGGAACGGAATATACCGGTATGGGTTTGACACCGTAGGTGAAAATCTTGGATTCGGGCCTTATGGTATATCTGGAACGTTACCTTATTCTTGGTACGCATTTATGCCCAGCAGTGCTTTGTTGGAAGCATACACCAGTCTTGAATTTCCTTTGCCTCAGAACGTAGTTGATCTTTATGTAGGACCTAATACTACAAGAGTTCGTCATCCTTTGGTCACTTGGCCTGGATACTTTGAAAATGGCTTTGCTGAGCTAGATATACTATTGGCATCAAAGTTGTTGTCGCAAAGTAATTAGGTGGGATTGGCGCTTTTGATTACTTTTTTTATACAGCCTTAGCAGGCCTGTTAATAAATTGAAAAATCAGAAGCGCTAATATGGTGCCTGCAACATTAACCCAATATAAGAAACATTGTTCGAAATATGTTCGTTGGTTTTTGCCGGCCATATTTCATGACATCACATTTAGTCGGTGTTGGGCAATTGTTGCGTATTAATTATTGAAGAAATTTACACGTATGATTTATCCGAAAATTAAACGGGTTGTTACTCCGTTTATCGCTTTTATACTTTGCTTTTTGTCTTTGCCTATTACAATTCCTGTCTCGATTATTTTAGCGCTTGAATTGCGTGGCTCCCCCTTTTTTCTTCAGAAAAGACCTGGTTTAAATGGGAACCCATTTTGGTTAATTAAATTTAAGACTATGACAGACGCAAGAAATGAGCATGGGAAACTGTTGCCGGATAATCAAAGAATGACAAAGATTGGAGCGATAGCAAGAAGGTTAAGTTTGGACGAATTGCCTCAGTTAATTAATGTTCTTATGGGGGACATGTCTTTTATTGGGCCGCGTCCGTTACTGATGGAATATTTGCCATTGTATAATGCTAACCAAGCAAGAAGGCATAACGTTTTACCTGGCATCACCGGCTGGGCGCAGGTTAATGGTCGCAACGCTTTGACTTGGAATAGAAAATTTGAATTAGATATTTTCTATGTTGAAAATCAGTCACTTGGCTTGGATTTAAGCATTGCGTTAAAAACGGTGCAAAAGGTGCTGACGGCTGATGGCGTTAATGCTTCCGAATCGGTTACTATGGAGCCTTTCGATGGCAACAACTAAATTAATACCAGATTGGTTTCATCCCATCTAATATTAAGGTTCACTTTAGAAAGAACCCAAAAATAAATAAGTCATCTCAATTTTATCAGGTTTCGACTTTTCAATTTCTGTAATAGAATTGCGCGGCTTTGACGTTCATATTGAACGAGCGGCCAACAAAAATAAGGTTTAGGCGTAATAATATGCAAATCACAGATAGATTAATTCATAAAATAGAGTCTAAAGAAGCCGTAATCGGGGTCATAGGATTAGGTTACGTAGGTCTGCCTTTAGTGCTGCGTTTTTCATCTGTTGGTTTTAACGTTATTGGAATTGATATTGATGTAAGAAAAGTTGATCAATTAAAGGCCGCTCAAAGTTACATTGAACATATTTCACCTGCAGCAATTGAACAGGCATTAGATAATAATTTCGAGCCCACTACCGATTTTTCCAAAGTCTCAGAATGCGATGCCGTTATTATTTGTGTACCTACACCATTGAATAAATATCGGGAACCTGATTTAACCTATGTGGTTGGAACAATGGACTCCATCAGTCCGTTTTTACGTGAGGGACAAGTTGTTTCTTTGGAAAGTACTAGCTATCCAGGCACAACGGAAGAAGAAATAGTGCCTAGGTGTGCGGTAAATGGAATGAAGGTAGGCCAAGATATTCATGTTATTTATTCTCCGGAACGTGAAGATCCCGGTAATGCTAAATTTACCACGGAAACTATTCCCAAAATTTGTGGTGGGCATACACAAACTTGTTTGGATGTTGGCATTGCATTGTATTCGCAGGCCGTAAGTAAGGTTGTTCCGGTTTCATCAACCAAAGCAGCAGAAATGACTAAGCTTCTGGAAAATATTCATCGAGCAGTGAATATTGGTTTAGTGAATGAAATGAAAATGGTTGCGGATAAAATGGATATTGATATTCATGAGGTTATATCTGCGGCTGCGACTAAACCGTTTGGTTTTACGCCTTATTATCCAGGACCTGGTTTAGGTGGGCACTGTATTCCAATTGATCCCTTTTATTTAACTTGGAAAGCAAGAGAGTATGGTTTGCATACTCGCTTTATCGAGTTATCAGGAGAGATTAATCAAGCGATGCCTGGATGGGTTGTCAATAAAGTTATGGATAGTTTGAATGATAGAGGCATACCTTTGAAAAACGCTAAGATTTTAGTGCTGGGTATCGCCTACAAAAAGAATGTTGACGACATGCGCGAGTCGCCTGCTATTTACATCATGGATATATTGATGTCAAAAGGGGCGAAAGTGAGTTATAGCGACCCCCATGTAGCGGTTTTTCCTAAGATGCGTAAACACCAGTTCGATATGTCTAGCATAGAGTTAACTGCGGACGTTTTAGCTCAGCATGACGCTGTTGTGCTAACGACGGATCATGATCGTTTTGATTACGAATTGATTCAACAGAATGCCAAGTTGGTGATTGATACTAGAGGCCGATATCTAGAAAAACTGAGTAATGTGGTGAAGTCTTAAGTTTTCTGAACGCTGCTTTATACATTTCCAGTTTTTGCTCATTTTAGTCTTCATTTAGTGTTGCGAAAAGAGCAGTGATTGAAGTGATATAGAAGTTGCTCAGCTTATCTTCAGTTTTCATGTGCATGCTATGTAACAAATAAACAGTGCGATATTATTTTTTTGGGTACTGAATGGAGCGTATTAAATTGAATTCAACTAATAAAAATAAAGGTTTTAGCCTTATTGAATTGCTGGTTGTGATGGTTATCTTAGGGCTATTGGCGTCTTTAGTGGGCCCTGCGATGTTTGGTAAAGTCGATTCCTCACGTGTGAAGACCGCTCAGGCACAAATTCAAATGTTGGGTACTGCCCTAGATACATACCGTTTGGATACAGGGGATTACCCTGACAAAATAAGCGAATTACGTGCATCTGACCGCCGCGGTTGGGATGGGCCTTATTTGCCAAAAGATGTGCCTCTCGACCCTTGGGGCAACGATTATACCTATCAAAAACCGGGTGAAAATGGCCAGCCATATACGCTTAAATCGTTCGGTAAAGATGGTAAGCCGGGCGGTGATGAAGATTCCGCTGATGTAAGTAATTAATCTGTATGCAATTTACAGACATTCTAGTTGAAAAGTTCCAAGTTCAAGAGTCTGAGATAGATCGGGCTTTGCAATTTCAATCGACCTATGGCGGTAAGATTGAAAATATTCTTTCCAATTTAGGTATCGTCAACGGCGAAGCAATTTGTGAGGCGTTGGCTGAATCCTTGGAGTTGGAATATCTCCCTCAGGAACAAGCTAATTTTATCTATGAGAAATATTCTGGCGGTAAAGCCATTCAAGACAAGTTTCTAAAAGAACGTAGTTGGTATTTGCTAGGGGAAGATTCACAAGAAGATAAGAAAGGAACACAGTATTTTCTTTCTTTTGCGCCGACCAATATTGAGGCAATAGAATACTTAGAGTACCGAGGTCGGGCTTTTGAACTATTGGTTTGCTCAGAGAGTAGCTGGCGTGAAATAACCGGAAGGTTAAGTGCGGAGGCAGGGCTTGAACTTTCAATTGATGACTTTTCCGATTTGGAAGTTGAACGACTAAAAGAATTGGCTTCGGAAGCCCCTGTCGTCAATTTGGTTAACTCGCTCATTAGTAAATCTTTGCAGTTGGGCGCATCCGATCTTCATATTGAGCCAAGTGGCAGCATATTCAAAGCCCGTGCTCGAGTTGATGGCGTGTTAAGGGATTTGGAATACATTCCTGCCAATATGTCTTTGGCTGTGATTTCCCGAATTAAGATATTGTCATCAATGGATATTGCAGAGAAAAGACGCCCCCAAGACGGCAAGATTTCTATGAAAATATCGGGTTTCGATTTGGATATTCGTGTCTCGGCATTACCACTGAATTCGGGCGAAAGCATTGTTATGCGTTTCCTCCTCAAAGAGTCGGTTCGATATGAACTTTCTACTCTTGGAATTTCTGAAGATATTAATGGGTGGATTGATGAAGATCTCACTAAGTCATCTGGAGTAATATTACTTACCGGCCCTACTGGTAGTGGTAAAACCACATCGTTATATTCGTTCCTCAATCAATTAAATAATGACAGAGTAAAAATCATTACTTTGGAAGACCCTGTAGAGTATCAGTTAGATGGGGTGAATCAGATTCAAGTAAAACCAGATATTGGGTTTGATTTTGCTGCCGGTCTGAAAAGTATTTTGCGGCAAGATCCAGATATTCTTATGTTGGGTGAAATCCGTGATACAGAATCTGCAAAAATTGCCATGCAATCAGCGTTAACAGGGCATCTTGTTTTTAGTACTGTTCATACCAACGACGCGCCTAGTGCCTATACCCGTTTAATTGACTTAGGGGTTGAAGAGTTCTTACTTAATGCCGCTTTGGTGTCAATTGTTGCTCAGAGGCTAGTGAGAAAAATTTGTCCTGAGTGCAGTCAACCCGCCGAAAACTCGCAAGAAATAGTAGCCAAATACAAATTAAATGAATTTGCCCAACAATTCGGTGTTGAAAATGTGGATGTGCGAGTGGGGGGAGGATGCAAATCTTGTGCTCAAACGGGGTATCAAGGCCGGGTTGCTATTTTGGAATACCTCCGTGTAGATGACACCATTCGAAGTCTCCCTAAAAATGCTGACTTTCTGTTAAAAGCAACCAGACATATGCAAGAAATGGGCGTCCGTAATTTATATGAAGATGGTTTGTATAAGGCGATTAAGGGTGTTACAACCATTGATGAAGTGATTAGGGTGGCTGGGTGAATCAATTCGAATGCACTGTTTATGATCCTCATGGGATCAGGCAAGTTCTCACCGTTAATAGTGCTTCAGAGGCTGATGCTAAGCGAAAGCTGTTAGACGCTGGTTATAGCGTTGCTAAGGTTGTTGAAATTAGTGAAGGTAAGGGATTCAGCTTTTTTACACGAAACAAATTGTCTCTTGAAGAGCTTGAATTTTTTAGTGCACAAATGGCGTTGCTTTTAGGTAATGGGTTGAAACTGGATGAAGCATTAGAGCTACTACAAAAAGTGGCGGTGGAGCAAAATATCAAGTTTGTTGTTGGTAAAATGCTAAACAATGTGCGTGAAGGGCATCCATTATCTGGTGTGTTGGATGAGCGGTGGGGGTTTGATAAACTGTACGTCAGCTTGGTACAGATTGGCGAATCATCTGGGAATATTGCGGAAGTTTTTGCTGGCATTGCTGCAGATTTGAAATTTAAGAAAATTTTATCTAGCAAGGTAAAGCAAGCAATTTCATACCCCATGTTAGTCTTGGTTTTTTGTACATTAGCCATTCTTTTTGTCTTTAATATTGTTATTCCTCGAATGTCAGTGCTATTTGAGAACCAAGAAAATTTGCCTTGGTATACAGAAGCAATGTTGAGTACTGCTGATTTTGTCAGTACTTATCAATGGTTTTTATTCCCCTTATTAGTGGCCGTTCCTTTCTTGTTGATAGAGCTTAAACGACGCCCTGAACTGAAATCCACAATTGATTCGATGGTTATACGCATTCCTATGGTGTCTCAAATGATTCGAATGATAGATCGGATCCGCTTTAGTTCAGCCATGTTTTTAACCATCAAAAGTGGTATTTCTGTTGAAAGGGCAATGCAATACAGTGCCAAAGTTATCAAAAACTCAGTATTGCAGAGGCAAGCGGATGCTGCTCAGTTAAAGGTGAGGCAAGGCAATAGTTTGGCTGCATCTTTTAAGCAAACACTTATCTTTGATGAGATTCACACCGGATTGATTGAGGTGGGGGAACGAAGCGGTGATTTGGAGAGTATATTTAAGGAAATCACCGAACGGGAACAGTTTAATTTTGATGGCTTGGTGACTCGGTTCACAGCGTTATTGGAACCTGCTTTAATTCTGCTTATGGCTGGAATTGTTGGTAGCGTTGTTGTGGTGATGCTTATGAGTATTATCGCTGTTCAAGAGATTGGATTTTAGCTGTGAAATTCAGTCGTAGACCTTTGGGATTTTCATTGATTGAGCTGCTTGTTGTGCTCATGGTTATTTCTCTTGTTATGTCTTTAATCGGCCCTTCTATTAATAAAGTCTACTCACAACATATGGCACAACAAGAGATGCGATTGTTAAGGCAATATGTACGTGATGCAGCTGTTTTTGCTTTTGCTAATCATGAGACGTTAAAATTGGCTGTTTTTGATAGTCGTTTAGAAGTGATGAGTACTAAGCCTATAACCGATGCAACGGATATTACACAAAATACTGAAAGTCTAAAAAACACAGAATTTGATATCGATAATTCCGAATTGGCAGATCAAGCTTTAGATAACGTTATTCTTGAACGGCAATTTGATTATCTGGTTTTTGAACCTGCTGATTTTGAAGCACTTAAAAGTGGCCAAATAACGCTGAATGTTATTCAAGTCAGTGTTGGTTCAGCCGGAATTTCTAAAAATGTAGCAGTTCGAGGGGTTGCTTTTACGGAGCAATGGCAAGGTTAATGAGGCGTCAATCAGGTTTCACATTGCTAGAAGTGTTAGTGGCCAGTTTGATTTTATTTATGGCAATAGCGCTGGTGTCTCTCTCCTATAGAACAGGGCTAAATGCCGAAAGGGCTGCTGAGAGCCGAGTGTTTAAAACCGCCGTATTGAGGTTTATTCAACAAGCCGTTGCGGAGGAACTTCGAGTTCGACCTAACCTATCTACCGGTACAGGAACGTGGGGTGAGTTTTCTTATAATTGGGTTGTCGTAAATCGGTTTGAAAAATGGTCAAAAGCGGGATTTGATATTGAAAGTAATGGGTATGTGGAAATAGGTCGCCCATTGCATTTAACAGACATTAACATTGATATTGACGGCGAAGGTTATGCGTTCACGCACTTTTCATGGAAATAGTATCGCATCGGGGTTTACTCTGATTGAGTTGCTGTCTGCGATGGTCGTTATGTCTTTGATGATGGCTTTGGCGAGTATGTCGCTTTCTCAGTTTAGCCAATATAGTGACAAGAGTGGATTAGGGTTTGAAGCTCGGATAAATCGCTATTTAAATTTGGAAAGAATGGGAGAGTTGCTAAGTAAGACCTTGGATTATTATGTGGATGACAATCTAGGCAAAAAACAGGTTTTTTTTTCAGGAAAACGAGAATTAATGAAATTTGTTTCTTCTACTTCTTGGGAAAGCGGTGAGCAAGCTACGCTAAATTATTTGGTTGTGGAGCAAGATGAAGATGCATTGCAGTCATTGGTGCTTTATCAAAGGCCTTTAACCAATAACGTTTTTTTTGAAGTAGCACAATTCCCTGAAAAAGGGCAATTACCGGGAATGTTGGTTTTAAATGGCGCCAGTAAAATTACGTTTGATTATCTGGGTATTGAAAATATACGGCAAATATATCCGTCAGGCACAACCCAAAATTTCACAGAAAACTTAAGATGGAAATATCGATATGAAGGTAAGGAAAAGGGATATATCCCACAAAAAATTAGGGTAAATGTTGAATGGCCAGATGGCACCATATGGCCATGTATTGTTGATGTTAAAGCGCTAAATTATTCTAAACGTGGGTTGATGTTGGATGGAAGCTCGTAAATGCTTAGTCCAATTCGAAATATTGCGATGTCGAATCGAATATCAAAGCAACAGGGTGCTGCGCTTATTTTCTCTTTATTGGTTTCTTTGTTGTTGGGTGTATTTGCAGGCTTTTTTACTTATAAGGCGCAACAGAATATTAAGTTGGCAGAGCAATTGAGTGCTCAATTACTCGCTAGGTCAGAGGCTGAAAATCAGCTGAAAAAGGCTATTTATGCAATTTCGAGTTTAGGGTTTTCTGGTGTGGAATGGCCTGACTCAGGTAAAAAATATCCTGCTCGATATTGGGGTGAAAATGAAAACGTGGCCTCTGGAGTAAACGTTTCTTATCAGGATTTGGCATCGAAATTGAGTATTATTCCTTTTCGACCAGAAGAATGGAAAGGCGTGTTGCAGTATCATGGTTTGGAAAATATCGTTGCTCAAGGCATTGTAGATAAAATTGAAGACTGGATGGATAATGATAGTTTTAGACGTGTTCAAGGAATGGAAAAAAGAGGATATCAATATGAAAATAGTGATATTTATCCTAGAAATGCATTAATGCAATCCATTGATGAGCTAGCTTTTATTCCAGGAGTTAATACAGAGTTGTTGGACAAAATTAGGGATGAAGTTGTCTATTGGGGGACTTCTGCGCGCACACCTTTGCTTGGGAGTAATGCTATGATTCTGAGCTATGGCGATGATGATATTTTGCGAAGCGTCACTGAGCAAAGAAAAATTGATGGAAATTTAAGAAGCGTTTATAACAGTCTTCAGGGAGCTGATGTGAGTTCGGTTTCTGATGTTTCATCAGGTTTTTTTAGAATTATTGTTGAAATCGAAACGGAAAAATCTCATTTTACAAGGGTTGCTGACGTTAACTTACGTGGTACCGATATCATGCCTTTTTATGTAATTGGATGGCAATGAAACAGTTAATAAAAACAATTAAGTCCAAATTAATTCATTTGCTTTTTGAACAAATAGAATTAGTTAGCCGAACTGAGGTAAGTCAATTTGATATTGATGGTGATCAATTCGTCCCCGTCAAGAGCCCTGGAAAAGGCATCGCTATTTTGCGGAAAAACATGTATGTGGCTTTTGAGCGCCGTTACAAAGTTATTTCTCAAAAAGAGCTAAAAGGCATTGTGGAAAATGAAATGGGGTATCATTCCCCGTTCGATAATAGCTACGTTTTGTATCGAATGACTGAGCTGGGTGAAGGGAATTGGCTTGTTAATTACTACTTTGTTGATGTGGATGAACATCCATACATAAAGCATTATGGAATGGTACTCATTTGGGAGCAAATAGTACGATTCATCTTGGGGGATAGGTTCAAAACGCCTCTTAAATTGCGCTCGGCAGTGGGTGAGCAGCTTATTGTTGTTGAAGAAAACAGCCTTCATGTTAATGATATTCATGAGTCGAATTTAAAAAATCGCATTTTGCTAAATGAAGAAGCAAGCAACATAGTTTTGCGTGATGTTTCTGGCAAAGAGCTGACTAGTAAATTAGTAACGTACTTATTAACATTTGTTTGGGCTTCGTTACGCGGTGCTATAAATAAAAAGCGATTTCTGGATAATAGGAAAGAACTTAAACTTAATCCTCGTCAATTAGGTATTGTGGCTGCTCTAGGGTTGATCTCCATCGTTATTGAATCGGCGTATCTGCTGGGTACAAATTATTATTTAGATAATAAGATGCAGTCATCCTCTGAACTGAGGGACCAATACTCCACAGCAAAAAGTCAGTATTTAAGTAATCTTGATAAATACAGCGCACTTGCTTCCATTATTACTGCTAAAAGCAATGCTGCTGATATTCCAAAACTATTGCACCAATTTGAGGGTAAAGGCGATATTCGTATTGATCGCATGGACTACCTTCAAGGGGAAGTGCGGGTGGGAGGCATTAGTGGCAATATTGAAGCATTGATGAGTTATCTTTCCGAGCGTCCACAGGTGAAAGGGTTGGAGTTTGTATCTCCAATAACACCGGATAAAAGCGGTAAGGATAGGTTTTTGATAAGGTTTGATTTACTAAATGATTAATAAACTAAAACAAGAACTCCAAAAACCTATTGTTAAGTACGGGTTAATTGTTACTACTGTACTTCTACTTATACAGAAAGTGTTTTTGCCTTGGTTTGAATGGAGGCAGAACCTATCGAATGATTTGCAAGTTAAGGCTGGATTTTCTATCGAACGCTCTGTATTGGAACAGGCCCTGAATAGTTTGACAGATAAGCAAAAATTGCTTCAAACGGACTTGAAAATTTTGCAATCATCTTTTGCGGAGAGTGGCAAAGGGAATGCAAAGGTTGAAATGCCCACTCAGGTAAGGCAAATTTGCGAAGAATTTGATGTCAAGGTTAACCGGGTATCTGTGACTGAGTTAGAAAGCAAATATGAAGGATTGAATTCATACATGGTAAGTGTGGAAGCTCAGGGGTCGGTGGATAGATTATTTAAATTGATTGAAAAACTGGAAAGTGATCAATCATTCTTCGTGGTTGATAGAATGACGATATATAGCCGTCGGAAACAGCAAATGAAAGTGCGTATGGAATTACAAAAGCATGTTGAAAATTAGTAACCGAAGCCAGGTTCTATTTTCTGGGTTAGTTATTTTGCTACTCATGGATTTTTTTCTTAACGTTTGGGTTGGCTCAGGCGTAGGAACTAAAAAACTGGGAGTAGATGATTGGGATAAATCGGCTTTGGCGAGGAAATCTAGCTTCGAGTTGTTTCCTGTAAATGCGTTTTTTGGGTTGAAGCCTGAAGTTAATGCTGAAGTGTTAAGAATCCAAAATGAGAAGGATGAAGCAGACCGGTTAGCGAAGCTAAAGGCTGAACAAGATAAAGAGAAAAGGGAAGTACTCACAATTGGAAAAGAAGATATTCGTTTATTCGGGATTTCTTTTTCAGGTGATAAAAAGGTCGCGTTATTTAAGATAAGCGGCGTTCAGGGGAATGAACGAGTATTAAAGTTGGCGGCTGGTGAAGAGTTAGCTATACAAAACAGTGCTTTCACAATTAAAATTGAGCAAATTGAGTTCGATTCGGTTCAACTCAAAGTTGAAAATGTGAAAGCGCACAATAAACAAGTTTTTAATTTGGCAATGTTTAAATATGAATTTTAAAGTTCTAAACTCTTCTTCGTTATCTTTCAAGTATATATCTTTTATGGTTTCCTTTGTTTGCGTCTTGTGGCTGCAGGGGTGTGTTTCTTCGGGGGGCAGTAGTTTTAAATCACAATTTTCCCAAGATCAAAAGGAGCGTTCTGAAGAGTATCAACTGACAGAAACCCCCGATAGCAATCAATACTTAAACCAAGATAATGTAGAAAAACGGACTCTTTCAGCTATTCAATATGAACAACCTCTGCCAATAGGCACTTCGGCAGAACAGCTTGCTCTGAGTGATATTCCGGATATTACTATTGCTTTTGACCATATAGAATTAGCGGAATTTGTCAGTCATTCACTTTCCAATATTTTGAAAGTCAATTTTGTCATAGCGCCCCAAGTGAAAATGGAAAAGAAAACGGTCACTTTGGAGATCAAAGAAAAAATCAGCCAACGCCAGTTTTTGTCCTTGTTTAAGGACTTATTGAACCAACACGCCTTAGGCATGAAAATTAAGGAAGATATTGTCTTTATTCACGGCGATGATTCTCGCAATAAGCGGCCTGATTTGGATTTCGGGTTCGGAAAAGCAGATTATGATGTTCCCTTGGGAAGTCAGCCAATTTATCACTTGGTTCCTATTAACTATATTGACCTGAAAAGTTTACGTACTTTTCTAATTCGACTTACCGCGGCAGGGGTTGAGCTTTCTTATGACCCGAATGTCATTGCTTTACAAGGCAAGCGTCACGATATTTTACGAGCTTTGAGCGTCATTCGAATGCTTGATGTTCCAAGTTTGGTCGGACGTAAAGTCATGTATATACAAATGAACTATTTACCATCAGGGGAGTTTATTGAAACAGTAACCAAGCTGTTGGAGAACGAAGGAGTTAACGTTTCTCTTGGACTACGTTTCACTGATTTAAGTCGCCAGAATGGCGTTGTTGTGCATTCCAATAATGATGCTCTCCTTAAGCGTGTTTCATATTGGCAAAGTAAGTTAGATACGCCAGAATCCACGGATGATAAACAATATTTCATGTATTACCCTGAAAATATGGAAGCGTCTAAGTTAGCTGATATTTTAACTAAGTTAGTTCAAGTCGGTGGCGGTTCTTCTAACGGTGGCTCAGCATCGAAAAATAAATCAGCAAGCACTTCACTAACTAATACTAATACTAGTGCTGGAGGGAATAATTCATCAGGTTCCAGAAGTCAGTCAGTTTCTGCTACATCTAAGGATTTTAGTTTTGTGTCAGATGAAAATAGAAATGTCATTATTATTTATGCGACAGCCAGTAAATTCAAAACTATGCAGCCTCTACTTAAAAAGTTGGATGTTACGCCGCCACAAGTTTTAATTGAAGCAAAGTTAATCGAAATTACGTTAACCGATAAATTTAGCCAAGGAATCGAGTGGACCTTATTTGGTGGTGGCGCCCAAAGAAATATTCCAACTTCTCAAAGGACTTCCTTTAATGGTGGTAGTTTTGCATATAGCATAAGTGGGATTGATTATAATGCTGCGCTTAATTTCTTGCAAAATGATGACAAATTAAAAGTTCTTTCCAGTCCTAGAATCGTGGTCTCAAATGGAGAAAGCGCCTCATTGAATGTTGGAACAGAAATACCTGTCTTAACAACACAATCCACAGATGTTGATAGCGATCGGGTTCTTCAAAGTGTTCAATATCGTTCTACCGGGGTTGATTTAACGGTGCAACCAACTGTCAATTCTAATAGTGTGGTTTCATTAAAGATTTCTCAAAATGTGAGTGAAACTTCCGAAAATTCAACATCAAGCCTTAATTCGCCCATTATTTTGAATCGTTCTTTTGACACTTCTGTTATTGCTCATTCAGGCCAAACATTGGTCTTAGGGGGGTTAATTAGAGAGAATAACTCTTCACAGACATCTAAGTTACCACTATTAGGGGACATTCCACTAATAGGCCGTTTGTTTTCGAATGATTCAAAGTCAACAACTCGTACTGAGTTGTTAGTGTTGATTACGCCTCGGATAATTCAGAATTCTTCGGACATTGAGGATATTAAGAATCTGTTCGTGGATGAGCTTACTCTGTTTGAATAAATCGTTGAGGATTGGTTGCCAAATCAAAAATGTTCCAATAGGAAATAGGGATCCATATCAAAGATAATTTGATACAGCTCAGAAATAGTGAAATTGGTCACAATAAGCTTTCTTCTCAATCTCGGTTTTTACGCTACAATGTAAATGTCAGTTCTTGAATTGAACCGTTGAGAACGAGCTTGGTTCCTATGCTTTACTAGGTGGGGACGAATTGCGTTGCTAGTAAGACTTCAGCAGTTGATTTGCGAGAATACTGCAATCAAATAATGTGTAGAAAGAACAGTAGGACTTTGAGCTAAAGCATGAATTAAAATGTATTGATAATGTTGAACAAAGTCATCATGATCAACTTATTAGTTTGTTGAAATGTTCTCCATCGATAAAGTTACGTTTTTTTTATACTCAGTTATCTGTTATAGCCTTGACATATCGTTGATCAAGCTGAATAATCTCGTCCGAGCACATTTTTAAGGAATTGTGCTAATTGCAATTAACACATTCATTTTTGAATTGGAGTTTAAAATAATGAAAAAGCTAAATAAGACTGGTTTGGCTCTAGGAGTAGCATTGGCTGTTTCAGCTTCTAGTGCTATGGCCACTGGGGTCGCTTCCTTCGCAACCAGTGCATCTTCAGTAGTCGGCGTTGAAGCCGCAACAACCGGTACTCTTGATGCCAGTGTGGCTGGTGATGCAATTCTTTTCACCACTGGTGCTATATACCGTACTGGTGCTGGTGCACGTTTGATCATCACTTTGGATAATGGTGCAACGTTTGCTGATAGTGCTTACGTATTAGAAACCAGTGTTAGTGGTTCATCAACGGTTTGGACTCAAACTACTTCAGATTCTGCATCTGAACTTCAGTTTTCTCCAACCATAAGTAGTGCTGTTGGTACGGAATTCGTTTTATCCGGTTCCACTGCTGTTGGTCAGCCAGTAACTATTACAGTTCCTGCTTTGGCTTCTGGTGGCGAGATCAAAATTACTGGTCAGTATAAAGATTCTCCAAGCACAAGTATTGAAACTTATAACTCGCTTGAATTGTTCGAATATGCTAATCAGTTTTCTGCTTCTGTAGATACTACTGCTGACGGCATTGTAGATGTAAATGATAGCCGTTTGTCATTCACTGGTGCTGCTAGTGTCGATACCGTTGCTCTAGACTTTGCTAGTGCAGCAGTTGGCACTGGTGTTACTTTGACCGATGACGATTCTGTTGATATCGTGTTAAGTGGTGACATGAGCGATATCGCCTCTATTGGTGTTACAACTAATGGCACTTCCCGCGGCAATGCGACCATTGATACAGACGCAAATACTGCCTCTATCTCATTGAGTGCCAGTGATGCATTCTTTGGTACTGGTTCAGCCGTAATGAGCGTTAATGTAACGGGTTCTGCAGCATTGGCAACTCGTACTTTTACGGTACAAGCTGATTTGGACTTTGATGCTGAAGTTGACAAAAACTTGGTGGCAGAGGCTACCAGTGCTGGTCAGTGGACTATCAATGGTCTGCAAGCTAAAGTATCGCACATGAGTTTGAACACAACTGGCTTTGTTAGCTGGTTGAAAGTGGTCAACGAAGGTACTTCTGTTGCAGAAATTACGGCTGATATTATCTATACATTGGCTGATGGAACTGAAGGTAGTGTTTCAAGTGCGGATTTGGGTACAGTTGATGCTGGTGGTATTGCAACTATCGGTGAAGCTGCTATCTTGGCTGCAATGGGTGACCCAACTCAACTAGCTGACGTTTCTATGACGGTTACAGTAGCTGGTCAAGTTGATTTAGTTCACTTGGTTGCAGAGAAGAAAGCTTCTGACGGTCGTTTGCCAATTCCTGTGTACTACAACACAACTGGCGCGAACGCACGTAGCTGGGTTCAATAAGAATTTAATTTCTTTATGCTCGAAAAGGAGTGCATCAGCACTCCTTTTTTTATGACATGCTTATGGCATGTTTTTATGTCAATATTTTGTCTAATTCATTCTAATTATCCCATCTAATGAGAGTTCTTTATTTTCATCAACACTTTTCAACACCCTACGGTGGAACCGGTACACGGTCGTTTGAGTTTTCAAAAGCTCTTATTGCCAAAGGACATAATGTTACTGTCGTTTGTGGTAGTTTTGATGCTGGGCATACAGGTATAACAACTGAGTATGTGAATGGTCGTCGAAGCGGTACAGTAAATGGTATTAACGTTGTTGAATACCACCTGCCTTACTCAAATAAGCAAAGTCTTGTTAAACGCACTCTTCAATTCATCAAGTTTGCATTTTTTTGTTGCCGGGAAATTGGCAGAAATAATCCTGATCTTGTGTTTTGTACATCAACGCCGTTGACTATCGCTATACCAGGAATTATTGCTAAAGTTTTATATCGTAAAAAGTTTATATTTGAAGTTCGTGATTTATGGCCCGAATTGCCTGTAGCTATGGGGGTTATCAGAAACCCTATTGTAGTATCTTTGTTAAAGGTACTGGAAGTGTCGGCTTATAAAATAGCGGATAAAGTCGTGGCTTTATCCGGTGGGATGCAAGAAGGAGTCGTCAAGTATATCGACGCTAGTAAGACAGTAGTAATTAGTAACGGTTGTGACAACTATCTTCGTCACAAAGAAGATAACATCCCTTTTCCTGTGGGGATTGCTCAGGATGATTTTGTGGCTGTATATAGCGGTACACATGGGTTGGCTAACGGACTAGATGCGCTTATTGATACCGGCTTATATTTGCAAAAAAAAGGGATTGGTAATATTAAACTATTACTTATCGGCGATGGCTTGCTTAAAGTGTCATTGCAAAAAAGAGCTAGAGAACTTGGTTTAGTTAACATTATATTTATGGACAGTATTCCCAAGTACGAGTTGTTTTCGCTACTTAAACGGTGCCATGCTGGATTGATGATACTCGACAATGTTCCAGCGTTTTATAATGGAACTTCTCCTAATAAATTTTTTGATTACCTTTCGGTGGGTTTACCTGTTATTTGTAATTATCCTGGCTGGGTTGCTGAGTTACTCAAAGAGAAGTCTATTGGGGTTTCTGTGGAGCCTAATAATTCGGAAAAGTTAGGGGAAGCCATTTATCATTTGAGCCTTAGCAAGGAAAAACGGCTTACTATGTCTGACAATGTATTGGTTCAGGCTAAAAAATGTTTTGATCGGGAACAGCTGGCATACCAATTTGTGTCTTTATTAGAAGATGCTGTGAATAATAATTAGAATGAAGTTTGCTATGAAAAATAAATTAAAAATATTTTTGAATGTCCAATTGGGGTTGATTGCATTAATGTTCATTATTGCAATGAATTATGTTGAGCTCAATGTTGGTGGTTCGGGCATCCAATTACCTTACAACGCAATAACGTGGTCTGTTGCAACTGTTTTCATGTTGATATCAATGATTGCATGGGTTTCAGTTAGACAAGTAAGATTTCCTAAGGTTTTTTCATATTATTTGTTATCAGTGGGATTGATACTTCTTCCTCTTGTTTATAATGATACTCTGCTGATAGATACTGTTTACCTTGTGTTTGTTGGACTGGCCGCTGGTATTGGTTATTTATTTAATCTGTATCAAAATCAGTATCAATATTTCAAAAGAAATTTACTAAAAATACTCTTAGCATCAACCATTATTCAAACTATATGGGGACTCATTCAGTACTATTTTATAGTCGAACCATCCCCCTTATTTTATCGTTCAGTTCTTGGTCAGCCCTATGGTGTTTTTCAGCAAGTCAATGATTTTTCAAGTTACCTAGCAGTTGGTTCTCTTATTGCTATCTATTATCTATTTCGTGATAAGCAGGTTACCCCTGTTAAGCTGATCGGTTGCTTGGGGTTATTATTCCTTAACCATCATTTGATGGTTCTGTCTAAAGTGACAACAATGCTTGTTGTTTCTGTTGTTTCGATACTGTTTTATTTAACCTTTATTAACTATAAAGAAAAAAGGTTCTCTACTTCCATACTAATTATTTTAGTAGTTCTGGTTGCAGCTTTCTTACCTAGAGAGGTGATCTATAAGAGGCCTGCGGAAGTTGCTCAAGAGCAGAAATACGTTGAACTTGAAAAGCTTCACGCAAAGAAAACAGACACAAGCAGTAAAAAAGAGGTATCGGAAGAAAAAACAGTTTCCGTTCAGGAAGATGTGTCGCTGTTGGATAAAAAAGAGTTTATTGATTGGTCTTTTCTTGGGACTCGTCAGACTATATATCCTATTACCATTAAGATGATTTTAGATAAGCCTGTTACTGGTCATGGAATCGGTACTTTTGGCAGAAAATACCTTGAATACCAAGCGGCGTATTTACAGATAAACCCCAATGCTCCAGCTGAGTTTTATTTAGATCATGCTCACAATGAAATTTTGCAGTGGGCTGTTCAACTAGGTGTTGTTTCCAGTATTGGTTTTCTAGCAATACTGCTTGTTTGGATTTATTTCTGTCGCCAGAAAATATTGGATCCTAGGTTGCTTTTATTAGCGATGCCTATGGTATTACATAGCATGTTTGAGTTGCCTTTTTATCATTCTGCACCTCATTTTCTGATGTTTATCTCTTTGCTTTACATTGCTGATAACTCCAAAAGTCGGAGGGTTAAGCTTCCCCGGATTCCTAGTATTGGGGTTATCCTTGTTACACTTTACTTGGCGTTCCACGCACAAATGTTTTTGTTTTCCACTGTCTATGCCAATCTTATGTTTCATAAGTATTATGGTTCAGGAAAGAAAGATCTGTCCGCTTTACTGAGTATCAATAATCCTGCTGCCTTTCGTAAAAGATATAACTTTGAATTTATGCAGTTTAAGATCGCAGAAGCCAATGTTAAAAAAACCATTAAGATGGAAGATTTAAAAAGTTATATATATTGGGCGTATTCGGTGATTCAACATGCGCCACAAGAACCAGCGTATGAGAACTTTGTTTCTGTATTAAGGATTAACGGCAACCTGGATGCTTCTCTAAAATACGCTAAAGAGGCCCATTATCTTTACCCTAGAAACCCTGTTTTCCCTAAACAGGTTACAGAACTTGAAACACTAATTGGAAAAAAATAGATAAATGAAGAAGATAAAACAGTAGGAGCCATAAATTATTTATAATAGTCATGATTAAACTTGCTATTATTAAAGGGAGGGAAAGCCATCGTTGGCCTCAGTATTACAGGTTTAGTGGCGGCACTATTGTGTTTTGATATTTTTGAGCTGAATATATTTTGGATTGTTTGCTTATAAGTAACAAGGCTATGACAACGGCAGGGGACTGAAGTTTGTCTTAAATTGGGAATACTTTATGCTTGAATTTAAATAATAAAGGCGTAACTTATATATTAGGGACATGCTCTGATATTCATTTTGAATAGGTGTTTGAAGGGACAGAATTGCATCTTGAATAAGGTTGCAGGCTGAACCATCACATTTGAGTATTTTGATGGAATAGTGATAATTGCAATTTACACATTCATTTTTGAATTGGGGTTTAATATAATGAAAAAGCTAAATAAAACTGGTTTGGCTATTGGGGTGGCTCTAGCTATTTCTGCTTCAAATGCTATGGCAGTTGGCTCCTTCCAAACTCTTACATCTGAAGCTGTTGGTGTTGAAGCAGCAACTACAGGTGTCAAAACAGCAAACATTTCTGGAGATAGTATAGTTCTTGATGCAGGGGCTATATATCGCACTGGAGCGGGCGCACGTCTAATTCTTACTCTAGATAATGGTGCAACATTTTCTGATAATGCGTACACATTGGAAGTGAGTTCCGGTGGGGCAGGTACAGGTGACCTGACTGTTTGGACTCAAACTACTTCAGATTCCGCCTCTGAATTACAGTTTTCTCCCACAACTAGTACTGCTGTTGGCGCTAACTTCATTCTGTCTGGTTCCAGCGTGGCTGGTGAAGCAGTCAATATGGTTGTGCCAAGTTTAAATTCTGGTGATGAAATTAAAATTACAGGCCAGTATAAGGATTCTCCAAGCACAACTATTGAAACTTATAATCCCCTTGAATTGTTCGAATATGCTAATCAGTTTTCTGCTTCTATAGATACTACTGCTGACGGCATTGTAGATGTAAATGATAGCCGTTTGTCATTCACTGGTGCTGCTAGTGTCGATACCGTTGCTCTAGACTTTGCTAGTGCAGCCGTTGTTAATGGTGTTACTTTGACCGATGATGACTCTGTTGATATCGTATTAAGTGGTGACATGAGCGGTATTGCCTCTATTGGTGTTACAACTAATGGTACATCCCGCGGCAATGCGACCATTGATACAGACGCAAATACTGCCTCTATCTCATTGAGTGCGAGTGATGCATTCTTTGGTACTGGTTCAGCCGTAATGAGCGTTAATGTAACGGGTTCTGCGGCATTGGCAACTCGTACTTTTACGGTACAAGCTGATTTGGACTTTGATGCTGAAGTTGATAAAAACTTGGTGGCAGAGGCTACCAGTGCTGGTCAGTGGACTATCAATGGTCTGCAAGCTAAAGTATCGCACATGAGTTTGAACACAACTGGCTTTGTTAGCTGGCTGAAAGTGGTCAACGAAGGTACTTCTGCTGCAGCAATTACTGCTGATATTATTTATACATTGGCAGACGGAACTGAAGGTAGTGTTTCAGGTGCGGGCTTGGGTACAGTTGATGCTGGTGGTATTGCTACTATCGGTGAAGCAACTATCTTAACTGCAATGGGTAACCCAACTCAACTAGCTGATGTTTCCATGACGGTTACAGTAGCTGGTCAAGTTGATTTGGTTCACTTGGTTGCTGAGAAGAAAGCTTCTGACGGTCGTTTGCCAATTCCTGTGTACTACAACACTACTGGCGCGAACGCTCGCAGCTGGGTTCAATAAGAACTCTTTGTAATGTTATTAAAAAAGAGTGCATCTGCACTCTTTTTACCATACTCCTATCTGCGGATAGCGCCAAAAATTGTAGAGTAGTCTTCCCTGATTTATTAGCGTTACTTATGCTGCAGTATACTTAACACCCAAAGAATAGCTCTTTTTGTTTTCCATTGTTTAGCCTTATCTAGTGTTTCATAGGAACTATGATTCACAAAATTAAGCTCTGTCTGCATTACTTGGACTCGAAAGTTCAACAGGCTCTTGGTATTAAAGTCGTTGGTTACTTTTCGAATACGCTATAATTATGTGTTTATGTCGGCAAAAGTTGCTTACTTCCTATATCCGCGTAACCAAACCTTTTTAAACAAAAAATTGATTTGTAGGGGCTGGTAGGTGCAAAATTGCAAAACGAATTTTATGAACTTGAAAGGGCTAGGATGTGAGCAAGCTGGTTATTATAGGTGCTGGTGGGCATGGTAAAGTGGTTGCCGATGCGGCTTTATGCAGTAAGAAGTTCGGTTCGATTGCATTTCTGGATATGCAATACAAAGTAAAACCTAGTCAGTTGGGGTTACCAATAGTTGGAGATGATTCATCTATTCTTAGCTTGATAGATGAAGGCTATCTATTTGTTATTGCTATTGGTGATAATCCAAGTCGAGCCATTAAATATGATTATTTAGTCAGCAGGAAAGCGAATTTTGCCCGGATTATTCATCCTAGAGCAATAATTAGTGAATCGGTTACAATTGGTAAAGGTTCTGTTGTGTTGGCAGGTGCGATAATTAACGCTGATTCATATATTGGCAATAATGTTATTATAAACACCGGAGCAATAATCGAACATGACTGTAAAGTAGAAGATCATTCCCACCTTGCGCCTAGGAGCGTTGTGACAGGTGGGTGTCAAATAGGAGAGTCAAGCTTGTTTGGTGCGGGGGCTATTGCTATCCCCAACAAGCAAATAGGGAATGAAGTGATTGTTGGCGCAGGAGCTGTTGTTGTTAGTGACATTCCTGACGGGAAAACCGCAATTGGGATTCCAGCAGTTTGGTAATTTCTGTATAATACGGAAATTTTGCATGATTGGTCGATTTTATCGGCACTAATGGTTTGAATATTTAATGTTAGGTACAAAATTACCTTCTTGGCCTAGTTTTAGTCCAGAAGAAATCGAAAGAGTTAGTCAAGTCTTACGAAGTAATAAAGTGAATTATTGGACTGGCGACGAAGCGAGGTCTTTTGAAAGAGAGTTCGCTGAATTTTATGGTGTAAAACATGCCATTGCTTTGACTAATGGCTCGGTAGCCATTGAATTGGCACTTATTGCTTTAGGAGTAGGTGACGGTGATGAAGTCATTGTTACCTCTCGCACTTTTATCGCGTCAATCTCAAGTATTATTAATGTCGGCGCTGTTCCCGTATTTGCTGATGTTGAACTTGATTCCGGTAATATCAGTGCTCGCACTATTGCAAAAGTCATCACATCAAAATCGAAAGCGATCATCTGTGTTCATCTTGCAGGTTGGCCTTGCGATATGGATGAAATAATGTTGCTTGCGGAACAAAACGATATTTTTGTTATTGAAGACTGTGCCCAGTCGCATGGTTCAAGTTACAAAGAAAAGCGTTTAGGAAGTATAGGCCATGTTTCTGCTTTTTCATTTTGTCAGGACAAGATAATGACGACAGGCGGCGAGGGCGGCATGCTGCTGTGTAATGATGAGAAAGTATGGTCTAAGGCTTGGTCATATAAAGATCACGGTAAAAGCTGGTCTGCGGTTTATGAAATGAACCATGCGGATGGATATCGTTGGTTACATGAGTCTTTTGGGACTAACTGGCGTATGACCGAAATGCAGGCAGCAATTGGGCGTTGTCAGTTGAAAAAGTTAGTTGAGTGGTCAGATAAGCGAAAGAAAAATGCAGTAAGATATAACGAGGCTGCTCAAGGTTGCTCTTCTGTACGCGTTCCCACAATTCCTGAACATATCAACTATGTGCCTTATAAACATTACATATATGTCAATCCTGAAGGACTTGCTGCTGGCTGGACCCGGGATAGAATTATTCTAGAGCTAAATAATAAAGATGTTCCTTGTTTGTCAGGTACTTGTTCAGAAGTTTATCTAGAGAAGGCTTTTGAAGGGACTAATTATCGCCCGGAACAGAGACTTGAAAATGCAGCACAGCTAGGTGACGTTAGTTTATGTTTATTAGTGCACCCTACTATTACGGATCAGGATATGGATAGAGTTTGTGGTGTTATGCGATCTGTTCTTATGCTGGCCAGTAAAAACGACGAACAGATTATATAAAGGAATAAATATGATTCTTAGACTGCTTAATCTGTCGCGAATAAAAAAGCGTATTGTTGCTCAAACGATTGATGCGGTGTCGTTAGCGGCGGCATTTTTACTCGCTTTGTCAATTCGACTTGGTGAACTACATATGCCGAGTTCACCTTATGCATGGGGTTGCTTAGCGTTTTGTATCGGATTCACCATTATTTTTGGTGAAAAAATTGGCGTTTATAAAACTGTTGTTAGATTTTTTGGCAATCAGAATATTGTGTCAGTTTGTTCGGTTGTGCTGGCGTCGTCGGTTGTTATGGCCCTGTGTTTGTTTTTCCTTTCCATCCCCCTACCACGTTCCACTCCTATTATTTATGCCTGTTTGGCTATTCTTTTTATGCTTGGCTCTCGTTTTGGGTTGCGTTTGTTGTTTCAACACTATGCCAAAGAGCAGCTTGGAGAACCCATCATTATATATGGTGCAGGTTCTGCCGGGAATCAATTGGCGATGTCATTGAAGCAAGACAATCATTACACGCCCATCGCTTTTGTTGATGACAATCCCAAGCTACATGGCCGAAGATTACAAGGAATTGAAGTTTACCATCCGGAAAAAGTTAATGATTTAGTGAAGGATTACAACGTTAAGAGAATTCTATTGGCTATTGCCAGTATTCCTTCTGAAAGAAAAAAAGAGATATACGAACAATTAGAACATCTAAGAATTAAAGTAAAAACGATTCCCGCCTATTCACAGATAGTGTCTGGGGAGTTAAGTATTGAAAATTTGAGAGATGTAAATGTCGAAGATTTACTTGGCCGTACGCCAGTTGAGCCTGTATCCAAGCTTATGGACAAGTGTATCAAAGACAAAGTTGTTTTAGTGACAGGGGCGGGAGGTTCCATTGGTTCTGAGTTATGTCGGCAAATTGTCAAATTGGAACCCAAACGAATAGTGCTTATGGATAATTCAGAGTTTGCTCTTTATTCGATACACAAAGATCTGGCAGGGCCTACTCACGATGAAGATAAAAATTGGATAATTCCGGTAATCGGTAACATCTTGGATTCGAAATTGATTGATGATGTTCTCGTATCTCATAGTGTTGATACTATTTACCATGCCGCGGCGTATAAGCATGTGCCTTTGGTCGAGCAAAATATAGTTGAAGGTGTGAAAAATAATGTACTTGGCACGTATCAACTTGCACAGAAAGCATTGCACCATAAAGTAGAAAATATGGTTTTGATTTCAACAGACAAAGCTGTTCGTTCCACAAATGTAATGGGAGCATCCAAGCGTGTTGCTGAATTTGTGTTGCAAGCGTTTTCTACTATCAAGGGGCATACTCGTTTTAGCATGGTGAGATTTGGTAATGTACTAGGTTCGTCAGGGTCGGTTGTTCCCTTGTTCAAGTCCCAAATTAAAATGGGCGGGCCGATAACCGTCACTCATCCTGAAATCACTCGCTATTTTATGACCATTCCAGAGGCTGCTCAGCTGGTTATTCAGGCAGGTGCGCTGGCTAAAGGTGGTGAAGTGTTTGTATTAGACATGGGAAAACCCGTGAAGATCTTGGATTTAGCGAGGAAGATGATTCATCTTACAGGTTATTCTGATGATCCATCATCTGACAGATATATTGATGTTAATTTTTCTGGCCTACGTCCCGGTGAAAAGCTTTATGAAGAGCTATTAGTTGACGATAATGCATTAGGTACTGAACACCCTCGGATAATGTGTGCAAGAGAAACATTTCTTGAAATACAAGAATTAGAGGCGTTAGTGACAGGAATAGAAGCGGCAATAGAACTTCGGGATTCTGCTGCTATTAAAGACATTCTTTTAAAGGCTCCCACTGGTTTTCAGCCCGCGTCTGAAGGTGTCGATTCCCAATCTACAGGGGCTTCATCTGTTAATTTATCCCAGCTTCACTAATGAAAAAGACAATACTGATTTCTGGTGCGACTGGATTCGTGGGAACACAAGTTGTCAAAGATCTTATCGGTCGAGAAGTGGAACTTTATTTACTGGTGCGCGATGATTCGACATTGGGGTTTACTGAGTGTAAAGATGTCCACCTAATCAGGCATGATTCGATTGAAAAGTATCAAGGTGAAGGATTGCCAGATAAAGTCGATGCCATCGTGCATTTAGTTGCCAAAGCACATGTTACTGAAGATGAATCTCAAAGGGATGAATACGAAAAAGTTAATGTTAAAGGAACGGAAGCCCTAGCTAAAATTGCCGTGCAAAAAAGGGTTGATGACTTCATTTATCTTAGCTCGATTAAGGTGAATGGTGAGGAAACGGGAGAGAAAGGCTTTTCTGAGTTGGATCCTGCCAGTCCTCAAGGCATTTACGCCGAAACAAAATATAAAGCTGAGCAGGTTGCCGGTTCTCTTGCTGCAAACGGGATAAGAGTATCGATTGTTCGAATACCGCTTGTTTATGGGCGCGGCGTTAAAGCAAATATGGCAGCATTAGTTAAAATGGTGAAGAGTTTCCCTGTTATTCCTTTCGGTGCGATTGATAATAGTCGATCATTAATCAGCGTAAGAAATTTGAGCCATTTCATTATGACATTATTATTTGAAAAAGCGCTTTTGTCCTATGACTCGGAATTGTTTTTGATTTCAGATAAGGAGCCTGTAAGCACCGCTAAAATGTGCGCGATGATTGCAAATGCCTTGAAGCGTAAAATTATGTTGTTAAGCGTTCCTAAATGGTGCTTGCAGAGTCTGCTAATAATTTTAGGTAGACGAGAACAGTGGAATAAATTAGCTGGAAATCTTGAAGTGAATGGCGTGAATGCAAAAAGATACTTTAATTGGTCTGCACCTTATTTAATGTCTGATGAACTATTGTTTCTTGTTGAATTAGATGAAAAGTCAGGCATTAAGGGCGGTTTTTAAATGCGATTGTGGCTATTCCTGTTTTCACTCATTTTTGTTTCTGCACTCCTTACCTCGTTATTGATTCGCTTGACGAAAAAGCGAGCAATGCTTGATGTGCCTAATGACAGGAGTTCCCATCAGGTCCCCACGCCAAGAGGGGGCGGTGCTGCGTTAATCGCTACTTACTTTATTGGTCTTTTAGCAATTTATGTAAAAGATGTAATAAACGATCCTATGTTTATGGCATTAATATTGGGTGGCGGCTTTATCGCTTGGATTGGCTGGGTTGACGATAAAAGAGGTGTCGCTGCCAAGTGGCGTTTACTTGTTCAAACTATTGCAGCTGTTTTTGCGTTGTTTCTCTTAAAAGATGTTCCAGAACTTCCATTTAGCCAAGAGTTTCCTTGGTTAAACTATGTAGCCTATGTTGTTGCCGCGTTTGCTATTGTATGGTCCACTAATTTGTTTAACTTTATGGATGGTATAAATGGATTAGCTGGATTTGAAGCGTTATCTGTGTCTCTCGGCGCAGCCATTATTCTCTATACGTCAGGGGAAGATTTTCATTCAGCATCCTTATTGGTCTTAAGTTTTAGCACGCTCGGTTTTTTGTTTTTCAATTTTCCCAAAGCCAAGATTTTTATGGGCGATGTTGGTAGTAGCTTCTTAGGTTTTACCATGGCTATTTACGCTATTGGGGCTTCCTCAGATGATGTAATTAGTCCATGGAGTTGGGTGATTCTTTATGGGTATTTTATCGTTGATTCTTCTATTACTTTAATTACGAGAATGCTGACAGGACAACGGTGGATGGCGGCTCATAATTTACATGCTTATCAAAAGTGGACGCGAAAGTTAGGTTCACATTCCAAAGTTACGCTCTTTATTTTTGGCTTAAACATCATCTGGTTATTTCCAATGGCTTGGTTGGCCACAAAATATAATGAATACTCAGTATTGATTGCGATTATCGCTTTATTGCCAATTGTTTTTGGAGTAACTAACTCCAAAGCTGGGTTAAAGGGAGCCGAGTTAATTGATACCAATGCTTGATTCATTGGGTTAAGGGTTAATTAGTATTAATTTCTCGTTAATACAGTTAAGCTACACTGCTTCAAAATTCACGATTCAAACATCTTAAAATAAAGATAATTTAAATGAATGTACTGGTTACAGGTGCTGCCGGATTTATCGGGATGCATGTCGCACAGCGACTCTTAGAAAGAGGGGATACCGTTGTTGGGATCGACAATATCAATGACTATTACGATCCTCAGGTAAAACGTGACCGTTTGGCACGTATCAATGACCATCCAAATTTTCAATTTTATAAAATGGAACTGGCTGATAACCAGGCCATTAGCGAACTGTTTGCAAGCAATCAATTCAAATTGGTTATCAATTTGGCCGCTCAAGCTGGCGTAAGGTATTCGATTGAAAACCCTAGAGCTTATGTCGATAGTAATATCGTTGGGTTTTTAAATATTTTGGAAGGTTGTCGCCACAATAATATTGAGCATTTGGTGTACGCTTCTTCTAGCTCAGTTTATGGCGCAAATGAGTCCTTACCGTTTTCAGTGAGAGATTCTGTTGATCATCCTTTATCTATGTATGCAGCGACTAAGAAATCCAATGAATTGATGGCGCATACATATAGTTCTTTGTTTGGCTTGCCGACAACTGGGTTGCGTTTCTTTACGGTCTATGGACCTTGGGGACGCCCCGATATGGCTTTGTTTAAATTTGCGAAGGCCATATTAAATGATGAACCCATACAAGTGTTCAACTATGGCAATCATCGTCGAGATTTCACTTACATTGATGATATTTGCGAAGGCATTATTCGCGTAGCGGATAATATCGCGGCGCCTAATCCAAATTGGAGTGGTGAAAACCCTGATCCAGGTAGCAGCAAGTATCCTTGGCGAGTATACAATATTGGCAATTCTGATCCGGTAATGTTGATGGACTATATTAAGGCCATTGAAAAAGCATTGGGTAAAAAAGCCACAATGGAAATGTTGCCATTGCAACCTGGTGACGTGCCAGATACTCATGCCAACGTTGAAGCATTGATTAATGATACTGGATTCAAACCGGAAACATCGGTGGAGCAAGGTATTTCGAATTTTATTGATTGGTTTGTAGAATATTACGACTACGAATTGCGAGGAAAGAATGAATAAAGTATTAGTTACTGGTGGTGCTGGTTACATTGGAAGTGTGTTAGTTAGATTGTTATTGGCTCAAGATTACCATGTAGTCGTGGTAGACAATTTAAGCTTTGGCGGTGAAAGCATTGTTGAATTGCTTAATAATCCACGTTTTACCTTTGTAAAGGGTGACATCCGCGATGAAGCCCTTATGGAAAAGGTATTAGCAGAGGTTGATTTTGTTGCACATTTGGCTGCTATTGTTGGTGATCCTGCCTGTGCAATAGATCCAGAACTGACAAGATCCATTAATTCTGACGGAGCTAAACAGTTATATCAAATTGCTCAACGCCAAGGTGTTAAACGCTTTGTGTTCGCATCAACCTGTAGCAATTATGGCAAGATGGACGATAGCGCTGGTTATGTGAATGAAGAATCACCATTATCGCCAGTTTCTCTGTATGCCGAAACGAAAGTAGATTTTGAACAGTTCCTGATGTCGCATAAGGATTCTGGAACCGAATGTGTGCCTACTTGTTTGCGTTTTTCTACCGTTTATGGATTATCTCCTCGTTTGCGTTTCGATTTAACGGTAAATGAGTTCACTAAAGAACTCGCTTTGGATAGAGAACTCGTTATTTTTGGTGAGCAGTTCTGGCGTCCTTATTGCCACGTTATCGATTTATCCCGTTCTGTCGTTGAAGTGTTTAACGCGGAGCAAGAAAAGGTTGCTTTTGAAGTTTTCAATGTGGGTGATACCACTGAAAACTATCAGAAAAAGATGATAGTGGATGAAATTCAGAAACTTTTACCTGAAGCAAAAATCAAATATGTTGAAAAGCAAGAAGATCCACGGGACTACCGAGTGAACTTTGACAAGATTGCTAACGTGTTAGATTTTAAAATTACTAAAACGGTTCCCGATGGTATTGAAGAGATCTTACAAGTCGTTGCAGATGGATTTATTATTAATCCAGATGATGGCCGATACAAAAACATATAAGCACTACATCAATTAATCGCATTAAGAGCAAACTATGCCGCAAGACAGCGCTCAGAATATTGAACAATTGGCAGAGTCCTTCTGCCAATTTGTTCAGAAACAATTCAATACCACAGATTTTATTCCCCTTCATATACCCACTTTAAACGGTAAAGAAGAAGAATACGTTGTGGATGCAATCCGCAGTACGTTTGTCTCTACAGTGGGACAAAAGGTTGTGGATTTTGAAAATCAAATGGCCGAGTACCTTGGCGTAAAGCATGCTATTGCCATGGTCAATGGTACCGCCGCATTGCACATTGCATTATTGGCAGCAGGTGTTAAGCCTGAGACTGAAGTCATTACCCAACCCTTATCATTTGTAGCAACAGCTAATGCGATTCATTATGCCAATGCACACCCGGTATTTTTAGATGTTGAAGAAACATCCATGGGATTGTGCCCCGTAAAGTTAGCGGATTGGTTGTCTAAAAATGTGGTAATGCAGGATAGTAAACCGGTAAACAAACATACTGGCCGCATCATTAGTGCCTGCGTCCCAATGCATACATTTGGTTTTATAGGTCATATTGATGAGCTAGTTAAGGTATGTAAAACCTATGGTATTCCCGTTGTTGAAGATGCCGCTGAATCACTGGGCTCAACCTTTAATGGTCATCATGCTGGAACCTACGGTGTTTGTGCTGCGATTAGTTTCAATGGCAACAAAATAATGACCACGGGTGGTGGTGGGATGCTAATTACCAATGATGACGAATTAGCTTCATTGGCACGCCATCTATCCACTACTGCTAAACAACCTCACAAGTGGGAATATGTTCACGATATGGTGGGTTACAACTACCGTATGCCCAATCTAAATGCAGCATTGGGTGTAGCTCAGTTGGAACAATTACCGGAGTTCATGCAAGCCAAACGTAATTTGGCGGCACTATATTGTGAGTTTTTTCGTGGTTCCGAAGTTGAATTTATTGAAGAGCCACAAGGGTGTATCGCCAACTATTGGTTATGCACTGTTAAACTGGCCGATAAAGCTCAACGAGAATCATTTTTAGCTTATACCAACGAGCACGGCATTATGACGCGTCCAGCTTGGCAGTTGCTAAACGATTTACCCGCATATAATCAATGTCTGTGTGGTGATTTAACCGTCGCCAAAAGTTTGGTTGAACGTTTGGTTAATATTCCAAGCTCAGTCATTGTTAATCAGTAATATGGACTTAATATGAAAGTTTGCGTAGTAACAGGAACCCGCGCCGAATACGGCTTGTTTTATTGGTTACTCAAAGCCTTAGATGACGATCCTTGTTTTGAATTGCAACTCATTGTTACTGGAATGCACTTATCGCCAGAATTTGGTTCCACTTATCGAGAAATTGAACGCGATGGTTTTACCATCAATGACAAGATAGAAATCTTGCTGTCAGGAGATTCGCCCGTTGCAATTACTAAGTCAACGGGATTGGCATTAATGGGATTTGCCGAAAGTTTTAAAACGCTGCAACCGGATCTGGTAATGCTACTTGGGGATCGATTTGAAGCGTTAGGCGCGGCCCAGGCTGCCATGTTTGCCAACCTTCCTATTTCACATTTACATGGCGGTGAAGCGACAGAAGGATTGATAGATGAGGCGGTTCGGCATTGTATCTCAAAGATGTCTCATCTTCATTTTGCATCCACAGAAGTTTATCGTAAGCGCTTAATTCAAATGGGTGAACAGCCCAATCGAGTGTTTAATGTTGGGGCGCTAGGCGTAGAGTCAGCAACCAAAACTACCTTAATGAGCAAAGCTGATTTGGAATCCTCTATCAACTTTGATTTGGGCGAACGCTTCTTCTTGGTGACTTATCATCCCGTTACTTTGGATCTTAATGAGCAGCAAGACGGAGTGGAAGCTCTGTTCGATGCTATGGATAGTTTCCCTGAAATTAAAGTGCTCATAACCTTTCCTAATGCGGATACTTTTGGTCGCCAATTAATTGATATGGTTAAAGGCTACGCTGAAAAACATCCCGGAAGAGTGTATTTAACCGAGTCGTTAGGGCGAGTTCGATATTTAAGTGCGTTGGAGCACTGTTGTTGCGTCATTGGTAATTCATCTAGCGGTATTATTGAAGCCCCTTCTTTTGATGTGGCAACGGTGGATATCGGCTCTCGCCAGCAAGGTAGAGTAAGGGCTGAATCGGTTATTCATAGTGGCAATACCCAAGATGAAATAGAAGCGGCAATCCAGAAAGGCTTGGCATTAGATAAAAACGTCGAACCTACTGTATTTAATAATCCCTATGATGGTGGAACGACTAGCGAAAGTATTGTCGAGCTATTAAAGCAAACATCATTAAAAGATATTTTGAAAAAACGATTTTATGAGTGCTAACCAAGTGCTAAAAATAGCGGTTATCGGTTGTGTTGAATTCAGTGAAAACGCATTAAAAGTGTTAATTAATCATGTACATTGCGAAGTGGGTTTGGTTATTACTCGGCAAAGTTCTGCTATCAACAGTGATTTTGTTGATTTAAGCAAACTGGCAATTCAACATGATATTCCATTTGTACATGTTAAGGGTAACGATCAGGCGGCTATGGCGAATGCGCTTAGTGCTTATCAGCCGGATGTGATTTTTTGTGTGGGTTGGAGTTATCTTTTAAAGCGTCTAATTTTGGATATTCCTCGCTACGGTGTGGTTGGTTACCATCCAGCAAACATTCCTCATAACCGTGGACGTCATCCTCTTATTTGGGCTTTAGTACTCGGTTTAAAAGAAACAGGTTCCACCTTCTTTTTAATGGATGAAGGGGCAGATACTGGCAAAATCTTATCTCAAAAACCGATTCCCATTAAAGATAGTGATTATGCCCGTGATCTTTACAATGCCATGTTGGCAGTTGCGTTGGGGCAAATTGAAGCATTGGTTTCGGGTTGGGAAGAGGCTTTTCAGAATGCTCAGCCACAAAATCGGGAAGGTAATGCTTGGCGAAAGCGGGGCAAAAGTGACGGCAAGATTGATTGGCGCATGTCGGCACATAATATTGTCAATTTGGTCCGTGCCTTGTCAGAACCTTATCCGGGAGCGCATTTTGAGCACCATATTGAAAATGAACAGCAAGATTGTATTGTTTGGCAAGCTCATGAAGTAACGGGTATACCTGAAAATCTGGAGCCGGGTAAAGTGCTATCTGTCACATCAGAGGGTATCGTCATAAAATGTGGTAACAATGCCATCCAAATAACCGAATATAGCGATTTACCTGAAATGAAGGTAGGAGATTATTTGTGAAAGTAATGGTTGTAGCACCTCATCCCGATGATGAAACGTTAGGGTGTGGTGGCACACTGCTAAAACATTTACAGGCTGGTGATGAATTATCTTGGGTTGTTATGACCAAGATGGAATTACGCCAAGGCTTTAGTGATGATGTGATAGCAAGACGTGAAAAGGAAATCGCGATGGTTGCTGAGCGTTATCAATTTAATATGACTTATCGTGGGCAATTTGCCACGATGGAACTAGATAAGTACGGTATGTCGGATCTGATTGGTTTTGTGTCGGGCGCCGTGCAAGACGCAAAACCCAATATTATCTATATGCCTTTTCCTGGCGATATTCATAGTGATCATACTGTTGTGTATGAGGCGGTTAAATCCTGCACTAAGTCGTTCCGCTATCCTTCGGTTACCAGTTTAAGGGTTTATGAAACATTGTCGGAAACAGATTTTTCTTTGCAAACAAACACGTCATCCTTTCAACCTAATCTGTTTGTTTCCATGGGGCAGCATTTGGATGAAAAGATTGAAATTATGAAAATATTCGATAGCGAATTAGGGCAACACCCTTTTCCAAGAAGTGAACGTGCCATTCGTGCGCAGGCAACATTACGCGGCACTGTGGCTGGTGTTGAAGCCGCAGAGGCTTTTATGAGCATTCGAGAAATAGTTAAATAAGCGCAATGAGTTATGCGCTATTAATCAAGAGTATTTAAATGAGCACTTTTATTATCGCAGAAGCCGGAGTAAACCATGACGGCGATTTGAATCAGGCATTAAAACTTGTTGATGCAGCTGTTGAATCTGGCGCGGATGCAGTTAAGTTTCAAACTTTTAAGTCGGAAAATTTGGTAACAGAGTCGGCAGGCAAAGCGGAATATCAAAAAAAGCTGACTGATAGTAACGAAAGCCAAATCGACATGTTAAAGAAGCTTGAATTACCCCATGAGTACCATTTTAAGCTGAAAGAATACTGCGAAAAGCAAAGTATTGAGTTTATGTCTACGGCTTTCGATCTGGAAAGTTTAGATTTTTTGCTATCCGAAATGGACCTTAAACGCCTAAAACTACCCTCCGGCGAAATCACTAATCATCCCTTGGTTTTTGCTCATGCCAAAAGCGGTTTGGATATTATTGTATCGACGGGTATGGCAACGATAGGTGAAATTGAACAAGCTCTTATGGTTATTGCTGGTGGTTATTTGGAGTGCCAAGGAGAGTCTGTTGAATTTCAATGGCAAAAAGCTTATGCAAACGAAAAAGCTCAGGCTATGTTGCAAGAGAAAGCCACGGTTTTGCATTGTGTGTCCGAATATCCAGCCCCTGCAAATGCACTTAATTTGAATGCTATTAAACGTATTAAGAAAACCTTTGGTTTGAGCGCCGGTTATTCAGATCATTCACTTGGCATTTGGGCACCCATTAGTGCTGTTACTCTAGGGGCTACGGTGATTGAAAAGCATTTCACTTTAGATAAAACCCTACCTGGCCCTGATCATCAAGCGTCATTGGAACCCCATGAGCTTAAACAAATGGTGGAAGGCATTCGTAATGTTGAAGTGGCATTAGGCAACGGCGTAAAACGTCCGGTTGCCGCTGAAATTATCAATCGGGAACCCATACGTAAGAGTCTAGTGGTCTCGGCACCATTAAAGCAGGGTGAAGTTATTACTGAAGCGCACTTATGCGTTAAACGTCCGGAAAAAGGCATGTCACCCAGCCGTTATTGGGAAGTATTAGGGCAAACCGCCAGTAGAGATTATCAATCGGGTGATTTCTTTAACGAATAGTCGAGTCTTTATAAAGCTTGCCAAATCCTTGGCAAGCTTGTCGGTAATATCAAATATTCTTTGAACCAATTATGTATTTTCTCTTGCGCTAGCATTTATTGAATGCGCAGCCCCTCTGTAAGTTGAAAACAAAAATAAGCGAATGCTCACTGGCTTTTGGCACAAATTTTCCGGTTGTGTTCACATCGTTTCAACTACCACTCATCTAAGAGGCATCCAGCTTCGTTCAAAGCTGGTAACGGGCTATGAGTTCTGTATAATCCGCACCTTTTGAAGTCTTTTTTGAAATTCGATGTGATGAGTAATTAAGTACTCTCTTGTGGGTTGAAAACAGGGTAAGCGATAAAATAAATGACAAATAAATGGCGAAATGCGTTGGCATTACCGGATTGTTCTATCCGTGAAGTTGTTCAAATTATTGATCGTGAAGCACTAAGAGCTGCTTTTATTGTTGATCAAGATGATATGCTTTTAGGTGTAGTAACCGATGGTGATGTTAGACGAGCGTTATTACAGAATGTCGATTTTGATGCATCGGTCAAGAAAATCATGCATACCAAACCGCTCACTTGTGCGCCGTCTCAGAGTCGCCAAACGATTAAATCAATCATTGAGCAGAATAAATTACTGCATATGCCGATTGTAAGCGACGGTAAGCTGATTGATGTTGTGACGCTAGATGACTTTGCCACTATGGAGAGGGTGGAAAACCCAGTCTTTATTATGGCCGGTGGATTTGGCACTCGTTTACGTCCGCTGACGGATGACTGCCCTAAGCCAATGTTGCATATTGGTGGTAAACCCATTCTTGAAAGCATTATTTCCCGTTTTATCCAGCATGGGTTTTATAAGTTCTATATTTCCACTCACTATAAAGGTGATATGATCACTTCTTATTTTGGCGATGGACATTCCCGAGGTGTTCAAATTGAATATGTAGATGAAAGTTCGCCATTGGGTACGGCTGGAGCAATAGGATTGTTACCAGATGATGTACCTGATCTTCCCATGATTTTGATCAATGGCGATATTCTGACCCAAATAAATTTCCGAAAGTTGTTGGAATACCATGTTGAGAATCAAGGTATTGCGACCATGTGTGTACGCCAATACCAATATCAGGTGCCTTATGGGGTGATTAAAACTGACGGCAAAGTTATCACTTCAATTACCGAGAAACCCTCTTATAGCTTCTTTGTTAATTCCGGTATTTATGTTTTGGAGCCTGAGTTGATTAAAACTGTGGGTAGGAATGAAGTCGTGGATATGCCTGAGTTATTGAAAACTAAGATTGGTGCTGAGCGAGAAGTCGCAATGTATCCGTTGCATGAATATTGGCTAGATATAGGGAAGATGCAGGACTTTGAAAAAGCGCAGCTTGAGTATCACCAAATTTTTGATGAAGAAGATTAACACTAGGGATTAAAGCAGGCATGGTTTCTGGAAAAAAAGTGCTAGCTGTGATTCCGGCACGAGGCGGTTCTAAAGGACTGCCAGGCAAGAATATAAAGAGTTTGCAAGGTAAGCCATTGATTGCATGGTCTATTGAATTGGCAAATCGTAGCAGTTTAATTGATCGGGTTGTGGTTTCGACTGATGACGCTGAAATTGCTGAAATTGCAAAAGCGGCGGGGGCCGATATACCTTTCTTACGACCGGCAGAATTGGCTTCTGATTCATCTCCCACTAAGGATGCGCTTGTACACTGCGTTGAAAACTTGAATGAAAATTACGATATGTTGGTGTTATTGCAACCGACTTCTCCATTGAGAACGATAGAAACAATGGAAGCCTGCATTCACCTATGTGCGGACGCAGGTAAAACGGTAATTTCTGTTTCGGAAAGTAAAAAGCCAGTGGAGTGGATGTTTTACCGCCACGATAAAGGTTTTAACTATGTGATGAATGGCATTCATACGCCGACTCGAAGACAAGATTGCAAACCCGTTTATTACGTTGATGGCAACGTATATTGTTTGCCTATTAGTGGCATGCAAGACAGCCATGATATTTTTAACGAGCACTCATTAACTGTGGTGTCGCAAGAACAAGAATCAGTGGATATTGACACCATTGAAGACTTTAAATACTGCGAATATTTATTGAAGGGGAACGACTAGAATGATAATTAAAGCGCCTACTATGGCCGACCTGTCAAAATTTGCGCCTGATGCAGATGTAACGGAGGCGAAGTTTGGTTTGCCTCTAGATGTGAAATATTGCAAGCGCTGCGTCATTTCAAATCAACGCCCTAATTCAGCAGTAGAATATCAGCACAAAAAAGATACCAAAAAAGCGACCATCAATTTTACTGAAGATGGTGTTTGCGCTGCATGTGCTCAAGCCGAGCAAAAAAATAAAGTGATTGATTATGAAGCGCGTGATAAAGAGTTACGTGAACTTTGTGATCGTTACCGTAAAAATGACGGTAGTTACGATTGTTTAGTTCCCGGCTCTGGCGGCAAAGACAGCTTTTACGCAGCTTATAAATTGAAGTACGAGTATGGCATGAATCCATTGACCATTACTTGGGCTCCCCATATGTATACTGATTGGGGTTACAAGAATTTCCATGCTTGGATTAATGCTGGATTCGACAATCATTTGGTGACACCCAACGGTCGCATTCATCGCCTGCTGACTCGTTTGGCGGTAGACGTGTTACTGCATCCATTTCAGCCTTTCATGCTAGGGCAGAAGTTCATCGCACCAAGAATGGCTGCGCAGTTGAATATCCCATTGGTTTTTTACGGTGAGAATGAAGCCGAATATGGTAATCCTATCGGAGAGAACGATTCAGCTTTGCGGGATTGGAGTTACTTCACATCAGACGATAAAGAAAACGTTATGATTGGTGGTGTTAGCGTACGCGAATTGCAGGAAGAATTTGGGGTCACTAAAAACGAACTTTCCCCTTATATGCCATGCGATCCGCAAATGATTCAAGACGCGAATGTTGAAGTGCATTATTTGGGTTACTACTTAAAGTGGCATCCACAAAGTTGCTATTACTATTCTGTTGAACATGGTGGCTTTGAAGCATCTCCTGAACGTACGGCAGGCACTTACAGTAAATACAACAGTATTGACGATAAAATTGACGATTTTCATTTTCATACCTACGGCACAAAATTTGGTATTGCCAGAGCTACTTATGACGCTGCTCAGGAAGTTCGTTCGGGTGATATTATCCGTGAAGAAGGTGTTGCTTTGGTCAATCGATATGATCATGAGTTTCCGGAGCGTTTTGCAGAAGAAGTGTTTGGGTATTTGTCAGTAAAAGAAAAAGAACTGCCCATTGCTTACAAGCAGTTTGAAGAACCCACCTTTACCCGTGATTATTATGAACGTTTAACCAGTAATTACCGCTCACCACATTTATGGATGAGAGAAAACGGTGCTTGGAAATTGCGTCACCCTGTAAAATAACGAGTGCAAAATAGATTATGAGAAACACACGCGTTATTGCCCGTTTAGACGTGAAAGGCCCAAATTTGATTAAAGGAATTCATTTGGAAGGATTGCGAGTGGTGGGAGACCCCCATGCTTTTTCCAAGGATTACTTTCATCAGGGAATTGATGAAATCATTTATATGGATGCCGTGGCATCTTTATATGGCCGCAATAATCTTACCGATATAGTCGAGAAAACTTCGCAGAATATATTTATTCCTATCACGGTTGGCGGCGGGATTCGTAGCGTCGATGATGCTTGGAAATTGTTTCGAAGTGGGGCCGATAAAATTGCTTTGAATACAGCAGCCATTGCCAATCCTGATTTGATTACCCAAATTTCCCAACGTTTCGGAAATCAGGCCGTGGTAGTTTCTATTGAAGCGAAAGCTAAACCTGATGGCTCATGGGAAGCTTATGTTGACAATGGTCGAGAAAAAACCGGTGTTGATGTGGTGGCATGGGCAAAGAAAGTTGAACAACTTGGCGCGGGTGAAATCTTGTTAACGTCAATTGATCGAGAAGGCACTCAAAAAGGCTTTGATTTAAAGCTGATAGAAAGCGTCAGTAGAGAAGTCAATATTCCTGTTATTGCTAGTGGTGGAATGGGGAGTTTGGATGATTTTAAATCTTGTGTCGTCGAAGCCCGAGCGGATGCGGTAGCGATCGCCCATACTTTGCATTATAAAAAGCTTTCGGTCAGTGAAATAAAGTCATTTGCCATGTCCAATGATATTCCTGTGAGGCCATAAGGTGACTAGCTCAAATCGTATTACTGTCATTGATTACCAGTGTGGAAATTTAAAAAGCGTAGAACAAGCATTGGTGCATTGTGGCGCTGAAGTAGAAATGACCTCGGATGTGGATAAAATCCTTGCTGCCGAAAAGTTAGTGCTTCCGGGTGTCGGTGCCTATCCAGTTGGTATGTCCCATCTTAAAGAGTTGGGACTGATTGCGCCTATCCTAGAAAAAGCAAAACAAGGTACGCCGTTGTTGGGCATTTGCCTGGGGATGCAGTTACTGTTGGAGCATAGTGATGAACATGGTGGTGCTGATGGGTTAGGCATTATCAAAGGACAGGTTAAACGAATAGAATCTTCAATCCCTGATCTTAAATTACCTCATATCGGTTGGAATAAACTGTCAGTTGGGAAAAAGGATCTGTTACTCACTGAATCAGACTATTTTTACTTTGTGCATAATTTCATGGCGTTACCGGAAGAACCCGAAACAGTATTGGCAACAAGTGTGTATGGCGATGTTGAGTTCTGCGCAGCTGTATCCCAAGATAATGTTTGGGGCATGCAATTTCACCCTGAAAATAGTTCAACACAAGGATTGGAAATTTTGTGCCAATTTACAAAATTGTGATAAAGCTTGGGATTTTATTGATGGGAAGCCAAATTATATTTTCGGGTTTGTTGGAATAGTCTTATGGAATATAGAAGAGAAATAGATGGACTCAGAGCTGTTGCGGTATTGCCTGTAATCTTTTTTCATGCAGGCTTTAATTTTTTTAGTGGCGGTTATGTAGGTGTTGATGTTTTTTTTGTAATAAGTGGGTATTTAATCACTTCCCTTATCTTTATCGAATGGCAAAAAGGTCAATTTTCCTTTGCTCGTTTTTATGAGCGCCGCGCTCGAAGGATTTTGCCCGCATTATTCATTGTAATGTTAGCGAGCATTCCTTTAAGTCTGTTACTGATGACGCCTGTTCAGTTGGTAGATTTCTCTGAAAGTATTGTTTCTACTCTATTTTTCTTTTCAAATTTCCATTTTTTTATTGAGGAAGGGTATTTTGCTGTCGCATCGGAAAGTAAGCCCTTGTTGCATACTTGGAGTTTATCGATAGAAGAGCAATTTTATATTTTTTTCCCTTCTGCTTTTTTGTTAATGCTTTCCTTTTCACGCAAGCTGACAGTGCATGCAATTGTCTTGGTTATTCTGTTGAGTATGGCTTTTGCACAATGGAGCGGTAACTTAATATCAGAACCTCCCTTTATTGAAAATCAATTTCGTTGGTTTGATCAGTCTTTTTTGGCGTCATATTACATGCCGTTTGGTCGTATATGGGAGCTACTAATTGGTTCACTTTTAGCAATTTATTTAAGCACTCGTACTTTATCAGAGAATAATTGGTTGCAAGAAATGGGGGCCATTACAGGAATAGTGCTTATTGGCGTAGCAGTCATTGAATTCGATGCAAGTACGCCTTTCCCTAGTGCTTACACCCTCGTCCCAGTGTTGGGTACGTCTCTTGTTATTTTATTTGCTACATCAGAGAACGTGGCTGGTAAATTGCTTTCAAGTAAACTATTGGTTGGTTTTGGGTTGGTCTCTTATAGTTTATATCTTTGGCATCAGCCTGTGCTAGCCTACGTTCGACTAGCTAGTCCAGATTGGCTTGAAGGACTAATGCTAATACCAATACTAGCAGGGTGTTTGTTGTTAAGTATTATTACTTGGAAGTTTGTAGAAGCTCCTTTTAGAAATAAGCATAAGTTAACGAGTAACGGGCTTGTGATATGGCTGTTCGGTGCAATGTTTGCAACCGTCGGATTTGCCACAACTACAATTGTAAAAAAAGGTTTTATTGAAAGATACCCGTCTGAGGATCAGAAGTTATTAGCGATTAATGAAAAAGAGATGGCCCGCTATACGCCAGCTTATTTTAAGCAGCGCAGGTTTGCTCCATTTGAAGAAGATAAATACAAAATATTTGTCATTGGAGATAGTTTTGCGATGGACTTTCTTAATATGGGAATCGAAAGTGGTTATTTGTCCTCTTTTTCCGTGTCTACTCATCATATAGAACGCCAATGTGGATTGGTGTTTTCAGATCAGGACTTATCTACTTACATACCGGCTGATGAAAAGGTTTACTGTGAACGACGAGGACGTTTTGATAATGCTCACGTACGGGAGTTAATTGCTGAAGCCGATATGGTCGTTTTGGCTGCGCGTTGGAGTGATTGGGTGGTGAGTTACCTAAATGAAACGGTTTCGCAAATCAGTAACATTGGCGGGAAAAGAGTTATTGTGGTCGGGAGTAAAAATCTTGGACAAGTAAATGTTAGAGCATTTTTGGGAACATCTCTTCAGGATAAAGTGCTCCATAGAAGTGAGATTGATGATAGTGAAAAAGGAGTCATTCAAAAGATGAGAAAAAATTTCACACATTTAGAGTATATTGATATTCAAGAAATAATTTGTGGTTCATATTCCAATTGCCCGATATTCACACCTGACGGTGACCTAGTCTCTTTGGATGGCAAACACTTAACTAAACAAGGGGCTTTATATTACGGTTCTAGGGTTTTTTCAGAAACCCCCTTCAGCTTGTTACTCTAATTATGTCTGATAATCTTACTAAGAAAATTTTCTTTAATATCAATTGGATTTTGATCGAAAAAGTCAGCAAAGGCGTTTTGACGGCGCTAACAAGCATAATTGTTGCACGCTACCTTGGAGCCGAAGGCCTTGGTGCGATTTCTATCGCATTAACCCTTTATTCAATCTTTTCTGTTATTGGCACTCTTGGATTAGAGAGAGTAGTTCTTAAAGAGTTAGAATCTCCAGAATGTCACCCTGAAAAATTGATGGGGGGAGTAATCTTACTGAGAATAATTGGCGCTATTGTTGCCTTTATTGTGGTGAACATCTCAGTTGTTTACTTTTATGCGGGCAATTTAAAGCTTCAGTATATGATTCTAATGTTGTCATTTGCATTTTTTATAGCAATTGGCAACACCTTTGAAGTATTTTATCGCAAACAACTACGTTCAAAAAATGTGACCATAGTGCGAGTTTTTGGTCTATTTATTTCTGCAATAACTAAGATCATAATCGTGTTTCTATCATTAGATGTAGTTTGGTTCACATTACCTCTGTTAATCGAAACAACGATTATTAGTATTAGCTTTTTATATTTGCGCTTTAATGATGAACAATTGACTTTAGGCAAGCTGGAGTATCAATTAGGAGAAGCAAAACGGCTCATTCATTTTTCCTGGCCTTTGCTATTAAGTGGTCTGGCTGGCAGCTTATATTTTCAGATTGACAAGATATTAATTCATCAATATATGGATGATACAGCATTAGGACGCTATGCACTTATTTTCCAAATGGTTTCCATTTTATTATTAATGTTGAATGCGATTAATTTATCAGTAACGCCGGTGTTAAATAAACTGTATTTTAATAACAGGAAAGAATATTGGAATAAATTCAAAGAGGTAACCGCTCTTAAATTTTGTCTAGCGATATCTTTGGGGTTCGGATTGGCTTTGTTGGGAAATATTGTCATTCAATTTGTCGTTGGGGAAGACTACTTCTATTCGCAGGAAGTGTTGTGGGCTTTTTCTATATATATAATGCTAGTTAGTATTACCTCTTTAAATACCGAGTACTGTATCTTGGCGGGAGTTGTAAGGCCTCTCTTCTATCTTAGAATTCTTACACTATTGTTAAATTTCACGTTGAACCTTTATTTTATTCCGATCTGGGGGCTATATGGAGCCGCTTGTGCAACAGTTGTTAGCTTCTTTTTCCATAAGTTTATTTTTCCATTATTGGTCAAGGATATGAGAGTGATTGTTTGGAATAACGTGTTAGCTCTGAGTTATTTGTTTCGTAAAGAGTTATATATAAACGTAGGTATTAGGTTTACTAAAATCTTATTAGGCAATAAGCCAAGTTAGAGTTTAATAGTTAATATTACTTGTAAAGGGTTTTGGTTCGAATTGAATTTTATATGGAACCGTTTCGGGGGGATCGGGCAATCGAGGCACAGCAAGGTAAGCTGGTGCTGCAAAAGGTTTGTTTTTGATGTGATTGAGCTTAACCTAAGCGCCAATTCTCATATTCGATTCTGAACAATCAATACAAAATAGAAAAAAGGTATTTTAATGAAAGAAAAATCTCGAACCATACTAGTGCACGTGGGGCTTGGGCAATCTGGTTCAACATCCATGTTTTCAGTATTTGACGATAGTCGATTTGGGTTTGATTTATTGACACCGCGAGCAAGTCGAGAAGAAGTGATGTATTCCTTGTTGGAAGGGTTAGATGCCGGTTCATTTAAAAGCGAAAAATTTAGGGAGTTGATCGATAATGGAATCGCAAATTGTGATCCTGATAGAACCCCTGTAATTTCTAGTGAAGGACTTACTCGATCTGACTTTTTTCAGAGTAGTTTAAATCTGGAAGTAGAGGCATTTGCCCATAGATTGAAAAGTTCATTAAGTCAGTATGACATTAAAATACTATTGGTTGTACGAGAGCAGCGAAGCCTATTTATATCTAAGTATCGAAAATATGTTGAAAAATTTGGTGGTAATTTGTCACTAAATAAATTTGTTAGAACTCAACCTAGTCGTCAACATATCCCTATTGATAGGGAGCATTTATTGGCTGGTAACTTTAACTATTCGAAACTGCATGATTTTTACTCTTCATTGTTTGGTGATGAGAACGTTCTGACACTACCAATGGAAATGATGAAAGGTGATCCAGCTGAATTTCTTGGGCGAATTGCAACTCTAGTCCACAATAAAGATAACAATACTAAATTAGCTATACCGTCGTTAAATCCTCATGGAGCATTAGGTCTGACAGAAGCCTTTAGGTACTTCAATAAAGTGTATTCACCAATAAGCCCTTCCTATCTTGGATTTATTAATCCGTCTTGTGTTCCTGATATTAATCACCTGATGATAAAACGTAGAACGTTTTCTAGAGCATTTTTTAAAATTAGAAACTTTGTTGTGTCAAAAATTTCGGCAATATTCGGTGCGGAAATAACTCGAAAAGAGAAGCAAAAGCAATATGAGAAATTAGATGCGCTGCTTGGAAAATATTACGCCAAAAGTAACAGTAGCTTGTCGAACTCAATCGGGGTTAGTTTATCTAAATATGGATATAAAACTGACGATTAAAGATAATAAAACCTACTTTTTATATGAGAACAAACTTGAGCTAGGAGCTATCTACAGAGATCGCAGGTTGACGCCTATGGAAAAGTTTCAATTTAAGGAAATGCAAATTATTAAGACGTTAAACAGGCTTTAATATGTTGTTGTGATGTGGCACCTGTTATGTTTTTTAGCGGCATAGTGAGTTAATTTGGCCACCTGATAAAAAGTGTTAATATGCGTACCAGAACTCTTGAATAAGAGAATTAAAACCTTAAACAAATGTTTTCAGATACCCGTTTGGAAGGTTAGGCCATGAAAGAGGCCTTAGCTAAAATGGTTCGCCGAAAGTAGATAGGCGAGGTTGTGAGCGATACTTAGTAGAAGCTGGTTTAAGTGTTCAATTGTGTGGTTCTAGCTCAATGTAATTGAGTTATCTTAAATTTTGCGTTGGCAACGGAACAAAGACCTATATACTAGGTGCGCTAAAGCGTTTTGACTATGTAGATTAGCCTAATTCATGGAATGCGGCGACTTAAATGAGAGAAAGATTAATATGACTTCCAGTCAGAAATTTTTGTATCAGGAAGAAACGATACATCGTACACATGATAAATTTTATTTGACTGAGAATCGGAAAGATAACCCGAAAGAGTACTTTAAGTTTATTGCTAATATCGCTGCTCCTTTTTTGAGTAAAGATGCGGTTTCTGCTATTGATATTGGCTGTGCTACAGGGGATTTTGTGTACTTCCTGCGTAGCGAATTTCCTAACATTTCCCTCAGTGGCATGGATGTCGATGAAGAGTTACTGGCTAGAGCTTCTAAGGAAGTTGAAGGCGTCGAGTTTATTCATGGTGACATTACCCAAGGGGAGTTGAACAAGAAGTTTGACGTGATCTTCCTTAACGGTGTGCATTCCATATTTGATGATTTTGTTTGGTTGGAAAACTTGTTGGATCTGATGTCTAGCGATGACGCTAGAGTATTCGTGTTTGGCTTATTTAATCCTGAAGATTTGGATGTATTAATTAAGTCTCGACCTGCCGCAACCGATGGAAAGTGGGAGACAGGTTGGAATTTGTATTCTAAGAAATCGGTGCTGACCTTTTTAAATGATAGAGGTTACGATGGCAACTACTATGATTTTGAAATTGGCTTGGATTTAGAGAAAAAAGAGGATGATCCTTTAAGATCATGGACCGAGGAACTAGCTAACGGCAAACGTATTATTGTTAACGGATTGCAACTAGTAAATACATTAAGCTTAATCGAAATATCAAAGAGAAAATAATGACATGATGGACTCAAAGCAAACTTACATAGATAAGTACAAAATCAATTATGGAACAATTTATCCTGAGGGTCACATCATCAGGTTGTATGAACACCTGTTGAAATATGAGTTTAATATGACAGGTGAAAATCATGAAAGTTTGTTAGATTTTGGGTGTGGTAATGGCACTCATACCGAATATTTCAAGTCTAAAGGATTTGAAACATATGGCGTTGATATTATTCCAGCGGCGATCGAACAGGCACAAGACCGTTATCCAGATAATGCTGAACATTTCGCGGTGATGGATCTGTACCAAGATACTTCCGAATTATTTACTCAAACCTATGACGTTATTTTATGTAATCAAGTGCTTTATTACATGAATAATACCAAGTTAAAGATGGTCACTGAACAGCTATACAATCAGCTTAAACCCGGCGGTTTGTTTTATGTAACTATGATGGGAACAAAGAATCATTACTGGAATAAAGCTGTACCAGCTGAAGATGGCTTAAGTGAAGTCACTCTGAGTGGTCGATTAAATGAGTCTTCTCTTATCAACTTTGTGCATGATGAAGAAGATCTCGCTAATCGTTTTTCCCTATTTGAACCTGTTTATAGCGGATATTACGACTCTTCTAGTCGTGATGGCTCTACCTACCATTATCAATTTTTGGGTAAAAAGAAGTAGATTAATCCTTTATTAAGCTTGAGTTAGAGTGCAGTGGCGCAGACTTCTGCATACATAATCAATACAAATAATTTTAGACTCGTTGAGTATGCACCGATATATATTTCTTCATCAGGTTAAAACCGCCGGTAAAACGGTGGAAAAGTTTCTAATAAGAAAATTTCAAGAACAGTACTGTCGCACGACAACTGTTTTTAAAGACGAGTCTATTGAAAATATCTTTTCGATTTTATCATCAAATGATAAAGACAAAATCTCCTTACTTAATCAAGCTTCTGTGATATCCGGTCATTTTCCATTTGGACTACATAATTTGCTTGAAGGTGATTCTCGGTACTTCACTTTGTTGCGAGATCCCGTTAGTCGAACACGCTCTTACTATGCTTATTCGTTGAAAAATGAAGACTCCAAAATTTATGCTTATCTTCATGATAATAAGGTGAGTTTTGAGCAGTTTGTGCAAATGGAGAAAAAGGATATTGAAAAGGCAGGTGTTCACGAGTTGAACTATGTTCTTGAAGATGGGCAGGGGAAAATCATTGCAGGTAAAGACCTCCATGTTGGCGATGGTAGCACGGAATTTTTATTGGATATTGCTGAATCAAATATTACAGAACACTTTGATTTTGTTGGCGTTACGGAATTATTTGATGATGCTTTCATTGAAATAAGTAAGATGTTGGGTTTTGGCATGTTTAGCTTATACATCACACAAAATAAGTCTAAGGTGAAAGTGGATGTTTCTGAGAATGTTCGTAATATCATTCTGGAGCGGAATAAGGTTGATTCAGCATTACACACAAAATACTACCAAGAGCTTAATACTGTCTCTGAAACGTTACCTCATCAGTTGGCTAGAGCCTATTTAAAATTAGGCAGCAAGGCAGCTGATATATATGTCAAAATGAGGACCTAGGTTATGTTTAAGTTTCTCAAGCGTCGCTTGTATAGAGCTTTAGCTTCTCGAGATGTTTTTAATAATTCATTAAGCCCAAAAATAAATATTCGATATTCTTTGTATGCGGATGAGTGTCGAAAGCAAAGCAGGCAGTTATCTCCAGACGAGCAATTGTTTCAGAAAAGAAAGCCAATCCTTGAGCCAACTCGATTTGAAAGCATTATCCCTCGGAATGAAGCTTTGTCACTTAGTGACAAAGTTAGTCAAATTGTTGATGAAGGGAATAAGGTAAAGACAGAAAATGATAATCCCGTTTTTATCGGAATACCTGAACCTATCTCCTTGTTAGGTGAAGATGTCATTAACATTTTTGACAATCAAGAGTTAGATGCGCGCATCAAAAAGCATTTTGGTGGTTATTATCGTGTGGCGTGGCTCGATTGCTATCGCACGGTACCGTCCTTAATTCGAAAACAGGCTTGGCTGTGGCACAGCGATAATGTACCTGCACGATTATTAAAAGTGCAGTTGTTGTTAACCGATGCGGACCGTCATAACGGTGCCATTAATATGCTTTCTCACAAAGATACATTAGCGTTTCGCCACGCAGGGTATTTTGGTGATCTTGTTGCTGAAAGATTGCCAGACTTAAGTGAATTTGCTCAACAATGCGGAGTGGCGTTTAACCCTATATGTTGTGAAGCAAAAGCCGGTGATGTGCTGTTATTTGACAACAACGATTTGCATTGTGCTATGCCTCCAGAGCGGAATTACCGCGATGCCTTGACATTTTTGTTACTTCCTAGTTCCAAGCCATGGAATGAAGTTTATAGACGCAATGGTAAGGCGTCTGTAGAGAAAAATCCTGGCGGTTATCCTTTGTGGCCAGAGCAGACAATATAAATAATATGGTTTTAGATTCTCATAAGAATAAACGCATTCTGATATCCAGTTACCAGCCCTATACGGTTCAGGTAGCACAAAAACTGACGGCAGAATTCAACTGGCAACCTGCGGTTTGGTTTGTTGCTGCTGAAAATCGTGATTTGGTAACCAATACTTACCCCGATGCATTGCAGTATGATTTTTTCGATGTGGTTAAAGGCATCTTACCCGCTGGTGTGTCTTTACATGAGCTGCTATTACCTTCCCCTGATGAATTGGCAAAATTGTCCAAATACGAATACAACTTTATTTACATGCTAGAGCGGAATGATTCCAATGACTCTGCTTTTGAATATAAAGAACGATTGGCCTTTTATTACCATATCATTGGATTATGGAAACTGGTTATTCGTAAATATGCGATTGATTTGATTCTGTTTGAGGAAGAGCCGCATCAAGCAGCAGATTATGGTTTATATCTAGTTGCCAAGTTGTTGAATATACCCACCATAATGACCACTCGAACCATTTCGGAATTAGGTATCCTGCCATATCATGATTTTGAAGAAGGCTTTCCTGAGCTGAATGAGCGTTATGCTGCCCTTGAACAGCAATTTAGCTCTTCGGCAGAGAAAATGGAAATTTCCGAGGATATTGAAAAGTATTTTCAGAAAATGAATGCTGATTATCAAACTATTTTGAAAGAGCATTTATGGGATCAGGTTGACGAATACAACAAGCTGGCCTCAAAAGAAAGAAAAATCAATATTCCCTCTATACGTGAGGTGAAAGATAAGATGTTTACGGCTTGGGATGTTGGAATGCGTTTTCTCAAAAATACGCCTTTTCGTTCCGATCAATATCAAGCCGGATACAGCATGATGGAGTCACAATACTCTTATCGTGAGTATGTGATCAATAAAGTAAAAGCCATTTCTAAGAAGCGTCATATCAAAGAAGTATACGATAGCTTGGCAGTTAGCGAGATGGAGTCCTTACCGAAGGGGAAAAAGTTCATTTATGTGGCTTTACAATACCAACCTGAGAAGTCAACTTGTCCATTGGCTGGGCGATTTGTCGATCAGCGCTTTTTAGTTAAGTGGTTGGTTTCTCAGTTGGACGACTCTTGGCATATTTTGGTTAAAGAGCACCCGAGTCAATTCATCAGTAGTTACACTCGCTTTGGCGAATGTTTTCGTGACGGTCGGTATTATCAAGAGCTGAATGACATTCCGAATGTATCGTTAATGGGATTGTCATTAGATTCGTTTAAAATCATGTCATCTTGTGAAGCTGTTGCTTGCGCTGGTGGCACGGTCTGTTGGGAAGCGGTTGCTAGAGAAATCCCAGCCTTGAGCTTTGCCATATCATGGTTTCGCCCTTGCCATGGTGTATTTTACATTGCCGAAGAAGGTGATTTGAAATCGGCCATGAAACTCATAGAAGAAGGGTTTAAGCCGGAGCCATACTTAGTGAAAGCTTATGCTCAATTGATTAAAGATTATGACTTTTACGCCGCTATTGGTGGCATATCCAGTTTGAATTATAAAAACGTAGACGAAGAGTCGAATGCTCAAGCACATTTCAATGCGATTAAACACCTTATTACTTAAACTTCTGGCGAATTCTGTTATCGCCAATATTCTGTATATGCTTTATCGCCACTTGAAGGTGGCGCTAGGGAGTGATCAGAAAATAGTGACGGCAGATGGCATGGTCAATAGCGGACGTAAATCTAAATTAGCTGTTATTGGATGTGGGCCAAGCATTAACAAGTTGGACGACGACTTTTTTGATACATTGCACGATTACGATATTACCGCTTTTAGCTATGCGGCATTGTTGCCATTGGACATCACTTATTATTTATATGAGATACCCCGTGGAACATTGCAACAGCACCACGAAGAGTTTTTATATCCAGGATTAAAGCAAAAAGAGAAAGAGAGGAAACTGCGGCATATCATTCTTAAAAACCCCCACGCCAAGGAAGGGATGTTTTATGATTTATTTCCGTCGGTCCAATCTTCGATGACATTCCCTATTCAATTACGCTCTCCAAAAAAATTGGCTCTTATGTTGAAGATAATTGATTTTTTTGGGTTGGCATCTAAGTATTTTTTTCAAGCGCGGGCATCTTTGTTTTCAACTTGTTATTGGGCTGACTCGCTGGGTTATGAAGAGATTTTACTAGTAGGCATCGATTTGAATACATCTAAGTATTTTTATGAGGAAGAAAGTAAGTGGGTAAACACTAACATCCCAAACCCCTATCCTGATGACATACTAGAAAAAGACGTTCATCCGACAAACGATGAAGATCTAGGAATAAAACTGGAAGATGCGATGGCAGTTTTAAAAAATCGTATTTCTGCCACCGTTTACGTTAACAATCCGGACTCGGCGTTAGCGGGTATTTTTGAACATAAATCAGACAACCAATAAAAGATTTGAGGAGAGAATCGGCAGGACATTTATTAATTGGCCGATATTAACCAAATCTAATAATTAGTTTTCGTTTCAACATTTGAGAATAGAAATGGGTAATCACGTATTTTTAAACATTGCAAAACAAGCTCTTAATTTAAAGCGATTTCCCGTGTTGGTTGGAAAAATCCTACAGCGATTAACCGATAAAAAACAAGACGGAAACAATAAAGCCAATTTGCAATGGTTGTCTGAACAACAGCAAGATTTTGCTGGTTATGCTCGTTCTCTGGATGCCGGATTGTGGGAAGAGGCGCTATCTTATACCCAAGAATTAGAAAAACATGCTGATGAGGTGTTAGGTAAACTAGATGTTACCCTTGGCGGTGGCGGTTTTTATCCTCTTATTTACTTTATTACTCGCTATATGCAACCCTCTACAATTGTAGAAACGGGTGTAGCAGCTGGCTATTCTTCTCATGCTTTTTTGTCTGCTCTTAGCAAAAATAGTGACAATGAGTCAGGATCTCATGGGAAATTATTAAGTAGTGATTTCCCCTATTTCCGGTTGGATAATCCCGAAAAATATATTGGTATTCTGGTCCCGGAAGCACTAAAAAAACATTGGCACCTCTTCATTGATGGCGATGCTAAAAACCTTCCTAAAATTATCAACGAAGTCGAACAAGTGGATCTTTTTCATTATGATTCCGATAAGCGTTATGCTGGCCGTCAGCAGGCTATGGGGTTAATTGCTCCAAAGTTAGCGCCTAACGCTGTCGTTATCATGGATGATATTAACGACAATGCATTTTTTATGGAATTATGCCTATCTTCCAATCAGTCGTTTCGCATTTTTGAATTTGGCGGTAAATACATTGGAATGCTGGGTGATATTCAAAAGTCGAAATAGTCTAATCCGATAATTATTCAAATGAACGTATTGCACGTAATTACAGGCCTTGGTACCGGTGGTGCCGAGGCCATGTTATATAAACTTGTCAGCATTGAAGAGAATAGTGGCACGCAAACTGTCGTGTCGTTGACTCAAGGCGGTAAGCACAAATCTCTGTTGGAACAGCAGGGGGTGAAGGTTTACGAGTTAAACCTAAAGCAGTTTTGGATGTTACCATTCCGTATATTGACGCTGTTAAAGTTAATTCGAAATGAAAACATACAGGTGATAAATGCCTGGATGTATCATGCTGCACTATTCGCCTCTGTTGTTTTTGGTATAAGCAGACAGCCTGGTTTGAAATTGTTCTGGAATATTCGGCATAGCTTGCAAGCTTTGGAGCAAGAAAAGTCTTCACTTCGTATTATTATCAGAGCATTGGCAATATTGGCTCGATTACCCTGTAAGATCATTTTTAATTCCCGCAAGAGCGCTGGCGAACATGCCAAATATTGGAATATGCATGACAAAGTGCAGTTTATTCCTAACGGTTTTGAGTTAGAAAAATGGCACCCTAATCCAGAAGGTAGCGAGAATAAGCTCAGCAAATTGTTGGGTATTCATAATGGGGTGCTAGTCGGGCATGTAGGGCGTGTTCATCCTATGAAAAACCATCAAGGCTTAATCAATGCCTTTAGAAAAGCTACCCTGCATGGTTCAAATGTACATTTAATTCTGATGGGTAAGGGCACCGAAGCGTTATTAAGTACCAATGAAATCGATAGTGCTCGAATTCACTCGTTAGGTGAATGCAGTAATGTGCATGAGATTGTTCCAGAGTTAGATTGCTTTGTTTTATGCTCTAATTGGGGAGAAGGATTCCCAAATGTATTAGGTGAAGCGATGGCATGCGAACTGCCATGTATGACTACTGATGTTGGTGACAGTGCTTTTCTCTTGGGAGATTCCAATTGGGTTGTGTCACCCTATGACGAAAATGCATTGAGTCAAAAGCTAAAGGAAATGTTAGTACTTACTCTTGATGAGAGAAAGGCCATTGGTAAAGTGAATCGAAATCGTATCGAAAATCATTTTACGCTTCATGCTGTGCAGAAAATTTATAATCAGTTATATCGTTCTGATTCCATCCTCGACTTGAGCAATAAAACGAATAAGGAAACTGAGTCGTAGTGAGAAAATTACTTTATTTCGTTTCAGAGGATTGGTATTTCTGCTCTCATCGCTTGGAATTAGCAAAATATGCCCTTGCTCAAGGGTATGATGTTTATGTGATGTGCAATGTAGATAAGCATCAAAAAGTTATTGAAGATTCAGGTATAAAGGTCATACCTATTAATATCGATCGATCTAGCATTGGTATATTGGCAAATATAAAATTATTAAAAGACATCATACGAATCATCAAAGAAATCAAGCCTGATGTTATTCACAGCGTTGCCCAGAAACCTGTTTTATTGGGGACTATTGCGGCACGCATGTGTGGCGTACCAAGGATTGTTAATGCGTTAGGCGGGCTAGGCTTTGTGTTTATGTCTCGTTCGTTCAAAGCTAGATTATTAAAAGGTATCTTATCGGCGGTTTATCGGCTTCTATTTAATCTTTCCAGAACAACCTTAATTCTCCAAAATAGTGACGATTATGGATTTTTTGTTAACTCCCTTGGCATTAATGAAAAAAACCTTTGTTTGATACGCGGGGCTGGAATCAATATAGAAGAGTTTAGCTTTCAAGCACTGCCTACTGGCTCAAAGACCCGAATAACATTAGTTGCTCGAATGTTGAAAGATAAGGGAGTTGTGGAGTTCTTATCTGCTGCCAAATTACTCAATGCCAAGCTACCTAATGCTAACGATAATGTGGAGTTTGAGTTAGTAGGGGATATTGATTCGAAGAACCCAAATTCACTGACCCATGAAGAATTAAATGCGTTAGCAAAAGACAGTAGTGTAATTTTGAGAGGACCGAGAAGCGATATTTTTTCGATTTGGTCACAGTCTCATATTTCAGTACTTCCGTCGTATCGAGAAGGCTTGCCAAAGTCACTATTGGAGTCTGCGTCCGTGGGTAGGCCAATAGTGACAACCGATGTGCCGGGTTGCAGAGAGGTGGTAAAAGACGGTGTTAATGGTTTTTTAGTGCCTTTGTATTCGATTAAAGAATTAGCAGATAAGATGGAAAAGTTGATAAACGATCGTGCTCTTTGTCAAAAAATGGGTGAGCAGTCCCGACAAATGGTGGAAACGCATTTTTCATCACATAAAATTAATGAAAGGTCGTTAGCGTTATATCAGCAACAATAAAATTGATGGACTTGGGAATGCCTCTAGTATTTTTTGAGTTCTGCAAAAACAGTTACATTACTTAAGGACTGATTTAGTGAAAGTTACAGTATTTGGTATTGGTTATGTTGGTTTGGTTCAAGCAGCAGTATTGGCTGATTTGGGGAATAACGTAACTTGTGTCGATGTTGATGAAAAAAAAATCAACTTACTTAAACAAGGCGCTATACCAATTCATGAGCCTGGCTTGGAAAGTTTGGTACTAACAAACTATGCAGCTGGTCGGCTTCTTTTCACAACTTCTACCAAGTCATCGGTTACCGACGCTGACGTGATTTTTATCGCAGTTGGAACGCCTATGGATAAAGATGGGGCCGCTGATCTTAAATATGTTCGTAAAGTAGCTGAAACCATAGGCGAACACCTGCAAAAATACAGTGTGGTAGTGACAAAATCGACGGTCCCCGTTGGTACAGGCGATATGGTTGAAGAAGTGATTGCTAATGTTCTGAGTGAACGCAATGCAGATATCAAATTTGATGTGGTTTCTAATCCCGAATTTCTAAAAGAAGGGGCAGCGATCGCAGATTGCTCAAAACCCGATCGAATCATTTTAGGCACTGATAGTGATCAGGCGCTGGATATTATGAACATTCTCTATACGCCGTTTAATCGAAATCATCAGCGTACTATTGTAATGGATAGACGTAGCGCAGAGCTGACAAAATATGCTGCGAATTGCATGTTGGCGACTAAAATCAGCTTTATGAATGAAATGGCAAATATTGCTGAACAAGTTGGTGCCGATATCGAGATGGTTCGGCATGGTATGGGATCTGATCCACGCATTGGTTACCATTTTATTTATCCAGGATGTGGGTACGGTGGTTCTTGTTTCCCCAAAGATGTCAGTGCGTTGATAAATACAGCGTCTCAGCAAGGATATGAAACCGAACTCCTTAAATCTGTTGAACAAGTAAACAAAGCCCAAAAGAGTAAGCTTCTGGAAATGATTCATCAGTGCTATGGCGAGGATTTGTCATTAAAACATTTCGCTTTGTGGGGAACTTCTTTTAAGCCCAATACTGACGATATAAGAGAAGCCCCCAGTTTGGTGGTAATACAAGCGTTGCTGGATGCTGGTGCCAAGGTATCTATGTATGACCCAGTCGCTAATGAAGCGGTCTGCGCGCATTTCGAACAACATGAAAACCTTATTGCCTATAAGGAAGCATTTGAAGCGCTAAATGATGCTGATGGTCTAATAATTTGCACGGAATGGAAAGTTTTTAAGGCACCTAATTTCACTAAAATAAAGCAAAATCTTAAACAGCCGGTTATATTTGATGGACGTAATCTATTTGATCCCGAATACATGGCTTCACTTGGCATTGAATATTATGCCATTGGTCGGGGAAAATCAGTCAAGGGGAAAACTATATGACATTAGTAAAGAAGGCTGTAATTCCAGTTGCGGGACTAGGCACCCGCATGCTGCCTGCTACAAAAGCAATCCCAAAAGAAATGCTACCTATTGTAGATAAGCCGTTAATTCAATATGTAGTGAATGAATGCGTACAAGCGGGCATTAAGGATATTGTATTAGTGACTCATGCCAGTAAAAATAGTATTGAAAATCATTTTGATACTAGCTTTGAACTGGAAGCAACATTAGAGAAACGTGTTAAACGCCAATTGCTTGATGAAGTTCAAGCAATCTGTCCACCCGATGTTACTATCATGCATGTACGTCAAGGGCATGCGCAAGGATTAGGACATGCTGTGCGCTGTGCTCATCCTTTAATCGGAGATAGTCCGTTTGCTGTTGTGTTACCGGATGTCATTATTGACGATTCAGCTTGCGATTTGAAGAAAGATAATTTGGCAAAAATGTTGTCTAGGTTTAATGAGACAAATTGCAATCAAATAATGGTTGAAGAAGTTGACCGCAAGGAAGTTGATAAATTTGGTATCGTGGACCTGTCTGGTGTGGACATAAAGCCGGGTGAGTTTGCAAAGATAACGCAGATGGTTGAAAAACCTTCAATTGATGATGCGCCGTCAAACTTGGCAATTGTTGGCCGGTATGTATTGTCTCCTCAAATATGGGATTTTTTAGAGCAAACTGCTCCTGGGGCTGGTGGGGAAATTCAGTTAACTGATGCGATAGCGGCGCTTATGGGCCATCAAGGAATTGAAGCCTTCGCAATGACTGGAAGAAGCCATGACTGCGGGAGCAAGTTGGGCTATATGAAAGCGAACGTTGAATTTGCACTACGTCATCCAGAAATAAAGCATGAATTTACCGACTTTCTTAAAAAAATGCTCACGGAATAGTCATTTTCTATAATTCTGTGTTCAATAGGTAATATGAAAAAAGGTGCTTAACGGGAGAGGGAATCCGTAAGCACCTTGGCTTATTACTGTTTAACTTTTATTATCGAGTAGCATTAAACTTCAATTTTACCTTCAAGTTTTTTTAATAGTTTGTCACCAATACCTTTTACAAGGGTCAGTTCATCTATATGTGAAAATTCACCATTATTTTCACGATACTCAATAATTGCTGTTGCTTTGCTTTTACCTATTCCAGATAGAGTTTGCAACTGCGTTACATTTGCGGTGTTAAGGTTAATCACTGCTGATTGTGCAACTGCTGCATTTTCTTGTGGATTAGTATTTGAGCCCGTTTTGGCAATAACTGCGTGGCTAAAACTGAATTGAATCAGAATGAGAGTTAAGAGTGTAGCGAAGTGTTTTTTCATAGTTCATTTCCTTCTCCGTAATTACTAATAATTTCAATAATTTCCATTTCTTGAAGCATCCGCTTCGTGATATATACCCGTGATCAATGAAGACACTTGCTTTTGTGTGTATAGAGGATCAAGCTATAGCGCATGAAAATAGCACTGACATTCAATGAGAAACAAAGTTTGCTCGCACAACACTCGACAATGCGAGATGGTCGAGTGCGCGACCGCATAAAGTCAGTTATTCATGCAAGCAATGGCTGGTCGCCAGCAGAGATTGCTGATGCATTATTGATTCATGAAACAACGGTTCGTCAGCATCTAAAAGACTATCAGGAGTCAAAGAAGCTCAAGCCAGAAAATGGCGGCTCTCAGTCGTTTTTGAACAACGAGGAAACGGCTGAGTTGATAGCGCATTTAAGCAAGCATACTTACTCCTACAGCTATCAGATAGTTGAACACATAAAACAAACTTACGATGTTCACTTCTCTGTCCCAGGTTTAAATAAATGGCTCCACCAACATGGTTTTAGTTATAAACAGCCCAAAGGTGTACCGCATAAGTTCGATGAAGAGAAACAAGCGGCTTTCATCGCACATTATGAAGAATTGAAGTCGCAAGTGGCTGATGAACCGATCCTTTTTATGGATGCCACCCACCCGACACAAGCCACTAAGGTAAGTTGTGGTTGGATAAGGACAGGAGAAGATAAAGCGGTTGAAACGACAGGTAGTCGTACACGCTTAAACATACTTGGAGCAATCAACTTAAACGCGATTGGCTCAGCTCATATCGAACGTGTTGAGCAAGTTAATAGCGAAACCATTCAACGATTTCTGGCGCAGTTACGTGAAAACGAAAATAGCGATAAAACACTTCATTTGATCCTTGATGGTGCCGCTTACCATCGGGCAAATGCGGTGAAGGATAAAGCAAAAGAGTTACACATTCAGCTCCATTATTTACCTCCCTACAGTCCAAATTTGAATCCTATTGAGCGATTGTGGAAAGTGATGAATGAACATGCCCGCAATAACCGTTATTTTGCGACGGCAAAAGCATTTCGAGACGCGGTTGATGATTTTTTTGTTAACACACTACCTGCTATTGCTGATTCCTTGGCAACTAGGATCAATGACAACTTTCAGGTACTAAGACACGCTTCTTGAAGTGAATCGGGTATATAACAGCAATCTGCATGAATAAAGTCAAGTATGAAAAATCATCATGAATGATAGGAAATAATACTTTGGGTGTGAATAATGCAATAGGAAGTGGGAATTAAAAGTGTGAGAAGCAGTGGATTGAAAGCGGGATGTGTGGAGTACAAAGTGCACTCCACATTTGTATTTGCAAGAGGACTTTTTCTTTACAGACGCTCTAATAAAGCTTGGGTAAAATCAGTTGTACCGTGACTGCCACCTAAATCGCGTGTTGTGCGATCACCCGATTCAATAACGTCTCGAAGAGCGGTAATGATTTTCTGCGCCTTGTCACCCATGTCCAAATATTCCAACATTTGCACTGAGGCTAAAACTACCGATGAAGGGTTTGCCAAATTTTTACCTGCAATGTCGGGGGCTGAACCATGTACCGCTTCGAAAATTGCGCAGTCTTTACCAATATTGGCACCTGGAGCCATGCCCAATCCACCAATTAGGCCAGCACATAAATCAGAAATAATATCACCAAACAAGTTGGTAGTAACAATGACATCAAACTGGTGAGGATTCATTACTAATTGCATGCAGGTGTTATCAACAATCATTTCCGTTGATTCAATATCTGGGTATTGTTGACCAATCTCTCTGGCTACTTTCAGGAATAAGCCTGAAGTAGATTTTAATATATTTGCTTTATGAACGGCTGTTACTTTCTTGCGTCCTTCACGTTTTGCTAACTCATAGGCAAAACGAACGATACGTTCAGCGCCACTACGGGTAATTTTGCTTTTAGCTTCTGCTTCTGAACCATCTTCAGAAACAATTTGCCCTAATCCTGAATACATACCTTCTGTATTTTCACGGACAGTAAGAATATTAATGTCTTCGTAACGTGCCTTGGTGCCTTTGAAAGAAATAACCGGGCGCACATTGGCATATAACTGAAACTGTTTGCGTAAGCTAACATTGATGGAAGTGAACCCTTCCCCAACCGGAGTTGTTAAAGGGCCTTTTAACGTCACGCGGTTTTTAGCAATTAAATCAAGCGTTGCTTGAGGCAATAGTTCACCATGATTTTCCAAAGCAACTAAACCCGCATCAGCAAAGTCATATTCAAAGTCACAACCTACTTTGTCCAAAACCTGAAGAGCCGAATCAACAATATCAGGCCCAATACCATCGCCTTTAATCACGGTAATACGTTGTGTCATTAATGTTTCCTTGAATTGAATGGCGGCTAATCGTTAACTTAGTGTAGCCGAGGAAGATGCATTTCGCGGTGCGTTTTATATCATTTTTAGCTCGAATTTTCTATATTAGACTGAGGTAAAATACGTAATTTATCATTTAAAATACTATGGTTGTTCATTTGAATTGTTAATGTATTGATAAATTTGAGAAATGTTATATTTAAATATCAATGAGTTGCGATTTTATGGGAGTTTTCATTGCTAAAAGTACTGTTTTAAATGTGTATTTTTAGATTAATTAAAGCCTTGGTTTTATAGACTTTAAGCGGTATTTAATATTGATTGAGTAGTACCTTTTTATGGCGAAAGAAAGGCTGTTAAAACATATCTAATAATTGAAGGTATTTAGGATTTTCAATTGATGCAATTCAGTAAAAATGCTTGTTTTTCTATACTCATATATTCTAAATATACAAATGCTAATAATTTCACACTGGTTACCAAATTATTAATTACATTTGATTTACATTGTATTGACAATTTCGTTTTAAATGTTTAGAAGTTTAATTGAGAGGTAATAATAATTCGCATTGTTTTTAGTTTGTGAAGGGTTGGGTGTTTTGAGTTGTTGAATTGGAAGCATTGACATAGTCTGATTTAGTTGGGTAAATGTGTTTTATTCGCAGTACAGCAATTGTGGTGCGGCTGAACACTTGAGAAAGCCCGATTTTACTATCTCAAAAAAGTAATTTTATATTGAGCAATGATTATTTAATTGGCGTATAGCTGTGGGCGCGCTCTACTGCTGCTTGTGTAATCACGTATTTAGCGTTTTCACTTAATGCTAAATATTCTAATGCTCGATTGATAAAAATTTGATCATCATCTTGAATATCGTATTCAGCCCAGTAGACATGTTTGGCTAAAATCATGCCGAGTCCTAACATCATGGAAATATTGTGATGCTTGGTGTGATGGCGTGAGGTTATTATTTCGGATTGTTCTAGCTCTTTAATTGCCAATGATAATAGGGGGGATTGAGCCCAGCATTCGGCAATCTTAATAGCGTGAAGAGGAAAGGCTGAAGCGTGTTCAATGGCTAACATACTGCTTATTTTGGGGCTAGGTTGAATACTCTTGGGGTGGGTTAATCTTGTTTTGATTGAGGCTGCGGTGAATAGCCCTGAACTAGCAAATCCAGCCCAACTGCTGGCCAATTCAGGCGTTACCTTTTGGGTTTTTTCGGCAATGATGCCAACCATGTGTTTAAAGAGCGTGCAAAATTGCAATAAGGTTTCTTGTAATGGGAAGTAATGCTGGTTTAACCGAATCATTAACGCATGCTCCATCAGAATGGAACTGGCCCGTTCGAAACCATGTAATAGCAACCCATGTTTGACATCCATTATGGCAATATTCTCACGGGTGGATTGGGTAGCTGTGTTTTTAATATGGTTAGCGAAAACCGGCTCATCAGCAATCAGTTGCGCTAATTCATTGGCGTCGAAATCATCATTTTGTAAATGTTGTTGAATGGCAATTAAAGTAGGCGGTGGTTTATCTAGCCTAAATAATGTTGGGCGAAGTTGCTGTAGTTGGTTGCCTTTTAAATGTGCTAGTTCATCCTGCTTTTGCTGCCAATCGGTATCCCACCACTCATCTAAATGCGATGAATGTTTTAACGGTTGCGGGCTAAGTAACTTGCGGACCTTACCCAAGGGGATGATCTCCGTTTCATCAGCACACTTTGCCGTTTCTTTGATGAAAGTCTTTCCAATTAATTGATTCTCTGAAGTACTTAAGATCAAAAAATATCGATTGTCACTCAGTACAGCCATGGAACCCGGTGGATACAGGCTGGGGTAATGAAGCAGAGGCTCTAAAGTGGCATATTCCTTAGAGGGTAGATGTTGAGCAATACTTTTAAGCGCAGAGGGGAAATTTGCACTAGCCTTTTTTGTGGTGCGAGTGAGCAATGTACCCAAACAACAAGCTATGCCAAGCAGACTCTGTGTTCTTGATTGACGAGGTGTTAGTTTTAACATCACCAGAGGATTAATATGCCATCGGTATTCGGCACTTTGAATACCTGCTAACCAGATTTGTAAAGCTGGCTTATTGAGAATTTGTGTCAATGGTTTATTAAGTTTGGTTATCTGCTTTCTGTCTATTTGTACGTCATCGTCTTTTGAGTGTTGATCTAATTGTTGAGAGATAACGGCAAATTGAGATAGGACACAACAAAGTAGTTGCTGGATTGCAGTATCATTCCAGCTATTTCTGACCGCCAACAAGTAAGTCACCAATACATGATTGAAAGTCAAATTTAGCGAATAGGGCAATGATGGCTTATAAAAGTGAAGTTGAGCTATGAGCTGCTCTGGATGGGTTTTGCTTATGGCAATAAAGCTTTCGCTAAACTTCAGCGTTTTGTGAATGAGTTCTGAATTAACTTTCTGAGTGCGATAGGCGATTAACAATTGGGCTATATCTTTATATAGCCATTGTAGTTTTGGGGAAAACTTGTCTGCGTCGTTAGTGGATTCGTTGCTCAATATAATTCTTGATTAAGTGTCTTTGAATTGATTATAGGCGTTTTCACCAAAAGAAATTAACACATCATTTTTAAAGAGCAATGGAGTACACTCATCTTGAGAGGTAATACCGTCAGGCGTTTTGTGTTGGGTACGATAAAACATGACTTGTATTTTGTCGTTGGCGACCTCTTTGGCCTCACTGATATCAGGAGAGCCAAGCAAGTTAATTATATCGGTGTGAGTTACCCCAAGCTTTAATTTGGCTATTTGCATAGCATTGTGTTGTTCCCGGTCTTCCCAGTTCATATTGTCTGGCGTATCAGGATAATAAAGCACCACAGCAGCGGCAAAGCTAATGTAAATAGCAAAACCTAACGAAACGCGTTTAACAATTTTATTCATTTAGAACTACATAAGCCGCTAACAACCAAATAGAATTGTAATCTTGTGCTGCAATAATTTCACGGATTTAATTGTTATTGTTACATCATTTAACGATTTTGATGCCGACATGAGCATAAGTGAGCTTAAAAATGAACAGGGATTAAGGCGACTTTTTCAAGCTGGCTAGGGTATTAAGTTTTAACAAGAAAGTTCGGCAACAAAGAGAGTCAATAAAGGCCAATGGTAATTGATCCAATGGCCTATACAATTTTTATGAACGAATAACTTCATAACAAGGTTTGTATTCGGTTCCCGGTAATTTCATTCTTTGCTGGTCAACAAAGGATTGCAGCAGTGAATCCATTAACTCCATTAACTTCGGATCACCATTTATCTTAAATGGGCCATGCTCTCTTATCTGAGCAAGACCTTCTGCTTTTACGTTACCTGCGACTACGCCCGAGAAAGCTTTTCTTAAAGCTGCTGCTAACTCAGCTTTGGATTGCCCCATATGTAAATTCAAATTGGACATGTTTTCGTGGGTAGGATCAAATGGTTGTTGAAACCCTTGCTCAATTTTTAGAGACCAATTGAAGTGATATGAATCACCTTTTTCTTTACGGTATTGTCTAACATCAGCTTGTTTCTCTTTGATCTTTTTCGCTGCCGCAACGGGATCATCTACCACAATTTCATATAATCGTTGAGCTTCTTCGCCCAGCGTTGCGCCAATAAACTGATCAATGGAGCGGAAGTACTCTTCGCACTCTTTTGGACCCGTTAAAATAATGGGCAGCACCTGTTCCTGATTGCTTTCATGTAGCAAAATACCTAATAAGTAGAGCAGTTCTTCAGCTGTACCTGCACCGCCAGGGAACACGACAATGGCATGAGCCGTTCTAACAAAGGCCTCTAAACGCTTTTCAATATCCGGCATTATCACGAGGTTATCTACGATTGGATTAGGTGGCTCTGCGGCAATAATACTGGGTTCGGTGATGCCAAGGTAACGACCACCGTTATAACGTTGCTTGGCATGGCCAATGGTTGCTCCTTTCATCGGACCTTTCATAGCTCCAGGACCACATCCGGTGCAGATGCTCATTTCACGCAGACCGAGCTGGTAGCCTACTTTTTTAGTGTATTGGTATTCAATATCGTTAATTGAATGGCCGCCCCAGCAAATTACCATGTTCGGATCTTGTTCAGTGCGTATAACTTCAGCATTCCTCAACATATCAAATACAATATGGGTAATGTGTACTGAATCTGTTAGATCTAATTCATGGGTTTCATATTTGGCACCCATATGTAGCAGATCACGAAGAACTGAAAATAGGTGTTCATGCACACCATTCATCAGCTTTCCATCAACAAATGGTATTTCAGGCGGGTTAACGAGTTCAATCTTAACGCCTCTTTCTCGGCGAATGAGATTTACCTCAAATGTTTTATAGGGTGCAAACATAGCTTCGAAATCATCTTTCTCCGCGCCGCTACTTAACACCGCTAGGCAACATTTTCGAAAAATTTGGTAAAGTTCATGGCTCGTTTTGTGATTCAGACGATCCACTTCCAATTGGGAAAGTTGGCTCATCACGCCAATAGCGTTTAATTGTACTGTGCTCATCTTGAGTACGTTCCTCATTGATTAGTCAAGTCAGTTCTCGACTAACAGTTATAGAGAAATAAAAGCGATGATCAAAATTCATGTATTCGTATTGGCTTAAAAAATGCCTATATGCCGATCACGGCTTTTATCCACGAATATCGGATGACTGCGTTGATTCTATCTACGTGGCTAATTTATCGAGATATTTGCCACCGCTGATTGTAAGCAAGTCATCTTGGTAATCTTGGGTAAACAAGCTTTTTTAATAAACGGGTAATGACTCAAGTCCGAATGGTGTTATTAATTGATATTTGCGCTTAACAATTTAGAAGTATGTCAATAAAAACTGCTGTAAGCGCCTTGTGTACAGACGGTACTCTGTTTTATCAAAAAAGTAGAACGCCTTACGTTACAGCAATTTGCAGAGAAAAAAAACTACCTATTTTACTGTCTAATATGTCTCAGGTTGGGGTAAGGTTTTTCAAAGTTACTTCTAAAGGGATTAATATCGAGTCCCCCTCTTCTAGTGTAGCGTGCGAATACGGTTAATGCTTTTGGGCGGCACGTTTCATTGATATCAGTAAAGATACGTTCCACACATTGTTCATGAAACTCATTGTGTTGACGGAAACTGATGATGTATGCAAGAAGGCTTTCGTTGCTTATTTTATTGCCTTCGTACCGTATAAGAACGCTTGCCCAATCTGGTTGTCCGGTAATAAGACAATTCGATTTTAGTAAATGGCTTACCAGAGTTTCACTGGTTTGTTCGTCTGTGGTTTGCAATAGAGAACGATCGGGTTGATAGGTTGATATTTCTATGTCCAGATCATCGATACAAACGCCGGGTAAAGTCTTTAGCGAGTGATACTCATCAGATTCGTGTACAAGCTGCAATGAAACTTGTACTTTGCTACCGGCACAGTTCGAAAGATCGATATGGAGCTTTTCTAACACGTCTTTTTGATCAGTAAATTTGGTTTGATTAAAGCTGTTTAAGTACAATTTAAACGATTTTGATTCGATTAAATTTGGGGAGCTAATGGGCACATTGCATTGCAATAAAGCTACTATCGGTTTGCCTTTCTTATTGAGCCAGGAAAATTCGTAACCATTCCATATATCAATACCGTCAAAAGGCAGGGTGTTTTCTAATCCAAGTTCGTTTCGTCCCAAATTGCGAGAAACGGCTTGTAACAATTTGGGATTGTAATATTCTTCATAGGCAACATTTTTGCCAAGAGTTAGGTCTTGTAAAGTATTCAAGTGTTTATTTTGTGAGCATGTCGTTGATTTTGTCATTATCCGATAAACCAAATTTGTTTTCTTTATGTTAACGTAAGTCCGTTGGTGAGGTTTGCCAAGGTTAAGATGGGATTTTATATGCAGTCTAGGATAAAAACAGCGTTGTCATCTTTTGTTGAACAATATATTGAGTTGCATGCAAGTTCAGGAAAGCAGTTAGAGGTTGAATGCGATGATAGTTGGGCATCACCCTGTTGTTCAAGTTTAATTCAGGGCGAGAAGTGTGAACAGGGCGTGAAATGCGAATGGAAACCAACTCGACAAACTAAAGTCAATAATTTTGCAAAGCTTGAGCAAGGCATGGAAATGCAAATACATCAGGATTTTCAGGATTATTTCTGCACATTTTGGAGCGATCACTTAAATGCAAGAGCCGCACGGGGTGACTTACAATTACTAATGGTGTGGAATCAGGATGATTTTATCCGTCTGCAAGAAAATTTAATATCGCACTTATTGATGAAGCGTCGGCTAGGGCAAAGGGATACTTTATTTTTTGCTCAAACAGAAGACGAAAATTATATTATTTCGGTATTGAATGGCACTGGAGAAGTGGTTTTGGAGCCTGTAGGGCAAGAACCAAGAGAAATATTGGCTAGGGATTTGGAAGAGTTTATCTGTAACCTCCAACCAATATTAGGTCCATAATTTCAAGTAACGTTTTAGGTTTTTTCTGATTTATTTGTCAGTTGGGCTAATATGGACTCAATTTTTTCCACCTTACTCTCCAAGTAAGTTACTCGGTGAATTAATCCTTCAATGGAGTCTAATTCATTCGACATTAGATTATCTGCTACCTGTGTTTCATCAATTTCCGCTTTTTGTGTAGCTTCCCAATCAGGGTTTGATTTCCAGTATTGAACCGCCGCGATAATGTCCGCTAAGTGAAACTTGGATTTGGATTTTGCTTTTAGCAATCCAATGCTAGGTTGTTTACCTTGTTTGGCCAATTGAGCGCAAATCGAAAGTAAGGTTTCATTAGGCATAAATTTAGACAACCTGTAAGTGTAAAATTAACGATATATTAGTTAAATTAATCACTAATGCGAAGCATTAACCAAGTGATATTTTTTATTATCCTTATATTTCAATTAGTTAACTTTTTGGCATCGATATTGAATTCGTATTGAAAAAGATAAATTAATGTATTCAAGTCTTGGCTCATTTGGGAAGTATAAAATGTGCCTAAGGCTTAATAACAGAATATTTAATACGCACTTTTCATTAGGAATAGGAAAACATTATGCAAGTAAAAAAACTCGTGATGATGACAATGATCCCCTTGGCATTAACAATGGGAGGCTGTGTGATCAGCATTGATGGAGATGGCGACGGATATCATGCAGATTGGGAAGATCGTGAATATGAAAACAGAAAGTCTATTTCAAATTTGGCACTTGATTTATCACATACTCAAGTAACTTCAATGTTAGGTGTGCCAGATTTTACAGAATTCCACAAATCTGAAGATGGTAATTACATGGTTCTGTTTTATCGCACCCAACGCATAAAAGGTGACGGTATCACAACGAAAGATGAATGTACGCCTGTCGTCTTTAAAGATGAAAAATTGATTGGCTGGGGTGATGCCACTTACCGAAAAATTTAATCCTGCATATTTTTAAATAAATTGGATGTTAGAGACGGTCTGCAAATAAATTGTAGGTTATCTCTAACATCCAATTTTAGCTTAAACCTTTATTCTTCTCCTATCATTTCGCCAAACATTTTACCCATATGTAACTTTCCTGTTATTCTTCAGGCTCTAATTATTTTATGCTTTCAGTCTGGGGCATAAACGGTTGGAACGTTATTTAATTGTCATTATAATTAACTATCTATTAACAAATCTTTCTTCCTGATGTAAGTTGTAGGAAAAAGCTGTATTAAGGATTGCTATGAATAGCAGCGAAGCCATCGATCATTACAACAATGTAAAAGCCATCTATTTGACCGCCGAAGAGTTAAAAGTAGCTGGTTCTTTACTTTTTCAATCTTATCGAGATGATCCCGTTTTTGCCGATATTTTTCAAATTAAATTGGAAGGGTACGAGAGTCGATTGCGCGCAGCTATACGTGAAGAACTCAATGCTTTTTGGCAAGCTAAACAGCCAATAATTGGCCTGTTTGATGGCGATAGATTATTAGCCGTAGCGTGCTTGAATAGTTCGGAGGCCGCTTTTGGGGCTGGTCGATTTTGGCATTGGCGTTTAAAAATGCTACTGACAGCTGGCTATTTTTGTACCATGCAAATGTTAGAAAAAGAGCAAAAAGTACGGGAAAATGTACCCGCAGAACATTTTCATATGCTGTCTTTTATCGGTGTTCACCCCGATGCTCAGCATCATGGATTAGGGCACATGCTAATGTCGGCAGTAGAAAGTGTCATGCTAGATGATGAGAACAGTAGCGGCATTGCTGTATATGCAACATTAGATAAGTATCGTCAATTTTTTGAAGGTGGCAAGTATCGCCTAATTAAAGAATTGGAGGTGGGGAATATTAAAGGGCATTTGATGTTTCGGGATCGCGATGGCGTAAAAGAAGACTCTGAGCGGCATATTACAGATAAAGACGCGGCTAACGAATAATTTACCAGCTTATTTCTTGCTGATTCTGATCATGTGCAATCTGACTGGAACTAGTAAACTCTATAGGCAGGCAAATCGGTATCGACAACATGCCTGCCTTGCATTAACAGGGTGCCTGTATATTTATCGGTGCCGTTCCCTGAAAATTCAAATATAAAAGTGGTATGCCAGTCTGGTTTGCCTCTATGCATTCCAATTCGTGTTTTGTATCTTGCGGCTGACAATAATTGTAAATCTCTTTCCTCACAAAATCCTGCAAGATATCGATTGGCAGTTTCGGTTATGGCTCTGATATGCCAGAATTGCATCATGATAACAAACACAACCAAAATGATAACAATATCCATTAACGTGATGTACAAAGTTATCTCCTAGTGTGTTGCGGTTAAATTGTTTGTGTTGGTTATTCGAAATTGCTAAGCCCGCTATTGTTATGGGGATTTTGAATTTTTACAAGTGTAATAGGCTTAAACTCCCTAGTGAATTGTAAAAATAATGTGATTGCTTGCCAAAAGATAACGAATTATTGGGATACGAATTTTACGTGTCAATTAACGGCAAGCAAAGCGTAACAAACACAAGAAACCCAAAGGTTTAGTAAGCCTGATTATTTATTGAGAAAAAGTGCCGAATACTAAAGTTAAACATCAACAAGTCCAATTACTGTTGCTAGATCTCCAAGCATCAATGCAGGTGTTAGAATTATGGGCATTGAAGCCTCCTGAACCAAGTGCATTTGAAAGTAGCTTACCTTTTTGTTGTGACACTATGTACTTTAGTGAATGGTTACAGTATGTTTTTGTCCCCAAAATGCACCTGATTGTGAAACAGGGATCGCCGCTGCCTGAAAAATTGGCTTTATTGCCCATGGCACAAGAGACAATTTTATCCAGAGAAAAAGGCACTAAGTTTTTGAGCGTTTTAAAGCAAATAGATGAATTATTTGATGAAAGTGAGTAATTGGTGATGTTGCAAATCTTATATCAAGATGAGGCGATGGTCGTCATTGATAAACCACCTGGATTATTAGTTCATCGTAGCCTTATCGACAAACGAGAAACACGTTTCGCAATGCAATTGGTCCGCGATCAAATAGGGCAGCGCGTTTACACCGTGCATAGGTTAGATAAACCTACTTCAGGTGTATTGGTGTTTGCCCTGTCTCCTGAGATTGCGAAAGCGCTAGGGGAGCAATTTGCTAACAAAGCAGTGCAGAAGCAGTACACAGCCGTTGTTCGTGGTTTTACGGATGAGGCGGGAGAGATTAATTACGCGCTTAAAGAAAAGCTTGATAAAATTGCGGATAAAATGGCTAACGAGGACAAACCTGCCCAGTCAGCTGAAACGCATTATCATCGGTTAGCTAAATTTGAACTGCCGTTTCCTGTTGGAAGATATCAAAGCGCACGTTATTCATTAATTAGGTTAGTTCCCAAAACGGGTAGAAAACACCAGTTGCGTAGGCATATGGCGCATATTAGTCATCCCATATTGGGTGACACTACGCATGGTGATGGTAAGCAGAATCAGTTTGTTCGCAACCAATATGGTTTTTATGGATTGGCACTAAATGCGACGAGCATGTCTTTGTGCCATCCCGTATCAGGGGCACCCTTGAATATTCAAACGACAGTTGATGATCGCATGGTGAAATTGTTGTCTTTGTGGGGTTATCCCAAGCAAGAAATTCGAAAAATTTGGAGCATTTGATATATGTCTAATATCAGTATTTTTGTAGGAACAGTGTACGGCAATGCACAGAGTGTTGCAGAGCAAACTCAAACCAAACTAGAAGCGTTTGGGCATACGGCTCAGGTGTTTGACGATCCGTCTGTTGATGATTTTAAAAGTGCTACAAGCATCTTATTTATTACATCTACAACGGGGCAGGGGGATTTTCCGCCAAACGTAGAGATGTTTATGTCTGATTTGGGTGATCAAATGCCTATGATGGACGGTAAAGAGTTTGCGGTGGTTGCTTTAGGTGATAGTAGCTACGGTGATACCTTTGCTGCTGCCGGTAAAGCGGTATATGAACTGATGTCCGATCTTGCAGGCAAACCCAAGGCAGAGCTTAAAGTTGTTGATGCCCTTGAGACCTTCAATCCTGAGGAAGAAGTCTTGCCTTGGATCGAAGAGTTATATCAGGGGTAGTTCGTAATATGGTCAGTGTATAAAAAACCCATTCAATTGAATGGGTTTTTTATCTGAGGCAGAAAAGAGATTATTCTGCTGCACGCAGTAAAGCATTAATACCGACTTTTGCGCGAGTCTGTGCATCAACTTTCTTTACAATTATGGCAGCGTACAAGCTGTATTTGCCATCATTGGAAGGCAAACTTCCTGATACAACAACGGCGCCGGCCGGAACGCGGCCGTAATGAATTTCTCCCGTTTCACGATCGTAAATACGGGTACTTTGACCAATGTACACACCCATGGAAATAACGGCACCTTCTTCAACGATAACGCCTTCCACAATTTCTGAACGAGCACCAATAAAGCAGTTGTCTTCAATAATGGTTGGATTTGCTTGTAGAGGCTCTAAAACACCACCAATGCCAACGCCGCCAGATAAATGCACGTTTTTACCAATCTGTGCACATGAGCCAACGGTGGCCCATGTATCTACCATAGTACCTTCATCAACGTATGCACCAATGTTGACGTAAGATGGCATTAACACCACGTTTTTTCCAATATAAGAGCCTGTTCTAACGGTTGCTGGTGGCACAACACGCATTCCTTCGGCTTGAAACTGCTGCTCGTTATAATCGCGAAATTTAAGTGGAACCTTATCAAAAAATCGATTCTCTGCACCCATCATTACTTGATTTTCATTAATGCGAAATGACAGTAGAACCGCTTTTTTAATCCACTGATGTACAACCCATTCCCCCGCGACTTTTTCGGCTACTCTTGCTTTGCCGGAATTAAGTTGCTCAATGGTTTCATTGACTGCCAACTTAACTTCTTCAGACACGAGCTTGGGTGTAATATTGCTTCGTTCTTCAAAGGCATTTTCAATGATTGTTTTTACATCAGACATGCGGATGATCCTGTTGTGGTTGGTTGTACTAATTGTGCTGTTTACTACTTGAGCTTGTGTCTTTAGTCAGACAATAGCTCAATAATCTTTTTCTTCAAATCCACTTGTTCAATGTTCGACAGTGCAACACCGTCATTATTACTAATAATAAACAAGTCTTCGGCACGTTCGCCAATAGTGGTTATTTTGGCGACCCGTAAAGTCAGTTTTTGTTTTACGAACAGATGTCCGATTTTAGCGAGTAAACCCGGGCTGTCCAGTGCTTCCAACTCCATCATAGTCTGTTCGGGCTGGTTGGAAAAAAAACGCACTTTGATAGGTACATTTAACTGTTTTAATTGACGTGGCATTCTACGTTGGTTGTTATGCTCCACACCGGGTTTATTCAATTGTGCTGAAACAGCCTCTTTTAAGCTCTGTAATCGGCTTTTAGTTTTTATCTGTTTTCCATTTTGTTGCAGGATAATGAAACTGTCGAAAATATAGCCATTACTTAACGCACAAATTTGAGCGTCATTAATGGAACAGCTTCGGCTATCCAAAACCGATGCGGTTTGGGCAAATAGTGCGGGCCTGTCTTTACAGAAAATAATTAACTCTGTACCGGCCTTAAGTGTACCGTTTGCGATATCCACCATTGGTTTGGTGTCATCTTCCAAGGTCGAATCCAAGTGATAAATAATGGATTGGGTATGCCAAGCAACTTGAGTGGGTTTAAACCGAATAAAATAATCGTCGGGAAATTGCGCCCATAGAGGTTCGTATTTTTCAGGCGTGCATTTAAAGTTTCTCAGCAATGCCCTAGCTTTATCTTTATGTTTATTGATTCGAGCTTGTACATCCACTTCGTTTTGTAAACCATTTTCCAGAGCATTGCTGGTTAAAATGTATAGTTCTCTTAATAGTGATGATTTCCAGTCATTCCACAAGTTATCATTGGTGGCTCGAATATCGGCAAGCGTGAGCGCATATAAGTGATCTAAATTGATACGATTACGCATAGCAGTGGCAAATTCTTGAATGACTTCTGGATCTTGAATATCTCGACGCTGCGCCACCATCGAAAATAACAAATGTTTTTCGACTAGCCAGGAAATTAATTCAATGTCTTCTTGAGGAAGATTGTGAGATGCACCAAATTTTCGTACTGTTTCAGCGCCTAATTTGGAATGATCGCCGTTTCTGCCTTTGTCGATATCATGAAAGATGCCAGCAAGGAAAATAATTTCCGGTTTATCAAAGTGTTGAACAATTCTGCCACAACGTGGAAACGAGTCATTGCGATCTTTGTCTGCGAAAAAAGCCAGTTGTTTTATTAGGCGGTGAGTGTGTTCATCTACGGTGTAGGCATGAAATAGGTCAAATTGCATCATGCCTACTATGTGATTCCACTCTGGTAGATACGCTTGCATAATACCGTGCTTGTGCATTAAGTCCCAAGGTAATCCGAAGAAACGCACCTTTTTCACCAAACTCATAAATATTCGGCGACATTCAGGTACTTCACAGAAGTATTGCTTGGCGAATTTCCTTCTGCCGTTTCTTAATAAACGTAATGTCGCTGAGTGTAATCCTTTAACATCCGGTGTTTTCGTAAGTAATAGAAAAAAGCGCATGATACGTTCAGGGCTATCAAATACAGATTCATGGCGAGGGAAAAACAACCCATCTTGAAGTTCAAAATCGTCATTAATATTTCTAATTTTGTTAACTTTGGGGTTTAAAATATCTTGTTTGAAATGCTGTAACAGCATGTGGTTCAATTCTGATACGCGACGAATAATGCGGAAGAAATCTCGCATCATTTTTTCTATTGCACGTTTTTCATTACGAGGGGCATCGCTATTTTCGTCGCTGCCGTAGCCTAGCTTTTGTGCGATATCTGCTTGGTAGTCGAATAAAAGTCTGTTTTCATTTCGATTGGTATGAAAGTGCAAGGTTAGGCGGATACACCAAAGATGTTTCCTACACTCCATAAGTTCATTCAATTCTTCTTCTGTGAAGTAGCCATGTTCGATTAACTCCTTACCTTTAAACACTTTAAAGTGTTTTTTGGCAACCCAGCCAATGGTTTGAATATCCCGTAAGCAACCAGGGTTTTCTTTTACATTCGGTTCAAGATTATAGGAGGTATCGTTGAATTTGGCATGGCGCCCTTGTTGCTCGGCGTATTTTGCGAGGAAGAAATCTTTGCTGGACCAGAACTTTTTACTTTTAACTTTCTTTTGGAGCGCTTCAAAGTATTCTTCATTTCCAATCAATAATCGGGATTCAATGAGATTGGTTGCGATGGTGACGTCGTCGCGAGCGAGATCGAAGGTTTCATCAATCGTACGAACCGATTGACCGATATCCAAGCCAATATCCCATAAGAGGGTGATGAATTGCTGAATAAGCTCCTGTTGCTTTTTATTGAGGCTACGTTTGCTTAATATTAGTAAATCAACATCAGAATGAGGTTGTAAATGGCCTCGACCGTAACCTCCTACCGCAATGAGGCTAATTTTGGTTTCTTGATCTAAATTCATCAGTCGCCAAATATGGCAAAGCAGCACATCGACAAATGCAGCCCTTCCTTCAACAATGCTGACGACATTATCGATGCCGTTATACGTGGTTTTCATCCAGGTATAACTGTTCTCGATACATTCTTTAAAAGCCTCGAGATTATCAACAGAGTTGATTCTCTTAATTTGACTCAATAACACATGTGCAGTCATAGACAATCCCGACTTAACCTGAGTTCTGGTTGGTTAACTTTTAAATATAAACTTGAAACTAGCTTTCGTGGGTAATCACACGTTCAATTTGTTCATCATCACGCAATGTAAGAATCTCGCAGCCATTTTCAGTGACTAAAAGAGTATGTTCCCATTGTGCGCTCAAACTTCTATCTTTGGTCACAACGGTCCAGTCATCAGGTAATATTTTGCTATGGCGTTTACCAGCATTAACCATGGGTTCGATAGTAAAGCACATGCCGGCTTTTAATATTTCCCCTGTACCCGGAGTACCATAATGCACAACTTGGGGTTCTTCGTGGAAGGTTGCACCAATGCCGTGTCCGCAGTATTCACGCACAATTGAATAATTGTGGCCCTCAGCATGCTGTTGAATAATGGCACCGATATCACCCAGGCGACAACCGGGCCTGACCAGACTAATGCCTTTATATAAACATTCTTGAGTGACCTTAATCAGGCGTTCGGCCATGATGGAGGGTTTACCAACCACGAACATCTTAGAAGTGTCACCGTGATAGCCATCTTTTATTACGGTGACATCAATATTAAGAATATCACCGTCTTTTAATTTTTTGTCTGCCGGAATGCCGTGGCAAATAACATGATTTAAAGACGTACAAATAGATTTTGGAAAAGGCGGTTGGCCATAATTCAACGGTGCTGGAATCGCTTTTTGTACATCAACAATGTAATCATGACATATGGTATTTATTTCGTCAGTGGTTACACCTTTTTTCACGTGTTGCCCAATCAATTGCAGGACGTCAGCTGCTAATCGTCCTGCCACGCGCATTTTTTCAATTTCTTCCGGTGTCTTGATAGTGATCGACAATTCAATAATCTCAAGGTTTATCGCAATTGTCAGTATTTTAGCGAACACATGGGCCAGTGTACATCTTCACAGCATGCGTATTCGGCATTAAATATATGAATGTGGATAATATTCTACTAAAACACGAACAAGGCCTGTGTGTTTTCCACCACAACTTCACTTTACAACATGTGTTTAACGAGATTAAGTGCTGCCCGATTTAGGGAGTTTTGGACTTGGTAGTTAATTTTTTGTGATGAAAACTAAGCGACAGAATAAAAATACTAGTCAGTGCGGAATTGACTGATATTAGGTAAAAAGTTATTTTTTGGGTTAATTGTAGAGCGCAATATTTCCTTCACGTTTTTTCAAATTACCTTGGCAACATTATGGGATACAAGGCATAGCAACTTGGCTCTAGAGCACATTATTATTTGATTAAAAATTGGTAGTTTAGACATGAAGATATTGTGTCAGGCATCGTATCATGGTATAAAGCGCCGCGCGTTTCCGTAGTACCCGATTGAGCTGTTAAAAAATGCAGGTTTTCGGTATCACGGAGTGAAGCGTAAATTTAACTAATCCACACATATATCGGCACGACTTTCGGGGTGTTCAAAGAGTGGTAATTCGAGAAATTTCGAATGCTATTCAACGTATTGAATCGAGAGTTGGGATGTATGGAGGCATAACCCCATATTTATGAGGAAATTCTAATGGCAAATGTGTCAATGCGTGACATGCTGCAAGCTGGTGTTCATTTTGGTCACCAAACCCGTTACTGGAACCCTAAGATGAAGCCTTTCATTTTTGGCTCACGTAACAAAGTTCATATCATCAACCTTGAAAGAACAGTTCCCCTGTTCAACGATGCGCTAAGTTTCATATCTGGCATAGCTGCAAAGAAAGGTAAAATTCTATTCGTAGGTACAAAACGTGCCGCTAGCGATGCAGTTAAAGAGTCAGCTAAAAATTGTGACCAATACTATGTAAACAAGCGTTGGTTAGGCGGTATGTTGACTAACTGGAAAACAGTTCGTCAGTCTATTAAGCGTCTTAAAGAATTAGAGCAAAAAGCACAAGATGGTACTTTCGAAAAGATTACCAAAAAAGAAGCTTTGATGTTGCAAAGAGAAATGGAAAAGCTTGAAAGCAGCTTAGGTGGAATCAAAGACATGGGCGGTCTTCCTGATTGCTTGTTTGTTGTTGATGCGAGCCATGAGCACATCGCAATTCGTGAAGCACAAAGCTTAGGTATTCCAGTTGTATCTATCGTTGATACCAACAGTAACCCTGATGGCATCGATTTTATTATCCCAGGTAATGATGATGCAATCCGTGCGGTTCAGCTTTATTTGAATGCAGCCGCTGAAGCGGTAAAAGCAGGTAGCGACGACAATCTTGAAGTTCAAGCTGAAAGCGAAGATTTCGTAGAAGCTGAATAAGCAATATTAAATGTAAGGCCAATAACATTTGGCCTGCGATAGAACGATTATGCAGGGGCGATTATTGCCCCTGTTTAACATGTATTTTAGATAACAGGCAGTTTGGTACATATTGTCTGTTGATATGAAAAATTATTTCTGAGGAAAGCATAATGGCAGTGACTGCAGCCCTTGTTAAAGAACTTCGTGAGCGTACCGGTGCTGGTATGCTGGATTGCAAAAAGGCACTGGTTGAAACTGATGGCGACATCGAGTTATCAATTGAAAATATGCGTAAATCTGGTCAGGCTAAAGCCGCTAAAAAGGCCGGACGTATCGCTGCTGAAGGTGTTATTCTAACTAAAGTAGTTGCTGGTGTGGCGACTATGATGGAATTGAATTGCGAAACTGATTTCGTTGCTCGTGACGAAGGTTTCCTGGCTTTCGGTAACAAAGTATTGAGCTTGGCATCTTCTGAAAAACTTAACGATGTTGAAGCGTTGAACAACAGCGAAATTGACGGAACTAAAGTATCCGATTTAAAAGATACTTTGGTGACTAAAATTGGTGAGAACATCAATATTCGTCGCGTTGTAACCGTTGAAGGTGACAACATGGGTGCATACACTCATGGCGGTCGTATCGGTGTATTGTCTATATTGAAAGGCGGTGACGCAGATTTAGCTAAAGATGTTGCTATGCACATTGCTGCAAGCAATCCTCAATATGTTAAGCCTGAAGATGTTCCAGCAGAAGTTGTTGAGAAAGAAAAAGCAATTCAAATCGACATTGCCATGCAAAGCGGCAAGCCTGCGGAAATAGCCGAAAAAATGGTTATGGGTCGTATGAAGAAATTCACCGGTGAAATCAGCTTGACTGGTCAACCGTTTGTGAAAGATCCTTCTGCTAGCGTTGGCGATTTGTTGAAGAAAAATTCTGCCGATGCAATTAACTTTATCCGTTTTGAAGTGGGTGAAGGTATCGAGAAGAAAGAAGAAGACTTCGCAGCAGAAGTTCAAGCCCAAATGGCAGCTGCAAACAAATAAGTTAATATCCGGCTTTAGTCTTTGGACTTAGTCGGTTAGACTGAAAGAGGCACCTTACCGAGTTTGTTGATCTTTTGTTTTCAATCGTTGTGATAGCAATAAATGAAGGCAAAAGATCAATGAACTCCAAGGGTGCCTTTTCGTAATTACGACTTCAATAATTTGGGACCAGCATTATGAAGTTATTTGGTAAAGTGTATTAAACTTTTACCGTTTAGCTTTAGGCGTGTCTTGTTTAACAAACCTGATGAAGAGGGCATCCGTTTAAATGGCTGACTCGTTTAGTACTACTAATGTAAACGCTAAATACAATCGTATTTTGTTGAAGTTGAGTGGTGAAGCACTCATGGGCAGCGAAGGGTTCGGCATCGATCCAAAAGTATTGGACCGCATGGCCACCGAGATTAAAGAAATTCTCGCTTTGGGTGTCCAAATTGGTTTAGTTATTGGTGGTGGCAATCTGTTCCGCGGAGAAGGATTGGCTGCAGCTGGTATGAACCGAGTGGTCGGTGACCATATGGGTATGCTGGCTACCGTAATGAATGGTTTGGCAATGCGAGACGCATTACATAGAGCCAATGTAGGAGTGCGTATGATGTCCGCTATTCCTCTTAATGGCGTATGTGATTCCTACAACTGGGCTGAAGCAATTAGTTTACTAAGAGCGGGTAAAGTCGTTATATTCTCTGCCGGAACCGGCAATCCATTTTTTACAACCGATTCAGCAGCCTGTTTGCGTGGCATTGAAATTGAAGCCGATGCAGTATTAAAGGCGACCAAAGTTGACGGTGTGTATAGCGAAGACCCAAATAAAAACCCTGACGCTGTGCTATATAAAGAATTAAATTATCAGCAAGTGTTAGAACAAGAATTAAAGGTAATGGACCTAGCAGCCTTTACCTTGGCTCGTGATCACAATCTACCTATTTGTGTGTTTAACATGAAGAAACCAGGGTGTTTGAGAGCTGTGATCGAAGGTCAGGATGTCGGTACTCGAATAACAAATAAATTAAAAAAGGGGTGAGCAATGATAGATGAAATTAGATCTGATGCTGAGCAACGCATGGAAAAAAGTATCGCTGCGTTGAAATCGAATTTTAGTAAGATTCGCACTGGTCGTGCACACCCCAGCTTACTAGATAGTATTCAAGTATCTTATTATGGTGCAGACACACCACTAAAACAGCTTGCTAATGTTATTGCGGAAGATTCTCGCACATTGGCTTTAACCGTATTCGATAAAAGCGCTATCCAAGCTGTAGAGAAGGCTATCATGGCTTCAAATTTGGGTTTGAACCCTATTTCCGCGGGAACCACAATGCGTATTCCCATGCCAGCACTAACCGAAGAACGTCGTAAAGACCTTATTAAAGTGGTTCGCAATGAAGCTGAGCAAGGGCGTGTAGGTATTAGAAATATTCGTCGTGATGCTAATGGCGACATTAAAGAATTGCTAAAAGAAAAAGAGATCTCGGAAGATGATTCCCGCAGAGGGGAAGATCTTATCCAGAAGTTAACCGATGGCGTTGTTAAACAGGTAGATGAACTGTTAGCCGTTAAAGAAAAAGAGTTAATGGAAATCTAATTTCTGGGTTTACATGAGTGAATCAAATATGCCACGCCATGTTGCCATCATTATGGATGGCAATGGACGTTGGGCGAAAAACAAAGGAAAACTGCGAACATTCGGCCACAAAGCCGGTGTTGAGTCTGTGCGCGGTTCAGTACGTTTTTGTCGAAAAAATGACATTAAGTCATTAACGTTATTCGCCTTTAGTAGTGAAAACTGGCTTCGTCCCGCAAAGGAAGTTAGTACTTTAATGGAATTATTTCATTGGGTATTGGGCGGTGAAGTTAGAAAGCTGCATAAAAATGACGTTCGACTTAGAGTTATTGGTGATACTTCGCGTTTTGATGACAAATTAATTCGAAAAATTGCCGAAGCAGAAGCGCTTACTCGTGACAACCAGTCTTTAACACTGAATATAGCTGCTAATTATGGTGGTAAGTGGGAAGTTGTTAATGCTTGTAAAAATGTCATTAAATCTGTTCGAGAGCAAGCAGTTGATATTAGTGAGATAGATGAAAAATTGTTTGATCAGCATACAACATTGGCTGATCAACCAGATGTGGATTTACTTGTTCGCACTGGTGGCGATAAGCGAATAAGCAATTTTTTATTGTGGCACATTGCATACGCTGAGCTTTATTTCACTGAAACGTTATGGCCGGATTTCAATGAAGATGCCTTTCAGTTAGCCGTGGATGAGTTTCGGTCACGACAACGTCGTTATGGTATGATTTCGGAGCAGTTAGACAGTGAATAAGTCAAGGGGTCACCGTTGTTAAAAGAACGTATCATTACGGCATTAATCTTGGCGCCTCTAGCGTTATTTGCCATTCTTTTCTTACCCTTACAAGGCTTCTTGTTAGCCGTTGCAGTGGTTATTGCATTGGGTGCATGGGAATGGGCTAATCTTACCGGTTTAACCATTACCGTATTTAAACTGGTCTACTCCGGCATCGTATTTGGTTTATGTTTGGCCTTGGCATTTCATGTGCCGGTTGATGAAATATGGTTCCAGGGACAGTTGAACTATTTATATCAGTGGATTCTACTGATCGCCTCCATATGGTGGTTTGTTTCTTTAATTCTCATCATTGTTTATCCCCGATTAAGTGTATTTTGGCGCACAAGTGTTGTGTGGCGTGGAATCTTTGGACTATTAACACTTATCCCTACTTGGGTAGCCATCATTGCGTTACGAACCAGCTTATACGACGTAGAGCCTTTATATGGCGCGTCACTTATTTTCTATGTATTGGGCATCGTTTGGGCTGCTGACATTGGCGCATTCTTTGTTGGTGTTAAGTTTGGACGTCACAAGTTAAGGCCCAATGTATCACCAGGCAAAACCCTTGAAGGACTCTTTGGTGGAATTGCAGCGTCATCTGCAATTATTGGGTTCGCGGCGCTTCATTATCAGGTAGATACCAGTCGTATATGGATTCACCTCCTTATTGGGGGCTTGACCGTTGCTGTTTCCGCGTTAGGTGATTTAAATGAGAGTATGTTTAAACGATGTGCCGGGTGCAAAGATAGCGGGAATTTATTGCCTGGTCATGGTGGACTTCTCGATCGTATTGATAGCTTAACCGCAGCGTTTCCAGTTTTCGCCTTATGCTATGTGTCATGGATGGCATAATGCAAAATATTTGTATATTGGGGGCAACCGGCTCTATTGGTGTTAGTACGCTGGATGTGATTAAACGCCATCCGGATAAATACCGAGTTTTGGCATTATCGTGTCATTCGCAAATAGACTTGCTTGTGCAACAAGCTCAAGAATTCCAGCCGGAATATGTCGTATGCTCGAATCAAGAGCACTATTTAGCACTTAAAGATAAACTCGTATCAGCTGGTGTTCCGGCGCAAGTATTGTCTGGGCCTGAAGGATTGGTAGAAATAGCGTCCTTGGCCGAAGTTGATACAGTTATGGCTGCTATCGTTGGCGCTGCTGGTTTATCTCCGACTTATGCTGCTGCGTTAGCCGGGAAAAAAGTATTATTAGCAAATAAAGAAGCGTTGGTGATGTCTGGTCATTTGTTTATGCAGGCAGCCAAAGACAACAATGCACAAATATTGCCAGTGGATAGCGAACATAATGCTATTTTTCAGTGTTTGCCTACTCCCATAACTCGAAATGAGCAGATCAAAGAGTTGGGTATTCAGAAACTCTTGCTAACCGGTTCCGGTGGTCCTTTTCTAAATACAAAAATTGCTGATTTGCAAAATGTAACCCCAGCACAGGCGTGTGCTCATCCAAATTGGGATATGGGGCGTAAGATTTCTGTTGATTCAGCCACAATGATGAATAAAGGGCTTGAGTTTATTGAGGCTCACTGGTTGTTCCATATGCCTCAAGAGCAAATACAGATTGTTATACATCCTCAAAGCACTATTCATTCAATGGTGCAGTATGAAGATGGTTCGGTCCTCGCACAGATGGGGGTATCGGATATGCGTATTCCTATTGCTAGTGTGTTGGCCTATCCAGAACGCATTCAGTCTGGAGTTAAAGCTTTAGACTTCACTAAAATATCGGCGTTAGAATTTTTTCCACCAGATTTCGAACGATTCCCCAATTTGAAGTTAGCCATGGATGCTGTTGAGCAAGGGCAATGGGCGAGTACAGCATTGAATGCGGCTAATGAGTTGGCAGTTGCAGCCTTTTTAGATGAAAAAATTCGTTTTACCGATATAAGTCGTATTAATGATAAAGTTTTGCAACAAATGAGTCATCGAGATTTTGGCACAATTGAAGAAGTGATCGATTATGATCACGAAACCCGTAAAGTAGCGCAACAGGAATTGGAGACGCTGAATTAATGTTCGGTTTTATTTGGAGTTTACTGTTCTTTATTTTAGCTATCGGTATTCTTATTGCGGTACATGAATGGGGACATTTTTGGGTAGCTCGCCGTTTTGGTATAAAGGTTTTACGGTTCAATATTGGTTTTGGAAAACCTTTATGGAGCCGCACTGACAAGCATGGAACCGAATTTGCTCTGTCTGCAATTCCTTTAGGTGGCTATGTTCGCATGTTGGACAAGCGAGTTGATGATGTTTCTGAGGCGGACAAAAGTGTAGAATTTCACGGCCGCCCTGTTGCACAGAAGATCGCAGTGTTTGCTGCGGGTCCATTGGTTAACCTGTTATTTGCAGTATTAGTTTTATTTGTTGTTTATTTGATTGGCGTTGATTCCGTTAAGCCAATCGTAGGTAGTGCCGCACCAAATAGCATCGCAGCTAAAGCGAATTTACCTTCTGGCGTTGAAATTACATCTATTGACGGTAATGAGACCCAAGATTGGGAAGCAGTAAATTTTGAACTGATATCCCATATTGGTGAGCCTGAAATTAAAATTGAAGTGCAAGATTCTCGGAGTTTTGCTGTTTCGTCAATTGTGTTAGATACGCGTAATTGGGAATTTGATCCGGATAAGCAGTCAACTCTCGCCAGTTTGGGTATTACACCTTACCAGCCCAAAATAACCACAACGATTGGTTTAGTGGCAAAAAATTCGCCCGCAGAAATGGCAGGAATTAAAAAACAAGACAAAATTATTCAACTTGATGGAACTACTGTTGAAAAATGGGAACAAATAGTGGAGTACATTTCCACTAAACCGCAAAAAACTATAGGTATAATGGTTGAGCGTGAAGGTAGAAGAGTGCCAATAATGGCTGCCATAGGTAATCACCCGGATCGAGATGGGCAAGGTTATTTAGGTGTGGTTCCTTTAAGGGAACCGTGGCCGGAACAGTATCGCTTCAGTCAGCAATACGGTTTTTTTGGGGCATTAACTCAGGCAGTCAACAAAACTTGGCGTCTTATAACGCTAAGTATTGAAATGATTGGTAAGTTGCTGACGGGAGATGTGTCAGTTAAAAACCTGAGTGGGCCAATTTCAATTGCTCAAGGCGCAGGCGCCAGTGCAGGGTTTGGAGTTGTATATTTTTTGAGCTTTTTGGCGTTGATTAGTGTCAATCTAGGAATAATCAACCTTTTACCACTTCCAGTGCTTGATGGCGGGCACATACTCTATTACTTTATAGAGCTTTTGCGAGGTAAGCCGGTTTCTGAACAATTCCAAGAAATTGGATTCAGGATTGGTGGTGTGCTGTTATTGTTTTTGATGGCTATAGCTATCTTCAACGATATTGCTCGTTTATAACAACGAGCAATAACAGGCATCAGGAATGTGGAAGAATGAAAAAGTGAAAAAGAATAATAAACACCGTTACACATTAACTTTGATTGGATAAAAATAATTAAATGAAGTTTATTCGTTTTGTTGCAGCTATGACGTTGCTGTGTACAGGGATCAGGGCCCATGCTGCTGGATCCACTGAGTTCGTGGTCCAAGATATTAAAATTGAAGGATTACAGAGGGTAGCGTTAGGGGCTGCGTTAACTTATATTCCTGTCAAAGTCGGTGACTCCCTGAATAGTTTCCGAACTTCCCAACTTATTCGTTCTCTTTATTCTTCAAGTCATTTTGAAAGAATTGAAGTGTTACGTGATGGTGACGTATTAGTTATTAAAATTAAAGAACGTCCGACTATCAGTAATATTATCTTTGATGGTAATGACGATATTAAAGATGAGCAGTTACAAGAAAGTTTAAATAACAGCAATATCTTGGTGGGCGAACCGCTTGATAGAACAGTCTTAACCTCAATCCAAAATGGCCTGAAAGACTTCTATTACAGTGTTGGTAAATATAATGCGGATGTTTCTGCCATTATCACTCCTTTGCCACGTAACCGTGTTGATTTGAAATTCGCTTTTGAAGAAGGCGATGCTGCTAACATCGAGCAAATTAATATAGTGGGTAATGAGATATTTTCTGATATTGAACTATTGGAAACCTTTGAGCTGAATTTTGATGCCCCGTGGTGGGATTTTATGTCAGAAACCCGTTACCAAAAGCAAACGCTTGAAGGTGATATCGAAACGCTGACTAGCCACTACATGAACCGAGGTTATTTAAAATATAATCTAGATTCGACTCAAGTTTCCATGACACCAGATAAAACTGGCGTTTATGTTACTTTGAACATTTCCGAAGGTGAGCAATATACTGTTTCTGGTGTTGAATTGTCCGGCGAATTATTGGGTCACGAAGAAACAATAGAAGCTATTTTACCGATTACTGATGGTAAATTGTACAATCAGGCCGAAGTCACTTATACCGAAGAATTCATCAGCAAATATTTCGGTCGATTCGGTTACGCTTTCCCAACGGTTACAACGATTCCTCAAGTTAACGAAGATGATAAAACGGTTAATCTGATTTTGTCAGTTGATCCCGGTAAGCGTATTTATGTGCGTCGTATCAATTTCAGCGGACATGAAGTGACATCCGATGAAGTATTGCGTAGAGAAGTGATTCAAATGGAAGGCGCTTGGCTATCGAATACCTCTTTGGAAGCTTCCAAAGCTAACATGACTCGTCGCTTGAACTTCGTAGAAGAAGCTGAATTTGAAACGGTCCGTTTGCCGAATGATGAAGATAAAGTTGACGTTGACTTCAGAATAAAAGAACAGCCTTCAGGTTCGTTTAATGCCGGTATCGGCTTTGGCGACCGCACAGGTTTGAGTTTACAGGCAGGTGTTCAGCAAGATAATTTCTTGGGTACGGGTAAACAGGTTGGCTTTAACATTAATACTAACCGTTTCCAAAAACGTGCAGCTATAACCTACAACGACCCTTACTTCACCATTGATGGCATCAGTTTGGGTGGCAGTTTGTCCTATAGTGAATTGGATGCAGGTAACGTTAATCTAATTCAATACAACACAAAAACTTATGCATTGGGTGCTAATTTAGGTTTTCCGATTGACCAATTTAACCGCCTGAGTTTTGGTTTTTCTTACCGAAATGAAGAGTTATCTCAACGAGATACCTACATTCAAACGGCTCGATTCTACGATTTATTCTCGGATCCTGAAGATCCAGATGCGCCTATTAAGTACGATACATTCCTATTGTCGGCAGCGTGGACACGCTCAACATTGAACCGAGGCATGTTTCCTACAGCGGGTTCTAACCAACGTTTATCATTGAGCCTTGCCACCCCAAATTCTGATGCGAAGTATTACAAAGCTGAATTTGATACGCGTTTTTACTTTCCTATATCGCGTGATCAGCGTTGGTCTTTCTTAACGCGTCTGAGAATGGGTTACGGAAATGGCTACGGTAGCATTAATGGTAAAGATCACTTTTTACCATTTACTCAAAATTTCACAGCTGGTGGTAGTGGTACTTTACGTGGATTTGAAAATAATACGGTTGGTCCAAGAGGCATACAACGCGTACCGCAAACGACTACTGCACCTGATGGCTCAACAATTGTGCTAGGACCAGATTCCGATCAACTATTTGTGACTGAACGCTCCATTGGGGGTAACGCAATGGTGTTAGGCGGCATGGAACTTATAGTACCTACGCCGTTTGTATCAGAAGAGTTTGATAATTCTGTTCGTACTAGCCTATTTGTTGATGTAGGTAACGTTTGGGATACTGAATTTGACTTTGATGACGTAAAAGATTTGGAAGCGAGCACGATTTCGGATGAGCGTTTGATTGATTTTGGTGACCCAACGCAATATCGCTCATCTTACGGTATTTCTGTTCAATGGCTGTCGCCTATGGGGCCAATGGTGTTCAGTTTCTCTAGAGCATTGCAGGAACGTTCTGGAGATGAAGTTAAGTTCTTCTCATTTAACATTGGGCAAACTTTCTAGAATCAATTTTGTTAAACTGTGTGGGTAGAAATGGCGTTCTATTTCTACCCGAATTGACACGATAATAATATTAAGGAGTATCTTTTGAAGTTTATAAATAAAACAATATTAGCCGCCGCTATCGCACTTTTTGGGTTTTCTCAAGCACACGCAGCCGACCAAAAAATTGGCGTTGTAGACGTGCAAGGCATTTTCCAAGCACTTCCTCAAGCGGCTGTTATTCAGCAGAGCATTGCGGAAGAGTTCAAAGATCAAATGGAAGAAATTAAGCGTTTAGAAAAAGATCTTCAGTACTACATGGAAAAGCAAAAGCGTGACACTGCCACCATGAGTGAGCAAGAAATCAAAGATCTTAACGGAAAATTGTTATCCATGCGTGACGACTATACCGCTAAAGCTCAGCCTTTACGTCAAGACATGCAGCGTAGAGCGACTGAAGAACGCAATAAAATCTTGGGTTTAATTAAGCAAAGTATTGATGCTATTGCCGCAGACGGAAAATACGACATCATTCTTAATGCTGGTGCAGTTGCTTATATTGATCAAGGTAAAGACTTATCACAGCAAGTTATTGATAAAGTAAGTTCAATTAAATAGTCCCTAATAGAACTATTTTCGCATTTATTATCAAGAACTAGACGGTTTTTATGCCTGCATATACATTGACCGAATTGGCTGAACACGTTGGCGCTAAAGTCGAAGGAGACTCTAGCGTCAATGTGAGTTCTATTGCCACTCTCAGCAAAGCTCAAAATGGTCAGATCTCTTTTTTATCTAATAGTAAGTACCGTAGCCAGCTTTCTGCAACTCATGCTTCAGCGGTTATATTGCACCCAAATGACCAAGAACATTGTCCCTGTCCCTGCTTGGTAATGAACAATCCCTATGCAGGATTTGCTCGGATAGCACAACTACTTGATGATACCCCGAAGGCTGCTTATGACATCGCAATTTCAGCAACTATTGCTGAAACGGCTGTTCTGGGTAATAATGTTACCGTTGGGCCAAACTCTGTTATTGAAGACGGTGTTGTGTTGGGCGACGATGTGCAAATTGGGGCTGGTTGTTTTATTGGTAAAAATGCCAAAATCGGTCAGGCTTCCAAACTGTGGGCAAACGTGACTATTTATCATGGTTGTGAGCTTGGCGAAAAATGTTTAGTCCAGTCTGGGGCGGTTATTGGTTCGGACGGATTTGGATATGCTCCAGACGGCGGTGAGTGGGTTAAAATACCACAAATGGGGCGTGTTGTTATTGGTAATGGTACTGAAATTGGTGCCAATACGTGTATCGACAGAGGCGCATTAGACGACACCTTAATTGGTCATGGCGTTATTATTGATAACCTGTGTCAGATTGCTCACAACGTAGTCATGGGTGACTATTCCGCATTGGCTGGCTGCAGCGTTATTGCAGGTAGTGTCAATATAGGAAAGCATTGTGTTATTGGTGGTTTTGTTGCTATCAATGGCCACATGGAAATAGCGGATAAAGTGCATATTACTGGCTATACCATGGTCACTAAAAGCATTACTGAACCCGGAGTTTACTCTTCTGGAATGCCTGCCATGCCGAACAGAGAATGGCGTAAAAATATGGTGGCGCTGCGTAACCTTAGTGATTTGAGGTCAAGAGTTAAAGCGCTGGAAAAAGGGTAGCTTTTCATTTTAGGTAGGGTTCCAACACCTACATGCCTTACCCTGTAATGTTTGCATTAACTACTAGATAGTTAATTATCTATTTAAGGAGAGATCCGATTGAGTGAAGTAATCGAACAGGTTGAAATTGAAGAAATAATGGCCCTGTTACCCCACAGATACCCAATGCTATTAGTAGACAGGGTAACTGAGTTGAAGTTAGGTGAATCAATAAAGGCCTACAAAAATATTACTTTTAATGAGCCTTGCTTTACTGGACATTTTCCCGGGAAACCTATTTTTCCTGGCGTGTTGATTTTAGAAGCCATCGCGCAAGCAGCAGGAATATTAGGGTTTAAAACGGTTGGCCACACAGATGAGTTATATCTGTTTGCTGGGGTAGATAACGCAAGGTTTAAAAAGCCTGTTGTGCCAGGCGATAGAATGGACATGGTCGTTAATTTTGTAAAAGAAAGAAGAGGCATATGGAAGTTCAGCGGTTTTGCCTACGTAGACGGGGTAGAAGTGTGTTGTACTTCATTCATGTGTGCAATGAGGAAGATGTAAGCAGTGATTCATGAAACAGCCATCATTCATCCTGATGCCAAGATAGGGGCTAATGTCAGCATTGGTCCCTATACTGTTATTGGGGAAAGAGTAGAAATAGGCGATGGATGTCAAATTCATTCCCATGTAGTGATCAAAGGGCCGAGTAAAATTGGTCAGAACAATCACATATTTCAGTTTGCCTCTATAGGTGAAGATTGCCAGGACAAAAAGTTTTCGGGTGAAGATACCTTTTTGGAAATTGGCGATAATAATACTTTCCGAGAATCAGTCACTATTCATCGTGGCACCGTGCAAGATACCGGGGTTACTCGAATTGGTAGTGATAACCTGTTTATGGCTTATGCTCATGTAGCCCACGATTGCATTATTGGTAATGGCTGCATTTTTGCAAATTCCTGTAGTATTGCTGGCCATGTGCATATTGGTGATGGCGCTATACTAGGTGGCCTATCTGGTGTGCATCAATTTTGTCATGTTGGCGAGTATTGCTTCGCCGGCGGTGGCAGTATCATATTAAAAGACCTTCCGCCCTATGTTATGTTGGGTAAGGATGGTAAACCTCATGGTATCAATTCTGAAGGCTTGAAGCGTAGAGGCAAGTCTAAAGAAACCATTATGGCAGTTAAGCGTGCCTATAAAGTCATTTATCGAAATGGATTAACCACTCAAGAAGCCATTCCTGAATTGGATAAAATGGCTCAAGATGTGCCTGAAATTATGCCAATGCTTGAGTTTCTGAGAAATTCTTCACGTGGTATCCTGCGTTAATTAATCGACTAGCCTGCAAGTTTTATTAACCCGAGTTCAGGTTTATTATGTCTGAGAAACGTATCCGAATAGGAATGGTCGTGGGCGAAGTGTCGGGAGATATTCTCGGTGCAGGCTTACTAAAAGAATTAAAAAAGCGTTATCCCGAAGCAATATTTGAAGGCATCGGTGGGCCACTCATGTTGGAACAGGGGTTTAGCACTCTGTTCGACATGGAAGAACTGTCCGTAATGGGACTCGTTGAAGTTCTCTCCCGTATTCGACGTTTATTTCACGTTCGTTCAGAACTCGTAAAACACTTTACTAATAATCCACCGGACATTTTCATTGGTGTTGATGCGCCTGATTTTAATTTGGGCTTAGAAGCGAAATTAAAACCACAGGGTATTAAAACTGTACACTATGTTAGCCCTACCATTTGGGCATGGCGAGAAAATAGGGTACATAAAATTGCAAAAGCCGCTGATTTGGTTTTATGCTTATTTCCGTTCGAACCAGAAATCTATCAACGTTATCAGGTTAACGCCCGCTTTATCGGACATACCACAGCAGACCAAATTCCCTTAGTTGTAGATAGAAAAGCTGCCCGTGAGCAATTAGATTTACCTGCGGACACACCGGTATTGGCATTATTACCTGGAAGTCGAGGTGGGGAAGTTGCCAAACTACTGGAAGTGTTTGTTAAAAGTGCTGAGCAATTATCAACATTAATACCTGACTTAACTGTCGTTATCCCAACAGTTAATCCGCAACGGCGACAGCAAATTCAGCATTATCTGGACATCAATAAAACGAATCTTTCCCTCAAACTTATTGATGGTAATGCCCGTGAAGCTATGATCGCATCTAATGCTATTTTATTGGCATCAGGCACAGCAACTTTGGAAGCAATGTTGTGTAAACGTCCGATGGTAGTGGCGTATAAAATGGCAGCAATCACTCATTGGATCATGGGATATCTATATAAACCCGATTATTTTGCCCTACCGAATATATTGGCGGGGCAGGAATTAGTACCGGAGTTACTTCAAGAACATGTTAATCCGGATGTAATTTGCCAACACCTACTGCCGCTTATGCAAAGTGATGATCAGGAATTGCAGGCTAAATTTACTGATTTGCACCAAGGGCTGAAAAAGAATGCAGACCAACAAGCCGCTGATGCCGTAATTGAATTAATGGAAGCCCCGAATGGATAGCAGAGTGAGTAAAAATACTACAGCACCAATGACAATAGCAGGTGTGGATGAAGTGGGGCGTGGGCCTTTGGTTGGGGACGTGGTTACAGCAGCAGTTATTCTGCCATCAAATCATGGCATTAAAGGTTTAGATGATTCGAAGAAGTTGTCTGAGCGTAAGCGAGAACAACTAGAAACCGAGATTAAAGAAGTGGCCGTTGCGTGGGCTATCGGTATCGCCTCCCACAAGGAAATTGATGAGCTTAATATTCTACAAGCCACGATGCTAGCAATGACTCGGGCCGTTGAAAAGCTAAGCGTACAGCCGGACTTCGTCAGGGTGGATGGTAATCGCTGCCCTCAGTGGAAATACCACAGCGAAGCGATTGTAAAAGGTGATGGTACGGTTGCAGAAATCTCAGCAGCGTCTATTCTAGCCAAGGTATATCGAGACCGTCAAATGGAAGCTTTGCACCAACAGCATCCCGCATTTGGTTTTAATAAACATAAGGGTTATCCAACCAAATTTCATATGCAGATGTTACAAATTCATGGCGCGCTTCCAGAACATAGACGCAGCTTTAAACCGGTGCGACAGGTGTTAGAGCAATCTCAAGGCCAACCAGTAGATCAATCATCAGGTCTATCACCAGAACAATTAAAAGAAGGGAGCCATAAGGCTACCCTCTCAGAGGACAATTTCCATGCATAATGTTGATTTTGTGCATCTACGTGTGCATAGCGATTTTTCAATGCGAGATGGTTTAAATAAAATTAAACCGATCTTGGAAAAAGCCAAATCGTTGAATATGCCAGCCATTGCGATTACCGACCAAATGAACATGTGTGGTTTGGTTAAGTACTATGGAAATGCTCATGGAATGGGATTAAAACCAATTATCGGAGCGGACTTCTGGGTACAAAACCCTAATTTACCAGATGAAAACATTACCCGTTTGACTTTGCTCGCTCAAGATAACCAAGGTTACAAGAACATTACCTTGCTGATATCAAAAGCCTATATACGTGGTCATGTTGCAGATCGTGCCGTTATCGATATCGATTGGTTAACGGAGTATAACGAAGGCATTATTGTGCTATCCGGGGCGAAAGATGGTGATTTGGGCTTCGCATTAAAAAAGGGAAACGTTGCACAAGCTGGCACTATCTCCGATTTCTATCAAACATATTTTCCAGATCGTTATTTTGTGGAGCTGCATCGAACCGGTCGAGCAGGCGAAGAAGATTATCTGCATCGGGCCGTTGAGTGGGCTGCTGAAAGAGAGCTTCCTGTCGTCGCCACAAACGAAGTTGTATTTAATGAAGTTGACAATTTTGAAGCCCATGAAATAAGAGTTTGTATACACGATGGTTACACATTAGAAGATTCCCGTCGTCCCAAAATATACAGCGAGCAGCAGTACATGCGCACCGCTGAAGAAATGGTGGAGCTGTTTGCGGATATTCCAGAGGCTATTGCCAATACGGTTGAGATAGCCAAACGTTGTAATGTCACGGTTTTATTGAACAAATACTTCCTACCTCAATGCCCAACAGGTGATTTGACCGAAGACGATTTTCTGATTGTAAAATCCAGAGAAGGCTTGGAAAAACGTCTGGAATTTTTGTTTCCCGATGAAGAAAAGCGTTTAAAGAATAGACCAGGGTACGATGAACGGTTAGAAATTGAGCTGGGTGTTATTAACCAAATGGGGTTTCCCGGTTACTTCTTAATCGTAATGGAATTTATCCAATGGAGTAAAGACCAAGGAATACCGGTTGGCCCGGGGCGTGGTTCCGGTGCTGGTTCATTGGTTGCTTATGCGCTGGAAATTACCGATTTGGATCCGCTGAAATTTGATCTGCTTTTCGAGCGATTTTTGAATCCAGAACGGGTGTCTATGCCTGACTTCGACATCGATTTCTGTATGGACCGTCGTGACGAAGTTATCGATCATGTTGCTGAATTGTATGGTCGAGATGCGGTTTCGCAGATTATTACCTTTGGAACCATGGCAGCGAAAGCGGTGGTGCGTGATGTTGGGCGGGTTTTGGGTCACCCATACGGGTTTGTAGATAAAATATCTAAAATGATCCCCCTCGATCCAGGAATGACGTTAACGAAAGCCTTTGAAGCCGAACCACGGTTACCCGAAGTGTACGCGCAAGATGATGATGTTCGTGACCTGATTGATATGTGTCGGATTCTTGAAGGCGTAACTAGAAATGCGGGTAAACATGCCGGTGGCGTTGTTATTGCGCCCACTAAAATTACAGACTTTTCGCCTCTATATTGTGACGACGAGGGAAAAAACCCGGTTACTCAGTTTGACAAGAATGATGTAGAAACTGCGGGATTGGTTAAGTTCGATTTCCTCGGGTTACGCACGCTCACTATTATTCAGTGGGCTGTGGATATGATTAAAGAAGGGCATAATGAAGAGATCGATATAACGGCCATTCCCCTTGTCGATAAGCCCAGTTTTGACATGTTGCAACGTTCAGAAACAACGGCGGTATTCCAGTTAGAATCCCGTGGTATGAAGGATTTGGTTAAACGCTTACGTCCCGATAATTTCGAAGATATTATCGCCTTGGTTGCCCTGTTTCGCCCAGGCCCTTTGCAATCCGGCATGGTAGATAACTTTATCGACCGTAAGCATGGTCGTGAAGCGATTTCTTATCCTGATGAACAGTATCAACATGAATGTTTGCAGGAAATTCTACAACCCACATACGGCATTATCCTGTACCAGGAACAGGTTATGCAGATTGCTCAGGTTATGGCGGGTTATAGCTTGGGTGGTGCCGATTTGTTGCGCCGCGCCATGGGTAAGAAAAAACCAGAAGAAATGGCCAAACAGCGAACGTTTTTTAAGGATGGTTCCAAGGAAAACGATATCGATCCTGAGCTGGCCATGAAAATTTTCGATTTGGTGGAAAAGTTCGCGGGATACGGGTTTAATAAATCACACTCCGCAGCTTATGCACTGGTTTCTTATCAAACTTTGTGGCTTAAGGCTCACTATCCAGCAGAATTTATGGCGGCGGTTATGTCTGCTGATATGGATAACACTGACAAGATTGTCACCTTGGTAGATGAATGTCAGCGCATGGGGTTACCTGTGCTTCCGCCGGATCTCAACGCGGGTAAACACAAATTTTCAGTGAATCCAGAAGGAAAAATAGTTTACGGTATTGGTGCAATTAAAGGGGTGGGTGAAGGTCCGATCGAAGCCATTATTCAGGCCCGTTTAGAGCATGGTTTTTTTACGGACCTATTTGATTTTTGTACCAAAGTAGAATTAAAACGCGTAAATAAACGAGTATTAGAGAAATTGATTTTGGCAGGCGCCATGGATAACCTTGGTCCTCATCGGGCGGCACTGATGGCGACTTTGCCTGAAGCGCTTGCTGCTGCAGGCCAACATGCCAAGGCAAAGTCGAGCGGACAGTCAGACATGTTCGGTTTAATGACTTCAGAACCAGAAGATGTCAGTAGCGCCTTTGTTGATGTGCCCAAGTGGCCGGAAAAGCAATGGTTAAATGGTGAAAAAGAAACCTTGGGGTTGTACTTAACCGGGCATCCGATTAATCAATATCGAGAAGAAATTAAGCATTACTCATCAGGTCGTTTGGTTGATATAAAACCAACGGCTAGAGATGGCAGCGTGACAGTGGTTGGATTAGTGTTATCTATTCGTATATTGGTGAATAAAAAAGGACGTCGATGGGCCATTGCTACGTTGGACGATAAAAGCGCCCGGGTTGATGCTCGCTTCTTTCCTGATGATTTTGAAAAATATGAAGAAATGCTGCAAACCGATAAAATATTAGTCGTAAGTGGTTCCGTGAGTTTAGATGACTTTTCTGGTGGTCATACTATTACGGTGCGTGAAGTCATGGATACCGTCATGGCACGGGAAAAGCATTTAAAGCGGATCCGCATAGGCATGGAGCAGAGCTGGTGTAGCGCGGAAAATTTAGGTAAGTTAAAAGGCTTAATGCAGGAATACAACAACGGAACATGTCCGATCAGTATTCATTATCGCCAAGATGAAGCAGAAGTATTTTTAGACGTTGGAGCGATGTGGTATCTTGTGCCTGATGATCATTTGTTGCATGAGCTTAAGCAAATGCTAGGCACCGAGCAAGTGCAGATGATTTTTCATTAGGTAAGCTGATTTTTTAGTATTGAAAGCAGTAAAAAACGACAGAAAAAAACATCAAGAGAACCCTCTGTGAAATAAATGACCCTATTTAGATGTACAGCGTACAAAATTTGTGGAAGAATCTTTTATTCACTCTAGCTTGTTTTTGTCGCAGTAGAACATAAAACTAAATATAAACTAATAAGTAGTAGGAATCTGAATGAGTTTACATTTCCTTGAATTTGAGCAACCTATCGCTGAGTTGGAAGCAAAGATTGAAGAGCTGCGTTCGGTTAATCAGGGCGGAGAGTTTGATTTAGGATTAGAAGAACAAATTACTAAATTGCGTGAAAAAAATGCCGATCTCACCAAGAAAATCTTTTCAAATCTTGGGCCTTGGCAGATTTCTCAAATAGCGCGGCATCCAATGCGTCCCTACACGCTTGATTATATTCCCCGTATTTTTACCGATTTTGATGAGCTTTGCGGCGATCGTGCTTTTGCTGATGATAAAGCTATTGTTGGCGGTTTAGCGAAGTTGGATGATCAGCCCGTTGTGGTGATTGGTCATCAAAAAGGCCGCGATACTGCAGAAAAAATTAAACGTAATTTTGGCATGCCAAAACCTGAAGGTTATCGTAAAGCTTTACGATTAATGGAACTGGCAGAGCGTTTTCAATTACCTATTGTCACTTTTATTGACACTCCTGGTGCTTATCCTGGCGTGGGCGCGGAAGAGCGTGGCCAAAGCGAAGCGATTGCTCGCAACTTAAAAGTGATGGCGGAGTTGTCTGTTCCAATTATCTGCACCGTTATTGGTGAAGGTGGATCAGGCGGTGCATTGGCTATTGGTGTGGGCGATCGAGTAAACATGCTTGAATTTAGCACTTATTCGGTTATTTCACCGGAAGGTTGTGCGTCTATTTTGTGGAAAAGTGCCGAAAAAGCCAGCTTGGCAGCAGAAGCCATGGGGGTCTCAGCGCCACAAATTAAAGAGCTTGATCTAATCAATACCATTATCAATGAACCATTAGGTGGTGCCCATCGAGACCACGAAAGCACGGCGGCCAATATCAAAGCTTGCTTAAAACAACAGTTGGCGCAACTAAAAGGTCTGTCTAAAGAAGAATTATTGGAACAGCGCTATGACCGTTTAATGTCATTTGGGTATTGCTAGTAGCAGGTTTATCCTGCTTACGAGCCAAGAATAAACGCCGTGTCTTTATATGAGTCTTTTCAACAGTACTTGGCTCGGCGCTTATTCTCAAAAAATCATCAACAAGCCAGTCATCAAGCCAATCACCAAGATAGCCCTCAAATCCCAATTTCTCTAGCCGTTGCGTTTAGCGGTGGCGTTGACTCCCATGTACTTTTGCATTTGTGCTACCAGCTAAGCACTCAATATCCAGATATCCGCTTAAAAGCCCTGCATGTAAACCATGGCATTAGCACTAATGCGGATAAATGGCAGCAGCACTGTCGGCAAATCTGTGAGCAATACCAAATTGAATTCCACAGCAGGTCACTGCATGTTAAAAAAATGCCAAGAACCAGTTTGGAAGCCGAAGCTCGAAACGCCCGTTATGCTGCTTTACTTGAAATGGCAGCTCCCAACGATGTTTTACTTTTAGGGCAACATCAACAAGATCAAGTTGAAACTTTTCTGTTGCAGCTCAAACGAGGTTCAGGTCCAAAAGGTTTGTCTGCAATGGCGGAAAGTGGGATTATTTATGGGAATGAGTTCGGGGGAACAGGCTCCATGTCGTATTTACGTCCTTTACTCAATACTAATAAAGCCCAAATATTGAATTATGCTGAGCAGCACCAGTTAAGTTGGCAAGACGATGAATCGAATGACGATACGGGTTTTGACCGAAATTTTCTGCGTCACCAAGTTATCCCCCTACTTAATGAGCGCTGGAGTGCGTTTGATGAGTCGGTGTCACGCTCTGCAAGGCTCATTGCTGACCAGCAAGCCCTAATAGAAGAAACAGCGCAACAATACTTACAGGACTGTCTACAACCTGACCATAGTTTGGATTTAGAGCAATTGGGAACGCTGTCATTAAATTGGCAGAAACAAGTCATTAGAATTTGGATCGCTACTTTTTCTAAATCTGGCATTCCCGATATCTCGGCTGCGACAAACCTGCGTGGGCCTGCTTTGCCAAGTGAAAAAGTATTGCATCAGGTCATTCATCATCTTATTCCGGCCAAGGCTGATGGCACACCCAAAGTGAAAAGTGGTGCATGGCAATATCGACGTTTCCAAAATAGTCTCTACCTTGTGCCTGAATACCATTCAGTAAAGGCCTTCGAGCATTCTTGGCAGGGAGAACCTGTGATTGCGTTACCAGCTGATGATCTGGGGAGAATACATTTAAGCGTTGAAAAACCGGAAGGTGTTGAGGCGAGCAACATCATGTTGCCAAGTTCAACAGAACATAAGGTAACGATTCGATTTTCAGGTTATGGCAGCTCCTTTAAACCGGCGGGGGAGCTAATGAGTAAACCCCTAAAACAGTGGTTTAAGCAATGGAATATCCCGCCGTGGGAACGAGAAAGGATGCCGTTGTTATTTGTTGGTGAACAGCTGGCGGCTGTTGGGAATATCATTGCTAGTCAGTTTTTTAGCAGCGAACAACCGCTAAAAGATGAAGAAACGCATTCTTCAGAAGGAAAACAATCCATTTGGTGGGCTTGGGAACACCCCAAATTGGGTTAATACGCTCTAGGTGAAAAGAGGCAAGGTGTTGCCTGTTCGGTCAAACCTTGCCATATTCATGATTATTTCAATATCGGATTGGCGTTTTAAATACAGATTACGCATTTACAACGCAGTCCCGGCCTTGTCTTTTTGCCGCATACAGTGCGTCATCTGCCCTTAAAAACAATGATTCAGAAGTATCGTTTCCTTCTAATGTGGCTGAACCAATACTGCAAGTCACATTGTATTTTGCCAAGATGACATTATTTTTCAAAGCGCAGGTTATACGATTGATAATCTTATTATTATCGATTTCGTTACTGCCCTGTATAAGACAACAAAATTCATCGCCACCGAAGCGAAACGCATAATCAGAACCGCGTAACGATATTGCCAGTGATTCTGCAAATGCAACCAACACTTTATCGCCTTCACAATGCCCGTAAAAATCATTTACAGGTTTAAAGTTATCCAAATCCAATACCAACAACGTAAGGCTTTCACCGGCACGATGGGCCTGATTGCATAACTTCTTAAGCGTTTCGTCATACATAGTGCGGTTGCCCAAAGACGTAAGAGGGTCTTTCATGGCAACTTGCTGCAACTGGGTAAACGCAATGGCGTTTTTAATGGGAATACGAATTAACTTATTGAGTTCTTTAATGATCTGCTGTGCTCGCATACTTAGAGTATGGTAATAATAATGACGTACTTGTACGCCAGAATCATCGTCATACTCTGTCACTAGTGCTTTTTCAGAATCATCAGCGTCAGTCACCCCTGCGCGGTATTTACCTACGGGGGTATCAATACTTAAATGATTAACTGGAACACGTGCGTGCAATTCACTGTAATACTTTTGGATCAGCTGCTGCAAATCCAAACAGGAAGAGAACATTTCAAGTAGTCCATGTAATTCTTTGTCAGAAAACGGATTTTCTTGTTGCTTTAAATTGAAAAAGCCCGAACCTGTTGTACTATCGTAAAATGGTGTCAGATTTTCCAAGTTACACTCCTGCCAAAAAAATGACTTTTGGTAAATGTTTGCTTTAATTACTCAGAGAATCGCAAGTTGCGTGCCAGTAATTTTTAAAAAAGCTAAAAAAATACAATAAGGATAAATATGCAAGGTAGTTTCGTTGACATTCTGTTGTTAATGACAGTTGCAGTCGCATTGGTTTGGTTGTTTAAACGCATTAATCAGCCGCCTATTCTTGCTTATCTATGTTGTGGAATCGTAGTCGGGCCGGGGCTTCTGGGCTTATACGAAAATCCCGACGAAATGCATTTTATGGCAGAGTTGGGTATTGTCTTCTTATTATTCTCCCTAGGCTTAGAATTCTCTTTGCCCAAAATGTTGTCCATGCGGCATTTGGTGTTTGGTATCGGTCTTGGGCAAATGGTGTCCACCACTTTAATATTCATGTTTCTAGCGCAATTGATGGGGCTGGAACTCATCCCTTCCTTTGTTATCGGCAGTATGTTGGCACTCTCATCTACTGCCATGGTGATAAAGCAATCTAGCGAACTAGGCATCCTCAACACCAAGCGCGCTCAAATGGCTGTCAGTATTTTGTTGCTACAAGACTTAGCTGTAGTACCGCTACTTATCGTTATTCCTTTGTTAGCCGAGGGCAGTGAGGGCCAGTTGATGGTGGCTATAGCCACCGCTGTATTAAAAGGGGCGTTTGTGTTTGCTGTGCTGCTGTCCGTCGGCAAATGGCTGCTGCCCAGAATCTTTAGTGAAGTTGCCAGCACCCGAACAGACGAGCTGTTTGTGCTTACTACTATATTAGTCGCGCTAATCGCCGCCGGTTTCACCTATTCCTTTGGGTTGTCTATGGCATTGGGGGCATTTTTGGCTGGCATGATGTTGGGGGAGAGTCAATATCGTCATCAGTTAGAAGCGGATATCCGTCCTTTTAGAGATATTCTAATGGGATTATTCTTCGTTACCATCGGCATGCAGCTAGACGTGTCAGTACTACCGAGCAATATTCATTGGATAGTATTGGGCCTTATTATTCTATTGAGTGTCAAAATATTGATGGTGCGATTATCCGCATGGTTATTCAAAGCGTCTGGAAAAGATGCCTGGGCAACAGGGATTAAGCTTAGTCAAATGGGGGAATTCAGCTTTATTATTGCAGCCTTGGCTGTGCAGCATAATATTCTCAGTAATCAGCAATCCTCCCTTTTAATAAGCATTGGCATACTTAGCATGGCATGTACGCCTTGGTTAGTTGAAAACAGCGAACGTCTGTCTCGAATAATCGTCAAAGAATTAAATGGCGATATTAGTGATGTCGAAAATGAGGAAAAGGCATACCAAGAGCATGTGCTAATTTTTGGGTTTGGCAGAGTAGGGCAATCGGTGAGCCGTTTACTTAAGGCGGAAGGGATAAGCTATGTTGCTGTGGATATTGACCCCGTGCGTGTTAACGAAGCACGTTTAGCCGGGGAAGATGTGTATTTTGGTGACGTTAGGCAAAAAGATATTATGCGTGCAGTAGGAATAGACAACGCCAAGATGGTCATTCTTACTTTTGATCAGCATAACGCCGTTAAAAATGTCATTGAGACCATTCGAAACATCCACGAGAAACTTCCCATTGTTGTTAGAACTCGCAAAGATTATCACCTAGAAGAACTTTATCTGGCGGGCGCTACCCAAGTTGTACCAGAAATATTAGAAGGTAGCTTAATGCTAGTGTCTCAGGTGTTGCATTTGTCTGGCGTACCCATGGCGAGAATTCTTAAGCGAGTGCGTTCGGAACGAAAAAACCACTATACACATATGCACGGATTCTTCCCCGGAGAATCCACTGAAATGGCATCCGAGCGTATAGACAAATTAGAATTTATGCACGCCGTCCCCCTCGCTTCTGGTGCTTATGCCGTCGGGAAAACCATCGAAGACATGAAACTCGATACCATGCGCGTTGTGGTAAGTGGCCTACGCAGACATAACAAAGAAATATCCGCTCCACAACCTGATACTCGCTTACAAGAAAACGATGTACTGGTTATTTCAGGTAAACCCCGAAGAGTCGAACGAGCCGAAAGAAAACTATTAGAGGGAAGATAGAACGGAAGATATAGAAAGAATAGAAAGGGAAAACTGAATCTCATGACTCAATATTAGGTAGGTCTACTTAGACATTAGAATTGACATTAAAATGGACATTTCCCATAATGGGAAAATGCAAGGGAGAAGTAAATGCGAATTATTGCACGAGGGACATTGAGGAATTTTTGGCAAAATTCTTGGTATGACGAAGCTAGGCAAGCAGATTGGAAATCCCCGCAAGATATAAAGCAGCAATATCGCAATGCGAGCTTTGTTGCTAACAATCGTATTGTTTTTAATATTCATGGGAATAAATACCGATTAGTCATCGCAGTAAAATACTCGTTAGGTATTTGCTTTATCCGATTTATTGGTACGCATAAGCAATACAACAGCATTGATGTGGAGACTATCTAATGGGCCAACCAACCATCACAAGCAACGTCATTAATATCGCACCGATAAAAACAGCGCAAGATTACAAAGCCGCATTAGCGCAAATTGAGTCTTTATGGGAAGCAAAACCTAACTCACCAGAAAGCGATGCGTTAGACGTATTAACAACCTTAATCAGTGCTTACGAAGAAAAGCATTTTCCCATCGAAATGCCCGACCCCATCGCAGCGATTAAATTTCGTATGGAACAAGAAGGACTGCAAGACAAAGATCTTGTGCCTTATTTAGGACAGCGTAGCCGTGTATCCGAAATACTAAATAAAAAACGCAAATTAAGCCTAACCATGATCCGTAAACTATCCGCAGGACTTCGCATTCCACTCCAAGCTTTAATAAGTGACTACGAATTAGCAAAATAAGATAAATCACTTTTTTATTCACTCATATTACCTTCCTCGGGAATGACGAGTTGGGTTCCTAAGCGTATCCGAAGGCCGGTCCCTAAGCGGGTCGAAGGCCGGTCCCTAAGCGGGTCGAAGGGCGAACTTCGCGAATGCGGGGATCCATTTTGCGGTGGTTGGTTTGCCCCCTGTGTGAGCATAGATTGTGGGTTTTGACATTACAATGGGTTCCCGAGCAAGTTGGGAACCATAGGTTTAAAATGCAGGAGAGAGTCGATATTATTTGATATTGCGCTGTCTTCATTTGAAGGATGAGTTAACCAACAAAACTGCGGAAAATTTTTTTTTCAATGGGTTATGCACTAAGAGGATAATCAGAATATCCCACTTCCCCTTCTGTATAGAGTGTGTTTATGTCAGGTTCTGATAATGCTAGTTCGTGCTTATATCGATGGACTAAATCTGGATTTGCTATGTATGGCAGGCCAAATGCGACCGCATCAGCCTCATTATTTACAATAGCGTTTGAGGCACTTTCTTGGTTATAACCAGCATTAGCAATTAGTTTTCCATTATATTTGCTGCGTAATGTAGCCATTATCGGGTCAATACCAAAATCCATAGGATGCTCTACATCTTTTTGGGGTTCTAGTACATGTAAGTATGCTATGTTGAATTTATTTAATTCTTCTACCAGCCAACCGAATGTTTGTTGTGGGTTCTCGTCTTCTAATCCCCATAAGCTGCTGGTTGGGGATAGTCTAATTCCCACTTTACCTGCCCCTATTTCATTCACTATAGCCTGACAAATTTCGAGTAGAAAACGAGAGCGCTTTTTGTAATTCCCACCATATTCGTCATCACGATGGTTAGAAGAGCTTCGGATAAATTGATCAATTAAAAATCCATTGGCCGCATGAATTTCTATCCCGTCGAGTCCTGCATCAACAGCGCGTCTGGCAGCAAGGCGGAAATCATCTACAATTTGGAGGATCTCTTGTTTTGAAAGCGCTCTTGGTTCAACAACTGATTGGGATTCACCCTGTTGGTTTTTAATTTCACCAGTTGCAATTAATGCCGAGGGGGCAACAGGTTGTTTTCCTCCAAAAAAATCAGGTAGGACCATGCGTCCCATGTGCCATATTTGTACAAATATTATTCCTTTTTGTGCATGCACTGCATCTGCAACTTGTTTCCAACCTTGTTGCTGCGCATCATTGAAAATGCCGGGTGAATTAGCCCAGCCTCGGCCCTGAGCGTTGACCGAGGTGGCCTCGGCAATGATTAATCCAGAACTTGCTCTTTGGCTGTAATATTTTGCCATAATCTCATTTGGGATACCCTGCAAACCGGCTCTGCCACGTGTTAATGGTGCCATTAATATGCGATTTGCTAATTGGTAATCACCTAACTGCATGGGTTCAAATAATGCGCTCATTTCAATTCTCTGGATAGTTGTCGTTAATATCATCAAATGATGAATAGATTTGTTGTTATGTTAAATTTATTGGGCTTTTGAATCCATGATTTATTCATCCTATTTCTTCTCAACCACGGTTTTAAACTATCAGTCACATAGGGAGAGTTAAGAGCTGTCTCCTTTGCCTCTTTCGCAGCAGAGAAGCGGCTGCGGAGCCTACATGTAAGTATTGGTGGTGAATTTGGGAGCAATTGCTATGGGTGTCGGGAATGACAAGTGGGGGCGGGCATGACATTTGTGGTGCCTTCCTCGCGAATGCGGGGACCCATTTTCGCGGTGGTTGGTGTGTAAACCTGGGTTGTGGTTTTGAGATGACAATGGGTTCCCGGTCGGGGCCGGGAATGAGTACGCCCAACAGGGTGATTAACCAGCATGGTGAAAGTCCATGTCTGAGGATACCGAAACTCCGTAGCTGAACGTAACTGCGTTATCGCGAGGTAGGGTGGAGAGTAACGGGAAGCGAACTGTCGGTCCGTAGGATAACGAACCTGATTCGGTTTGATGCTGTGACGAGCCTTCTCATTCATGGTGAAGTCTGAAACACACTTGTCACGCTATATCGGTGGTTAAAGCGATGACAAGACAGCATCGGATGGTTGAGGATGGAACGACGGGAAGGTTAATCATCTGGACTGGGGAGAACTCTTTTTTTTGGAGGTGACCAAAAAAGAGTAGTCAGAGCCCTGATAGTACCGATGCACATTGTTGTTTCAACAACAGTGGGTGAAAGAGGTGGAAAGCAAAGCCACCTTCAGGGAAGCGGGGCAGGAAAACAGATACATGAAAGACAATAATGGTGGATAGCAATATGCCCTTACCAGTGCCAATAAAGGCTAAACGAAAGGCAGATACCCGGCCCGACCGGGTAAACACATCGATATGGTCGGCACGTATGCTGGCGGCGCTGGGTAACGGCGTCAAAGGAGGCAAATGGTACAGCTTGATGGACAAGTTGTGTCGTCACTCAACACTGGAAGAGGCATGGTTGCGAGTCAAACGTAATCGTGGTGCAGCCGGAGTTGATAAGATGAGTATAGAGCGATTCGAACGACAGGCAGATAAATACCTGCAAGAGCTGGAAGAACAGCTCAAGGCAGGTGACTACAAGCCTCAGGCGGTGAAACGTGTATATATTCCGAAAAGTGATGGTAAGCAACGTCCTTTAGGAATACCAACGGTCAAAGACCGGGTAGTGCAAATGGGATTAAAGCTGGTGCTGGAGCCGATATTCGAACACGAATTTCTGGATACCAGTTTTGGCTTTCGCCCGAACAGGGGGTGTAAGGACGCACTGAGACGAACAGACCAGTTACTCAAATCAGGTAGGGTGTGGGTGGTTGATGCCGATATTCAAGGCTATTTCGACCACATCCCGCATCAGGCGCTGCTCCGTCTGGTAGAACGACGGATCAGCGACCAGAGCATTATGAATTTGATTAAAGGGTACTTGAGTCAGGACATCATGGAAGGCGCAAACAGCTGGGTTCCGATAAAAGGGAGTCCGCAAGGTGCGGTGATAAGTCCGTTACTGGCGAATATCTACTTGCATGAACTTGATCGTGAAATGGCGGAAAAGGGCTTTGTGCTAATACGTTACGCCGATGACAGTATCGCATTATGTGATACACGCGAAGAGGCAGAACAAGCATTAAGTCAGCTGAGAGACTGGATGGGAGCGAACGGGTTGCAGTTGCATCCGGACAAGACGAATCTGGGGAATTGTATGGAAAAAGGTAAGGGTTTTGACTTCTTGGGTTACCGGTTTGAATGTGGCAAACGATTTGTTCGTCGCAAAAGCAGGAAAGCGCTGAACGATAAAATCCGGGAAAAGACCAAACGCACGAGAGGGAAGGCAGTCATACAAATCATCCGGGAGTTGAATCCGATATTAAGAGGTTGGTTCGCCTACTTCAAACACGCCTGTTCCGGGATATTCCCAATAATAGATGGATTTATCCGGCGTCGTCTCAGAGCCATAAAACGAAAGCAGGAAAAACGCCCCGGATTTGGTAAAACTAAAGAAGATCACAGGCGATGGCCTAATGCCTACTTCGCTAACCTCGGGCTTTTCACCATGAAAGAAGCGTGGGAGCAAGCGAGCCAGTCCCGATGTGGATAACTGTTAACTGGAGAGCCGTATGCGGGAGAACCGCACGTACGGTTCGGAGGGGCAGCAATGTCCCTACCCCTATCAGTATTTTAAGCGGGAACCACAATCAATGTGTGTTTGGTATTACAACCCTAATGCTTTTTGGTGTTGATGTAGTTTTTTCAACATGTGGTAGTTGTTAGTGGGTTGGTTATATATATAAACCTTCACATCATGGGCGGCAACGGTGGTTGTTATTTTAGGGTGGTTGTCGTTAACAGTAACTGATGTTCCGCTAATAACTTCTTTCCATAGGCCGGTGCTTAACATGTTGTCGATTTCGAATGTAGCGACTTGGTCGCCTTTGTTTAGCAGTACTAGGGCGGTTTGGTTGACGCCATTTTGTTGATAAACCCGATAAAAGCTGGCTTGGTTATCATCAAAATCATGGTTAATTTGTAGGCCACGTTGTAAGGCTATGTGGTTTTTACGAATGTGTGCAATGCGAGTCAGTTGGTTATGAATAGGGTGCGTTTTAGCCTGCTCAACTCTTGCTTGGCCCAAGTAATTACGGTTGCCTTGGTGTTCAGGTAAGCCGGTCATGAAATTGATTTCAGAACCATAATAAATAACCGGTATGCCACGAGACGTAAATAGCCAATTATTGGCGTCGATAAAGCCTTCATCTGTGGCGTTCATGCGCGGCATATCGTGGTTGTCGTAAAAGGTCATAAGTTCATATGGGTTTTGATAAACACCATCGTCTAAATGCAGGTAAGACAAAACATCTTCATAATCACTTTTTGGATCTTCGAACAGCTGAGTAATAGCCATTCTGCCAGGAAAATCGAGTACGCTTGCGCCACCGTTTTCAGGTCGAGTATGTTCGGCAATAAACTTCGCATCATAAGAATAGCTCTCACCGAAGATAAAAATATCAGGGTGGTGTTTACGTAATCGGCCTAATAATTCCTTCCAAAATGCATGGGGAATTTCTTTGATGGTATCGACTCTGATGGCGTGTACGCCTTGGGCTAACCATTTTAAATAGGCCCCTTCAAAATAATCCATTACCGCCGGGTTGTTTTCGTTTAGATCGGAAAGTTGCGCCAACCCTGTGTGCTTGTTAAAAAAGGTGTGTAGTGGATTGTTGTGATCTAATTGTTCCGGGTGAATATTTTGATGGTCGGCAACCAATTTGCCGTCGCCATCGTAGATTTCCCCGTATTTTGGTTGGTCTTCGGACATGGAATAAGAAGGGGAACCGTGATTGCCCACAATATCCAGCACAAAATTAAGGTCGTAATCGGTTTTTAATTGGCCCACAAAATCGGAGAAAGACAGATCTTCGGAAGGCAAGTGCTCATCAATTTCATAAAAGTTTACGCCCCAATAGCCATGATAGCCGGTTTTTCCGCCGTCTTTGTAATAAGCACCGTAAGTAACAGGTTCGCCGCCATTAAAGGCTTCGTCGGGATTGTCAAAAGGGGGCGTGAGCCATACCGACGTAAATCCCATGTCTTTTATATATTGGGCATTATTAAGCACACCTTTAAAGTCACCGCCCATATAACCAACGTTGGCCAATTCGCCATTAGGCCCAACTAAAGGGCGATTAAAAGACTTGTGCTTGCCACCTTGTTTTTCTTGATTATTGGCTGGGTCGCCGTCTACAAATCTATCGGTTAACGCAAAGTAAACTTGTTCGGCAGCGTAAGGGTTTAGCGTGCCGTAAAATTTGGCATTGGCTTGTAACTTGGCGATGTCTTCAGGCGAATGCGAGGCACATCCAGTTAGCCAAATTGTAGCGGTGGAGATGGATGCAAAAACAAGATTACGGGTTCGGTTCATTGGGTGATGGCCTTCTTACCTGATTAATTTTGATTTGAGATTGAGCTTTTGTTTTCTTTTTAACTTATTTCTTCATTTTTGGCGCAATTTACCGCCAAATTTTCTGTTTTGATTTTGTTCCTACATGCTATGTGGGTTGGCTTGATATTCAATAGCTTGCATACGTATTCAGCTCACGAACATATGAACGTTGGCATTCTGTCAGGTAAATTAGTAAACCACTAACTCTTTTCTTCTCATATTTGCAACTTAAGTATCATCATGAATAAGACAGAACTTTTACAAGCTCGCTTAACGGCCATTGGAGAGAATATTCGGTTACATCCCGATGGTTTAGCGCTAATTGGTTTGGGGTCCGTGGGTAAAGAGCTGCATCGGCTGGATGACTTTTCTGATTTGGACTTTTACGCCATCGTTCGAGAAGGGAGTAAATCTAGCTTTATCGAACAGATAGACTGGCTAACCACTATTGCACCGGTTGCCTTTAAATTTCGAAATTCCGATGATGGATATAAATTGCTTTATGCCGATGGGGTATTTTGTGAATTTGGCGTGTACACCCTTTCAGAACTGGATTCCGTTGGGTATAACGAAGGACGCATTATTTGGGCTGATGCCAGTGTGCCAACGAGCATTTCGGTGCCTAAAATCACAGCTGAAGTTGTTGATCACAGCATTGAATTTTTATTAGGCGAGTTGCTGACTAATTTATATGTTGGCCTATCTCGATACCGGCGCGGGGAAAAGTGTTCTGCCATGCGATTCGTACAAGTGTTTGCTGTTGATCGTTTGATTGCCTTATTACCCTATATATACAAGCCCCATATTTATAAGCCTGACTTATACACGTCACATGCTGATAAGCTCAATGTCAGTTGTTTTGATGCTTACTCTCCCGACCGACGAGTTGAGCAGCGCTATGGCCCTGAACAAGTGGATTTATCGGTTTTTATGCAAGGTTATAATCGGGTGGCTGAATCTGCGGAAGCATTATTGGATTTTACAAAACGGCATTTTGAAGTAAATGCCGCATTGGAAAAAGAGATTAGAGCGTTACTGGGCTAATTTGAAAGCGTTACATCCGCTCCCGCACCTTAAATTTGCCCACTAGGTTTTTTAGATTAGAAGACATGGATAACAGTTCATTAGCATTAGCGGCTAAAGAATCAGACGCAGATGCCACTTCTGAAACGGAGCGCTGGATTTAACTTGATCAAAAAACAGCTTAAAAGCATTATCAATTTGTCTGATTTCGTTCTGGTTTTTTTGTACCAAATTATCTAGTGATTGGGTGGTGCTTTTCGATATGCTAACACTGGCAATAATGATGGTGGGAAGGATACCGCTATCGTAATAGAGGCAATTAATTTGTACTGCATTCTCATAGGAATATTCTCAAATTAAGTATTTAAAGCGGGTTTACCAACAGTGCAGACTACAAACTTGACCGTCTAATGAGAACAAACCACTCCTAAAATGTTATATCTTGCGTTATTATTAAACTGTAATAATAATTTGAAACAAATTAATGGATAGCACTTACTGAGTTGAATGCGCACCTATATGTATAATAAATAAGGAAAATATCCCTATTTGAATAAAATTAATTAGATTTAGAGTAAAAACATTTTACCCTTGTTTGTCACATATTTGTTACCTGATTGTTACGTGCTTCTTGTTGATTTAAGTTCAGTGATACAATCGTTCTATTGGTATAACACCCCCCTTATTTTTCTTTGGACAATAAAATGACCCGAGTTGTGATTAGTGGTTCCGGTTTGTGGACACCGGAACAAAGCATTAGTAATGAAGAGCTAGTAGAAAGCTACAACGCTTATGCCGATAAATATAATGAGGAAAACGCTCAAGCCATTGCTGCCGGAGAATTGGAAGAAAAACCTCATTCAAGTGCTGAATTTATTGAAAAAGCGTCCGGTATTAAAAGCCGTTATGTTTATACCCGCGAAGGGATATTGGATATTAATCGTATGTGTCCGGTTATTGCTGAGCGTAAACCCAATGAGTTATCTCATCAGGCTGAAATCGGTATTTTTGCGGCTAAAAAAGCATTGGAAGCTGCACATCTAGAGCCTTCCGATATTGATGTGGTTATTGTAGCTTGTGCTTATACTCAGCGTTCTTACCCTGCCATCGCCATAGAAATTCAACGTGAATTGGGCATCAATGGTATGGGCTACGACATGCTTGCTGCTTGTTCTGCCGCTACCTTTGGTTTGCGCAATGCTGTCGATATGATCAAAACCGGTAGCGCAAAACGGGTGTTGGTTGTCAATCCCGAATTGGTGACACCACAAGTAAATTATTGTAGTCGTGACAGTCATTTTATTTTTGGTGATGTTGCAACGGCTTCTGTTGTGGAATCATTAGAATCTTCGAAAACGGGGTTTGTTTATGAAGTATTAAGCACCTCCGCAGAAACGCATTTTTCAAATAATATTCGTTCAGACTTTGGTTATATGAGTCGTGCCAATAATGTTGATCCATTTGAAGAAGACAAATTGTTTTATCAAGAAGGACGCAAGGTATTTAAAGAATTGTGCCCAATGGTGGTAGAACATATTGCGAATCATATAAGCAGACATAGCTTTTCACCTAAAGATATTAAGCGCTGGTGGTTCCATCAAGCCAACATTAATATGAACGTTTTTGTTGCTAAAAAGCTATTTGGGCGAGACCCGGTTGGCAACGAAGCGCCAATCGTATTAGATACTTACGCTAATACTGCATCTGCGGGATCCTTGATTGCATTTAATTTGCATCATCATGATCTATCTGAGGGGGATTGTGGCGTGTTATGTTCCTTTGGCGCAGGTTATTCCATTGGAAGCTTGGTGCTTAAGAGGCTATAACAGCATTAGAATTATTGTTATCGGGAGCTTTGGCTCCCGTTGTCGGTTTTATGAGGGCGTAAAACGACAATTAGCGCATCACAAGGGAGTAATTTTGCATCCTCACTGTGTTTGCCGTTAGAATCAGACCCACAAAATTATTAACTTTCAAAATAAGAGCGAATCAAATGGGCAGAAGTTTTGAAGTGCGCAAGGTAGCTATGGCTAAGACCGCCACTGCCAAGACCAAGGTGTATTCCAAGTATGGTAAAGAGATTTATGTTAGCGCTAAAAATGGGGGCGGTGATCCCGATGCCAACTTGTCCCTGCGCAGATTGATCGAAAAAGCTAAAAAAGATCAAGTTCCCAGCCACGTTATTGAAAAAGCAATTGAAAAAGCCGAAGGCGGCGCAGGTGAAGATTTTTCAACAGCGCGTTATGAAGGTTTCGGACCTGGCAATTGCATGGTTATTGTTGATTGCTTAACTGATAATAATAACCGTACTATCACCGATGTACGTAACTGCTTCACTAAAAGCGGTGCCAAAATTGGTGCACCGGGCGCAGTTTCACATATGTTCGAACATCAAGCCGTGTTTGTATTCAAAGGCGACGATGAAGACACCGTTTTAGAAGCGTTAATGGAAGCGGATGTTGATGTAACTGACGTGGAAATGGAAGAGGGTACTATTACTGTATTTGCGCCTCATACTGAATTTTTTAAAGTGAAAAATGCACTGAATGATGCCTTTGAAGGTATCACTTTCGATGCTGATGAAATCACTTTTGTGCCACAAGCACACATGGATCTTGCTGCCGATGATATGCCCATGTTCGAAAAATTCATGGATATGTTAGAAGACTGCGACGACGTTCAAAACGTTTACCACAACGCAATATTGCCCGAGTAAGCTAATTCTTCATTAAGAAGGGATCCTGAAAAGGATTCCATTTCTTCAATTCATTTCTCAATAACTGGTTTTCAGTTTGCATTAGCGTATCAACCAAATTAATCAGTTCTAACGGAATTGCTTCTATAAGGCTTCTACTACTTTGCTCTTGCTTGGGTCAGTATCTTTGCATAAAACACTACAAAAACGGCGTAGGGGATACACCAAGCTATCGCAGTAAGCATATAAAGCGGCAGTGATGTTGATTCAAATATTACATCGACTAGCACTCTACTTAATCCTGTTAAAAGAATAACTCCGAAGCCTATTTTTATTGGAAGCTTGGCTTGAATGGGTCTGCCAGTGTGTCCCAAAGATACTCTTGCAATCATCGATAAAATCAAAGAACTCATTGCACCGGCGGTTAGCCCATGAACAGCCGTTGAGTGCGAGATATCCAACCCTGCATAATGGCCAGCAAATAAAATAAAACTGAGTGGGATAAACCAGTAGGACAAGTGCAAAGACCATAGCATGGGGTGCTTTAGAGTGGCTGTAACGAACCATCTTTTTGCTCGCAATGCGTGGCATGCTCCTGCAAATAGAAATACGGCAGCAACCCACAGGCCGGGTAGCTTATTAACGGTATTGGTTAAATACAAAATGACAATCAATACTGTACTGGCAATCGTCACTATTTCGAGTTTTTTGAGGGCGGGTGGTAATGCTATTTTTAATGCGTTCGCTGTGAACAAAGGGATAACACGGCCACCGATTACCATCATGGACAAGGTGATTATGAATACAGCGGAATGGGTTCCTAAATTTAGCAAGTAGGGTACAGAAAAAAGCAATGAAGCGTGAGTGAAGAAGTTGGCTAAAGCGAACATTAAGAGGACTGGAATTAATATCATGTTTCGGTAGTTACCTGATAACAATATGACCCGTCCAAACAACAAGGCTGCCACCAAATAAGTGCCGGCATCGATAGTGGCAATCAATGTTCCAGATATTGGGATGAGTCCCAGCATGGCTATTCGACTAAACAACCAAAGCGAAAATAAAAACAATAAAGAGTATCCATGAGGGGCTCTTATGCCTGTCCAGTTTTGAACCGCGGTTAATAGAAATCCCATTACTATGGCACCCACAAAGCCGAATATCATTTCGTGCATGTGCCAAAAGTAAACATTCCCATAAGGTGTAAACGCAAACTCGCCACTTAAAAGCAATGCCCATAACGTCATTGCTACCACGGAAAACAACGATCCAAACAAAAAGAAGGGTCTAAAAGCTAAGTCCCAAAGCGGTGCGGATGATATGGAATATTTCATTGGATTCTCATTCGGTTTTCAATAGATTTTAATTAGGGACTGTCAATGTGAGTGACACATTTAAGCTTTATCTCTTAATATCGATATCAGTGCTGGCTTAAAGATGCTTTTATAATGCACTTTTAATAAGTGCATATTAGATGTATCTTATGTGTGAGTCAAACTTATTACGGCGTTCGCCGTTTTACACAATAGGTAGCGAATATGCATTTAACACGGTATACCGATTACGGGTTACGCATCTTGATTTATCTAGCTTTAAAGCCGGAAAATCAGCTCACCAGTATTGATGAAATTAGCGATGTGTATGGTATATCCAGAAACAATGTTAATAAAATAGTGCATCACTTGGGTAAGGTTAAGTTGCTTAAAACCAAGCGGGGTAAGGGAGGTGGTTTTTCTCTTAATCAAGCCCCTGAATATATCAATATTGGTGATGTCGTACTGGAATTGGAGGGGAGTTTGAATGTGGTTGAATGTTATAAGCCTCCTTGTATTATTGCTCCTGCATGTCAGCTGAAGGAGGTATTAAAACAAGCGATTGATGCCTTTATGTATGCGTTACAACAATACACATTGGCCGATTTATTACATAATAAACAGGCAGATTTAATTACTATTCTTAATATCACGGAAGTTGAAAATTATGGCTGAAGAATTACGACTGGTTTACTCTAATGGTTTTATCAATCATCTAGCGGATAAAATTCATCAACAATTTGATGGTTTTAATCAATCTGATTTTATTGCTGCGGTATTGAGTGATGGTTGGCAGGATATGGCGCTTAAAGCGCGAATGTATCGAATAACTGAGTCGTTACATCAATGTTTGAATTTGCCCTATGCCGAGGCAATTGAAGTATTAAAGCCCGTAAGTGAGTTGTTCTCAGGGTTTGCGGCGATGTTTTTTCCAGATTTTGTAGAAAAATATGGGTTGGATGAATGGGAAACATCTATGTCAGGGTTACAACACTTTACTCAATTTTCCAGTTCAGAATTTGCTGTGCGGCCTTTTATCATTCAAAACCCCGAACGCATGATGGAGCAAATGTTAGCTTGGTCTAATCACGACAACGAACATGTGCGACGGTTAGCGTCGGAAGGGTGTCGCCCTCGTTTGCCTTGGGCAATGGCGCTACCTGTATTTAAAACCGACCCGGCTCCAATATTACCGATTTTACATAAACTGAAGTGTGATGACTCGTTATATGTCCGTAAAAGTGTTGCTAATAACATCAACGATATTGCCAAAGATAACCCAGATGTTGTCATTGATTTGGTTAGCAATAACTTGGGCACGCATGAACACACGGATTGGATCTTAAAGCATGGCTCTCGCACTTTATTGAAGCAAGCTGAACCTAGAATTCTTAAACTATTTAATTTGGGTGATACCGAGCATCTTCTACCGGTGGCTATTCAATTGGAGTTCAAAGAAGTGAATATTGGTGGTTCCCTGCCGTTCACATTTGCCCTGAAAACTGACAAGCCCAACTTGGGGAAACTCCGAATTGAGTACGCTATTCATTTTGTTAAAGCGGGTGGTAAGCGCTATCGTAAAGTCTTTAAAATTGCCGAGAATGACTTTGACGAGAGTGAAAAGACTTACAGCAGAAAACATTCACTAAAGCAGATGAGCACCCGTAAACATTATCCGGGTGAGCATCTACTCGAAATCATAGCCAATGGAAATGTGCTGGCAGAAAAGGCGTTTACGATCCTTTAAAAGACTAATTAGTATTGAAGGTGGAACTATGCACACCGTTCCTCCGTTTCTACCTCAACACCAGTTAGCCACCTTGACCAAAATGACTAAATATCTAAATTTTCATAGTAACGGATAATTGGTGGCTGGGTTAGCATTTTCACTAAATTTTCCAATGCACCTGTCTCAGTTCTCCAGCCTAGATATTTTTCATAATGCGTGCGTGATTCCCACTTTTCAACCAGAATTAAATTGCAAGCATCATCCTGATTTCCTATCACTTCAACACCATGACAGCCCTCGTAGACACGAGTATCCGGAAGCGTGTCTCGAAAAGTTGTTTTTAATGCTTCAAGGTCTTCTGGTTTAGATTGTACTTCTAATAAAACAGTTACACTCATGATATCTCCGTTATGTAGGTTAAAAATATAATGGTAAATAGTGATCCCAAAAAATTGTTTACTTGGCGCTTATTTTTTAAAGCAATAGAGTCCTATTTTACTAGGGAATTCTGACTAGCTCTTTGTAATGCTCTTTTGGGTGGTTAGAATACTATTTAGCTGTGCTGGAAGGTGTTTCTTATCCAGGATTTGGGTTGTTTAAGTTCACACTACAGATGTTGGACTTATTATATGATTTCAAGATTTAATTGCTATTAAATGGTATTAATATTGGGCTTGTTTGGTGTTTTCTTGAGCGTATTGATGGGCAGCCAACGAAATTTATACCTAAATACTGTCAATGTGGCTACTTAAAGCAGGCCGAGAGCATGAGTGATTATAAATCGAACAATCAGGTGCTGATGAGCGGCTCTCGATAAAAATTAGCCAAAATATACTTTTCAGGGATGAAAAATTTTGAGCTTATAGGGATATACTTGCAGCGTTTTTGGATAATATTTGTCGAGAAGCATTACGTTAGGTTGATTATCTTTATTTTCGTGCTTACTTTATATTCGTGATTTTACCCTGTTACTTAAAGTGAATTGGTGTGTTTGTATTAAAATGATTCAATCATATTCTTTATTTTTACTGCTTTTTCAAAATGATCCAGTTTATGGGTCATTATCCACCATTCAGCAACTTCCATTAATAATTCAGGGTCATCATTTTTATTAGCGAAAAATGCGTAAAATGATAGCCCTACATTTGCGCCTTTCTTCTCAATCTTTTCATCACAAACCTTGATGATTTTTGTTCTTAGGCTTTCTCTCATATCTCTCAATAATGTTTAATGAAGTTTGAATGAACGGCAATATTGATGTGTATTAGCAGCATTACTGCTGGCAAACTTGTAACGCACGGGTTATCTCCCATCTGCCTAGTATTTTTTATCTAAATTTGAGCCGGGTTACACAGCCTTAATTAATCCCTGAAACTCATCTATCAACTCTGGCCAAACCGGTGTTGGAATGGTGTGGCCCATGCCTTTCACTATTTTAAGCTTGGATCCGGGTATGGATTCAGCAGTAAGAATACCATTGGCGACTTTGACGAGTGGGTCGGCGTCACCATGTACTACTAACGTAGGTATTTGAGTTTTTTGTAATAAGGGGGCTCGGTCTTTTTCGGAAACTATGGCGCTAAATTGACGTAGCACCCCACGTGTTGAAAATCCTCTTTGTAAGGCATTGGTAATGATATTGTGAGTGCGTTCTTCTTCGAAAGGGAAGTGTTTACCATGTAGCACTCGCCACATATTCATTGCTTGGCTCACATGCTGTTTAGGATTTCTAGGAGGGGGGCGCAGTACGGTAAATGCCACTTTGGGATCGGGTTTGAGCAGTTTTTTATTGCCGGTTCCAGACATAATGGAAGTGAGAGTAAGTACTCGCTCCGGGTAATGAATGGCCATGGTTTGGGCAATCATGCCACCCATTGATACGCCAATAACGTGGGCTGCTGAAATGTTTAAAGCATCCATTAAGCCGATTGAGTCATTCGCCATATCTATCAGACCATAGGGCGTTTTAAAGTGTGCATTGAAGTAGTGTTTGCCAGCGAGCTGTAACAAATTAGGCGAACGTAAATGTTTTAAGTGATCACTGCCGCCAATGTCTCTGTTATCAAAACGTATCACCCAATATCCCGCTGCCGCCAGTTGCCTGCAAAAGGCTTCATCCCAATGTATCAACTGCGTGGCTAGTCCCATAATTAATAGCACCGGCGGATTCTGCTTGTCGCCAAAACTATCTGCCGCGATGGATATGCCATTACATGAATAACGTTGTTCCGGATGATAGGCGACAGAGTTCATAATGGTTAAAAATCCTTAGCAATGTTGTCGGTTAAACCTTTTTCGTGCAGCTTATTCAAAGCCGCCGCTTCTAGTTCATTTGCAGATTCCCTAATGTAACGGGTAAATACATCCATGTCAGGAATAATATTGCTGGATGATGTTGGGCTTATGGATAGAGTGCCGTTATAACTTACGACAGGGATCATTAAACCCATGCCGTCTATTATTGGGGCGGTTCCCATATTGGCGTGTAGTTTGTGTCCATCCAGATAGAGCGGAATTTGGGGGCCGGGAACGTTGGTTACCACCAGATTAAAAATGGGTTTATGTTTATCACTGATATTGGCTCGGCTATATAATCCTGCGGCGATATTGGCTAAACCAAATGGAATTAATTCTGCATATTTGATTAAGCTTTTTGCATCCACTGCATCCTGATACAGCTTGCCTATTAAGGTGTTGAGATGAATTCTTGCCAACCTTTCTAGCGGGGCCTCTATATCCGTTGCTAGTTGGACAAACATGGCTGAAATCTGATTTCCTACTGCTTGAGTTTGTTCATTACCACGGGTGGATATAGGGATCATGGCCACCAGAGATTTTTCTGGTAATTCGTTTTTTTCTAACAGATATTTACGAACGGCTCCGGCGCAAATACTAAGCACCACATCGTTGACTGTTGTACCTTTTACTGCGTGGCGAATATGCTTCACCCTCTGCAAATCTAGAATGGCACTATTCCATGTGCGTTCGGCTTGAACGGATTGATTAAAACGGGTTTTAGGCGCGCTGAATGGCAGAGTTGGCATATCGATGCCGTATCGTGTGGATAAGTAACCCGCTTTTAAAGAGGCTTTGCCCGTTTCCCATAGCAAGCCTGGTAATTGTGAGCTTCTGGAAATGAGATTGGTGGCGGTTTCTGTTATGAGGTTCAGGGTACCTGATGTTTTATCCAATTTGCTTTCTGAAAGCTGTTTGGTTGATGGTGGTTTGGGTGCCTTTTTTGGGGATGGGGTAGGTGATATGTCGTATAACATACTGAGTAGCGCTTCACCTGCTTTCCCGTCAAAAGCGGCATGATGTACTTTGCTTATCATGGCTACCGAACCTTTGGGAACTTGAGCAATGTTGTCGATGCCTTCAACAAAGGTGAAATGCCATAAAGGCCTTTCTCTGTTTAGGTTTTGAGAAAAAATAGTGGATGCGAGATAGCGTAATTCTCGCCAGCCGCCGGGTTGTGGCAAGGCAGTACGGTGTAAATGAAAGTTGATATCAAATTCTGTGTCGGTTATCCAATGGGGGCGATCAATATTTAACGGAGAAGAGGCAAGTTTTTGAGTGAGTCGGTCTATCAGGTGAATTCTGTCGCTGATAAAGGCTTTAAATTCTTCAAATTCTAGTGTGCCTTCCAGAATGGCAACACTTCCAATATGCATGGGGACTTTGGTTGTTTCTAAGAACAAAAAAGTCGCGTCTAAACCCGAAAGCGGTTGCATTCATCTTCCCTCAAGAAGTAGCGAAACCTTATAGTAGTGGCTGAGTACAGACGACACAACCGATGTGGATCAAGTTTTGTGTTAATACCTCGGTACTTTATCGCTAATACTCAAATAATAGTCTGGCGTATCGGTTAACTATTCTGGTTGTTGGCAAGATTCTGCCAGATTAAGTATCTGATCTTTAATAAAGTAATTAATCGGTAATTTGGATTCGAGGTAACGTAGCATGTGTACGGATGACTCTGGTGTGCGTTCATATCCAGCGGCAAATTCAGGGAGATGCTGTTTTAATTCTGGAAAGTGGGTTTCCCAATTAACGAGATCTTCTTCTTGCACTTCCTCTTTTGCAACCATGGATTGAGACTTGAGCAGGATGGTTAGTTTTAATAGATAAGTGAGAGAGTTTTGTTGAATAGATTGGAAAGCAGAAAGCCTTTCACCATGGGAGTAGGCTCGCAATCCGATAATAATACTGGTTAGTAGCTCACCTATTAACCACTCTCGATTTTGGTCGATATTCGCTAATTCGGTGTTTGGGTATAAATTTGATTGGAATTCTGGACGTTGCCACTGATTATGCCAACCCGGCATGGCATCTAATGTTAAGTCTTTGGGTTCATGCAAGTAAATTTCGCAAAATACGCCATCGGAAAAAACAATCCTGCGACCGTTTGATACACGCAGATAATGGAATGCAATATGTTGGATCTCGCTTAACCAATTAAGGTTGGTGATTAAGTTTGCTTTAGTGCCGTTTTTTACCACGGCATGTAGCACCAAAATCCCCGTATTGGTAGACGTTTTTTCCGGCGCATAAAGCACGAGCGCCTCATTGAGCTGCTGAAATCGACTGGCTATTTGATTGAATCGATTTTGCTGTAAGTGGGCTAGGTTCATAAGGATTGGTTTTATCTCCGCAACGATAAAAACTGGGTTGTAAGATTGTAAGCAACAGACTTTGTTAACCTAGAGGTCACTTTTTATCTCAATGCGGTAAATCTGACAATGTAACGCATACGTATTCATTACAAATGATTAACAAAGCGGGAAGAAAAACTATCCTGATGGAAACGCTGTTCCGGTATTTTTGGATTTGAAAAAGCAAACTGAGCAAGCCAAGTTATTTAGGTTGGATATATTAAATATTGACTGTTTTTAAAACACCTGCAAAATACTCCATTGGAGTACAAGAAAGGATCGATATGGTGATTATTGAAACGCCGGTATTCACTCGCATTATCACCGACATTACGTCGGACGAGGAATGCAGTGGTTTGCAGGCCGATTTAACCGATAACCAGACAAAGGGACTACGACCAATTGTAGAGAGATGGTCGCTATGAATGAAGAATCATTCAATGAGTTATTAACAAGTGTTAAGCAAGCCGACGACATCCTAAAAGGGGAATCCAAACCTGTTCGCATAACAGAATTTGCAGAACTTCAAGTTAAAGCCATACGGAATAAAGCCGGGTTAAGTCAACGTCGATTTGCCACGCTATTAGGCGTTAGTAAACGTACCCTGGAAAATTGGGAGCAGGGGCGCAGGAATCCTACAGGTGCTGCCAGAGCTTTATTAAAACTGGTTGATGCCGATCCTGAATATGCATTGAAAGCATTGCATGGCTAGATAAATTAGAAGTAAGTGAATGCACAGCTTACTGTGGGCATTTAGGCTTTGCTCAATCCTCTTTCCGGTCCCAGAGGTACGACTCGCTCACCAGTATATTTAAGGCCGGTCTCCGGGCGCAGTTGAAGTGCAATCTGTACAGGTTTTTAAATTGAGTACTACCACCAGACCAATTAACAACAAAACGCCGGTGACCAGTTGTGGGTAACCTGCCGGTACGGCAAATACTAATGATGAACCGCCAAATAGAACTATCATGCACACAGCGCTAATTTTAGTGCCTTTGGTGATGCATTGGTTTTGTTCCCAGCGCTGTAACAAGGCGCCAAACAGCGCGGAGTTTTTGAGCCAGTAGTGTAGTTTAGGTGAAGATTTTGCAAAGCATCCTGCAGCTAGCAGTACAAAAGGCGTGGTGGGAAGTACGGGTAAAAATAAACCGATAAACCCGAGGAATAACATCAAAATACCGGCCGCAGTGACTAAGTACATTTAGTGGTTGTATCCTATGTCGATTAACAATTTAGCCGTTGGTAAAATGCCATCGTCTACCCTTTAATCTTCTCTGTAATGTTAGCTCAAAAATGTGGATTAACCGTTAATTGCCCGCTATATTGAGTCATCATTGATGTAGCATCATTTTCTGTGAACAGGTTTTTATTATTCTATAACAGAAATTTATGCTGATTATAATCAAATTAAAGCCCCCTCCAATTTAAATTTGGGACGTATTTCTTTATACTGCGCCCCCTAAAAATCTATACTATGAAGCATAATAGTTGCGCCTAAGGGTCAATCGACCGCAAAAAGGTCAACGGGCCTAGATTAAACAAGAGGAACATAGCAGTGTTAGAAGCTTATCGTAATCATGTACAAGAACGTGCAGCTGAGGGAATTCCTCCTAAGCCGCTTAGCGCAGAGCAAGTAGCTGATTTGGTTGAGCTGTTGAAAGCTCCACCAGCAGGTGAAGAAGACTTTCTGTTGGAATTGTTGTCTGAACGCGTCCCTCCCGGTGTAGATGAAGCCGCATATGTAAAAGCTGGATTTTTGACGGCAATAACTAAAGGCGATGCCAAGTCTCCTGTCGTTTCTAAAGAAGCGGCTGTGCAATTGTTGGGTAACATGCATGGCGGTTACAACATCTCAACATTAGTTGAATTGTTAGACGATGCTGATGTGGCAGAGTTGGCAGCTGAAGAGTTAAAGCACACGTTATTGATGTTTGATGCCTTCCATGATGTCGAAGATAAAATGAAAGCGGGCAATAGCTACGCAAAAGACATCATAGAATCATGGGCAGATGCTGAATGGTTTACTTCTAGAGAAGCCGTTCCAGAAAAAGTCACTATGACTGTATTCAAAGTCACCGGTGAAACCAATACCGATGATTTGTCTCCTGCACCAGATGCTTGGTCTCGTCCTGACATTCCACTTCATGCTCGTGCCATGTACAAAATGACCCGCGATGGTTTGAACCCTGAATCTCATGGTGACGTTGGGCCACTAGCTCAAATTGAAGAAGTTAAAGCCAAAGGTCATCCCGTTGCTTTTGTAGGTGACGTTGTTGGCACCGGCTCTTCACGTAAATCTGCCACTAACTCGGTATTGTGGTATTTCGGTGATGATTTGCCGGGCGTACCTAACAAGCGCGGTGGTGGTATTTGTATCGGTGGTAAAGTTGCGCCAATTTTCTTCAACACAATGGAAGATGCGGGTGCATTAGTTTTTGAAGCCGACGTAGAAAAAATGCAAATGGGTGATGTGATCGACATCTTCCCACTGGAAGGTAAAATCACTAACAATGCAACAGGCGAAGTATTAGCGGAATATGGCTATAAGTCTGAAGTAATTCTTGATGAAGTCCGTGCTGGTGGACGTATCAATCTTATTATTGGTCGCGGCTTAACGGATAAAGCGCGTACTGCGTTAGGGTTAGAGGCTACTGAGTTATTCCGTACGCCTGTTCAACCAAAAGACACTGGCAAGGGTTATACGCTTGCACAGAAAATGGTAGGTAAAGCGTGTGGCGTTGAAGGTATTCGCCCGGGCACATACTGTGAACCAAAAATGACCACCGTTGGCTCTCAAGATACGACTGGCCCTATGACGCGTGACGAGTTGAAAGATTTAGCCTGTTTAGGTTTTTCTGCCGACTTAACAATGCAGTCATTCTGCCATACTGCTGCTTATCCTAAGCCAGTTGATATTGATACTCAGCATACTTTGCCTGATTTCATTATGACTCGTGGCGGTGTGTCGTTGCGTCCAGGTGACGGTATTATCCACAGTTGGTTGAACCGTATGTTGTTGCCAGATACCGTAGGTACAGGTGGCGATTCACATACACGTTTCCCTCTTGGTATTTCTTTCCCTGCGGGTTCTGGTTTGGTGGCTTTTGCTGCTGCAACGGGCGTTATGCCGTTAGATATGCCTGAATCTATCTTGATTCGTTTTAAAGGTGAAATGCAACCCGGTATTACATTACGTGACTTGGTACACGCCATTCCACTGTATGGTATTAAAGCGGGTTTGTTGACTGTTGAGAAAAAAGGCAAGAAGAATGCTTTCTCTGGTCGTGTACTAGAAATTGAAGGTCTGAAAAACTTAACGGTTGAGCAAGCATTCGAACTATCCGATGCTTCCGCTGAACGTTCTGCCGCAGGTTGTACAATCAAGCTTTCTGAAGAGTCTATCGCAGAGTACTTAACTTCAAACGTTACTATGTTGCGTTGGATGATTAACGAAGGTTATGGCGATCCTCGTACCCTTGAGCGTCGTGCTCAGAAAATGGAAGCTTGGTTAGCTAATCCTGAGTTGATGGAAGCAGATGCTGATGCAGAATATGCAGAAGTTATCGAAATCGACTTGGCAGACATTAAAGAGCCAATCGTTTGTTGCCCGAATGATCCTGATGATGCTAAAACATTGTCGGACGTTGCAGGCGATAAAGTAGACGAAGTATTCATTGGTTCTTGTATGACTAACATTGGTCATTTCCGTGCTGCGGGTAAATTGCTTGAACAAAATACAGAGCAATTGAAAACGCGCTTGTGGATGTCTCCACCTACCAAAATGGACCAAGCTCAGTTGATGGAAGAAGGTTACTTCAACATCTACGGTAAAGCTGGTGTGCGTACCGAGATGCCAGGATGTTCATTGTGTATGGGTAACCAAGCACGTGTTGCTCCAGGTGCAACGGTACTTTCAACCTCAACGCGTAACTTTCCCAACCGTTTAGGTGATGGCGCAAACGTTTACCTGACTTCTGCTGAATTAGCAGCGGTAGGTGCGATTGTGGGTAGATTGCCTACAACGGAAGAATATATGCAGTATGCGAACAAGATCGAGTCCATGAGCGATGAAGTATTCAAGTACTTGAACTTCGACAAAATGGATGCGTTCAAGAAAGCAGAAGCAGAAGCGAAAGCGAATATTATTCCTACACTTAACGTAGAATAATTAAGCTCAATGACGAACGCGAGTAAAGCGTTCGTCAAAGAAAAATGAAAACCGGGTGACCAGCAATGGCATCCGGTTTTTTGTTTAAGATTACAAATGTTGTTCTACGCTGTAACCCCGGAAAAACGCTCTCATAATGACAGGGCAATACCAAAAGTATTAACCCCCTTTGTGAGTTGAAGATCGCTTTATTTCATTTGTAAGTGTTACCGCGACAGAAAATATGAATGCAAACGTGATAAGTGTAACGGCAATGAATAATCAGCGGCATGAAAGAGTAAACGTCGCTTTTTCCTTAATGTATTAATATTTCGCCATTCACTTTTTATACCTCACAGATTTATATGCCTAAGGCTTGATCTAGGCTCATATGATAGAAAGATTGGTTTGGTTTATTTTCATACAGTGCTTCAACTAAAGCAGGGTCTTACATTTGATCTTGAATCTCATCTTCAATAGCCTAAGAAAATTAGCTAATATGTAAGGATAAAATAGAATGCTGGGCGTGTTTTGGCGCAGCATTGATAGTCTATTAAGGATTGCATTGTGGCTCATCTCATTGATAACAATAATATTGTCGTCTATTTATTGCAGTATCACACTTTTGGTCGATTACGTTATTCTGTGGATACGGTTGTAAATGGTTCCGAAATTTCACGGTATCACGCAGTAATGGAGTGGCGTAATGCAATGTGGATGATCAAAGATGTTAGCACCAATGGTGTTTGGATAAATCAAACCCGAATCCCGAAAAATGAATATATTAAGTTAAATGAAAAGGACAGCGTCAGTCTCGGTAGTGCTGATGGTAAGTTATTCACTTTTACAGACTCTACACCCCCTGAAGATACCCTCTATTTATTTGATGAAGCGAATACAGCAACCAGTAATATCATTTGTTTACAATCTTACAATATGTTGCCCAATGATGATGCGCCTACTTTGGCACTGTACAAAAACAAAGGAGGTTGGTGGAGTGAGGATTTAGGCTCTTCCGATATAGAAGAACGTTGCCTTCAGGATCGAGACCTCATCAGTATTGAAGGGGTTCGGTGGCAGTTACGTCTGGCGCAACTGAATGAACAAACCATCAATCTGGAAAAAAGCTACGTTCCGCTTGACGGTATTATTGCTGAGTTTCATGTTAGTCAGGACGAAGAAAGTATTCAATTGATAGTGCTAGCAAATGATGACTTTGAAGATCTTAAAGTCAGAAATTATCATTATCTTTCCCTATATCTTGCAAGGCGTAGAGCACAAGACGCCATGCAGGGGTTAGCGCCCACAGAGCAAGGTTGGATATACAACGACGAGGCTGCAAAAGCATTGGACATGGAAGAAATGCATTTGAATTTGCATGTGCATCGCGCAAGAAAGCAATTCGTTAAGGTCGTGAGTGTTGCTTACAATGCCTCTAATTTTATCGAACGTCGCCCTCATCAAATCCGGTTCGGATCTCTTGCCCTTCGCATTATTAAAGCCGGGCAAGTAGAGTTTGATTCCGTAAGCGACATAACCAATATTGCTTGACTATTAAATGATGGGATCTGATAAGTCACTTGCTCATTTTCAGCAATTAAAATTAATTGGTGATGGCGGTATGGGAAAAGTGTATAGCGCTTTTGATAGCCGTTTGCACCGAACTGTTGCCCTCAAACAAATCCGTTCAGAACTTATCCAGGAAAACCGTGAAAATATTCTCCTTGAGGCCCAATCCTTAGCGAAGGTGAATAATCTCAATGTAATGCAGGTGTATAGCATTATTGAACAAGCATCAGATGTTTTTTTGGTTGGTGAAAGAATTCAGGGTGAAACTCTGGCAGTAATACAACGAGAAAAATTGCTGTCGTTGGAAAATAAATTAAGCATTCTTAGAGATATATCCGAAGGTATGCAGGCTGTACACAATGCTAAGTTAGTGCATGGTGATTTGAAGGCCTCTAACGTGATTATTACAGAATCAGGCAATGTGAAAATCATTGATTTTGGATTGGCGCATCATTTAAACCAGCCTCAAAATTTAGCGAAACGTTTTGCTAGTGTTGGCACTATTACGCCAGAACTACTAAAACAAAGACCAGTGAAAGCCGAAAGTGATTTGTTTTCGTTTGGTGTCTTGGCCTATGAGCTTATTGCCGGATATTCTCCATTTGGGAAAAGTAGTTTTGAAGAGGTATGTGCAAAAATAACCAAAGGAGAGCATTCTGATGCTAGCCTAATATACCCGTCTATTCCCCATCCAGTTGTACTTTTACTTAATCAATTACTACAGAAAGACCCCGAAAATCGGCCGCAATCATTTAAGGTGGTTGCACAGCAATTGGATAAGGTATTGAAAGGGTTGATACTTGAATCGTTAAAGGATGACGACACGGTAGAGATAACTGAGAAATTAAATTCGAGCAAAAAAAGATTGGTTTATCCTTTGGTTGGCATAGTGGTGGTCGTGGCTGCGTTATTTATGTGGCTTGGACAAGTGCAGCAACCCATTCAATACGTAGCAGTCGTTAAACCTGTTGTTATTGATGAGGAATTTTTCACGTCTAAACAAAGGGAATCTATTGTAACGGCCCTGGATTTTGGTGTTCGCCAAGCCGTATTAGAGCATCCCGAATTGCACTTGGTCCCTCGATATGAGCAGAGTGAAGAGGGAGTTGATATACAGAGCGTTTTTCAAAAAACATCCGCCCATCACGTTATCACTCCCAATTTACAATGTAAGCAAGGGCATTGTGAAATCACGTTGGCTCTATATCAAAGAGCGACCTCGAATACAGCTAAAACTGTTAGCTGGGTAATGCAGACTTATTCACTACGAAGTACACTTCTAGAGACGCAATCTAAACTCGCGAACCTTTTCCCTGAATCAAGTCATTATTTTAGTGATACTGCTGCCATTAATTCTGAACTAAGCGAGGAAGATTATGCAACTTTTTTACACCTGTATAAATCGGTGCATTTTCAAGGCGATGAATCACAGGAAACCTTAAATAAACTGCAATTGTTGGTGCAACGTTCCCCTCATTTATACCCGGTGTATTCATTATTTCGACAGGTATCACTTAACATGTATCGCAGTAGCAATGAGAGCACCTATTTGAAGCAGCTACACCAGATATTGTCCATGGCTCCCCCGAATTACCGAAAGCATCAGCAGTTTACGATTGACGAGCTCTGGATTGCGCTTTACGCAAAAGAAACAGGCCGTGCTGAAATGCTTTTGCAAGAAGCAAAAGACAAGGGGGTGGACCAACTCACACTCAATGAGCTACAGGCCACCTATTACTTGTCGAACGGACAATATGAGCAAGCAGTTGAATACTATAAACGAGGATTAGCACTTAGGTTTAGTTCGCACAATTTGTTTAATTTAGCGGTGAGTTATTGGTATCTGGGAGATTATTTACAGGCAAGTGAATCGCTGAAAGAGTTGTTAGTGGTGATCCCTGACGAATATTCAGCATTACAAATGCTGGCATCGGTTTTCCTGATTAGCGGTGACTTAGACAAAGCAATTCCTGCTTTTGAACAGCTAACGGCAAACAATGCTCAAAGCATGGATCTAAATAATCTAGCCATATCCTACTCCCTTAATCGAGACTTTGTTTTAGCTAAAACAGCGGCATTACGTGCGGTAAAAATGAGCCCTAATCAGCCGGCTTGGTTACTAAACCTTGCTGATATTGAACTGTATTTAGGTAATGAGTTAAAGGCTACAGAGATATATCAAAACATACTGAAAATCGTAGTAGAGAAAGAGGATCTTGAGTCTGTATTGCTACGTGCTCAGTCATGGCTACATTTAGGTGATCCTCAACAAGCAATAAAGGCCGTTAACAAGGCGAACCGCATGGCACCGGACAGTGGCGAAGTTGCCTTTGCTTCTGCCCTAGTGTACTCAAAACTAGGTGAATATAACTCGGCCATTGCCAAGGTTGAAGTGGCCCTTGACGCCGGCGTTGGCGCTGCTTGGTTTAACCTTCCGTGGTTTGATAGCCTGTGTGAGAATAAAACCTATCTTTCCTTGTTTGCAGAAAATGTAAAAGTTTGTACTCAGTAGTTATTTATCCTGAATTGATGTTACTTATAATGACTTATCCTTGGGGGCCTTTGATACCGATCATAGGATCTGCCCATAGCGAACTGAGTCCCGATTGGTATGTAAAGTCTAATTGATAGGCTTGGCCGTCGGGTGCATTATCAATGCATGTCAAAAGTATGCATTTGCCATGTACTGAGTATTTAATAAAAGACGGGCAGTCTTCTGCCTTGATTAACACGGCGTATTCCTGCAAAAACTCTAATTGAACTTGATCACCAATTGCTCCAAATGTAATGGTAGGTATCCCAGTAGCGGCTCCTAATGTGGGTTGGAGAGTGCCTTGTGTAGGCGAAGGATAAGCACCTGATATGAGTTCGTTTGTACACTGGCCAAGGTTAAGTGAAGTGTTGTCGATAGTTGGCTTGTAAGTGGGGACTTCTGTTGGAAGAGCTTCAGTGTTTTTTGTGAGTTTTGATTCATTTTGCGCTAGCATGATATTTCCTCTTTTGTTGTTGAGGGGGAATTTTTGCACACCACCATGAATGAAATAAAGTGAAATGTGGTTGTTTAAAATAGAGTGAAATCTAAGTTCTGCTCATAGTCGTTTTATTTTGTTGCTCAATAGGCCTATCTGTGGCTCAATCTTTTACCTGATACATTTCATTTCTTTGTTTTTTTGGGCTGTAACATGGCTGTTGACATGGGAATGAATTTTTAAATTAAGTCAATTTTACTCTAACCCTGGATAATCAATGCGGCGTTTTTTGTGCGTATTAATGTTAATTTTTCCCGCTTTTCTCAATGCCCAACCTATATGTACGGACAATGATATTGGGAATACGCTTGTTATCTTTAAGGCATTTAAAAAAGTAAAAAACTACGAATACTCCCAAATTAATGGTTACGTTAGAAATGGGAAAGTGCAGGGCAAAGCACTATTGCCTTCTTATGTGAACTTAACTTACGACGCAGATACCGGAGAGGGTGGTATTTTTATTCTGGCTTACGATTTACCGGTTAAAGAATTCAGTCTTTATCATGGAAGTAATGTGAATATTAGCAAGCAGTTCTATTCTGGAAAATTGGACCAGAAAACCTGTAGCATTAAGTTTGGTGTAAACAATAATAAGTTCATTCACTTACGTATGTTATCTAGAAGAAGCTTTGCTGTTGATATTAACTCGCGAGAAAGAGCGCAGGATAATATTAAAACAACGGTTTCCTTTCTGTTTAGATAGAAAGGTTTAGGTAGACAATTTTAAATCGATATTTAACCAGAGCTAAACCGAATCCCAATTTGGGATCCGGCTTATTGATTAAACCATTACAAACAACGTTTGAATATAAAAGGTCAACGCATCCTAGCTTGATTCTTTCCTGAATTGTTTGCCTTTTAAAACAGAGCGATAGAACTTGCCTAGTTGCTTATCTTTCTCCCTTTTTTCAGCAATGCTTGATGTGTTGTGGGCCTCTTCTCTTAGCAGCCTTTGGTAGTTTTCTAATCGGCGAGCGCTTAGCTCTCCTGTACCAATGGCTTGCTGAATGGCACATCCGGGTTCGGTTTGATGTTGGCAATCACCAAATTTACATTGCTTGGCTATGTGAGCAACGTCGGAAAACGTTTCTTGCAGCCCTTCTGCGCAGTTAACAATTTGCAGTTCTCTCATTCCGGGAGTGTCAATAATCACACCACCGGTTTCAAGAGCAATGAGTTGCCGTTTGGTTGTTGTGTGGCGACCTTTGCTGTCTGATTCTCTAATTTCGGCAGTTGCGAGTTGTTCACTCCCAATCAATCCATTAATTAAAGTCGATTTACCGACACCTGACGATCCCAACAAGGTGATGGATTGGCCGGTTTGGCAATAGGCAAGTAGCGGTTGCAGAGATTCAAGCTCCAATACACTAACCGCGAATACTGGCAAGTTGCTATCGAGAGATTGCACTTGTTGTGCATATTCTTCGGTACTGGGGCATAAATCTTTTTTGGTTAATATCACGACCGGATCAATATTGGTTTCTTTAGAAATCGCCAAATAGCGTTCAATGCGGTTCAAGCTGAAATCGTCATTGAGCGAACTAACGATAAACACAGTATCAATATTGGCGACCATCAATTGCCGCTGTACTTGGCTACCGGGGGACTTTCTTTCAATTAGCGAAAAGCGATCAAGGCAACGGCTAATATGCTGTTTTTCGTCAATGGTGATCCAGTCACCGGTGGCAAGTGTGGGTGTGGATGCCAGAATTGAAAAGCGTTGTGTACCGGATTCAGTCAAACACTCAATATGGTCTCGATGCACCGCAACAACCCGCGCGATGGTGTTGTTTTCGTATTCTTCTAGTGATAATTGTTGTTGGAAAAAGGGTTTCCACCCTAAAGTATTTAGAAATAATGGATTAAACATGATTACCCCTGACATTGCCATCAATATGGCTGTCACGTAGTCAGACTGCCATTTAAAATGGCAATTTCGGGGCTGTTTATCTGTGCTTATTTTGTTTTAGCACAAGCCCCGGCCTCAGGCCGGGCGAAAAGATTGGATTAAGTGAATTTATCCAATTGCCCGGAAGGTGTTGGCTACAATCATGTTTACCCTCCAGTTTATTCTAAGTAGTTTGAAATGCTTTCGCTTTGAGTATACGAGCATTTATGGGCCGAGTAAACTTAGTGCAAAATTTACGCGGTCCTTATTTTCCGTTTATACACGCTAGTTACGCGATCACTAAGCACTAATATCAAGACGGCTTTTAATGGTGGCTAGGTCGGAATCTTTAAGTGAAGGAAAATCCCAAATAAATAGGCCGCCAATATCATGGTTTATCACTTGATCCAGAAAGTAATTGAGGTTCCAATCATTTAATCCAGCAGGTGTTAAAGCAAGAATAACGTTTTTCTGGGGAACACCATTAATATTGATGGTTCGATCAATAGCTTGGCTAACATTGCCTTCAATATCTTGCTGAGACCACATTTTGGTGTCATAACACATCAAAATAAAACGGTCAGCAGCCCCCGCGTTACCTATTTTTAACACGGCGTCGTTTATTGCCTCTCCTTGTGTGGAAACGCTGGGATTGTTGTAGGCCCAACCTGCAATGAAGGTATAGCTGGATTCAGCAGGTTTGAGTTGTTGCATGGTTTCAACAACGTTGTCGATGTTCATATTGCATTCGTCGTCAACATCTACGCCGGCCCAGTTTTGGTTTTGTGTGCACTCAACAATCGCGCTAATTTGTTCGGAAGTGGAGGGCATGGCATCAGGCGAGCATAATCCGCCACCGTAAGTCCACAATGCTTCGCCTGTCGGTACAACTGGCGCAGATGTGTTAGCAGGACTCCAACCAGGGCTTGTTGCTGTGCCGGAAGTTAGGCCCTCCAAGTTAGTGATCATGCCATACATGGTTTTGGAAAAGCCTGAAGGTGGTACGTCTGATGTTCTCTGTGTCCAACCGCCAATAATATAGTTGCTCATGGTTTAATCCTGCCTTGTTTAGATTCGTTAAAGTGGATTGTGAAAGCTAGATTCTACATTCAATATAGTGATAATAATTAACCTAAATCAAAGTCTGAATGAAGTACTTTTGTTTTGCGTTTTTCAATCTTGCTCAGATAAGTAATTTGTTAAGGTGTTTAGCAGTATCGTTAACTTATCGCCTTCCCACGCATTGGGAGAGTACTCGCCTATTCCTTCAAGCATCATTCTGAGGAAAATCTCACCACTAGGTTCTGGGTTAAAGTCATCAATATCTTGGGCTGTATGTTCGTTTAAGTACGTTCTGCATTGAATTTCCAAGTTTTGAAAGGCTTCTGGAAGAAAGTTGTAATCATTGTTGCTGGCTACCGGGGTTCGCCACTGGAACACGGGCACATGCAAACAAACACATTCGTTTTCAATGTTTTGACCTTCAGACATCATTAAATTGGCGCGACAAAGCAAGGCTTGAAATTCTGGTCTGGGTAATCGAGTTTTGGGCGTAATAATAAAATTATCGGATGCATATTTTTTATTACTCTTTGCTTCTTTTTCTTGGGTTTCCTGAGAAGCAATTCGAGTGAGATCTATTGTATATTGCGCTCCTTTATTCGCTATGTACCTTAAGGATTTCAATATCTCCTCGTATATTTGTAGTTGTTTTTGCTCGTATTGAGATCCAGCTGGAAAGTTTCCATACATGACAACATTGAAGTGTTCAGGTTTGCCATTGGATAAGCGTAGGTCATTTAGTTCCAGATAGTTAACCGGCCGGATAACACGTTGTGGCAATGTTTCAGGTGTGGGTATTTCAACTACTGAAAGCGTTTCTAAATCGCCTTCATCATCGTACTCAAGGTCGCCATCTAAGCGCCATATTCCGGATTTGGCACCATTAACGTAGGTAAGTTGGTCTTGTTGATCGCTTCCTTCCCATTTGTTCTTTTCACCGTTCCACCATAAGGGTTGGCATTGAATAAGGTATCGTGCATTGGGAGGGATAAGGTTTGTGTTCCACCCCATAAAATCTGTAAAAGGAACAGGTTGAACAGTGCTGATGTCGATACCGCCAGTTATTACAATGAGATCCTCTGTGGATATTTCACCTGTTTTCGACCAAATATAAACAGAAGGGATACAAGGAATACGTTTACTTAAAAACAAATCAAGGAGTCGGCGTGCAACTTTTTCTTGTATTTCTTGTTCTAATTCTTCCATATCGGTTTGTTCGAAAATCAACCAAACACAGGTGCTGTTCCACTGCATTTCAATTAAGAATCGTTCCGTTACTAGCATCGTATTTTCGAAATGGCCAGATCCTTCGGTTGATGTTGAAATCAGGATTGCCAAGGATTTGCTGGTGGATAATTCAGGGATATTTTTAGGCATGATAATTCTCTGGTATTGCTTCATGTGATTGAATTAAAAAATCTTAGGCATGAAGTTGCATGAAGAGTGCCAAGGAAAACTCTCACAGGAAACGTGAGCTAGACGCTTTATTTCGGTTCGGATTAGCCGGTTTTAACCATTTAGCATTCTACCTTGGAGCGTTTCGGCCAACAATTGAAAGGGTAAGGAAAAGCGAGACAAGGGTTAAGTAGGAGTATTCCTATAAATTGATAAAAGCACAGTTTTTGTTATGTAAAAACAAAAGCTTGGCATGTACTTTGCTTGATAATTTATCAATACAACGACTAACTATTACTTGGCATTGTCACCAAACTGGAATTTAGGAGTACGCATGGCATCACTCATTGACGATACATCAGCACATGGAAATTCCAGTCCGCTCTTTCTAAATGGCGGGGAAAGTCCGTTGGCTAAGTTATCTTTAACTGAATTGTGCCAGTTAACACACGGGCAAATTCAGCACCACAACCGCAAAGATATTATGTTGGCAGTGCGTCGTGTCTTGGATGAACACGGACAACCATTTTCTAATTTTGAAGTAGAAGGATTGGCTACACTTGTACGATATTTATGTGACTGGTCCACATTAGGTCGTTTGCAAGAAAGAGGAAATTGGCAAACAACTGCTAGTGAAGTTGCACTAGCTGAAATTCAAATGGGATTGTTCGACAAAGCACTGAATCGGGTCGAAAAGGCATTAATGGTGCGTCCCTTTGATGCCGAGTTGATGAAAGTAAGGCAGGAATTAAGTCAGCTAGTGGCTAATACGCCCTATAAGTTACCTGACTTGCGTAATGGCGCTATTAGCATAACCCCTCTTAATTTTAATCATGTTGCGGATTTTGGTTGGCAATATGCAGATAGAAGCATAGGTGAATTATGCAATTTACCTCAGTTTCCTTCGGCACAACATTGGATGCATTGGTTGCATTTGTGCCAACAAGAAAATAACCGTTTTCTGTTTGCCGTGATGCATGAAGAATATGGGTTTATTGGTTCGGTTAGCTTGCAAGTTTTTAATAACATCGGTTTCTTCTATTACTGGTTAGGAACGGATTTTCATGGTTTGGGCCTAGGACCAAAAGCCGTGGAAATATTGATGCGAATAGGCAAACAGTACCTAAATATGAACTGCTGTTTTGCTAAGGTTTTTGACTATAATAAGCCTTCTCATAAAGCGATTTCTAAATTGGGATTTGAGCGCTTACCGTTTAAAGCTCAAGCGCCTTCCGAAGCCGAAGTGTTCTATTACCTAGGGCAGGAAAAAAATGGGCGCGATTTGCACAAGCAGTTGGCTTGGCTACTTGATGAAATGCGTTCGGGCATTGTTTTGGAAGCCGATAGTGTTGGATTGAAAATATCTGAGCAGGCTTAGTCAAGGAGTGTTGAGCATGCTCTACATTTCTTTACGGTTTAAAAAGCCGGGTTTTCCGGCTTAGTTTCAATAATGTTATCTTTTTAAATTGGCGCAATAACAACCTAAATTTTCTGGAATAGGTGCCTTTAATATTTCAGCGAAATGCTTATAAAAACCGATTCTATTTAGCAAGTTATCATTCATACCATTACCACATTCTATTCCACCGTTAATAATATTGACGGTTTCCTCAAATAAGTCACCATTAAAGCTTCCTGCTTCACCTGCCATTACTTCATGACATGATGGCTTGGGAGGTTGTGGTGTCATCCAAAACCAAATAGCGGTTTGCCAAGCCATTAGCGGCTCTGATGCAACTCTTGAAGGGGATTGTAGAAGAACGTCTGAATTCTTGAAAATATCTAGGCTGGCCGGACCATAGTTATAATTCCAACTTAATTGAATAGCACCTCGGCCTTGGTATGTTTGTCCCGCTACAGGTTTAAATGGGCTATTTGGGTCTTCGTAATGAGTACACCCACCACTTTCGCAGCCTACCTCTTGAGCAAAATGCAGTCCCCAAGCATATGTTCCACCCGGAGCATCATCCCATCCCCCCGTTGTTTCGTGAGAAACGTTTGCTAAAAATGCGACCAATTCGCTGATATTTGTTCCGGCTTCAGGGTTGTTTAAAAAATTGGGGTATTTATTGGCCGCTTCCACTAATGCGGCATAGGTAAATACCTCGTTTCTATTAGGAAACATATCATTAAATTGTGATTCTGAAAGTATAGTTTGCAATTGGTTTGTCATATTCAATATCCATTTTAAAGTGATTTAGCAGAATCCTCGGAAATCTGCTGTCTGAGGGTTTGGCATTTCTCTGGCTCACCTTAACGCTTAAACCCCAGGGTAGATATTACACCTCATTACAAGCGAATAGTCGGGATGTTTATCGATTACTAAGCGAGGAATATTCCCCAATATGATTAGATGATCCGGTTGCTTGAATTACGCGCATTAATGCTTTCCGACTGATCACGATAGCGGCTGGCTCGCGTGGTACTTTTTCCTTGGTTACCGAGAATTTGGTATAGACCGGGCTCATTTTGTTCTAGATATTCAGAATCTCTGACGTTTTGCCCTAAGTTGGACAATAACTTGTAGGTAACGATGGAGCCTAAAATCCATGGGTTATATAGCACTCGAACTGTAGGGCGGATCATAAACATTTTTATCGGCAGGTTTATTGTTATGGGCATGTAGCCGAGGCGGAGTCTTTTTACCCACAGATTTGTTGCGTTTTGGGTTCGACCTCTCGCCTGTTTTGGTAGTCGGAAAGCCGTGGCTGAAATCAAAGACCAGCCAATGATTTCTGCTACTCTATCTGTCATTAAATCATAGTAACTTAGTGCTAAATGCTGAGATTTATCAACGAGAATACTAGTTGGTCGGTAAAACGGTGCGGGTGAATAAAGCTTGTTGTCCCATAAATATTTTTGAATTGTGTAGGTGTTGCTAACATTTTGCACCCAAATACTTTTTAAGTTTAGGATTGTTTGTATGTAACTACGGCGGTCTATGGCGTCCGCATATCTTTTAATGTTATTGCCACGTTGAGAAAAATAAAGTTTAGTTCGTGCTGGGTGAGTATAAATATAACTGAAGTTAATTGGGTTAACCGATTCCCAAGTCCGAACGGCAGTTTTGTCTAGCGCATGTCCCAATCCGGTGCCCGCGTATTCGATAGCGGGCCGGGTTACTTTTTGCATTTGCTCTAGAACGATGTTGTGGAAATAAGCTTGAGGGCGTCGGAAAAACCACATACTACTTATATCTTTGTACTTTAAAAGCGCATATGTACTGTCGTGCAGAGCTAGGGTTTTGTTTTGCGCCCAGTCTCCAGCTTGGTATCGATATCGGCTCAACTGCCCTTGATAGTCATAGTTGTTCCAGTTGAAGTGCTGGTAATTATCGCGCATGTTTTGCCAGAAGTTATTTGATGAGTCACTCATTTCATTTGCTCTCTAAAGCTTAAATTTCACTTGGCGTTTTATTAATTTTGGTACTCTTTAAGGAACCTCAGTGTTTGCTGATTTTCTTCATTTAACACTTGTGTTGATTGCTTATTGTTAAGGTATTGGATCACCGAATTAATACTGTTTGTTAACGTTCCTGGATAGTTGATTTTTCCTTCGTAACTCTTTGCCATCTGATATGGGGTGTTGAATGACCAACTTAAGGGTTTTGGTAGTGACAGCTCTAGTGCCACTTTTTCTTGTGCGTGAAAAGCGAGCAGTTCTGCTGCTAATTTGTGTTCGGGAATGTCCCAATCAATATTGCCAATGATCTTGTCATAGTGGTGTCGGAACTCATGAGATAGTGCGTCAATATCATCTTTTTGCATTATTGATATGGTGTTGGTTTTGGGAATGTAATGCGGAGCTATTGCTGGTTGATATTTAATACGGAGTTCATTTCTTATTCTTTGTGCTTCTAGGAACATTTTCCGGTAGTTGGGAATGATGTGAATATCATGTTCTGGTGAAATGTTACGAATTTTTTCCTGCAATTGTGCCTGTCTATTAACCTCAAATTGGGTGATTTTACTGAACAGGGTGTTAACTGTTTGAGATTGTTTAAGACCATTATCAACAGTGTTGAAAACGTTAGGCGTTTGATAGTGAATGAATTTTTTCGATGAAAAAAAGAGTGATTTATTTTTTGTGATCTTGTTTTTGGACTGATTGAGCGCGAATCTTAACATGTTTATCTCTGCGTTTTTCTAAGGCGTTAATTTGAGGAGTAGGCGATTCGACTTACGAGGACCTTAGCTCAATCCTCGTTATTCTTACATTGTGGAGCAGTGGATTATTATCTATCGCAGTTTGACTTTGGTTAAACTGCGTCGAATGGGAAGTTGTTGATAATAATCTTTATTTATTGTGTATACCGATGCCATAGCAGCCATGCTAAGGGTTTTCCATTTGCTCAATCCTGTTCCATCTTCATCAATACCGTATGCTTCGGTTCCCTGAGTTAAATAAGGGAATAGATAGCCGTAGACTTCGGTTTTAGAGAACTCACTGTAAAAAGAGGAATTTTCGTTGGTTAACAATTGATACAAATCTGAAGCTAAACTGCCTTGTGTACCAATTAAGCTTGCCAAAATACTATTATCACCTCTTAAGTCTGCTGCAAACTGTTGCTGCATTTGTTCAGTGCTCTCGAAAGTGTAATTGCGTTGGGCGGCACTGGAATTACTGGTGACATAGATTTTAAGTGTTTCAGGGTCGGTGATTTTCAGCTCGGCTAAATACTCTGCGATATGCTCTGGTGTAAAATATTGATTGGATTTGTTATACAACCTAGGCACACCAGCGGACCCCAAGCCACAAATGCTGAGTATGGAATTGTTACCGTCAACGGACATTGATTCCATAGAACTCTGTAAGAATAAATCAACTTCATTACGCAATTTTACTAATACCGATAATGAGATTCCGTAATACATATCACCAGTCATGAGTTCGGCTTCTAGCTTATCTGTTGGAGTCGCATCTATGGACAATTGGCCCATTAAGATGTCTTGAAAAATAAGCGCATCAATTCGGCTAGTGAAAAAGGGGTGGATCCATTTGTCCTCTTTGGGAGTTTCGCCGCTGATAATTGCTCGGGTAAAATTAGCGCCAAATACATTGTCAAACAGTGTGCTCATGTCACCTAAAGGACTGCACATATATTTTTTTTCGCTCATTCTAAAATCTCCAGTTCAATTGCATATGAATTAAGTGCTTATGAATCGAGATTACAAAAGTCAGACCACCCTCTGCTTATTGGTAGCGAAATTAGAGAGATGATTTATTTTTATTGATATTTATCAAATGTTTAACTTCTATTGTGGGTTGGCGCATAGTTAACATGAGTATTCTAAATACAGAAAATGTAGCGGCTGTAATGGTTTATCAATGGATGAATTGCTCCAAATAGCCCGCTGCTGTGGCCGATACTGACTACCAAAAAGGATAAAATAAATACGATTGACTGAATAGACCGCAAATGAAATGACAAATTCAAAAAAAATAAGGACGAATTCAAAAGCAAAATAAAATACTTACCTCTAAGATTTCTTCCTATTTGTCTTTTAGGAGAACCAACGGTGAATTCTACAAGTGATTTTACACCCATGTTCCCAGAAGTGTTGCCTGGCGTTATTAGTCGGAACACTAATATGCGGCAGCTGGCAGATTATTTGTTAAAAATTGCTGTTAGCGATGGCACTGTTTTTTTGCATGGCGAAACAGGAACGGGCAAGGAAATGTTTGCTAATGCGATTCATCAGCTTAGTGAGAGAGCCGGGCGTATTATTAGTGTGAATTGTGGGGCCATTCCTGAAAACCTGTTTGAGTCGCTTTTTTTTGGCCATGAAAAGGGCGCGTTTACCGGTGCTGATAAAAAGCAGCAAGGTTTTTTCTATCAAGCTAATCATGGCACTTTGTTTTTGGATGAAATTGCAGAATTACCTTTGATTCATCAAGCCAAATTGTTAAGGGTACTGGAAAGCAGGCAATTTAATCGAATTGGTAGCAGCGAAACTTTGGAGTTCAGCGGCAGGGTAGTTAGTGCTTCCCATGCTAATTTGGAGCAATTAGTTGAAGATAGGTTATTTCGGGAAGATTTGTGGTATCGATTAAACCTGTTCGAAATAACGATTCCTTCCCTGCATCATCGCAGAGACGATATTCCTGTACTAGCGAAATACTTTGCGCGTAAAACGAATCGAATTCGTTTCCTACCTTGCGCATTAAAGCTTATGCAATTTTCTGATTGGCCGGGCAATATTCGTCAGCTAAAAAACACAGTTGAAAAGTTGTCTGTGTTGGCTGATGGTCCCGAGGTTAGCGCTGAATGTATCCAACAACTAGCGATGTGTCGCGCCAGTATTGATTGGGCGGCTAGGGTGGCGTTGGAAATTATCGATATGCCTATATCGAATAAATTGAAAAGCATTCATGACGCGCTTATTGAGCAGGCGGTTGAAATTAGCAAGGGTAACAAAACGGAGGCTGCAAGGTTGTTAGGAGTGCATCGCAAAGTTGTTGAACGCCGCTTGGCCCAAATTCAAACGATAAGGTAATAATATGAATGAATCGACCACAGATAAACTTCCGGCAGTGGTATCCAATTCTTCGAGTCCGGATAGGGAGGCGGTAACTAAGGAGGCAAAACAACAAGTGCAACAGTTACGAACGGATGCGGACAATATGCTGATGCAACTCATGTTGGATCAAAAGGCCAAGCTGGATGAAATGGTACAACAATTGCAAAACCCGAATGAAAGTCAGACTAAAAATACCACAATTAAGGATGTCGGCGGAAACAATGCTGCAGAGGAACAACCTTCTTCAGAGGGTAAAAATGATGTTCTAGCAGATCCCATTGAACCGCCTGAAGCAAATGTACCGTTAGATGATATTTCAAAGTTGCAAGAGGGAAATATGGCCCATCTTGATGTTGTTATTGATCGCATAAACGCGACCATGAAAAGCAGCATGAAGGTTCCAACACCCTCAGATACTTTGAATCAGGGGGAAAACACCAATGGCTCAGTCAACACTGATATTTGATACACAGAAAAATGATCAAGGTGATTTTGAATGCCATTCTGTTAAAGAAGTTAAACAGCAGCAAGGGCACTCAACAGCAAATCAGCATGCTAATTTCGTTGATGCTGAAGACAATGTTAACCAAGTCGAGCAGCCTTATTATATCGATCCCAATATCGTCCATAGTGTATCTCCGGATTGGGCGATTCAGGCCAACGAACTTTTTCAACAAAGCCTGCACAGCAATACTAATGGTGGATATACTGAATATTTGATGCAGATGCAGGCTCAATTCGAGCAGATGCGGCAAACATTACAAGAACAGATGTCGCAATCTGGTCAGAATAATTAGTTTAACTTGGGAGGCGTTGAATGAGTGTTTCTATTAGTAATATGATTGAAGCGAATAACCAATTTGAAGTTGAGCAATTAAAGGACTTTGAGCAGTTTATTAATACCAGTAAAGAGCTTAAGGGAGCACTTAAAGCCGAAGAAGTTAAAGCACAACAAAATTGGGACACCATGCAGTCTATGGTCGAGGAATTAGAGCAACCTGTTGCTGCGAATAATGAAAATCCGATGCAAATTTTGGAGTCGGACACTCAGTATGTTGCTGCTCTGGATTATGTGCGGATACTCCCTCCTGATCTGAATCAACCGAAGCAATCAATCGCTTATATTAATGCATTTCAAAAGCAGGTTGATGAAGAAATGAAACAAAGGGAGAAGGTAAATGAGTGATGCTGGTAATAGTTCGGTTTCTACAAATACGGCACAAGAACTGATACAGCCAAGTATAAATCAATCTGTTGCGTTGGCTGTGCAGAGCGCAGCCGATTTATTAAAAAATATCAGTACCATTGAAACAACCGTCATCGGCGTGGCATCGGCGAGTTGGTTGGCGAATCCAGCGATGAAAGAGTATAAAGATATAATAGAGGAAGCGACAAAAACCATTACTTTTGCAGCTGACAATTTGGCCAAAGTGGGTGAAGTTGGAGCGCAAGTATTACAAGATCTCAAACCAAGTTAGTAATGTCATAAATTCTGAATGAAAGTTATGGATGAAAGTCGCCACGATTTTTGTCATTTAGGCCGTTTTCGACCACTTCTCATTAAAGCATCATTATTGTTATTCAATATCTATCCTTCTGTAGCCCTGAATAAATCTAAGGTGTAGGTTCAATTACCATCACGAAAAAAGTTGGCAGAGATTTCGCTATATTCTCTTTATAAAGTTATCTGAAAGGTAATTTGTTAATACCAACCAAACCGATGAGGGGATAATGTGAACGGGATCAATTCAGCAGTAGCACAAAGTGTATCTATGATTAACGCAATGGCAGTGGGTATGTCGCCCTCGGTGGCCATGGGCAGTCAGTATCAGACTATGGCATACAATGTGGGTATGGCTTCCATGAACCAAGTCTTTGCACAACAACAATCGAATATTAGCCATCAGGCAGCATCTATTGTCGGCTTGATTCAGGCGTATAAGTAAATTCTAAAGAGGTTCAAATATGAATCAGGTCAATCAAAACAGTGAACATAAGTCTCAAGCTGCAAGTGAATTAGTTGAGCAAGGGAATGATTTGTTGAAACACGCCATTTCGGCTTTCGAAATGGAAGCCTTTGAACCGGTGCAAATGGCATTTCCAAATGTAATAGGTGGGAGCGAAGCTAAACAACCTGGGGATTTTGCAACCAATGTTAATCGGTTATTTGCCGAGCAAGAAAAATTATTTGGGACTATTCCTTCGATGGAACAAGAGCCGCAACCTGTTGTTCAAATAGGTGCAGATATTGAGCATTATTCTCAACCGGGTGCTCAGATTGACGCTCAATGTGGCGCTCAGGCTAATATTTTGCCGGGCATTGAGTCCGATACTCAAATCAGCTCTCCCCCTGAGTGTGAATCCCAAGAACTTCAGGCAATACGAGCAATGTATGAATCTGGTTGATCAACAGGCCCTAATCTCAACAAAATATGACTTACTTAACTAATTTGTCGTTATTGCCCAAGCAACGATTGGAAAAAGATTTCAAAGTTGCTTTGGGCAGTATCATTGTTGATCAAATGGAGGTGTTGCAGAAGTCCCGCCCGCGTATTTATCAAGACTTACTCACTTATATGCTAGACCCATTCGAATTTCCTGTGCAGAAGAATAGGCTTGTAAAACAGCCACGCCCGAGTTCTTCGTCAACTAATAGCCATCCGAATCAAAATCCAAATAAAGCACCTTTGTATTGGCAAAGGCTAATACTTTCAGACCTAACTATTTGTTCTGAGTTAGTTATTGTGAGTTGGCAATCAGCCATTTATATTGGCTACCTTAATATACTGCCAGAAACATTTGGCTTGTTTTCTCCTTTATCTCCTGAGCAGGCAATGCGCTATGTTGATTCATTGATAGCAGAAACCATCAATAACATTGTGGGAGTCACAATGGTCTCTGCTGATATTGGCATGGTTTCGACGTTGATTAATCCTAATTTAGCCGCGATGTTTAAGCGCCAAGGGTTTGAAGAAGACCCGTCTGGCCCGCAAATCGAAGGGCTACCATTACCTGCAAGGTTTTATCGTTCCTTGCTTGTACCACAAGGCTAATGGCCGAATAAGACCTCCTTATTTTCACCTTTGGTTGTTTTAATCCGTTGAGTTATTTGCGGTTAAAATCAGATGTTTCCCCGTATTTGTAAAATAATAATAAAAAACAACGAGTTATATTTTTAATTTTGTGGGTTTTGGGTTGGCACATTCTCTGCATTAGTAAGAATAGAATCCAAAAATTATTTGGGTTCAGCAATCAAACGCTAAACACAAAAATAGGGGAGATCTGTTATGGCAGATTTGGTAAATGGTGCAGTTGTTGATTCCGTTACTATTGCAAATACTAAGGTTCTTGCCGAGGCACCTGCAATGGCAATGGGCAGTTTATACCAAACTATCGGTAACTCTGTCGCAATGGCTGCGGCTAACGCAGTGTATGCCCAGCAGCAAGCTAATGTTGCCTATCAGGCAGCCACTACGCTAGGTGTAACTAAGCTATTCTCACAAAACGCGTAAATTTTCATTTTTGAATAAACCTTTAGGAGAATAATAATGACACAACCAAGTGCAGTGAATGGTGCGGTAGTAGATTCCGTTGCCGCAACGAATGCATCAGTCGCTGCTGTTGCACCAGCAATGGCAATGGGTAGTTTGTATCAAACCATTAGTAATTCTGTAGCAATGGCTGCGGCAAACGCGGTTTATGCACAACAGCAGGGGTGGATGACATCTCAATCCGCCGGCACCTTAGGTGTTACTAAATTATTCAGTCAAAACCAAGGCTAACTTAGATAGTTAATCTAATTAGTCATTAATCGTTAATTTAAGGAAATTTTATTATGTCTAGTACAACACAACCTTCTGAAGTAAATGGCGCTATCGTTGATGCAGTAACGATTGCAAACACTAAAGTTTTGGCTGAAGCCCCAGCAATGGCTATGGGTAGTTTGTATCAAACTATCGGTAATTCAGTTGCAATGGCAGCGGCAAATGCGGTTTATGCGCAGCAACAAGCAAATGTAGGCTATCAGTCTGCCAGTACGCTTGGTGTGACTAAATTGTTCGCAGACAACCAGTCTTAATCGGTATTCATTATTATTTGTTAATGGGAGAAGATTATGAGCTCGACTCAACCTAGCGAAGTGAATGGTGCCGTTGTTGATGCGGTGACTATTGCAAACACGAAAGTGTTGGCTGAAGCCCCTGCAATGGCAATGGGTAGTTTATACCAAACTATTGGTAACTCTGTTGCTATGGCCGCGGCGAATGCTGTATATGCCCAACAACAAGCGAATGTGAGTTATCAGGCTGCTACGACATTGGGTGTTACTAAGTTGTTTTCACAAAACAAGTAAAGTAGCAAAGCACTTTGAAAAACGTCCGGTGGGCGTTTTTCAAGGCTTTTCATTTGAAATCAAGTTTTTGCTTAGCCAATGGTTGGACTGCATAAACTTTTAAATCAGAAGGTTTTCGATTATGTCTGATACCAAATATATAGTAAATTCCGCCGCAATTAATGAAGAGGTTCAGGATCAAAGTAAAGCTACTTTAGAGACCTTATCACTGGGTGGACTAGTTAACGCATTAACGCTGTCTATGTTAAATAACACTTCAAATCAATACGCATCACAAACATTGTCGAACTCGGCGATGGTGCAAACATGCAATAAAATTCTGGGTTCTTAACCAAGGGCGAAAAGTTAAACATTCACCCCCTCAAAATACAACTACACTAGGAGGTCTACAATGTCTTCAACAACACCCGCTACGGCACAAGATATTTCTAACTGTTTAAATGCTCCTTTTGACCCGACAAATGGCACGTCTCCGGGAAGTTGGTCTTTGTGTTACAACCAACATCAAAATAATTTGAGTTTGTCGATTCATTTAGCTCAACCTGGTGGAATGATGGAAAGTGCACCTTTGGTGTCTACCATCGATTCAGATGGGCTTAAAGGTATGATTGAGTTTCTGTATCAGGTCAATATGCAAATGCAGCAGCAAAGTAAGAAAAGCCTCTAATCATTCATATTTTTATACAACTGGTTGGTGCTTTTAGGTCAAATATAGATAGGGGATAAAAATGTCAGAAAATGAGCAGAAAACGAAAACGCCGCCTTACACTAAATTGGGGGGGGCACCAGAACAAGCCGTTGCTGCTGGGGTTTCTCAGTCGATGGCCTTTTCTGTCCAAAATGAGGTGGATGCGTTTCGGAACCAGAACACAATACGTATGGTTGCTATGGGGACTGCTTATGCAAAATGGTTGGAAAACCCTGTGATGGCCGACCAGTATCGACAATTAGTTAGCGATGCGCGGTTAGATAACGATGAACAACTTTATAACAACCCTATTACCGGGAAAAGAGCGAATACGGGAAAAACGGGAGCGGCACTAGCTAGTCAGGTTTGTAGCCACTTCTTGTCGTCACCGGACTCAGAATGAATGTCTCTTCGGATTTGTTCAGATAAACGTTCACGTTTCTAAGCTTTCCCATATGCATGCAGATTGCTAAAAATCTTCATGTATATGGAAAATCTAATAGGATGGAGTCTGGTCTATTCTACTCAATATGCACAATCAAAATGATCTCGCCAATGACCCTGTAATGAGAACTGCACCCCAAGTGCGTTAGTCCATTAATCTTAGTTTACAAAACTTATTTAGAAAGCCCAAATTAGCATTGGTATATGTTGAGGTTGCTTGAAGCATTTTATAGGTTCGAGACTGGATAAAATGTGAGGTAGTGGTATTAGGCTTGGTTTAGCTTGAGGCTAATTATTCAGCGAATCAAGCATCTTTTGTTGCGCCTGTCTTATCAAATCCGCTTTTTTCTCTTGAAGTTGAGCCCTAAGTTTTAGTGCTTTTTCTTGCTCTTGAATGTTTATTGCTTTTTCGGTTGCGGCTACCGCATCTTGTGGGGACATATTTTCGAGCCACTGAACGGGCTGCCAATACCAATCGAAACGGGCAAATGTTGGTGTAACTGAAGATGGGGGGCTAGACATGCAGCTTATATTGTCAGTGCTGGCAAACCATCGTTTTTACCATTTATTTTGTTATCTCTATGGTCGTTGGAACCATTGGAATTTAGTGGTCGCCTGTTTCTAGAAATTCTTGCTTGTAGGAGTGGAATCGGTAGCGGTGGAGCAAGGTGTAGCACTTTTTGATAAAACCCGGTATGCCACACAATTAATTCTGTCAGGCTTTTCTGTTGCTGTTCTCGGGCATCAAACTCCTTTTGGTAATCAAACCAATGCTCGGCATCTTTGGCGGGTGGGCACGCCATAAATAACTTAGTTAACCCGTTTTGAGTTGGCGTGTATAACGTCGATATTTGTTCTAAATGCAACTTGGGAGCCGAGTTGGGCATAAGAGCGATCTGTTCATATAAAATAAATAGCGTTTGCATTGCCACTTCAAATTGCTCAAGTTGATCTTTTGTCGGCACTGGTGTTTGGTTTTTATTGATGCTGGCAAATTCAATTACGTGCGACAAGCACGTACTTAACGACAGGTAGTGGTATTCATCAGTCTTCAAGTTGCTCATTTTATTGGTTTCCTGTTAATCGTATTTATTGAATTTAAGTTTTTCTTCAAGACTTGACGAAATAGTTTGAGATGGAGCATCCTGTGTCATGCAGGGAAATTCAGATTTACAATCTTCGGACAATTCAAGTTCCTCCATAAAGCATTCAGTTGCAGGTGGTTCGCAGGGGGACCAATCCTTCCATTGTTGTAAATTGTATTCTTCGGAGTGCCCTGTCTGGTTATTCAGATCTTGGTAGAACTGGCGAATTTGTTGAAAAAGGACCTGGCACAGCTCTTTATTTGATGGGAGAGAGTCTAGATTTGCAATGGTCTGCATGACCGCTGCAAATAATGTGTTTAGTCTTGTGATTAAAGAGTTGGAAGCGGCACAGCCATTTGTTTGTAGGCAAAGTAAAGTTGCCAGATTATGCCACTCAATAAGAAGGCGTTTTTCATCTTCCTCATCAGTAACCTTCTTGACGGTGTTTAAAAAAAACATAGAGTCTAGTTGCATATATATTCCTGATTTTTATTGGCCTCGACTATTGGCTTTTATATTAAAAATGCTTGCCAAAAACGTGCCATATTTAGAGTCTTTAATTGCCTTGCATTTTCTATCGTTTTTGATTTTTCTTTCTAGTCGTAATTCTTATCTAAATATGAACGAACTAATCCTATTCATAATTTAATGAGCAAAAAAATACGTTTTCACATAACGTTATAACGCTAAATGTTACGGATAAGTCATATGATAATCGGCCTAACTTATGGATGTAATTGACCCTTTCGAGAAATTAAATGGACGATAACAACCCTACTAAATCGATGGTTATATTGTGAGAATACGTCTGATTTGTACGGGACTTTTGTGGAACTTGTTTTTAAATGCAGTGGCAAAATTTGCTTGATCTGAATATCCAACTAAAGATGATATTTCGTGAATGCTAAGTTCGGTTTTGTGCAAGAGCTGTTTGGCTTTCACCATTCTTTGATTGCGTAGCCATCCCGAAACGCCAATGTTTAGTTCTTGTTTGAACGCTAAAGAAATGCTGTTTCTATTTGAATGCATTTCTTTGCAGATCTTACTGATAGATAAAGGTTTTTCTAAATTGTTCATTAGATATGCACATGTTTTTTCCACTAACCGTTTCTGTTTGTTATTAGTAGGTTGATGAGGTGGAAGGTCATTTTCGTGAGGAAAAACTTTGGGGCTAAAAAAAGACAAGGAAAGCAGCGTTTCTTGACAAATGAGAATTAAACTATCAACGGACTTTCCAGACAAGCTCCCCATTATTTTAAATGTTGCGGTGCTGAGGTTTATTATAATAGATGTATGCTTTCGATGTTCCAGAATCTTTTGCCCGAGAACAAAGTCATTCTCATTCCCGACAATTAATGCCGAGGTTTTTTTTAGAATGGATCCGAATGTAATCATTCATCGAGTCAAAAATGAGACATTGAAATTTATTCTTTAGTTGGTGCCAAGAAAAATGCACTTCAGGTGAATTGTTTGAAATGAATATTAAGGATTGTGAGTCGTTATACATGTTTTGTAATTCCTATTCTTATGCTTTATTTAATAGGAAGTAATATTACTCATTATCCGAACAAATAATATTACACAGGATTACACGAATTTATTTTGATAGAATTTTGTTAAATATTTGTATTGCTTAATTTTCCCCTGAGTGGGATAAAATAGTGGAAGGTGAATGTTCTTTTGTGAGTGTTTAATTTGAAAGTTTTAATATACGGTGCGGGTTCAATAGGATGTTATATCGGTGCCATTTTGCATAGGCAGGGCATTGAAACTACTTTATTAGGGCGTCCTCAATTGCAGGCTGCGGTATCCGAGCGTGGCGGTATTCAAATTAGTGATTATGAAGGTCGCGACGAGTTTGTCGCAGACGTGCCTTACTCAACGGATCCATCTGAACTTGCTACAGCGGATGTCGTTTTGGTTACCCTTAAATGCACGGCAATGGAAGGGGTGGCAAAAACATTGGCTCAATATTGCCAGGCGGATGCTTTGATTGTGTGTTTGCAAAATGGGGTTGGGGCCGAGCAACCTGTTGTTAATGCCGTTACTCAAGCCGAAGTGTTGTGTGGCATTGTACCTTTCAATGTGGTTCAAAATAGCAATGCGCATTTTCATCGCGCCACCGAAGGCCCGTTACATTTGCCTAATAGTTGGAAACTGCATGCTGTGCAGCATGCTTTTATGCAGTTTGGTCTCGGCTGCAAATTGGAAAGTGATATGCCAGCTATTGTTTGGGGGAAGTTGTTGCTAAACCTTAATAATGCCATTAATGCGTTGTCTGATTTACCCTTAAAGCAGGAGCTATCTATGCGTGGATATCGTTTGGTTTTGGCAAAATGTCAGGAAGAATTATTAGCTGTATGTAAGGCAAAGGGAATTCATTTAGCAAAACTCACGGCGGTTAAACCAGCACTAATCCCGATCATTCTTAAACTACCCGACTGGTTGTTTGGTATACTGGCTCAAAAGATGCTGGCGATAGACCCACAAGCAAGATCTTCAATGTGGGAAGATGTCCAAGCGGGTCGTAAAACAGAAATTGATTTTCTCAATGGTGCAGTTGTTAGATTTGCGGCTGAATTGGGCTTGGATGCTCCTGCAAATAAATTGGTTTCAGAGCAATTAAAACTGCTTAGTAATGGTCAGATTCAGCCTCCCGTAACTGACATTGAGTTAAGGGCCTTCCTTAATGGTTAACAGTTTGATGAGAATCAAAGAGTTGTATAGATACTAGCCAATTAAATGCTGGTCAATGCATTAATACTTGGTTAATTTAGATTTGGTACTCAAATATTTTAAGTTGCTCATTTTATTGTAAGATTGAGTCGAACTTGAATTGAGAGTTTAGAATATATATGTAACGCGGTAAAACTCTTATGCCTGCAATGTCTATTGAAAAGCTTAATGAATGGGTTAAAGGTAGCGTCGTTAATTACGTTTCGGCTAAGTTACAGCCTAAATCCCCTCTAATTGCTGAAACATTCTATCGTGAGTTGCTTAGAGATAATGAAGCAGCCATTTTCCTGAATAACGAAAAAGTTGAAACGCATTTAAAATCTTCCTTTACTCATTGGGCCGAAATTATTTTTTCTCCCAGAGACGAATTTAACGTGGAGGCGTTTACCAAATTACATACTGAAATTGGTACGATTCATGCGCGAATAGGCATTCCTGTTGAATTGGTCGATTACGGTATGCAAATTGTAAAAGACTACTGTTTTGAATTGTATTTAACTTCTGCGGATCAGACTCATTTGGCGGAAGGGGTAGTGTATATCAATAAGTTGTTAGATATTTGCCTGTCAATTATTAACAATAGCTATACTAGCCGGTCAATGGATGACCAACGCAATGCCCAAGCATTGCGTTTGAAAATTGCGACTTCGGATTTGTCTTTAGAGTGTGAAAAGATTAAATCGGAATTAGTATTGTGGAGTCGAGATGTTATTACCTGTATTGCGTCTAGCAACGTAACGGCCCTTAAAGCAATTGCCAATATTCGACATAGTAATTGCGGGTTGTGGTTCGTGCATAAAGCCGACCTTTATTTCCCCAATTCAAACGAACTCTCTCAAATCAATAATTTGGTGGAGCAACTGAATGACTTTGTTCAAAATGATGTGCTGAACGGCGTCACACAATGCGCTAAATCGGATTTTGGGCGTATGATTGAGCTGCTGAACAACCAAGTGAATGAAGTTTGTTGGTTACTGGAGCAAATAGCGGATAAAAATCATAAAGAGAGCAATTCTCGTGATCCGCTTACTCAGTTACTAAGCCGTCGTTTTGTTGATGGTATTTTTAAACGCGAAATTTCATTGAGTCAAAAGCAGCAAGAAAAATTTGGATTATTAATGATTGATGTTGATAATTTCAAGGCTGTTAATGATACCTACGGCCATCAAGCTGGTGATGTGGTTTTACGCGATGTGTCTGCGAATATTATCCAGAATGTTAGACCCACTGATTTTTGTTTTCGATACGGTGGTGAAGAGATATTGGTGCTTATCAGTGCCGTTAATAAGAGAAATTTGCTACAGAAAGCAGAGCAAATTCGTTTGAGTGTACAAAATCATCAAACTACTTTGGAAGATGGGTCTGTTTTGCAGGTGACCGTAAGCATAGGCGTAGCTATGTATAATGGGCACCCTGATTATCAAAGGGTTATTTCTGAAGCGGATATTAATTTGTATCAAGCCAAAAATAGTGGCAGAAATAAAACCATTATTTCTTCTGATTAAATATTTGGTTTTATTGAGGTGAAATGCCGCATTTAAGGAGTAATTCGTTACAATTTTCAATGGTGACTTTTCGCTGATTAGGTTAGAGTCACGGCTGCGGGCAAATATTTTCATCTAACCTATCTTGGATCAGATTTCAGGTCGATTTTCATCAGGTAGTTCAAGCTAGATTGTCAGTAGATGGCAGATTCTTTTCAACATTACCTGCATGTCATGTAGAACAGGTTGGAAAGCACGCTATGCTCGCACTTAAAACAGATTATTTTCTAAACTAAATATTCCCTCTATTTCAAATGGAATTTCATACGTTATGAAAGAAAAATTGCTTAGCTTTGGTGTGAAGTTTGGTGCACCCGTTTTTATTGTTTTGTTTGGTATTATTATCGCCAATGTCATGGTTAAGGTGAACGCCAAGGACAACGAGGAACAACCAGAGCCACCTCCACCACTCGTTACGGTATCCTCAGTGGTTCCTGAAAGTTATCAGGTAACCATTGATGCTTGGGGCGAAGTGCAACCCAAAGAACGCACACAATTGTCCAGTTTTGTGAGTGGCGAAGTTGTGGGTATTCATGATGCTTTCAATGTGGGTGGTTTGGTTGCTAAAGGCGAGGTGTTGGTCAATATCGACGAATCGGATTATGAAGCGGGTTTGATCGAGGCTGAATCGAACTTGGCGGCAGCCCAGGCAAATTTGGAACAGGAAATTGCACTGGCCGAAGTGGCGAAAGAAGAATGGTCTAGCATATCTAAAGAAAAAGTGTCTTCTTTGGCATTGCGCAAACCTCAGTTGTTGAGTGCTAAAGCGGGCCTAAAAGCGGCAGAAGCGGCTTTATCCAGGGCTTTAAAAAACTTAGAGCGATGTAAAATTAAAGCGCCTTACGATGCGTTAATTGTTTCTCGCCAAATCGGCACGGGCCAAGTTGTTAATCAAGGTTCGGTATTAGGCGAAGTCTTCAATATTGAAAGTGCAGAAGTGATACTTCCTGTCGCTGGATTCGACGCCCCTTTCCTACCTAAAAATATTAAAGAATTACAAGCTAAACTGACCGTTGCTGACAGTAGCCAATTAACGCGCGATGTGAAAATCGATCGAGACTTGGGCGTGATAGATCGCACCACACGCATGAGCAATTTAGTTGCAGTTATAGATGACCCATATGGCTTAAGAAATAACGTACCCTCAGTTAAATTCGGCAGTTATGTCAAAGTAACGGTGCCGGGAGTGATTCTGAAAAATGTTATATCGGTAGATCAGGAAGTGATTGTTAATAGTCATGTTTGGGTTGTAGACGGACAAAACCAGTTGGTTGAAAAAGAAGTCGTTATATTACGTGAAGAAGGTGGGCAAGTGCTCATTAGTAAGGGATTACAAGCTGGCGAAAGGTTAGTTACTCAGGTGCCTGAATATCCTCAAAGTGGCATGCAAGTTAAGGTTTCTGACGGCACTGATTCTGGCGGTATTGGCGGCTCCGTCAGTAACGACGGCATAACCAAGGTAGAGTAATATGATTGATACAAATAAAGGGCCGATAGCCTATTTTGCTAACAATCCGGTTGCAGCTAATTTATTGATGTTCATCATTATTGTGATGGGGTTAATGACCTATGCCACAATGCAGCGACAGATGTTTGCAACCACTGAAATTAATTACATTACCATTCAAGCTGTCTATCCTGGTGCGGGTCCGCAGGAAATGGAAGAAAGCGTCATGATCAAAATGGAGGAGTCACTCCAGGATGTGACCGGTATTGATAAAATGGTGACGCGGGTACGACGGGGGAGCGGCAGCGTAACCTTAGAAATAAATGTTGGTGAAGAACTCAGTGACGTTTTAGATCAAGTTAAATTACGTGTCGATAGTATTGCAACCTTTCCCAATGGCATGGAACCGCCCATTATTTATAAACAGGAATTCAATCAGCCGGTAATTGAACTGGTGCTTACAGGCCCTGATGATCCTGTCGCTTTAAAAGCGTTTGGTAAAGAGGTCGAAGATGATTTACTGCAGCTTGATCACGTAACCCTGGTTAATTTTGACAGTATGCCCGAGAACGAAATATCGATTGAAGTTGCGCCTGAAACCCTTCGAAAATATGGATTGTCTCTTAACGATATTACGACGACCATAAGAAGTTATTCACGCAATCAATCCGCCGGCACCATTGAAACTAACTCAGGCGTTATTGCTATTCGTTCTGAACAGCAAGCCTATACTGGCAAAGAATTTCATACCATACCCGTGGTAACGGGCAGCAATGGTGAACAAGTGTTGCTGGGTGACATTGCCACCATTAAAGATGGCTTTGAAGAACGAATACATTATATGCGTTTGAACGGTAAGGAAGCTGCCATATTGAATATTTTGGCCACCAAAGACCAGTCAATGCCAACAGTTTCCGACAGTGTTCGTAAATATATTGATGTTAAACGCGAAACGTTGCCAGCCAACTATAAAATGGAAATTTTGGTTGATATGACTTACTACCTTAACGGTCGTTTGGACATGATGCTGCGCAATTTAACTCAAGGTGCCATTTTAGTTTTTGTGATGCTGGCTCTGTTTTTGCGATTTAAGCTGGCCTTATGGGTTATGGTTGGATTACCACTCACATTTTTGGGTGCAATTTGGCTGATGCCTCTTCTAGGGATTAGCATTAATATTACCTCGTTATTTGCTTTTATTATGGTGTTGGGGATCGTGGTCGATGATGCCATTGTGATTGGTGAAAGCGCTTCGACAGAAATAGAGAAGCGCGGACATAGTATAGAAAATGTTATACGAGGGGCTAAGAGAGTCGCTTTACCGGCTACTTTTGGGGTATTAACCACCATTGCAGTGTTTGTGCCATTTTTGTTTACCAAGGGCGTTGAAGCTGGCGGGTTTATCTCTATTGCTGGGGTGGTTATCTTATGTTTGTTATTCAGCTTGGTAGAATCAAAATTAATACTGCCTGCACATTTGGCTGGAACAAAATTCAGAGATATTCCTGAGAATAGCTGGCGTTTTAAATTCAACAAACGTTTCCAAAATTTCATTGAACATACTTACCAGCCTGCATTAGAAAAATGCGTTAAATACCGTTACATCACATTTTCAAGCTTTGTTGCGATTCTTATTATTACGGCTTCTATGATGAGCGCAGGCATTGTTCGATTTATTCCCATGCCTAGTATCCCTCATGATTTCCCATCCATTTCACTTGAAATGAATGAGAATGTTTCTGAACAACACACACTTTATGCCATCCAACAATTGGAACAAATGATAAAGGATGTTGAAAAGGAGACCATAGCTGAAACGGGGTCACCATTAGTGGCGCATACAATGGCTTATGCTAGCAGCGCAACGGCAGGTCGTATTATCGTGCCTTTAGTGAATGAAGAAGAACGTCCGTTTGATTCATTTGAATTGGCTCGCCGCTGGCGTGAATCATTTCCTATCATTCCTGGATTGAAAAAAATAACCATACAAGACGAAGTTATCGAGGCGGGTGCTGAAGGCGAGTTGAGCTATCGGATTTATGGTAAAGATTTGGACGAACTCAATGCTGCTGGTCGTATGCTAATGCAGAAATTGAATCAAGTTGATGGTTTATTTGATGTGGGTTCCAGTATTGATATTGCAAATAAAGAGATTCAACTGGAATTGAAGCCCGTTGCCCATCAATTGGGATTCACACCGGAAGATGTTGCCCGCCAAGTAGGCTTGAGCTTTTATGGCGGTGAAGTACAGCGCGTATTAAGAGAAGGTGACGAGATTAAAGTGATGGTGCGCTACCCACGTTACACTCGTGAACAATTATCTTCACTGAAGCAAACACGAGTAACGACACCCGCTGGTGAAGAAGTGATGTTGGGTGATATTGCTGAATTGTTTGAAAAGCCGGGTTTAAGTTATATCCGCCGTGATGAAGGTTTTCGCACAGTACGTGTATATGCTTCCATTGATGAAGTGGTTATTACACCGGGAGACGCGGTCGAAAAAGTGAAAGAGGAAATTATGCCAGACATTATGAAGGTGTATCCTTCTGTGAAGTCTGAGTTAGGCGGACAGGTTCAAGAGCAGCAAGAACAGCAAATGGAAATGATGATTTTTGGTGTTGCTGGATTGTTGGCCGTTTATTTCCTACTTGCTATTCCTTTGAAGAGTTATGCTCAGCCTTTCATTATCATGTCTGTTATCCCGTTTGGGTTAACCGGAGCCGTCTGGGGCCACTTCTTCTTTGGTTACGATCTTAGCATGATGTCGATGTTTGGCATTATTGCAGCAGCCGGTGTTGTGGTTAACGACAGCTTGGTGTTAACGGATTTTGTGAATCAACAGCGGGCAGAAGGCTATAAAATAGTCGATGCTGTAATCAATGCAGGTAAAGCGCGGTTTAGGGCGATATTACTGACATCGTTGACTACGTTTTTTGGTTTAGTGCCCATTATGTTCGAAACCAGTTTGCAGGCTCGTTTTGTTATACCCATGGCTATCTCATTAGCGTTTGCTGTTGCCTTTGCTACTTTAATAACCTTATTGTTAGTGCCTTGTTTATACATGGTTCTAGATGATCTTAGATCTCTGGTAGGGAAGGCAAAGAACAGAGTTAGCAATATTGGAAGTAAACAACCGGCACCGGCTGTTGATACTCCACCCATGTCTAAATAAACGCCGACTTAAATGGTAAAAACCCATCTAAACTGGTCATTGTGAATGACTGAGAATGTGAAAAAATGCCAGCAATCAGTAGAATGTGAACTGATTGCTGGTCATCAAGTTGCCTCGGGTAAGGCCAGTGATACACCTTATCCAGCAGGTAGCATTGAACTGCAATTACCTTTCTTTAAAGCATTAGGATTAGACTTATCTAACTGCTATTTAGGCACGCTTAATGTGTCGATTAAACCTTATCGATTTGAATGGTTAAAGCCTGATTTTCAATTTGAGCGGGTGCAATGGATTGAAGGCTTTGGGCCTGAGACTTTTTGGTTTGCAGCCTGTGAGATTGAATACGCGCAGCAAATTTACGCTGGTTGGATCTATTATCCGCATCCCAGCACCAAGACTCAGCATCTTCATTCTGATCAAGTTCTGGAAATTATCTGTCAGCCTATTCCTAATATTCAGTACGGTGATCGACTAAAGTTGAGGTATCATTCAGAAAAAATCAGGTTATTATAGAGATACACCAAGCGACTGATTTTTCTTCCAATGAATCTACTAAATACCCGATTTACACCTGCATTTTTTCTGTTCTTATTATCAGCTGTAGCTTTGACTACATTTGTCTATTCTGTTCAGGCAGATTCTTCAGTTCAAGCAGATATATCGTCGTTTAAATTTAAGCAAGCCACCGTGAATGTGGGCGGTAAAAACCTCACGGTTGAATATGCCGATAACTTTGATTTGCGCGCCCAAGGGTTACAACATCGCAAGTCCTTGTGTACGGATTGCGGTATGTTGTTTAATTTTGGACAATCTAGAAAAGTGTCCATGTGGATGAAAAATACTTATATTCCATTGGATGTAGCATTCATTACTAAAGCTGGAAAAATCACCGATATTAAAGCTATGCAACCTTTGGATATGACTTCTGTTCCTTCTAGTGCAAGGGTGCGTTTTGCTCTGGAGATGAATCAAGGATGGTTTAAACGCCATGGTGTGAAGGAAGGGGATACACTTGTCATTTCTAAGTGAGCTGTGTGATCTTAGTGCGATCAGCAGCCTCAGCTTCAAGGGCAGGGATGATGCATTTAAATACTGCCTGTAACTTCTTACTTCCAACCTCTCACTTCCAAGTTAAATAACATTACGTCATCTAACCAAATGACCATGGCAATACGCTCTAGGCATTATGATGGTCATTTGACGAGCGGTAGTCATTCAGACCTTATCTTTACTTTCTGATTCTCCTTCACGCTTCTGATCACTACTTCCCACCACGACCTCTCACTACTCCCTTTACTTAAGGCTAATTACTTTGTTGCTTTTATGAAAGCAGGTAATATCTTTTTATCCTTTGTTGATGTATCAATCATTTTAGAGATAACGTAATTAAAGTTACCATTTTGGAGTTGAATAAATGAATAAAACGGTTATTATGCTTACCATATTTTTAATTTTTGGTTTTGCCTCGTCCAATGTGTTAGCAGGTTCAGGATTTTTTGCTCAGGGTGGTGGTGGCGGTGCAACCCCTCCGGATAAACCTCGCTTAACAGGTGGTGGTGATGGAGTTACCCCTCCGGATAAGCCGAAAAGCCTAGAGCCGAAAAGTTTTTGTGTATTTGATCATTGCCTGAAGCTGGATTAATTCACAAAAAAACTTGTCAGAAAAAGGGATGAAACCAGACCAACAAATAATGAATAACGGATGCTAGAGATTTTATTCCCTTTCTTTATTTGGCGGTATGTTAAGGGCCTGTTGATTTTTCATGTTCAATTTTGCAGCAGTTTGTATGCGATTTATACAAGACAGAGAATGTGTAGCATAGTGGCCCTACGGAAACAGGCTCTAACGCGGTAGAAATCGCATACAGACGCTGCCCTTCGGGTTCGTCATATACACATTCAGCTCGTTGTTGCCGACTTTCAACTTAGCCCACTAGGCCTTCAAGTCTGCGCCGCGATCTGAATGTGTATATTTAGAACAAAATTTGTACATGAAAGATCAACAGGCCCTAGTTAGTGTGGGTCATTTTAAAATGACCACCTCACTTGCTATTACCGCCATCGTTTTAACCTTTTCTGAATTATTTCAGAGGCTTATTAGAGATTCTTTGTGGAATTACATATCTACTATTGATGCAGATATTGGCAGAATGCTTTGGTATGGCACTTGGGTTTCAATTCATTTGATAGCAATTAAATTAATTCATCAAGTGCATATATGGAAAAACGTGGCGATAGGAAAGGAAGCTGCCGTTATTGGTTGGTTCTTATTTACACTAAGTTTACTTCTAACAACTAGGTATCTCAGCGCCATTAGTTTTCAGTCTGAGTATTACGCCGCTTTTTATCAATTTGCCATTCCTGCGATCAATTTGAGCATGGGCGTTTACCTAATCTATTCAACGGTAGTGAATATCTATGATATTGATATCAGAACTCGTGTTCGTCGTTTACCTCGTTAGTTGCTTAATTTACATGGTAAGAACGTTACGTAAAAAGTTCTCTCCAGGCTTTGTACCCTCTTCCGTTTATGAACGCGCGGTGGTGTGGTATCAAGAATTAGATGAAATGCCAGAGAGTCAGCGTTTTATTGAGTATGCTCGGTGGAAAAGGTTTATCGAAGGCCTTCCCCGTCGGAAAGAACGCCTTAGAATACTGAGTAAAAAGTAAATTACACGCTGTTACCTAAAATTTAAAAAATGCACTTTCTACTATTCGCTTGGGTTCTTTGGGCATGTATTTATGGTGCCACCTTCCTCACCAATATATTGTCATTGCTTTGCACTAACACAGCTAAAATATCTTGTGAGCTATAAAGTTTTGTTTCATTGCACCTTATCCTGTTCTGATTTAGTTAACGCATGCGTTTCGTTTAAACCTCGGTACAAGGATTTCGCCAGCATTTGCAGGTTTTCAGGGGTAGAGGTTTCTGTGGTTCGCAAGAGATCCATGCGGATACCGGTAACAATTTCACTGCAAAATGCCTCGGCGAACATCGACTCAGGAACACTTATCGCTTTGCCTTTGTGAGGTTGTTGAGGAGAATCCGGAACCGGGCCAAATCCAGATTTTTCGCCCTGAATTAGCCACTCCATTGGATTACCGGTCATTTGATAAATCTTGTAACAGGCTTTTAACGGAGGTTGCTTAGCGTTGCGCCAGCTTTGTACAGTGCTTGGTGTAACATTAAGGTGTCTGCCTAATTGAAAATCGTTGCTTACACTACAAGCAGTATACATGCGCTCAAAAATGGCATGAATATCAAATGTTGCTTCGCTCATGATTCGTTTTTGGGTTAATTATTACGGAGACAAAGACTAACTATTTATGGTTATTTTGTATACCTAAAAATGGTTGTTTTTGGTAATTGCTACGATTCAACCAGTTTGCTCTTTTAAAAAGTGTCCTTTTTAAAAGAGTTCTTTTTAAAAAATCGTGAGGGTCAACAACTCTTCTGCATTTATTTCAGCACTACTTAATATGGTAATCCTAAGTAGTTCTTCAACTACCTAGCTCCTTGTAATCCTCCCGTATGTAGAGCCAATATATTGCTATTAGATGGGAAGTAACCGGAGTTAATCATCTGTTGGAGTGCGTAAAACAACTTTCCACTGTAAACAGGCTCCACGGGCACCTGTGTGTGTTGTATAAAATCGGTACAGAATGCTTGCAGATATTGTGGTGTTTTTGCATAGCCGCCGCAGTGGTAGTTATGAATGATAGTGGGTATTGGTATACTAGGTGGTAGCAGCTTGCTTACCAATTCTTCCAGGTAGCCTTTTCCTTTTAACACCCCAATACCAATTAATTGAGTCTTTTGAAATGAGGCAGTAATTGCGGTTGCCAATCCAGCTAAAGTGCCACCACTGGCTACTGGGCAAAGGATATAGTCATATTGAGTCTGTAATTCCGCCAAGATATTACCAGTTCCTGCTAATGCAAAAGAATCTGAGCCGCCTTCAGGAATGATAGTGGCATTTGGATACTGCTCATTGAGTTGATGCAAATAATCCGGCTTATCTCTTTTTTGATATTCTAGCTTGGTGACAAATTGCACTTGAACTTGCCAGTTAGTTAGGTCAGATAACATGGGTGTAAGCTGATGCGAGTAATCACCTCGAACAATCGCGACCAACTTAATACCTAATAAATGGCAGCAGTAGCCTAGCGCATGCAGGTGATTGGAATAACCCCCGCCAAAGCTGACTATTGTTTGAGGATGTTGGTTTTTGGTTGATTGGGATTGCTGCGCAATTGCTTGTTGTAAATGGCCATACAATTTACGCCACTTATTACCTGAAATGATAGGGTGCAATAAGTCATCACGCTTTACCGTAACTTGTATAGATGGATCTTTATACCAGGTGTTATTTAGTGTCTGCTCTGGCGACGGTGCAATGACGCCTAACCTGTTTACAAGGTCTTGAGGATCTTGCATAGTGTGCTGCTTTTAACGTTGGTCATATTTAACGGGAAATCCAATGGAAACCATGCTGATTAGTTTGTTTATCGCTACGATACTGCCAATTTTGGCGAAAGCACCCTTGGCCTATGCTATGAGTAAAACTGGTAGGTACAATAACCGGGATCCTAGAGGCCAGCAAGCAGGACTTTCCGGTTTTGGAGCACGTGCAAAAGCAGCCCACGAAAACAGTTTTGAAGCCTTACTTATGTTTATGCCGGGCGTGTTGGCCGTTGTTGCTTTAGACGTAGCAACTGAGTGGGCACAATATTGCGCCATCGCCTTTATATTTTCCCGAATTATGTACGTGATGATGTATTTGATGGATTTACATTTATTACGCAGCGCTTTTTGGGGAGTAGGTTTTTCCGCATCTCTTTTAATTTTATGGGAAGCAATGGTGCAAGTAGCGGCAGTTTATTAAGTTGGTTTGATTTTGTGACTGTCGGTTATTTTTGCGCTTTGCTGTTTGTTTTGCAAGTGAGTTAGAACTATTTCCGTTTACTTAGCGTTGCTCTCTTGTATGCCAAATACGAAGAACATATAAGATACTTTCTTTTATTTCGTAACGCATCTCGTATTGAGCAATAATAATGCGGCGAATTTCTCTTGGATCGTATCGTCCAAGCCTTTCTCCAATATAGGGTTGCTCTACAAGTCGATTTGGTGCCGCCGATAATGACTGGATTGTTTTTGCTGCGGCCGGTTTATTTACAGGTGCGAGAAAGTCATAAAGGCGGCCTAAATCGGATATTGCATTATTCGACCATTCAACTTTCATCATAAAAGTTTACTCTATTTGCTTTGGGGCTATTGTTTTTGAGGGAGGGGTAATGGTTTATTTGTATTCAAGCTTTCAGCCCAAGCCAAAACAGATTGGTGTTCGATAACATTACCGTTATCAACATCGGCCATAGCCTCCAATGTTAGACGATGTCTTTCTTCTTCTTGATCAACCCAAGCCGTTAGGGCTTGTTTTATGATCCAAGCTTTTGAACGTTCAAGGCGTTGAGCCATAACATCTAAATTTTCTGCTAATGTGACGGGTATATGTGCAGTTACCACTTTGGTTTCCATTTAGGATCTCCTAGCAATATAAATCATTATTAATAATAGTTAATCATAACTAATCAAGCAAGTAGAGAGTTGGATACGTATTCTTGCCTTTCAGACAACTGTTTGTACGCGAATTTAACTTGGAAAGTGGGCCATGAGCTTTAGGGACACTATTTATAAAATTATGAGTATAAGTACATTAGAGTGGCGAGCTTTGCTGTTTGGTTTGCCTACATGGACGTAGGTAAGGAGTGATAGCGGGACGCGGAAGCTTTGCCACTTGCTGACTTTATCCTGGAACATTGTTCCAAGGGTTTATAATTTCAACACCTGTAGGTTCAAAGTCGCAAACATTTCTAGTCACAATTGTCAGGCCATGCGTCAATGCTGTAGCGGCTATTAAAGCATCCCGATCAGAGCGAGGATCAGGCACATGAAGTTTTGCACAACATTGAGCGACAGCCGTATCTACATCAAGAATACGATCAGAGAAAGCAGGTAAAACATGCGTATTGATCCATGAGTGAAGAATTGCTCCTTGAGTTGGATCTTTACGCTTAATAAGTAAAATGCCTGTTTCAAGTTCAAGTATCGTTATGACGGATAAAAATAGACTTGATGACGAAATATTATTTGCCCATGCGATCACGCTCTTGTTTGCTTTATCTGAGCCAGCTTTACGTAGTTCAGAAATAACATTAGTATCTAATAAATACACACCATTTCTCATTAATAAACAATGGGTTATGAAAGATCCGCAGGGTGATATAAATCACCTTTTACTGGAGCAGGATCAAAATCAATGTCAGCAACATCAGGCATTGCTAATGCTTCAACAATACTTTTTTCTTTCTCTGTAATTTTTTGATAATCATCAATTGTTAGTAATACATGAGCAGCACGACCACGATCTGTAATGAATACAGGGCCATTGGCCGATGCCCGTTTAACCTTACTCACATCTTGATTAAATTCTCTACTGGAAACGGTTATAATGCTCATAATTAGCACCTCCTATAAAGTATAGTGTAGGTACATTACTACAAAAAGTCACTTTCGACAATTTTAACGAGTATAAGGTTGGGTAGTAGACACGCTTTTTGTTAATAGCAGTCCAAAGGCAATTGAGTGCCTCTTTTTATGTGATTTTGAATAAAAGCGTGTAAAGTTAAAATTTAATGTATTGGTAATAACGCGTAAATTGTCACATGGCATACTTTCAATAATTTAATTTTTATGTGTTGTTTAGCATGACTTTAATTTAAGTATTCATGTTGCTTCCCTTGCATTCTAATCAAGTTACTCAAGGGACGTGAACCAATACGTCCCACTAGGTTAATTCCGTTTAAACCGTTGTTTCTGCGGATAGGGCGCGGCGTGGTAAATTTCGCCTCGTGATGTTTCCGCTTGCACTTTCTTCCAATATTCTGGGCTGAATATTTCTGAATGCATTTCTTTGAACAGGGCTTTTAGGTGTTTCTTTCCGACAATAAAGTGTTCGAATTGTTCAGGAAAAACATCGTCAGGGGCGACCGACAATGTGTCTAATGCATAGGGGTCGTCTGATTTTGGTAATTCTCTAAAGTTTCTCTCTGCCATATAACAGATTTCGTCGTAATCGTAGAAAATAACGCGTCCGTGGCGGGTAATACCAAAGTTTTTTTGTAGCATGTCGCCGGGGAATATATTCGCTGCTGCAATTTGTTTTATTGTGTTACCTAATTCTTCAATGGCATGGCGAATTTCTTCTTCTGTTAAATCTTCCCGCTCCAAATATAAGTTAAGTGGTGTCATTTTGCGTTCGATATAACAGTGTTTGATGATGAGTTCATCGCCTTGAATGTCGATGCTTTTGCTACAGGTCTGTTTAAGTTCTTCCAGGAAAGCTTCTGAAATGCGATCCTTGGAAATTCGGAAGTTGGAGAATTCGTGGGTATCGGCCATTCGACCTATACGGTCGTGGTTTTTAACCAGTCTGTATTTATCGATGACATCTTGGCGAGTTATCTTTTTGCTTTCACCAAATTCATCCTTGATGATCTTGAATACGACACCAAAAGATGGCAGGTGAAATACCTGCATTACCAAGCCTCTAGTACCTGGTGCAACCTCAAACTTATCATCACTCTTTTCCATATGTTCCACAAAATTCTGATAGAACACCGTTTTGCCGTGTTTATATAAGCCTAGAGCGATGTATAACTCGTGATTCTTTTTGTTAGGCAGTAGCTGCTGAAGAAAATCAACAATGGCTGCGGGGTTGAGTGTATCCACCATAAAATAAGCCCGAGCAAAACCAAATAGCACACTGAAGTCTCGTCGTTCTGTTAATAGGGTGTCTACGAAAAGCTCTTTCTTTTCATTGACTAAAAATACAATGACGAATGGAATATCCCCAGACTCTTTACACATTCTACCTATGATGTAAGCCGCTTTCCCTCGATAAAATGTTGGCTTTAGCATTTCAACGCAAGTGACACCCAAGCGGGTTTCAAAATCGACCTTACGTTTAATTTCGGTAATGACGTTTTTTAAATCTCGATGATAGTTTTCAAACGGAATATTAAATGAATAGGCTTTAAGTATGTTTTCTATGGTCTTCTTTAGGCTGGTTTGGGCTTCAAAGCGATTTAGCAATCCAGACAAGGCCTGTTTGGTTAAATGGCATCTACTTGGGTGCACAAACATGATTTCATTGTCGATGAGTTGATGTTTAAATACCCGACCTATAACCGAATTATAAAAGGTTTCCGCCAATTCAAATTGCGGATGATTCTTTAAAATGGCAATGAATTCTTTTTTAACGTGCTTCCAAAATAACAGGTCTTGTTTTTGAGGTAAAAATGCCTCGTACATACCAGTTACGGTTTCAGTTAGGCTTTGCTCATACAGATCGATACGTTGTTTGGATGCGATTTGGCTCGAACGCCATTGCGCTTTTTCGAATCTTTGCTTGGCATCTGCCGTTATGTTGCAATATAGTCTGAAGCTCTTGTCGAAGCCCTTAAGAATCGCATATGCTACATGTAATGGGGTGTGTTTGCTTACAGTGTTCACTATTTGATCTTAAAAATTATTCAAGTGTGACTTGGGTTTTAACAGAAATTGAATACAATTGGCGAGTAATTAATACAAATATTAGCGAGTGTTATGCAATATCAAGTAATCATTTGTGATGATTCCAAGCTGGGTCGAAGGTCAGTTAACCGTTGTTTACCTGAAGGGTTTGCAAGTGATATACACATGGCTGCCAATGGTTTGGAAGCGATGGAAATATTGCGCAACAACAAAATTGATGTGTTATTTCTTGATCTAACCATGCCTGTTATGGATGGTATTGAAGTGTTGGAAAACATCTTAAAAGAAAAGATTGGTGTGGCTGTTATTGTGATAAGCGGTGACGTTCAACCTAGGATGCTGCAGCGTGTAATTGAATTAGGTGCCCTTGAATTTATAAAAAAACCTATACAGCAATCGCAGTTAGTTGGGACCTTAAAGAAATTTGAATTATTGTCAGAACAAGTATGATATAGTCCGGAAATACGACAGAATTGTGTCGTCTGGCAATAAAATAATAATAATAATAGTTTTTCATAACTCATTTTTAATTGATTAGTTATAGAAAAAAATTAACCTTGACTTCCAGACGCCCTACAGGCAGATTGTGCTTTTAATGAATAGAATTTTACTCGCTACGGCAATGCATATTTCCATTTCTATTGAAATGCATATTACCACCTCCATGGAGGTGGTCACTGGGTAGTGCATAGTTAGATAAGAGTGCAAAAACCCGTGACTTACCAGACACGGGTTTTTTTTTGGTTTTTTTTTCTTCAGCAGGCTTGGTTTCAGAGGAGTAATGGATGAAAGTAACAAAATTTGGTGGTTCTTCCCTCGCGGATGCTGCTAGATATTTACGAGTGAAAGACATCACTCTCGACATTCACAATAATGGTGGTGTCGCGGTTGTTTTATCTGCTCCTAAAGGTGTAACGAATGCCTTGGCTGCTTTATGTGATCAAGCAGCAGCCGGTGAAGACTACTTTCCATTGATGAATGAATTGGGTGAAAAGCTCAATGAAATCTCATCGGATTTAAGTAATGAATTACCGCGTTTCAATAAAGATAAAATTCAATCGTTTATTAGTATCAATTTAGAGCAGTTAGGCGAGCATCTTCAAGGCATGAAATTGTTGCACTGTTGCCCAGACCCTATTGCTGCCAAAATCATGAGTATAGGCGAATATATTAGCGTTAATTTGTATTCTGAAATCTTAACTGCTTTAGATCAAAAAAATGCAATAATTGATCCCATTGAATATGTTGTAGCAGAAGGGGATTACCTAGACAGTATCGCTGATCTGGAAGCTAGCAGAGCGCGTTTTGAAAATTTCAAATATGATCCCGATACACTGTTGGTTATGCCAGGGTTCGTTGCGGTAAATGGAAGTGGCGAAAAGGTTACTTTGGGTCGTAATGGTTCCGATTATTCTGCTGCGATATTAGCCGCATGCCTAGATGCTGAAGCGTGTGAAATATGGACCGATGTGGATGGGGTATATAACGCCGATCCTAATCAGGTCGATGGCGCTGTATTACTCGACAAATTAACCTATCAAGAAGCCATGGAGCTTTCTTATTTTGGTGCCAAGGTATTACATCCAAAAACCATTGGTCCCATTGCTCAGTATTCTATTCCATGTTTAATCAAAAACACGTTAAATCCAGCCGCGCCGGGCACACTTATCAGCAATCTTTCCAGTACTGAATGGACCAAAGTGAAAGGTATTTCGTTGTTGGAAGATATGACTATGTTCAACCTGTCTGGCCCTGGTATGAAAGGCATGGTTGGTATGGCGGCTCGAGTATTTGAAGTTATTTCTAATGCCAATATTTCTATTAGCTTAATAACCCAATCTTCTTCTGAATACAGTATTAGTTTCTGCATTCATAGCAAAGATGCTGACCGCGCGTTAAACAGGCTGGAAGATGCTTTTGCTTTGGAATTATCCAATAATTTACTTGAACCAATTGAAGTGAAAAAGCATTTGGCGATTGTCACCTTGGTGGGTGACGGTATGCGACATACAAAAGGTTTGGTTGCTAAATTCTTTAGTGCGTTAGCACAGGCAAGAGTTAACAATGTAGCCATTGCGCAAGGTTCGTCTGAGCGGTCGATTTCCACGGTCGTTGAACAGCGTAAAGCTAAAAAGGCAGTAAAGGTTATTCATCAAAACTTCTTTTCCAACTTACATACTATTGATGCTTTTGTTGTGGGGTGTGGGACGGTAGGAGCAGAGTTATTAGCGCAAATTAACAGACAACAAAAAAGTTTGTTAGAGCGCAAAATTAGCTTGCGTGTTTACGGTATTGCCAACAGCAAAAAGATTTTATTGGATCCCGAAGGAATTGATTTAAACAATAATTGGGTTGGCAAATTAGATAAAAGTGAAGAGAGTTTGTCGGTTGCACGTTTACATGATTTTGCTCATGAAAACAGTTTGGTAAACCCGGTTGTTATCGACTGTACTACCAGTGAAGTGATCGCTAACACTTATATTGATTTTATGACTTCCGGTTTTCATATTGTTACACCAAACAAGAAGGCCAACACGAATGATATGGCGTTTTATCATAAGCTTCGTGATGTCGCCCAAATGTCAAATCGTCAGTTCCTGTACGAAACGACAGTTGGCGCAGGCTTACCAGTCATAGATAATTTGCAGAAGCTTATTTATGCCGGTGATGAGCTTATTCAATTTGAAGGCGTATTGTCAGGTTCATTATCATATATTTTCGGTAAGTTAGATGACGGTATGAAGCTTTCAAAGGCCACCGAAATTGCCCATGAAAATGGTTATACCGAGCCTGATCCCCGTGACGATTTAAGTGGTATGGATGTTGCGCGTAAATTGCTTATTATGGCCCGTGAAGCGGGGCTGCAAATGGAATTGGATGATATTCAAATTGAATCTGTTTTACCTGCAGAATTTGATGCTAGCGGCAGCGTTGAAGAGTTTATGAAAAACCTTGCTAATCTAGACAGTGTTTATGAAGAGCGCATCGCTAGAATTAGAGAAGAAGGAAAAGTATTGCGTTACGCCGGCAGTATAAAAGATGGGAAATGTCAGGTTTCTGTTATAGAAGTTGACCAAAGTCACCCACTTTATACGATTAAAGATGGTGAAAACGCATTGGCAATACATAGTCATTATTACCAACCGTTACCTTTCGTTATTCGAGGTTATGGTGCGGGTGCAGCAGTAACAGCTGCTGGTGTGTTTGCTGATGTATTACGTACGATGCCCTGGAAACAGGTGTAGTTAGTATTAACGACGCTTGAGTCATCTAATATTGGGCTAATTCTCGGAAATTTAAGACTTATGTTCGTGTTACTTTATTTTCGCGTATTAGCCTTTTATCCGTTTTTATCCGTTTTTATCTTCAAACAGAGGCTAAAAAATGTATTTGAAAGTATTTGCGCCTGCTTCGGTTGGAAATGTCAGCTTGGGTTTCGACTTATTAGGCGCGGCGCTGCTCCCTATAGATGGCAGTGTGTTAGGGGACGAGATAGAGTTACAAAGCAGCGAAGCTTATGCTTTGGAATATTCGGGTCGCTTTAAAGATGTACTCCCTTCTGATATTTCTCAAAACATTGTCACTCACTGTTATGAACATTTCATTGCTTGTCTCAATGAAAGAGGCGTAAGCCATTCCCCGGTTAAAATGACGTTACACAAGCACTTGCCTATTGGTAGTGGTTTGGGATCGAGTGCCAGCTCTATTGTGGCGGCATTGCATGGCTTGAACGAGTTTTTTCAGCATCCCTTTGAAAAGCAAGAATTGTTAGCCATGATGGGGACTTTAGAAGGTCAAATCAGTGGCAGTGTGCATTATGATAACGTTGCCCCGAGCTATTTGGGTGGACTGGTCATGATCACCGAACTGGAAGATCAGATTGCTCGTCAACTTCCTTCCATCGACAGTTGGTACTGGGTTGTGTGTTACTCGGGTGTGCATGTTTCTACTTCTGCGGCACGTAAAATATTGCCGAAGGAAGTGAGCCTGCAAACAACAATACAATTTGGTAAACAACTGGCCATTTTCGTCGATGCATTGCATCGTCAAGATGCAAAACATGCATTGGCTGTTATTAATGATGTTGTTGCTGAACCCTATCGAAAAGAACTGCTCCCTTATTTTGATGAATCTCGTCAATTCGCTATTGAAAATGGCGCGGGCGCATTTGGCATCTCAGGCTCAGGGCCTACAGTATTCGCCTTGTGTGATGATTTAACACAAGCCCAAAAAATAAACGATTGGTTGAGCCAGCATTATGTGAAAACTGATGCTGGATTTAGTCATATCTGTAAATTGGATCTTCAAGGATCCCGAATAGTGAAGGAATAAATTGTGCATTTGTATAATCTGAAAGTCCCCTCTGACCAAGTCAATTTTGCTGAGGCAGTACAAAAAGGGTTAGGTCAGAATATGGGATTATATTTTCCACAGGAATTTGTCCCTTTTGAAGATATTGATGCTCTTCTTGAATTACCTTTTGTAGAGCGTAGTAGCAAAGTTTTGCAGCAACTTATGGGTGACGAATTAGCGCCTGAAGTGGTGTCGAGACTTGTTGAACAAGCTTTTAACTTTTCTGCTCCTTTGGCAAAAGTTAACGATAAAATTTCCTGCCTAGAGTTGTTTCATGGTCCTACATTAGCATTCAAGGACTTTGGCGCTCGTTTTATGGCTCAATGCTTGTCGGAACTGTCGAAAGGCCAAAAGATCACTATTCTTACCGCGACTTCCGGTGACACGGGTGCGGCTGTTGCTCATGCGTTCCACGGTATTGAAAATATTGATGTTGTTATTTTGTTTCCCAAAGGCAAGATTTCGCCATTACAAGAGAAACTGTTTTCAACACTGGGTGGGAATATCCATACCGTTGCCATTGAAAGCGATTTTGATGCTTGCCAGGCTTTGGTTAAAGAGGCTTTTGAAGACAAAGATGTACGAGACGGCTTGCACCTAAATTCTGCAAATTCAATCAACATTAGTCGTTTGATGGCTCAGGTTTGTTATTATTTTGAAGCTTTCGCTCAAATTGATGCTGACAAGCGTGCTCAAACGGTTGTCTCTGTACCAAGTGGAAACTTTGGTAACCTGACAGCGGGTATGTTTGCTAAAGTGCTAGGTTTGCCAGTGAAGCGTTTTGTTGCTTCAACTAACTTGAATGACACAGTGCCAAGATACTGGGCTTCAGGTGAATGGAAACCTAACCCAACTAAAGCAACAATGTCTAACGCAATGGATGTAAGCCAACCCAATAATTGGCCAAGAATTGAAGAGCTGTTTGACAAAGGTATTCTAAACAAGGATATTTTGTCAGCCGTTTCCATTGATGAAGACTACACTCAGGTGGCGATGAAGCAATTGGCTAATGAAGGTTACGTAAGTGAGCCTCATGCAGCCATAGCATACAAAGCATTGACCGCAGAATTACAAGACGACGAAATTGGCATTTTCCTTGGTACAGCACATCCTGCTAAATTCCGAGAAACCGTTGAAAATGTATTGGGACAACCTATTTCTTTACCAGAAGAACTGGTTGAAGTGGCAGATAAAGAAAGTTTGTCAGTGCCATTACCTGATGATTATCAGCAATTGAAAGATCACTTATTCAAAATTCTGTAAGGCAATATGCAAACATGGAAAGACGCGCTTGATGAAGAAAAAGCGCAATCCTACTTTCAGCAAATTATTCAATTTGTAGAGCAGGAAAGAGCGGCGGGGAAAAATATTTTTCCGCCGCAACAAGATGTTTTTAACGCGTTTCGATATACCGAATTCGCTGACGTAAAAGTTGTCATTCTTGGGCAAGATCCTTATCACGGCCCAGATCAAGCACACGGTTTGTGCTTTTCTGTTTTACCCGGTATTAAACCTCCACCTTCGCTTAAGAACATGTATAAAGAACTGGCTACGGATATTTCGGGTTTCGAAATACCTGAGCATGGCTATTTAACTAAATGGGCTGAGCAGGGCGTATTGTTGCTAAATACAGTGCTAACGGTGGAACAAGGTTTGGCGCATTCTCACGCTAAAATAGGGTGGGAGCGTTTTACTGATAAAGTCATTGCAGAATTGAATGAACATCGTTCAGGCATTGTTTTTTTGTTGTGGGGCAGTCATGCACACAAAAAAGGTAGCATGATTGATACAAGCCGACATCATGTGCTTAAAACAACACACCCATCACCGCTCTCGGCGCACCGAGGGTTTTTAGGCTGCAAGCATTTTTCGGCAACCAATAGCATTCTTAAACAGCAGTGTTTAGATCCGATTAATTGGCAAATTTAAAAACTTACCATAATGAGGCCGCAACAAGTTCTGTTGTTTAATTAATAAATTTTAGCGCTAAATAGTAAAAGCTCCGACATATTATGTCAGAGCTTTTAAATCTAAAAATCGATGTGCTTCAATTCCTTTTCGTTGAATATATCCATATCTTGCAGTTCTTTTCGTAATCTATATTTGTCTTTTAATGCCTCTATTTCACGCCACATGCGTTTCTTTTTCTTTGACTTAACGACATTTGTATCAGGATCCAAATGGGATATCACTTCGGAATTACTCATTGGCACGCTCCTTATAGGAAAGGCTAAATCTTGATTTAAAACTACGTTTTTCTTTAAAAGCTATTCAATTTTTATCATAGTCAGAAATAAAGTAAACCCTTTTTATTAACTTTTTATTAACAAAAAAAGAAGGATTGATGACTAAATGTTATATAGACTTAATAATAACCTAAAGGAGTGATATTTAACCCCTTCGGTTTTATTATTTCTCGTTTGAATCTATGAATTGTTTAATTAACCGGCTGGTTGAGGCGTCGAACTCTTGTAAGTCCCCGTGATTATTGAGTTTTTCAAGGATTTGATTCCCTAATGCTTTACCCAATTCCACTCCCCATTGGTCGAAAGAATTTATTTTCCAAATAGCACCTTGGACAAATACTTTATGTTCATATAAAGCTACCAAAGCGCCTAATGTTTTTGGATCTAATTGATTAAACAAGAAGGTATTACTGGGTTTGTTCCCAGGCATGGTTTTTTGTTGTGCCAAGCAAGACTTCTCTGCATCAGTTAATTTGGAGTTAGCATGCTCTGCAAAGGCTTCTTCGAACGTTTTGCCTTGCATTAATGCTTGGGACTGAGCGAAGCAATTTGATGCGAGTATGGCGTGATGTGCTTGTAATTGGTTGGGCACATTTAAGGGCAACATAAAATCAGTAGGGATTAAAGTTGTTCCCTGATGTAATAGCTGATGAAACGAGTGCTGTCCGTTGGCACCCTCACTGCCCCACACGATTGGACCCGTTGCATAATCAACGACTTGACTGCCGGATATGCGCTTACCGTTGCTTTCCATGTCGAGTTGTTGCACGTAAGCGGGAAAGCCTCTTAAATAATGATAGTAGGGTAGAATTGCGTAGCTTTGAGCATTAAAGAAGTTGCGATACCAAATGCCAAGTAGACCCAATAAAATCGGTATGTTTTGGTCGGCAGGCGCATTTTTAAAATGCTTGTCCATCTCATGTGCGCCTTCCAATATCGCTTTGAAATTGTCAAAGCCAATGCAGATTGCCAGGGGTAACCCAATAGCGGACCACATGGAGTATCTGCCTCCTACCCAATCCCACATGGGAAATATATTGTCTTCGGCAATGCCAAATTCTGTTGCGGCTTTGGTATTGGAAGAGACTGCAACAAAGTGCTTCGCTATATCCTTCTGACTTCCACCTTGGGCATAAAACCAATCTCTAGCGGTTATCGTGTTCTGCAAAGTCTCCTGTGTGGAAAAGGACTTGGAGGACATAATAACTAATGTTTGCTGCGCAGATAGGTTTGCAAGTACGTCTTGAATATGGGAGCCGTCAACATTGGCAATAAAATGCACGTTTACATTTTTAACCGTATAAGGCTTCAGCGCTTCTGACATGATTTTCGGGCCAAGAAATGAGCCACCGATACCCAATGCCACAACATCGGTAATGGGTTCCCCTGTATGCCCTAGATGGCGACCTGTATGTATTGACTCCACAAATTTTTGCATTTTATCAAGGCAAGCCATTACATCGGGCATAACATCAATGTTATTAACGTAAACGGGATCGCTAGAAAGATTACGCAAAGCTGTGTGGAGCACTGCACGTTGTTCTGTGGTGTTGATAATGTCGCCACGGAACATGGCATCTCGTTTGGCTTCGACGTCGGTTTGTTGCGCAAGTTCTAATAAGCTTTTTTTGACGTCTTCATCAATTAAGTTTTTGGAATAATCAAGGGTAATTCCGCAAGCGGAAGTACAATATTTTTCGGCTCTTTCTGGACTGGTTTTGAACCAATCTCGCATATGCTGTCCTTGCATTTTTTCTGCGAGTTGGGATAAGGTTCGCCATACAACTGATTGGGTCAACTGACTCATGTAATCTCCTGACGGACGTATAATTTAAGCTGTACTTGATGCCTAGTCTTAAACCATTAAGATGGGGTGATGAAAACTTTCTAACAAAAAGCCCTAAAACAAAGGGCTTTAGCATTTTACTTGCATGGAAAAAGAAATTACACGTATTCTTGTAGCATAGCTTCTAATTTAATTTGGTCTGCTGCAAAATTACGTATGCCTTCTGCCAGCTTTTCTGTCGCCATGGCGTCTTCATTCATTTGCCAACGGAATTCAGATTCGTCCATTGTTGGGATATCAGAATTGTCAATATCGCCAGCTTGCAGTTTTGTTGGCAATGGGTCGTTGCAATCTTGTAGCTCTTGCAACAATGCCGGGCTGATAGTGAGTCGGTCACAGCCTGCTAACTCTGTAATTTCATCTTTGTTGCGGAAGCTGGCACCCATCACTACGGTTTTATAACCATACTGTTTGTAGTAATGGTAAATGTCACTTACAGATTGTACACCCGGATCTTCCGTTGCGGGGTATCCGCTTTTTCCTGTTTTGGCTTTGTACCAGTCCAGAATACGGCCTACAAAAGGCGATATTAGGTAAGCCCCTGCCTCAGCACATGCGCGAGCTTGAGCGAAGCTGAAAAGCAAAGTTAAATTACAATTAATGCCTTGTTTTTCCAGATGTTCGGCAGCACGTATACCTTCCCAAGTGGATGCTATTTTAATTAAAATGCGATCTTTGCTTATGCCCTCAGATTCATATAGCTCAATAAGTCTGTGAGCTTTTTGGATGGTGGCTTGGGTGTCGAAAGAAAGATGAGCATCGACTTCTGAAGATACACGCCCTGGCACAATATTAATTATTTCTTTGCCAATAAGTACTGCAAACTTGTCGCTGGCGTCCAGAATTTGTCTTTCTTTGTCGCTGGATTGTTGTTTTGCCCATTCTACAGCAGATGTAATTAATGATTCATATTGCGGTAGTTGTGCAGCCTTGAGTAAAAGCGATGGATTAGTCGTTGCGTCTACTGGTTGATATTTTTTAATGGCTTCGATATCACCTGTGTCTGCGACAACGGTGGTGGTTTTGCGCAGAGCATCTAATTGGTTGGTCATATGTTCCTCTATCAGCACGGTTTTAATTAACTATTCAATATCATCAGAGCATATTATCCTATAGAAACAATATGACTTACTGATGAATCAACGGCTGGGAATAGCCTATTTTTTACGGATAAACGATATTCTTAGGATGGTAAATAAATAAACCGTTCCATATCGCCGAGTAGATTATAGCGGTTGCTACTCCAGAAGCGCAAAAATTGTTAATCTATGCTTAGAGTTTGTTGATCTTACTAGGTCAATTTTGCTATTTTTTGCCGGATTTTGACTTAGTCCATTGGGCCGTGAGTCTTCGCCGTGATAAAAATGCGTAATATGTAGAACACAAAAGTGCAAAAGACCCTAGATAATCAGGATATAAGAGTGTCATGACTGCCAAACTAACAATAATTCAAGACGATATAACTCGGCTTCATACTGATGCCATTGTCAATGCTGCCAATAACTCCTTGTTAGGCGGTGGTGGTGTTGATGGTGCTATTCATAGCGCTGCTGGTCCAGAACTGGTTGCAGAGTGTCGAGATTTAAAGGGTTGTAAAACGGGCGATGCAAAAATTACTTTAGGTTATAACTTGCCTGCAAAACATGTCATTCATACTGCCGGTCCGGTTTGGTACGGCGGTAAGCAGAATGAGCCGGAATTACTCGCTTCTTGTTACCGTTCTTGTTTAGCGGTGGCCGCAGAAAACGATATTCGCAGTATTGCATTTCCTGCCATAAGCTGCGGAGTATATGGTTATCCGGTTCAACTTGCGTGTGACATTGCGATGCAAACCATCGGTGAGGAACTGACAAAGTATGAGGGGTTCCGTAAAATTATTTTCTGTGCATTTAATGAGGATATTTATCAGGCTTATGTAAAAGCAATGCAATCAATGCAATTACATTGATAATGGTATGCGTATTTAAAGCTTGAAGAGGGAGATGTTTAGAGGGACACATGGAAAGGAGTCAATTCGTTTTTAAGACTCCATTGTGGATTGAAATTCGGTTCGAAAATCACTACCCTCATGTGCCTTCGTTTCGTATTTTTATTTATTATCTACTGAGAAAATTATGCTAGTTGTTATTTCTCCTGCAAAAAACTTGGATTACACCACCCCCGCAAATACAACGAAAGTGACACAGCCTGAGTTACTAGACGATGCTGTGGTATTAATTAAACGTTGTCGGGAGTTGGCTCCACAAGATATCGCTTCGCTGATGAAGATTAGTGATAAATTGGCCCAACTCAATGCTGAACGCTTTGTGCAATGGCATTTACCTTTTACTCCGGAAAATGCAAAGCAAGCGGTATTGGCCTTTAACGGTGATGTTTATACTGGACTAGAAGCGAATACATTAACTGAAGCAGATTTAGATTTTGCGCAGTCGCATTTAAGAATTTTATCTGGGTTATATGGGCTGTTGCGTCCTTTAGATCTCATGCAAGCTTATCGTTTAGAAATGGGCTCTTCGCTAAAAAATGCCCGAGGTAAAAATTTATATGAGTTTTGGGGGGAAACCATTACTCAGCAGGTGAACAAAGTAATGCAGGCTCAAGGTGATAATGTGCTTGTTAACTTGGCTTCCAATGAGTATTTCAAATCTGTTAAACCAAAGAGCTTAGACGGTGTTGTGATTACGCCAGTATTTAAAGATAAAAAGAACGGGCAATACAAAATTATTAGCTTTTTTGCGAAAAAAGCCCGAGGTTTGATGGCGCGTTACATTATTCAGAATCGCCTGCAAGAAGTAGAGCAGCTTAAAGGATTCGACTCTTCAGGATATCAATTCTGTGAGGAAATGAGTGTTGGCAATGAGCTGGTATTTACCCGAGAAGAGCAGGTCTAATTTAACGATTATTGTCGGGTTCTAAGTAGTATCCGATAAAGTAGTACCCGAAAAGGTATCACCCGAAAAAGCAGAGAAAACAGCCTAGATAAAAAGCCCGGATAAAAGAACATGTCTTGCGGAGGTGCATATTCTTTTATCTGACGTTTAAACAACCTGAGCGGGACTCTTTAGAATAAACATAACGCTGAGAGTCGCAGATTTAGCTGTGCTGGAAGGTATAGCTTATCCAGTGTTCAGGTATAAATACTATACTAAGACAATTTCCACGGCGATATTATCTCGGGTTGCATTGGAGTAAGGGCAAACTTGATGGGCCTTATCTACCAAGGATTGGGCTGCTGATTTTTCCATGTCGCCTAAATTTACAGTGAGTTTAGCAGCAATGGCAAAACCTTGGGTAATCGGACCGATAGAAACGTCACCTGTTACGCTTATGTTATCTGCCAATTTAATTTTCATTGCGGCAGCAACGTGCTTTAAAGCGTCAATGAAACATGCGGAATAACCTGCGGCAAACATTTGTTCTGGATTCGTACCTTCACCGCCAGCACCTCCTAATTCTTTTGGAGTCGATAATTTTACATTTAACGCTCCGTCATTTGATTCTGCGATCCCTTCGCGTCCTCCTGTTGCAGTTGCTGTACCGGTATAAATAACCTGTTCTAATGTTTGCATGGGGTAATCTCCAAATAAATTTAATTTGTATGCAAACTACTTAACCTCAGTTCGTGATAAGAGGCGTGTATTTAGCTGTGCTGGAAGGTATTGCTTATCCCGAACAGAGGTTACTTAGAAGGAGGTGATTATGATTGATGTTTTAAAGTTATAAAATCAGCTGTGCCACAGGTTTTATACTGTATCTAATGCTTTCACGCGTGCTTATCGGCCATTATTGAAAGGTCTGGATATCACTTATCCGCAATATGTGGTCATGATGGCGTTATGGGTGCAGGATGAAATCACTATTCTGGAATTACTCAAAAAAAACCACATTGATGGCGGGGCAATGAGCCTTATTCTGAAAAATTACAATCTAAAGGCTATATTGAGCTTAAAGTCGGGAAATTAGACAAGCGTACTCGTTATGTACACCTTACCAGTAAAGGTAAAGAGTCAAAAAGCCAAGCTGGTGAAATCCCATTACAAATGATTTGCAAAGTGGACAAGCTAAATCTTGAAGAGGCTAAGCAGCTTATCGAATTAATCGATAAGCTGAGTGATGGCTTGAATCAAGCAATTTGTGAAATCGATTGATTCTCCTTTTCAATCTAGAACGTACTCAGATGAACTAGAACCAGTTGAGAAAAAATTGATACCAAAAAATGGTTGGTTTCGGGGTGTTGTCGGTTTGCTCCATTGCATAGCCATTAACCTTTGGTTTGGTTTTACCACCGCCAGCCAATGCAGAAGTGGACGCGAAAGAAAAAGATAATGTAACAAGTAGGATAACAAGTGCTCTTTTAAACATAATAAACCTCATATATTTAGTTAAGTGCATTTGAAATTAAAGAAGTGTTGAACCAAGGACTCAAATACACAAGATCATTATGCGGTCCACATATGACCGAGTAAATAATGAGCTAGGCTATTATTGAATTAACCTGTCTGAACCGGATGGAGTTGAGGAAAATCGAAAACAAAATAAAGATAGAAAAGGAATGGGCAACATAGGGGTAGGATGCGTGAATATAGGCAATATCGTGAAAACCAAGAGAATGACGCAACAAGTATTCAAGTATTTGAAAACTACTTAATATGGCATACCCAGTCATCAAATTGGCAAGTAAATAGTCAAGTTCCAACGATTTTGCTGTGCCAGGAAAACGCTCAGCTGTTAAATTACCAAGTAAAAAGCATCGATGAACAAAAAGCCAACGTGTTAACAGGGTTTGTGCTAAATAATAAACATCCCAATAAATCTCTGGTGCTAAATAGTTCGTTAATAGCCAATATATCTCTGATCCAAAGACTAACGAGATGCAGAAAAAGCAATACCACCGAAAAGAACCTTGGCAGAATTTATAAATTAAATAGGTACATAGGCAATATAGCGGAAGCTTAATCATGTATTCGTTGGTGAGCGTGATCCACGCCATTTCTTCTACTACCCGCTCCAATGCAATGATGGCAATTATTGAAAGCAAATTCCATTCGCTACGGCATAACCAACAAGCAAAGAGTAAAATACCGATGTAGAGCCGATCGAACACGAGGGCATTGCCGAAAGTAATCAATCCTGCTGCCAGAAAAACAACAGCAAGAATAGCCGTTTGAAGTTTTTCTAGCAGGGGGGTGAGGATCATGTAATTTTGAAAGCTCGCTTAAGAAATAAAATAAATAACTCTTTGGTCGTGTTATGCGCTTTGCTACGGCAGACCGACCACCATCGTTCAAGCAACCTTTGTTCTAAGGTGTCGATGGTACCAACATGATAGTTCTCAATGGCAGAGATTTTTTCTCGACTAACGGATAGTCTAGAGGCGAGTTCCGCTTGGGTAAAACCTGCCTCTTCACGCATACTTTTTAATAGGTGGGCTTGCTCTTTGAGCTGAGCGTTTTCACTTTTTAGCGCCATACTACTTAAACAACTCCACAAACAACGGGTTTACTTCTTAAGGGTTTAAATTAGGCATATTGTGCTCAGATATTAACCCTGCTTAATTGGTGGCATTTTTAATACATAAATGACAATGAACCAATAAAATAGTCAGTTTATGTTTATCAAAGGCACCACTAAGATAAGCCGGTCGAATTTTACACCAACTCCAATTTGTATGTAAATTATTTTTCCATAGTAAGATTTTTAAAGATTGGCTTACCTACAAGCTATTTATCCATGGTTAGACTCCTAGCTGATGCTATTACCTTACTTTAATTGTGGTTAGAAACAACTCCGAGCAGATGCAGGTTTTGGGTAAGTTGTTAATATTGCTAAGAAGATAGTGCGGCCATGGTATTTATGAACCGCTTCTCGAATTGCTAATCGCCGCTGTGCCAGATTTGCTTTTCGGTTTTTGGTGGGTGTTTACTAATTAAGTGGGGAGGAAAATGGTTAGGATTAATCGGTCACCAATTCCTGTTTAAACTTTAATACTTCTTTGTCATTTCCATGTTGCACGGTAATTTCAAATCGAAAGGTCTCGCGGTCTCGAAACGGAAGTTGCGCCAAATAATAAATTGAATCTTGCTCCTTCACCTGAACAAACGTTAATTTTTTATTCGTGCCTAACAAGTTTTTGGCTTGTCCCATGACGACGACATCTTGGGCTTTTTTGGTGGTTTTATCCAAAACAGAAATATTAACAAAGGCGTTGTATTTACTACGTTGTATCTGATATTGACGAGCAATTTCGGGTTGTAAAAACGTACTATTCAGCACAATGTAATGTACGTCCCAATTGCCTAAAGGCTCGAATTGTTCTGCGTGTACTAATTGCGGCGATAGACTTGTAAGGGCAACAAGTATTGAGAAAGCAGCCCCAAGGAAACGCCGTTGCGAATAATAAAAATTCATCAAAAACCTCGCATAAGATCCTGCAGTAATATCTGTATAAATTGTAGAGCAATAATGGCGACTAATACAGATAGGTCGAGTCCGCCAAGGGGAGGAAGGATTCTGCGAATTGGCGCAAGGAAGGGTTCAGTTAATTGCTGCATAACCATTTCTATGGGGTTATTACCTTGGCTTACCCAACTTAGAATTGCCCGAAGAATAAGCACCCAAAACATCAATGAAAATACTTCTTTAAGCAGAATTAAAACGGATCCGATTAATAAGCCGGGAATACTAATGACTCCGCTTGATAACAGGGCCAATACGGTGAGCTTGAGCATGGCTACTAATAAAGCAAGGACTAGGGTGGCAGTATCTAATGTACCCATTGGGGGCAGTATACGGCGCAGGGGGCCAACAATGGGATGAGTTGCCTTAACCACAAACTGGCTGAAAGGATTATAAAAATCCGCTCTGGCTAGCTGTAGCCATAGGCGCAACAATACCACCATCAAATAAAGTTCAAACAGAGTATTGATTAAAAAATAAGTAGCGTTCATGCGTTATCCGTATTGTAAAAAGCTAGAAATAAAAAACAGAAATTATAAATTTAGAAAAGCCCTGACATTTCGTCTGCGCGGTCAACCGCCGCTTGCATTGCCCCGGCAATAATCTCTTCAACATTGTTAGTTTGAAAATATTCGATCGCTTTTGCCGTTGTTCCACCCTTAGACATAACTTGGGTTCTAAGCTCCGATAATTCAAGTTCAGGATGTTTACAAACCATTTCAGCTGCGCCAAGCATTGCTTGTTGCACCATTAAACGTGCATCATCAGAAGCAAAACCCAATTCTTGAGCTTTGCTTTGCATGGCTTCCAAAAATAAAAAGAAATAGGCTGGACTGCTGCCTGCTGAGGCGATTACAGCATTAATTTGTTCTTCTTGTTTGGCCCAAACCGTTTTACCCACCATATTAAATAAGGCTTCAGTATAAGTGCGTTGTTCATCGGTGGCATTTTCACTGTACAACCCGGTTAGCCCTTGGCCAACTGCACTGGGCGTATTTGGCATAGTGCGCACTAAAGGGTAGTTCCCCCCAAGCATTTCGGTAAGCCGATTGCTATTGATCCCTGCTGCAATGGAGATAAAAAGCTTGAATTGCATCGTATCGTTAACGGGAAACAATGAACACACTTCTTCCATCAACTGAGGCTTTACCGCGAGTACTATCGCTTGTGATTGTTCAATGGCTTGCCGATTATCCTGTGTAATTTGAATACCAAATTTCTGTTGTAAGTTTTCTAATTTGGGCAAGCTTGGATTACTGGCAGTAATCATGTTGGCAGGGTAACCATTCTTAACCATGCCGCTAATTATGGCTTTACTCATATTTCCCGCGCCAATAAAGGCGATGGGTAAATGCATTGAGGCTTGCATCATCTTTTGCATCATAATTAGGCTCTGCTTCTCCAGTTAAGGACTATTGGGTGAGTAACGAGCTTAGCTCAGTATGAGTGACTTAATCATTCGAACCGCAATGATAGCAACCATTGTCTCGATATTATATGTCACAGGTGGTTATTTAAGGTATCCATTCTTTTGTTATTCAGATGTATTCGTTACGTTTTATTTTCTCTTGGCCCAAATATGGCCGTGCCGACTCTTACCATGGTAGACCCGCATTGAATAGCGGCATCCACATCACTAGACATACCCATTGAGAGCGTATCTACTTGAGGATACACAGCCTGTAAGCTCTTTAAAATACCCTGCATCGACTTAAACGCTTGCATTTGTTCGTCTGTGGAATCTACTTTAGACGGTATAGTCATAATGCCGCGCAAATTTAACTGCGGCAGGTCATTAATGTGTTGTGCGAGTGCGTCAACATTTTCTAACAATACGCCAGACTTATTCGCTTCACCACTTATGTTAACTTGAATGCAAACCTGCAATGGCGCTTTGGCAGAGGGGCGTTGCTCATTTAATCGGTCGGCAATTTTGGTTCTTTCAATGGTTTGTACCCAATCAAAATACTCTGCGACTACTCGGGTTTTATTGGACTGTAAGGGGCCAATAAAATGCCACTCAACTCCTTTAAGGTCTTCTAATTCTTGGATTTTTTGTATGCCTTCCTGTACGTAATTTTCTCCAAACATACGTTGTCCGGCTTGCCACGCTTCCCTTATGGCCGAGTTCGGTTTAGTTTTACTCACAGCCAATAGTTGAATATCGGCAGGATTTCTCCCTGCTTTGAGAGCAGAGTCGTGTATGGATTCAAGTGCGCTTTTCAGCCGATTTGCTATTGTTAACATGATAAATAAGAATGTCGTCGTTCATACAATTGATACAGGAGTAGTGGTTTGGATATTACCGAACTTTTAGCGTTTAGTGTGAAAAATAATGCTTCAGATTTGCATCTGTCGGCGGGTTTGCCCCCCATGATTCGTGTTGATGGTGAAATGCGAAAACTAAATGTGCCAGAAATGGACCATAAACAGGTGCATGGGCTTATTTATGAAATTATGAATGATAGGCAACGTAAAGAATATGAAGAAAATCTGGAAACCGATTTTTCATTTGAAGTAAAAGACTTATCTCGCTTCCGGGTTAACGCGTTTGTTCAAAATCGAGGGGCAGCGGCGGTATTGCGTACTATCCCGAGCAAAGTACTTTCCCTGGATGATTTGGGCGCTCCCGATATTTTCAAAGAGATTATTAATCAGCCAACGGGAATTGTGCTGGTGACAGGGGCAACAGGGTCGGGCAAAAGTACCACTTTGGCAGCCATGGTTGATTACATTAATTCTCACAAGCGTGAGCATATTCTGACCATTGAAGATCCCATTGAATTTGTGCATGAGAATAAACTGTGTTTAATGAATCAACGGGAAGTGCACCGTGATACTCATAGCTTTAACAATGCGTTGCGTTCGGCATTGCGTGAAGATCCCGACGTCATTCTTGTTGGTGAATTACGGGATTTGGAAACCATTCGTTTGGCTATCAGTGCGGCTGAAACGGGGCATTTGGTATTTGGTACATTGCATACTAACTCCGCACCTAAAACCATTGACCGTATTATTGATGTATTCCCAGCAGAAGAAAAATCCATGGTGCGTTCCATGTTGTCTGAATCTATTCGAGCGGTTGTTTCCCAAACATTGCTTAAGCGAATTGGTGGTGGGCGAATCGCAGGCCACGAAATAATGATTGGTATTCCGGCTATCCGTAACCTTATTCGTGAGGATAAAGTGGCGCAAATGTATTCAGTGATCCAGACGGGACAACAACATGGCATGCAAACCATGGATCAATGTTTACAACGTTTGGTTGCTCAAGGTCTTATTACACCACAAGATGCGGCTGATAAGAGCATCGACAAGAAGAGTCCATCAACAGGGTTTTAGACAGTAAAAATTGGCAAGAGAAGTGATTAAGTGAGAGAGCAAGATGGAATTAAATAGTTTTTTGCAGAAAATGGTGGATGAAGGATCGTCGGATTTGTTTATTACTGCGGGATTCCCCATTAGTGCCAAAATCAATGGCAAGATGACGCCGTTGGGTACGGATAATATTTCTGCCGAGCAGGCTATGGAGCTGGTGGAATCTGCCATGAGTCCAAAGCAGATAATTGAGTTCGATAAATCCAAGGAATGCAATTTTGCCATTGCCCGTGATGGTATCGGTCGATTCCGTTGCAGTGCGTTTTGGCAACGAGATTGTGCGGGAATGGTGGTGCGTCGCATTGTCACTCAAATTCCCAAGGCCGAAGATTTAGGTCTGCCTGACGTTTTGAAAGAAATTATTATGTCCAAGCGGGGATTAATCTTGTTCGTTGGTGGCACGGGTACAGGTAAATCAACGTCCTTAGCTGCTTTGATTGGATATCGAAATCAAAATTCTTACGGCCATATACTGACCATTGAAGATCCCATTGAATTTGTACATGAACACGCAAACTGCGTTATTACCCAACGTGAAGTGGGCATTGATACTAAATCTTTTGATGATGCCCTAAAAAGCTCTTTACGCCAGGCCCCCGATGTTATTCTAATTGGTGAAATTCGCTCAATGGAAACCATGGAATATGCCATGTCATTCGCTGATACGGGTCACTTATGCGTAGCAACGCTACACGCTAATAATGCGAATCAGGCAATAGAGCGGATTATGCATTTAGCGCCACCAGAGCAACATGCAAAATTGCGTTACGACCTCAGCCTGAATATGCGAGCCATCATAGCCCAACAATTAGTTCCTACAGCGGATGGTCACGGTCGAGTTGCCGCAATAGAAATATTGATGAACTCGCCGTTGGTGCAAGACATGATTCAGCGTGGCGAAGTGAGCGGTTTAAAAGAAGCGATGAAAAAAGCCAAAGAAATGGGCATGCAGAGCTTTGATATGGCTTTGTATGAACTGTTTAAAGCTGGCAAGATTACAATGGATCAGGCGTTGCACCATTCCGATTCGCCGAACGATTTAAGGCTGATGATTAAGTTGGATAGTGACAGTGGCACAAGCTTAGGCTCACTAAGCGACGTTACTATCGACATGGATTAGTTCGATCAATTAAAGCCGACTGAAGTTAACTAACTTAAGACAGAACAGGCAGTAATCGTGCTGCCTTTTTGTAAAGGGGATAAATTTGATTAAGATTTTTAGTAGTGAAAATCGATTTGAAGTACAACAAGTCAAAGATCTACTGGAATCGAAACAGATAGAATGTTTTCTAAAAAACGAATTTGCCATAGGGGCGGTAGGTGTACTATCACCCTTTGACGCATGGCCTGAAGTGTGGATTACCGATCCGGAATGGGAACCTAAAGCCCATCAATTTATTGAAGAATTCAGAAACCAGTCAAAAACCCGCAATCGCCCAGATTGGACTTGCACCCGCTGCCAAGAAACAAATGATGCCGCCTTTGATTTATGCTGGAATTGTGCGTACGAACCGGGAATGAAACCCTTGGGAAATGAATCTGAAAGTGCCTAAATGAAGGATTGAGAGCGTTTTACATTTTGAATTGCTCATAAACAAAAACATCCCGATGTAATATTTAAAGTTCCTGTATTACAGTGGGTTGCCAGATTTTAGTCTGACTAACCCACTTGGAAACCAATTCAACTCATTTATTCTGATTTTGCTAGTTCTTTCGCTTTTTTCTTAGCGAGTTTTTTCGCGATTTTCTTTTCCATTCTATATAGCATTTGAACGGCTTCTTCAAAAATTGGGTCATTGGGTTTAGATGCTTTGGTTACGTTTAGCAGGCTACCGTCAGAATTGAAGAAATAGGTGGTAGGAGTGCCTTTTACGCCAAATTTCTTGATGGCTACGTCGTCGCCGTTTACCAGTGTTTTAAAGCTTAAGCCTCTTTCGTCGATGACTTTTTGGGGTTCAGCGTCGTCGTCTTCATTGTAGCTAATGGCGACGAATTTTAGACCTTTGGATTGGTGTTTTTTGTAAAGCGCATCCAGAGTCGGGTGGATTCTTTTGCAGTAAGGGCACCATGTGGCCCAAAAGTGAACAATTACCGGACTGCCGAGTAAATCTGCAGATTTAACAACGTCGCCATCTACGGTTTTTAATTCCCACTCTGGCATGTATTGCTTGGCACTTGCCTGAGAAACGAAAAATACAGAAAGTACAAACAGGCCCATTAGACTGAACAGCGTACTTTTTAACATTTTAGAATTCATGGTTTAGCTCTTGTATGTGAATTAAGCGTTAGGTCTCGTCCAAAAGGTTGGGAATTGACTTTTATTCCTAACAGTCGGTTCAGCCAATCAGACCATTACGGAGGTGAGTTTATTTCGTTTGCTTGGGGTTTTGAAGTGATGTTTGAAATATTTTAGCCAAATTGGGGAATTCTAGGGGGAATAATTGCTAATGTACTCCTATTCCCCGTTAATAAGATGTCTATGAGTTGGCGCTAGGATTCGTTATATTGCTGTTCAATCCAACCTTCTACAATTAGGCAGGCAGAAACGCTGTCGATTTTGCCTTTTTCCAATTTCTTGAAGCCACCGAGTTCGAATAACCTGGCTTTAGCATCGGTAGTGGTAAGGCGTTCATCATAGGTTTCTATTGGGATTTTAAATTTATTGTGTAATCGATTGGCGAATTTTTTTGCAGCGAACGTGATTTGCTGGTTGCTGCCATCCATATTCAGAGGTAAACCGACAACGACGAGTTGTGGTTCCCATTCTTGATAAATATTAGCAACGGTATCCCAATTTGGGATGCCGTCTCTTGCTTTTAAAGCGGGAAGAGGGGAGGCGGTTCCAGTGACCTCTTGTCCGATGGCAACACCGATGCTTTTACTGCCAAAATCAAAGCCCAAAATACTGCGGTTAGCTTGGGTCAAGCGTGCGTCCTTTTCTATTCATTTGTTTTAGTTGATTAATGTCGATTATCGTCGTGAAATTGCGATAATCACGCCCATTATTAGGCGTGTCCGACTTGAGGAGATAAACGCCCAATGTCGAAGCCCAGTCTATCGATTGCGGCCTGCCATTTTTGATCGGCGGGCACTTTAAATAAAATGTCTTTATCGGCCTCGACGGTAAGCCAAGTGTTTTCTTCCAGTTCTCGTTCTAGTTGGCCTGCGTCCCAACCTGAATAGCCGAGTGCAATAATAGAATCTTCTGGCCCCTGATCATTGCCAATGACGTCCAAGATGTCTTTAGAAGTGGTTATCATAATCTCTGAATCCAATTCTAAGCTCGAACTCCAACCTACTTGGGTGGAATGTAAGATAAAGCCACGATCTCTGCTTACGGGACCACCCACGACGACTTGGTTATCAGCATGGAAATGATCAACTAACCCGTTGGTTTCTGTCATGTTCATGAGTTCTTCTAATGTCATTCCAGCGAGCTGGTTAACAATAATCCCCATCGCGCCTTGTTCATTGTGCTCGAACATATAAGCTACGGTGCGAGAAAAATATGAATCTTCTAACGTTGGTGTAGCTATCAGCAGATGGTTTTGTAGGCTTTTTCGCATACTTGGAACTCCCGCTATATTGGTAAGATTGCTATGGATTGACTTTGATTAAACTATAGTCCTTTCTTGGGGCTTTTGAGACATTTTTCAATGGCGTCAAATAATTTACCCGTAATGTCAACGTCGTATGCTGATTCTATCTCTTGGATACATGTAGGGCTGGTTACATTGATTTCTGTAATGCGATCTCCTATCACATCTAAACCGATAAATAAAAGTCCCCGTTCACGGAGTGAAGGTGCGATTGTTTCCGCAATTTTTCGGTCACTTTCTGATATTGGTTGAGGTCTTCCTGTGCCGCCTGCAGCTAAATTGCCACGGGTTTCACCTGCGACGGGAATACGGGCCAAGCAATAGGGAATGACTTCACCATCAACAATCAGAATGCGCTTGTCGCCATCTTTAATCGCCGGTAAAAATGCCTGAAACATTGCGTAGCGAGAACCGTGTTCCGTTAGGGTTTCCATAATAACGCCCAAGTTATTACCGTCTTCTTTGACGCGGAAAATAGAGGTACCACCCATGCCATCTAAAGGCTTACAGATAATATCGCGATGCTTGGTATGGAATGCTCGAATAAGGTCTGAATCGCTGGTAACAAGTGTGTCTGGAATTAAATCTGGGAAATAGGCAGTAGCCAACTTTTCGTTGAAATCACGCAGGGCGCTGGTTTTATTTACTACTAGAGTTCCCAGATTTTCTGCTAGTTCCAGCATTTGCGTGGCATAGAGAAATTCACCATCAAAAGGGGGATCTTTACGCATTAGAATAACGTCTAATTCACCCAAGCTAATATGGCGACTTTCGCCGAGTGTGAAAAAGTTATCGGCATCACGCTGCACGCTTAGTGTATTGCCTTTGGCATAAGGGTGACCATTTTGTAGGTATAGCCCCGACATCTCTATATAAAAAAGCTCATAATCCCGGCTTTGTGCTTTTAACAGCATCGCGAAGCTGGTGTCTTTTTTAATGTTTATCGATTGGATGGGATCCATGACAATGCCAAGTTTAATAGTCAAAATATGTTCCTCTTACGCTACTTTTTGTGATGAACGTTATTATTGTTTTATTTGCAGTATTGATGACTACATACACGCATAAAGATACGCAATATTTTTAGTGCGACTACAGCCCTTTCATCTTTGTTGCTCAGCTGGCCTTTAATTCGCTGTCTTTAAGATTGGCGCAAATCTAAAATATTCAATGCTGTTTTGGGTATAAAACAGGTAATAAATTGAATTTAAGCCTTAATAAATGGGTTTTATAGGTCACCGAAGTGGCTTTGTAATACCGTAATGGCTGCCAGTGCTGCGGTTTCTGTGCGCAATACTCTTGGACCTAGTAAGGCCGAAGCAAAACCACTTTCGGTACTTTGATAGATTTCGCCATCAGACAATCCGCCTTCCGGGCCAATTAATAACCTGAATCCATGCTGGTCGGGTTTGATGTCTTGCATCCTGCGATCCGCTTGGGGATGTAAAGTCAGGCGCAGCTGTTGTGTTGATTGACCCATCCACTCTTGTAACGTAACGGCGGGATGAAGCGTGGGAACAACATTTCTGCCGCATTGTTCACAAGCCGACACAATAACTTTATGCCAATGCTGTTGTTTTTTGTCCCATCTGTCGGCACTGAGTTTAACAGGGCAACGCTCGGTGATGAGGGGAGTAATTTCTAATACCCCCAATTCCACGGATTTTTGCAATACAAAATCCATTCGCTCACCTTTGGATATGCCTTGTCCAAGGTGAATAGGGAGGGATGATTCAACACTAATGCTCAACTTTGCTTCAATGATTGCTTCGGCTTGACGTTTGGAGGTCACGTTTAACGTGGCGCTGTATTCATTGCCGTCGCCATTAAATAATATAATAGGGTGTTCATCTTTTAATCTAAGCACGGTGAGTAAGTGAGTGCATGCTTCTGCTGTTAGCGGTATAGATTGGTCTACGATAATGAGATCGGGATGGTAAATTCTGGGAATTCGCATGGCTTTTTAATTCTTCTTATTGTTGCAGGCTGCATGTATTTTCTTTTTAATCTAAGCGGTATTTTGGCTTTTTCTATCGGACTTTTCCATTGTAATTTACGGTGGTAAGTATCTTATACTGTATTGTTGCTTTAATCCTGAGTGGAATGCATAGACGTTTAAGCTTGATGAATACTGTGGCATTCTTGTTGTTTACGCTCAATAACCTGCAACGCGGATAAGAAAATCAATGGATTATGTAATTGAAGTTGAAGATTTAACTAAATCTTTTAAAGGGGCTTCTAAAGGTGCTATGGCTGTCGATCATATTAGTTTTGAAGTCAAAAAAGGTCAGTGCTTTGGCTTGTTGGGGCCTAATGGCGCAGGTAAAACCACTACCATTGAGATGATGGAAGGCATTATGCCCAAAGATCAGGGTAGCATTCGATACTTTGGGAAAGACATCAATCGAGAAGTATTAACCAAGGTTGGCATTCAGTTTCAACATACCGCTTTGCAAGACTATTTAACGGGTCGTGACACCATCAAACTGTTCTCTGCTTTTTATGCTGCCCCGTTATCTGAAAATGAATTGATTGAATCCTGTCAGCTTCAAGAATTCGTTGATAAAGATCATCGCAAGCTTTCTGGAGGGCAAAAACAGCGTCTTTTGCTTGCATTGGCTTTGGTTAATGACCCTGAAGTGCTGTTTCTGGATGAGCCGACAACCGGGCTTGATCCTCATGCTAGGCGCGTTTTTTGGGATCTGATTAACAAGATTAAAGGGCAAGGTAAAACCGTTGTACTGACGACCCATTATATGGATGAAGCAGAGTATTTGTGTGACGAAATTGTCATTATGGATAAAGGTAAAATTATCGAAAGGGGTCACCCACGGAATTTACTGAACAAGCATTTTTCCGGGGCAATTATTCGGTTGAACTCACAGGCATTGCCCGAGTCGATTACTGCAAATTATTCTTTGATTCAAAGTGAACAGTTTTGTGAAATTTTTACGGATAATATCGAAGAAGTACTGGGTAAGCTCACCGAGGCTAAAGTGTCATTAAAAGGCATGCACGTTAAATCCGCTAATTTGGATGATTTGTTTATGAAGCTGACAGGGCAACAATTGGAGGAAGCGCCATGAGTGCATTTGCCTCAAGTTGGAAAAGGATATTTGCCGTCTTTAAAGCGCGTAATCTAGAATTCTTCCGAGACAAAGGATCGCTTAGTTGGTCACTATTGATGCCTATTCTCATTATTACGGCTATCTCAGCAGCTTTTAGTGGTGACGGTAAATCCCAATACAAAGTGGGTGTAATGCATTCAATGCCTGAAAGTAGCCAAACATCACCAGCTCTTGGAGCACAAGAATTAAAGGCTAATATCTCCAATAAAATCGCCTTTTTTGATATCAAGCATATTGAGTTTGTCGAGTATAAAGAATTGGCAGTGGCACAAGAAAAAGTGCAACGCCATGCTTTAGATATGTTGGTAGATTGGCAGAATAAACAATATTGGTTAAATCAAACATCCCCCAAAGGATACTTGGTAGAACAATTGCTGTTGGGACACGATTCTAACTATGAACGTGAAGTGCTGATTGGCCGAGAAATACGTTATCTGGACTGGTTAATCCCAGGTATTTTAGGCATGAACATTATGTTCGGTAGTTTGTTTGGTGCGTCTTACGTGATTGTACGTTACCGAAAGAATTCGGTCTTAAAGCGCTTAAAAGCAACGCCGTTGAAAGCCACAGAGTTTATTTTTGCTCAAGTTTTATCCAGAGTTTTTGTGGTGATCACCATGGCTTCAATTGTATTTGCTTTGTGCAATTTTGTTTTTGATTTTTACATGTTGGGCAGTTACTTTGATTTATTGGCCATAGGATTGTTGGGTGCGCTGTGCATGATATCTCTCGGCTTATTAATGGCCTGTCGAAGTCATAGTGAAGAGCTAATCGGTGGTTTGATTAACTTACTTACTTGGCCGATGATGTTGCTTTCTGGCGTATGGTTTTCGTTGGAAGGTGCCTCTGAGTTGGTGCAGAACATCTCACAATTCTTTCCATTAACACATATGTTGAATGGTGCTCGTGCAATTATGACAGACGGCGCAACATTGGCTGATCTTCGATTTGAAGTATCTTTGTTGTTAGTACTTACTATCGTTTTTATTACTTTGACAGGCTTCTTCTTTAAGTGGGAAGGTGATAATAGATAGTTTGATTTGGTGTTCAAATATGCCCAGATACGTAGGTTGTAGCTGGGTATTCCACGAAACTAACTTGCTTTAAAAACCATAATACCTTGACCCGTTCCTTGCACAGGGCGTAACCTTTACACCTTTAAATAAACTAATTGTTGTATTTGAGCACATGCCAACCATTTCCAGAAAGCTGATAACACTCGATATTCTTAACGTAGATATGCAAGAGGAGGGTAAACATGTTGATAAGAAAATTTCAACGGGTTACCTCGAATTATTGCAGCAATATCTGGATGAATGCAAATTACTGCTGGCTTTGGCCGGAGAATTAAGAGAGAGCGTGTTTTCAGGAATGGTTGAGTCTTCAGGCACCTGCTTACACATCACCAATAAGCGTATGCTATCTGTGCAGATTAGATTACTTGAGTACGTTTTGGTTTATTACAATGCGAGCCAGAAAATTGAAGTAATTCAAGCTTCTGAGTTTGGTAGCCAAGCAGATCGCCGATTGGGTTTATTGCAAACTAAGGCGATTAAAGCGCGTTCTCAATTTAAAACAGTTGCTAAAGCAATGGGTCGCTCTGATCTACAAGCTTTCATATTAGCCACTTACTTACCCGAATTTCATTGGGGTTGGAAAGCGCTGAAAATATAAAATCCAGCCTGCATTGGCTGGATATCTGATTATTCTTTTATCCTGAAGCTTTTCGATATCTTAAGCTACCAGCAGAAGTTGAATGATAAATAGGTAAGATTAAAAACGGCCCTGAATTTAATTCAGGGCCGTTTTGTTATTAAGGTCTGGTATCTATTTGCAAAGTGGCTTTTTAGGCACGGCAACATAGGTCGCCATTGCTTTGGGCATATTCTCTTGTAGCTGAGTGATACGTGTTGATGGTGCTGGATGGGTGGACATAAATTCCATTGGACGCTTACCGTCACTTGCTTTATCCATGTTTTGCCACAGATGTACTGATTCTTGTGGATTAAATCCGGCTTTGGCCATTAAATCTAAACCGATTAAATCCGCTTCTGATTCGTGAGTTCTACTGAAAGGTAATTGCACACCGACCTGCAATCCAAGGCCTATGGCAGACATAATTTCTTTGCTGCTACTGACTTGGTTAGTGTTGAGAATATTGTTTGTGACCTGCATGCCTAAATTTATCAGGGTGCCTGATGACATACGTTCGTTACCGTGATCAGCGATAACATGCCCAACTTCATGTCCGATAACTGCTGCCAATTGATGCTGATTTTTGGCGATTTTCAATAGCCCGCTATAAACTCCGATTTTTCCACCGGGTAATGCAAAGGCATTTACTTGATCATCTTCAAATACTACAACTTCCCATGTTCCTGAAAACACCTCTTTGGGTACTTGTGCCGTAATATGCTCTGCAACACAATTAACATAACTGTTTTGAGTAGTTTTCTTGGATGCTTTGGATTCTTCTTTAATGCCATCGAATGCTTGCTTGCCCATCTCGTTCATTTGCCCCGACGGAAACAGCTTCAACTGGTTACGGCCTGTAGGCGATTTTGCACAAGATAGAGTAAGTAGAATTAAGCCAAATAAGACAAAAAGTTTAGAATTGGTCATGGGTTTTTTGTTCCTCAAATGTGCACTGGTAGTGGCACGGTTTCGTTGTGCCAGAGTGTTTTCCTTGGCACTAATGTTAGCAATTCATTTGAAGATCAGGAAACTATAATAACCTCAGTTCAGGATAAGAGATATCGTTTTATATTGATAGGTAATTGAATATTTCTTTCAAAACAAGGGGTTAAATAACAAATGTAGGTTGTTTTCGGTCTAGTGCTGGAAGGTATTGCTTAACTCGAACTGAGGTTATAACAATAAGTTTAATGAATTTTAGGGAAGGGACGGTGCCAGGCTCCATCAAGGTTTCTAGCGCCATTCCGAACTTATAGTGCATATTACCATGAAGGCAATTTGGTCTTTTATTCTTGAACGATTTCAAGGCTATGAGTGATATCTACGGATTTACCTAGCATTATGGAGACAGAGCAATACTTTTCCATTGAAAGGTTAACGGCACGCTCTACTTGCTTTTCTGACAATGCTTTTCCACTTACAACAAAATGCAGGTTAATTTTAGAGAAGACTGAAGGGACTGCGTCTACCCGTTCACCTTCTAGTTTCACTTCTACATTGGAGACATCTTGTCTCGCTTTTTCCAGAATCATAACAATATCGATGGAAGAACAACTGCCTGCTGCCATCATCACCATCTCCATGGGAGAAGCTCCATTGGCTCTTTCACCATCCATTATTACTTTGTGGCCGTCTTCTGTTGTGCCTTCAAAGCTTAAGCCTTTTTGCCATTTAACTGTTGCTTGCATGTTGTTACCTATTGCCTTTATATAGTTAATAGTGCGAAATTATACACCCTAACGTTTTAAGTGTGGTTTGATAATATTTAAAAATCTTACGATTTTGTTTGTTTATGTGTCATCGCTTATGTACAAGGTAGTTAGAATTGTACCGGTCTAAATCAAAGCCCACGTTATTTCTTGGCGGATAATACCCCCCATTATTTCCTTAAGTGTAAGAGTGAAAGTGTGAATATATATAAGAGCGCAAGATTATGAGTCAAATGCCATTCTCTGATAAACAAAAGGCTGCAAGAAAAGTGCTGGGTCTTATGGACCTCACTTCTTTAAACGACAATGATACCGATGACACGATTAATCAGTTGTGTCGTAATGCTAAATCCGACTTTGGTTCGGTTGCAGCCATATGCATTTATCCTCAATTTATTCCTCTTGCTCGGCAAGCGTTGGCTGAAAAGCATGCTTCTGAAGTGAAAATTGCGACCGTGGTTAATTTTCCCGATGGCGGAGATGATGTTCAGGTTGCCGTTGATGAAACGCGAAAAGCAGTTGAATTGGGGGCTGATGAAGTGGACTTGGTGTTTCCCTATCGGCAATTTATGCAAGGGAACACCAGTGTTGCAAAAGAGATGATAAACCTTTGTAAGCAAGCATGCCCTTCGGGTGTTTTGTTGAAAGTTATTATTGAGTCAGGAGAGTTAAATTCTCCCGACTTAATACGTTCAGCCAGTGATTTGGCAATCAATGCTGGCGCAGATTTTATTAAAACCTCAACTGGGAAAGTCCCCGTTAATGCCACAATCGAAGCGGCAGAACTTATGTTGCAATGTATTAAGTCATTAGCCAGTAAAAACGTTGGATTTAAGGCCGCTGGTGGCATTCGAACAATGGATGAAGCGATTTCTTATCTTGAGATTGCGGACAATATTTTGGGGCGAAGCTGGGTCGATTCAACGCATTTTCGGTTTGGTGCCAGTAGTTTGTTGACCAGTGTTAATCAATGGTTGGGAGCATCCGATGATTCGGCAAGCTCCGAGTCAAATGTGGGCTATTAGAGTGAGACGTTATGCCTAGAGCAATAGTAATTGTTATGGATTCATTTGGCATTGGTGCCAGTCATGATGCCGGTAATTTTGGCGATGAAGGCGCAAATACCATGCTGCATATCGCAGAACAATGCGCGAATGGGCAATGTGAAAAAGGCCGCAGTGGAAGGTTAGATTTACCAAATTTGCAAAAAATGGGATTAGGTCTGGCTGGTGAATTAAGCAGTGGCACATTGGCACCTTTTAAAGCAGAAATTGCATTTGAAAGCGGTGCTTATGGTTATGCTGAAGAAATTAGTTCAGGTAAGGATACGCCATCGGGGCATTGGGAAATGATGGGGGCACCAGTGCTGTTCGATTGGGGTTACTTTTTGGATAAAACCAATTCGTTTCCAGATGCCTTGATTAAAGCCTTCATTGAAAAAACAGGTGTGCCGGGTATTTTGGGTAATTGCCATGCTTCAGGTACGGAGATCCTTGAGCGGTTGGGTGAAGAGCATGTGCAAACTCGAAAACCGATTTGCTACACCAGCGCAGACAGTGTTTTCCAGATCGCTTGTCATGAAGATGTATATTCATTGGATGAATTATATCGAATGTGTGAGATTGCAAGGGAGTTGGTGGATGAGTACAACATTGGACGTATTATTGCTCGGCCATTTGTTGGAAATAATGCCGCTGATTTTGCACGTACTCACAATCGTCGCGACTACGCGAGTCCACCCACTATGCCTACGTTATTAGATTATCTAAGCGAGAGCGATGGTCATGTAATTTCTGTGGGTAAAATATCGGATATTTTTGCGCATCAAGGTGTAACGCATAACGTCAAAGGCCATGGAATTGATGGATTGGTGGATAAAACATTAGAAATGATGGAATCCGCACAAAATAGGAGTCTTATATTTACCAATATTGTTGACTTCGACACGTTATACGGTCATCGTCGAGACGTGAATGGCTATGCCGCTGCTTTGGAACATTTTGACCAACGTTTAGCGGATATCCAGGCCGCAATGAGTGCAGACGATATACTCATATTATCGGCCGATCATGGCTGTGACCCCACCTTTCCGGGAACAGAACACACGCGTGAGCATGTGCCAGTATTAGTATGGGGAAAATCGGTTAATTCTGGCAGCATAGGGTGCCGAAAATCATTTGCCGATATAGGTCAGTCACTTGCCAAGCTCTTCAATTTATCTGACATGAAGTATGGTGTCTCTTTTTTATAATTTAAAAAATAACAACACAGGAGTGAATTTATGGCGACTGCACATATCTCCGCCTCAACGGGAGATTTTGCTGAAACGGTATTAATGCCTGGCGATCCTAAACGGGCGAAATTAATTGCTGATAATTATCTGGATAATGCCGAGTTAGTCACAGATGTGCGTGGCATGATGGGTTTTACTGGTACTTTTCGTGGTAAGAGACTTTCTGTAATGGGTTCCGGAATGGGGATTCCATCCATGTCTATTTATGCCCACGAACTTTATTCCCATTTTGATGTAGAAAACATTATTCGAATTGGAAGCTGCGGGGCGATTCAAACGCATGTAAACATGTACGATATCGTGATTGCTATGGGTGCCACTACCGATTCAAATGTAAATGTAAATCGATTGAAAGGCCGGAATTTTGCAGCGATTGCCAGTTATCCATTATTGGAATCAGTGGTAAATGCGGCAAGAAAAAGTGGTAAGCCTTTCCATGTAGGCAACATTTATACTTCGGATCTGTTTTACGATAAAGACGAAGAGGTAATGCCTTTGATGACTAAGCACTCAATTTTAGCTGTCGAAATGGAAGCGGCTGGATTATATGGCGTTGCCGCTGAATTGGGTAAAAATGCCGTCGCTATGTGTACGGTAAGTGATCATCTTATTAATAATGAAGCATTAACTTCGGAAGAACGAGAAACCAGCTTTAAAAACATGATAGAAGTTGCATTGGAGTCAGTGTTACTGCTCTAGACGTTGTTGGTTTAGAACTGGTAGAAAAGGACATCATCCTCAGTCTTCTATTCAACCTAAAGCTGTACTATTTTTTATTCTTATTTTATCCTCCGTTTTGAAAATAGATTTCCATTAATTCGGGAATCTATTTTTCATTTCCAGTATTTATCCCGAGTTTAGGTTATTTAATCTAAGGCAGCTGCATCTACCCTAGATCACAATTATGTATTCAGGTTGTCAGCTGATTGTCATTAAATGTTCATAGGTTTGTCATAGGTCGTTTCTATGGTGAACTCGATTATTAACTCGGAACATTATAATGAAGTACATAAAGCATCTCACTAAATCTGCAATTGCAATCGCGATATCATTTTCTTTAACTGGTTGTTTTCTTGAAGGCGATGATGGCCCACAAGGCACATCAGGCCAACAAGGTGATACTGGCTCCCAAGGCGCACCTGGTCAAAATGGTGCCAATGGTCAAAATGCGACGCTCGGTGTTGCGCTAAAATTAATTGGTCGCGCTCAACTTAACCCTGAAGACCCGGAAGGGGCGGCGGAAATCGTTCAATTCCATGCTGAATCTAGCACTATTTATGCGATTAACAGTGCTGCTGATGAGCCTACCGTCGAAATGATTGATGCATCAAGCCTAACAAGTGAAATCTTAAGTAATGCCTTAAATACCAGTAATATGAATACAGCTCCACTGGTCTTGGAAAGTGAAGCTAATGGCATCGCGCTGGGTGGTCCTAACAGCATTGCGGTAAAAGGCGACTTAATGGCGGTTGCTGTTGAGGCCGCAACACACGCAGAAAATGGTGTGATTTTGTTTTATACCGGTCTGAATGCTGGCACTCCAGTATTTAGTAAAGCGGTTACCGTTGGTAATTTGCCTGATATGGTGACCTTTACACCAGACGGAACCAAGGTGATTGTGGCCAATGAAGGCGAACCGGCGAATGACTACAGTTTCGATCCTGAAGGCAGTATTTCTGTTATTGCAGTGACTAACGGTGTACCTGCCGATGTTGCTTCTCAAATTGAGTTTGATGCCTTCAATGGCTCCCAAAGCGCATTGGAAGCACAAGGAATGCACTTTCCTAACCCTAATGGTCGAGTGCTTAATGATGCGTTGATCGACAATACCGTGGCGCAAGATTTGGAACCAGAATACGTAGCTGCTACTAATGAAACTGCTTATGTTTCCCTACAAGAAAACAACGGCATGGCTATTGTGGATCTCGGCGACAATAGTGTTGAAGTTATAGGCTTGGGTTATAAAGATTGGTCAGGATTGCAGTTTGATGGCATGGAAGATGGTGGAGTCAGTTTTGGACAATATCAAGACTTATATGGCATGTATCAACCGGATTCTGTTGTGGCCTATCAGTGGAAAGGGGCTGATTTTATTGTTTCCGCCAATGAAGGGGATGCTAGAGAGTACTTCTTCGATACGTTAAATGCTCAAGGTGAGCAGGATGAAGAGTTATGTGAATTGGCTGGTGGTCAAGACTTTGATGAAGATGACGGATGCTTGTCTTATTCGGATGAAATTAAAGCACGTAAACTGGATTTTGTATTTGGGTCTAATCTTGAAACTATAGCGGGTGATAGCCCGAAAGATTTTGGCTATGAACTATTCCCGTTGGGTGATCTAAAAGTTACTGCTGAATTGGGCGATGCTGATAATAACGGTATTCACGAAGCCATTTATACCTATGGCGCGCGTTCTTTTACTATATGGGACAGCAATGGCTTGGTTGTGTTTGATTCAGGAGATGACTTTGAGCGCATCACTGCATCTGTTCACGGTGATGAGTTCAACAATAATAACGATGAAAATGAAGGTGATTCTCGTTCGGGTAATAAAGGGCCTGAACCAGAAGCGCTAACCATAGGCCAAGTAGGTGAGCGTACCTATGCTTTTGTTGGCTTGGAACGCATGGGGGGAATTTTCGTTTATGACATTACTAACCCTCATAGCGCCAGCTTTGTAGAATATGTTATTAATCGTGATACTACTGAGGGCGCTGCCCTTTCCGGCGATTCTGCTCCTGAAGGCATGACTTTTGTTATGGCTGAAGATAGCCCAACAGGTGAAGCATTACTGATAGTAGGTAATGAAGTGAGTGGTACGGTAGCTGTATGGCAAATTGACAAGAAATAGTAGCGTAACAGATAACTTTTTTGCTTAATAATACTGCCAAGGAGGGCGGTTGTTTTAGCATTCAAAAGAAAGAATTAGGAAGGGCTATATTCCATTTCAATTACTGCGTTTTTAGCCACTCTATTGCATCCGAGATATTATTGAAGATTTGGTTATTAAAGGTGTTCTCTGAAATGAAACTTTCAAAAATTTCTTTTTGTAGTGAATCAGTATAAACGAGCCAAAGCGCGACATCCATTATCAAACCCCAACAAGTAACCATGAGCAAAGGACTTCATGACAATTGGATCCTCTAATGCATTATCGCCAGCAATATCTAATCTCTTCCAAGAAGTATGAGTACGACTTACTATTTTTTCGGTTAGATGTACGGCGGCAATGTTCATGCCTTCAATGTTGAATGGTCCTTGCGTTTCGATTTGCAGGATATCGCCTTTTCACTCTAAATGAATCTTACCGTGAGGTTGCATGTTGGGGGGAAATCTATCGTCTTGCGGATACATATTATTTCGCACATTCTCGATTTATATTATTCATGTTGTTGTTTTAGGTTTCGCTCTAGCAATTAGTATTCCTCTAGCCAGTTTTTAGCTTTTTCAATACAGTCAAAGCATTGAAAGTTAATAGAGTTGTTCGCCATTAATTTCTCACAAAGCAGTTTTTGGATAGAGTTACAATAAACAAATGCGGTCGCTGTACAACCATTTTCAAAACCCCATAAATAACTTTGTTTTATTTCCTCCATAACCTCTGGATCGCCAAAAGCATTTTCATCGCCTATTTCAATTCTAAGCCATGATTGGAATTTTTTCTCTTTAACGGCGTGTTGCATTTTTTCTATTGCATCCTTAATTCCTTCTATATTAAAAGGGCCATGGGCTTTAATTGTTAGGGTGCTTTCTTCCCATTCTAATTCAATTTTCCCGTGGGGCTCTTTGGTGTAACTTCGATTGTTATTGCTCAAGATATTCTTCTTATAAGGACTGCTTAATTCAATAAAAGAGTTTAGCAGTCTATTTTTAAAATGCCTGATGCCAGAAAAATACTATTGAATCCAAGATGTGATTTTTATAAGTTTAAAAACCCACAAATGCGGGCTTTTTAGATGAGTGATTAAAAGCAACTATGCAGCAACATTCGTACTTTCAAATATTTTGTCTGCTGAAGCGGCAACAAAGCCTGAGTAAAACTGTCCATTGGGCATTTCATAGCGTTGTGCGAACTCATAGAAACAGCTGGGAATTAACAGGGTTTGATCGGTAAACGTTACTTCTGCTTTGTCTGCCATAGTTGAAGACTGTGCTAAATATACGTCAGATCCGCCTTTTATTTCTCCGCCAGAAGCATTTAGAGTAAAGCCTGCTTTTTTGAGGGTTTGGTTAACTTGAGTGAGGTTCTCAAAACCGGCTAAGTGATTCACACTTACTGTGAAGTGATTGGCCCGATAGCCCCAAGCTGACATCCATGCTGCGTACTCAGATTCCAATAATAAGGTTTGATAGTCTTCTGAGCTTACTTTCCATTGGGCTCCAGAATACAAAAAGTTATCAAGTGATACGGTGTTTTCATCAATCTGATTAACTAAATTGTGAATGATGTTTTGTGCATCAGCAGACAGTTTTTCAACTAATAATTCGCTAATGAAAACTTTAGGTTTTGTTGTGTCAGGATGTTCGAAATGTTTGGCTCTTAATTTTTTTTGTTCAAATATATATTGGTCTTTTTCTTCGTACCCCAAAGCGATGAAATGTACTGCTAATTTATCTAAATTTACTTTAGCAATATTAAAAGTACGAAAGGCAACGTGATCATTAATTAGCTCGACTCCATTGCATAGTAATTTATGCACTTTGTTCGCTGAAGGAGTCACGCTGATATAGTCTTGCCAAATGTGATTAAATAGGGTTTCGAGGTTGGTATGCATACTACGACTTATCTATCCTGCTGAAATTAGACAATGAATTGACTTGTTCTTGCTAATTGAGTTTTAGAAGTCGTAAATTATAAACAAACTTGCTTAATTTGGCATCGAGTTTGGACAAGTTTAATACAGAAAAATAGCAATAATTCGATCACTATATGATTAAAAAGTTAACGGTGTAACATAAGTGTTAATAGCAGTTTTAATATTTATTAAAAATTAAATAAGCGTGATCTAACTTGAATGTTAGGAATCAACAAACCCTAGTTGTTTCTCGTTTCGGTGTTGTTTTTATGAAAGATTTTCCTGATTACCCACATCTCTCAGTTACTGCTACACTGTATAGAATTACAGTGCTGAGTTAATGATCATGGCTAAAAATCAAGTACAATTTCAAAAAGGTTATAGTTTGTTTGAATTTATGCAGGACTACGGAACCGAGCAAAAATGCGAGCAAGCTTTGTTTTTATGGCGCTTTCCACATGGCTACACATGCAGGAACTGTGGAAATCGCACCTATTGCCAATTGAAGTCTCGTAAGTTACTTCAATGTAATCGCTGCAACCATCAACATTCTTTAACTAGCGGTACGTTGCTCGACAATACCAAACTTCCTCTAACAAAGTGGTTTATGGCAATTCACCTGATTGGTCAATCAAAAACAGGCCTATCCGCAATGGAATTGAAGCGGCAGCTAGATGTCAATTACGACACTGCTTGGAAGATAAAACATAAACTCCTTCAAGCCATGAAAGAAACGGATGACAAGCATCCTATTGGTGGGATCGTACAGCTGGATGATGTGTACTGGGGAGGCGAGCGACGAGGGGGAAAGCGTGGAAGGGGTGCAGCAGGTAAAACCCCTTTTGTAGCAGCGGTTGCGTTAAACGAACAAGGGCGTCCGATAAGAATGAAGATGACCGTCCTTGATGGATTCAAATCAAAAAGCATCGCTAAATGGTCTGAGCGGCACATCAAGCCCGATACTATCGTCATATCAGATGGCCTAGCCTGTTTTAGAGCCATTGCCAGCGAAAATAAATCTCACTTAAGTGCCGTAACAGGAGGCAATGTGGATATGGTTGAGCATCCTGCCTTTAAATGGGTCAATATCATGATTGGTAATGTGAAAAACTCACTAAGAGGAAGTTGTCATTCTATTGGTGCTAAGCACCTTCCAAGGCACCTAGCAGAATATTGTTATCGCTTTAACAATCGTTTTAATTTGAGGGATTTACTACCAAGATTGACAAAAGCGGTCGTTAAAACGTCGCCGATGCCATATCGCCTGTTAAAGTTGGCTGAAGCTTGTGGGTAATCAGGAAGATTTTTGTTTATCAAAGCAGCCTTTAAATTTTGCTAAACAATAGGCTGTAGTGGTGGTGGCATCCAGAATATCACCGTTTTCGATCATGGCCTCGAATTCATCAAAGCTGACATGATGAGTGGTTAGTCCCTCCTCTTCAGGGTCAAGCTCGGTTTCTCCATGTTGCAAGTCAGTGGCAAAAAATATGTTGTAAAATTGATCACTGAAGCCTATGGCTAATGCTTGTTTGCCAATATGGGTGATTTGTTTTGCAGTGAAGCCGGTTTCTTCTTTTAATTCAAGGCGAGCTAAATCTTCTGGCTTGATATTAGGTTGAGATTCACAAGCGCCTTGCGGAAATTCTAAACTTCTTTTTTGTATTGGGTAACGGAATTGCTCTACGAGTACCAATTGGTTATCTATGACTGGAATGATGATGGCAAAGTCTGGTTTTTCTACCACACTGTATATGCCTTTTGCTCCACTAGGCCGTTCAATTTTATCTTCTCTTACACGCATCCATTTATTTTGATAGACAATATTACTGGCTAGTTGCTTTATCTCTGGCATGAGAACACCTATATTCAGTTTGATGCATGGATTAAGGTTGACTAAGGACAATCCTTGTCCTGCTAATTGCAATAAAACGATTAAACATTTTGTTTGAAGTGAAAGTTATAAGTGCATACTAGGAGCGTTTTTTACGGCCTCCGCGCAGCATTGCTTTTATCAACATCCAGGCAAATCGACTATTGGTTTTTAAGTAGCGTTTCCACATTCTTCCTGGCTCTTGCAAAAATCGATAAAACCATTCTAAACCTGTTTTTTGCATCCACTTGGGTGCGCGTTTGGTGTGGCCTGAGACAATATCTAATGTGCCGCCAACGCCCATAACAAAGTGGGCACCCAATTTATCTTTCCAACGATTGATAAAGCGTTCTTTTTTGGGAGAGGTAATGGCAACAAAAAGTATGTCTGCTTTAGCTGCTTCAATCTTGTCAACTACCGCCTCTTCATCATCCCAAAAATAACCGTGGTGATAGCCTGCAATTTTTAGGTCGGGATAGCGTTTTTGCATGTTTTGAGCGGCTTTTTCGACCACCTCTTCAGTGGCACCCAAATAGTAAACTGACAAGCCTTCTTCCGCTGCACGTTCATTAAGAGCAAAGAATAAATCAATACCGGTTACACGTTCTGGCACTTTGTGGCCGAGTAATCTGGCTGCCCACACAACACCCATGCCATCAATATTGATAATGTCACAATATTTAACGGAATCCGCTAATTCAGGATCATTTTGCATGTTGACCAGTTTTGCGACATTTACAACAACGTGCTGGGTAAATTGACCTTCCTCAATTCGTTCGAAAATGCAGTCCAGTGTTTCCGTCATGGTTGAACTGTCCATAGGGCTGTCTAAAAGCTCTATTCTTTGCATGGTGCTTTCGCCTCGCTGAGATAAAGGTTGAACGCAAAATAGGCCCAGCTTTGTGTCCAACGGCTGTAATTGATACTGTTGGTTATGTATTTATCCTTATGGTAAACAAATCTTCTGTCTTTTTCCAAGAAAAGATTCTTGATGCAGGAAAGGATAATATTTTTTGTTAGGTTTTTATCTGCTTCAGTGATGCCCAATTTTGAAATTGTGATAATTGCTTGTGCGAAATTATGGGTATCGAGAGGATAGGCATTGTTATGGTAATACTTAGCCGTTCCGTCTGAACTAATTAGTGTTTCCTTATAGTATGCAAACCCTTTTTCAATCACAGGTTGTAAAGAGGAATCATGCCAGTATTGATTAAGGATGTTAAGCGTTTCTAAATTATACCCGGTGTGAAAACCATCTATAAATTGATGGTGAGAGCGTGCGCCGTAGGGCCAGCTGCCGTCATCGTTTTGTGCATAAACAGACGTTTCACAAGCAAGCCTAGCCAGTTCCTTATGTTCTGGAATATCTCGAATATGAGCGCTTTTCATAACCCACGCGGCTGCCCATAAATTGGCATTGTGCACCAAGGCCGATTCATCAGGGATGTATCGAAAGTAATCGCCCTGTTCAGAAGAAACATAAAGTTTGTCTACAATAAAGTCCGCACTGCGTAATGCGATATCTACCATATTTGAATCATTACAAAGTTTACCCAGATCATATAAGGCTTTGCTGACGTAAACAGTAGTAATAAGGTTTGGTTTGCCCAGAGGAACAAAAAAAGCACGTGCTTTCCAGGGGAAGTGATAACCCCAAGAAGGTGCGCCCCAAACGTCTTGATCACTCATTTGTTCTACCAACCAGTTTCCAAGCTGTTTGGCTCGTTGAACTAGCTCTGGTTGCGGGTTGCGTTCATTTTCCAGCAGCATACCTGAGATAAATAATGCCACACCTTTTGGGTTGCGCTGTTTCGGTACACCGGTAATGCGCCTAAAGTTTAGTGGCGAGCGTTTGAAGAGCTGTGTCCATGCTAATCCTAACCAGCTGTCTTGCCATTTTGGCCAGCGTCGAAATGGGTAAGCGTTGAGACCATCAAAAGGATCGTCTCCTCCAAAGTCGGACTCCAAGGCTCCGGCAAACAAATTTTCAATTATTGATTCAGTTTTATCTGCTAGGTTCATAGTCGCTTTCGAGTGCCTGATAAGTGTTTTTAAGTTGTGACATGATGACTTGTTCACAAAAATATTGGTCAAAGTGCCGTTTGCCAGCTTCGCTTAGTTCGAGTTTGTTGGTTTCATTGGACAGGAGTTGAGACAATGAATCATAAAGAGCGGTTTCATCACCAGGTTCCAGTAGTAAACCATTTTTCTGATGTTGAATGATATCGGGAACGCCGCCTACTTGAGTTGCTACCACTGCCATTTTGGCTGACATGGCTTCCAATAGGCTCATGGGCATTTGTTCATGGTAACTGGGCAAACAGAATATATCGGCCTGTGCTAATTCTTGTTGCTTTTGCTCACCGGCTACCCAGCCAAGCAGTGTTATGTTCTTTTCCACGCCCAATTCACTAATAAGCTTATTCATGCCTTCAACGTCGCCGGTTCCACCTAACCTAAGTTGGGCATTAGGGAAGGTATCCACTAATTTGGCAAATACTCTGACTAAATCAAATACGCCTTTGGGCTGGCTTAAATTACCTAAAAACAGTATGCGTTGAGTTTGGCGCTGACTTAAATCGCCCTCAAAATTGGGTACGGTATTATATAGCACCTCAAGATTGCTTTGTTGACCTGTAATGTCAGCAATCCAATTTGCCATTTGCATGGACAGTACCAGTATTTTGTCTACGTCTTTAAAGGTTTGGACTATTTTTTCTTTGTTTTCGAATGACTGACTTTGATAAAAATCTACAAAACCACCACCGTGGAGGTGAACGAGTGTTTTGCCACCTAATTTGTGAGCTAGTGCGAATATCCAGCGTTTTCGCATGTAGCTGCCTTTGGATGCGAGGTGCACATGTACCCACCCTAAATTACGTGTTATGCCAAGCCATAGTAGTTTTAATACGGCGCGGGCATAAACCCAAATCATGCCGGTTTTAGTCAGTTTGTCGGACTGGTGGGTCGCAATAAATTGAATGCCGAATTTATCAAATAATCCGTAGCTAATGTAACCTCGTATAACGGATGCTATGCCACCTTGCCCAGTCGGGGAAGTTCCTACCATTAGGTTTTGTCGGTTAGGCAATCTCAGCGCTCCTTACTACAGATTTAAATTTTCCACGTTCAGTGCGTGGTAGTTTTTCCATTGCAACAAATTCAAATTCTAAAGCACTACCAAGGCGTTCACGTAGATTATGCTCAAGGTCTTTTTTCAGCACATCGTGATCGGTATCTTCATAGGCAACATAGCGAATCACCATTTTTGTTGGCAATGTTTGGTCTAGCTGAGCCTCTACTAATCCATCGATGCCTTTAAATGCCACATCTAACCGGCCTATTTGTCTGCCGTCAGGTAAAATGACATAGTCGTCGTCGCGGCCTAAAATTTCTTCCACGTAGGCACTGGGGTTGCCACATGCGCATTTTCCTTTGCTGCTATGTCCTTTGACATAATCGCCGGTATCGTACCTGAGCATGGGCATGGCTTTGTTGTGAACATTGCTTCCAACGAGTTTTAGTCCGTGTTCGTCTTCTACAAATTCAACCACCGAATAGTTTTCTTTAACGTGGTAGTTGTCGGCGCGGCAGGTCTGTAATATTGCCACCCGTTCTGCTTGACCATAGTGATCGCATACCGTGCCGAAAACTTTGCGCACCAACTTTCGTTTTGCTTTGGTAAAGGTTTCGCTGGAGGTAAAAATACAACGAATGGGCCAATCCACTCGCCAATCTAAATCGTCGGCCATTTGCGCCAGTAAATAGATAGAACTGGGATAAGCCATAATCACATCAGGTTTGTATTCTCTTAACTTTTGCAGGTATTGCTTGGCGGTATTGGGGCCCAAATGATAAGAAGACAATATTAGTCTGCCTGTAAAAGGCAGCTTCATCCAAAATTTATCTTTGTTATCGGAATCGCTAATGTGATCACCACGTAATACGGCAATGCGTGGGCGTAGTGGCAAGTGAAATTCTTTTAGTGTGGTCTTGAGTATGTATTCTTCAAGTAATATTGACTTGATACTTCGATATACCGTCAGTGGCTTATTGGTTGTGCCGCTTGAATAACCCTTCACAAAGAGTTTGCATTGGGGTTGCGCATTTGTGTAATCCGGCTTGGATGTAAGCGGACTGTCGGAATTGATTTTTGTCGCAGGGATTTTTTTGAACAGGTGTTTTCCCATGCGTAAGTAGGTTAGGTTAACCAGTCGATTTTCTTTGATTAACCACCAAAATAAGTCTTTTATTATTAGTGATATAGGCATCAATAGTAGTCCCTTGGGTTGATGTTTTCTGCGATGATTTTTGCAGGAATACCGGCTGCTACAGAATTGGGTGGAACGTCTCTAATTACGACTGCATTAGCACCAATAACGCTGTTACTGCCAATTTTTACATTGCCTAGAATTTTAGCACCGGTGGCGACATAAACGTTATCCCCTATGATGGGTAATTCTTTCGAACCTGATTTGCCACCAAGTGTGACATTACTGCCAATAATGCAGTTTTTGCCTACTTTGGCATTTTTGTGAATAACGAGCGCAATACCACCATAACCAAATACGGTGCCCGAGCCTATTTCAGTGGCACTATGAACCGCGCTGTTATGAATCAACCTAATTAACACATCTATTAGAAATGGCATTAATGGGATCTTATGGCGAAAACACCAATTCCCAATACGATAAAGAAACATATTAGCTTGACCTATTTATTTTTGATCTTGAGTACATTAGAAAGCGTAAAAATTGATACGCTACAAAGGATAGCAATATTACCTGACCGCGCCATTCGCCATTAGTCGTAAATGCATAAATAATTGCAACAAAGATAGACAGGATAAATAGGGAGATTAAATTTAGCTGCATTACGTTGATTTCCCTGCTGTGAGCGGTCCACCAGTTGGCGTAAGGAAGGGTCAGCTGCGATAGTTGCATCGCAACGAATAGGAGCACAAAGTTAAACATGCTCGGTGCGAGAAACCAGCTGAATAACCCGAATGCACTACAAGCGACTAAAGCAAATAAGGCAATTTTTTTGGATAGGCTTTTTACATCACTCATTTCAGCCTTGCCTTGCTTTGCTGCAACAATAAAACCAGCAGATAAATACCTTGGATAACTAAATGACATAGCCGCAATGGAATAGACTTGAGCGACGGCAGTACTATGTTCATGGCCAAATTCTTCAATAAGTAGCAATGGGAATATAAACGTCAATCCGGTAGATATGAGCGATGAAGCAGCGTTTGCGCCCACAGGTTTAGCCGCTTCCCTAAGTGTAATGCCACTGGTTACCTTGTGAGGAATAAAAAGATAACTGGCAAGTATTGGTAGCGTTAAACCGCCAAAAATAGCTGCCGTTAGCCAATCAGCGGGAATAGAAGGAATAAGTAAAATAACCATGAGTAGAGCTAAGGAAGCAATGGAACACACCGTCAGTAGCGCAAATTTACCATCAGCTGCTCGCTCCATTCGTTTTATTTCAAATAGCGAAATGAGACCTGCCGCTAGAATTGTGACAACAAAGCTGTGGTTGGAGTCGGTCCAGAAGGCAATTGCGACTCCTCCTGCAACAACCAACAATATTAGGCATAAAATAATCTGTTGCAGAAACGTCAGAGTACGGCTTTGTGCTTGTGCTCTGGCGGCTATGGGTAGTCCTGCAAAACTGCTAATTAAACCGGCCCAAAAGAAGTAGCGTGAAAAATCTGCACTTATTTCGGAAATGAATACTGCATCAACTAAAAATACTGCTAGAAAGCGATACCCACCTGCGTAGAGGGCCGCGACCAGTTGGTGAAATTTATTGAGCATTTTGTTTTTTCTGGATCCTATATGAGTAGTGAATAACAAAAACCATAGACAGCAAATAAGAGGCGATAGGTCGCGCAAATACACCATTAGAAAATAAACTGGTGGATAATATGGCAACAACCACTAATTTTTCAGCCAAGCTTTCGTTAACCTTTATAAAGTGCACAATGATAAATATAAAGCTACCTAAGTAAATCATTCCGCCTTCGACTAAAAAAGAAATAACATCACTGTGTGCACCTTTTGGAGCCCACCACCAAACATCAGTGAGAATTAAATCACTTAAATATCCATTTCCGATAAACCATTGGAAAAAATCATTATTAGAAAGTTGATTATACTTAGCAATATACATAGAAATACGGCCCGAACTCATGTCGTCAACTTTTCCGGCAAAGTCGATTAAGGGTAATGCGCCGATGGGGCCTGCAACTATTAAGGGTAAAAATAATTTAAGAAAAGGGCGATTTAAAAATAAAAACCTGCTGACGGTTAGGCCAACAAAGTACATTACTACGCCAATTGATGCGGTTCTTACACCCCAACCAGTAAAGATTAAATAAATGAGTAGTAGCATGACAGGCCAAGCTTTATAGGCTGGTAGCATTCTATAGGACCACAAGGCGTGAATACAAAACATGGTCATTAAGGCAACGTATGCAGATGTATGTAGTCCGCCAAAGTAAGTCGGGAGCCAGGCGACCATTCGGTTCATGGAGGGTGGAAATGTTGCCAGCCCCAAAATAATCAGAAATACCACTAACAGATTAATTCCGTAGACTAATTTAAATATATTCAAGCGTGAATGAGTTGCCAAACTCATTGCCGTGGGAACGGCCAATATAGGAAGGAATAGTTTAAGGTGATTGGTTAGGGCGCCGACTACCGACTCTGTAGTAAATAAGAAGGTTGAAAGGCTATAAGTAAAAGCGGTGCCCAAAAACACCCATACTAATGGCATGTGTTCCTTCGGGAATCGCTTTAACTGTATAGCTACAAGCACTAACAAACCGCCATCGCAAGCGTAGCTAATCAATATACCCCATGAAGCAATAAAATCGCCGGTAGCCCATGGCGATATTATTAATTTTACTGCTACATCAAGAATAAAAAGCCGTAGCAAGGCATCGTTTTTTTCGAGGCTAATCCAATTTGACATACAGCTATTGGGATCACGCGAAGTGGGAACAGTGGGGAATTGTTGGGTGTTGCTCTCTTAATGTCAATACGTTAGTCAGCGACTTGCTCAAAATAATGTTCCCTTTGGCGTTAAAGTTACAAGTAAAATATTTCTCATTGTTGCGGGAATATATATATCCATACAATATTCGTTTATACAAATTTTATTTTATAAACTTGCGGTTAATATATTAGACTAAAGTACAATGATACTTTAATTGCTGGAATCATGGCACTGCGATAATATCTAGATACAAATTTGGTGGGGCTGATGTATTAAAGGATGTGGCTCACGATACACCTTACGGTTAGCAATAAATAGTAACGTTAACTTGGTCCTCAAATTTGTCATATTAATGTGGTAATAAATTTAGCATATTTTATTTTAACAAATGTCAAATTGAATTATTTGTAGCGTTAAAAATTTGACCTGAGGTGATTTATGAGTGAGTACAGCTTTTTAAAGGACAATATAACTTCCTACCCTTTTTTGTTTAGGTTGATCGATCTTTTTTTGGTAGCTTCTACACTAAATGTTGCTATTAGCTTGAGTGGTATCGAGTTTTCTTATCAACATGCAACCTTAGCTTTAAGTGCTATTTTGCTCTATCTCTACTTCTCTGATTTATTTGGTCTTTATCGCTCTTGGAGAGGCGGAAGCTTTTTTCATCTGTTCTTAACGACAGCAAGTGTGACAGGCAGCAGTTTCATTGTATTGGTGTTGGTTGCTTTTTTTACAACGAACTTGAATATATTATCCAGAGAGTTATTTACGGTTTGGTTTGTTCTTAGCCTCGCTGGGGCCAATGTGTGGCGCTACACCATGTACTTCTTTCTTAAATATATCCGTAAGCAAGGGCGAGATACGCGCAGCTATGCCATTGTTGGTGCAACTGAAGCAGGATTAAAACTATATAACCATATTAGCTCTCAGCCTGAGCTTGGATTGGAGTTTAAAGGTTTTTTCGACGACCGTGATGAGACGCGTTTACCGGGCGATCGGGAAGGCTTGTTTGATGAAGCTATTCAGTTAGCGCGTGATGGTAAAGTTGATCAAATATATATTGCTCTAACGCTTCGAGCTGAAGACCGTATAAATGACTTACTCTTAAAATGCGCGGATACGACCTGTGAAGTTTTCATGGTCCCTGATTTACTCACTTTTAATCTTATCAATTCACGTGTTCATCACATTGGTGACCAAATAAGTTTAAGCGTATATGAGAGTCCTCACTTAGGTAGCTCTCGTCCTGTGAAGCGTTTAATCGATATCGTATTCTCTGTGGGCATATTGTCATTAATCACACTTCCAATGTTGGTTATAGCGGCGGCGATTAAATTAACTAGCGGCGGTCCGGTTATTTTTAAACAGCGTCGTTATGGTCTAGGCGGGAAAGCAATCGAAGTATGGAAGTTCCGTTCTATGAACACAGCTGAGAACGGTCCTGTTGTTACCCAAGCGTCCAAAGATGACCCTAGAGTGACACCGCTTGGTCGTATTTTACGCAAGTATTCATTAGATGAACTTCCTCAGTTTATCAATGTATTAAAAGGCGATATGTCGATTGTTGGTCCTCGTCCACATGCGGTTGCTCATAATGAAGAGTATCGTCAAAAAGTAACGTATTACATGCTGCGCCATAAAGTTAAGCCAGGTATTACCGGTTGGGCGCAAATAAACGGTTGGCGCGGTGAAACTGACACGTTAGACAAAATGCAGAGCCGGGTGGAGCATGACTTAGAGTATATGCAGAAATGGTCCCCTTGGTTGGACATCAAAATTATATTCTTGACGGTTTTTAAAGGATTTACAGATGACAACGTTTATTAGGAAAAGCTTGAACTAGACAGATATTGAAGAACTAAAAAGAGTGCCGCCCCTATTAAGGTCGGCATCCTTTTTTCATTTTGAAGCAATACATATTGGTACCCATAATAATGTCCTCTGATAGCAATATTGATGACTATCCAGATGACGAATAAGAACGGCAACAAGATGTATAAAAATACTTCGGAGTGATGGGCTTTAGCTTACATAAGTTCATTACTTATCACGAAGAGAATATAAAGATGCATTCATCCGTTGCTTTCGACTACAAAAAATACCTAATTGGACTGGAAGTTTTCCTTTTTATCGGGGAAACTATGGCGTCCTTTGAAGGAGGTGACAGTGTTTTCTAGTGCTTGCGATGCCTAAATATCGTGGGTTTGCGTGGATACTATCGATGGTGAAGGTAAAAGTGTACTGATTTTATACGAGTAATTTACCTTTATATTGTAATGGTTTAGGGCTTGGATTTATCCCTAAATCATCATGTATTTGCCGATAACTTGGATAAATGCTGGGTAATTTGATGTTATCAGTAAGTCAATTTTTAAAATATCACTCAGATGCGAAACGGTTTGAATAGGAGTATGGCAATTTAGGCTGGCATGAGTGCACAACTACACATGAGTTGATAAAGAGACATATAAGGTAAGGGTGAAGTGACAAAAATTAAATTTTTGCATTCTGTGTTGCTTCTATGTGGATGGTTATTTGTTGATTTTTCTGTCATGGCGCAGTCGGACTATGTTTTGGGCGCAGGAGATCAGGTCCAAATTAAAGTCTATGGCCATAGTGATCTAACTTCCACAACAACATTAGGGTCGGACGGCAAGTTTACGTTTCAATTTGTTGGGGAAATGCAAGCCGCAGGACTTACGTCTAATTTGCTTGCTGAAAAAGTTCGTGATGGATTGAAAGGGGACTACCTTATTAATCCTTTAGTGTCGGTAGATATTCTTAAATACCGTAATTTCTACATTCAGGGAGAAGTAGAAAATCCTGGTGGTTATCCTTTTGAACCCGGTATCAACATTAGCAAAGCATTGGCGCTTGCTGGTGGGCTGACAGATCGAGGTTCAAAAGAGAAAATCGAATTAATTTCTCAGTCCGTGGATGAAAAAACATCGCGTTTAGCCGCTATGTCCACGGTCGTTGATGCCGGAGATATCATTGTTGTTGGACAACGCTTTTTCTAGTTCAGGTTGTACAGATGAATCCTGAATCGATCAAAAAAGATCCGGATGCAGTCGACTTTATCGATTTTTACGATATTTGGCGGGTACTGATTCACCACAAATACTTCTTTGTGGCGTTTTTAACCGTGGTGGGCGTGATTGCTGTATTTCTGGTGAGCAAAATGACGCCAACTTATGTAGCAACTGCAACATTGGTACTTGAGGAGCAAAATTCTAACGGATTGAATTTCAATAGTATTTTTGATGTTGGAATGAAAAGTGATGAGCTAGTCGTAACTGAAATTGAAGTGTTACGGTCACGCAATATGGTTTCACAAGTTGTCGAAGAGCTGGGGTTACTAACTCATCCTGATTATCTTAAAGCGATGCATAAAAAAGGCATGGGGCAGGTACTTTCAGAAATGCTACCTTTTGTAAAAGCATCAGATCCCAAAATACTTCCCAAAGAATCCGATCAGTACCGAATTATCGGCATGTTCGATAGTAGTTTAACAATCAAAGCCATTCCCCAAACTAGAATGATTACCGTTAGTTTTGAATCGAGTTCACCTGTTCTGGCAAAAGATGCGGCTAACGCTTTGGCAGAGATCTACATAAAACGGACGGCACAAGTTTTTAGAGATAGCGCTGAACGTGAAGCGCAATGGTTAGACGAAAGATTAGACAACAGTCGAAAGGAACTGCTGACATTAGAACAAACATTGGCGGACTTTCTGGATAGTAACGATTTAGTGGTCATTGATGGAGTGTCGGGATTAAGTGCAACAAAAATCAAACAGTTAAAAAGCCAAGTGCTCAAGGAACAGCAACGAAATTTGGAACTTGCTAGTATCAATACCTTGGTAGGACGAGCTGGATTAGACAATCTACTGTCATTGTTAAGTGTTGATTATGTTACCAAGAATCAAACCATCCAAATGCTGCGCCAGACAGAAATGCGAGCACAACAAAAGGTTAATGAGTTAGGTACCGTTTACGGCAGCAAGCATCCCAAAATGATTTCAGGACAAGGTGAGCTAACCGAAGCGAAAAAGAATTTGTTGAATGAATTAAAAGTCATCGCTGATAATACCAATACCAATCTTTCTACCTCGGATGAGGTGTTAGATGAACTGCAAGGCAAATTGGATTTAGCGCTCCAGGAACATCAACGAAATCAACAGTTGGAAAATCAATTTATTCGTTTGACAAGAGAAATTGACTCTAATCGTCAAATGTATGAAAACCTGCTGGAACAATCATTAAGAAATAGGCTAACTACTGCGTCGCATATTGGATTTGCTCGCATGGTTGATCTTGCTTTTGAACCGCCATTTCCTACAAAACCGAAGAAGAAACTACTGGTTGGTATGTCGATAGTGCTAGCGGCCGCCGTTGCTGCAACCATTATTTTGATTATGGATGCCATGATGAATGATAGTTTCCGTAGTGCTTATGATGTGCAGAAGCATTTGCGTACCGTGCTGTTGGGAATTACGCCAAGGTTGAAGAAAAACCAGTTGGATTTGGCTTTTTGGGATCGAGAACAGCAAGGATTTATAGAAGCGATTCGAACAATCAAGACCAATTTATTACTGCAATTTACCCAAGATGCAGAAGAAAAGGTGATTGCTATAACGTCAACTTTGGCGAATGAGGGGAAATCTGTTGTTGCGACAAATTTGGCATTTTCCCTTGCAGGTCAAGGCAAAGTATTGCTCATTGATGCCGACTTGCGTCAACCTTCCATAGGCGAGCGATTTGGATTACCTGCTCATCATTCTGGATTAGTGGATTATTTAAAAGATGATAAATCATTAGATGAATGCAGTTGCCTAGATGAGCGGTCCGGAGTAATGATCATGCCCGCAGGCACCCCATGTCGCGATCCTTTAGATTTATTATTTTCACCAAAATTTCAATCGCTTTTGGCGCAGCTTAAACAAGATTATAAATTTGTGGTCATTGATAGTGTTCAAACCGAGGCAGTAAGTGATGCATTTGTGATCGCTAAAAAAGTCGATGCTTTAATTTATGTTGTTAAGACCAGTAGTACGAAAAGAAATCAAGTTATGAATTTATTTGAGCGTTTGCGTACCCAAAATATCAAAATAAATGGTGTTGTTGCGACTCAGGTTGATATTTCAGACAATCGTAACAAAGAAAGATTTACGAACTTTTATGATTTCAATAATGCGCTAAGGCAAAGCGTTTCCCCTGAAAACCGTCCTTTGTAATCAAAATTTGAGTACGAAAGAGTCACTAGGCCTCATATCCCGTTAAAACTCTGAGTAATAATTAAGCGTTTTTAAGTAACGCTTAAAACACCTACTACCCAAAATGTCATAAATGCTTAATTGTTATTGGGCATCTTTGTGTTCTTTAGCGTAATTTTTGGCACAGGATTGGTTGTTTTTTGTTATGTGTAAAAAACAACTTAAATGATAAGTGTTAATAAAATGTAAAATAATGACCTGAATGGCTTCCTTTTTTAGCTTATTGAATGTATTGAGTGAGTGGGTTAGAATCCGACACAAGTTTGACCAGCGGTGGTGGATGTACTGGAAAACTTACAGTTGTACTGAAGTAGTACCTTGCAAGATAATGTTGTTAGATAAGCTGTAATTAAATTCTATGCAATAAGTCACAATAGCTTTATTAAAGCTCTTCAAGCGGTTAAGCCTCGATCTATTTATTTAAGCAGTTAATTTAAGTAATGATGGTAGTCGATGCATAAACATGGTTTTATTCGAGAGCATTATTTTGCTTTCGCGTTTATTTATCGCTTAATCGATTTAGTGTTGGTTGCGTCCACACTTGTCGCTGCGGTTTATCTCTGTAATTTTCAATTCACTTATCAGTACGCCACACTTGCCTTGAGTGTCGTTTTGGGGTTTTCATATTTTTCCGATCTGTTGGGGCTTTATCGTTCTTGGAGAGGGGATAGCTATGGTCATCTTTTTGTTGCAACTCTGAATGTTCTTCTAAGCTGTTTTGTGGTGTTAATCTTAATTACTTTCTTAGCCACCAATGGCGATTTTTTATCTCGGAAGTTGTTTTCAATTTGGTTCTTGCTGGCTTTATTCTGCTGTAATTTTTGGCGGTATGTGTTATTTCGTTTTTTGAAGCGTATCCGAAAGCATGGTAGAAACACGCGAACTTATGCGGTTATTGGGGGAACTGACGCGGGTGTGAAATTGCACAACCACATTGATTCTCACCCCGAGTTAGGGCTAACGTTTCGGGGTTTTTATGATGATCGCCGAGAAGCTCGCTTGCCATGTAATCGCACAGGCTCATTTGATGAAGCCATTAATTTGGCCCGTGAAGGATATGTTGATCAGCTTTATATTGCCTTAAGCTTGCGGGCTGAAGAGCGTATAAACGAAATATTGCTGAAGTGCGGTGATACAACCTGCGAAGTTTATATGGTGCCTGATTTACTCACCTTCAATTTGCTTAACTCGCGTGTGCACTATATAGGCGAACAGGTCAGTTTAAGTGTATTTGAAAGCCCTTTTATGGGTAGCTATCGGCCTTTAAAGCGTAGCATTGATATTGTCTTTTCGGTCTTGATTTTGATGCTGATTGCCATTCCCATGCTAATGATATCCGCGATAATTAAAATTAATAGCCGTGGCCCGGTATTGTTTAAGCAGCGGCGTTATGGGTTAAGTGGGAAACCGATAGAAGTGTGGAAATTTCGGACCATGACGTGCGCAGATAATGGTTTAAATGTTAAACAGGCTTGTAAAAATGATCCTCGGGTGACACCCATAGGTCGCTTTCTACGTAAGCATTCTCTTGACGAACTTCCCCAGTTTATTAACGTGTTACAAGGTGATATGTCTATTGTTGGACCTCGTCCTCATGCTGTTGCTCATAATGAAGAATATCGGAAAAAAGTGACTTACTACATGCTTCGTCATAAAGTGAAGCCGGGCATTACTGGTTGGGCACAAATTAATGGTTGGCGTGGAGAGACCGATACATTGGATAAGATGCAGAGACGCATAGAGCACGATTTGGAATATATACAACGTTGGACCCCCTGGTTTGATATAAAAATAATTTTTCTGACTATTCTCCGAGGATTTAACGACGACAATGTTTATTAAGAGCCGTCTTGCAAGCACTTTGTTACTGGTAACTGCCGTTCAATCTCATGTTTCTCATGCGGAAATGGGCACTATTCAGCTAGAAAATGGCATTGATTTAACGCCTACTTTAAAACTGGATTATTGGCAAAATGACAATCTACTGTTCGCTCAAGATGACGAATTAGATTCAGGACAAAGTCTGATCACTACTTCGTTGTTAGCAGAATTAAAGCGAGGGCGAACTGAATTTGCATTCGATTATGAAGGGCGCTGGGGTAATGCTCAAGACAGTTCAATTGATCGATATGACGACCACTTGCTCCAACTCCGCATCGACACAGTGCCGTCTGAGTCGAGTGAACTAACTTCTCGAATATATTACTCCAGACTCCATGAGCCAAGAGGGCAGGGCATAAGCCAAGGGTTTGGTGTAACGCTACCGGAACCTATTGAATATGTGGATAAAGGTGGTGAGCTAGGTTGGGTACTGTCTTTCTTATCTGAAAGGTTTTGGCTAGATACGTTAATCGCTTTACAAGCTACTGAATATCAAAATGCGACCGAACTCACGAGTGGTTTGGACAGAGACAATTTTACTTCGCAATTAGCTTTGCATATGGAAACAGGATCTGGAAGCAGTGTGTTTCTTCAAGGTCGATATACCAAAATTGATTATGATGATGGACAAAGCGGCGGTATTAGTCGTGATGGTGATGATTACCGTGCCTTAATAGGTATGCGTTGGCAGCGAGGCGAGTTGGGGGCAGGGTCAATTGGAGTCGGTTATCAAGATAAGCGATTCGAGAGTGATTTACGTCAAGATTTCACCGGCCTTTCATGGGAAGTCGGTTTGGAATGGAACCCTGTGGAACGTGTTAATTTAGGTTTTGATAGTAGCCGTGCGTCGGTAGAGCCACCACTTAATGGTGATTATATTCGACAAATTAATCATGGACTAAGAATTGATTACGAATTTACAGACAGATTGAGTTTTACCACTAATATCCAATATTTAGATCAAAAGTATGTGGGTGTTGAACGTGATGAAGAAACCACAACTTATGGTGGGGAATTATCATACGAGTTTCGTTCGAATATCTTATTTGCATTGAATTTCACTCGACAAGAAAAAAATTCAAGTTTGGACGGTTTTTCATTTGACCAAAACTTAATAGGATTACAAGTCAACTTAGGCTTGAAGTAACCGATATGAAGTTGTTGCGGTTTGTACTACTTTCTGTTTTTTTAGGTTCTTGCGCTTTAGCGCAGGCGCAGGCGCAGACCGATTATATATTGGGAGCGGGCGATAGAATTCAAATTAAGGTTTACGGACATAGTGACCTGGTAACAACCTCTACTTTAGGCTCCGATGGCAAGATCACATTTCAATTTGTGGGTGAGTTACAAGCGGCAGGGCTAACGGTTAACCAACTCGCTGAACAGATTCGTATTGGATTGGATGGCGATTACATTATTAATCCATTGGTTTCCGTCAATATATTCAAATATCGAAATTTTTATATCCAAGGCGAAGTTGAACGTCCTGGTGGATATCCTTTTGAGCCAGGCATCAATATCAGTAAAGCGTTAGCATTGGCCGGCGGGCTAAGCGATAGAGGATCAGAAGACAAAATAAAGTTGGTTTCTCAAATCGGCGATGACAAAACGTCACGTGCCGTAACGCTTTCCACCGTCGTTAACGCTGGAGACACCATTGTAGTAGGGCAACGCTTCTTCTAAATTTGAGCTGTATTTAGGTTGTATGTATGAGTGGCAAATCCAATAGGCCAGAACAAGAATCCGTTGATTTCATCGATTTTTATGATGTGTGGCGAGTGTTACTCCAGTATAAGCATTGGTTGGCGCTGTATTTGTCTGCGGCGCTGATTTTGGCGGTTTATGTTGTGAGCAATATGACGCCAACATTTGTTTCTACAGTAACGCTACTGTTAGATGAACAAAGAGAAAATGCCTTGAGCCTTCCGGGTGGTTTAGATATTGGGTTGGGCCTTGGAAGCGACGATAAAATCGTGACGGAAATAGAAGTATTACGTTCACGAAATATGATCGCTCAAGTACTCGAAGCGCTCGATATGAAAAATCATCCCTCCTTTAAGCAAGCCATGTTAAATAAAGGCTTGGGACAGAGGTTTTCTGAATTATTCCCCTTTCTACAAAAAAACACACCTGTTCCTGTCAGTCCAGAGCAAGATGAATCTGAACAATACAAAATGATTGGAATGTTTGATAGTGGATTGAGTATCAGAGCTATTGCGCAAACAAGAATGATCAGTGTGAGTTATGAGTCAAGTTCTCCTACGTTAGCCCGTGATGTCGCTAACACTTTGGCAGAGTTATATATTCAAAGACATGAACAAATCTTTAAAAATAATGCTGCGCGAGAAGCGATATGGTTAGAAGAGAGAACCGTTCAATTACGTGAACAGTTACAAATCTTAGAGCAAACACTGTCTGATTTTTTGGAAAGCAATGATTTGGTTGTTATCGATGGCGTTTCTGGATTAAGTGCTGCCAAAATCAAGCAATTGAAAATGCAAATGATGAAGGAACAACAACGTAACCTTGAATTGTCGAGTACCAATACCCTGGTTGAACAGGCTGGTATGAGCAACTTACTGATGTTGCTTAGCGTAGATTATGTTGCCAACAATCCAAATATTCGTTTGTTACGACAAACAGAAATGCTTGCTCAGAAAAAAATGAATGAATTGAGCACAGTTTATGGTGGTAAGCACCCGAAAATAATTGCAGCTAGAGGCGAGTTGTCGGAAGCCAAGCTGAATTTAAATAAAGAACTTCAAGTGGTTGCAGTTAACACCGGGGCTAATCTTAATACATCGAACAATATGTTGCTGGAGCTGAAAGGGAAGCTAAAGCAAGCGCGTTTGGAACATCAGCACAATCAAAAGTTGGAAAACCAGTTTATTCGCTTGACCCGAGAAATTGATTCTAGTCGTCAAATGTATGAAAAGCTGCTTCAGCAGTCATTGCGAAATCGCCTGAATACTGCTGCGCATGTTGGTTTTATTAGTGTGGTAGATCCAGCCATTGCCCCGCCTTATCCAGCTAAACCCAAGAAAAAAGTAATTGTAGGAATGGCCGTCATGTTTGCGTTGGCCCTTGCTATTACAACAATTCTTATGCTGGATGCCATGATGAATGATACGTTTCGCAGTGCCGCTGATGTGCGCAAGTATCTGGGTGTCGCATTGTTGGGCATTACGGCAAAATCCAGTAAATTCATGAACAACAAACCTGATTTTGCTTTTTGGGATAAACGGCATAAAGGGTTTATAGAATCCATTCGAACCATAAAAACAAACCTGCTGCTGCAACTACGCCAAGATCAAAGTAAGAAATTAATTGCAGTAACATCTACACTGGTGGACGAAGGAAAATCCGTGGTTGCCATGAATTTGGCATTTTCACTTTCTGGTCAGGGCAAAGTATTGCTGATTGATGCAGACTTGCGTTGTCCCTCTATTGGTAAACGTTTTAATTTGCCGGATGAACACCCAGGTTTGGTGGAATTATTAAAAGGCGAAGCCAGATTTGCTGATTGCGTTAATCGCGATAGTAAGTCTGGAATTAGCATTCTGCCTGCTGGTGGGAACTGCGACGACCCTCTGGATTTACTGTTTTCCCCTCGATTCCATCTATTACTTAAACGCCTTAAACATCATTACCGGTACGTTGTTATTGATAGCGTTCATACTGAAGCGGTAAGTGATGCGTTTGTCATTGCTAAGAAAGCGGACTCGCTGATATACGTAGTCAGAGCAAATAGTACTAAAAGAGAACAGGTTGTTAGCTTATTTGAGCGTTTACGGGCGCAGGGAATTGAAGTGAGTGGAGTGGTTGCGACACAGGTTGATGTGTCGAATAAACGCAATAAAGAACGTTTTGCTAATTTTTACGACTTTGAAAATGCGTTAGGTAATCATCACTCAGCTGAGAATACATAGCTGCATAAACGATAGAACCCATGTTAAATTTTGTCTGAAAGTCATCCTGAACAATAAATGACCTGATAGGTTATTTATTTTTCCAATTATTTGGTTTGTCTTGCCACTTTCTTTTGCTATTATCGAGAGAATTAGTCGTCCTATTATGGCCTCGACAAGCAGTATCACGCCCGATTTCTTGATATTTATCTGAAGTTTTAGTTCTTAAAATTTCCGTAAATGTGGGCATTAGTTGGTTTTTGGCTTCAACAATCAAATATCTCGGATACATATCAGTGTTAATAAATAAAAGCGCTAATCAACAGCATATATTGGTAACAGGCGGTAGTGGTTATATTGGTAGTCATACTGTGTTGGCATTATTAAAAGTCGGTTATCAAGTGACTGTTGTCGATAACTTGTCTAATTCCCATCAATCTGCCCTAACCAGAGTTGAAAAACTTAGTAACGCCAGTGTTAACTTTTATCAGGCCGATATTCTCGATATCCCTTCTATGCAGAATATTTTCGAATCCCATCATTTTGATGCGGTCATTCATTTTGCTGGGTTAAAATCGGTTGGTGAGTCGGTACAGCAGCCTTTAAAGTATTACCAAAACAATGTTCAAGGTACGATTAATTTGTGCCAGATGATGGACAAATTTGGGGTTCGGAAATTGGTGTTTAGTAGTTCGGCAACGGTTTATGGTGTTCCTGAATCATTACCAGTACGAGAAAGTATGCCGACCGGAATTCCCACCAATGCCTATGGTCAATCCAAGTTGATGGTTGAACATATATTGTCCGATTTGCACACATCAAATTCAGACTGGCAAATTGCGGTTTTACGTTATTTTAACCCTGTAGGCGCCCATGAATCTGGCACCATAGGTGAAGATCCCAATGGCATTCCTGACAATCTTATGCCTTACATTTCCCAAGTCGCCTGCGGCAAACTAACGGAATTAAATATATTTGGAGATGATTACCCTACACCCGACGGTACAGGGGTAAGAGATTTTATTCATGTTTTGGATTTGGCTGAAGGACACGTGTGCGCTCTCGCCTTTTTACAGGAATCCACAGGGCTAACAACTGTCAATTTGGGCACCGGAACGGGAATCAGTGTTAAGGAATTGATTCAAGCATTTGAAGAGGTAAACGAAGTATCAATACCCTTTAAAGTTGCCTCTAGACGAGCCGGTGATTTGGCCGAAGTTTATGCTGACGCATCTCTGGCAAAAGAGCTTTTAGGCTGGCAAGCAAAAAGAACGGTTAAAGATATGTGCCAGGATACTTGGCGCTGGCAGAAAAATAATCCTAAGGGATATGTTTAGGGACCGGCCTTTGGCTAACTGATGATCGAGCGAAGTCGAACCACAGAGACCGGACATTGAGCGGAGTCGAAATGCTCTTTGGCTTAAGCACCTTCACTATTTTTGCACTTTGCAAATTCTCTCATTTTGAAAATCCCCCTACACCTGCCTTATTTAATATATTCATATTTTTCAAGTGGTTATGATTTGGAACGGTTCCTGCTAAATAACTCATATAATCGTATGCCAAAGAGCAGGGTGAAATATGAAAGTTAATGCTATTTGTGTCGTGAAAAACGAAGTCGATGTGTTGAAAGAAACATTGTTGAATGCAATGAAGTTTTGCCATCGCATTTATGTGTTTGATAACGGCTCCACCGATGGTACATGGGAGTTGCTTCAAACGATGGCCATTCACCATGAGCAGGTAGAAATAGCCGAACAAAGTAATGAAGTATTTAAGAATCAACTGCGTAATCGGGTGTATAACAAATATCATCACTTATATAGTGATCAGGATTGGTGGTACATCCTGGATGCTGACGAAATGCTAACAGAATCACCGGTCCCAAGGCTTAAGGCCGCCATGAAAAGGGGCAAAGATTGTATGTACGCCTGGTTTGCTCAGTTCTATTTTACTGACAAAGACCTAGAACATTATGAGCAAGAGAAAATACGGGCACCAGTAGTAGAACGAAGACGTTATTATCGTATTAATTGGCGTGAAGTCAGATTTTTCAAAAATAACCCCGATTTTTGCTGGCCAGAGTCCATTACCGGGCGAATTCCGCCATTCACTAACAAGTTTTATGCTGATGCACCTATTTGTCGTCATTATGCAGAGCGCACACCTGAGCAAATAGAAGCTAGAGTAAAGTTGCGAGAACATAATCCTTATAGTTTTTTCCATGTAAAAAGCAAGCAGCCTAATTACAGCTGGATTAAGCCGGCAAAAGGGCTGTTTTATTATGAAAATGACGGGAAATTTCAGTTTCCGATAACGGATAAATTGGATTACTACTGGCGAGAATTGAAGTTTTGGGTGAAATGGCGATGGACCAATGTTGTGGCAATTCCAAATCGCGTTTTGCAGATATTAAGAACCTAGTGGTTCCACCTCCAACCTCAATATAAGAACCAAAGCTAAGAACGGCTCTTCTACGGTTGTCTGTATAGAAAAAGATAGCTGTCTGCATGAAACCCTTGTAGAAATAAGGTGTTGAAACAAATACCACAAGAGAAATACATGAGCGCAGCTATCTCGTCATCAATATTCAATATTCCAGGTCAATGTGTCAAGCAAATAGAGTTGTCAGAAGAACGGCAAACGTTAATCATTCGATGTGAAAGAGATAAGCGTTTTAAAGCAGTAGACAGCGCATCAGGCCTGTCAGGTCGCATCAATCGTTTGTATCGTCGAGAGATAAGGGATGTGCCATTATTAGGCAAGCCCTGTGTGCTTGACGTTGAATTTGCGGAAGTTTTTTTTGTCAGAAAAGGCATGTAGAAGCGCCACTTTTTGCCGATGTGGGGGCTCGTTATACCCATCGATTTTGCCGATTGATCAGTGGCTTGTGTCGTCATATGCCAATATCGGTGGTATCCAAACACCTTCAAATTCGATGGGAAACAGTCAAGGAAATAGATAAAACCTATCTCCAAAACACATTGCCAGAACAAGACCCAAGTCAGTTAACAGGTATCCGTTATTTGGGTGTCGATGAAGTCGCCAGAGCGAAGGGACATGACTATATGACCGTGGTTTATGACATGGATAGTGGCATTTTGTTATGGGTAGGAGTGGGGCGTAATAAAGCAGTGTTGAGCGAGTTTTTATCACAACTGTCAGCAGAGACCGTCAAGGGAATTGAAGCGGTTGCCATGGATATGGGTCGTAGCTATCAAGCGGCGGTAAAAGAATGTTTGCCCAACGCTGACATTGTGTTCGACCGCTTTCATATTATGCAAAACTTTTCAAAAGCGATAGCCAACCAACGACGAATTGAATTTAGACGCGCTTCCAAACCCGAAAAGAAATTGATGAAAGGTAGTCGCTACCTGTTGCAGAGAAATCGCGAAAACATGAGTAGCAAGCAGTCACAACAGTTGGATACGTTGCTTGAAGAAAACCAAAATCTTAGCACCATTTATTTACTCAAAGAACAATTACAAACACTCTGGATTGCCCCGAAAGACACGAGGGAAATGCGTTACCGACTTGAGCAATGGTGCTCACTTGCTCGTGAAAGTAGCTTGGTATACATGGAGAAGTTCGCTGGTTTCATGGAGCGTCATACTGTTGGTATTTGTAACTATGCTCGACACCCTTTGACCTCAGCAAGAATTGAGGCTGGTAATGTTGCTATTGGCATGATCAGAAAGAGAGCAAGGGGGATCAGAGATACTGATTATTTCAAACTAAAAATCCAACAAACATCCATTCCAGATAGTGGTGATATGTTTTATTCAGTGCCTTAATTTATACAGACAACCGTAGAAGAGCCCTAAGAACTTCATAAAAGGACAGTATCGTTAACGTTTAATGATGCTGTTCTTGTTTATCTTTTCCTCTGCCTCTGCCTCTGCCTCTGCCTAAGTTCGTGCTCAGTTTGCTTTACTGAAAGACGCCTTTGAACCAGTCCCAAATACCTAACGAATAGCCCTCAAATATGTTTATTCCCAGAGCAGACTTCATTAAGTAGAGCAAAAGTAATACCACGCCGGAAAGCACTATCAGCATAAAAATGGCGACCCATAGCAGCATAAAGACTGCCAAGAATCGCTCTTTTCCTGAAAGTGTTCTGCGGTTGTGTCCGAATAAAAATACACAATAGAAACTCCAGGGTAGAAAAGGAAACTTCAATGTGGGACGAACATCAACGCTATGGATGCGTCCACCTCTGGCACTAATGGCATTGCGTAAGCCAAGTAATTGTTCGGTAGAGAAACTATTTACAACAGCAGTGGGCATGCGGCTCATTAACCGTTTAATGGCGGGGTCATCTTGCGGATGAGCATGATGGCTTTTGTTGGATTCTTGTTTGGAAAAGGAAGACGTCATACTTGTTTCGCTGCATCAAAGGCTTGTATTAAGTGTAGCCAATTTTGATTTTTGTGTATCAGGTGGAGACTTAAGCCTTTTGGTTAAAAAAAGAATGGTGATACAGCAGATATAGGTATTTAACCTGATGTGATGGCTAATTATTAGATGTACGGAGGAATTTGGACTGGCCAATTAAAATGCCAATACCGACACCGGTAACATTCATTATAAAATCTAGCCAGTCTGCTTGGCGGCCTGTCATGGGCTGAATTAACTCAATTGCACCACCGTAAATCATTAAGGTGAGCGCGAATACTTGCCAATATGCAGGCCTTTTTAGAGCAAGAGGCAGCACCAGTACAGCATAGGCAATGCAATGATAGACTTTGTCGAATCCTACTGTTGGGGTGGCGATACCTGTTGGCTTTAACGACAAATAGCTGATAATAGCAATGAGTAAAATAGTCAGTGACAACCAGTGTTTTTCAATTAATGTTCGGATCAAAGCGATTAACATGTCATTAGCCTATAAGTTGAAAATAAGTATAGCATTTATAGCGGGAACTCATTAATCCCCGGTGAATGTTCTGTTAACTTGTTCATATGGACACTCAACGGGGATTAATGGTCATTCAGTAAAATCACGCAGCGATGACATTTTCTTGGGCATGATCAAATCGTCCCCGGGTATCAATAATGCAAGCTGCAAATTCTTGAATCTCTGGGTAATTGAAATCGTCATGGTCTGTTGCAAGTAGTATTACATCGTAACTAGCAATGACTTCAGGGGTGAGCGATACGCTATTCTTGTTCAATTTGTGCCGTCTCATTTTGGGAAGAGAAGGGACATAAGGGTCGGAATAATCAACATTTGCGCCTTTTTCCGAAAGCATTGTCATTAACTCAACGGAAGGGGATTCTCGCATATCGTCCACGTTTTTCTTATAGGCCGCACCTAGAACCAACACTCGGCTACCATTAATGCTTTTCTTTTTCAGGTTAAGTGTATCGGCGACTTTGCCAACAACCCACTTTGGCATATCACTATTTATTTCACCTGCGAGTTCAATAAAGCGTGTGTTTAAACCGTACTCTTTTGCTTTCCAAGTTAGGTAAAAAGGGTCAATTGGAATGCAATGACCACCAAGCCCTGGGCCGGGGTAATAGGGAACAAATCCGAAGGGTTTGGTTGCTGCGGCTCTGATCACTTCATAAATATCAATTTGCATACGATCGGCGATGACTTTCATTTCGTTCATTAAGCCAATGTTGACTGAACGATGTATGTTTTCTAGCAACTTGGTTAATTCTGCGGCCCGGGTTGAACTAACAGGGACAAGTTGGTCGATGGCTTTGTGATATAACTCTTTGCTTTTAGCCAAACAACTCGGCGTGCAAGCACCAACCACCTTAGGGATATTGCGAGTAGAAAAGTCATGATTACCCGGATCTTCTCTTTCTGGTGAGTAAACTAAAAAGAAGTTTTCACCAATGGTGAATCCGGCTTTTTCTAGCATGGGTTTAATTATCTCGTCTGTGGTTCCTGGATACGTCGTACTTTCTAACGATAAGGTTTGCCCTTGAACTAAGTGCGGGATAAGCGTTTCCATGGTGCCGACTACAAATGACAGGTCTGGCTCTTTGAATTTATTCAGTGGTGTTGGTACGCAAATTATAAGCGCATCCATACGAGTCACTTTCGAAAAGTCGGATGTAGCCTCAAAGCCGTGTTCAACCATGTTTTGAATAGCATGATTGTTGATGTGTTTGAAGTAACTTTTTCCTTGTTCCAACTGTTCTATTTTGTTGCTATCAATATCAAACCCGGTTACTTCGTAACCTGCCTCTGCGTAACGTAGCGACAAGGGGAGGCCGACATAACCAAGTCCAACGATACCAATTTTTTTCATGCTCATGTTACTTCTCCTAAAAATGGAAGTAGGGTTAAAGTTCATTTTTGCGTCGTTTTAAAATGCTGTTAATTGACGTAAAACGAGAAATTGTGAGGCTTGATACGAAGTACAAAGGCCAAACACTTGAACCTATTAGTACGGCGAATCCAACTTCGATGGGGGTTGAAGGCTGTAATAAAACGATGATGGTGATACCAATAACACTGACGGTGCAGCGCTTAATAAACTCCTCTTGATATCTCGCTGCTGCTCGGCAAAAGTTACAGTAAGTGTCGAACAGTAAGTTCATGCTGGCGGCAAGACAAAGGATGGATACGGTTTGAATTGCCATATTCCAATTGTTGCCAAACAACAATGGAACATAAATGGGAGCGGCCATCGCCTGACAGATAAATACCACGGAAACTAATCCGGTAAGCTTGGTTAGTTTGGGTGTGGCCGCATCGAGTTCACCCGAGCGATTTAGTCGGCAAATATAAGGAAATAGCGCGTTGTTGTAGGCATTATTTAAAGACTGACTAAGCCCAATACCCGCACTTTTGGCAAAGGAGTAAATGCCAAATAATTCAGGTGCGAGCAGTTTTCCAGCAATAAACAAGTCAGCGTGAAGTCTGAATGACTTGCTAATCTCAGTGCCAAATAGTTTGCCTGACGTGTGAAACAAGTGTTTGAGGATTGATGTGTTAAAAGCCAACCGAAATCGTTTAACGGGGGCGAAAGCAAAACACGTGACCCATAATAAAGCGCTTATCAGCTTGCCAATTACAATGGCATTTAATCCAAACCCAAGCGCAAGCAGTAAAGCGGTAGATAGGTTTTCAGCGATAATACAGCTGCCATTACTTAGGCTGAGGAAACGCATTTTGTTTTCTCGCTGTACCATAAATACATTGATGCTGGTTAATGGATAAAGCAAGTAAATGGGAGCCATCCATTGAATTAAACGGGTAATTTCTACGTTGTCGTAAAAGCCTCCAATAAGCGGGGCAATACTAAATTGGCATATTGCCAATCCCGTGCAAATTAACCATTGAATGGTGCCTCCATTGCCCGCAAAGTCAGCTAATTCTTGTTGACTGCATTGCACTATTTGCGCGCCTGCTCCACATTTCAGTATTAGCCGCATAACATCATGAAAAGCCAATGCCAGCATGGCCGTGCCGTATTCTACTGAATTAAGATTGGCGGCCATTGCAACAATTGTGACGATTCTAGAAAAGCGAGCAGAAACTTCAGTACCCAATAGCCAAGAGGTATTGCGGATTAATAATCCATCGCTTTTAAAATTTTTTACTAGATCCAGCAGCTTTTGCATATTGAGTCACGATTGATTACGCTTGTAACCCATGTCTCAAGTTCTGTGCCATACCAATAATTGATTCTAACCGCATGATTATATTGAATTATATTCTTTAATGGTGGCTCTTCTACGGTTGTCTGTATAAATTAAGGCACTGAATAAAACATATCACCACTATCTGGAATGGATGTTTGTTGGATTTTTAGTTTGAAATAATCAGTATCTCTGATCCCCCTTGCTCTCTTTCTGATCATGCCAATAGCAACATTACCAGCCTCAATTCTTGCTGAGGTCAAAGGGTGTCGAGCATAGTTACAAATACCAACAGTATGACGCTCCATGAAACCAGCGAACTTCTCCATGTATACCAAGCTACTTTCACGAGCAAGTGAGCACCATTGCTCAAGTCGGTAACGCATTTCCCTCGTGTCTTTCGGGGCAATCCAGAGTGTTTGTAATTGTTCTTTGAGTAAATAAATGGTGCTAAGATTTTGGTTTTCTTCAAGCAACGTATCCAACTGTTGTGACTGCTTGCTACTCATGTTTTCGCGATTTCTCTGCAACAGGTAGCGACTACCTTTCATCAATTTCTTTTCGGGTTTGGAAGCGCGTCTAAATTCAATTCGTCGTTGGTTGGCTATCGCTTTTGAAAAGTTTTGCATAATATGAAAGCGGTCGAACACAATGTCAGCGTTGGGCAAACATTCTTTTACCGCCGCTTGATAGCTACGACCCATATCCATGGCAACCGCTTCAATTCCCTTGACGGTCTCTGCTGACAGTTGTGATAAAAACTCGCTCAACACTGCTTTATTACGCCCCACTCCTACCCATAACAAAATGCCACTATCCATGTCATAAACCACGGTCATATAGTCATGTCCCTTCGCTCTGGCGACTTCATCGACACCCAAATAACGGATACCTGTTAACTGACTTGGGTCTTGTTCTGGCAATGTGTTTTGGAGATAGGTTTTATCTATTTCCTTGACTGTTTCCCATCGAATTTGAAGGTGTTTGGATACCACCGATATTGGCATATGACGACACAAGCCACTGATCAATCGGCAAAATCGATGGGTATAACGAGCCCCCACATCGGCAAAAAGTGGCGCTTCTACATGCCTTTTCTGACAAAAAAACTTCCGCAAATTCAACGTCAAGCACACAGGGCTTGCCTAATAATGGCACATCCCTTATCTCTCGACGATACAAACGATTGATGCGACCTGACAGGCCTGATGCGCTGTCTACTGCTTTAAAACGCTTATCTCTTTCACATCGAATGATTAACGTTTGCCGTTCTTCTGACAACTCTATTTGCTTGACACATTGACCTGGAATATTGAATATTGATGACGAGATAGCTGCGCTCATGTATTTCTCTTGTGGTATTTGTTTCAACACCTTATTTCTACAAGGGTTTCATGCAGACAGCTATCTTTTTCTATACAGACAACCGTAGAAGAGCCTTAATGGTATTTTGCATTTTGCGAAGTCATGCAAAATGCAAAAAATGAAGTTTGGTGAGGCCAATTAGGTAAATTTGAAAGAAGATATAGTACTTTGGGTAACTATATTACCATAAAGTATAGTATTCAAAATTTGACGAAGGCGCAGCTTAGAACCATATTTTAAATAGTCAGTACTATTTTCCATTTGGGGAACGCTCTTTGAAGACGCTTAATATTTTGCTGGTAGATGACGAGCATGAGATCACAAATTCTTTAACTCGTTTATTACGCAAAAACGTAGCCAATGTCTCTGCTGCTAATAGTGGAAAAGAAGCGCTAGATAAGTTGCAACAACAACACTTTGATTTGGTTATTTCAGATTTAAAAATGCCTGAAATGGATGGCAATGAACTGTGTGAAATCATTGCTACGCAATACCCTGAAATTGTGCGCATCATGCTTACCGCACATCATGATCTGAATAACGTAATGGCTGCGATTAACAAAGGCCGGGTTTGGGGCATGATGGAAAAACCATGGGACAACCAAGAGCTACTCATCACGCTTCAGCAAGCCGCTCAATTTAAACAAATAGTTGAGGAACGAAGTTTATTACGACGCACAATGGAGCGTTACTACACTCAGCAAAGGCCATACTTCGAAGGATTTATTGGTGATTCTATTACCATGCAGTTTGTGTATTCCGCCATTGAGCAATGCGCTCCCAGCAATGCTTCTGTGTTTATAACCGGCCCTAGTGGTGCAGGTAAAGAAGTGGCAGAGGAAGCGATTCATCATTTAAGTAGAAGACAAAACGAACCTTTTATTGCGCTCAATTGTGCAGCCATTCCCAATGAACTAATGGAATCTGAAATCTTTGGCCACATTAAAGGGGCGTTTTCTGGTGCGGTTTCCAATCGAGACGGTGCTGCGAAGTTAGCTGATCGCGGTACATTATTTTTAGATGAAATTGGTGAAATGAATATTAACTTACAGGCTAAATTGCTGAGATTTATTCAAACCGGCGTGTATCAGCCTGTAGGAAGTAGTAAAACGGAACAGGCTAACATTCGGTTTGTGTGTGCGACCAACCGCAATCCAATGGAAGCTATTGCAGATAAAAAACTGCGCGAGGATTTGTATTACCGGCTTAATGTTATTTCCATTGATTTGCCCCCTTTGTGTGAGCGAGGCGGTGACGCAGTGCAATTAGCTCAGCACTTTCTAGCGAAATTTAGCGAAGAGGAAGACAAGGTGTTTGCCGGTTTTTCCAGTGATGCGGAAGCATTACTTAAACAGTACAAATGGCCGGGTAATGTTCGAGAGTTGAGAAACTTGATTCACAGTGCGGTGGTTATGTCGGAAGGCCCGATGATTACAGCAAAAGTAATGAGCAGCCAATTAAAGCTAGGCGAGCAGCAAATGCGTGGGCTTACTCACCAACAGCAGGACAAAACGGCACTTCAATTATCAACATTTAATGGCAATCCAGCAGGATATTCTAGCGTTGCTACCGATAGTAATGACATTGAACCATTGGCTGACATTGAACGCCGAGCTATCGAAAGAGCAGTATTAATTTGCAACGATAATGTTGTGCAGGCTGCTAGTGCGCTAGGTGTTAGCCCATCAACTTTGTATCGCAAAATGCAGCAGTGGCAAACAAGCCATAACGGCTGAAAGTATTTTCTTTTTTACAAATTCGCAAAATCGATATAACAGCGGTGTTTTGCACTGCAATTTGCAAATGAATTGAACAAAAGTAAAAGAAGTTATTATTAAATATTTAACTTTCAGATGGTTACAAATATTTTAAATTATGGAACGGTATTTGAAGTGAGAGGTATAGGTAGTGAAAGGAACACAAAATATAAAGCATCTCTTATTAAGAGTTTGCAGGAGGTAATATTATGAAAAATCCTATGGTTTCAGTTGTTATACCCATGTACAACGTCGAGCGCTACATAGAACAATCAGTGCGCTCCGTGTTAGAGCAAACGTTTGAGAATTTTGAATTGATTTGTGTTGATGATGGAAGTAGTGATCGCACTTTCTTTAAATTAAAGCAGTTTGATGACGACCGTATTCGTCTTGTCATGCAAGATAACAAAGGCTTGGCTGGTGCTAGAAATACCGGCATTAACGCTGCTAGAGGAAAATATATAGCACTGTTGGATGCTGATGATTTTTGGGCGCCTGAAAAGCTTGAAAAACACGTAGCGCATTTAGAAAGTGACGCTGATATAGGTATTAGCTACAGTTCATCGTGGTTTGTTGATGAACAAGGTAACGAATTGGGAATAGGCCAGTTTCCAAAATTGAAGGGGATTTATCCGAAGGATGTTTTGTGCCGTAACCCCATCGGTAATGGTTCGGCCCCGGTTATTCGACGTTCTGTACTCAAAGAAATGACGACCAATATCAATACCTCTTATGGTGACAGAACCGTTTGCTTTAATGAGTCTTTGCGTCAATCTGAAGATATTGAATTTTGGGTGCGAATTGCGCTAACAGGCAAGTGGAAAATAGAAGGAATTGCAGAACCGTTAACTTATTATCGGCTTAATTCCGGAGGGTTATCAGCGAACTTGGAGAAACAATTTCAAAGCTGGCAGCAGGCTATGGAACTGAATCGACCAGGTAATGAACCCTTCTTTGAAAGTTGGTATACCTTAGCCAAAGCCTACCAATATCGTTATCTTGCCCGAAGGGCAATCCAGTCTGGGAATAGCAAAGCTGCCATTAAATTAGCGACCCAAGCATTAACTTGCAACGCTCGAATTTTGTTAGAAGAACCCGGCCGTACCAGCGCAACTTACCTATGTGCATTACTGTCGCATTTGCCCGGAAGGATGTATCAAAGACTGCAAAGCATGGCTATGGCTGTTATTAGTAAACCGTCCCAAAGAAAAAATTCCGCAGCGTAATATTCATTGGGATTTTGTAGTCGTTTTTGAAGTAGCTTTGAAGGTGTAATCTTATGGCTAAGTTTCTTATTCTTGGTGGAGCTGGGTATATCGGCTCGCACATGGTGAATTACCTATTGCAAAAAGAGCAAGAGGTAGTGGTGTTTGATAACTTGTCTACGGGAAATCGAGAAGCCATCTTAACTGAGCGCTTTGTTCCTGTAGATATTCTAAATAAATCGCTAATGTTACAAGCCTTTCAATCTCAAGGGCCTTTTGATTGCATTATGCACTTTTGTGCCCGCTCACTTGTTGGAGAATCAATCCAAGATCCTTACCTTTATTACTTGAACAATGTTAGCGGTACATTAAATTTGCTGAATGTCATGCGTGAAACCGGGCATAACAAACTCATTTTTAGTTCTACAGCCGCTATTTTTGGCCAACCAGAACAGTCTAGAATTGATGAAAACCACGCTAAATCACCCATTAATCCTTATGGCAGAAGTAAATTGATGGTGGAAGGAATGTTGAAAGACTTTGCTTCAGCCTACCAAATTAATTCTGTAAGCTTGCGTTATTTTAACGCAGCTGGTGCCGACCCAAGCGGTAAAATAGGCGAAAAACATGAGCCAGAAACGCATTTAATTCCCAACGTATTATTGGGCGCGTCCGGCGCTGTTGGCAAAGAACTCAAAGTATTCGGGAATGATTACGATACGCCAGATGGAAGCTGTGTTAGGGATTACATTCATGTTAATGATTTGGCAGATGCGCATTTTCGAGCTTTTCAGTACCTTTCTGAAAACAAAGGCGCGTTTCAATTTAACTTGGGGAATGGGCAGGGGTTTAGCGTATTTGATGTTATTAAAGCTGCCGAGCAAATAACGGGTAAATCGATTTCATTTGAGCAACTTGGTAGGCGTCCGGGTGATCCTGCCACGTTGGTTGCCGATCCGGCTCTAGCTCAAGAAGTATTGGGCTGGCAGCCACGTTTTAAAGAGTTAAGCGAGATTATCGATACTGCATGGCGGTTTATGGTTTTGAATTACTGAACCAGATATTGACTGAATAGTAGTTACACAGAATCTGTTGCAGGGTCTTAAAATTTAATATTTTTACGAGACTGTAACTAATTTTGTGGTGCTACACGAAGTCGTTTCTGTATGTGTGGTAAGAATACCACCTAAAATGATGTCCGGAATTATTAAACCACTACATGTTTGGTTAAATTATGCACTAAGTAGAATCCCGTCCTGCTTTGGAGATAAATTGATCGACAGAACCATTTGAAAGACATAATGTAACACTGTAGATTTAAAAAATATTTTAAAAACGAAACAAGAAAGCCTTGTTTATACTTCGATACTTAAAAATATTCATTAAATATTATAAAGCAGATATTCAATGGCTTGTAGGTATATCTATAGCTGCAGCGGCTTTGTGGCTTGCCTTTTTACAATACTTAATGAGCGTAGATACGGAGTCAACTCCTCCAGAACCTACTATAAAGAAAAACCTCCCTCACTTTCATCATTTCTCTACTGATAAAGAAATACCTAAAAAAATAAATAATATTAACCCCTTCCCCCTTGACATGAAGGGTGAACGTTCAATCGAAAAATACGGACTTCAATCTTATCTTGAGATAAGAAAAAAAATAGAAACCAATCTAGAACTATTGGGAGAAATGGTGCTCATATCACCAAGTATGGAAAAACAATTTTTCATTGGAAAATACGAAGTAAGCATTCGACAATATAAAAAATATGACAGTTCATTTGAAAGTGATATTAGAAGTTTAAACTATCCAGTGTCTAACCTATCCAAGGTTAAAATTGATTCATATATAAATTGGCTCCAAAGGAGAACGAAACTTAATATCGCTCTCCCAAACGTTATGCAATGGAGAATATCAGCAAAAGGAAAAAGCGAAAAAATAAATTGGTGGAAAAATAAAACCATTTATGGAAATATAAACTGCCTTGACTGTTATGCATCAAACGAAGAGGGCATCGTAATGGAAGTAAGCACCCTGAAACCTAACTCAATAGGGTTACATCACATTTTAGGTAATGTTTCTGAGTGGAGCGCAGACTGCATATTTTCTTATGGAATTCCTAAGTGTGCAATAGTTGGTGGCTCGTACAATACACTAATGAGCTTAATTAATATTGACGAGACTATTTATGAATATACAACATATAAAAGCCCTCAACTAGGATTTAGGTTAGTTATTAATTAAATATTATAATTGGATCAATGTATGAGATTATATAGTAAACTATATTACTTCTTTTTTTTATTGACATTCCCCTTATTATCTTATGCTAAATGTGAAAACGTAAATGTTGATAATGCAACTCTTTTAGAGCAATTCTCCAAAAAACTAAATCTGAAATATATTGACTCTAATAAAGCTAGTATTTGTGCTACAAATTATTTAATTATGAATGCCCTTATTCAAGTTAATGAAGTTCCCCCTGCTGCAATAAAAGTAGTGAAAGAATTAGGGCAAAATATAGAAAAATATAATGGCGATTTAAAAAGCTCAATTAACAAATTAGTTTCAGGTCGAACAAAACCAAAACCAGAAGACATAAAACGCATACAGTACGGCTACAAAAATATATATGTAAGTTCTTTTTCTACCAACAACAAAAACACATATTCTTACAGTCAAATATTAGAAAAGCTATCAGATGATCTCGAAAAACAAAATAAAGATTTAGAGCTAATTCATAACAATCTTAAAAACCTTCTTTTAATTAGCAAAAGTGATATTACGATAGCTGAAAAACAAAGCAATTTAAAAGCTGTAGAGCAGTCTAAATATTTCCATGAACAAATAACCACGTCAGTGGAAATATTTAAAAAGCTCATGACTCCTCAGAAGCAACTCAATGAAGCCTTAATTATAGCATTTAACAATATACTATCTAATGGGATATTAGTTATTGAGTATGCTGGTAATATAATTACAGAAAACAGCCAGAATTTGTTTTCAAGCAGAACATATCAACCTTTAAATAAAGCAAGTCTCGAACTTGGAGACTTCATCGATGACTTTAAAGATCAGGTAAATAATGTTAAATCTCATACTATAAAAATAAGAAAAGATATGGTTCAATTTTGCGGTAACAATCTTGCCAATAAACCTAGATGTGAAAATATAGTAAAACGGTTAAAACTTGATAATTACCAATCTCCATCAAGTGAGTGGGATGATTTTTCAACAATGACAGAGAATATTTATAATAATTTTAACATGACTCCTGAGCTTTTTATCTCATGGAAAGAACATTTCTGGATAGCTAACAATAAAAACATTAACTTTACAATTACTCAACCAATAACAGCAAACATGTATGACAAAAGAAGAAATAAGTTTAAGGGCAAAGTAACATTAAATGTAGGAATGGAGTACTTTTTTTCAGAAAAATTGACTATAGATGGAAAGTTTTATGTATTAATTCATGAAGCAAGTAGAAAAAGAAACAAATGGGCTATCGCTCTTCAAGATGCTCTTACTATCAAAATACTATCTAAGGAAGAAAACTAGTGTTTTATCGCCACTTAGGTCCTTCTGAAAAAGTTGAAGTTCTTTTTAAGTTTATTTCTTCGATTGTCGTATGCGTATCAGGTGTATTTACATTTCATGGACTACTGACGATATATGATGTTGCTGATAATAGTAAATTAGTTCTATTTAGCGCACTGGTTGTTAGTTTTGTGTTAATCATCACCTTCTTCTGGAATATAATATTTTCCTATCTAATAGCTCTTCCATCAAATGAAAAAAACGTTAAAAAAAGATTGTCACCAATAATTTCAGCTCCTTATCTGCAACCAAAATCGAAGGACAAATTTTTGTTTTTGTTCTTCATATTTTTTGTTTTGATTCTAATATTTTTCTCAAGTACGTATTTTAATATCATCTCTCTTTCAGGAAGGCCAATTACTCAAAGGGAAATTCAGAATAATATCAATGAGTTAACTAGTGATATATTAAGTATAAACCAATTAAGAATTAGAATGCTCAAAGAAACCAATTCAGTCTTAGCAAGAGCAGGAGATAAATACTTGACCTTTGCAGATGAGGAGGCAGAATTTGATAAGGTAATGAATGTACTAAATTCAGACGGAACTATGACAAGCACCTATAAAAATTTGGATGGAAACATACAATCTATCCTTACACCAATCCAAGACGAAATTGAAACAATTAATGATAGTGATGAGACTAGTCAGAATGGTATTAACGGTATTAGAGATAAAATAAAGAAACTGCAAATGAGTATAGGTTCTGCAGCAGTACTTGAGAGTGGCTCCAGTTCCTTTAATGACTGGTTATCAAAAGTAAATATATACAACCAAACTGTGATTTCATGCATTTATAAACAAGAAATTGAAACAAAGAAAAAAAATTCTGAGTATGGATTTTTAAATCGATTTAGTACGGAATTGGACTGTAAGGATGAAAATATTGAATTGTCATATATAAAGGAAAAATTTGAACTTGGATACAATGTGAATAGATCTTACATGGAATCACTAAAAAACACATTTCTTAATAATTTTAGTACAGTACAATTGATTAGACGGCAATATGAAGAAACTATAAGCGATATATTTATGGATTTGATATCAATGACCTCTTCATCTGAAACAAAGATGGGTTTCATGGATAGCTTGTTGGGTCAGATCATTTCCAATATGAATTTACATATAGGTTGGATCGAACGGAATAAAAAGGAGATAAACTCCCCATCAAGTCTAGGAAGTAACGCTAACATTAAACAATGGGCTCAAAGACGACAGAGCAGATTGTTGCCCGAACTGTGCTTGTTAGTATTTGATTTACAAAAAATTAATACTTATTTAGACTCTAAAGTTATGAGAACAATGACCTATGGTATTGGAAAGAATGGAACAAACCTTAGCTACCCTTTAAAACCAGAGCAAGTAATGGATTATTGTACAGCCACACATAATATAACTTTTTCAGAAATAACACCAAGTGATGAGAGAGCTCAAAGTCTTACGTCTAGTAATATTTTGAACCTTTATGATAAATACAAATTAAAAACCTTAGAAAAACAGGTGCTCTTTGGTGAGCATATTTCTTATCCAATGATAGCTATTGCGATCTTAATTGATTTTTCACTGATACCTTTAATATTTATAATTGTTTTCGTAAAAAGAAGTGGCAATAATTTAACTTTTTAAATACCTTAGCAGTCTTAATATCTATACATATGTAAGATCTTAAGCGGTAGATATTTGAATTTATTAGAATTAAAGGAAGAAAATGCTTGAGATTGCGCATCAGGCATGATCAAATTCATTTTGTCAAAAACAATCTAACAACACCGTCAGCGCAAATGAAGTTTAATACGTTATCCCACCCTTTGAAAACACTTTTTTCTGTTCCTTTGATCAATCAACTAGCCAGAGATACCGGGTTTGTTTCTCGTATCAGGGGAATGCGTCCACTTAACCTCATTGGTGCATTATGTAATGTACTGGGTACAAAAAAGCAAGCCAACCTTGCTGATATCCAACGCGAGCTTTGCGGTTTATCATTGCAGGCTCCGGCCTATAAGCCCTTTCACAATCAGTTTAAAAAACCACAACTGACGGTTTTTATTCGTCGTATTGTTGCATTGGTGACAGAGCAATTGCTCATCGCTCCTTTTGTGGCATCCGTCCCCAAAGACGTGCCTTTTCAGCGTATTCACGTACATGATGGTAGCACTCTGAAATTACATGAAGGACTCAAAGGCACCTTCCCCAGTCGCTTTACTAAAACGATGCCCGCAGCGGCAGAGCTTCATCTAACAATGGACTTGTTAAGTGGCGGCATTGAGTATTTGGGAATTGATGCCGACAAGGAAAGTGAAAGGTTGTACCAGCCCTATGCGAATGAGTCCGGAGGCACGTTACAATTACTGGATGCCGGTTATTTTGATATTGGCTATGTCGCCCAAATCAACCAATATGGCGGACATTGTATTATCAGGGCAAAAAGTAATATTAACCCCACCATTGTTGAAGCAGTGAATACAGATGGCAGCCTTATTCCCTCCCTGGCCGGAAAACAGCTTAAATCCCTTAAATTACAACAAGGCGAAATCATCGACCTGAAAGTTTCCTGGAAAGAACATCGGGGTACATTTCGCCTGATTGCAGCATGGGACAAGAAAAAGCAGCGCGTTGGATATCTTATCTCTACCCTTTCTCGTCAGTGCCTTTGTGCCCGACAAATACAGCAATATTATGCGCTTCGCTGGCAAGTTGAATTGTTGTTTAAAGAGTTGAAGTCTTATTGTAACCCGAGATCGGCTTAAGCGACGACCATTGAACTCTTCTCAACGTCACTGATATTAAGGGATGGCTTATTTTCTTTTAGGCAATAAGCCACTAGGCCAGCCATTAAATTAAGTGTAAAACCATTCATACTGCGGTGCCTAGAGTGTTCAATGAAAGAAATGTTCTTTAATTGGTCATTAATCGTTTCAATAATAAAGCGCTTTGAGAGCATCGCTCTGTCCCACAGTGACATCGCTTTAGCCTTCATATTTTTACGAACTGTGGTGATAAGTTTAACGCCTTTATCAAACAAACTCGCTTCTAACGCTTTGCTCAAATACCCTTTATCGCCATACAGTTTATCGGGTAAATTATGGGCTAATTCTTCGACAGGTTTAGTGTCATGCACATTGCCTGTTGTCACTTTTGCCGCGACAATTTCACCATGGTGGTTCACTATCAAATGCAGTTTGAAGCCGTAAAACCAGCCCATCGTGCCTTTTCCCCTTTGCGCAATCCCATCGAAGGTTTTGTGGCGAGGGATCCTTATATTGTGACAAACTTTTAAACTTGTAGAGTCAATGAATTCAATGCCTGTAGGCTTTCCCTTTAATGAACTGAAGTACGCACACATAGGCACGATTGTTCGTGGCATCACTTCTAAAAAGCGCGTATAACTGAGCAAGCTGGGAAAGTCTTTACGATGAAATGCATTCACATATCCCAAGTAATAATTCTTAAAATCACGATGATGTGACATGTGAAAACCAATGATAATGGTCATCATTTCACTCATTGTCATCCGGCATTCCCGTCTGCGCACCCTCGTACCATCTTCAAGTAGTTTCTTCTGCCACTGAGGGATAAAAGCTTTGCAAAAATCATCGACATCACAAAATAATTCAACTAGTTTCTTCATGCCGGTTCCTCTTGTTTGATTGAATCGTTCTTGGTCGAAAGATCCGATCATGGAACCGGCATTTAGTTCAATTTCTTAAACAGGTTTGGGGTTATTGTAGTTTATCCACCTTTGCCACCCAAAATACCGATATTGTCAAAACCCTGATATGGAGTTCGGTATTGGTTATGTTGCTTAAAAGATATCTGGCATTTGGGGTTTCTGCACTTTATCAGACGCCGATTTCGACCCACAAAACCCAGCGTAGCGCGACGAGTTGGATGAATAATTTGGTCCGGGGACTTTGTGGACAAATAGATATGGATACTGCTGTGGAGCATATTGCAACATTTCTGAACAAAAATGCCAGAAGAGCACATTCCAAAAGGGATGAGGGAAGTCTGGCGATGCAGCTAAAGCTGTTTGTTGCAGGCTTCAACAATACTGAGTTGATTAAAATATAGCCTTAAAAACCCTACATATAAATATCTATATATTACCTATTGAATTTGAAAATCGGGCAGCAAAGCATAAAATGTCTCATTGAATGAGTGGTTTTAATCTCTGATAGAGGTTGGTGGAATACATCCATTGAACGAAATATTTTCAGAGATATTTCATTCAATGTGACTGATAGTTAGGATCAGTTATTTAGCACTGATTTTATTCCGCTCAGTCCCTGCTTAACCCATGCTATGCAGTACAAGCCAATACGGTGTTTGGGCTTTAGAGCGCATCTTGGGTCGGCTAACAAGGCTCTGGCAGTCTTAAATTTTCCTGCATTAATATTAAGCTTGGCGAGGTGGCACAGATGGGCTGCACTGTAGCGCAGCATGTGTTTTATATTCTGGGCTTTGGCGGCGGCATTCGCACCATTAAAAGAAACTGATTGTGTTTTTATTTTGTTGTGTAGGCGTTCGCTAAAAGGGCATTCCTGAGATGGAATATTACTGTTAGTCACTTTGTTTTCAGAGTCTCTATGGTAGAAGAGATTGATGTTGGGGCTATAGGCAATGGCTCCTTGGAGCGCAATACGGATAAAGAAATCCTGATCTTCCCCCATTTTCTCTCCTACAGGGAAATAACCGATTTTTTCGAGTAACGATTTATGAATTAACGTCGAAGAAATCATAAAGGGGAGGTCGCCTTTGGACGCAATTTCAAAGTAATTGTTGAGTAATATACCTTTTGGGTCGGCGTTTTCGAGGTGAATTTTGGCATCAACAAATTCATTTCCACCTTCAATGCACTGATAACGGCTGGTATAAATGCCCGTTGTTGGGAATTTATTGATTAGTGCTACCATTTCTTCCAGGAAGAAAGGTAGCCATTGGTCATCAGCATCCAGAAACGCGATGTAATCATTACGTGATACTTCTATGCCATGATTACGAGCGGCAGAGACCCCTTGATTAGATTGTTTGATTAATCTTACATTTGGGAAATTGAAACGTTTGACAATTTCGTCGCCACCGTCGGTGGAGCCGTCATCAATGATGATGATTTCATCTGGAGCGTAGCTTTGCTCACTAATGCTTTTTAAGCTATCCAGAATATGAGTCGCTTTATTGTATAACGGAATAACGACCGAAATTTTTGGCGTTTGCATAATGTTTGCTCCAATTTTTAAGTGACATTTGAACGGCTTCTAATACCGGTAAAGTGGGTAAGTTAAACCCATTACTCATACCTTGTGTGATTGTTTCTGCTAGTTTCTGTGGTTGGAAATTATCTGCTTCAAATTGATATTGCATTGGTAGATCGATTTGCTGGCACCATTCCCGACATTTTGCGTGGTAGTTCAATGCCAAAGTTGGTGTGCTGGATAAATAAGCCAAAATGCAGCCATGTAATCGCATGCTAATAATGGCTTTGTATTTTGATATTTCTTCGATAGCAAAGAACGGATTACTGCAATAAGGTAATACACTGATTGGGACTTTACCCTGTAGTTTATTGCAAATAATCGCGCTTATTTTGGTGTCTCCGTCGGATTGCCCATTAAGGTTGATTAATGTAATTGGCTCTTTGGTTTCTTCCCAAATTCGGTAGATTGTTTGGCAGATGTTCGTAACACGGCGTTCTTCGGCTGCTTGATTTGTTTGACCAAATGCATTTATTGCAACAGGGCATAAATTGAATAGGATTCCACGTCTGTTGTGATTTGAAACTTTAAATTGAGGATGAATTTTCAGTATTGCAGCCAAGTCAAAGGTCTTTTCTACATTGGCATTGGGCGCTAGGTTTTTCGCAATGTCGTAGCTGTCAGTATCTCGCACACCAATAAAGCCACATTCATTTAAAAAGGCTTTGCATGCCTGTTCTGCTTTAGAGTTCACAAAAGGTCCAATGCTGACACCTAAAGCGGCGCTTTGTTCTGGATTGGACAGGCGCATCAACTGGCGTTTTAAATTAATATCGGATGCTGAATGCAGTACCGAACCTCCGCCAAAAATAACACGCTTACTTCGGGCTGCATGATAGTAATGAATCAGTCTATTTTGGCCTTTAAATTGTTGCGGATAGCGCAATGTTGAAGGCGTGTGTTGAAATAGTTCCGACCGAAAATCCGTTGGTGTGGATACACTAAGATTTCGGCAACCCAATTCGGATTGGGCACCAAACTGTGTTGCCAATAATAAGGCATCGTCTCCAGTATTATGCATGCCATAGTAGCCTATTAAATAGGCATCATATTTTCGTAACATGAGTCTCTTCCTCTTTATTGGGATTAAGTGCAATGCCAACCCAAAGCAGGGCAGGCCAGTATAGGTAGGTCAAAATTTCTAAATTCTCGAAAAAGCTGTAGCATACAAACACCGCCATTAAACAGAGTGCTGTTTGGGCGGTTTTGTCGGAGATAGAACGCCAGAATAAATATAAAATGCTGATGAAGAACGGAATTGTCAGAGCAAATAATCCAACAATACCTTTAACGAATAGCAAGCCATACCAGCTATGGTGGCTCCCTATGGGCATGCCAGCGGTAATTTTAGCGCCAGGTTCAACAATGCCGTGGCCAAACAAGGGCGCTTCTGACTGCCAGCGTTGGAGTGCTAGGTTGGCCAGCGTTGCTCGAACGCGAGTTGAATCAGGTCGCGAAGCCTTAATGTCTTGATAAGAATCCATAACCCATTCAAATACGGGTTGTCCTAAAATCAGTAACAGTGGTATGCCAATTCCAAGGGTGAACAATACCCAGGGTTCTTTCAGTTTGTCTGAAAACAAAATCATGGGCCACAGCATGGCGAAAATCACCCAGCCAGCCCTTGATTTGCTAAGTAAACACATTACAACGCAGCCCAATATTCCAAAATTACGCCATTTGGGATCTTTTTCCTGAAAGCAAAACACTAAATAAATACAGGACAGTAGGCCTGCCGCGGGTGCCCAAGGGCCAAAGAATTGCCACCGGCCACCACCGGTTTCTGGGTTTAAACCATATAAACTAACGGTAAAAAAGCTGGGGCCGGGACCGCCGACTATTTGAAAGGGAGAGACAAATAACTCGCCCGGGATCCGCGCCATGTAGGCAATAAAGGTCAAGACGCCAAAAATTAAGGTATGTACTGAAACCACGCAAACGGCTCGAATGAGTAGTTCTTTACGAATAGGGCATATGGCACCGATTAGAATAAACAAAGCCATCAACGCCCAACCTTTTGCCCAGCCAATGCTGGATTTAATGGTTTTACCTAGGCCAAGGCTCCAGTTTGCATGCCCAATCCACAGTACAATAAGCATGACCAGCATGGCGACAATCCATAGCCACACCATCATAGGAATAGCTTTAGGCTGTTGTTTGTCACGGGTTAACCAGCGCAGTGCTGCAACACCAAGGATTAACCAACCAAGAGCTGATCCTGTTATATAAAGCCCCCCTATAAAGTAGATAGGATAGGTGCTGGCTAATCCGAACCAGACTAGTTTTTCTTCAGCAGTAATTTGGCTAAATTGTCGCGTTGCCATATAACTAATAATCCAAAGCTAATAAATAGGAAGCCAGCAATCCCAGCAACCAATGCTACAAGGGGATTCGGGCTGATTTGTAAAACAGGGGTTGAGGGTGTTGTTAACATTTGAACAACCGGATAAGAGGCAAATACATCTGCTTTATTGGCTTCCAGTCGAGCTGCGGCTGAGGTAAAAACCGCCTCGGCTAAGTCAAACTCTCTTTGGAGTCGGTCAAGTTCTGCTACTTCTCTGGAGTAAACCTTTAGTTGATCGCCCAAATGGATGGATGAACGTTCCAGCTCTTGTAGTAAAGCGTTATGACCTTCTTTTTTTGCATGGGTTTCTACCAAATCAGCAAATAGCTGAGCGCGTTTTGGGTTGTTGTCCAAACTAAGGGTATTGAATAAATTATGCGTGTAGATGCCGGTTACCTTCTGGCTACGAATTTGTAGTGCGTCTTTTGCGCCTTTTTGGCGTCTGCTTTCTGCCACCACTTTTGGATGTTTGATACCCCAGCGTGAAGTGTATTCGGTAAGTAATGCTGTACTGATATCTAACTCACCTAGATAACTTCTAAACTCTGGGTCGGAATGCAACGTCAAAGCCTTTCCTGCTAACTTTGGAGAAACACCTAAATTCAGACTCATCTGGTCAATGTAATTCGCCATTTCTTTTAGTTCGGATGCAACATGAAGCCGTTTTTCATCGACGCGGGATAGGACGCCAATAGCTTGTTCCATTTGGTCTTTGGGTACTAAAAATGAGCGTTGTTGAAAATTGACAATACTGTTGCGAGCAATATTCATTCTTTTACGATACTGCTGTAACACGGTTTTAATACTGGAATCTCGACGTTCTACTTCGTCGGTGCGTAAGTTATCTAGTTCTGTTTGCAGCGCATCATATAGCGCCCATGCTTTGTTGTGGGCTTGGTCTGGCTGAGTACCTGAAATGGTAATTGATAAAATGGAGGTTTGTTCGGTGAGTACTACTTTAGGTTCGCCAAATTGTTGAGCGCTAAGTTCTAATGATTCTGCCGCTCGTTTTAATACTCCCCTGCTGCCCAGTATTTCCTTATAGTTCACTCTTGGATTAAATCCGCCAGCGGCAAAAGGGGTGGTTGTTTGTGAAACCACTTGCCCAACTTCATTTAAACTGACGCTGCTGCTATTACCTGTTCCGGGTAGGACTAAATCCATTTCACTTTTGAATTTGGCTGGCATGGATAAATACACAATGGCCAATATGATGACGAAAGCGTATCCGGAAAGCCCGGTGGTTAAGTAGGGCCACTTTAATGTTCGGTATACATTGGACCGGAAAATTTCAAAGGGGGTGAGTGTTTTAAGTGGATAGCGCATATTTGTGGCCTAAAACAATTTAAATGGGGTGACGATGTCTACGAAAAGCTTCGCGATTTCACGTAAATTGGTGGCTTCTGAGTCGTAGCATATTAATGCGTCGTTAGGCATCAAATAGGGATTTATGTCTTCTAGGTGAGCTTTCGCTAATAATTCTTCGACTGAGCGTTCTAGCATTTGAATTTCTCCTGTAATAGGGTGTTTACTTGAAAGCACCACTCTTCTTGGGGCGTTAGTGAGTGCTTTGCCACCTATACAGTTGGCAGAAACAACAGCCTGTAATAATTGGGTGCCGTAGGAAAGATTGGTGGCGTAACGTTCTACGCCAGCGCCTGAATTGCTTTGAGCGGGGTCGGTAAGATTAGACATGAACACTTTAAATCCCTTTGGGGTGATTTGACTGGGGCGAACCAAGTGCTCCTGAAAACAACCTGTGCTGGGAACAATAATCTGATCGCCTGCAACTAAGGGATACTCTAAAACAGGTTGCCCCGATAAAATTCCTGTTAAATCCACCTCAACCTGCCAACCTTTACGAATGAGAATAACTTGGTCTATTTTGGCGTCAGGTCTAACGCCTGATGCGGCTCGCAATGCTTCAGATAAGAAGCGCGATGGAGAGTAATCACCAAACGCTTCGGTGCGCTCTTTCATAACGTTGGCGGCTCTGGCGCGATTAATCAGAACTTGTCCTGGTTGAAAAACCGCACCAGTTACGGATACCTCAATATCGGACCAGTGCAGTACTTGGAGAGAGACCATGGCAGTGGCGGGTTGAAATATTTCGGCTTTGATTAAGGCTATTTCTATTTTTTCAGCGACCTGAAATGCAGGCAAACCCGTTGCCATAATGGGCGGTAGCATGGGGAGCTTGATAAAACCCGCCATATCCACAACATAACGGCCATTGAAACCATCGCCGTTTTCCAAAAGTAATTCCACCATATCACCAGGACTTAGCGGAATGGCGCCACGTTCCTTTTCGGTATTGGCAAAGAAAATTGGAGAGATAGACGAATTGAGAGTAATGGGCTTATCAACTCGATAATTGAGAGGGGCTGCAAAGCCTTTTCTGTCTGCGCAATTAGGTGCTGCTGAATAAAGATTTTCCGGTGGACTTTCATGATTAAAATAAGCACCGGCTTCGTTGGCTTTTCCATAGAAACCAACTTGTGTGTTTTTGGTTTCGCTAGGCGAATGGTGTTGAGCGCAGCCTTGCAATATGCCTGCGATTATCATCGTTAAAATAAATGTGTGAGTTGAAGACCGTTGCATTAGCTGACCCTAAAGGAAAATTGCTAATTAGGAGATTGCAGAAAACGTTCCAATGTTTAACTTATTGTTTTTAAAGTTAATGTGTTTGTTTTCTGTTTTTGATTTGTGCGATTTTTTGCAAAATGAAAACCTGTTTTCCGAGTTTGCAAAGTGCTATTTTAGGAATTTAGCGTGGGAATTAGCTTAAAAACTTAAAGGGTAAGCTGTAAAAGGACAACGAATACCTGCTAGGTCGAGTTCGCTGTCCTCATCCATTTTCATGGTTTGGCTTAGAGCCTATATTTATTTTATGGGCTGGTATTACTGGACTGACTTAACTTTCACCATGTTTGCCTGCATCCCAATCTGATAAAACCCGGTGTGCGACGGATTTGGGGTAGGATTCTAATTCGGTAGCCATGGTGTCGTTCCATCGGTTCAGATAGCCGAATAACGAGGCTGAAGCAACCAATTCTACAATTTGACCTTCGTCAAAGTGCTTTTTAAGTTCGTTAAAATCTTGCTCGGTTGCTTCATTGGGCGTCATGCCCATTTTTATTGCGAGGTTAATTGCGGCTTTTTCAGCATCTGTGAATAATGGGCTTTCGTTGCAAGTCCAAATAGCATCAATTTTTTCGTCAGATATTTTGTAAATGCTTGAGAGGTTTGCCATATGAGATTGGCAATAACGGCATCCAGAAGCGGCACTGGACGCATAGCTAACCATCATTTTTAGTGCTTCAGGTACGGTCCCTTCATATAAAACAGCTTGGTTTAGTGCCATAAATGCTTTGACGATATTGGGGCGACGGGCCATTGTTCGAATGCTATTTGGTGTAAAACCCCGGGTGTTTTCGTAATGTTGAAATCGGTCTTTGATCTCTTCATCGTCTATTTGGTTGTTATCTAAAGGGGGAAGGTGTGCCATGGTGTGCTCCAATTTAGGTTAAAAAGCAGTGAAAATTAGAGGGATAAAAGCATGATATGTTAATTACTCAACGTTAATACTGAGATAATTATTGCAACATGCTTTTGGTCCAGATGATTGATTTCATTTATGTCTTAAGTGGTGTTATTCGTTTGTTTATCGTTGTTCGAGATTGGCCCTAAACTCGAAATAATGCTGTAACACTAACACTGGCGCTTCTATCTGAGGATAGTGTCCTATGCCGGTTAATTCAATTGTGTCGGGGTTTGGAATAACTTTTTTGTAGTGATCCACTAGGTGTTGCCCGGAAATGGAATCAACCACGCCATCAATTAAACGCAATGGCAGTGTGGTTTTTTGTAGGGCATTTTGCCAACGCGCAGCAAAGGTTTTACGCTCGTTTTGATAGCGACTAAGTTTATGGATGACAGCTCGTCCATTATTGTTGTCAATCAGTTCCCAAAGGATCTCTATTTCTTCTTGGCTTGGTTGAGTTTGCTGGCCAAAAATGTCTTCCATGCTGGCTTTAAATCGTTTTTTGCTTGTTAATCTTCCTAAAACAAACCCGATTGGCCCTTTGAGCAGTGTTTGAATTAACAACGGTCTGTGAATACTGTGGAAAAGGCCACCATTGAGGAATACTACTGATTGGATACCTAGCTCGGTGGTTTGTTCTAAATGACGAGCAATGAGTTCTTGTGCAACGGTATCGCCGTAGTCATGAGATAAGAGATGGCAGGTTTTAATACCGAGCTTTTGCATTAACTGCTCAGTAATATCGGCTTGTTGAAATATGCTATAAAGGTTGTTTGTTGGCTTGTCTGACAGGCCAAAGCCAATTAAATCAAAAGTAACCAATGGGTAATGGAGCGCTAGTTCATCCCACACTTTATACCAGTCCCAGCTGGCAGTGGGAAAACCATGGATAAGCAGTAACGGGGTTTGCTCTGCCGTTTTATCGGTTACAGCATAACGATAGAATATTTTGTGGCCCTGATATTCTAAATAATCTCCCTGAGACTGCCATTCCTTAATTGCGTTGTGCATGCTTATTAACCTCTGATACTACTGAAGCTTTTGACTTGGTATGCGCTCAATTAATTATATTTGATCTTATTTTATTCAGGGCTATTGCGGCTGTCCGGTATCTATAGACGACGTTTGATGTTTTTTCATGGCACTTTGAATCGCTTCAACCACTTGAGTATTCGGGAAGCCATCTGCGGTTAGGTTAATGGTGGCTTGAAAATTTCGGATACCTTTACGTGTTGCTGGCCCCATGATGCCATCAGGATCACCTACATCAAACCCAAGCTTATTAAGACTATTTTGTAGTTCTTTTAATTGGGTTAGCGTGTAAACAGGCAAATCGGGTAATGGTTTAGACAACGTAGTTTGCCCGGCAATACGATCTGCCAAATGGCCTACTGCAATGGCATAGAATTCTGAGCGATTCCATTTCATGATGATATCAAAGTTGTCATACACTAAAAATGCAGGGCCTTGATATCCAGCCGGTACGAGCAGTGATGCTTGTAAGTCTGCTTGACCAATATTGTCGCCATTGGATTTCGCGAGGCCTTTGCCAGACCAAAAGGTAAGGGGGTATTGTTGATCTTTACCGCTTAATTGATAATCGAAGTTCTCGGGGAGTGTGACTTCTCGACCCCATCTAAATCCGGTTTCCCAGCCTAAATTATTAAGAAAGTTGGCTGCGGAAGTTAAGGCATCTGGAATACTATTCCATAAATCGGCAGTACCATCATTATCGCCATCGACGGCATAACGCATGTAAGCAGATGGCATAAATTGGGTGTGGCCCATTGCACCAGCCCAAGAACCAACCATGGTGCTTACTTTAATGTTTTCCCGTTCGATTAACAGCAATGCTTGAATGAGTTCTTTGGTAAAAAAGGTGCTGCGTCGCGGATCACATGCCAGGGTAGCGAGTGAATCGATAATGGGCATTTTGCCTTTGTAGCTACCAAAGTTGGTTTCTAATCCCCAAAATGCAACCAGGTAGTGGGCAGGTACGCCGTAACGCTGGGTAATCTTGGTTAATAGTTCACGATGCTCATTATATAATTGGCGGCCTTTATTAACTCGCCATTGGGTGACGCGCTTGCCAAAGTAACTGGGAAAGGTTTGTACAAATTCAGGTTGGTTGCGGTCGTATTTGATTACATTGGAGACATATTTGCTCTTCCCTAATACCTCAGTCACGGTGTTTTCTTTCACACCAGCTTGACGGGCTTCGGCTTGTAACGCGATTTTACACTCTGGAAAAGACTCTTCTGAAATAATCTTCTTTTCTATGTTTGAGGCAGACAAAACGTGCCCCGAAAATAACGCGAGGGAAAGGAGTAAAATACGCAGCCACGATGTTTTTTTGGGTGAAAACAGCGGAGCATCTAGTAAAGAAAGCATCGAAGCAAAAACGACTTTAGACAACATGTAATCTCATATGAGTTTCTATATCTTTATCCTACTTTATTTGACCCGAATTTAATACTTGGATAGGCGGGTAATATTCGGTTTTAGATTGTTACAATTTGTTGTCAATGGCTCAACCTACATGAGATTGGGTTATTTCCAATTCATGATTAATGCTGATGAAAGGTACGCCAAGTTCGTGTAGCCATTGAATGCCTGCATTTTCCCCTTTCAGCATGGCGATTGTGGCAATACTACCAGCCACTACACATTGTTCAGCCCATACACTTACGGCTGCTAAACCGGAAATAGGCCAGCCAGTTTTAGGATTTAAAATATGACTATAACGGCGGCCATCTAATTCAAAACAGCGTGCATAATCGCCGCTACTGGCGATACCGCCAGAGGTCATTGGGATTTGAGCAAGGGCTTGTTCCGGTTGGTTAGGGTTGCGTATGCCTATCATCCAAGGATCACCATTGGGGTGTGGGCCGATAATTTTCATATCGCCTGCTAAATCCACTAGTCCTGAACTAATGTTGTGTTGCTTAATGATGGCGTTTAGGCAGTCGGCGGCATATTCTTTTACTATGCCGCCAAAATCAATTTGCATACCGGGTAGGGGAAGGCAAAACGATGTTTTGTGAAGGGTGAGTTTGTTCCATCCAATTTGCGCTAATAATGATGTTAATATTTTTTGTGTGGGGAGTTTGGGATTTTCTGAGTGAGTAAAGTCCCATGCGGTGCGCAAAATACCAGAGGTGATATCAAACAAACCATTGCTTTGCTCATAGGCGGTGTTGGCATAGAGCATTAGCTGCCATGTTTCGGCGTCGAGAGAAAGTTGCTGCCCGGAACCGGCTCGGTCGTTTATTTGGTTGACTAGGCTATTGGGTAAATAACGCGAGTATTTGTTTTCCAAGCGAGTCATTTCCCTTAAGCACGCTTGGGTTATTTGCTCAAATTGAGATGTTGAATGGCAATATAAGTTGAGTGCGCATGGAGAGCCCATGGCACTGAACTGATGTTCGTATAATTTAACGCTAGAAACGATAGTTCACACCGACTGAGAACAAATCAAAGTTGAGCAGAGCGGGATTTTCGGTATCACCACTGGCAAATCCTTTATCGGCGCCACTTTTATATTGCTCAGCGCTAAGGCTTAATGACCAATTTTCAAAGCTTTTCGATAGCGTTAGGCCATAGGTTACCGCGCCATATTCTGACAAACGGTAGTCCGTAGAGTAAAGGCCATCATTGCGCTCTTGCTCGTAAAACACTTCGTAGTAAAAGGCCTCGGACTGATCATATAAGCGTACAGAGGGAACGAGTTGAAATCCGTATCCCAAATTCTGATACCAAGCTAACTCGATGGTGTTGGAATTAATGCCCCAAGAATCATCGTAATACCGATAATCGGCATGCAATGCGCCATTAAGGGTATCGCTAAAATAGCGTAATTGGGCTGAAAAAGTGCGGGCATAGCGAGACTGTGGGCGAGAGTCATTAAGCAATGCAAAGTTTACAAACGTGAGTTTGTACGGGTCGCTTAAGTAGCCGGTTTTTTCTGAGTATCCCAAGCTAAATTTGGCAAGGGTGCTTTTGTTGATGACCCGGGCGTAGCTGAGTAAAACAGAATTCGAGTGCTTGCTTTGTTCGGTTGTTGGTCGTTGTGGAAACAGATCTGAATCAACGGGATTGATATCGTCGTTAGACACATCGGTTGCAATGGAAAAGGTATTTAATCTATCTTCGGTTTCGTATGTGTAATTTAACGCCACGGCAAGGGAATCGTAATCATCTTCACTTGAACGTGCGACACGTACTCCGGCAACTTGACGTTCCCAAAAGTAAGATAGCTTTGCAGCAAAATCGGTACGTTTGTCTTCAATGGACGCGCCACTCATTAATTGTACTGGCGCCTCTTCTCCCAGTTTGAAGGTGTACCAAGGTGATGCGCCAGACATCTTTTCAGATTGATAATCAATATCTAATTGGACATTGTCTGTTAAAGGGGCGATGAGTTTAAATTGGTTTACGTCGATATCGTAACGGTCAGTAACTGGGCCAAGAACGCGGTCTGCACTTATTGGGTCTTCTTCATAGCTGTGGTATCGGTACCCAATTTCAACGTTTTCGGCTATTTGCTGCGCTTGTGGTGCGATGCCGGGTAAAGCAGCGGCAGCAGCGGTGAACGCTAACAAGGTATTGTTTTTTTTGCTCATATCCGATTTTCTCAGCCCTATGAATTTGTATCGTTAATTCTTGCCTGGCAGATTTGGCCTAGTTACACCCGCAACCACCGCCAGAGGTTGATGTACCGCCAGAAGATGCTTCCTTACTAAAGTAGACATGTCGATGAAATGCGGCTTGCATTGAATCTGGTTCAAAGCTCATTTCTTTTTTTGCTAAGCGCCCACGTTCCCAAGGCTCTACCGTGGCGCAACCTACTGAACTAAGACTCAATACTACAATTAACCACTTTTTCATTTTTGCCCCAACAAAGAATCAAGTTGTTGTATTTTTTTTGCTTTCTTTTTGTCATTAAAACCAATGTGCTTGGCAATGACATCTCCTTTTGCGTCCACGATATAAGCTACCGGTAAACCGGGGACTTTTAATTTTGATGCAAGCACGTCTTCAGGATTCTGATAAATCGGAAAATTAGCCGGGATGTTTTTCAAGAAGGTTTCAGCGTCTTCGCGGTACTCATCCATGTTGATGGCGACGATCTGGAATTTTTCCGCATCATAGCGCTGAACTAATTCATTCATAAAGGGGAAAGACTTTTTACAGGGGATACACCATGACGCCCAAAAATCTAGATACAACACTTTGCCTTGAAGATCTTTGGTTGTGAGCTTTTGTCCTGATTTAAAGTCAATCAATTGTGATTCAGGTAAAGGTTGGGCTGCGCTTACGGCATTAAAAGATAGCAATAAACAAAATAAGGTCAGAAAAGACGGACCAATAGAGGCGAATGAAAAGCGATGACTAAAAGTTGTTGTCATGTTGGGGAGATCCTTGTTGTTTGCTAGTCGGTCGTTGGCGAGGTTTCTGCTGTTTTGGATTTTGCATCTGCTCGGGTGGAACCGTTTGGCCAATAAAGCTTGGCAAAATATTACCTTTATTTACCGGATGTTTAAATACTTCGGTTGTGCTTCTTTCTGTTGCCTGTTTTTGCCATTGCCAGGGCGGAATCCTTAAATCATGGTCAAGTTGCCAAATTCCTCTATTTTTTTGCATGGCTTTGTTCTTCGCTTGTTCGTAATATTGTTGTTCAGATGAGTTAGGCTGGCTATTAACGACCCAAGCCATTCCCTGTATAACCATTTCCAAATTAATATTGAGCCCTTGATAGAAGACCTCATGTTTGTCAGCAATATTTTTGAATTGGATCATTTTATTCAATATTTGGTGGCTCAAAAAGGCAATAGCTTCTTTACCATAAGGTTGTTCTCGTTCAGGTGCATCAATATAGGCCAGTTCTAAAATACGAAAGTAGTCGCCGTTGGAAAGTATTTCAATTGAATCGGCATCTATTATTCGAATTACGTTGCCGGATTCCAAGCCTGGTGTTTGTGTATTATTTTGACGATAACTACTGATCAAGACTGTAATGGCTAATAGGGCGATGACGACAACGACCCAAGCGTGTTGTGTTTTGATTAATGCCCTATTTATGTTTTTACCTTTCAAGCTCTCAACCATTCAACCTAGCAGAAAATTGTTTCTCTAACTATCGCGCTTCGTATTTCGTTCAGTATAGCGCTAAGTTCTGCTCTAGGTAATACGAATAGGGCCGTAAAATCATCGGCCCGATATTTATTTTAGCTATTAAAAAAATTAAAGGATTCTGCTGTATTTAACGAAAATGCGGCGGCGTTTGGGTGTTCGGAAATGCCTAGATATTCTCGTAGAGCTTTCATGACATGTATGGGATAGATATAGCTGCCTTGTGGATCAGCTTTCATGCTACTGGTATTGACTGCCAAGGTATTATGAATGGCATCTGAGGCACCAACGACTCGATTTCCCCAACTGGCATTGCGTTCCATAACGACTGTACTGGTGATTGGCCAATGATCTTTTCCAGCATCACTATTGTAGTGTGGGGTACGACCAAAATCTGAGCTAATGACAACAACGATTCGATCTGCAATTCCCAATTGTTCTGCATAGGTCCATAGGTAATCTAATCCATCGGTTAATTCGCCCAATAACCACGCTTGTTCGGTGTCATGGTTTTGGTGGGTGTCGAAGCCACCATGCATTAGGTCTGCGGAAACGGTGACGCCTGAACTCATTGCTATTAGCGCCAACTGGGCCTGACGTCGAAAACTACTCCAAAGATTCCCTGATTGAACAGGTTCTTGGATTTCACCGGCATTACCAAGGGCGGATGCGAAATCGGTGAGGCTGCCGGAATTTTCAAGCGACGCTAGATAATTGGCTCTATTTCTGGATTGCTTTGCTGTGGCGGTACTGTCTTGTGTTAGTGCTTGTAAGCGTTGATCTCTGGCCGCGGATATACGTTCCCAATCACTTGGGTGCACCCAACTTTGGCTTGGATCCCACACCATTTGATTGGGGTAGATCACATTGATCAAGCGATTGGTGTCTTCCAGGCGTGTATAACGAATCAAGTTTCCGGTATTGGAGTAACCGCCATTGTTGACATAAGCAATGGGAAGGTTGGATGCGTTAACGCTGGCAAATAGGGCGGTAAGAGAGGGATACCCTTCTGATATTCTACCGCTCCAGTTATGTGTAACACCGGTTGAATGAGAATTGGTTTGAGAATCGATGCCATTGATTACTAACATGTCACGATAATATTTTTGAAAGAAGGTTGCGTTGTTTGCTACCGGTGCATATTGAAGATTACCGATAGTTTGTGTTTCTCCGGTTCGTGCCCACCGGTTAATTTCTCTTTCACCTTGTACATTCATTTTAGGATCGCAGAATGAAGTTACATCCCATCCACCTTCGGCTTGCACAGTAATAAGTAACTTTCCCGTGTAGTCATTCGGTGCGCTGTAGAGCTTGAAACTAGCAGGCAAGGTGGTGAATAGCGAAGTGGCACCAACACTTTTTAAAAAGTCTCTTCTGTCCATTTTTCTATTCCCCTTGATTACTCGTGTAAGTATTTGTAGTCAGTCATCAAATAGGTGAGGACTGTTTTCCAGGCGGCCATGACCGAATGAGGGTCGCTACCTGCGGTGTTCCATCCCCACAGGCCGTTTTCTGGATCATCAAATTGACTAAAATCAACATTACAGGCGACATTTCGTTCGTTTATATGCCCCCAATCGCCGCGCGCTTTTTTAGCATTCCAGCTATCAACGAATAGTTGGTAGGTACGTGTGACTTCAGCATCATTAATGTCGAGTTTTTCTCCCAGGAATTTGAAGTGTAGGTCTACAATACGTTGTTTAATGAGTTCACTGGATTGGCTGTCTTGGGTGATAGGATTGGCTACCTCGACTAAAATAGTCATGTCTGCCGGGCCAGAACCCTCTGCTGGTGTTTCAACAGCACCGTCATTATTCCATTCCATGTAATAGGCATTTACTTGAATGCGATAGTTCCCTGCTTGTGCAATAGAGAAAGGAATGCTGATATTGCAATTTCCCCATAGATTCCAGTCGGAAGCATTTTGTGTATCTTCTTCTTCGTTCCAGCTGATATCACCGCAGGATGCTGTGGCATTGTCGCCTTCAAGTTCACTGCCTTCGAATGCCAGAATGACTTGGTTTTGCGAATTAAAAATCTGTACGCGATTAATGGCTAAATCTCTATTGAGGCCCGTATCGTTGTCATAAAAATCGTTGGTGTAAGCGATGTTTACTCGGTGTTCACCTGCTGATAGTGCAACGTTGGTAGGGTAGTTTTGGCTGTTTTGAGACCATTGGCCAGATATTGAGTATTGCTCTGATTTTATTTGCCCAGGTGTGGTTGCTTTGGTCAAACCTGCAAAAAGTAGTCTTTCAGCATCTGGTTTGTTGAACTCTTGAACAACAATGGGACAGGCTGATTCTGCGGCATGGGCCAGTGCAATTTGCGACATGACGGATGTCATTTCCGCCGCTCTTTCTGTTATACCATCTGAATCAATGCCGCCATAAGACAAGCGATAGTCATTCATTAGGCTACTTCGTCGGCGATTGTTATCCCATTCTGGGAATCTTTCGTTCCAGCTATATCCGCTTATGGCCTTGGTTTTAGTATCCAGCTCTTCAGGTGTCAGGAGTTTTTCCACGCCAGCCATACTAAATTGCTGTCCGTCAGCGGTGTTGCTGGAATTGGATGATGCCCGATACCATTCACTAACAATAATGTCGGCGAAGGTTTGTTTAATATTCCAATGAGTGCGAAGTTCGGTGGCTAATTGGTTGATGAATGTACTTTGTGCTACGAATGCCTCATTCAAAGCAGAGTAGTTTGCATCAGATTCTTCTTGTGGAGCGGTTAGAGGTGATTCCCCCGTTAATGCGGGCCACCAGAATTTTACCGCAGCGGTGGCAAATCTAGGGTCGCTGGTAATTTCAGCGGCAAGCCATTGTAATGAATTGCTATTGCTAGGGGCGGTTTTATCTTCAAATCCAGCGGTACGCATATCTTTATACCAGGTATCCCCGGTTACATAGGGGGAATCTTCATTCCATTTGTAGCTGTCTGCTAAAGCATCCATTCCACCCCATGAATCTCGATACCAACCAAAATCGCCATAGTTTTGATAAGCACCGGCGATAGGATCCAAAATCTGATGGCAAACCGTACAGTTGGAGTTGTTCATGGTTGGATTGTTGGTGTCGGCTAAATCTGCGGGGTTTTGGCTTCTTTGTGCTGATTTTTCGACGTCAAAGTCCAGAAAGTGGAAGTAGGTCCAACGAGATCGGGCGCGATTTCTGTTCGTCGTTGTGGATGGATATCGATTCAACCACGCGGGTTCGTTAAGTAAACCAGCGTGGGGGATAGTCATGTTTGTACCCTCACGAGAGATGTAGAGGCCGAAGTCATTGTTGAACTCGGCCTCTACATCTTCCGTAAGCAGCATTACACCATGCACTTTTCCGGGTTTAAATTCGCTTTCGTCGGTGATGTCAGCGAAATTGCTGACATCACCCCTATAAGCTTCATTGGTAAACGGATTTAACATTGAATAGTCAGCTGTTAGTATTTCGGTATAGGGCCGCTCGTTTTCAATAACGTAAGCAATAAGTTCAAGGGGAGCACGGGCAAACCCTACTCGTAAGCTCTGTTCCCATTGCCACAGTTCTTCTTGTTCGCCACGTTCTCGCATGGCATAACTTTTACCAGCTAAAGCGGGTAAGTAATGGCTGTTACTGTCGAGTGCTTCTGCGCCTCTTCTTAGATATTTATCTGTGAGAAGGCGATCGTTGGCGCCTCTTATCAAGAACTCATGGAAACCTGCACCTTGCATTAAACTAAGTGATGCTTGTCGGAGTGATGAGTTGGAGTTATCTACAACGGCAGTAAGCTGTGCTTCAGAAGGTAAGGCACCGGTAAGCAATAGTGATGCTTTACGCAAAGTGAGATCTGAATCTAGCACACTAACACCTTGCCAGAAGTCATCAGAGCTTCCGCCATTATTGCCGCCAGTATTTCCGGCTAGCATATTTAAATAGGTTTCTAAATTGTTGTAGTCGGCACTACCAACGGGCAGCTGAGTACCGCCAACATGACCTTGTCCGCCACTGGCTTTAGACATAATGTAGTTTACCGAGACGTCGCTTAAAGCGAGAAAGTCTACGAAGGTATTATGATTGAGAGTTTCATGATTACTGGTTGTGCTACGCACAAACTTTAGTCTTGATAGAGCATCGGCTGCGCCACCGGACACATGGCAAACTACGCAGCGAGCTTGTACTATTGATGCCGATATATTGGCGTTAAAGTACTCAGATGAAGTAGTACTGTCGCCATCACCAGAACCGCCGTCACCACCAGAACCACCGTCGCCACCAGAGCCACCGTCACCACCAGAACCGCCGTCGCCACCAGAACCGCCGTCACCACCAGAGCCACCGTCACCACCAGATCCGCCGTCGCCACCAGAGCCACCGTCATCCCCACCAGAACCATTATCTACTTCATCATCAGTGCGCCAAGTGTTGAGAGATTGCGCTCTTAAAGTTAATGCAAGCGGAGTACCGATGTTTCCTGTACTGGATATATTGCCATTCGAACCCAAGAAATAAGCAAATATTTGACCGCTTGTTGAATTTCGTATCGTAATGTCACTGAATCCGTCGCCATTCATGTCGTTGCTGGCATTGAATTTCCAAGACGATGCAGTACTCAAGGATATGCTGCTGGTCTCATAAGGTGTTCTGGCGTTCATATAGGCAATGGACCACTGCTTGGTGTTTTTATGTCGAAGTAATACATCATTCTTACCGTCGCCATTAAAATCACCAACGCCTTGTATTTCTTCATTTAAATCATTAGTTAAAGCCGTAATATAACCTCGGCTTATAATGCTGGTATCTGAATAAAGATAAATATACCAAGCGCCGGATACGCTGTTTCTTATTAATATGTCTGGGCTACCATTGCCATCAAAATCTTTGGCATCCACAATCTTCCAAGATAATACCTGTGACATTGGAGGTGCTATTTCTTCTTGAATAGCTCGATTATTCAGCAGGGTCATGTTCCATTCGCCGGTGTTTTCATTCCTTAGTAGTACATCGGAAAAACCGTCATTATTAAAGTCGGCGACTGCTTGAACACCAATATACACAGCACTTTCAATCGGTACATAACCGCGGCTCACCATATTAGTTCCGCTTAAATTGTAGATATACCATTGGCCTGAAGTGGTATTGCGGATAATGACATCACTGTTGCCATCACCATTAAAGTCGCCGCTACCATTGAAACGCCACGATGAAACAACCGACATGCCATCCACTACACTTGAGTCGAGCACACTGGTGCCGTTGTGTTGGTTCATTGTCCATTGGTTATTTATTTCGTCCCTATATAAAATATCGCCACCATTGTCAGCATTGAAATCGACATCAACTGATACAGATTCATTGCCCGCCACGGGATCGGGAATATTGGACTGGGCAGTTACGGTAAAGTTTTGCGATAGGCAAGCAGGGCTGCTTTCATCACCTGTGTTGAGGTTATTTCGATCGACGGTTTCGCTACATGCATAAAGCGTTACGTTGCCGGGTGTGCTTGGTGCGGTCCACTGAAATTCCCATTCAACGGAATCATTTGTTGCTGCTACAGGGGAGTTATGAGTTAGCTCTGAGTTAATTGCTTTTGTCGTGTTACCTGGTAATAACGTGCCGCCACTGTCACTAACAGCGACATTTATTCCGGCGTAAAATTGGGCACTTGCGGGAGAAGGGGTGAAGTTTAAAATAAGCTCAAGACTTGTCGTACTTCCTGCTGTTACATTGGTACTGATTGACGAATCTAGAGTAAGACTGGAATTATAATTTGAACCAGTATGGCAACCAGCGCTGGCGCAAGTTAACTGCTGTTTGCTGGAATAGCCTGTAATGCCTGTGCTAATAGCGTGGGCTGTAGATACGACTAATAGTTGGTTGATAGCAATAACCACGGCAAAACATACGAGATGAAGTCGATGATGGATATTGCTATTCCATGAGCGATTTGTAATTAATAAACTCATTAATTTAGTGTACATCACAACTCATCCTCCTGTATAAAATTCAAACAACAAGTAAGATACTTGGTTTAATACCTTATCGCGTTAATAAGAATCATCTTAAGCCCCAAATGCTATATATACTGTATTTCCTTGTATAAAAGGTATACAAGAAAATACGAAAAAATGTTTCAGTACTCTTTATTAACGAATGTTCAGAAGTTTCGTTGACACAAACACTGCTTCAATAAAAACTTAACTATTTGGAATACTTTCAGTTTTGGTTGGCGGGTGAACTAGTTCTATAAAATAAGTAAAGATATTCCCCAAATGATATAACCTAATCCAATCAATAAAATATGTATTAAAAGTGAGCGGTACGCTTTTGGTTGTTAATCAGGATTGATAACAATATAAGATTGCTAATGTATTGGAGTACACATGATGTGTAAAACCATATTAATGCAAGGAGTCCTTAAATTGGCGATGAAGGAAGAAATCTATTTTTGGGACTTTGAAGTTAGCAAAATAAACTTTTCTTTGTCCAACCTAAGGTATTGAATGTGGCTAATAAATTTAGATTTAGCCTGAAATTTTAAATATATAGCCTTAAAAAGCGTTTTTTTTACCCGTATAGATAATTATTGATGTCAAAATGTAAATAATTTGCTATGTTCTGCGCCCAATAAGTGATTAGAATAGCAAGAAAAGATATAGCTTTGTGCAGCGGAGTGATATATGACTGAGAAGCCCTATTTGCTGAGTGGTAGGAATACTATAATCCATAAAATGCGCAAGTTGGATTTGTTAATAGTAAACGGCGAAGAAAATCCTGCGGTGATCGTGACTCATCGAGGGATAAAAGTATATACTGGGGATATCCCCGATAGTAAGCGCGATGCTAGGCGATTGGATATGGAACTTATTGATACTACGCTTACTGAAATATTCGGTGACGAGAAGACGTTATTGTTTATTCAGATGCTTAACGGAAAAGAATATCGTATAGATTACAGTAAGAAAGAGACGTCACTATTTATTAAGGTTCATCAAGATAGTGTAATTTAGTCCTTTCAATTGATATTCGGCCACCTGATTATTGAATTCAGGCGGCTGAAATCTAATTCAAAGTTTGTATTTAAAAAGGATTAGGACAATCAGTGTTTGCACCGATTGTATAGTTTCCCCTTTTGCAACCATGTTCGACATGCACTCTGTTTCTTTATATCGTTTTTGCGATATCTCTGATGTACTTAATACTCCTATCATTCTTAATACCTCCCAATGTTCTGATTGAAGATAAAAATCAAATATTAAAATTTTCTTGGTCTAATTGAGTTAAATTTTTCAATATGCCGTGTACTCCCTTTCAGCTGCACATAAGCAGGGGCGAAAATTTTGTATCGGCATAGATCCGCTGGCGTAATTTCGGAAGAATTCATTTTGGGTAGAACACCGCCATTAACAAGTGCTGCAGAAACCAGTTCTGAACAGAAGAAGCGATTATGATTTTCCGTGTTAGTTTTGAGTTTGTTAATAAATGAAAAACGGCTATTTGCCTCCATTGCAGATCGGAATGCCTGAGTGACATCAAATTTTTTAGTATGTTGCTCGACAATGAAGTCATGAAATTGTTGAAAATTGTTATTGAGTGTTGCTCTTGATTCCATGTTCAAAGGAAGCCACCAGACATTGCCGTTGTATGCCGCAATTTTAGTGCTCAATAGTGTGAAAGTGACACCAATAAACTTGCGATGTTTTGCTGACTCGGCAATGTGGTGTTCGATTTGAGGTTCATGGTGACCGTAAGTGGAAGTTTGATAAATAGTCGCGACATGGCTAACTGGGGAGTCGGTAGTAAAATTGATAAACTTCGAAACCCTTCCATGCCCACCAAATGCAATAATATCACCGGGGTGCATGTGGTGGCTGATTTTTTCATATTGGTTAATACTTAGAGGCATTTTGTTATTCCTTAACATCTCTTTTTATTCTTTTGGGGTGTGTGCAGTAAAAAAAGCGACACGAACTTAGGAGCAAAAGATCCTAGTGCAAAAGTCATGGAACTACATCAATTATTACAATATTGAATTCTTTTTAAAACCGAAACATATATTAAGATCATACTGGTATGGGTAGGCGTTGTGTTTTTTATAGGCATTTCTTCCTTATAAGCAGCTCCCTGTATGAAAGTGACTTCGAATGGGACTATGGGAGGCCGGGAGCATTCAATGTTCCCGCTGTTTCCGGTGCATTGGTCCAATATGGCGATGGCGCAAACAATTGTAATGACTTGCGTTTGCAATTCGACGCTGGTCGCGGCACTAACGTTCGCTTTTTTTTCTTTGGGTCCCTAGTGTGATTACAAAAAATCAGTGAAACAGGGTGGGTTCAAGGGCAAAATTGTTGTGGGTCGTGATTTTTCGATTGTAAGAGTTCCAATACAAAATACTAACGATGATCGTTGCGGTTTAAAATTCGTTAAAACGGCTGTGACAATGCAGCTCTAATATGGGTTTAATATAGGTAGCTATCGAGCTGATTGTGGTGGGTAAAAACAATAGGCATGTTAGTTGCCCCTTAATACCAATTAGTCATCTTTATTTGGATATGCGATATAAATACGTGGGTTAAATATAAGGGCGATGAAACTTAGTATCTAGTTCATAGAACTATATCAATTATTACAATTATAAAATCCTTTAAAAGAGTAGAATTAGTGCTAACCTAAAGGTATATCTAGCAATTTTTGATAGAGTGGTTGCTTATCCATTACATGTTAATCAAAACTTGGTTTTTCGCAATCATGAAGTTCCTGAACTAATATTTGCAGTAATATTTTTGCATATGCAGATTATTTTCTTTCGTTTTAAGTAGCGCAGTTCATAAAATTAACTTTAAAGAAGCGTTGGTGTATGTTTTCAGTACTCATTTGTGACGATTCAATGGTAGCCAGAAAACAAGCTGCCAAATGTCTCCCAGAGGATTGGGAGGTCTCGGTCCATTTTGCCAAGCATGGTGAAGAAGCGGTTGAGGCGATAAAAGCCGGTAAGGGAGATTTGTTATTACTGGATCTGAATATGCCCATTATGGATGGGTATCAGACGCTGGAATATATTCTAAAAGAGAACCTGGAAACTCAGGTCATTGTTATCAGTGGTGATATTCAGCCGGAAGCCCATGAGCGCGTTAAGAAATTAGGCGCTTTGGATTTTATCGAAAAGCCTTTAAAGGCAGAAACACTTGGTAAATTACTCGTTACTTACGGGATAAAAACGGAATCTAAACCCGTAAAACCGGTTATCGAATCTCAAGATAATTTGGATTTGGATATTCGTGATTGTTATCAGGAAGTCGCCAATATTGCTATGGGACAGGCTGGTGATCATCTTGCGCGTATTTTAAATGTCTTTGTTAGGCTTCCTATCCCCAATGTTAATTTGATCGAAGTATCTGAATTACACATGATGTTGCAAGATATCGAGCTAAAAGATCAGGTCTCCGGTATTTGTCAGGGATTTATTGGCCCCGGTGTGTGCGGTGAGGCATTGTTTATATTGAGTGACTCCAGTTTTGGTGATGTGGCCAGAATTCTTGGGGTGGAAGGGGAGGTTGATGATCAGTTGCAGTTGGAGTTATTGATGGACGCTGCCAATATTTTAATTGGTACGTGCCTTAACGGCTTATCAACGCAATTGGATTTGCACTTTAGCCAAGGGCACCCCGTTGTTTTGGGGCAACATCGGAGTATTTCCGAACTCATTTCAAATAATAAGATGCGTTGGCGTAAAACATTAGCTATTGAAATTAGTTACGGTTTAGAGGGCTACAACGTTAATTGCGACTTGATTCTGCTGATGACAGAAGAGTCTATGAAAGTGATGAACTATAAACTATCCCATTTATTAGAGGATTAAATTAGTGGCTTTGGAGAAGGGGTTTAAATTAGACGACCTGGCTGAATTTCATTGGATGATGGATATGCTTCAGGTTGTGGATGTCGGGATTGTTGTCATGGACCGGGACTATAAAATACGTGTGTGGAATGCCTTCATGGAAAGCCATAGCAGCATGTTGCCCACTGATGTGAGAGAGAAATGCATTTTTGATTTGTTTCCTGATTTGAATCAGACGTGGTTTAGGAATAAATGTCGCCCCGTTTTTGATTTTAGAGGTCGAGCGTTTATCACGTGGGAGCAACGGCCCTATCTTTTCAAATTTCCAAACTATCGACCCATAACTGGTACTGAGGATTTCATGTATCAGAACATCACGTTATCGCCACTGACTTCAACCGTTGGCACCGTTGATTTTGTTTGTATGATGATTTATGACGTAACGGATGTTGCTGCTAATAGAAAGCGTGGTGAGGCCATGGAAGTTACCCTCAATGAGCTAAAAGAAAAGCTGGCCATGCAAAAAGTAAGTAACCCGAACTCTGGATAAGTGCAGTCTCATCATTATTTTTTGATTAAATCCTCTTTCCATGAATGGACCTGAAAGAAACCGAACATCTCAAAATTCCATCCACTGGTCTTAAAAAAGATGTCAGTCGTCTATTATTCAGGCAGACTTTTGACAACTATTGATATTCGGTTTCAGGGCTTAATAATTGTATTGAACCCATTAATTCCTGCATACTTGGGGCGTTTTGGAAAAGTATATCTTAATTTTTAGCGATTCCTCTATTCAGAGGAAGTCTTGCTTGGTGTTTAGGAACTGGATTTTTGCGCAAGTTTTTCATTTTTATTCTGTTGTTGCTGAGCGTTAACGTTAATGCTGATTTAACGTGTGACGTAGATTTAAAATACGGTTTTATCGTTAATGCTAATCGTATTCGGGTTGTGGATGACCAAATCACTCGTTATCAAGTCAATGGTGATAACCAACTTATTGTCGGCGGACGATGGATTACATTGAATGCGCGACAAACGGCGGATTTAAAAGCGTTATCGGACGGTGTACATGATGTTGTGCCCAAGATGATTTTATTGGCTGTTGATGGTGTTACGTTGGCCATAGATACTATTCAACATGTCTATGTTGGGCTGGTAGGTAGCGATCATAAGAGTTACGACAAACTTGAAACCGCCCTGCATAGAGTGAAGAGCAAGGTGGGCAAAAAGTTTGTTCACTCCGGTGAATATTATTATATCGGCCCTGGCAGTCTCGAAAGTGTTGATGAGTTTGTTGATCAGGAATTAGAAGAAGAGATTGAAGAAGCAATGGACACGTCTTTAGGCGGGATATTATCAGCAATTGCAGGGCTGACATCAGGCACTGATGCAGACATGGAAAAACGAATTAACGAATTGTCTGAACGTTTAGAGCTTATGGGGGCGCAAATAGAACATACCGTTGCGCCTAAAGCAGGAACTCTGCGTAAAAAAGCACAATGGTTTTGTGAACGTATTAAAGGCTTGAACGAAATTGAAGAACGGTTACGTTCCAGCATTCCAGAGTTGCAAGCCTACAATGTCATTGTTGTTGGCCATTAGGGCAAAGGAAAGAATAAAGAAAGGCCCGTAATTTAAGGGTTAACTGTTGCATAGTTATTGTTATAAACAATTATAAAAACAGCTCTAGTAAATCATTTAAAAAGCGTTTTCCCAATGGCGAAGTTTGCCAAGTCCCTTTTGAATCCCTTGAGCTATTAAGTGCATTTTCGATTAGCCATCCTTTTTCTTGTGCCTTAATCAATGCTTGCTGTATTTGCGGTACATCGGCGGTTAAGCCTGTACGGTCTTCAAGTCTCTCAATAGGGCAAGCTTCATAGAGCCGAAACTGATTCATAAAAAACTCAAAAGCTAATTCTTCCTGTTCGACCTGCCACGATTGGTGCAAATAAGGCGACTGCGAGTCCATATAACCTTTGGGATGTTTCACTTTTACCGAGCGTGTAATTGTGCCCAGTTCTGGATTGGTTAGTTTTCCATGTGCGCCACAGCCAATACCTAGATAGTCACCAAAACGCCAATAATTGAGGTTATGACGGCATTGATGGCCGGGTTTACTGTATCCCGACACTTCATATTGAATGTATCCGGCGGATTCTAGTAACGCTTGTCCTTGCTCCTGAATATCCCACAGCACATCATCTACTGGTAAATTAGGTGGCTTGGAATGAAATAAAGTATTGGGTTCAATGGTAAGTTGATACCAAGAAAGATGAGGCGTATCTAATGCGATGGCCTGTTGCAAATCTAATAACGCTAGATGAGCGTCTTGTTTAGGTAATCCGTGCATTAGGTCAATATTGAAACTGTTAAGTTCAACGTCGTTTGCCTGCGCAATGGCTGCTAATGCTTGCTGTCCGTCATGAATTCGACCAAGGGATAATAGATGTTCGGTGTGAAAGCTTTGTACACCAATAGATATACGGTTTATGCCCGCTTGCCTAAAGCCCTTAAATCGGCCACTTTCTACGGTTCCCGGATTAGCTTCAAGTGTAATTTCTGCGTTTTCATCTAAATTGGTTAGTTCTTTCACACCTTTTAATATGCGGTGAATACCCTCGGGTGAAAATAGACTTGGTGTGCCGCCTCCAAAAAAGATGGTTTGAATGGGGCGATCGCCAATCTGCTTGGCATCTATTCTCAAATCAGCTAGGAGGTGATCAATGTAGGACGATTCAGGAATGTCACTCTTCATGCCGTGAGAATTAAAATCGCAATAGGGACACTTTTGCACGCACCACGGAATATGGATATACAGCGAAAGAGGTGGGGCGATCATAATGTTGTGAATCCTGATGGAAATCTTTAAAAGGCTATGACTTTAGCTGTTGAATGAGCTGCGCCAAGGCTTTACCTCGATGACTTAAGGCATTTTTTTCAGCTTTAAGTAATTGGGCAGCTGAACGTTGTTTTTCTTGAACCCAAAATACCGGATCATATCCAAAACCACCGTCACCGGTTACTTGTTCCAATATTTCGCCTTCCCAACTTCCATGACTAATGAGTGGGGTCGGGTCATTTTCATTTTGCATCAACACTAGAACACAATGAAACCGTGCTGTGCGTTGTTGCTTGGGGGTAGATTGTAATGCGTTTAATAACTTATGAATGTTGTCTGCATCGGAAGCTTCTGGGCCTGCATAACGCGCAGAATAAACGCCGGGTTGACCACCTAATGCATCAACGGCTAACCCTGAATCATCTGCGATAGCGGGCAGGCCGGTATACTTGGCGGCGTTGCGGGCTTTAATAATAGCGTTTTCGACAAATGTGGTGCCTGTTTCCGCTGCCTCTGGTACATCAAATTCAGATTGAGGCACAACTTCAATAGACAAGGGTGCAAGTAGCGATTGCAACTCTTTTACTTTACCGGGGTTGCCGGTTGCTAAAACTATTTTTTTAAACATAAGTGGTTTACTTTTTTTTCTTTGGTTTCTTTTTCTTAGATGCCTTTTTCTTACCTAGCGCTGGTTTTTTCTTTTTCTTGGCAGGTGTCGATATTTTATGTTTGGGGCGTAGGCCAGTGACATATTGAGGCTTTAGCTTTTGTTCGGTATATCGCTCAATGCGCGCCAAAATAGTCACGTCATGAGCTTCAACTAATGATATGGCGATGCCCTTTTGACCGGAGCGACCGGTACGACCAATTCGATGCACGTAAACATCTGCGGTTCTTGGCAGATCAAAATTAATAACATGGCTGACGTTAGGAATATCTATACCACGGGCTGCTACATCTGTAGCTAACAAGATGGAACATTTTCCTTGTTTGAATTTATCCAAGGTTAGAACACGCTGATCTTGCGCCATTTGACCTTGGAGATAAAGGCTGTGAATTCCAACGGATTGAAGCTGACTTTGTAATTGAACAGCACGTTCCCGAGTTTTAACAAATACAATCGCTGATTGAGTATCGTTTTTAAGGATATGAGTTAGTAATTGGAGTTTGTGCTCATAGGTATCGGCGTAATGAATCCATTGGAGTATTTTCGGGCGTTCCTTACGAGAGGGTTCGGCGCTGATTTCTTCTGGCTCATTTAAAATATCGTTGGCAAAGGATTTTACGCCATTGCCTTCAAGAGTAGCGGAAAACAACATGCTCTGACGACGCCAACGGGCTTCCCCGCAAATCTGGTTTACCACAGGGCCAAAACCCATGTCTAACATACGGTCGGCTTCATCAAGGATAAGGCTTTCAATTTCTCGACAGTCAAAGCGTTCATTATTGATGTGTTCAAACAAACGGCCCGGGGTTGCAACAAGGACATCCAGGTTTTCATCGAGCAGTTCGTGATCAGTGCCGTAATTGATGCCACCAGTAATTACGCCGCTGGTAAGGTGAGTGTATTTACAAAGCTGACTGCATTGCTCGGCTACCTGGTTTGCCAGCTCACGAGTAGGGGTCAGAATGAGTACTCTCGCAGAGCCTGATTCTCGGCGTGGAAAATCCAATAACATTTGACAAATGGGCAGCAGGTAAGCAGCAGTTTTCCCTGTACCTGTTGGAGCTGAAGCTAATAGATCTTTGCCTTCCAACCCGGCTGGAATAGCGGCTGTTTGAATGCTGGTGGGTTCTGTGAATCCCATATCTGCTATTGCTTTACAGAGACGTTCATCGAGTAAAAATTGCTCAAACGTATTTGCCACTAAAGATTCTCACTGGGGACAATTGGAAGGGCGCGATTATAGAAGAATTCAAGCTTCAGTAATAGTGCTGTGCTCATATATGCTGGGATATAAAGAGTTAATGCAGAATACAGCGGGACTCTTTAGAACAAACATAACGATGAGAGGTGCGTATTTAGTTGTGCTGGAAGGTATTGCTTATCCTGAATTCAGGTTATTTAGTAAGATGCACCCGTACTACCGGGTTTTGCAACCGTAGCAATAAGCGTTTGTCTTTCTCTTTCAATTGCAGCTTTGATTGCCGGGCCTTTTATTCCTTTTTCCACAATGCTTTTCACATCGCACTTTAAGGCAGCCTGGTAACATTGTTTTAAGAATTGTGCTTGGGGGTAAGGTTTGTTTTCAAAACCTGTTCGTCCTTTGGCATCGGCTTCGCAAGCTAACAATGCATACTCGAATCGTTCCGGTTTGCGCCAAACATCAAGCTGATTGAAAAGGGCTAATATCGTTTTGGGTTTTAATTTAAACGACGTATGTACTTTTATGTGTAATTCGCAGACTAACTTGGCTATGTCCTTAATTTTGCTCGGGCATCTAATCCGTTCGCACAGATCTTCTACCAAGGGTACTCCTCTCACCTCATGAGCTATATGACGAGGCCAAATGGCTGGGTCTGTAATGCCTTTCCCTAAGTCGTGAGTTAGGGCGGCAAATCGAACTTCCAGTGTTTCTGAAAGTTTAGCGGCTTGCTCAAGGACCATTAAGGTATGAATGCCAGAATCGATTTCCGGGTGGTGGATCGGCGGGTTGGGTACGCCCCAAAGTTGGTCTAGTTCTTTAAACCAGTAAGCAAGGCCATGACACGATTTAAGCACTTCGAAGTATATTTCTGGGTGGTTTCCTAACAAACTGCGTTCGGTTTCTTTCCATACTCTTTCAGCCGCCAAGTGTTCCAACTCACCTGATTGACTGATTTCGCTCATTAATTGCAATGTTTCCGGAGCGATACTGAAACCATATTGATGATAGCGAGCAGCAAATCGGGCCACTCTTAATACGCGTAATGGATCTTCAGTAAATGCAGGGGAAACATGCCGTAAGATGCGATTGTCGAGATCCTTCTTGCCGCCATAGGGGTCGATTAGATTGTCGTTTTCATCTAATGCCATTGCGTTGATGGTGAGATCTCGACGCAGGAGGTCTTGCTCTAAGGTAATGTTTGGCGAGAATTCACAAACAAAACCGGTGTAACCTTTGCCTGATTTTCTTTCGGTTCGTGCTAGCGCGTATTCTTCTTTGGTTTTAGGATGTAAAAAAACCGGGAAGTCTTTGCCCACTTGTTGGAAGTTTTCCTGAAGCATGTCTTCTGTTGTTGCGCCGACCACTACCCAGTCTTTGTCATGAACTGGACGTTGAAGCATTTGGTCCCGAACGGCGCCACCCACCAAAAAAATTTGTTTTGTCATGTTTGTCTTATCTAATAGTCTCTTAATTGAGGGTTCAGGATAATTTTGTAAATATTGCCATCAATTGAGCGTATTATGCCTGATTCCCAGTATAATTGCGCCGCCGTTTCAGGTTTTGACTTGATATGGTGAAATAAATCAGGTCAACATACATTTAGTTGGCATGTTGAACGTAGCGAAAAATTAACGGCATGAATTAGTTATGTATCTCAATTATTTTGGCTTAAAGGATAATCCGTTTTCAATTGCACCTAATCCGGACTATCTATATATGAGTCCCAGACACCGAGAAGCCTTGGCCCATTTGACTTTTGGCTTAAAAGAAAGCGGTGGTTTTGTCATGTTAACAGGTGAAGTTGGTACCGGTAAAACAACAGTCTCCCGGAAGCTTTTGCAGGAATTACCATCGTCTACCCAAGTGGCGATGATTTTAAATCCGACGCTTTCTGCAATGGAATTGCTTGCCAGTATTTGCGATGAATTGGATATCACATACCGACTTCAGGAAGGCAGTTTAAAATATTTCACGGATAAGATTCTTAATAAGCTAGCCCGAAATCACCAAGCGGGTATGAATACGGTTTTAATTATTGATGAAGCTCAGCATCTTATGCCTGAAGTATTGGAACAGCTGCGTTTGTTGACTAATTTAGAAACCAATCGAGAAAAATTGCTCAAAGTCGTACTCATTGGACAGCCGGAACTACAGCAGTTGTTGAAAAGGAATGAATTACGACAACTTGCCCAACGCATAACTGCTCGATATCATTTATTGCCTTTAACAGCACCGGAAGTAAAGGAGTATGTAGCCCACCGTTTGCAAGTCGCTAATGGCAGCCGCAACATCTTTACTAATGGAACTTTACAAGTTGTGCACCGGATATCCGGCGGCATTCCCCGTGTCATTAATCTGTTATGCGACCGAGCACTCACCTTAACGGCGAGTAAGCAAATGTTAGCCGTAAAGCCTCATGTTTTTATCGCTGCCGCCAATCAGATATTAGGGGAAGATGTGGTGTCTCAGCGTCAATCTTCTGGCTGGATACTGGTGTTGACAGGATTATTTGCGGCATCCGCTGCAGTAGGGTTTATTAGCGGGAGTTGGTATGGTTGATCGTATTGCTATTGATGCCTTAAAGCCGGGAATGGTCATCGTAAAAATAACGCAACAAAATGGCCCGGTGCGAATTCGAAAGTCTGGGCTGGTATCCAGCGATGCCATGGTTTTAGGTTTGCGTGAAATGGGAGTGTTGGAACTGGAAATCGATCCAGACCAAACCGTGGATATAAATGCGGAATACGTTTCTGAGTTGCAAACACAGCCCGCCAAACAATCTCAAACGCAATTCTTGCTTCAATCCAATATAAGTAAACATGAATCCGCAGGTAGTCAGGCAAGTACAGAGCAAGACTCTCAACTGGCAGAACAGTTTAATCGCAGTTTGTTTTTACCAACAGCACAAGATATTCCGGAAACTTGGCAGGTGCATACCAAAAAAGCGGCGCTGGGATTAGGCGTTATTTTACTAGGGTTTGGATTGGGCTTCGGTGCGGCATCGATAACTAAAAATGGCGGTTTAGACAAGACAGTCTTAGCCTATCAAAATCAAGAAACTCAAGATGAGCTTGATGTTACTCAGCAGAACTCGGAAGAATTTGTCAAAACAATTCAATCCAAAGAAGCTTTGGCTGATGATATTTCTCAACAACCGTCTGAGTCTCAAGTAAATATTGATAAACAGAATCAATCTACTGCTCAAGAATTGGTTGCAAATGCAGAAACAGTAATAGATAAATCGAAAGAAATGCTGGTGTTGGGTATGCAACCGGGAACGCAGGCAGAGACGACTGGGCAAACAGGTAATACTCAGGTTGATGCAGAAGGTGTAGGCGCAGATCCGTTAGCATCTCAAGTGCTGTTGAAAAAATTTCAGCTAGCCATGGCAGAAATGGAGCAACAAGAAACGGATGAGGAAGTCGTTGATGAACCGACATTTAATCAGACTGTTTCGGACGTGCCCAGAGTTGATGAAATGCCTGATTGGATCTTGTCATCTTTACCAAAAATGTCGTTTAATGCCCATATGTTTGCATCGGAACCAGTTGATCGATGGGTTAAGGTTAACGGTGTTGAACTTGGTGAAGGGGATTGGATTGATGGTCAACTGCGTGTGGAACGCATTGAGCAGCAACATGTTATTCTTAATTTTCAGGGCCATGAGTTTAGCATGCTAGCTTTGTCAGAATGGTAAATCGTGTTAGTAAAGATGTGGGTGTAGTGGCTAATCGATAAGATTGATAGATTAATTTAAACCGAGTTGATTTAATCGTGCAAGAAAGTGAAGCTAAAGCTTATTTTTTAAGGGATTTGCGACAATCCAGAAATGCAGTGTCTGCGTTTTATAAGTATCCTCACGAGTTTGATTCTAAAAAACATGTTGTGAATTTTTTAGCACGATTTAGGCAGGCTCATCAAGACGTTACTTTGTTTGAATACAAAAAGCCTTCTCGACATCCTTGGCATTATTGCCACACGTTTTTTTATTTAGAACCTACTGCGTTTGAAGAAGAAGGTATTGGTAAATTAATCATGGTCCAAAAAAGCATTTTGGATTCGAAGAAGCTCATAAAAAATGACTTGAATGAGTTTCTAAAAGTAGATTTAGCCACCGATGCCATGTTTCACAGTCATTTCTTTATTCGCCTTATTCAGCGCGGTAATTTAACGGGATTAAAACCTGCATTAGATATCGTGGCTCATTCACTGGCATTGGTTCTGCTTTATAACAAACAAGAACGGGACAAACTGCAAGTGGGGCAAACGCTTTATGTGGTCTTTTCAGACAAAGTGTTTGTTATCACAATTGAGACTGAACAAAAAGTGATGGTTTTCAAAACCATTTTGTTAGCGGAGTTTATGACTGATAAACAGAAGCGTTTTTATGCCGATGCTATTAAAGCCGCAGGTAAAACCGACATGGGTTTTGCGACATATTTGGAAGATGGCGAATCTCTACAAGCAGTATAACTTTTCAATTAAGACATTAAAATTCCATTTAAAACCGCCTCTGTGGTTATTGTGAAGTAGGTACAGGGCAGGGGAAGTAAAGAGCAAGCGCGATTGAGAGTTGAATTTTCGAAGCGCCTTGTTAATATATGCTAAAAATAAAGTACAAATTAATTCAGCTTACCTCACCTAAACAAGGAAGAAAAAAATGCCAAAATGGAAACTGCGTTATTTAAACGTATTTATCACCTCCTTTTTATTAATGTTATTGGTCGCCTGTGGCGACGCGGTCAAAAATAACAATCCCCCTGTGGATACTATCGCTCCGTTAATTACTCTAGTTGGAGAGGCCTCAATTACCCTTGTTCAGGGTGATGAATACACTGAGTTGGGTGCTACCGCCAGCGATGATAAGGATGGTGGGGTAGAGGTTACAGTTGTTGGCGAGGTTGATACCCTCACGGTGGCCAGTTACACCATTACCTATAATGCAGTTGATAGTGCGGGCAATTTAGCCAGTTTAACGCGGACCGTTAATGTTAGGGAGTTTCGCCCATTCATTACTACTTGGAAAACGGATAATCCGGGTGTCTCAGATGACAATCAAATCAAGATTGGCACCGCCGGTGGAGGTTACAATTTCAGCGTTGATTGGGGAGATGGTAATGTCGATAACAATATCATTGGTGATATTACCCATTCTTATAACGCTCCCGGAATCTATAATGTTGCCATAAGTGGTGATTTCCCCCGTTTGCATTTTTCAAATACGAATAGAACGGCACCAATATCCTTTAGTCATGATAACCATAAATTGCTTGCGGTCGAGCAATGGGGGGATATGAAGTGGACATCCATGAGAAATGCTTTCAGAGACTGCGTGAATGTAGTCACAAATGCGTCGGATACACCGAATTTATCTCAAGTTGGCAGTATGGCCGATATGTTTTATGGAGCCACTAGTTTCAATGGAGATTTAAACGATTGGGATGTGTCTTCAGTAACAAATATGACCCGTATATTTTTTGATGCTTCAGCGTTTAATGGTGATATCAGCAGTTGGGATGTTTCATCAGTGCTGATCATGAATCAAATGTTTTCAAGGGCATCGTCATTTAATGGTGATATCAGTCATTGGGATGTGTCCTCTGCGCGGCAGACGAAAGAGATGTTTAGAGAAGCGTCTTCTTTTAACGGTGATATCAGTGATTGGGAGGTATCTAATGTCACTGATATGAGATCCATGTTTTATGGTGCATCTTCTTTTAATGGCGACCTCAGTGATTGGGACGTTTCTAGTGTCACCAATATGGGGACCATGTTTTTAAGAGCCTCTCTTTTTAATGGTGATATCAGCCAGTGGGACGTTTCTCGTGTCATTAATATGGGGGCCATGTTTTTTGAAGCTTCAGTTTTTAATGGTGATATCAGCCAGTGGGACGTTTCCAGTGTCACTAATATGAATAGCATGTTTTCGGGAGTGAGAGCATTCAATGGTGATATTAGTCAGTGGGATGTCTCCAATGTGACCGATATGAGTTTTATGTTTTCGGATGCTAAAGCATTTAATAGTGACATTAGTCAGTGGGATGTCGCTAGTGTCACTAATATGAGAACTATGTTTTGGCGAGCTGAAGCATTTAATAGTGATATTAGCCAGTGGAATGTTTCTAATGTTACCAATATGAGTAATATGTTTTTGGGAGCGAAAACATTCAATGGTGATATTAGTCAATGGAATGTTTCCAAGGTTACTAACATGAGTTCCATGTTCTTTATAGCCCACCTTTTTAATAGTGATATTAGTCAGTGGGACGTCTCCAATGTTACTGATATGAGTGCTATATTTTTGGAAGCTAGGGAATTTAATAGTGATATTAGTCAATGGGACGTTTCTAGTGTTACCGATATGAATCGTATGTTTTGGGCTGCAGAAGCATTCAATGGTGATATTAGTCAGTGGGATGTCTCTAATGTCACCAATATGAATGTCATGTTTTGGAGAGCAAAAGCATTCAGTGGAGATATTAGCCGATGGGATGTTTCTAATGTCACTGATATGGGCAGCATGTTTTCAGAAAGTGAAGCATTCAATGGTGATATCAGTCAGTGGGATGTTTCTAGTGTTACCGATATGAGCGGCATGTTTTCGATAGCAAAAGCATTCAGTGGAGATATTAGCCGATGGGATGTTTCTAATGTCACTGATATGAGCAGAATGTTTTCAGAAAGTGAAGCATTCAATGGCGATATCAGTCAGTGGGATGTTTCTAGTGTTACCGATATGGGCGGCATGTTTTCGAGAGCAAAAGCATTCAGTGGAGATATTAGCCGATGGGATGTTTCTAGTGTTACCGATATGAGTTTCATGTTTTCAAACGCTTCTCTTTTTAATAGTGATATCAGCCAGTGGGATGTTTCAAATGTCATCAATATGAGCCGTATGTTTTTAAGTGCTTCTCTTTTTGATGGTGATATTAGTCAGTGGGATGTATCTAAAGTTACCGATATGAGCCGCATGTTTTCGGGATTTGAGGCATTCAATGGTGACATTAGCCAATGGGATGTTTCTAGTGTTACCGATATGAGCAACATGTTTTTCGGAGCTAAGGCGTTCAATGGTGATATTAGCCGATGGGATGTTTCTAGTGTTACCGATATGAACAATATGTTTTTCGTAGCTAGGGCGTTCAATGGTGATATTGGCCAGTGGGATGTGTCTAGTGTCACTGATATGAGTTCCATGTTTACAGGGGTTGTTTTACCAACAGAAAATTATGATGCTATGCTGACTAATTGGAGCAATTTGCCGTTACAAAATAACGTTCAATTTGATGCAGGAAATGGCCAACATTCAGCTTCATCTCAGCCAGCGAAGGATGTTCTAATTAATACCTTTGGTTGGGTCATCAATGATGGTGGTGTTGAGTAATAGTCGTGCTGTTTAGCTCTTCATTTTGACTTGAGAGCGGCATAAGAAATTACCTATGTGGCCGTGTATCACCGATACACGGCCTTAATCTTATAAAGGGCTATCCTCTTCTTTGCTCGAATATTAATCCTTATAAGAGCATTATAGTTAACCTGAGTTAACCTATTTTATATTAGCTAAAAACACTTCTTTAAAGAATTTATTGAGATTTATCTTAAATTCTTCTGGTCGCACACTGGTAATTATCTCATCTTTCACTTTGGATAAATCTAAGCGTTTTAGCTCGGTATGATGGCCTGACGCAATGCCATAAAACGTCATAATGACAGGTTTTAGTGGTTCGGCTGGATTGGCTTTAATAATAATGCCCAACTTGTTGCTTTTAAGCCGTACTAACGAGCCAACAGGATGTACCCCTATGCATTTTATAAATTGCTGTACCAAAGATTGGTCCAGCTTTCCGGAATCATCAGCAATGAGTTTTTTCAATGCGGCAGTGGGCGACATGGCTTTTCGCCACGAACGGTCGCTGGTAAGTGCGTCATAAGTATCGACAATAGCAGCCATACGACCATACATGCCGATGTATTCACCTGCTTTGTTGGTTGGGTAACCGGAACCGTCCAGGCGTTCATGATGGTTCGCTATGGTATTTAAAACTGTATCTGAAAGCGATCCCATCTGCTCTATCATTTCAATCCCTAAATCGACATGAGATTGGACTATGTTCCATTCATTAGGGTTTAGCTTCTTGGGATTGTCGTAAATTTCTGGTGGAACCGTGCTCATGCCTGTGTCCATAAGCATTCCAGCAAGACACAATTCTTCAATTAGCTCTTTATCAAAGCCCATGTGTTTGGCAAACACACCCATCAATATGGCACTGTTAAGGCAATGTTGTAATAAGTATTCTTGATCATCTTTGATAAGGGTAAGACATTGCAGGGCATTGCTGTTTTCAAATAGCGATTCTATTATTTCGGCACAAGTTTCTTTGAGCATTTCCAGGTTGCCATTTCCCCCTGCTTGTACTTTTTTCAAAAATCGTTTGTGGGCTATTTTGGCTTTGGTGTAAAGCTTTTGAGCGTCATTTAAGGCTTCGCCTTCGGTTTTTTCTTTAATAACATTATTTTCGTCAGGCAATGGCGTTTCTTCTGCTTCGGTTTTAGGCAGAGAAACATGCTTGTCTATTTCTTTTTGAATACTGCGAGATTTATCGACTTCGACTACCAAAATGCCTTTTTGTTTGAGCTTTTCAATGATATCCCAAGCTTTCACTAATCCTTTTGTTTTAATGCGTAGCTTTCCAGATTGCTTAAGGACACCGTTTACGAACATGCCGGGTACTAAGTCGCTAATGTTTACCTGTTGGAGATTTTCGTCAGCCATAATGTCGAGCAATTCTTGTGAGGTTTCTTACCAAGGGCGGTTAGTATTGCCAATCTGAAACAGATTGGCAATTCACAATTTGTCAGTAATGTTTAAAAATTGCTGATTGCGCTTCAAAAGCTATTGTAAATGGTCTGGAATATTGTCTTCAAATTGCTGAATGGTCTGTTCTAATTCCAAGGTTTGACCAATAGCATCCAGCCCTTTAATTAAGTTGTTTTTATGATGGGGCTCAATGTCGAATTGAAATGTTTTCTCGCCACAGGTTACGGTTTGCGCGGGCAAGTCGATATTGATTTCTGCATTTGGGTTGTCAGATACGATTTTAAACAACGCATCAACATGCTCACTTTCCAATTTAATTGGCAATAGTTGGTTGTTCATGCAATTGCCATAAAATATATCGGCATAGCTTTTAGCAATAATAACGTTAAAGCCATAATCATTTAGCGCCCAAGGCGCATGTTCACGGCTGGAGCCACACCCGAAATTTTCTCGTGTAAGTAAAATGTTGGCATTGGCATACTCTGCCTTGTTGAGTACAAATTCAGGATTGGGTTCTTGCTCATGTTGATCTAAATAGCGCCAATCATGAAACAAGTGTTTACCAAACCCGATTTTGCTCACAGATGTTAAAAACTGTTTGGGTATTATTTGGTCGGTATCAACGTTGGCACTATCCAAGGGTAATGCGGTGCCTGAAATGCTATGGATACCCACAGTGCTAGAAGAAACAGTCATTATGCTTGCTCCTGATCAAAATCTCTTACGTCTACAAAATGGCCTTTTAAGGCTGCTGCGGCTGCCATCGCGGGGCTAACTAAATGTGTTCTTGCTCCGCGGCCTTGTCTGCCTTCAAAGTTACGGTTGCTGGTGGAAGCGCAACGATCTCCCGGTTGCAGAATATCGTCGTTCATACCCAAGCACATGGAGCAACCCGGCAAACGCCATTCAAATCCTGCGTTCAAGAAGGTTTGGTCTAATCCTTCCGCTTCGGCTTGTGTTTTTACATTACCTGATCCGGGAACCACGATGGCCGTGACGCTTTCTGCGACTTTGCCTTGTTTGGCTATTTTAGCTGCTGCTCTTAAATCTTCGATACGGCTATTGGTGCAGGAACCAATAAATACATGAGTAACCGGCACATCCGTTAGCTTTTGGCCTGGATTCAAACTCATATAGCGCAGGGCTTTTTTGGTGGATTCTTGTTCCACTTGATCTGAAAATTGTTCGGGTGTTGGAACGAGCGCGTTCACGCTAGCAACTTGGCCTGGATTTGTGCCCCAAGTCACTTGAGGTTCAATTTCTTCAGCGTTGAGCACAACAACGGTATCGAAGTTTGCATCAGCATCGGAATGCAAGGTTTTCCAATAAGCGACAGCGGTATCCCAGTTTGCACCTTTGGGAGCGCGCTCGCGTCCATCAAGGTAAGCAATAGTATTGGCATCTGGTGCAATTAAACCTGCTTTGGCACCGGCTTCAATGCTCATATTGCAGATGGTCATGCGTTCTTCCATTGATAAGGCTTCTATTGCCGAACCTGCATATTCAATAACATAGCCGGTGGCACCGGCATGGCCGATTTTTCCAATGATGGCAAGAATGATGTCTTTGGCGGTAATGCCTGTGGGTAAATTACCTTGAACATCCACTTTCATGGTTTTGGCTTTGGATTGCTTTAGGGTTTGAGTGGCAAAAACATGCTCAACCTGTGACGTGCCAATACCAAATGCCAAAGCACCAAAAGCGCCGTGAGTGGCAGTATGGGAATCGCCACAAACCACTGTCATACCGGGTAATATCAACCCTTGTTCAGGGCCGATAACATGAATGATGCCTTGTTTTTTGTGTCCAACAGGGAACAGCTCAATACCAAACTTTTGGCAGTTCTCGGCCAAGGTCTCTAGTTGCAATTGATTATCAGCACCACAGGCATCCATTGCTAAGGAGCGAGTGGAAATACTGTGGTCCATAGTGGCGAAGGTTTTATCTGGACGACGCACTTTTCGGCCTTTCTCGGCTAATCCTGAAAATGCTTGAGGTGTGGTCACTTCATGAATTAAATGACGATCAATATAAATTAAGGTGTCGTCTCCGACTTGATCAATAATATGGGCATCCCATATTTTTTCGTACAATGTGCGGCCCATATTTAAGATTCCCCAACATTAATAGAAGTGATGCAATCGACAATGTAATCGCCTACTTGACTGGTTTTTTTAGCTAAATGCCTATCGGAAGCAGTTAACAATTCGCCAGTAAAAATTCTATCTTCCATTGTTTTCATTACCGCTTGTTCAATCGTGTCTGCGGCTTCAGTTTGTTCTAGGCTGTAGCGCAATAACATGGCTAAGGACAATATTTGCGCGATAGGGTTTGCAATGCCTTGGCCTGCAATATCCGGTGCTGAACCTCCGGCAGGTTCATACATACCAAATCCATCAGCATTAATACTGGCAGAAGGTAATAGCCCCATGGAGCCTGTGATCATGGCGCATTCGTCAGATAAAATGTCGCCAAACAGGTTGGAACATAGCATAACGTCAAATTGACCCGGGTCGCGAATTAACTGCATGGTAGCGTTGTCGATGTAAATGTGTTCCAGCTCTACATCAGGATAATCTTTGGCGACTTCTTCTGTAATTTCGCGCCATAAACGGCTGCATAACAGTACATTGGCTTTATCGACCGAGGTGACTTTTTTACTGCGTTTTTGCGCCGCTTGAAAAGCGACTTCGGCTATACGACGAATTTCCGGGCGAGTGTAGCGCATGGTGTCGTAGGCAAATTGATCGTCGCCTTCCCCTTCAATACCTTTGGGTTGACCAAAGTAGATGCCGCTGGTGAGTTCGCGTACCACCAAGGCATTAAAACCCCGTTGTGCGATGTCAGCTCTTAAAGGTGATAGATGCTCTAAACCTGGATAAATTTTAGCAGGGCGTAAGTTGCCAAACAGGTCAAAGTGGCTACGAAGTTTTAATAATGCTGCTCTTTCCGGGCGTTGTTCTAATGGTAAGCTGTCCCATTTTGGTCCGCCAATGGAACCAAATAAAATGGCATCCGCTTTTTCACAACCAGTCAAGGTTTCGTCGGGTAAGGCATGGCCATGATGATCAATGGCATAACCACCTACGGCATATTCTTGGGTGACAATATCAAGAGCGTATTTTGCCTTAACAGCATCTAATACTTTTATCGCTTCGGCCATCACTTCCGGGCCAATTCCATCTCCTGATAATACTGCTATCTGATGTGTTGCCATTTAAATACCTGCAATCTTGTGTTGTTGTTTCTGTTGGTCGATTTGATCGGCCAAGTAGGTGTTGTTTAATACATAAATAAGGGCTTTAACGCCAGCTTCTACAATATCGGTTTCTAAGCCGACACCGTTAAATTTTCGTCCGTTATATTCAGCAATTAAGCTGACTTGGGCCAAAGCATCGGCCCCTTCACCTTTGGAATCCAGCTTAAAATCAACGACTTCAATATTAGTTAATCCAGTGGCTTCTAAAATCGCATTGTAAGCCGCATCAACAGGGCCAATTCCAATTGCCGCGGCGGTGGCTTCTTGCTCACCTATTTGCATAGTAACGGTGGCGCTTGGGACAACGCTTTGCCCAGCACTGGCATGCAAGTATTTTAACTCATAAAAGGTTTCTTCTTGTTTGATTTGATCGAAAAAGACTAAAGCTTCCAAATCGTAATCGAACACTTGGCCTTTTTTATCTGCCAATTCCAAGAAGGCTTTATACAGCCTGCCCATGTCGAATTCATGATCTTGGTATCCTAACTCTTGCATGCGATGCTTAATGACATGACGACCAGATCGTGATGTTAAGTTTAGGCTGTTTTTGTTTATGCCCACACTTTCAGGTGTCATGATTTCGTAAGTATTTTGAGCCTTTAATACACCGTCTTGGTGGATGCCGGATGAATGGCTAAAGGCGTTGGCACCTACAATGGCTTTATTGGCTTGTACCGGCATATTACACAATTGGCTAACTAATTTGGAGGTGCGGGAAATCTCAGCGCTATTAATATTGGTGCTAAAACCTAACATGGCTTCGCGAGTTTTTAAAATCATGGCGATTTCTTCTAACGCGCAATTCCCGGCTCGTTCGCCAATACCGTTAAGAGTACATTCTATTTGACGTGCACCATTTTCTACAGCTGCTAATGAGTTGGCAACGGCTAAGCCCAAATCGTTGTGGCAGTGAACAGAAATAATGGCTTTATCAATATTAGGCACGCGATTAAACAGGGTTTGAATAATGCCGCCAAATTCTGTTGGGGTAGTGTAGCCAACGGTGTCGGGTATATTGATTGTGGTTGCACCGGCATTAATTGCGGCTTCGGCAATTCGACACAAAAAATCAATATGAGTTCGCCCGGCGTCCTCACAGGAAAACTCTACATCGTCGGTGTAACGTCTGGCGTGTTTAACGGCTTTTACGGCCATTTCCAATACGTCATCGTTCGACATGCGTAATTTGTCAGTGACATGAATTTCAGAGGTAGCAATAAAAGTGTGAATACGAAACTGTTCAGCAACCTTTAGCGCTTCACCGCAGGCATCAATATCCTTTTCCAACGCTCTGGATAACCCACATACGCGGGCATTTTTAATATTACGAGCAATGGTTTGAACCGACTCAAAATCTCCAGGAGAAGAAACCGGAAACCCTGCTTCAATAACGTCCACGCCCAACCTTTCCAATGCTAGGGCAATTTGCAGCTTTTCTTTAACTGATAAACTGGCCGCTAATGCTTGCTCACCATCACGCAACGTGGTGTCGAACAACAAAACTTGATTAGACATATATACCTGCTCTTGTGATTCTTTATTAGCCCTTAAAACGAAAAAACCCGTGCTTGGCACGGGTTTTTGTAATCTTGGTTGTGTTTGATTTTTGTTTAAAACTACTTACAACCTACCCGTGCAGTCATTGCTGCAGTGAGAATGTGGAGGTTGAGTAGGAGGATAAACATTTTAAATATGCACTCGTATAATCAAAAATTGAAACAACGATGCTATAAATACCTTTTATTTAGGATAGGGTCAAGTATTGATTGTAAAACGAGAGATGTTTTTAGTTGTGTTGGGTGAATTAATTATCGCCCTTCGGCTCCACACCGGTCATTGAGCGGAGGCGAAATGCCTTACGACACTGGCACCGACGTTGGGTTGCCATTCTTATCTTTTGTTAAATATACAAGGTGCCGCCAGATGTAGGGCGTTTTTTCAATTATTTCTCCGGTTTGGTTATTTTCCATCAAGTAATTATTGTTGATAGCAAAATACCAAGTGCGTTGCAGTTCGGCAGTATGGGTATCCCACGTTTTCATTGTGCCATCTCTGCTTGCAGAGGCAAGGGTATTGCCGTCAGGGGTGAAAGTGCAGTGAATGACTGCACGACTATGTTTCTCAAGAGAGTGTAGTAGTTTGCCGGATTTTGTGTCCCAGAGTTTTAGGGTGCCTTTTTGTCTAAAAGAGCCGCTTGCCGAAGCGAGGGTATTGCCGTCGGGGCTGAAAGCGCAGTGATTGACTGGACTACTATGTTTATCAAGAGAGTGTAGTAGTTTGCCGGATTTGGCGTCCCAGAGTTTTAGGGTATTGTCATAGCTTGCGGAAGCGAGGGTATTGCCGTCGGGGCTGAAAGCGCAGTGATTGACTGCACCATTATGTTTCTCAAGAGAGTGTAGTAGTTTGCCGGATTTGGCGTCCCAGAGTTTTAGGGTGCCTTTTTGTCTAAAAGAGCCGCTTGCCGAAGCGAGGGTATTGCCGTCGGGGCTGAAAGCGCAGTGATTGACCATGTCACTATGTTTATCAAGTGAGTGTAGTAGTTTGCCGGATTTGGCGTCCCAGAGTTTTAGGGTGCCTTTTTGTCTAAAAGAGCCGCTTGCCGAAGCGAGGGTATTGCCGTCGGGGCTGAAAGCGCAGTGATTGACTGGACTACTATGTTTATCAAGAGAGTGTAGTAGTTTGCCGGATTTGGCGTCCCAGAGTTTTAGGGTATTGTCATAGCTTGCGGAAGCGAGGGTATTGCCGTCGGGGCTGAAAGCGCAGTGATTGACGCTATCACTATGTTTATCAAATGAGTGTAGTAGTTTGCCGGATTTGGCGTCCCAGAGTTTTAGGGTGTTGTCAGAGCTTGCCGAGGCGAGGGTATTGCCGTCGGGGCTGAAAGCGCAGTGACTGACGCTATCACTATGTTTATCAAGTGAGTGTAGTAGTTTGCCGGATTTGGCGTCCCAGAGCTTTAGGGAGCCTTCTTGTCTAAAAGAGCCGCTTGCCGAAGCGAGGGTATTGCCGTTTGGGCTGAAAGCGCAGTGATTGACTGCGTCATTATGTTTATCAAGAGAGTGTAGTAGTTTGCCGGATTTGGCGTCCCAGAGCTTGAGTGTATTGTCATGGCTTGACGAAGCGAGGGTATTGCCGTCGGGGCTGAAAGCGCAGTGATTGACTGGACTACTATGTTTATCAAGTGAGTGTAGTAGTTTGCCGGATTTGGCGTCCCAGAGTTTTAGGGTATTGTCATAGCTTGCCGAAGCGAGGGTATTGCCGTCGGGGCTGAAAGCGCAGTGATTGACCCAATGACTATGTTTATCAAATGAGTGTAGTAGTTTGCCGGATTTGGCGTCCCATAGCTTGAGTGTTCTATCTCTGCTTGCCGAAGCGAGGGTATTGCCGTCGGGGCTGAAAGCGCAGTATTTGACTGGACTACTATGTTTATCAAGGGAGTGTAGTAGTTTGCCGGATTTGGCGTCCCAGAGCTTGAGCGTATTGTCATAGCTTGCCGAAGCGAGGGTATTGCCGTCGGGGCTGAAAGCGCAGTGATTGACCCAATGACTATGTTTATCAAGTGAGTGTAGTAGTTTGCCGGATTTGGCGTCCCATAGCTTGAGTGTTCTATCTCTGCTTGCCGAAGCGAGGGTATTGCCGTCGGGGCTGAAAGCGCAGTGATTGACTGGACTACTATGTTTATCAAGAGAGTGTAGTAGTTTGCCGGATTTGGCGTCCCAGAGTTTTAGGGTATTGTCATAGCTTGCGGAAGCGAGGGTATTGCCGTCGGGGCTGAAAGCGCAGTGATTGACCATGTCACTATGTTTATCAAATGAGTGTAGTAGTTTGCCGGATTTGGCGTCCCAGAGTTTTAGGGTGTTGTCAGAGCTTGCCGAGGCGAGGGTATTGCCGTCGGGGCTGAAAGCGCAGTGACTGACGCTATCACTATGTTTATCAAGTGAGTGTAGTAGTTTGCCGGATTTGGCGTCCCAGAGTTTTAGGGTGTTGTCATAGCTTGCCGAAGCGAGGGTATTGCCATTGGGTGACAATATACACATTTTTACGATATTGGAATGCCCTATAGCAAGCATTGAAGGAGTTGGTATATCAGAGGTTCTAGGGGTGGGTGGTGGGGCGTTTTTTAGATTGATAAAGTCCCCTGAAAAACTTTCTAGATAATCCTGATGGGTTCCAGTTCCTATGCAGTTTGCAAATTTAGCTCCCCAAGTTTGGGTATTTTCGAAGTAAACATGGGTTAAGTCACAACTTGTAAATATTGCTTGATGCAATTCTGCTTCAGTAAAATCTGCATGACTGAAATCCACATGGTGGCAATCCAGTTGGCGCAAATTAGCGTTGGAAAAGTTGGCGTTTTGTAGATTTAATTTTGGTCGGCTATGATAGGGATTGTCTTTTATACCATCCCAATGCTGGTTGATGATTAATCCTTGAAAATCGGTATTGGGCAGTTGTATGCCATCTAAATGGGGCTGTGGGTATTGCTTTTGATAGCAAAGTAGGCCGAAGTGGAATAACAATTCGCTGGTTTGTTCTTTGTATTCAAAACGCCATTCTCCCAATTGCTCCACTAGCGTTTCATTTTCTGGCTCTTGAAGCATTTGCCCTAAGAATTCCAATGTTTCTACGCTTGGTTTTGTCATGGCCCAGTTATCCGGTTTGTTTTCGCGAATAGCTTCTAATAGAAAATTAGCCAGAAAGAATTCTTGCAACGAAGTGTGGGCAAAACCAAAAGCGCTTTGTTGGTTGTTGCTTTGGGGGGTGTCATAACGGGACAAGAAGGTGGCAGTGCGTAAGTCTTCTTCTAATTTATCTCGATGTAAGTCGGTATATCGGTATTTGATGTCCTCATTGGACATGAGCCACTTGTGAAACCAGTTCTCTATTTTGTTTGCGGGTAATCGCCTGCTTCCTTCCTGCCAAAGATGTGCTGCTAAATGCGAGGCTAACTGCATTTTGTGCTCGGGCTTAATATGATGTTTACCTTCATCCCTGTCTAGCCAGCGTTCCACCATTCTACGATACAAGTTAACGCCATTAATGGTTTTGCCTTGCATAAAATCTTGTTCTATAGCGGGGATCAAATCACCAATAAATTTTAAGGTGACAGGGCGCTCGGAGAGTTCCCGTAAATTGTGTACGGAATCGATCAGTTCTTTGATTTTTTTTGGTTCAACACTTGGGATAGCGTGTTTAAGGTAAGTCAGAATTTGCTCTTCCGATAAAGGCAGTAACACCATTGCTAGAATATCTTCGGCCTTGGTTTCTCCCCGCTCATGTCCGGTAAAGTGATTACGTTGTTCTCGTAAACTACGGAAGTATTGAGTGCGACAGGAGAGTATTAATTTTATATTGTTTTTTTCGCTATTATTGGCTCGCTTCACATCATCTAAAAATTTAAATAGCCGGCTAGTGACGACTCGACCATCATTTTCCGTAAGTTTTACTAATATTTCATCCAAGCCATCAAAAATAATTACGGCTCCATGGGCACACCATTGGTAAATATCTTCAATAGTCGTTTCTTCTGCTCCAGAAGGATGGTGCCAACCGGATTCAATACAGTCCGTAATAATCTTTTTGACGGAAGGTACTTCACCTTTATCCATACCGGTAACGTTTCGTAAATCAAAATGCAGTGATATGGGATTATTTCTGGATACTTGATGCTGTTTACGTAATTCGGTATCGACTATTTGGGTGGTGATGGTTTTACCCATGCCATATTCACCCAGTAAAGCAAATACCGGGGGGTCATTGGTGTTAGTGGACCATTCTAATATTCGCTCTACTACAGAGGCGCTATTGGTGTTGTCGTTAACTACATTGGCTTGGCTTTTATCCATGGAGGTGAGCGAGGCTCGCCCTTGCATTAACGCTTTTTCATCAATGTCTGCCAAATCTTTGTGGTGGGCTTTTGTTGCTAGGTAATGGTTTCTAGGGTTTTGATTTGCACTATCTTTGCCCTTATTTGGGGTAGGTTTAAATTCCGAGCGATGATTAAGCGCTGCTAATACAGTGATTGCGGCGTTATTAGCAGCGCTTTGTTGTTCGCTTTCTTTGTTGGTATTGCCTTTGTTGCCGTCTCCCCAATCGCAGATGGCTTTTACGACAATCCAGTTAATATTATATTCGCTAGCTGCGTGTTCAATGGATGAACCTTCCATTTCTCCACCAATGGCTTCTGGCTCCATTGCTTTTAGTTTGTCTCGAAATACTTGGTTATCAATCAATTTTTCACCAGAGAGTAAGCAGCCTAATTCCAGATTGGGTAGTCCATCTCCTGAACGTAATAACCAAGACTTTTGTAAGTCTTTAAATAATTTGGTGAGCTTGGGGCTTGCCTTAGGTTTAGCGCCTCGGTGTTGAAAGTTGCCGTCTTTTTGGACTTTGCCTATTTCATAGGGTGTGATGCTGGTTGAGATTAAGACATCACCTATGTTTTGCTTGCTGGAATCTATGCCGAATGCGATGCCCATACCAATAATGGCTTTGGGGTGCCATGTTTCGATAGCTTGTGATGCTTCCATTAAGGTATGTTGCTGGCCCTGGCTGCTGTATTTAAGGACTACCCTTTGTTTATTGTGTACTCCCAACCAAAAGTACAGTTGGTTATTGCGGGTACATTGCAATTTATAGTGGGTGTTTTTTTCTTCCGGCTGGAATACGACTAGGGCTTGTTGAAATTCATGATCGTTGAATACCATGATTAACACATCGGCTTGATGTTCATCGGTGGCTTCTTCTACATAACTGGCTCTTAAACCTTCTTCGAGTTGCTCTTTCGGGATTGAGCTTAATTCTTTGTTGTATGGGGTTGGTAGAATCGGCTCTGCACCTTCAAACCAAACTTCTCTTTCGGTGCCTGCCTTTTTATCTTGGGCGATGTGAACCCTAATTCTCAGTCCTTGGGTTTGTGCTGTTTCGTTTATTTTGGTGGTTAGCCGGTTTAAAGCTTTGTTGGCACTTGCTGTGTTGTCGCAGTTGAAAAAAACATCATCATGGATATCGGCGATTTTGGCGAAGCCATCAGCATTGAGTAATCCTAAAATTAGTTCTACTTGCTTGCGTTGGTTTTTATTCAGCGCTTCTAATATTTTTTGAATGGAATGCTTAACTCGGCTGGGGTTGAGTGCGTTGGCAGACAAGGCGACATCTCCGTTAAATATGCTCTAATATATTGGCTTCGCCGATCACAGATACTGAATTGGATCGAATTTTAACCAAAATAATAGGATCGATTTTTAACCCTGTCAATATTGAATTGTCTTAATTGTCTGAATTGGGCTTTATCGGACGGAATGAGTTTCAGGGCATTGCACCCTTCGACTCCGCTCAGGGACCGGCCTTCGACTCCGCTCAGGGAACGGCCTTTGAAATGGATTTTGGCCAGTTTATATCGGTGCTTAGCAATAGCTCTCTTAGGCTCAGTCTACGGGGTGTGGTTTTGCCTTTGTAGTTCCAGCAATGTCCGCAGCTGGCGGCGGTTAAAAAGGTTTTGTTGGGTTTGAGTAGGCGTTTCTTATTCAGCTTTGCCTTACTGTTATCTGACTGCGGTTCTGTGATTGGTGTGCCGTTAAATTGAAACCAGCCGTGTTTGTTTAGGTGTACTTTTTGGTTTTCGGTGTCAATTTTATCTATGGCGTCTAGTTCAATGTATTCAAGTCGTTTTTGAGCAATGTAAACGGGTAGGTTGAGTCCAATTTCCAGGTTTTTTTCCAGCCATTTTGCGGTGGTATCTGGATTGGCTTTGTCGGCTTGGCAAGTTTTACTTTGTGGGCCTTGCCAACTGCCATTGTATACGTCTAAATCTAATGGTGTGGTGCAGTTTATTAGTTTTTCGGCGGCAAGATTAATATGGTAAGTGAGACTGGCAAGGCGTTGTTTAAGGGTAGATGCTTCTAATGAGGAATGTTCTGCCAGTTCTTGTATGGATTTGTCGTATAACGCATTGCAAAGCTCTGCGTAAAAAGCTTGGCGCACGGAACCACTGCTGAATATTGTGGTTTGTTGGCTGGGTATTTTGGTCATGTTTGGGTAACAGAATTGTCGCTCCTCTTAACAAGGGGAGCGACAATTACTCGGTTACTGGCCTTTTATGGCACTGCGACCGGGATACGTTGCTTTGTCGCCCAGTTGTTGTTCTATACGTAGCAACTGGTTGTACTTGGCTACGCGGTCTGAACGGCACAAAGAACCGGTTTTAATTTGGCCTGCGGCAGTGCCGACGGCTAAATCTGCGATTGTGGCGTCTTCTGTTTCACCACTACGATGAGAAATCACCGCGGTAAATCCGGCTTCCTTTGCCATGCGAATGGCGTTTAGCGTTTCAGTAAGTGAACCAATTTGGTTGAATTTGATTAGAATTGAGTTGGCAACATTGTTTTCAATGCCTCGACTCAATATTTTGGTATTGGTAACAAATAAGTCATCGCCCACTAATTGTGCGCGATCGCCAATTTGTTGCGTTAGGTAACTCCAACCGTCCCAATCGCTTTCATCTAATCCGTCTTCAATGGAAAGAATAGGGTATTTGTTGGCAAGTTCTGCAAGGTAGTCACTGAAACCATTGGAATCGAACTTTTTGCCTTCGCCTTTTAAGTCATAGGTTCCATCTTTATAGAACTCAGAGGCTGCGCAGTCTAGTGCCAACGTGACGTCTTCGCCCATTTTATAGCCAGCGTTTTCAACGGCTATTGCTATTACGGCTAACGCTTCTTCGTTAGAACTTAGGTTAGGTGCGAAACCACCTTCGTCTCCAACAGCTGTGCTTAAGCCCTTTCCGTTAAGTACTTTTTTCAGGTGATGAAAAATTTCAGCGCCCATACGTAAGGCTTCTTTAAAGCTGGAAGCGCCTACTGGTTGCACCATAAATTCTTGAATATCGACGTTGTTGTCGGCGTGCTCACCACCATTAATGATGTTCATCATAGGAACGGGCAAGCTGAATTGGCCTGATGTTCCGTTTAAATCTGCGATGTGTTCATATAAAGCAACGCCTTTGTCTTCTGCGGCGGCTTTTGCGGTCGCAAGGGAAACGGCGAGGATGGCATTGGCACCGAGGTTTTCTTTGTTTTCAGTGCCATCCAAATCAATCATTATTTGATCAATATCGGATTGTTGCTGTGGATCTTTGCCTAACAACGCTTGTTGTATTTGGTTGTTAACCGCAGCCACGGCTTTTTCTACACCCTTACCCAAATAACGACTGTTGTCGCCGTCGCGCAGTTCCAATGCTTCTCTGGAACCAGTTGATGCACCGGAAGGTGCGCAGGCTCTACCCCATTTGCCAGAATCCAAAAATACTTCTGCTTCTACTGTTGGATTACCACGAGAATCAAGTACTTCTCTACCAATGATTTTAGAAATTTGTGACATGCTAAATTAGCCCCGTACGTATAGTTCGATTATGTATTCAGGAATAAACGCGCTTTTTTTTAGGCCGCCCCAGCCATAGCAGGAGCGGTCACATCTAGCTTAGCTATTCTCTTTCTGGTGTTGTGCCGCAGCGGCAATAAACCCTTCAAACAAGGGATGGCCGTCGCGGGGCGTAGAGTTAAATTCAGGGTGAAACTGTCCGGCGACAAACCAAGGGTGATCAGGTAATTCGATGATCTCCACGAGTTTTTTATCGGTTGATAATCCGGTTACTTTTAAACCTGCTTTTTTCAGTTCTGGTAATAAGTTGTTATTTACTTCGTAGCGGTGACGATGGCGCTCATAAATGCTTTTTGAGCCATACATTTCTTTCACTTTGCTATTGGGCAGTAAATGACAGAGTTGGCTACCTACACGCATGGTTCCGCCCATGTTGGAGGATTCACTGCGCACTTCAATTGTACCGGATTCATTTTGCCATTCTGTAATCAGACCGACAACTGGATATTTTGTTTCCGGATCGAATTCAGTGCTGTTGGCGCTTTCCATATTTGCTACATTTCTGGCAAATTCAATCAGTGCGACTTGTAATCCTAAGCAGATGCCTAAATAAGGAATTTTGTTTTCGCGGGCATACTGAGCGGCGATGATTTTACCTTCAATACCACGTTCACCAAAACCGCCGGGAACTAATATGGCATCGAGTTCTTGCAGTAGTTGTGCGCCTTTGCTTTCCACCATTTGGGAATCAATATATTTGATATTAACGGTGACACGATTCTTAAGGCCGGCATGCTTTAATGCTTCATTAACTGACTTATACGCGTCAGGCAATTCCACATATTTACCTACCATGCCAATAGTGACTTCACCAGTAGGGTTAGATTCGGCATAAAGCACTTGTTCCCATTCTGACAAGTCTGCTTCTTTGCATTCTATGCCAAAATGCTGCACGACCAGTTCATCCATATTTTGTGCTTTTAGCATAGATGGTATTTGGTAAATGCTATCTGCATCTCTTAGGGAAATAACGGCTTTTTCGGCCACATTGGTAAATAACGAGATTTTGCCACGTTCGTTAGACGGCAGTGCTTTTTCCGAACGGCACACCAGAATATCGGGTTGAATACCAATGGAACGTAGTTCTTTAACAGAGTGCTGGGTAGGTTTGGTTTTAATTTCACCAGAAGCTCTTAAATAAGGAATAAGAGTTAAGTGCATATACATGGCGCGATTGCGGCCAATTTCAGTACCAAGCTGGCGAATGGCTTCAAGGAAAGGTTGTGATTCAATATCACCAACCGTGCCACCAATTTCTACAATGGCAATATCAGCACCTTCGGCACCGGCTTGAATACGTCGCTTAATTTCGTTGGTTATGTGTGGAATAACCTGAATGGTGGCACCAAGATAGTCACCACGACGTTCTTTTTTAATAACGTCTTCGTAAACTCTACCGGTCGTAAAGTTATTTTTTTTGCTCATACGAGTGCGGATATAGCGCTCGTAATGACCCAGGTCCAGATCGGTTTCTGCCCCGTCATCGGTAACGAACACCTCACCATGTTGAATGGGACTCATTGTGCCCGGATCGACATTAATGTAGGGGTCGAGCTTTAACATGGTTATTTTGAGGCCTCTTGCCTCCAAGATAGCGCCTAGCGATCCTGCGGCAATGCCTTTACCTAGTGATGAAACAACACCACCTGTGACGAATATATAATTGGTCATTGAGAAACCTAAGACGTTGGATTTTATTACTACTTAACGCTGAAAAAAAGCGCTAGGTCTGTTGATTTTTGCTTGGTCGTTTTACCAGTTTGAAAAACGTACAACATCTATCAACAAGCCCTTGGACAGATGGCGCTGCAGTATACGCGATGACCGGGATTGTAACAATCGAAAATCTTAAATTTAACGCTAATACAGGTTATTAAAGGTGTTGCTTTGGGGCAACGCAGAAGCGACATGAAAGGTAAAGTTGTGATGGAAACTGAGCTTGCTGCAAATCATAGGTGAGTAAACTTACCAAGTGTGTTTTTTGACCTATTATTAACTAATTGGTTTTTTTATTGTTTATCTTCATCTAATTTCATTGAGTATGCAGTTTGGGATTTAATTTATGGAGAATGGGCAATATTGAGCTACGTTTAATGCTAATAGAGACCTTGATTTAACTATTAATAAAATTCTTATTATTTAAGTATAAAAAACGAGTTCAGGAAACGGATGGAAAACACGAGGAATACAATGAGCGCCGATGTTCTGGTGGTCGATGATGTTGAGGCAATAAGAACATTTGTACGGATGCTGTTGGTAAAATTAGGGTTTAGATCTGTGGATACCGCCAGTAATAGCCAAGAGGTGATGGAAAAAGTGCGCCAGAAGCCGTATCAACTTGTGTTTCTGGATATCAATTTACCGGGGGCGGATGGGTTGTCAATTTTGCGCTGGATAACTTCTAAATACCCTGATACTCAAGTGGTGATGTGTACCGGGAATGGTACATCTCAAAACATGAGAGAAGCCATTACCCTTGGTGCTAAGGGCTTTATTACCAAACCTATAGTTATCCAGAGTTTTTTAAATCTGCTGAAAAAATTGAAATATGATTGTAGCCAAATTCAATGACGATTAATTAATAGATAAATTGTCATTGAATTGGCTGTAATCAAGAGGGTTCTCTCCATTTGGCCATTCCTTTGAATTAATAGGCTTGGCCTATTCTGTTTAGATCATCTCTCCTGCGACTTTCTGACCAATTCATAAACCACATCTAGCGCCATTTTAGGCGTTAAATCATCGGGATTAATGGCACGTAATGCTTGCATTGCCGGGTGCGTTTCTTCAACGAAGTCCATTTGAATCGGTAATTGATCCGAAACCGATGCCGGGTTAACAATGGATTGGCTTGGTGCGCTTTGTTCAAGTGCTCGAAGTTTATATTTAGCGGCTTTAATGACTGGGGTGGGAACACCTGCCAGTTGCGCTACTTGAATACCATAGCTGCGATCTGCTGCACCTTCTTGTACGGCATGCATAAAGCGTATGCCACCTTCGTATTCAACCGCATCGAGGTGAACATTGGCCAAGCTTTGATATTGCTCTACCAATCCGGTTAATTCAAAGTAATGGGTGGCAAATAAGCAATAAGCCTTAATGTTATTCACCAAGTACTCAGCACACGCCCAAGCAAGGGATAGACCGTCATAAGTGCTGGTGCCCCGGCCTATTTCATCCATTAAAACCAAGCTGTGTTCGGTAGCATTGTTTAAAATGGTGGCGGTTTCTGTCATTTCCACCATAAAGGTAGAACGCCCGGATGCTAAGTCATCTGAAGCGCCAATTCGCGTGAAAATGCGGTCTACTATGCCTATTTGACATTGCTCTGCGGGCACAAAACTTCCAACATAAGCCATCAACACTATGAGTGCGGTTTGTCGCATATAAGTGGATTTACCACCCATATTTGGCCCGGTCACAATTAACATTTTGCGTTGATCGTTAATGAGCACTGGATTGGCGATAAAAGGGGAATCGGTTTTTTGTTCCACTACTGGGTGTCTGCCCTGAGCGAAGGTAATTTCGGTTTCGTCGGTCAATTCTGGGCGGTGGTATTCCAAGGATTCGGCACGTTCGGCAAAGTTCGCCAATACATCCAGTTCAGAAAGGGCGTTTGCCGAATCTAATAAGGCATTTAACTTGGGTAGTAACAAGTCGAATAATTCGTCGTAGAGCCTTTTTTCCAACGCTAAGGCCTGACCTTGGCTGGTTAGTACTTTTTCTTCGTATACTTTTAGTTCGGGAATAATATAACGTTCATTGTTTTTTAACGTTTGACGCCGCACGTAATCTTCCGGCACTAAATGAGCCTGACCTTTACTCACTTCTATATAAAACCCATGCACTCGATTGTAGGCGACTTTTAATGTGCTAATACCAGTGCGTTCTTGTTCACGTACTTCCATTTTGGCTAGTAGCTCAGTGGCACCATCGGCCATTGAACGGAGTTCGTCTAATTCTGCGTGATAGCCTTGACGAATAACGCCACCATCTCGAATAACAACCGGCGGGTTATCGGTAATGGCTCTGCTGAGTAATTCAACTTCTTCTGGGAAGGTGGCAATGGAAACGGACAAGTCTTTTAAATGCTGACATTGGCATTGCAACAAAATGTCCTGTAACTCAGGCAAACTGCCCAACGCTGTGGCTAAACGGCTGAAGTCTCTTGGCCTAGCATTACGCAAAGCCAAGCGAGCCATAATGCGCTCAATATCGCCGATTTGCTTTAGGGATGCTTGAATATCTTGATAGCCATGGCCCAATAGTTCTGAAACCGTATCTTGCCTGTGCCCAATAATCTGCCGTTCTCTAGGCGGGTGGTGCAACCAACGTTTTAGCATACGCTGGCCCATTGAGGTTTTGCATTTATCTAAAATGGAGATCAGCGTGTTTTCGGTTTCACCGGACAAGTTACGGGTTAATTCCAGGTTACGCCTTGTGGCGGCGTCCATTTGCAACACATTATTATTTTCTAAGGCATGAATTGAGCGAATGTGGGGCAGGGCGGCGCGTTGCGTATCCTTAACATATTGCAGGATTGCGCCAGCGGCACAAATGCTTTGTGGCATGGTATTAGTATCAATGCCAAAGCCGGCTAATTCCTTTGTACCAAATTGCTTATTAAGCTGGGTGATGGAGGTATCAAAATCAAATTCCCATTCTGGGCGTCTGCGGGAACCGTTAGCACTTTCTAATAAATGCACAAGCTGAAAACCGTCAGGATACAGAAGTTCTGCTGGCTTAGCCCGCTCTAACTCTGCTTCTAGGGCGGCGGCATCAGGGGCTTGGCTTATCTGAAAACGACCACTGGTGACATCTAAAGTAGCAAAGCCAAAAATACCTTTGAATTCAACCACAGCGGCAAGCAAATTATCGCTGTGGTTATTGAGCAGGGCTTCATCGGTGATGGTTCCGGGCGTGACAATACGCACGACTTTTCTTTCTACCGGGCCTTTACTGGTTGCCGGATCGCCAATTTGTTCGCAAATCGCCACGGACTGACCTAACTTCACCAATTTTGCGAGGTAGTTATCTGCGGCATGGTAGGGAATGCCTGCCATAGGAATGGCATTGCCGCCGGATTTTCCACGGGCGGTTAATGATATTTCTAACAACTCAGAGGCTTTTTTGGCGTCTTCGAAAAATAGCTCGTAAAAATCACCCATGCGGTAGAACAGCAAAATATCCGGGTGATCAGCTTTAATGCGCAAATACTGCTGCATCATAGGGGTGTTTTGCGATGGTTCTTTTTTAACTGTACTCATATAAAACTGTATGCCGAGATTAAATGTCGAAATTGAGAGTCTTGTACCCTAGTGGCAACATGCCAATGCGGGTGATAAAGGCTTCATTATTATCTGGCGCGTATTCTAACAATTTCGGCGGAAGTTTTTAGCGAAAATCGTCATTCATTTTGTGATGACTCTATGAGTACTCATTGAGAGTGATTAAATGCACTTTTTTGAATGGGATAACGTCGAGTGGTACATGATCAATATTGCCACAAGACATTCGCCAACAATTAACACGACTACTGAAAATTACCGGTCTGTGCTTAAGAAGTAGCTGCTTTATTTGAATGTGTAAGCGCGGGGATCTTAGGATCCCCTTTTTATTATTTTGGTTTAAATCTGATTTTCTATGGCATGGCGATGGTGGCCACTGCTTTATCTACTTTCTTTTGTGGCCACTTTTTCGGCTGAGTGGGCGCTTTGCCTTTTTCGATGGTGATGCCGGTGCCATGTTCCGTAAGTTCCACTGTTCCAAATTCATTTTCAATGACGATGGAGTGTTCGCCGTCGATAAAAAGTACGTCGATTTTATCCTCTTCTAAATAACCGCCCCAAAAATCCGTGCCTCGAATGCCAATGACCCCAAGTGGCGTTTTTACTTTGAAATTTGGCCGAGTGGTTTGGGTAATTTTGCCTGTGACGGCACGGAATACGCCTTTAACTAATTCAAAGGAAGCGCTGGGTTGTTCGGTTTCTTTAAAGAGGTATTTGCCAATTAATAGTTCGGACTTTTCGCCCAAGGTAAATATGGTGCCGTCTTCAAGACGAAATTGAGCGCGGGCTTTTTCGCCTGTGGTTACCACATCTTTTTCTAAGATAGGGGATTTTCTCTTTAATTTTATTTGCTGTTGATCTCGGTTAGCTTCTACTTTTTTGTTAGCGATAATAACGCTGCCAATGGGATCTAGTTTATCAGCGAATACTGATGAAACGGAAAGTGTGAGGGTTAATAACAGATAAATGGTTCTACGCATAATTGCCTTCTTAATGTACTACTTAACCATTAGGTTAATTAAGGTTGAAAAGTTCACGTTACGGGCAATCTGAAAAATTATTTCAGGCTACCGTTCAAGGTGTTGGGTAATGATCGCATTTATCTCAAATTTGGCGCAAGTGCGCACTATTAAAATGAAGATCTTGCATTTTATATTATTATTTGCAGTTTAGATCTTGGCATTTTGATGTTGTTAGCCCAATGAGGCCCATTTTTATACACGAGAGGTTTATAAGGCGGGTTGACAAGTGTTCGGTCAATAACGAAGTGAATCTGGTTATACCGAATAATAGTCAGTGGTGCGCGATTTTGATTGGCGGAAAGGCTTTATTATTACTAATGAAAACACATCATGGTATGAACATTTTGATGTGTTTACCGGCAAGCTTATCGAGAAGCCTTTCAACAAGTCTCTCGATAAACTTTTTAGTAATATATTGGGGTTAAATATGTTCCAGAATTTGCTTGGGTTCCAGACTTTCATCTGCCAAAACGTCTGCTGTAATCTTAGCTTTTTTAGCGATTAATTGCTTTGCGATCATAAATTCTTTTGGACGACGAACACAATCGGCAGATATCACCACGCCGTCTTTAAGATAAAAAACAGCGAAGCTACGTTCATTTTCAATATCGCCTCTAACCACGGTTTGGTCGTAGCCGGTATTTAAACCTGCAATTTGCAATTTGATGTCATATTGATCAGACCAGAACCAAGGTAGGCTAACGAAGGGCTTTTGGTTACCACAAATAGACGCGGCAGCGGCTTTAGTTTGATCTAAAGTGTTATGAATAGACTCTAGACGAACCCGAGTTTGATAAAGCTCGTTTGGATGATTAGCGCAATCACCGCTGGAAACAATGTCTGGGTCGTTGGTTTGACCGCATTGGTCTGTCACGATGCCGTTATCGACTTCAATGCCGGCTTCTTGGGCAATTTCGACGTTGGGAATAATACCAATGCCAACAACAACCAAGTCTGCTTCAATTTCACTGCCATCGGCGCATTTTACGCTTTGAATATGGCCATTGCCGCAGAACTCTGTTACTTGCACATTGGTGACAATTTTCACGCCTTCTTCTTGGTGTGCTCGGGTGAAAAAGGCAGAGGTTTCTTCGGAAGTCACGCGTTCTAGCACGCGGTTGGTCATTTCCAATACCGTGACATCCATGCCGAGTTTTTTGAGTGCGGCAGCTACTTCTAATCCAATATATCCGCCTCCAACAATAACGGCTTTTTTATTGGCAGCGACTTGCTCTTGAATGCCTTTTACATCGTCGATAGTACGTAAATAATGAATGCCGTTTAAATCCGAACCCGGTGTGGTTATTTTTCTAACACGGGCACCGGTGCAGATAGCCAATTTGTCATAGGACAAATTTTCACCATTGCTTAATGTAACGGTTTTGTTATCTCTGTCGATAGCGGTAACGGCGTTGCCGAGTTTAAATTCAGCTTTGGCTTTTTCGTAAGCTGCTGCGGGACGAATAAATAACTGCTCTGCGGTTCTTTCATTCAATAAGAATGCTTTGGATAAAGGTGGACGATGATACGGAAGGTGTGGCTCTTCACCGATAACGATAATGTCGTCTGTCCAGCCTTCTTGTCGCAGACACTGAATCATTTGAGCCCCGGAATGGCTTGCGCCAATGATGATACAGGTTTTAGACATGGTAACCTCATGTTTTCGTTTGTATTTCTAAAGTGCGGATTGTAGCAGGTAATTAAATGAATGTTAGGTGAAAAAATTTCTATTTCTGTAAATGGATATGAAGATATTTCATTCTTTCAAAAATGACGGGGCATGTTTGCTTGTGATAATTGATGCACTGGTTTTGTGCATCAAATTACCCGTTTTGTGCGAATAGGTGCATTTAATCTGTTTTAGTAAAATTAACATGCTGATTTTTATCATTATTATTTCCGGTACGGGCTTTGCAAAACGATATCTGATTGCTTTAATAAGGCCGGTGTACGGCTGTAGAAAAAGAATTCGATTAGTCACATTGAGTGCGCCCCTAATCGGGGAAATTTTGCGTACCAAAGCAGTGGACTGAAAAAGTGACACTAATTGGATGAGTACATTGCAACGTCTGAATATTTTATTGGTTGAAAGTGATAGAGAAAAAGCCGAAGCCGTGACGGGGGTGTTGGATGCTGAAAGTTATGCCATTTCGCATGTGACTAGCTGCGGATTAAGACTCTTAAAAGAAGTAGAACGATTTCAACCAGACTTGATTGTTATGGATATCGAATCGCCGGACCGCGATATTATCGAAAGCCTTAATCAAATTTCCGATATCAATCCTAAACCGGTAGTTATGTTTTCCGAGCAAGGAGATGCCGACACGATCAATGCCATGATTAAGTCTGGTGTGAGTGCTTATATTGTTGGAGATGTGGACCCTACTCGCGTTAAAACCATTATTGATGTGGCAGTCGCCAGGTTTAAGGAACATCAACAACTCCGATCTGAATTAGCACAAACCAAGGAATTACTTTCCAGTCAAAAAACCATTGAGCAGGCCAAAATTTGGTTGATGGAAAACAAACAGTTATCCGAGAAAGAGGCTTATCACCAAATGCGTAAAATGGCTATGGACAATAGCCAGAAAATGGAACAAGTCGCTAAAAACATCCTTTCATTTGTTTCCATGCTCAAGCTTTAGCAAGGGCCTTAGTAGAGAATTTACATGCCAGACATGTTAGAACAAACAACAATTAACCTGGGTTTTATGCCATTAACCGATTGTGCTCCTTTAGTGGTTGCTAAAGAGTGGGGGTTTTATCAAAAGTGGGGGCTAGATGTCTCACTGCATAAGCAAAATTCATGGGCCACATTACGCGATAAAGTGCATGGAGGAATACTCGATGCGGGACAGATGTTGGCGCCAATGCCTTTGGCCAGTACTTTAGGTTTGGGTGGCAGTCGAGCGCATATTATCACGCCATTTGTGTTGAGCCGAAACGGTAACGCCATCACGTTGTCTGAACAATTACGTAAAGATATCTTAAGTACTCAACATACTCGCGACCTTAGATTGCCGTTGTCAGCCTGCTCACTTAAAACCGCAATTGCGCAACGTAAACAGATCGGGAATAAGTTAAGGTTTGCGACGGTATACCCATACAGTTGTCACTACTATCAATTATTGGATTGGTTCTCTAGCAGCCGTATTGATATTGCTGATATTGATTTATTCGTTGTTCCTCCGGCTCAGATGGTGGATGCATTGGAGGAAGGTCAAATTGATGGTTTTTGTGTGGGCGGACCATGGAATGCAAAAGCAGTGCGTAAAGGGGTAGGGATGACTGGATTAACGTCTTCTGATATCTGGCCAGATTTTCCTGAGAAAGTTTTAGGATTGCGAGCTGACTGGTATAACGAACGACCGAATACCACCCAGGCATTGATTGGTGCTTTACAAGAAGCATGTTATTGGTTGGAATCTGTACCGAATAGATTAGAGGCGGCAAGGGCGTTATGCGGTAAAGAATACTTAAATACTGATTTGGATGTGGTTGCTCCTTCATTGTTAGGAAGTTGTTTAACACATGTTACTTCTGCACCTCGTTTTGTGCCTTCATACAACCAATTTTCCGGCCGTGACCAACCGTGGGGGAATTGTCCTGAGACATCCACTGGGGAATGGCTGATAAATAAAATGATTGAGGCCGGACATTTACAAGTAGATTCAGTGTCGTCTGGATTTATTGCGTCTGTATATCGGGCAGACATTTTCCATGCGCATAAGCAGCAATTTTAATCGAATACTTTTGAATGAACTCACTCGGTGCGTTATTGCACCAAGTTGGTGGTATTGAATCATGTTTAAAATTGTATTTTCATACAAATAACTGAAATTTAAGATTATTTTAAATGTGGTGTCATCTTTGCTTTAACTAAAGCTAAGTTCGAAACCTGAGCTTCGATTATTTCAACGAAGAAATAATTTTGAATTTAAATCAAAGGTTTCAAGTGAGATTACGTACTGCAATGATGCAGTAAACAATTAGAAATATTCTGGCAAAGCAGCCCGCACGTTACATTGACTTTTTAGTCACTGGAGCGCGCGGGCTTTTTATTTGGAGAAGTAAGGTGTTGGGCATCAAAAGAAAAACCAAATACATATGTCAGTTACTTATTGCTGGCTTAAGTTTATTGACCATTGTGTCAACCGCAGCTGAAGAAATAACCGGTGCTGATGCATTGGGGTATCCCGAAAAAGAAGAGCTTAAATTTGGATTTATTAAACTTACTGACATGGCACCCATTGCCATTGCCTATGAAAAAGGTTTTTTTGAAGACGAAGGTTTATATGTCACTGTTGAAGCGCAAGCCAATTGGAAAGTGCTGCTGGATGGAGTAATTGATGGCCGCTTAGATGGGGCACATATGTTGGCAGGACAACCTATTGCGGCGACCATCGGTTATGGCACTAAAGCAGAAATCATCACGCCATTTTCAATGGATCTCAACGGCAACGGTATTACGGTTTCGAATGATGTGTGGACCTTAATGAAACCGAATATTCCTAAAATGTCTGATGGGCGGCCTGTTCATCCGATTAAAGCTGATGCCTTAAAACCTGTCGTGACCAAATTTCATGAAGAGGGTAAGCCGTTTAAAATGGGTATGGTATTTCCGGTTTCGACTCATAATTATGAGCTTCGTTATTGGTTGGCTGCTGGTGGTATTCACCCCGGATATTACGCACCACATAAAGGCGACACGTCTGGTCAAATAAATGCCGAGGCGTTGTTATCTGTTACTCCTCCACCACAAATGCCAGCGACACTTGAGGCTGGCACTATTCATGGTTATTGCGTTGGCGAGCCTTGGAACCAACAAGCAGTATTTAAGGGAATTGGTGTTCCTGTTGTTACCGATTACGAAATTTGGAAAAACAATCCTGAGAAGGTCTTTGGTATAAGCGCGGAGTTTGCCCGTAAATATCCTAATACCACTATTAGGCTTACGCGGGCCTTGATAAGAGCGGCAAAGTGGTTGGATGAAAATGACAATGCGAACCGTAGGGAAGCGGTCAAAATTCTCTCTAAGTCTGAATATGTAGGCGCTGATCAGGACGTTATTGCCAATAGCATGACCGGCACCTTTGAGTATGAAAAAGGGGACAAGAGAGCGGTGCCGGATTTCAATGTTTTCTTCCGTTATAACGCAACCTATCCGTATTTCTCCGATGCGATTTGGTATCTCACCCAAATGCGCCGTTGGGGGCAAATTAGCGAAGATAAAAGTGACCAATGGTACAAGGACGTGGCAACCAAAGTATATCGCCCAGATATTTATCAAAAAGCCGCTGAGTCTTTAATTAAAGAAAAGCTGATGTCGGCTGAAGACTTTCCTAATTTTACTTCAGAAAAAGGTTACAGAGCACCGCAAACACACTTTATCGATGGCGTGGTTTACGACGGTAATAAACCTAATGACTACATAAACAAGTTTTCTATTGGCTTAAAGTCTGGGGACAAGATGTAGCTATGTATTAATTCACGTAATGATGAGCCTTGATAGTTTTTACTCGGAAGCGAGTCGTTTTCATCGTTTTTATGTTGTTTGTATTTGGAGTTAAGTATGTCCATGTTGATCAATAAATTGATAAGTCGTCAATCCGCCGGTTTCGTCAAGTTGTTCCGAGGTCATTCTCTTAGGCAATGGTTAAGTAAAACTGTTGAAATATTAGTATTGCCCACCGTGGGTATAATAGGTTTCTTGTTAATTTGGTCTGCGGTAGCAGGCAGTATCAACACTTCTTTGGGAGTGTTTCCCGGACCATCGGATGTGGGCATTCAGATTACTAATCTGTATGAAGAACATTCAGCTGAGCGCGTAAAGGAAACTGCATTTTATTCAAGGCAGGAAGCGCGAAATGCTCAGCGCTTAGTAAAAGATCCATCCTATCAAGTCAAAATTAGAGCTTATACCGGAAAGGAAACCTTTCTGGACCAAATTATCACTAGCTTAATAACCGTAATGAGTGGATTCCTATTGGCGGCGGTTATCGCCATTCCTTTGGGTATTGCAATTGGTTTGAGTCCGACTCTTAATTCTGCAATTAATCCAGTGATTCAGATATTCAAACCGGTCTCGCCATTGGCTTGGCTGCCGTTGGTGACAATGGTTGTAAGTGCATTGCACGTTTCACCTGACCCGATGTTTGCCAAGTCTTTTGTTAACTCTTTAATTACCGTCACTTTATGTTGTTTGTGGCCCATGGTTATTAATACTTCCGTTGGGGTTGCGTCAATGAATCAGGACTGGGTTAACGTGAGTAAAGTCTTACGTTTACCAACTTTGCAGCACATTATAAAAATTGTCGTGCCAGCATCAATTCCCGCCATTTTTACCGGTATGCGCTTGTCTTTAGGTATTGCTTGGATGGTACTAATTGCTGCTGAAATGTTGGCGCAAAATCCCGGCTTGGGCAAGTTCGTGTGGGATGAATTTCAAAATGGCAGCTCGCAGTCTTTAAGCCGAATTATGACAGCGGTAATAGTTATTGGCTTTATTGGTTTTCTACTCGACCGTTCGATGATGCAGCTACAAAGTTTAATGTCTTGGGACAAATCCAGTGCCATAAGGTGAGAATAAACAGCAAATCTACGTAATCACTAAAAGTAAGTACTTCGAATAAATCGGTAGGAGAGTCTCATGGGTACGTTTTTAGATATAAGTAGTATCGATATGGTGTTTCCATCACCCAAAGGAGACTTCACGGCACTGCAACAAGTCAGCTTGAAGATTAAACAGGGTGAATTCGTTTCATTAATAGGTCACTCGGGATGCGGTAAATCCACCGTCCTGAATGTTGTGGCAGGGTTATTACAAGCTTCGAATGGTGGCGTCATTTTAAAAGGAAAAGAAGTAAGTGAGCCTGGACCAGAAAGAGCGGTTGTGTTTCAAAATCACTCCTTACTCCCTTGGTTAACCGCCTACCAAAACGTTGAATTAGCGGTTAAGCAGGTTTTTTCCAAAACCATGTCGGCTCGGGAAATGAAAGATTGGATAGCGCATAACCTGAAATTGGTGCACATGGACCACGCTATGCATAAGCGCCCGGATGAAATTTCAGGGGGCATGAAGCAGCGGGTTGGCATTGCGAGGGCATTGGCAATGCAACCGGAAGTTTTACTGATGGATGAACCCTTTGGTGCATTGGATGCGTTAACCAGAGCGCATATGCAAGACTCACTTATGGAGATTCAAGAAGAGCTAAATAATACTGTCATTATGATTACCCACGATGTGGACGAGGCAGTGCTGCTGTCCGACAGAATTGTCATGATGACGAATGGTCCGGCTGCAACAGTTGGCGAAATACTGGACGTTAATTTGGAACGACCTCGTAATCGATTGTCATTAGCTCAAGACACCGAATATAACCGGTTGCGTTCAGCTGTATTGACCTTCCTGTATGAGAAGCAGCGTAAGGTTGAAGTGATTAATCCTAAAAAATCTGCACCTGCATCCGAGAAAAAAAGGGCCGCATTGGCATAAATGACTACATATACAGTCACCGAAGTGAGTTTCAATTAAAAGTTAAAGATTAATAAGAGCAAGAAGTATTAGACATGAAAGTAGTTGATTTAATCACAAGAACCATCCCATTTTTACTCACGTTAGTAGCGCTAGTTTCGTTATGTAGTGCGCCATTATTTGCGCAAGAAATCGGCACCGTTCAACTAGATGTGCGTATACGTTATGAAGCAGTTGAGCAGGAGAATGTAAAAGAAGATGCCGATGCACTCACGTTACGCACTCGCTTAAATTTCACCACTAATAGTTATTCTGGTTTTTCAGGGGTCATAGAGTTTGAAGACTCTCGCTCACTATTGGGCATTGATAATTACAACAATACAAACGGTTTAAATACCAATTATTCGGTTATTGCTGATCCGGAAACTACAGAGCTTGACCAGGCTTACCTGCAATATAAAACGGATGCGCTGACTGCCAAAATCGGACGGCAAGTGATTACTTTAGATGGCCACCGATTCGTGGGACATGTGGGATGGAGACAAGACCGACAAACCTTCGATGCGGTGACCGTAAGCTATCAGTTCAACAAAGAAATGAAAGCTCAGTATAGCTACATTAACAAACGTAATCGTATTTTTGCTAATGAAAAAGATTTGGATGCGAAAGATCACCTCGTTAACCTTAGTTATACCACACCCATTGGTAAGTTGGTTGGATACGGATACTTGTTGGAGATAGACAACGATTCTGCCAATACCAATGCCTCCAATAACAGCATTGATACTTGGGGAATTAGCTTGAATGGCAGTAAAGCTGCTTCTGATTTTCTTTTAGGTGACGGACCACAAAATAATGCTGATGGCACTCAGCCTTCAGATATTAAATTTTTGTATAGCGTTGAATTGGCAACGCAATCATTAACCTCTGCCACGGCAGACTTTGATGTGTTTTATACCAAATTAGAGGCTGGAGCCGTAATTTCGGGCATAACTGGCAAGATTGGATACGAATCACTGGGGTCTGATGATGGCTTGTATGGTTTTGCCACTCCGCTTGCAACATTACACAAATTCAACGGTTGGGCTGATCAGTTTCTAGCTACGCCTAGTGTAGGCCTAGATGATATTTATGCCTCGTTAGGTGGCGCATCATTTGGAGGTAAATGGCTGGTGGTCTATCACCGTTTTTCTGCCGATGAAGCCACGCAAACGGTGGACGATTTAGGTTCTGAAATTGACATTCAATTCAGCAAGACGTTTGGCCAATACTATTCTGCCGGAATCAAATATGCCGCCTATTCAGCTGGTGATTCAGAAGCCGGAAAAGTTGATACCAACAAGTTATGGCTGTGGCTTGGGGGCAGTTTTTAAGCGTTATTTGACGCTTCGATTGATTCGTTTTTTTAGGCGTATCCATAAATTACTTTATATGCAAATTAATAGTAGGAGTTACGATGCCAGAGACTAAACAAATTGTCGTTGTTGGCAACGGTATGGTTGGACATCACCTAGTCGAGCAATTAGTTAATTTGCGTGATTCTGCGCAAGACATCGCTATTACGGTGTTATCTGCTGAGTCAAGATTAGCTTATGACAGAGTTCATTTATCAGAATTTTTTAATGGTAGAACCGCTGAAGATCTCGCTTTAACGGATGCTGACACTTATCAAGATTGGAATATTGATTGTCGAACGAATGCGCGGGTTAATCGGATTGATCGTGAGCAACAAGTTATTGAGATTGAGTCGGGTGAAACGTTTCAATATGACAAATTAGTTTTGGCTACAGGTTCATATCCTTTTGTTCCTCCTATTCCCGGTCATGAGCAAGATCATTGTTTGGTTTATCGAACCATCGATGATTTACACGCTATTTCAGCGTCTGCGAAATCTAGTAAAATAGGTGTAGTTATTGGTGGTGGGCTACTGGGGTTAGAAGCCGCTAATGCGCTTAAGAACCTTGGTTTAAAAACTCATGTTGTTGAATTTGCACCGCAACTTATGGCAGTACAGGTTGATGCTGGCGGTGGTCGATTACTTAAAAGTAAAATTGAAGAATTGGGTGTGCAGGTACATACCTCAAAGGTGACTGAAAAGATTATTGGTGGAAATCAATGCCGCTACAAGTTGTGTTTCAAAGATGGGGAAGAACTTGAAACCGATATGATTTTGTTTTCCGCAGGTATTCGACCTCAAGACACATTAGCACGAAAATTTGCGTTAACCATTGGGGAAAGAGGCGGCATCGTTACTAATAATCATTGCCAATCCTCCGATGAAAATATTTACGCAATTGGTGAATGCGCTTTATGGAATAACTTTGTTTTCGGGTTAGTTGCACCGGGTTACATGATGGCGAGTATTGCTTCCAAGCATATTTTACAATCCCTTGGGCATTATGAAGATGCTTTTGAACCCTTTACTGGTGCGGACATGAGTACCAAGCTTAAATTAATGGGGGTGGATGTAGGCTCGATTGGCGATGCGCACGGAAAAACGTCAGGCTCCTTGTCTTATGTATATGAAAACCAGCCTGAGGGTATCTACAAAAAGATTGTTGTGTCTTCCGATAAAAGCAAATTATTAGGCGCTGTGCTGGTGGGTGACAATAGCGAATACGACAGCTTATTGCAGTACATGTTAAATGGCATTGACCTGCCTGATTCTCCCGAAGGTTTAATTTTGCCAATGGCAGACAATAAACCCGTTTTGGGCGCTGAAGCGTTGCCAGATACAGCAACAATCTGTTCCTGTCATAACGTTACTAAAGGCGACATCATTTCGTCTATTGATAATGGTTCATTTGATTTGCCCGCCGTTAAATCCTGCACCAAAGCGAGTACGGGGTGCGGGGGTTGTGCCGCGTTATTGAAAAATGTAGTAGATAAGGAATTGGAAATTCGCGGTGTAGAAGTCAAAAAAGATATTTGCGAACACTTCCCTTATAGCCGCACCGAGCTATTCCACATTGTGCAAGTTGAGCAGATCCGCACGTTTGACGAGCTACTGGGAAAACGAGGAAAAGGGCTAGGATGTGATGTTTGTAAGCCAACAATTGGTTCAATTTTGGCATCTACATGGAATGAGTATGTTCTAGCGTCGCCTCACCTTCCTTTACAAGACACCAATGATACCTACTTGGCCAATATGCAAAAAGATGGCACGTATTCTATTGTGCCGAGAATTCCTGGTGGCGAAATTACCCCTGACAAACTTTTAGCTATTGGCACCGTTGCCAAAAAATACGCGCTTTATACCAAAATTACCGGTGCTCAACGAATTGATTTGTTTGGCGCTAGAGTTGAGCAATTACCGGCTATTTGGGGAGAATTGATAGCGGCAGGATTAGAGACCGGGCATGCCTACGGTAAAGCGTTGCGAGCCGTGAAATCTTGTGTTGGTAGCACGTGGTGTCGCTATGGCGTGCAGGACAGTGTTGGCATGGCGATTCATTTGGAGAATCGTTACAAAGGCATACGAGCACCACATAAATTTAAAATGGCAGTATCTGGGTGTACCCGAGAATGTGCCGAAGCTCAGGGTAAAGACTTTGGGGTTATTGCCACCGATAGCGGTTGGAACTTGTACGTTTGTGGCAATGGGGGAATGAAACCGCGACATGCTGATTTATTTGCTACTGATTTAGATGATGCGACCTTAATTAAGTACATCGATCGCGTGTTGATGTTTTATATCCAAACGGCAGATCGGTTACAACGAACGTCGGTTTGGATGGAAAATTTGGAAGGTGGCCTGGACTACCTGAAACAAGTGATTATCGAAGATGACTTAGGCATTGGTGGTGAGCTGGAAGTACAAATGCAGCAGATTGTTAATGCTTACCAGTGTGAATGGAAAACCACTATTGAAAATCCTGAAACCGTCAAACGATTTCGTCAGTTTGTCAATTCTGATGCTAGCGATAAGCATATCCAATTTGTGCAAGAGCGCGGACAAATTCGCCCAATATCTGAGCAAGAAAAAATCGCAATCGAAATTAAATAGGTGACTGAAATGAGTGAAGTAATCAGTGCTTCAGAAAGTGAAAGCCGGACTGACATTAACATCCAAAATCAAACATGGAAAACCGTGTGCAATCGTTCCGATTTAGTCATGAATTCTGGGGTATGCGCGTTGCTTAATAACAGTCTGCAAGTTGCTCTTTTTTGCCTTGAAAGTGACCAAAGTAAGGTGTACGCAATTTCTAATTTCGACCCCATTGGTAAAGCGAATGTGCTGTACCGAGGAATCGTCGGCAGTGTTGGTAATGAAGTGGTTGTAGCCTCGCCACTTTATAAACAGCATTTTTCGTTGCAAACCGGTCAGTGTTTGCAGGATGAGGAATCTCGTGTGGAAGTCTTTCCTTCTCGTATTAATGATGACCAAGTGCAGTTGTTGGTTTAACGGCCACCTAATCTTAAGTGCGGTATATACCATGGTTGATGTGAAAAAAGACAAACAAGACAGGCAAAACTCAACGTACACATTGCAGCAAAGTACGTGTGCGTATTGTGGGGTTGGCTGTGGCGTTGATGTCAAACTGCAAAACGGACTGCCCGAAAGCCTACTGGGAACACCAGATCACCCGGCAAACTATGGGAAATTATGCGTTAAAGGAACACATCTTCTGGACACGGTTGGACCGGAAAATAGATTGTTGCATCCGCACATAAAAGGCGAAAAAGTGTCGTGGCAACATGCTATTGATGAAGTGTCGCAACGCTTTAAGACGATTATCTCTGAGCATGGAAAAGAGGCCGTTGCATTTTATGTTTCCGGGCAACTTTTAACGGAAGATTATTATGTTGCCAATAAACTGATGAAGGGCTACATAGGCACCGGTAACATTGATACCAACTCCCGACTTTGTATGTCATCTGCGGTGGCTGGATATAAACGTGCTTTTGGTGAAGATGTGGTGCCCTGTGATTATGCTGATTTGGAACAAACCGAATTGTTGATATTGGTTGGTTCTAATGCGGCATGGACGCATCCGGTATTGTTTCAGAGAATGGAGAGAGCAAAAGGCCTTAATCCACAGATGAAAGTGGTGGTTATTGACCCTAGACGAACGGCAACCGCGAATTTAGCGGATTTATTTCTACCGATTAAGCCTGGAACGGATGTTGCGTTGTTTAATGGGTTGTTGCATTACTTATCTCTGCATGATGGTTTGAATCAACAAGCTTATTTGGACCGCGCCTTTATTAGCGCGCACACTGATGGTTTTACCGAAGCTTTAGAAGCGGCAAGTGCTTGGTCGATTCAGCGTGTTGCGGATTATTGTGTTGTTAGTGTTGATGATGTCACGGCCTTTTATGCTTTATTTTCAAAGTCTTCTTCTGCTGTTAGTTTTTATTCTATGGGGGTTAACCAGTCAGCTTCTGGTGTCGATAAATGTAACGCCATTATCAATGTGCACTTAGCCAGTGGAAAAATATTAAAGCCGGGTTGTGGGCCTTTCTCTATTACTGGACAACCCAATGCCATGGGCGGAAGAGAGGTGGGTGGTTTAGCCAATCAATTAGCTAGCCATATGGACATTCATAATGAAACCCATCGTGATCTTGTTCAACGTTTTTGGCAGTCGCCAAACATCGCCCAGAAAAACGGTGATATGGCGGTGGATATGTTTAATAACATTGCACAAGGCAAGATTAAAGCAGTATGGATTATGGCGACTAATCCCGTTGTTAGCATGCCGAATAGAAATGCAGTTATCGACGCCTTGGAAAAGTGTGAGTTGGTGGTGGTGTCAGATTGTGTTGCTAACAATGACACAATGCCATTCGCAGATATTCAGCTGCCTGCAACGGGCTGGTTAGAAAAAAACGGAACGGTTACTAACTCGGAACGTCGAATTTCCAGACAAAGAGGTATTGTGCCGCCGCTTGCTGAGGCGAGGCATGATTGGCAAATTATTTGTGATGTTGCAAAGGCCATGGGATTTGAAGGTTTTGATTTTACTCATCCAGCTGGAATTTTTAATGAATGGTGCCAATTAACCGGGTTTGAAAATAATGGTCAGCGACAACTAAATTTGTTTGCGCTCAGTGGTATGGGTGAGTCTGAGTATGATGCTATGCGTCCTGTGCAATGGCCTTTAGCGATAAACCTACAACCCACACAAGTTTTCCCGAACAATCAGTTTTCTACCGTGTCTGGTAATGCTCAATTTGTGGCAGTCGAACAGCGATTGCCCATACAGCAAACTGATGAACAATTTCCATTAGTGATGAATTCAGGCCGCATTCGAGATCAATGGCACACCATGACTCGTTCAGGGCTAGCAACAGCGTTGAATGAACATATCAGCAAACCTTTCATTACCCTTAATCCAATTGACGCCACTCCTTTGGGTGTTGTATCCGGCGATATTGTGCAGGCAGCCTCTGCCGTCGGGCACGTGTTGGCTTATGCTGAGGTTTCATCTGATGTGACTCAGGGCGCTTGTTTTATGCCTATTCATTGGAATAAGCAATTTGCTTCTTCTGCGAATGCCAGCAATTTGTATCAATCGGTATTTGATCCTATCTCGGGGCAACCAGAATCTAAGCATGCAGCTGTAAATTTGAAAAAGGCCTTGTTTGAGCAATATTTCAGTCTGTATGTATCTGAAGGCGTGCCTTTGCAACCCCATGTAGTGATGGATTTTTGGGTGAAATCTCAATCTTCGAATTACTCCCGTATTGAAGGGGCACTCGGCATAGATTCTAAAATAAATGCTGGGGTTGACGAATTGCTGACGTGTCAGCAAGTCACTCAGGTACAAGGGGAGTGGATTAAAACAGTGTCTGAACAGCAAATATCCATTGTGTGTTTGCAGGCTGGAAGGTTAATGGTGGCGGCATTTTTTGACGTTAAATCAATCAACCTTTCAGCTGTTTGGGTGTCGAATCTATTGGGGTCATCACGACTGAGTTTCACTGAAGTGCAGTCGCTCTTGAATATGTCTCCCAATGAAGAATACGAACAGGGGCGTCAAATATGCAGCTGTTTTAAGGTTCGTGAAAAGCAAATTATGAATGCCATAGAAAGTGGAATTACAACCGTTTCTGGACTTGGGCGAGAGCTTAAATGCGGTACCAATTGTGGTTCGTGCAAATCTGAATTAAACCAAATGTTGCAAGAATATACATCAGGGCAAACTGCCATTAAGTCTTCCAATGCGAAATCTTCGGTCGCATCCACTGCTGTAGAGGTATCACTATGAATTCAGTTATTTCCCATTTTTTCATGAGCCAATATGATACAGCGACTCAAGTGTGGCGCTCTTTTAGAAATAACAGCAAGGATAGCCATAAGCACAGTAAGTATGGAAAACGAGATTGCATTCATGTTGGTGATAAGAAATCTGATGTAACTGGAAAAGTTTTTCTTATTGGTGCCGGGGTGGGTGATCCTGAATTACTGACGCTAAAAGCTTATCGTTTAATTCAAAGTGCAGATGTTATTTTGGTAGATTGGCTGGTTGCTGATCAACTTTATGACATCTTCCCTCGTGATGTAAAACGTATTTTTGTTGGTAAAAAATGTGGTAAACACAGTGTACTTCAAACGGACATTTGTGAATTATTAGTGAGTGAAGCGCAGAAAGGTAAGACCGTAGTGAGATTAAAGGGAGGTGACCCCAGTATTTTTGGGCGTTTAGCGGAAGAAACCCAGGTGCTATCTGACTTCGCAATACCTTTTGCTATTGTGCCGGGAGTAACGGCGGCAAACGCATGTGCGGCCTATTCGGGCATTCCTTTGACCCATCGTAACTGCGCGCAATCGGTACGGTTTATCACCGCTCACCAGAAGAATAAGCAGACTGAACCCGATTGGGAGTCGCTTGCTAAAGACTGTGGAACATTGGTGTTTTACATGGGATTAAATCGTGTATCTATGATTGCCAATCGGCTGATGGAACATGGTATGGATGTGGGTAAACCTATTGCAGTAATTGATCAAGGCGCAAGTAATGAGCAAAAGGTGGTTACCAGTACGGTAAGAGAATTAAATCCTGTTGTGCATTTAGCTGAATTCACGGGGCCAGCGTTAATTGTGGTTGGTGAAGTGGTTAAGCATCGGCAATTGGTTGAACTGGCGTTACTGGCTCCAAAGTATGCCAAAGTCGTTGATTATGCATAGCCATTTTAGCGCATATATTAAGCTCATTGGTCAGGGGAAAAAGTCCGGTCAGACGTTAAGCTTAGAGCAAGCACGTGATGCCATGAACAGTATACTTGCTGGTGAGGCTGAACCGGAGCAACTTGGTGCGTTTTTGATGCTGCTTCGATATCGAGAGGAAACGATAGAGGAATTAGCTGGTTTTTTACAGGCGTGTCGAGCATTCAATCATCAAGATTTTAAGTATTTAATTCAACCAGATTTAGATTTAGGTTGTTATGCCGGTAAGCGCCGGCATTTACCTTGGTTAGTTTTGGCGGTATTAGTACTTGTTCAAAATGGCTACAAAGTGTTTCTGCATGGGACTGCTGAGTCTGAATCGACACGTTTGTATTTGCATCAAGTTTGGAAAGCGTTTGGGTGGACTGTCGCAAGTGATATACAAGAGGCAAATGAGCAGTTGCACCAGAGCAGCTTCTGTTACATGGATTTGGCCAGTTTTAATCCGGCGTTGCATCGTTTAATTCAACTCCGTCGTATGCTTGGATTGCGTTCTTGCGCTAATTCTCTGGCTCGAATGCTTAATCCTTCTCGATCTCAACATAGCGTACAAGGTGTTTTTCATCGTCATTTTGATACCAAACACGTTCAAGTGGCCAGCTTGCTACGAGAAAATAGTGTTTATTGTTTTCGTGGTGATGCAGGAGAAATCGAGATTAATCCTGAACGAGAATTCGATTTGATATCTTGTCAGCAAGGCAAGGTTGATTCTGATCATTTCCCAGCACTTTTGGATAAGTGTCAGGTTAAGCCTAAATCTTTGGATCCGCTTTATTTAAAGGCCGTTTGGTGTGGTGGTAACGATGTATATGGTGAAGCATCAGTGGTAGGCACCTTGTCAGTTTTGCTATCTATACTTAACGGTATAACACCTTCCTCAGCTCTTGATTTGGCGTCTGATCTTTGGAATGGTCGTGATAAGCAATGGGCGTTTTTAAATCGAGCTGTTGAGATCCCTGACCGATTAGCTATCATCGGCTAAAATATTTCAAAGATCACTGCTTATGAGTAATGCAACATTGTGTGGCGTGGTATTGGCGGGTGGTAAATCTAGCCGAATGGGTAAAGACAAAGGGATGCTCACTATTAATGGGCAAACCTTGATACAAAGGGCGGTTGATTTATTAAGTGAATTTGGGACCAATCAAGTTTTAATTAGTCGCAATAATGAACCTGATACGTTGCAGGATATTTATCCCCATCAAGGTCCACTGTCTGGCATTCATGCTGCGCTGTGCCAAACTACACTTGATTTGCTGGTTATCCCGGTTGATATGCCTTTGCTGAATAAAGACCTGTTGCAATCATTGATGAGTAATGGGATGCAAAGAAACGAAGAAAAAATAGCGGCCAGTTTCGTACACTTTCCCATTCCTGTTTTTATTCCCAATTCAAAGCAAGCGCTTGGTTATTTAGAGCAAGTACTGTCTAGCGATGAAGATCGCTCGGTTAAGCGCTTTTTAAGGCACATTGGTTACAAAGATATAACGGCATCTCATCCTGAGTTATTGGTTAATGTTAATACGCCAGAAGAATGGCAGGCGCTTTTATCTAAATCGTGAAGTGATGATCATAAGCTATGGGGATCCGGGCAGTTAGATGCTGCTTATTAAATTGTTGTTTATTTGGGGTGTGTAATGAGCTTATCGAACGATATTCTAAATTTGGCCGAAGTCCTCGGGGAACGTTTACAGCAAAAAAGCTGGCAAATTAGTTGTGCGGAGTCCTGCACCGGTGGTGGGATTGGTTATGCCATTACCAGTGTATCAGGCAGTTCTAACTGGTTTGAGCAAGGTTTTATTACCTATAGCAATGCTGCCAAGTTTGAGTTATTGGGAGTGTTCAAGACGGATTTGGATGAACATGGAGCCGTGTCTGAAACGGTTGTGCTACAAATGGCAGAGGGAGCTGCGCGGAATGCGAAGGCAAATTTGGCGGTATCCGTTAGTGGCGTAGCGGGTCCGGGTGGTGGTACGGCAGACAAACCTGTTGGAACCGTATGGTTTGGACGTTATTGCAATGGTCAAACAACCGCGTGCCAAAAGGTTTTCGCAGGGAACCGACACGAAGTTAGAGAGCAAACTATTCAATATGCGCTTGAGTATTGCTTGGCAGCTTTATAGTGCCTATCGTTCTGATAACAGGGATGAATGGCACGCTTGCTCCCGTTTTGGCTGAATCTTTGATATCAAAAGGTTATCAAAAAGAAGGTTATAAAGTCGTACCTTGGCATCGGCACAATATGGATGTGAACGATCTTGAAGCTTGTCGAAATTATATTGAATCCATTCGTCCTGACCTTATATGCCACTTAGCGACAGGCAGTGTGTTGTGGGCCGAAAACATTGCTAAAATTTGTGCAGCTAACTCTATTGATTTGTTATTTACCAGCAGTGCCATGGTTTTTGATGCGGCATCTACTGGTCCATTTGAGGTGGATTGTCCTGTTACTGCCACGGACGAGTACGGTTTAAATAAATTAGCATCAGAACAGGCTATTTTGGCCCATTGGCCGCAAACGTTAATTTGTCGCCTAGGGTGGCAATTAGACTGGGCGATTACTGGCAACAACATGTTTTTTGCGTTGCAAGCGATGGCACAAGGCAATAAAGCGATTCACGCGAATGTTAACTGGATGCCGGCTTGTTCTTTTATGTCTGATAGCGCTTTAGTGATGCGGCAATTGCTGGCTCAGAAAGCGAAGGGGATTTATCACTTGGATAGCAATGCAAATGCGCAGTTAAGCTTTCATGAGATCGCTTCTCGTATTCGCAGTAGAAGAGGGAAGGATTGGATTATTTTACCTGACAATGGACCAAGTCAAGATCAAAGACTCATCGAAAAAAGACTACAAATTCCCTGTATTTCCAAGCAGTTATAAAAAAAGTGCATATACAGTATTGAAACTGTATGGATATACAGTATACTCATTTCAACAATACAGACACACAGATAATTCGAATCAGGGAAGTGCAGTTTTGTGCGGATTAAGAAGAACTAAAAACAGTTCGGCTTGAACGTCAAAATTTAACAGAAAAAGGGTTCGGATGATATAAGCTTTTTAAACTGATGTGTGTTTGGTTTTAATTTGATTAATTGGCACTCAAATTAAGCGTTTTTGTCATAGAGCGACATTGCATAAGCAATAAGCGCGAAAGAGACATCGAAAACGGTAGTGTCACTTGAAACATAACAAGAGGATTCGAAAATGGATGACAATAAATCACGCGCGCTATCCGCTGCTTTAGGACAAATTGAGAAGCAATTTGGTAAAGGCACAATTATGCGCTTGGGTGATAACCAAGCAATGGATATAGAAACTGTTTCTACCGGTTCGTTAAGCATTGATATTGCGTTGGGAATAGGTGGTTTGCCGTGTGGTCGTGTTGTTGAAGTATTTGGTCCTGAGTCATCCGGTAAAACCACGCTAACTTTGCAGGTTATTGCGGAAGCTCAAAAAGCAGGTAAAACCTGTGCATTCGTTGATGCCGAGCATGCATTGGATCCCATTTATGCAGAAAAATTGGGCGTAAATGTTGATGAATTGTTGGTATCTCAACCGGATACTGGTGAACAAGCGTTAGAAATCTGCGATATGTTGGTTCGTTCTGGTGCTGTAGGTGTGGTCGTTGTTGACTCCGTAGCTGCGTTAACTCCCAAGGCCGAAATCGAAGGTGACATGGGTGATACTCATGTTGGTTTGCAAGCTCGTTTAATGTCGCAAGCATTGCGTAAATTAACGGGGAATATTAAACGTTCTAATTCGCTATGTATTTTCATTAATCAGATTCGTATGAAGATTGGTGTGATGTTTGGTAACCCTGAAACCACGACCGGTGGTAACGCATTAAAGTTTTATTCGTCAGTACGTTTGGATATTAGACGTATCGGTGCGATTAAAGACGGCGATGAAATCGTAGGTAACGAAACCCGGGTTAAAGTCGTTAAAAACAAAGTTGCTCCTCCATTTAAGCAAGCTGAGTTTCAGATTATGTATGGATTGGGTATTTCCAAAGAAGCAGAGCTGATTGACTTGGGTGTTAAGCATAAGTTGATTGAAAAAGCAGGTGCTTGGTATAGCTGCAATGGCGAGCGTATTGGTCAGGGCAAAGCCAATGCCGTTAAATATTTTAAAGATAACGTTAAATTAGCCAAAGACATTGAAGATAAATTACGAGCGGAATTGTTGCTTAAAAAATCAAACAAGGAAGAAGTAGAAATTGAAGCAGAAACTGATCCGCTAGCATAGTTTGCACAAAGCGTATCTTAGTTGATACGTACCTCTTTCCCACCTATTAGAAACTAATTTTTGGTTTACTGTTAGGTGGGTTTTTTGATGTCTGGCAGTTAGTTCTGCTGGTGACATCGGTGTTTAATTTAAGTGATTGCACCGGTGGCGGCTTTTATTGATGCCTTTTGCGGATAATATGCATCTCATCTATCTAATTATTATCGACCTGTCTGGGCCTTATCCAAGGCTAAATCCAATTCCTATCCACCTTTTAACTATCCTTTTTAGCCGTCCATTTGGCTAATGTAGAGTAAACCGTTTTGGCACTAATTGGTTTGGCAATGTGATCGTTCATACCCGACCGGAAACACTTCTTTTTTTCTGATTCGAAAGCATGGGCTGTCATCGCGATAATAGGAATGTTCTTTTTGTCGCCATCAAGTTTTCTGATGGCTTTGGTTGCGGTATGTCCGTCCATAACAGGCATTTGAATATCCATTAATATGGCATCAAAATGCATGTCAGGCTCGTTAAGCTTGTCTAAGGCTTCTTGCCCATTGTTGGCAATGGTAACCATAACTTGGGCTTGCTCTAGCATGTGTTGGGCAATCATTTGATTGATATCGATGTCTTCTACTAATAGCACTTTTAGGTTAGCCAGTTCGTGTCTTTGAGGAGCGATTTCATCAGGCTTTATATCTGATGAGGATTCTTCATTGCCTACTGAAAGTGAGTTTTTTAGAGAACTTACTATATCCATATGACTGGTATTATTTGGGTTAACAGTGCATTCCATTAATACTTCTTTGACTTGTTCAGCTGATGATAAGTTTGTTATATGACCTTTGATTATTTGGCTTAGTTGAGGTTCTATTGGCTTTAATTGATCTTGTCTCGGAGTTGCGTTCGGTGAGTCTAAAACTTTAATAATAGGCGGAATGGTTTGATTTTGGCTGTTAGCAAGTAAGCTATTTACAAAATCTTCGACGTTTTCAAATTCGAATTCAGTTATAAGAATAGCGGCGATTTCACTATCTTTGTTGGATAAAAGTATTTCAGCTTTCTTTAATGTCGTCGCGAATAGCGGTGTGTAATTAATTTTTCGTAAAGTATTACTCAGCACCTTCAGTCTTTCTTTATCATTATCAATAATGAGAGCTTTATAAGGAGGGGAATTTGTTGATTGGGGAGTTGCCTGTTCGTTTCGCTTATCGGTTTCAAATTTAACATTGAAGTGAAATGTACTGCCTTTGTTTACTTCGCTATTTACCCAAATGGTCCCACCCATTAACTCAATATAATGTTTGGAAATGGATAGCCCTAGACCGGTTCCTCCAAACTGACGTGTGACGGATGTATCGGCTTGGGTAAATGACTGGAATAAACGGGACATTTGTTCTTGAGATAACCCAATTCCAGTATCAGTTATTGCAAACTCTAAAATGACGATGCTATTTGTTCTTTCAATTAAATCGACCTTGAGCGTTATTCCCCCTTGCTCTGTAAATTTTATCGCATTCCCTAATAAATTGAGCAGTACTTGACCCAGCCTTAACTCGTCACCATATAAAACTAATGGAACGTTAGGGTCTCTATCAACGGTAAGTGATAATCCTTTTTCAGTTGCCTTCATGCTTAGCAACCCTTCTGCAGCGGATAAAACAGAATCCAATTTAAAGTGTCGATTATCTAATTCCAGTTTTCCGGCTTCTATTTTGGAAAAATCTAAAACATCGTTAATGATGGCCAATAAGTTGTGTGCGGAGTTATCGACTTTTTCAAGATAGTCTTGTCTTGCATGATTATCATGGGTAAATCGGGCCATGTTAATTAAACCCAGAATAGCATTTAAAGGCGTTCTGATTTCGTGGCTCATGTTGGCGAGAAATTCGGTTTTTGCTTTTGTGCCAGACTCTGCCAGTTGTTTAGCTTTAGTAATTTCTTGATGTACAAGAGCGTTATTAACGGCTCCAGCAACTTGAGAAATGTAGCGTTCCAATGTTTCTAGACTGTCTCTTAACTCATTAAATGGCTCCTCGGTATTTGCAAATACAATAACACCCACGGTTCTGCCTTGGACAATCAGTGGATAAGCCATTACGGCTTTAAGAGGATTGGAAAGGAGTAAATTTTTATCGGCAATAGACAACATCTCGTTATCTTTAAGCGTGATGGGGCTAACAACTTTTATTTTGTTTTCAAGGAATGCATCACTGATCATGCTAATACCGGGCTGTAGCTTAAAATCCATGCTTTGCGTATCTGATATTATTTCGCCAGTAATTTTTTCTCCACGAAAGTAACTGGGAACCAAGGTTGAGCTGTTAGCGTCCGGGATAAAAAGGCACATCTGATTGTAGTTAATGGCCTTTGCCATTGCCTGCATTGCAGTGTCCATGATTTCATCCAGGTTTAACGTGGAATTAACGGTTTTAATGACTTCGTTTAGATGCTGAATATCCTGATTGACCTTTACCAATTCATTCTTTTGATTTTGCGCATCTCTTTTAGCGTATTGGATTTTGCTGATGTATACGCGGCAAATGTTGCCAATTAGCAGGCTGTAGGAATAGATAATAAGACCGGATATTACCATCGTCACTGTATTTGAATCAGGTTGGAACGTGGAACCTTGAATAAAGCCTGATATCGCCGCCGTGCTCACGATCGTGAGTAATCCAATGATAAAAACTCTAGGGCCACCTGTAATAAGGTTATTAACTGAGTTTATAAGAAAGAAGGTAACGGTAGGCCACAGCTCAAAATTAAACGCGCTACACCAAATTCCATAGTAGAACGCATCGACATATTGATTGTAGTATTCGGCGTTTTTATTAGGGGAAAGCTTGGCATGAAGATATGCCACATGTGGCCAAAACAACCCTTGTGCGACCAGCACGATGCCTACCCAGCCTCTAATATTGGGGTAATAAATAGAAGACACCAACACCAAAAGCAGTAAAAACCCTATAATTCTAGGTATGTAGCATAGTCTGGCGTTTATATGTGGGTGTTGATTTTTAATGGTTTGGATGAACGGCAAAGATTAGCATCCAAGTTTTGCATAGGGTTTTAAAATTTTAGTGTATTTCCTGATATTTGCCCACACAAACCTATGTGGAAGCTAATTGTCGTTATACACGTCCAATAGCGGTTGACTTTTTACTCGGCAAAATTTGCCCTTCCCAATGTATCTTCCAATACCGCAACACCGGAAGGAAGGTTCAGTTTACTTCCTAATGCCGTTAAGCATGAACCAAGTGCATGTAGTGTTCTGAATAGGTTGTGGGCACGGCATTGCTCCCCCATTTGTCCAATTCGAACAATATTGGGGCCAAATGAACCGGAGATTTCTACCCGGTGGCGTGCCGACATTTGAGCTAACAATTGCTTGGAATCAATATTGTCAGGCACATTAATGCCAACGACGGAATTTAAACGGGAAGCCGCTTGAACATGTAAATCTAATCCCATTGCTTCGATACCGTTTTGCAATGCTACTGAACAACGTTTATGGCGTTGGAATCGAATAGGTAATGTTTCGATGCAAATAAGGCGTAACGCTTCATGAATAGCCAATATCCCAGATACTGGAGCAGTATAGTGATAAGAATTTTTATTCCAAAATTGATCCGCTAATTTGGCGTCTAAACACCAGTGTTTTAATTTGTCAGTTCTGGATTGGATGTGATCCCAAGCGGCAGCGGAAAACCCCACGAGTGAAATACCAGGGATACAGGATAAGCCTTTTTGACCACCGGTAATTACCGCATCAACACCCCATTCATCCATTTTTAATGGCATGGTGCTAAGGGTACAAACGGCATCAACAATGGTTAAACAGCCATAACGTTTTGCGATGGCTGCAATTTCTGGAAGTTGGTAATTACAAACGGTATTGGAAGTTTCACCTTGTACAATGGTGATAACGTCGGGTTTATGGGTGATGATGTAATCCTCAACCTGTTCAGGGGTAGCAGAGACGGCATCTTCAATGTTTAGTTTCACGGTGTCCGCACCAATTCGACTAGACATTTCCCACAAACGATTACTGAAAAAACCGTTGCAAATATTAAGTACCTTACTACCGGGTATTATGATGTTTGCTACCGCCATTTCCATTGCGGCAGAACCGGGTCCTGCAACTCCCAAGATATGACCATTTTGAGTTTGGAAGACATACCGACTCATCACTTTAACTTGTTCGATAATTTGCGACATCGTATCTCCCAAATGGTTGATAACAATGCCGTTCGCTGCTGCTACTCTTGCCGGAATAGGTACTGGGCCAGCGCCCATCATTAGCAATGGTTCATCAGGCAGTATGTTATCCAGCGGGACAATGTTTTGGGGGATTGGTAATTCCAATGTCATTCCTAATCGTTACAAATTTAATACAGCGACGTGCTCTTAATAATTAAGATGCCAATTTAAGGGGGTTGCAAGTCAAAACTGATGACATATCTTTGTGTGTGATGACTCGTTGGTGAAAAGGTTAGGTTAAACCAAGTCAGAAACAAGCGCTTTTTGCGCATACACACATGCCAGAACTGCAACCTCCACTGACATGAACCAAACAAGAGTTCAAATTCGATTCTAGCTAATTATGATCAGGATGCAATGCCTTTCTTACGGAGCGCTTTATACACATACTACTAGATGCATTCTAACGTGTGATTTCAGGCTGGAAGCAGCGTCAATTTTTCACCTACCTTAATATGATTTCCCGAACCCTCTAGAAGGGTTGCATGCATGCCAAAAAATGCCCCAGGTTTTCCTGGTGGAATGTCTAAGTCTCTTAGCGTTGTTAGTGGTTGCCCCTGTTCTTTGATTTCGCCAGTGAACTGGTTGATTGTGGTCATAGGGCAGCGTGAGCATGCTCCTTCGCCGCGTAAGGCAACTTTATTGGTTTTGATTGTATGACCTGCATACTCTTGCCAGGCATCTATACCGGTAATGGTAATGTTGCCACGAAAGCGGTCCATGGGAATTTCTTGCAGTCCTTGTTCTTTTAAAACTGCATTTAGCGCTTCTAAAGACGCGCTATTTACAATTAAATAAGGACAGGCATCGGCATATTTAAAATGCGCGTTTTGGTTGTCGGTATATTTTTCCCTAACCATGCGCTTATGTTGCTCATCAAAACGTAACAAGCGTAAGCTGCCACCACGAAATTCCCCGAGTACTTTTCCCAACCAGTGTTGTGATTCTTGGCCTTCATCAAGGCCCATGCTTAAATCTTTCCAAATGGTGACTTGGGAGGGTGATACTGTTCGTAAATGCTCTCTTGAAAGCGGTATGTGCAGCGCGTCATGCTCTGGATGCGACATGATCATTTCATCTTGAGTTAAAGCCACTTTTATACTTGCTAATTTTGGAATTTGTCGCTGAGTAACAAAAGTGTTTTTAGCATCAACTACCACCCAGTCTCGATCATATTGAAAGCCTGTTTCCAAACAAGTAATGCTGTCAACTTCGATACCCTGCATCGATTTAATGGGATAAAGGTGGAGCTTTGTAATGGTCGCTTGCTGTGAATTTTCTGGCGCTGTTTGTGGCATAGGTTTACCTGTGTACTTAATTTAAAACTGCGGTAAATGTGGTTAACACCAGTGGTGCTATATTTGAGTACAGTGATCAACTGGGTATCTAGAGCAGTATTTTAAACAAAGCTGCGTGCAGATCAAATGAAAGCACGAAGAATTCAGATGAACGTATAGACGTCTAGATGGAAAGATGTTAACTTGGATTGGATCAATTTATGATACTCGCTCTTTGCGTGTGCAGGCGGTATTTTTATTGGTCTTGGAGTGGTTTTTTAATAAGGTGAATACAAATTATGCCAATTCGGATCCCTATTGATCTGCCAGCTCAGGATATTCTTTTAAAAGAAAATATCTTTGTGATGGATTCAGATCTTGCCAGCAGACAAGATATTCGTCCTTTGGAAGTTGGGATTCTTAATTTGATGCCCAACAAGATTCAAACCGAATCTCAATTATGCAGATTGCTGTCCAATACACCTCTGCAAATTAATATTGACCTAATTCGAATTGACAGCCGTGAATCGAATCATACATCCAAGCATACTTCTAAACAGCATTTGGATACTTTTTACCATGATTTTGACGATGTTATAAATAAACGTTACGACGGACTCATCATTACCGGCGCACCAGTGGCACTAATGCCTTATGAAGAAATTGCTTACTGGCAGCGTATTACGCAAATAATGGAATGGGCAAATAAGCAAGTTCAGTCTACCTTGTATTTGTGTTGGGCTGCGCATGCAGCGATGTATTATCATTTTGGCGTTAATCGAACATTGCGGGAAGAAAAACTGTTCGGCGTGTTTGAGCATCAAGTTTATCAACCGTTGAACGAGTTGGTGAGAGGTTTCGATAATCAATTTATGGCGCCTCATTCACGCTATGGGCAAGTAGCTGTTGAAGATTATGAATCTGTTTCTGGCTTGAATGTTTTAGCGGGTTCAGAGCAGGTCGGTGCATACCTGATTGCTTCTGATGACAAAAGAATTGTGTTTTTAACAGGGCATCCTGAATATGATGCCGATACCTTAAAGAAGGAATATTTAAGAGATATTGGTAATGGTTTGGATACCGAAATACCGGCTAATTATTTTTCACAAAATGATCCAGAGAATGCACCATTAATGTCGTGGCGTGCCCATGGCACATTACTTTTTAATAATTGGCTAAATTACTACGTATATCAAACCACGCCTTATGATTTGGCTGAATTGTCTGCAAATGCTTTATAAAAGCCGTTTGAAAGATTATGGGAACTTGGGGGTGTAAATTGACTGACAAAACTGCGGAAGTATTTAAGCAACAATTGTCCCAGCGCATTTTATTGTTGGATGGTGGCATGGGCACTATGATTCAGGGATACGACCTGAGCGAGACAGATTATCGTGGCGAGCGATTTAAAGATTGGCCTTCAGATTTAAAAGGTAACAATGATCTATTAACTATTACGCAGCCCCAAATTATCCAAGCAATCCATGAGAAATTCTTGGAAGCGGGATCAGATATTCTTGAAACCAATACGTTTAATGCCAATAGTATTTCAATGGCTGATTACGATATGCAAGAATTTGCTTATGAATTGAATGTAGAAGCCGCCAGAATTGCCAAACTGGCTGCGCAAAAATACACAGATAAAAATCCGACCAAGCCACGTTTTGTTGCAGGAACCTTGGGTCCAACCAATCGCACCGCTTCTATTTCGCCTGACGTTAATGATCCGGGCAAACGAAATACAAATTTTGAGCAGCTTGTTGAAGCTTATTCCGAAGCAACCAAGGGCTTAATTGAAGGCGGGGTCGATCTCATCATGATTGAAACCATTTTCGATACCTTAAATGCAAAGGCGGCTATTTTTGCGGTGGAACAGGTTTTTGAAGAATTACAGTTACGTTTACCAGTAATGATTTCCGGCACTATTACCGATGCGTCGGGGCGCACTCTTTCAGGCCAAACTACTGAAGCATTCTATAATTCCATGCGCCATGCTAGCCCTATTAGTATCGGTTTAAATTGTGCATTAGGACCTGATTTATTGCGTCAGTATGTACAAGATCTTGCCACTATTTCTGAGTGTTATGTTTCCGCATATCCCAATGCCGGACTACCAAACGAGTTTGGTGAGTATGATTTGACGCCAGAAGAGATGGCTACTGAAGTAGGTGAATGGGCACAATCTGGCTTGGTAAATATTGTGGGAGGCTGTTGCGGTACAACGCCTGCGCATATTAAAGCTATAGGTGGAGCTGTGTCTAAATATGGCCCCCGGGAGCAGGTGCAGCAAGAAGTGAAATTACGCCTGTCTGGTTTGGAACCTTTCGTTCGTTAATAGAGAAAAACATGTCAAACGCATCATCTTCTTTTATCAATATTGGTGAACGTACCAACGTTACCGGATCTGCAAAATTTAAACGCTTAATTCTCGAAGAGGATTATGAAACTGCTTTAAGTGTGGCGCGCCAGCAAGTTGAAAGTGGTGCCCAAATCATCGATGTAAACATGGATGAGGCCATGCTGGATTCAGAAGCAGCAATGGCTCGCTTTATGAATCTGATTGCATCTGAGCCCGATATTTCCCGTGTACCCATTATGATCGATTCGTCCAAATGGACGGTTATCGAAGCGGGGCTTCGTTGCGTCCAAGGTAAAGCTATTGTTAATTCAATTAGTTTGAAGGAAGGCGAAGAACAGTTTAAACATCAAGCGAAGCTTATACGCCGCTATGGCGCTGCAACGGTGGTAATGGCGTTTGACGAAACCGGGCAAGCAGATACGGAAGATCGTAAATTTGAGATTTGCCAACGCTCCTATCGCATACTGACCGAAGAGGTCGGCTTTCCACCGGAAGATATTATTTTCGACCCGAACATTTTTGCCGTAGCAACGGGTATTGAAGAGCATAACAACTACGCAGTTGACTTTATTCAGGCGATACGTCGTATCAAGCAACATCTACCCTATGCTTTGATTTCTGGGGGCTTGTCTAATATTTCTTTTTCATTTCGCGGTAACAATCAAGTTCGCGAAGCCATGCACTCAGTATTTTTGTATTACGCCATTAAGGCGGGTATGGATATGGCCATTGTTAATGCAGGGCAATTGGCTGTATACGACGAGATTCCAAAAGAACTTAGAGATGCAGTGGAAGACGTTATTTTAAATCGTCGTGACGATGCCACAGAACGTTTGTTAGATATTGCGCCTAAATACCAAGGTGGCAAAAAGGTTGAGATAAAAGAGGATTTGGAATGGCGTTCCTGGCCGGTAGGCAAGCGTTTGGAACACGCGCTTGTTAAAGGTATTACTGATTTTATTGAGGCCGATACTGAAGAAGCGCGTTTAGCTGCTGAAAAGCCCTTGCATGTTATTGAAGGTCCATTGATGGATGGAATGAATGTTGTAGGGGACTTATTTGGCGAGGGCAAGATGTTTTTGCCTCAGGTGGTTAAGTCTGCACGGGTCATGAAAAAAGCGGTTGCTCATCTCGAACCTTATATTGAACATGAAAAAGATGCGGGCAGCAGTAACGGTAAAATCTTAATGGCTACCGTAAAAGGCGATGTTCACGATATTGGAAAAAATATTGTGGGTGTAGTGTTGCAATGCAATAACTATGAAATTGTTGATATGGGCGTAATGGTGTCTTGTGCCGCTATATTGCAAAAAGCTAAAGAAGAGAACGTGGATATCATCGGATTATCTGGTCTTATCACGCCTTCATTAGATGAAATGGTGTATGTTGCCAAAGAAATGCAGCGCTTGGAATTCGACGTTCCATTGCTCATTGGTGGTGCGACCACATCCAAAGCACACACGGCTGTTAAAATAGAGCAAAACTATGCCGGTCCTGTTGTGTATGTGCCGAATGCTTCTCGCGCGGTAGGCGTTTGTCAAAAACTGATGTCGGCAGAGCACAAACCGGCCTATGTTGAGCAAATCAGTAAAGAGTATGACGTTGCGCGGGAACAACATGCTCGTAAAAGGCCTAAAAGTAGACCCATTACTTTAGAAGCCGCCAGAGCTAACAAAGCCGATATAAATTGGAAAGATTACACGCCACCAGTTCCTAAAAAACTGGGTGTTCAAAGTATTGAAGTGCCTATTTCGGCGTTAATAGAGTATATCGACTGGACCCCTTTCTTTTTAACCTGGTCTTTGGCTGGGAAATACCCACGGATTTTGGAAGATGAAGTAGTCGGTAAAGAAGCTCAACAATTGTTTGATGATGCCCAAACAATGTTAAAGAATCTAATGCAATCTAACAGCCTTAAGCCAAAAGGAGTGTTTGGATTATTTCCGGCGAATAGCGTGGGCGATGATATTACAGTTTATGAAGATGAATCCCGTGATAAATCCTTGCTAAATTGTTGTCATTTACGCCAGCAGTCGGAAAAAGCAAAAGGTGCCAATTATTGTATTAGTGACTATGTTGCGCCGGTAGAAAGTGGTTTACAAGATTACATTGGTGCATTTGCGGTAACGGCAGGTATTGAAGAAGATGCCTTGGCAGAACATTTTGAGAAAAAACATGATGACTATAACGCTATCATGGTGAAGGCGATAAGTGATCGCTTGGCAGAGGCTTTCGCCGAGTATTTGCATTTGCAGGTTCGCAAGGAATTTTGGGGATATGCGCCGGAAGAAAATCTGGATAACGACTTGTTGATCCGAGAAAAATACCAAGGAATAAGGCCTGCACCGGGTTATCCTGCTTGTCCTGAACATACTGAAAAACTGCCAATTTGGCAGTTGTTGGATGTCGAAAAACACACCGGAATGAAGTTAACCGAAAGCTTTGCGATGTGGCCGGGGGCTTCTGTGTCAGGCTGGTATTTCTCTCATCCGGAATCTCGTTATTTTGCGGTGGCACAAATCCAAAAAGATCAAGTTGAGGATTATGCAAAACGTAAAGGTATGACGATGGCGGAAGCAGAGAAGTGGTTGGCACCTAATATCGGGTTTTAATGTTATATCTCTGCTTTGGGCACCCTGAATTTTTTTTCAGGGTTGCCTTGGCAGTGATTATTCATTTTGAACAAGTTTGAATAAGAAAACATCGTTACGAATTCTTAATAGAGGTAGTAACTTGATTGATTCTAAATCACCAGAGTTAAGAATAATCGCATCTCTTCTTTTATCTCATCAGTCATCTTATCTTCCTAATTTAAATATAGACAACGTAGGCAAATCACACTCTATCTACTTCCTTTAATACATCTTCTTGCTGGCTTTCACTCCCGGCTAGTTTTCTGCCATACTATGCGGCATGCAACAAGGGGATATAAACGTGCAAAAACGCTTTTCACAAGCCTGTGAAAATAATAAGAATCCAATTTTACTCGAATTAAGCAAGCATTTTGCTACCAGCACGCATGTCTTGGAAATCGGTTCTGGAACTGGGCAACACTCTGTATTTTTTGCATCTGCAATGCCTCACCTTGTATGGCAAACCAGTGATATGCCGGATAACCATCCCAGCATTTTGGCTTATGGCGCTGAGGCAACATTAGGTAACTGGCGTAAACCTATTCGGTATACAGTGGGGAGTGATCAATGGCCCTCACAAGGTGAAAATAGCCCTTATGATGGTATATTTTCGGCCAATACAGCCCATATTATGCAGCCATTTGAAGTAGAAGAAATGATGGGACTGGTAGCCAGTCAACTTTTGCCTGATAACGCATTTTGCCAGTATGGCCCGTTCAAGTTTGAAGGTGATTTTACCAGTCAGAGTAATCGTGATTTTGATGAGCGCTTACGTTCCCAAGGTTACGGCGGCTACAGAGATATTGCTGAATTACAGGCTTGGGCTAAATCGTCTCAGGGAGACATGTCTCTGGAAGAAGTCATTCCAATGCCAGCGAATAATCATTTGTTGGTATGGCGAAAGGGGTAAGTATTTCATTTTTGAGCAGATCGTTTCTAGATTTGCATAACAACCTAATTAAAATAAAAACACTATAATTTCAAGGAGCGCATTATGAGCACACAAATTACGGCTTTCTATGCTGGTTTATTAGCAGCATTGTACGTTTATCTATCTGTTATGGTTATCAATCAAAGACGAAAATTGAAAATTGGATTAGGGGATGGTGGCGATAAAGGCATGATGCAAGCGATGCGAGTTCACGGGAATTTTGTTGAGTATGTGCCTTTTGCTTTGGTGTTAATGTTAATAGCTGAAATTAATAACACGCAACATCTGTGGTTGCATGTAGCAGGAACGGGTTTAATTATCGCGCGCTTGTTACACGCTCACGGCGTTAGAAATAGTGCGGGTGTGAGTTGGCAGAGAGCAGTAGGTGTTGTTTCTACATTTTTGATTTTTATTCAACTAATCGTGTTGAATTTACTCACTGTTTACTAGTTCTAACCCTAACTAAAAAGCCCACCAAAGATAACTTGGTGGGCTAACAAACACATTAACCTAAGGTTAGGTGTTAGTGCTTGTACTAATTATCCAGTAAGTTACTGCCAATATTGATTCGTCTTGGTTTTAAGGCTTCTGGAATAACACGCTCCAAATCAACATGTAATAAGCCATTTTCCATGTCTGCTGCAAGTACTTTTACATGGGCACCTAATTGGAATTTTCGCTCGAAGTTACGCTCAGAAATTCCTTTATGAAGAAATTTGCGTTCGGCTTCGTTTTTGTCCGGTTTTTGACCAGAAATTAGTAGTAGGTTTTCTTTTACTTCAATGGTTAATTCGTCTTTACTAAAGCCGGCAATAGCCATGGTAATTCGGTATTTATCTTCTTGTAGTAGTTCAATGTTATAGGGGGGATAACCGTTTTGTTTATCATTTCTGGATGCATCGTCTAATAGCCCTGCTAAGTGATCGAAGCCAATGAAAGAACGGTAAAGTGGAGATAGATCGATAGTACGCATAGTCATATCCTCGTTAAGCAATATGTTATTAATTGTTGATAAAGTAATCGTCTTTTAAAACGTGTCCTGCATTGCAGCGACATCAATATTAAAGACAATTGAAACATCGACCCAGGCACCTTGTTTAGCAGGTCAGCCTTTCTCGGCATCGATGAATACTATGTGTGGATGTTTTTCTTTGTTTTCAATAAGGGTTTTTGAAATTAGTTTGCGATACAAGCTTAACTATTTGAATTTAAAGGTTTAAATATTTTCTAAAAAATATCTATTTTAAAATTAGTGATTCAACTAATTAGCAAATTCTATTACTCTATACTCATACTTGTATAAGTAACCTCCTAAGAGTTAACCGGCCTTTTGAAACACTCGTCTGCTCCCATTATTTCAGTTAGTCAGCTCCATTGGACGCCCCGTGGCAATGCTAAGGCAATGGCTTTTCATTTAGAGAATGTATCTGTTGATATTGCTGATGGAGCAATGGTGGCAGTGGTGGGCCCAAATGGCGCAGGGAAAACCAGTTTGTTGCGGTGCTTGCTTGGGTTAAATGAACATTATTCGGGAACCATTCAGATAGGCGGTCAGGAGCTAAAGCAACATTCTCGTAAAACAATGGCTCTTAAGCTGGCGTATGTGCCGCAACAAACCGAAAGCTTGTTCGATTTGAGTGTTTTTGATGTTGTGCAAATGGGTTTATTGCCGCATATGGGGCTTTTTCAGGTTAATGGTGAATTTGAGCATGAACGCATAAATCATGCTTTAGCCAAGGTGGGTATGGCACATGCGGAGTTGCAAAAGATAAACACTTTATCCGGTGGGGAGTTGCAACGGGTTTTAATTGCCAGAGCATTGGTACAAGAAGCTGAAGTTTTGATATTGGACGAACCGACTAATCATCTAGATGTGTACTTTCAACATCAAATATTAGCGTTATTAAAACAATTGCGTATTTCAGTGATTTTGACGATCCACGATTTAAATTTGGCGGCGCAATATTGCGACCAAGTTTTGCTATTACATAAAGGACAATGCAAAGGCGTTGGAACCCCTGTTGATGTGTTTCAATCGGAACTGCTGACAGAAGTGTTCGGTTTACCCTGTACGGTTGTAGAAACGCAAACGAATATATCTTCATCAAGTGAACGTAAAACGGTGCCTAGCATTAGCTTTCATCCCACGGGTTCTATGGGGGGCGATATTCAATGACAACATATGTTTCGCGCCTTATGGGACTGATAGTCGTCGCCCTTGTTAGTTTTTTATTCGTCATTCAATGGGGGGCTACCGATTTAACCAGTGGCGATGTGCTGGCTTGTTTGGTTGGGCAATGTCAATCAAATATGGCGGAATCGGTGCTTTGGCAAATTCGAATACCGCGCGCCTTGTTAGGTTTTTTGGTGGGGGCTGGTTTGGCTTGCAGTGGTGCGGTTTTGCAAAACGTGACTCGTAACCCTCTGGCCGATCCGTACCTATTTGGTATTGTAGCTGGGGCAGGGTTAGGTGTTGTTATTGCTCACCTTTTTCTTCCGGATTTAAGTATTCATTTACTGCCGTTGGCGGCTTTTGTTGGGGCTATTACTGCGATAATAATGGTACTGGCGTTAGCGCGATATTTGTTCCGAGTTGAATTGATTTTGCTGGCCGGTGTCGCCATTGCTTTTATGTTAGGCGCATCCACCCAGTTTCTACTGTATATGGGAGAACCGCTTGCCAGCAACCGCATTATGTTTTGGTTGATGGGGAGTTTAGCCGGAGCCGAAATGACCCAAGTGATGGTTTTAGTACCGGTATTATTGTTAAGTTTTGTTATGGCTTTAATGGTGCATCGCCAGTTGGATGCCATGTTATTGGATGACGATACAGCTAAAACACTAGGGGTAAATGTTACTCGAATGCGAGCGTTGTTATTGCTCGGTTGTGCTTTGGTAACTGCAACCATTGTGGCCTATTGCGGCGGTATTGGTTTTGTTGGTTTAATGATTCCCCATATTGTGCGAGCGATTGTTGGGGTTACCAGTTTGCGTTTGCTGCTGGGGTGTTTCTTTTTAGGCGGTATATTTTTAATGTGGGTAGATGTGCTGGCCAGAGAAGTGTTGTCAGGGCAAGAAATACCCATTGGCATCATTACTTCTGCCACCGGCAGCCTGTTTTTTATTGCATTGATGGTGCGTAGCCGTCGTGTATCAAATTAGTCATAACTAGAAAAGTATAATTATCAATATGGATACTTCTAATAATCAATCGAATGAGTCTGTGCTTGAGCAAGCTCAGGATGCATCAAATAGTGAACCACAAAGTGATCGCCATAAACAGCGTATGCAAAAGCTGAAAGAAAAAGTAGATGCTCGAATTGAATCGGCGACAGAAGACAAAGGGCTATTGCTGGTTTTAACCGGCAATGGTAAAGGCAAATCAACATCTGGATTTGGTATGGTCGCCAGAGCGGTAGGCCATGATTTAAACGCTGCGGTTATTCAGTTTATTAAAGGTGGTTGGGAATGTGGTGAGCGCAACCTTTTAGCAAAAGCAGGGGTTGAATTTCATGTAATGGAAACCGGTTTTACCTGGGATACTCAAGATAAAGCCGAGGACACTAAAGCCGCCCTGATAGTTTGGAATGAAGCCAAAAGGTTATTGCAAGATAGCAGCGTGGATGTGGTTATGTTGGATGAGCTTACCTATATGCTGACATATCAATATTTAGAGTTGGACGATGTGCTTGAAGCCTTGGTGAATCGACCTGAGAATCAGCATGTCATTGTGACTGGACGAGCATGCCATCGTGCCATTATTGAATTGGCCGATACAGTGAGTGAAGTCAACAATACCAAGCATGCGTTTGATCGCGGCGTGAAAGCGCAAAAGGGGATTGATTGGTGAAAATAGCGTGGCTGATTCTGTTGAGTGTTTTGATCTCTTTTTCTGGAATGGCAACGGAAACAAAAACAGATAAACCAAGCATCATCGCCTTGGCCCCCCATATTGTAGAAGTGTTGTTCGAGATAGGTGTCGGTGAGCAAATTATTGGAACCACAGAGTTTGCAGATTACCCGGATGCAGCTAAAAACATCCCTGTTGTTGGTAATTACTTAGGCTTGCAAGTGGAAGCAATATTGGCGATGCAGCCAGATTTAATTATTGCTTGGAAAAGTGGTAATCCTGCCGCTCAGTTGGCTCGTTTGGAAAAAATGGGGCTGAAAATCATTTATTCTAATCCTGCCAAGTTAGTCGATATTCCCAATGAAATGAGAATGTTTGGCAATAACACCGGAAATGCTGAATTAGCCCATAAAGTAGCAAGTGCATTTGACATGCGGCTGGCAAGCATAAAAAAGAAGCATGGTAACCATGCATCGCTTCGTGTCTTTTACGAATTATGGCCCAATCCTTTAACGACGGTCGCCCAAGGCAGTTGGAATCATAATGTGTTGTCGGTTTGCGGTGTGCAGAATGTATTTGCAGAGGCTGCCAGTGCGTTTCCCCAAGTGAATATTGAACAGGTGCTAAGCAAGCAAGTTCAAGTGATTGTGCAGCCTGTTTCTAAAAGTGAAGTCAATAAGAGCGGTTATGACTGGCATAAATGGGAACTGATTCCGGCAGTGAAACAGCAACGAATTATTCGACCAAACGCTGATAGATTGCATCGTATGAGTTCGCGGGTATTGGATGAGTTGGAATGGCTGTGTCAACAATTGCCTGCAAATGCCGACACAACCAGATAAATAGAAAAACCAATAATCGTTATTTTTATTGGTCCTTCGATGCTTGTATTCTGTCTTTATTTCTTATCTTTATCGTCTGAAGTTTCGCGATATTTTTCAAACCACCAAAGTATGTGCTCAACCTTAGACATTAAATGGCTAGGGCGGCGGTAAATGCCATGAGAAGCACCCGGAATTCTCACCATTGCCGTTTCAACTTTGCTGAGTTTCAGTGCTTGGTAAAATTGCTCTGTTTCAGAAATCGGGGTGCGATAATCCGATTCGCCCGTGAGTAGCATAGTAGGTGTTTTTACATTCCCAACGTAGCTAATTGGCGAGTACTTTAAGTAAGTTTGCGCGTCTTCCCAAGGTTTTTTGCCAAACCAATATTTATAAAAGAAGGGATAGAAGTCAGAAGTGAGCACAAAGCTGTACCAATTGATAACGGGCTTTGCTACAACAGCGCCGGCAAATCGATCGGTATGACCAACAATCCAAGCGGTTAGCACACCACCACCAGAACCACCGGTAACAAACAATTCTTTTTCATTGATGAATCCTTTCGCGATAACGGCATCAACCCCGGACATTAAGTCGTCATAGTCTTGGCTGGGGTAATTGTGATGAATTGTTTGCGCGAACTCTTTGCCGTATGAATCGCTGCCACGGGGATTGGTATAAAGTACAACGTATCCTTTTGCGGCCATTAATTGAATTTCAGTTGAGAAGTGAGGGCCGTAGTTGGCAACTGGGCCACCATGAATTTCTAATATCAGTGGATATTTTTTGCTGGCATCAAACTCAGGAGGATAAACAATCCATCCTTGAATATCTCGCTGATCAGAGGAGGATTTAAACCAAATATCTTCAACCTTTCCCAGCGTTTTATGGGCTAAGGCATCTTCATTCAACTGAGTGAGTACGGTTGTTTTGCCTTTGTGCGCAATAGCGACATCAGCAGGACGAAGGGGTTCTGAATAGGTAAAAGCAAGGGTGCCGTTGTTGGCAACATCAAAATCAGCACCGGTATAGGGGCGACCAAAGGCTTTTCCGCCTAATTGACTGGCTACCACTTTATGTTTTCCTTTTAGCGGCTGATAAGCAACATTCGTTTCCCCTTGGTCGTCATACTGGAAATACACTCCTTTGCTATTGGCTGCCCATTTAATCCTACTGACACTGCGATCTAAATCAGCGGTTAGCACACGTTTGTTGCTGCCGTCCACGTTCATGATATTGATATTACTGTTTTCATAATTTTTGAAGGTGTCGTCAAAGCCCCGGTATGCAATGAGCTTGCCGTTGGGTGAGACAATTGGCGAGCTGTCTGGGCCGAATCTGTCAGTGAGTTGCTTTAATTCTCCTGTTGCCACATTGATGCTAAATACCGAACTGTCGTTAGGTTCGTATTCGTTGTCTTTACGTCGATTTGCAGAGAAATATAAGTGTTTACCGTCTTTCCCCCAACTAACGTTTCCATTGTGGTCAAAATCATCTGAAGTGATTTGTCTTGCTGTGCCACCATCTGCGGAGAGTACGAAAATATGGGTAAATCCGGATTCCAAATAACCAGCACCATCAAAACGATAATAAACATCTTCAGTTACTCTGGCAGGTTCGGCCCATTTAGCGCCTTTCGGTTTGCCAGATAAAGATACAGGCGTGTTCGCTTTCCCTTTTACGAACATAGTAAAGGCAATTTGACTGCCATCAGGAGACCAGCTCATGTTGCTGGGAGATGAAGTGAAATGCGTCATTTGGGCATTTTGGCCGGTTTCCAGCCACTTCATATGAATTTGTTTTTTACCACTGGCATTGGAAAAATAAGCGAGTTTTTTGCCATCAGGTGACAGCGTGGGCGCATAATCGGCGTGTAGTCCAGTTGTGACTGGCGTCAGTTGTTTTTTGTGATCTACTTGCCAAATATTACCCACCTTCTTATCGGTATAAATGTCCATGTAGTTACGAACAAAATAAACGCTCTTGCCGTCTGGCGTAATGTCTACATTAGAGGCATATTCTAGCGTGAACACGTCTTGTGATTTTAAGATGTTGTGTGTTTTACTTTCTTCCCCCTGAACAATTAAGGCAGGAAGCATCGCAAAAGCAAAAATGGCTGCTTTTTTCATGTAGTCTCCAAAAGTTGTATTTATTATTTCCTAATCAATGAGTGTGTCGGAATATCTAACCTTGTGCTTTAAAAGCGAAAACGAGATGACTTTCGAAAACCTATTATATTTCTTATCTCGAATTTAGGTTACTTAACGTTTTAGACTAAGCGTAGATGCTTATTCGGGCAATGTAATCCATCGCTGGAAATTGTAAGGAAAATCCCAATAACGTTTATTGGCGATGATAGAGTATTTTTAATAAAAACCGCACTCACGATAAACCAACCTGTTGTGCGTTGGGGCTAATAAATTAATACAAGCGAAGGTGTTCTTGCTATTTTTAATCGTGTTAAATTTGCGCATACTGCCGTATTAAGTTGTGATACACATTGTGCAAACTATCCAGCTCGGCTCTTTCTATTGAATCCTGTGATATTAATCTTTGGATGGTATTGTCCAATTGATGCAGGGTTTTTCGCAAGGTTACATCGGGGATCATGCTTTGCATCCAGGTTATTGCTGCTAAACGCTTGCCTCGGGTTACAGCTGTCACTTTATGTAAGCTACTTGAAGGATAAACAACAGCTTGGCCTGCGGCCAGTTTAATGTGTTGTTCTCCAAATTCGGTTGCAATAACCAGTTCTCCCCCGTCATATTCTTCCGGCTCGCTCAAAAATAGTGTCATCGAGACATCGCTGCGCATCACAATTTGGCTATCAGGTATTCGCATAATAGCGGCATCAACATGATAGCCATATTCTTGTTGCACGCCATACTGATTAAAGCATGGCGGGAATATATGTTGAGGCAAAGCGGCAGACACCAATTCGGGTGTTTCTCCCATACGAGACAACAGTTGGTTGGCCAAATGACGTACTTTGGGATCTTTGGGATCTGCCTGAGTGTTGTGCTTGACCGATGATGCCATACCCATTGCGGTGTTCCCACCATCCTGCCAAGGTAATTCGTTTATTACCTGGCGAAAAGCGAGTACTTCTTTTTGAGTTAACATTTGCTCAATAACAACCATCTTCTTTGCCTCTTGTTGATTAAAATTCGTAAGTAACGCCAGCTCGAACGCTTCTGGCATCTCCAATGTACATAAAGGAGCCTGAGCGATATGCCGCAGTCCAATATTCTTCATCCAAGAGGTTGCCAACATTTAAGCGGAAGGTTAAACGATCGGATGCATAGTAATTTGCAAATAGATTAACAACTGAGTAGGACGGAACAACGATGGAATAGTCATCCAGTTGACTGTTATAGCCAGCAGCGGTATCGGGTTGTCCACCAAACATCTCGCTTTTGTAAGTATAGTCGCCCCCAAATACGAAACTATCCGTGGCTTGATAGCGCAGTTGGACATAGTAGCTATTGTCTGCGAAATTACTTAGTACGCGGCCAACGTTATCTGGATTGAAGGATTCCAATACTTCCGATTCCATTATCGCCGCGCTAAGTTGAATACTTAATTGCTCGGTGATTTCGCCGGATAATCCCAGCTCAATTCCCCGAACTCTATTTTTTCCGGTATTCAACGATCCTAAGCTGGAATAGGCATCGCCAACACTTTCCATCACGTCACTTTTGGTGATTGTGAAGATAGCGGCGGTCGCTAAAAGCTCGTCATCCATGAATTGCCATTTAGTGCCTAATTCAATGTTTTCAATAAACTCTGGGTCTGAGCGCTGTGCCTGATCTGGCGTTCCGCATAGGCCACCATATCCGCAATTGGCACCAAGGTCTGATTCACCACCATTGATGTTGGTTGCTGTGCTATAAGTCGCATAAAAGTTAATATCATCGTCCATCTGGTAAACGACGCCCACATGCCCGTTGTTTAAGGTGTCTGAGTATTCAAATAACTGCTCGCCACTTCGTCCGGTGGTATCGTTGCTGTAGTCAAAGCTGTCTTGTCGAAGCCCCAGGAATAACTCCCAATGTTTATTCAAGGAGATGGTATCAAGGATATAAAATGCGCTGGTATCTATATCGAATAATGCATCAGGATCCCCGGTTTCATAGCTTCTATTCATTAGATTTCGAATGTTAGATAAAGCGTTCCCATTTCCATCAACGACACAATAGTCGCCACTTGTACCACGACGTCCATTGACCAGACAGTTGGTTGGATTGTTATTGGTGACGTTGTATACACCATTATCGACGGATTCATTGGCGTACTCATAACCAAAAACAAACTTGTGTTTTAGCCCGAATAATTCTTTATTCCAAAATAGATTGAATTGGGTTGCGAAGTAGTCAACATCTTGCCAACCTTGATGGGTGCTTATCGTCATGGTTTCAGTGCCGGGGGCAACCGGATCGGTGTCGGCGCGGAGGGTTCCTCTGATGCCTGTGGTTAAGTAACCATTTTCGGTGTTGCCAATTCTGGTGGCATTGTAAAAACGTAAGTCTTCAGATATTTCGTAGTCAGTACGTAAGGTGAAAGCAAATATTTCACTATCCAGGAAGTCTTCCGACTGAGCGTATACTGGAATATCTGATACAGGTTGGCGTGAAGTACCGTCAAAATAGCTTCCTAGATCAGGTACATCATCGGCGGAGAGGTAGTATACATCAGAGCTAAATTTCAACTGGTCTGTGGGTTCAAATGCGGCGGATAGTAATAAACCGGTTCGATCTCTAACAATGCCTTCTCTGTTGGGGGCGTTTTCGTAAGCATCTAATCCGTTGATTCTAAATGCCAGAGTGTCAGAGACTGCAATATTGGTATCAAGGGTTACGCGATGATAGTCATCAGTGCCAATGGCAACGTCTACTCGTCCAAAGTTGTAAGAGGGGGAGGCTTTTTTACTGATGCTGTTAACGGCACCGCCAGATGAACCTCGGCCTGCAAACGTTGCGCTGGGGCCTTTGGTTATCTCAATTTGCTCGGTGGCGAAGCTTTCCCGGGTCGTCATGCCGGGGTCGCGAAGTCCATCTACAAAAACGTCGCTACGGGCTTCATGTCCACGAATAACATATCGGTCTCCAAACGCATTGCCATTTTCACCGGTGCCTAATGTAACGCCGGACTGAGATGAAAGTATTTCTTTTAAATCCGTTCGGCCAGATTCTTGAATTTGATCTTGCGTAAGTACTGTGATGGTTTGTGGAATATCTGCTAATTCTGCGGTGCGACGGACATCACCGGAATGGCTGACATTGTATAGTGAATAACGTACCCCATGTACTTTAATGCGCTCCAGAGATTCCTCGTTAATTTTACATTCAACATCACTTGAGCTTCCTGTTGGGCACTTTTCTACTTCTGTGGCATGAATAGATTGCGTTCCTAATGCCAATGCCGTAATCAGCGCGTGAGAACCCAATCTTTTTTTATTTAACGCACTGTTTGTGCCTTTTGGGGTTATCTGTGCTGGTTTTTTAGGTGTCATGTGTTTACTCCAAACTGACTGTGTAATGTTAAAAATCGGATGGAGTGTAAAGCAGTTTCTTAATCAAATGCAAATGAAAATGATTCGTATTTGAAGATTTGGTGTAAAAGGGGCCATGAACAACACGTAAAAATGAACATGGATAATCCCGTGAAATACTGTTTATTGCGCAAGGAATGACGGTCCGTGTTTTTGTTCTGTATTTCAAATCTCTGGTTTTTATCAACACATCCTAATCAAACATTACGATAATCTGATTTCTGTCATTATCAATATTGGGGTATAAAGGATCCCTAACTGATCTGGAGTAAAATAGGATTACAATGAGACATATAATAGGGTTAGGACTAATATTGTTGTTGATGGCATGTGGCGTAAATCAGCCAGCAACACAATTACCACCGCTGCCACAGGTAACAGCAATTAATTTTGGTGAGCCGGAAAACATTCCTGAAAAACAGGATATTTTTAGTTTAACGGAACAGCAACAGCGTCGATTTCTCTCGTTTTTTCATCAACCTCAATATCAGTATTTGAAACCCCACAAGCGAATTTTTGAGTATCTCCAACGTAGTTTGGAAGGTTTTGATTTTCGCGGAGAAACTTATACGGCGACAGAGGCTTTGCAAAGAGGTGCTGGCAATTGTTTGTCTTTGGCTATTGTCACTAAAGCGTTAGCCGATTTAGTGGATGTAAAACTTGGCTATCAGAAAGTTAATGCCACACCGATCTATCGAAAAGAGCAGGGCGTTTTATTGTTGTCGTCCCATGTTCGAACCTTTCTATACGACCCAACTTACACGCCTAAGGAAGATGAATGGGTAATAAGGCCACCAATGGTTATTATCGATTACTTTCCCGATAGGGGGGATATTTCAGGTGGAAAGGTCAACGAACAGGAATTCATTTCTATGTATTACAGAAATCTTGCGGCCCGAGCATTAGTACAAAAAGACTTTTCAAAAGCGTATTGGCTGATTAAAGAAGCATTGAATTATGCTCCTTATCATCCTGAAAATCTTAACTTGTTGGCGGTATTGTTTCGAAAAAACGGGCAGTTGAAAAACGCAGAAACGTTATATCAATTCGCTATCGAATATACTGAGAGTTCAGCAAATTTACTGTCTAATTACCATTTGCTTTTGGTTGACCAGAAGCGGGACCAGGAAGCCGCTGCTATTCACAAAAAGCTGGCCACTTACCAAGACGCTAACCCTTATTCTTGGTTAAAAATGGGACATGAGGCCTATCAGGTGGGCAATATCAATGAAGCGATACGCCATTTTCAGAAAGTCATTAAAATAGCGCCTTATCTGGATGAAGGATATTTTGGTTTAGCCAAGTCTTACTACTTGGCAGGCAATAGCAACAAGGCTGTAAAAGCTATGCAGCAAGCGGTGGAAACTGCTTATAAAGAAAAAACCCGCAATTTATATTATGCAAAGCTGGCCATTTTACAGGGCGTAGAAACCAAGCATTAAAACAGGATAATCTCGACCTTCTTATAAGGTTTCCCAATCTTGATATTAGGCCAAAGGTTATCTTCTTGGTTTCAGGTTAAGTAAGATCTTTTATATTGCAAGCAATGCTAGGGGATTGGTATAGAATTGCTCCTGACTTTAATATGAGCTTTTAAATGAGAGCTTAAAAGAAACCTAAAGCCGTACTCAGAAATCCACAACCGGATTAGCAAATTCGAACGGAATAAAAATCGGAGAAACGAATGACAACAGCATTAATTACCGGCGCTAGCAGTGGTATAGGTGAGGCATTGGCGGAATTATGTGCTAAAGCTAAGTTTGATGTAGTGATTACCGCTAGATCTGAAAGCAAGTTAAAGCAACTTGCTGAACGTTTAGCTAAGCAGCATGGCGTCAGTGTTCACACTATAGTGAACGATTTGTCAGAAGCTAACGGTGTTCAAAGCCTGGTAAGTGAGCTGGATAAAAATCAATTGCATATTGATTATCTAATTAACAATGCAGGCCTAGGCGATTTTGGGTTATTTATTGATTCCGATATCGACAAACAAAAGCAGATGATGATGCTGAATATGGTGGCCTTAACAGAATTGACCCACCGGTTATTACCGGCAATGAAAGCAAAAGGTGCAGGTAGAATACTGAATGTGGCTTCTACCGCTTCATTTCAACCGGGGCCTTTTATGTCAGTGTATTACGCGACTAAAGCCTATGTATTGTCGTTTTCCGAAGCCATTGCTAATGAATTGCATGGCACAGGCATTACAGTCACCGCGCTTTGCCCGGGTCCGACGCGCTCAGGCTTCCAAGATGCTGCTGATATGAATAAATCAGGGGTTTTGAAATTGTTTCCAATGCCGACCTCAGAACAAGTAGCCGAGTACGGTTTCAAAGCCATGCTAAAAGGGCAACGGGTCGCTATTCACGGCAAAATAAACTGGCTCATGGCACAGTCTATACGCTTTACGCCTCGCCGTTTAGCAACAGCTGTAGTGAGGATGATCAGCAAGCCGAGTTAACTAAACGATTAATTAGGAGTGACCAAATACGGGCAATGGATGTGAATTATCCATTGCCGAGTTTGTTAAACTACTCTGAAGGGAAATGTTGTTCTAACATGTTATTAAAAGCTTCGTCGCTAGATACTTGCCTAATGATTTGCAGTGCAGGTGTTCTTATTTCAGGCGCAACGCCGAGTAAATGTTGCGGTTTTTTCGCTTCGATACATTCTAGTGCGGTAACTAATGGACGCCATTGTTCTGCTCGCTTATTGTCGTGAATGATTTTTATAAAATCAGATGCTTTATCATTATCAATGAACTTCCTAATCACTGTTAAAAAACGTAACCACGCCAGATTGGGAATGTCTTCCTGATTTTGCTCAAGAATCCCATCTACCAACTGTAATACTAAGTCCCACTGATGAAACTGTATTAGCGATATGAATACTGATGGGTAGGATAAGATAAAATCTTCTTTGCTCTTGGCTAACTCGAAGTATTGAGCGGCATCGACGGGTTTTCCAAGGAAGTACTGGTTAATAATACCTAAGAGAATGAGGGCGAAAATGTCTTCAGGGTCAGCATCAAGCACTTGCTCAAAATGCCATTGTGCTTTGGCATAGTCTTGGTGAAAGAATGTATTAGTCATGCCTTTAACGATGTTAAACGATGTTTTGACTTCTTCATGTTCATCCATTTCTGCCGCTTGTGCTTCTGCTGCTTCAATTTTCCCGAATGTTAAATACAAATCCACGAGTAATCCGTTAACAATATTGGGATCTGGATGGTTGTCTCTTGCTTTTTTCAAAGCCGATTCAGCGACCTCAAAATGGTTGTATTCAAAACCATTAAGCATTCCAATAACCATCCAGCCAATTGAATTGCTGGGGTGTATTTGGGTTAGCTTTTCTGAAAACATCAGCGCTTGTTTAAATGTTGAAGCCTTAATCAAATTTGTTGAAGCGAAAAATTCTAATGCATTTTTGTTTTCGGGTGAGATTGTCAGTAACTTTTCATAGCACGCTTTGGCTTTTAGAAGGTTCTTATAGTTGTTAGAGTAAAAGTCACTCTGTTGGGCCCATATATTTAGGTCGTTTTGATGTTTTTCCGTAAGTTCAAGAAAAAGTTTTTCTACCAACTCGAATTGTTCATTCTGAATAAAGGCGCTAGCTATGAAAAATTTGACAAAATACTCTTGATGTTGGTTTTTAACCTGAATGGATTGCAGTGATTCTAAAAATTTTGCCGAGTTTGATTGTGCATGATCAACAGCTGCGCCATACACATAGGGTAAAATACTGTCAGAATAGTTATTCGCATATTGCATTAATAATGTTTTAATTTCGGTTTTCTTCTCGGGCGATTCAGTTGATATTGACTTTGGAACTTCAAGCATCACTTGCATAGTGTCGAAGAATTTTCTGTTGCTGAATTTTTCAGCTGTTGCTTCAGCGCCTTTCAAGTCATCTTGGTGAAGCATCAAACCTTTTTCGATACCTGAGAATATTAAGTTTACGTCTCCTGCCATAAAATTATGTAATGATTTTTTGATCGCGGCTCTATCCAATATACAATTGGAAAGTTCTGTTTTAGACGCTTTTTTTAAACGATTAACGGTATGTTCTTTATGCTCAATATCATAGCTTGGGCAACCCAGTAAGTTTTCTACAAACGCATTTTTTTCTGTCTCAGAAAGCCAGTCATGTTTTTGAAGCAACGCTTTCATTTCTGTCTTTAGCTTGTTTAGTATCTGGATTCTTTCCGCTTTGGGTAATAATGCTTTATCTTCCCCTGCAAAATCAAATAAGCCAGCAATGCTATTTTTATTCTGAGTTAATAGGTTTTCTAAAGCTTTATGCTCAAGTGCGCCTTTTATCCCTCCAGTAATGGTTTGAGCTAATGCTAAATTATATTCGACGCCTCTTTGATCGACTTTATTGTTTCCTAATTGCTGGCGGCTATGCACTTGCAATTCGTCGGTACTAAAAAACATTTTTAAAAAGTACACCAGCCATATGAGCTTTTTGCGGACCCGGCGACTGGCACGCATTAAATACCAGATATTAAAAAAGCGTTCACTAATTTGAAATGCGGCTCGTTTCCCTTCAACGGGGGGGACTTTTTCCACGACGGCAACAGATTCCAACCTACTAAGTTGGGCAGAAACTTTATTTACGGTAGTGTTGAGCCGCTCTGCCAGTTTGTTGGCTGAAATAGGGTCCCAATGTAGGGCCATGGCATCAACCATTTGTTGTGAGAGGGTAGGAAGTTCTTCAAAACGTGCTTTATAGAGCGGTGTGACCATATCTAGCAAGCCTTCTAAATCGCTTCTTACATCTCCGTCTAATCCTTGAGATAACACTTTAAATAATAATGCGACAGTTCTGGGGTTGCCCCCTGTCAGTGTGTGTAATGTGTTTATTCTGGCTGGATCTGTTTTTAGAATTTCCGCGACTTTTGGTGTGTCGGTTATTCTAGATAGTTCCTGCAAAATTTTGTGCGTTTCTTGCAAGCTTAGCCGTTTTAATTCGTGAATAAGAAAAAAGTCATAAAAGGCTGCATCGTATTTAAAGGTAACTTCCATGGCTCTGGAGCTGGCACCAAAAAACATAAGTTGTGGCTCTGATTGCAGTATTTCGCGTAAATGCCAATGCTCTTTTTTGATGCGATCAAAGATCAGATCAATATTATCAATGAGTAACAATAGACGCTTGTTGTAGTGATGAGACAGGGTGATTAGTTCCTGCAGCACCTCCTCTTCTGCCATACTGCGGGATTTCTCTATAACTTCATCTACTCGCTCGGCTTCATCTTCTCGCCCTTCAGCCTCGAGGGCATCGCCTAAAGCGTCCAAACAATTTAACCAAAGATCTTTTAGGTTAACTACGTTGTATTGTTCTTCGGGAAAAACCAAGGGAAGCCAGTGGTTACTTAACGTCGAATGCTGTTTTACCGCTACCGCCAAACGGCGTAAAAAGGTGGTTTTTCCCATGCCTCTTAAACCCATTAACATTTGGTGTTGGGGAGGGATGTTGGGTTGTTCTCGTAACAGGTTATCAATTATTTTTTCCAGCAAATCTTTGCGGGCGACAAAATACTGAACAATTTCTTCGTCATTCCAAAGTGCTGGGTTATAAATTGCAACACCACGTAATCCGAGTTTTTTTGTAGGGCTAACATCTACTCGATACTGAGAGAGTCCCTCGCTCACACTATTTTGTTCTGGATTTGAAGACGTTGTCATACTGATATCCTTGATTTAATTTATTGTGAGCTTATGGGCGAGCGCTGGGCTTGTGTACGGCTGGTCACGCATAGCGTCTCTTCCAATATTCACCTAGCAGGGGCAACCTGAATAAGTAACGCTGGTTGCTTTCAATGATATAACCATCACTTTCTAATACATCCAGTAAGTACCTTAGAAGCGGGCTTGAATCGGCGGTTTGACCCGTTTTATCCTCAAGCGCTTGTTTTAACGTCATTCTTTGAACACCCCTTGGAGCATGGCTGATATTGCTTAGCAACATCGTGGCATATTGTGCTTCTGGCTGTCCCAATTGTTCTCTAAGTCTTTGATGCCAATAGTCAAAATAATTACGTTGTGATGGTTTCAGTAATTCTTTGAATGCGCTATCAACATCCTCTGGATGAATGGTTTCGGAATCGCTTAAATCGCAGATTTGCTGACTAATTAATTGCAAATAATAGGGAATTGACCAACCAATTCGTCCAAGAAGATATTCGCTTACTTCTTGTGGAAGAGTTTTATCATAACTAGTAAATATTTCTTGTAAAAAGGAGCTTGAGGTGGGGGAATCGAATTCCCCCAATGGGAACGAGGCTAAGTCGTTGATTGTGTCGCCCATGTTATGTCTTGCGGTTATGGTATCTAGCCCGATTGAGCCTGCCAGAATCCATTTTATTTTGTGATGGTAGTCTTGTCTTATGGAGCGAAACCAATTGAGGAAGTTTTTGGTTTTCTCTTCTCCATTTTCTTCATTTAATAGGGCAACTATAAAAATGGGAAGCTCATCAACGCAGATTATAATTCTTTTTTCATTGGTTTGAAGAGTATCAAGTTGTGCGTGGAAATGTGCGGCTTCGCTGTGCCAATCATTGGGGCTGGTTTCGCCAATTTCGACTCCAGTAGGCCCGGCTTTTTTTAGCCGTTTTAGTATGTTGCCAAATTCATTAACTTGTTTTTTTAACACTGAAAGTTTAAGCGTTTTATAAAGTCGTTCAATACAAGCTGTTTCGTCCTTACAATCAGCAAAACTGCAATAAAACACCTTGGCATTTTGTTGATGGGCGGTATCACGCAACCTTTTCAATAGAGAGGTTTTACCTATTCTTCTCGGAGCCAGCATGAGTAAGTGAGATGTTTCTGTTTTTTGCCATAATTGTTTTTGTTCTTTTTCCCTACCATAAAAATTCACTCCCTCCACTGGGTTTCCGATTGTGATTCTTATGCTACCTGTGTTTTTGTTATGCATTTTATGTACTCCTGTTTCCTTGTACTGCAGTTATTTTTAAAACAAGATTAGTTTAAAACAAAAAAAATGTAAAACAAATTTGTTTTATTTTGTTCTGATGTAAAAAAAAGCATGCCTGAGTGGCATGCTTTTAGCGGTAATTTATATGTTTAGAGCATTTTTAGTTCATCAGAGAACTTAGTCTTCAAGAAGCTTAGTCTTAAAACCTACTGCTTTATACCTTCTACATGTAATTCAAATTCGATCATTGCAGATTGTGGTCCCAAAATTTCTTTTATACCAAAATCGCCCATTTTGATTTTGGTAGTACCTGCGAAACCTGCGCGATAGCCGCCCCAAGGATCATCGCCTTCACCAACTTTGTTGGCATCAATGGTGATGCTTTTGGTTACGCCGTGCATGGTTAAGTTACCTTTAACTTCCAATTTGTTATTGCCTTTGTCTTTAATGCTGGTGCTAACAAACTTAGCTTTAGGGAATTTTGTAACATCCAAAAAGTCTTTACTGCGAATGTGCTTATCGCGTTCTGCGTGGTTTGAATCAACACTTGCTGGGTCTATATCAAGGGAGATCTTGGCAGAATTTGGAGATGCTGGGTCGTAGGTGAATTTTCCGTCAAAAGTGTTAAAACGGCCAGTTAACCAAGAATAACCTAAGTGACTTACTTTGAAGTTGATAAAAGCATGGGCACCCTTGACATCAATTTTATAGTCAGCAGCCTGTGCAATAGGACTTAAGAAGGTTACAAACAACAGGGCCGAAAGTAGTTTTTTCATAGTTATATTTCTCATTGTTTAATTAAAAGGTCGATTAAAAAGTAATGGTAAATACGAACAACAAATCGAGGGTCTATTGATTTTGCTTGTACAAACTGCTGTAAAATTACACACAAAAGATCAACAGGCCTTAATTATTCAGGTTTTATATCGATAAATTAGTCATTTAAATGCCGTGTTGGTTTTAGCATTCTGCTGAGTGTTTTATCGCGATTTATAAAATGATGTTTTAACGCCGCCAAAGCATGAAGTATGGCAAATCCAATCAGTGAAAAAGCGACTATTTCATGAATTTCACCGGCAATGTCTTCCTGATTTTCTACAAAGCTTCCCATACCTGGAACACTAAACCAATTGAATACGTCGATATCTCGGCTGTCTGCCGTGGATATTAAGTATCCCGATACGATGAGAGAAAGCATTAATAAATACAACAACTTGTGCGCAAAACCCGATAGTTTGACTTCTACCTTGGAACCCTGTGGATTGGGTTTGGGTTGCTTAAAAGCCCAAAGCATACGGAAAACGATAACGATGCCAAATAGAATGCCAGTGCTTTTGTGCAAGTGTGGAGCCTCACGATACCACTCACTGTAATAATCTAAATCAACCATCCAGATACCCACACTGAATAATCCAATAATGGTTATAACGGATAACCAATGTAATAAGATGGTTATCCAGCCGTAGCTGTGATGGGTATTGTTTATCATTTTTAACTCTCATAACGCCATACTTCGAAGAGCATAATATAGCAATTAAATGAAATTAAAATGGCTTAAAATTGGATATAAACATCAAATAAATAGAATGTTTAGGTTTTCATTTTGGCCAAAGCTAATGCCATTAGAGGTTGCTTTGGTTTGACTAGATATAAAATTGTTTTTTTGGAGCTGTAGTGGAGGTTGAGAGACATAAAAATATTTAAAAAGTGCAATAAAAAAGCAATGTGTATCTTCTATATTGTACTTTCTCACCCGATACATGTGAGTTCTCGTGTCTTATAGCCGCGATAGAGTTAGGTACATTTTCCCCTATTAGCACTATCGCGGTATTTTTTATATCTCTGAGACTATTATTTCATTCGATTCGACAAGATGAATCATTTTAAGCTTAAGCTAAAGTTACTTATGTCTTTCTTTTAGCAGGCTTATTACATCGTCAAATTTAACTTCGCTGGCTTGCAGTAATACTAAAAGATGATAAATCAAATCAGCTGATTCATTCTTTAATTCATCCAAGTCTTTTACCGTTGCCGCTAATGCTGTTTCTACGCCTTCTTCCCCTACTTTTTGGGCGATGCGTTTAATCCCTTTGGCATATAGTTGGGCGGTATAACTGCTTTCGGGGTCTGCGTTTTTGCGGGATCCCAATAATGTATTCAGTTTGCCAAGGAATGCTAATGCAGGGTCGGAATCATCATTCCAGCAGCTATTGCTTCCTAAATGACATGTTGGGCCATTTGGGGTGACTAACGCCAGTAAAGAGTCGTTGTCGCAATCAGCACTAATTTGATGTAAATCCAAGGTGTTGCCGCTGGATTCGCCTTTCATCCAAAGACGACTTTTAGAACGGCTGTAAAAGGTGACTTTTCCTGTTTCCAGTGTTTGTTCTAATGCTTCCTTGTTCATATAACCCAGCATTTGGACAGTGCCCGTTTGATGATCTTGCACGATACAAGGCAAGAGTCCGTCCATTTTTTCCCAAGCTAAGCTTGTTATATTTTCGTTTGAAATGATCATGGTCTGATCTCAATATGTTGATTGCGTAAAAATGATTTCAGATCGGAAATAGCGATAATTCCCTTATGAAAAATGGATGCCGCCAGACCACCATCTGCGTCGGCCCCGCCTGACTCTAGTGTGGAAAACACTTCGGTAAAATGCTGCATTTCACCGGCACCGCCGGAGGCGATTAGGGGGATTCGGCATATTTTCCGAATTAGGCGCAATTGTTCAATGTCATAACCGTTGCGAACGCCATCTTGATTCATACAGTTAAGTACTATTTCTCCCGCACCTCGGGATTGTACTTCTTGCACCCAGTCGGCGGTTTCCCAGCCAGTTTGTTGTGTGCGTTTTTCATCACCGGTAAATTGATACACTTCATACTTGCCGGTTTCGTCATTGAAGTAACTATCGATGCCAATTACAACGCATTGTTGTCCAAATCGGTCATGTAATTCGTTGATTAAATTAGGGTTCGCCAAGGCTGGGGAATTAACGGATATTTTGTCTGCGCCCATTTCCAAAATGGTACGGGCGTCTTCCACAGATTTAATTCCGCCAGCAACACAAAATGGAATATCGATAACCTTGGCAATACGAGTAACCCAGCTTTTATCAACAACACGTTGGTCGCTGGATGCCGTAATGTCGTAAAACACCAATTCATCAGCTCCAGCTTTTGCATATTGTTCAGCCAAAGGCACAATATCGCCCACGATTTCGTGATTTCGGAATTTTACACCTTTAACGACTTTGCCGTCTTTTACATCCAAACAGGGAATGATGCGTTTTGCTAGCATTACCCACTACCTCTCTTATTCGTTTTCCCAACAATCAATGGCTTGTTTTACCGTAAACTTGCCTTCTAACAGGGCGCGTCCAAGTATTACACCATCAACATTGCATGGTTTTAATGCAGTAATATCGTCTAAACAGCCGATGCCGCCGGAGGCCTGCCAATTAACACTTGGAAACTTGGCGCACATATCGTTATAAAGCTGGGTATTAGAGCCTTGTAGCGTACCGTCTTTGCTAATGTCGGTGCATAAAACATGCTTGGCACCTACGGCTAAATAGTCGTTAAGCAGGGCTTCCAAAGATACGCCAGAGTTTTCTTGCCAACCGTGGGTGGCAATCATTTTGTTGCCCTCTGCATCAATATTGACATCAAGTGCCAGCACAATGGATTCTGGGCCGTACTTTTTAAACCAAGCCTTTACTTGCTCTGGCTGTTTTACCGCTAGCGATCCGATAACAACCCGTTTTACGCCAATATCTAAAAGCTGTTTCACATCTTCTTCGCTACGAATTCCGCCGCCAGCTTGAAACTGCATTAAGCCAGTTTGAACCATAGATTGAATTAAGCTTAGTTGACGTTTGCTGGTGTCTTTAGCACCCGTTAAGTCAACAATGTGGAGCCAAGTTGCGCCTTGTGATGCATAGTCTTTAACTACCTCAACAGGGTCCAATGCATATTGGGTTTTTTGTTCGTAGTCACCCTGATACAAACGGACCACTTGCCCGTCGATTAAGTCTATTGCGGGAATAATCATAAAAGTGGTTCCTTATACCAGTTCAATAAAATTCTTTAACAAGCGTGAACCAGCTGCGCCGGATCGTTCTGGATGAAATTGCACGCCTTGAAAGTTGCCATTCTGAATACCGGCAGAAAAGGGCTTGGTATATTCACAAGTGGCGATGGTATGGCTTCCTGTGCCAACACAGAAACCGTGAACAAAATAGAAGTAACTATTGTCTTCGATACCCTGAAACAAAGGTGTGTCGTTGAGCACTTTAACCTGATTCCAACCCATGTGCGGTAAACGCAAGGTGTCGGATTTCATGGCTTCAACTTCGGCTTTGATTAAATCTAAACAGTTCACGGTTTGTGGTGTGTTGTTGCCTGTGCTTTCATTACTGTTCTCATTAACAGACACTGCACCAATATTGGCTTCTGCAGAGCGTGTGGTTAATAGCTGCATTCCCAAGCATATTCCCAAAACGGGTTGAGTTAGGTCGCGAATGCACTGGAATAATCCTTTCTGATGAATTTGTTCCATTGCGGCCGTGGCAGAACCAACGCCGGGTAACAACACTTTGTCTGCTGAAGTTATAACGTGGGTATCCGCAGATACGGTTACGGCATATCCCAATCGTTCTATGGCAAATTTCAGAGATGAAATGTTGGCGCAAGATGTGTCTATCATTACGATGTTTGGGGCGGTGCTTTTACTGGTCACTGCTACAGCGCTCCTTTACTGCTAGGAAGCTCATTTCCGCTTTTGGTTATTGCTTGGCGCAATGCCCGTCCAAACACTTTAAATAGGCTTTCAACCTGATGGTGAGCGTTGCCTTCTGTTGTGCTTAAATGCAGAGATATCCCCATGCTGTCTGACAGAGAACGGAAAAAGTGAGACACCATTTGGGTGGACATTTCACCGACTCTTTCTTGACTAAAATCAGCACTAAATTTTAAATAGGGACGAGCCGAAATATCTAAAATACATTCTGCTCGGCATTCATCCATGGGTAAGGCAAAACCAAATCGACCAATGCCACGTTTGTCCCCTAATGCTTTGCGTAATGCTTCACCAAATGCCAAGGCGGTATCTTCTACCGAATGATGATCATCAATATGCAAATCACCCGTCACTTGCACATTCATATAGAAGCCACCGTGAGTCGATATTTGATCTAACATATGATCAAAAAAGCCCATACCGGTGCTGATATCGGCTTTGGCGCTACGGTCTAGTTCTACACTAACAGTAATATCGGTTTCTGATGTTTTGCGTACAACGGTTGCGGTGCGTTTATTTTGCAATGTTTGCGCTAGCAGTTGTTCTTCAATAGCTTGCCAATTGTTTGATTCAGGGTGATAACGAATACCTTGAATGCCCATGTTTTCTGCGAGTTGAATATCGGTTTCTCGATCACCAATGACATAGGAGCGAGTAAAGTCGATTTTGCCGTGTTGCAAATAGTCTTTTACTAATCCCAAACGTGGCTTGCGGCAACTACAGTCGTCTTCTGGAAAGTGCGGACAAATCAACACATCATCAAACTCTATGCCTTGACTGCTAAACACTTGCATCATTTTAGTGTGGGGTAAGTCAAAGTCCGCTTGGGGAAAACTGTCTGTGCCCAAGCCATCTTGGTTCGACACCATTACTAATCTAAAACCAGCTTGCTGCAAACGAATTAGCACAGGAACAACCAAGGGTTCGAAAACCAGTTTTTCCAGCGTATCCAATTGTTTATCGATGGCTGGCTCTTCGACTAATGTGCCATCGCGGTCGATGAATAAAATGGGTTGAGGGTTTGCGTTAGTATTCATTTATTCGTCTCGTTAATTCGTTTTGTTAATTTGTCTTAGTGTTTTAAACGTGTGGTTTTATCGACAATAAAATTGCTTAATTAGGGTTAATAAGTGTTGATTTTCTTCCTGATTGCCAATGCTGATGCGCAAGCAGTTTTCTAGTTTTACTTGTTTGGATTGGTCACGGATCAGCATGCCGTTTTGTACCAAATAATCCATTAGTGCTTGTTTTTCGGGCACCCGATAAAGCAAGAAGTTTGCACAGCGGTCGCCCACCAATTGCCAATTAGGAAACTGTTGGCATTGCTTTGTTAGTTCAGATTGCTGCTGCTGTAATAAATGAACTTGAGATTGCATCTTGGCAATCCCGGCATTAGATAATGCTTGAGCTGCAATTTGTGCCACCGGATCGGAAATCGGGTAGGGTGCAATCACTTTTAACAACACCTTGATAATGCTTGGCTGTGCTAACAGAAATCCACAACGAATGCCGGCTAGGGCAAAGGCTTTGGACAGCGTTCGCAATATCACTAAGTTGTTGTATTGCTCAATCTTATTCGCCCAACTATGTTCAATGTCGAACTCAATATAGGCTTCATCGACTACCACCAGAGATTTACCAGCAAAGAGCGTGAGCACTTGTTGCAGCTCATTTTCTGCCACTCGAGTCCCGGTGGGATTATTGGGTGAGCAGATAAAAACCAACTTAGGCGGGCTATCGCTGTTTGCTAAGGCTGTGAGTGCCGCTATATTCAGCGAAAAATCATCCTCCAAAGGCGCGATTTGCATTTGAATATTAAAGGTATTGGCACTGATTGCGTACATGCCGTAGGTGGGAGGGCAAATTGCAATGCTATCGGTTCCCGGTTCACAAAAGGCGCGAATGAGTAGTTCAATGCCTTCGTCGGCACCGCGACTAACCAATATCGAATTTGCATTCAAGTTGGCATATTGTGCGTAAGCTTCAAGTACCTTTGGCGGCTGGCAATCGGGATAGCGATTAAAATTCGAGTCGTTTATTTGATATTCATTGCTATAGGGTGATTCATTGGCATTTAACCAATATTCACCGCCGGAAAATAAGCGTCTTGCGGATTCATAGGGTTGAAGATCTCTAACATGAGACGCACTGAGTTGGTCAATGAAATTGCGTTGCGTCATGATTATTTATCTCCTTGTTGCAGTCGAATGGCCACGGCTTGCTTATGGGCATCAAGACCTTCGGCATCCGCCAAGTCCATAATGCAATCACCCAAATTCTTAAGCCCTTCGAAGGACAATTCCTGAACGGTATAGCGACGATAAAAGTCGTTTAAGCCCAAACTGGAATAATTGCGGGTATAGCCATAAGTTGGCAATACATGGTTGGTGCCGCTGGCGTAATCCCCGGCAGATTCTGGCGACCAGGCACCCAGAAAAATAGAACCGGCATACTGAATACTTGAAAGGTATTGGCGAGGGTTCTCGGTTTGTACAATCAAATGTTCCGGTGCATATTGATTGCTTACTTCGACCGCTTGAGGTAAGTCTTGCGTTAAAATGTAGCTAGCATGCTGCATGGCTTTCGACGCAATGACTTCTCTTGATAAGGTTTTCAACTGCGCCGCAATTTGTTGTTGCGTGGCTTGAATTAACGCTTCGCTGTCGGAAATGAGCACTGCTTGAGAATCAACACCGTGTTCCGCCTGAGAAAGTAAGTCCGCAGCCACAAACGCTGGATTAGCTTTGCTGTCTGCAATAACCAATACTTCTGATGGTCCTGCTGGCATATCAATGGCTGCACCGTTGGGCATTTGGCTAACTTGTTGCTTAGCCTCGGTAACAAAACTATTTCCTGGGCCGAAAATTTTGTCTACTTTCTTGATGCTTTCTGTGCCCAGTGCCATTGCCGCTATTGCTTGCGCCCCGCCGACCAAATAGATTTCGTCTACACCGCATTTATGAGCCGCATACAAAATGGCCGGGTGCAGAGTCTTTTCTTGGTTCGGTGGTGAACATAATATTTTGCGAGGACACCCTGCCACTTGAGCAGGTACACCTAACATGAGTACCGTTGAAGGCAGGGGCGCACTGCCACCGGGAATATACAAACCTACAGAAGTTAAGGCGGCATAATGCATAGAGCATTGCACCCCCCGAGAGGTTTCTAATTCAATATCTTGTGGTTGTTGTGCTTTATGAAAGCTCAGAATGTTGGCATAGGCCGTATCAATGGCAGATTTTAGCTTGGTGGAAAGCTGTGCCGTTGCTTGAACAATGGCATCTGCTGACAGCACTAAGGATTTAAGCTCAACGTTGTCGAAGCGTTCATTGTATTCCAATAATGCTTCATCGCCATTTTGCTCAACCTTGGCAATGATCTCAGAAACGGTACTTGCGAGTTGTTGCGAGTTGGCTTGTGCCGGTCGAGCTAACAATGCTTGTTGTTCTGAATTTGAAAGGGAAGACCACAACTGCATCTTGGTTTACCCCATCATCTTTTCAATAGGGAGCACTAAAATGGATGTGCAACCGATGGTTTTGAGTTTTTCCATGGTTTCCCAAAACAGATTTTCTGGGCTCACAACATGAACAGCAACCTGACCATTATTGCTCGCTAAAGGCAGTACGGTAGGGTTTTCAGCGCCGGGAAGTAATTCTTTTACTTTATCCAACTTGTCTTTTGGGGCGTGCAGCATAATGTATTTGCTTTCTTTGGCTTGAAGTACGCCGTTAATTCTTGGTATCAGTCTGTTTATCAACTGCTGTTTTTCTTCATTGAGTGGCGTTGCGCGTTGAATTAATACCGCTTTGGAATAAAAGATCTCTTCCTGTTCATTTAAGCCATTGGCTTCCAATGTGGCACCGGTAGACACTAAGTCACATATGGCATCTGCTAGTCCTGCTCTAGGAGCAACCTCTACGGAACCTGTGAGCGTAACAACATTGGCGCTTACACCTTGTCTTTCAAAATAGCGTTCCAACAAATAAGGATAGGTGGTCGCAACAGTTTTGCCAGCAAGGCTTTGAATGTTTTGATACTTGAATTCAGAAGGCACAGCAATAGATAATCTACAACCGCCGTAGTCAAGTTGCCTAAGTTCTTTGTATTCGAAAGATTTGCCCAAAGCTTTGCGCTCAAGCATTTTCTCTTCCAGCTCGTTTTCGCCGATAAAGCCAATATCTACCACACCGTCCATTACCAATCCGGGAATGTCGTCGTCCCGTACTCGCATTAAATCAATGGCCATGTTGGTGGAGTGGGCCATTAATAGCCGATCTTGGATGGCTAATTTGATGCCGATGGCTTTTAGCAAGCTAATGCTTTTATCGCTTAATCGACCGGATTTTTGTACTGCAATTCTAAGCCTTGTTGATTCACTCATATTCATTCCTGTTGGCTAGTAAAAAGATAAACTGGCCCTAAAAACGAAAAACCCCCGGAAGTTTCCTTCCGGGGGTTACAAGACTTTGCTTTACCACTGGAAGGAAACGGCCTTCCAGCATTAATCTGAAAGGTTAACCTAGCACATGATGGTGATGGTGGAGAGCTTTCAAATTTAGAGTATTCATTTGTCTATAATTTACCTTGTTCTCTAATTCTGATGTTTTACCAAATTAGAGTAAACCTGTTAATTTTAAATCGACGAGCCGAGACAATAACCAACTCAAACCAGAAATGCAACGCTCAATTGATCCATATCACAAAATTTTAGTAATATGAGGATGATTATTGCGAATTTTTCGATAGTCTATACTTTATGTAGTAGGTATTGGTATGCTCTATTTTGTATGAAAATTAAACAATGTAGATTTCAGCCGATATAATAAGTGTAGATAGCCATTAAGTAAGTTGTTTTATGACCAGTGATTTATTGTTTTATGTTTTACCCCGTTTAGGGAAAGACGTACCTGTAACAGATGAGCATATTGTTGAAAAAGTGAGCAAAGAGGCTCGCTTGCGCGCACTTAATGACGAAGAAAAAGAATTGAATACAGAAGAACGTGAAGCTAGGGAAAAAAATCAAAAATCATTGAAGAAAAAGAAATCGGAGCAAGACGCACTAAAAGAAGAGCATCACCCCGAATATCATTCCGACCACAATTATGTTGATGATAAAGGTCAACGGCATATCGACGATTTCGCCTAAAACTTAACCCTGCCGGTAATTTTACGTCCCTTTTAAAAAGGTGCTTTGATTTTACTTTGCATTAACATATGTAATTTACATCAACATAAACATAAATATTTGTTATGTGTTGATAAGTATTTCCAATTTGTGGCACTATCCAGCCGACCCTATAATTGGTGAGTACTCGGGGTAAGCAGCATCAATTATTAATCTATTTTCACTGGCTTAAAAAGCAGTGTGTAGGCTATCTTCATTCTTATCCCCGAATAAATCAGTGTTGTTTTAATCATCAACTGTCAATCATTACTATTCAATTATCGGGAATGCTCATGCCTAACACCACAGTACTGCATGCAAAGCACTTGGAATCCAACGCCAAAATGGTGGATTTTCATGGTTGGGAAATGCCGCTTCATTATGGTTCTCAAATTGAAGAACATCACGCCGTCCGCAAAAATGCAGGCATGTTCGATGTTAGCCATATGACCATTGTTGATGTACAAGGCGTAGATGCAAAAGCCTATTTACGTTACTTACTTGCCAACGATGTAGCAAAACTAAAACGTCCAGGAAAAGCCCTATACAGTGGCATGCTTAATGAGTCTGGTGGTGTAGTCGATGATCTCATTGTTTATTATTTCGATGACCAAAATTATCGTTTGGTTGTTAATTCTGCCACCCGTGAAAAAGATTTAAATTGGCTTGCTAAAGTCGCTGAAGGTTTCGATATTTCCACCACCGTGCGTGATGACTACGCAATGATTGCCGTCCAAGGCCCAGAAGCAAAATCCAAAGTAGCTACCCTGCTAACCGAACAACAACAAGCAAATATAGAGGGAATGAAGCCCTTTTTTGGCGTTCAGGCGGGTGACTTGTTTATTGCTACCACAGGGTATACCGGAGAAACCGGTTACGAAATTATGGTCAATGTGGACAATGCCGGTGCATTTTGGGATCAGTTACTTGCTGCTGGAGTTCAACCTTGTGGTTTGGGTGCGCGGGATACGCTGCGCTTGGAAGCGGGTATGAACCTTTATGGCCAAGATATGGACGAAAACACTTCTCCGTTAGCTGCAAACATGGGTTGGACGCTTACTTGGGAACCGGAAGATAGAGATTTCGTAGGTCGCGCAGCAATTACCCAACATAAAGCGGAAGGTACTCAAAAGCTGGTGGGTTTGGTGATGACCGAAAAAGGCGTATTGCGAACGGGCTTAAAAGTTAGAGATGGTGAGGCCGAAGGCGTTATCACTTCTGGTTCTTTTTCCCCTACTTTGGGTCATAGTGTGGCGTTGGCCAGAGTACATCCAAGTGTTGGCGAAACCGTTGAGGTTGAAATACGCAAAAAGTGGATTACAGTAAATGTAGTGAAGCCCAGTTTTGTTCGCAACGGTAAGCAAGTTTTTTAGGTTTATTGCTCGGTTTAGAAGCAATAACCAAAACCTCATTAACAAATTAAACAAGTGTAAAAATCTAAAGGAAACATTATGAGTAACATTCCATCAGAACTACGTTATGCAACTTCTCACGAATGGGTACGTAACGAAGGCGACGGTACGTATGTTATCGGTATTACCGAGCACGCACAGGAATTATTGGGTGATATGGTGTTTGTTGAAGTGCCAGACGTAGGTGCTCAAATTAGCTGTGGCGACGAAGTTGCTGTAGTTGAATCGGTTAAAGCCGCCTCTGACGTTTATGCGCCTATTTCCGGTGAAGTTGTTGCGGTAAATGAAGTGCTTGAAGATGAACCTGAATTGGTTAATAACGACGCTTTTGGCGATGGTTGGTTGTTCCGTATTAAAGCCGACGACGTTTCAGAAGTAGAAGCCTTGCTAGATGCGGAAGGTTATAAGAATAGTATTGACGAAGATTAATTAAGGCAGGCTCATTACGTAAGTTACGCGAGTCGAATTGATTCAAGTTGAGCTATTTCAAGTTGATCGCCATTTCCTTTAACAAAGCTGAGCGGAAAATTGTACGACATGTCTGAACCATTACATACTCTTGCCCATTTAGAGCAAAAACAAGATTTTGTGCGCCGTCATATTGGCCCTGGTGAATCTGAAATTCAAGCCATGTTAGCAGCTGTTGGAGCATCGTCTCTAGACGACCTTATGGAACAAACAGTTCCTGAAAGTATTCAATTAGAAAACGCGCTAAATATTGGTGAAAGCCAAACAGAAGCTCAGGCTCTAGCCAATCTAAAAGCCATCGCTGCGAAAAACACGGTTAACCGTTCACACATTGGAATGGGGTATCACGACACGTTAACCCCCAATGTTATTTTACGAAATGTCTTGGAAAATCCGGGTTGGTATACCGCTTATACGCCATATCAGCCTGAAATTGCCCAAGGCCGATTGGAAGCCTTGTTAAATTTTCAGCAAATGACGTTAGATTTAACGGGGATGGAACTTGCATCAGCTTCGTTGCTAGATGAAGCCACCGCTGCTGCGGAAGCCATGACACTTGCCAAACGGATGTCCAAAAATAAACAATCTAATTGTTATTTTTTAGCCGACAACGTTCATCCTCAAACGATTGATGTGGTGAAAAACCGCGCCGATATGTTTGGTTTTGAGGTAGTTATTGGCAAACCAGAAGACGCGAGCACAAGCGATTGTTTTGGTGCGTTATTGCAATACCCAGGTACAACTGGTGAAATTCAGAACATACGTGACATCATTGCTGCGGTTCAAGCCAACAAAGGGATTGTGGCGGTTGCAGCGGATATCATGAGTTTGGTCATGTTAACGTCTCCCGGTGAACTGGGGGCCGATGTAGTATTGGGCTCTGCTCAACGTTTTGGTGTACCCATGGGATATGGTGGTCCTCATGCCGCTTTCTTCGCCACTCGTGATAAATACAAACGTTCTTTGCCTGGTCGAATCATTGGTGTTTCTAAAGATACCCGTGGACGCCCCGCGTTACGTATGGCATTGCAAACGCGAGAGCAACATATTCGTCGCGAAAAAGCCAACTCCAACATTTGTACCGCTCAAGTATTGCTAGCCAATATGGCTTCGTTTTATGCGGTTTATCATGGCCCTCAAGGGTTAAAAACCATTGCTCAGCGCATACATCGTTTAACCGATATCCTAGCGGCAGGTCTGCAACAAAAAGGGCTGGCCCTCGCTCATAACACTTGGTTCGATACCATCACCGTTAAGGTAAGTAACAAGCAAGCTGTATTAGACGCAGCCATCGCAAAAGGCATAAACCTGCGTTCTGATTTAACAGACCAAGATGGAATGGGGCTGGTGGGCATTAGTCTGGATGAAAAGACGACTCGCCAACATATTGCTGAGTTGTTTAACGTATTGTGTGGTGCCGATCATGGATTAGATGTTGCGGCATTGGACAGCGCAATTGTATCGGCGGGTAGCCAATCTATTCCTGCTGAGCTGCTTCGTACAAGTGACTTTTTGACTCATGACGTTTTCAATCAATACCATTCAGAAACTGAAATGCTGCGTTATATTAAGTCTTTAGAAGATAAAGACTTGGCACTTAACCATTCAATGATATCGCTTGGTTCATGCACCATGAAGTTGAATGCCACCGCAGAGATGATCCCGGTAACTTGGCCAGAATTTGGTGGCTTACATCCGTTTGCACCGTTAGATCAGGCCGAAGGTTACACGGCCATGCTCAAAAATCTGGAAGATTGGTTAATCAATATTACCGGATATGACGCAATATCGATGCAACCTAATTCAGGTGCTCAGGGTGAATATGCCGGTTTAATCGCCATTCAAAAATACCATGAAAGCCGTGATGAAAGTCACCGTAATATCTGCTTAATCCCTAGCTCTGCCCACGGCACCAACCCGGCTTCTGCTAACATGGTTAGTTTAAAAGTGGTGGTAGTCGATTGTGACAAGAGCGGTAACATCGACTTAGACGACTTGCGCGGTAAAGCAGCAGAGGCGGGCGATAACCTGTCTTGCATCATGGTAACTTATCCTTCTACCCATGGCGTATACGAAGAAACCATTATAGAAGTGTGCGACATTGTGCATGAGCATGGTGGCCAAGTGTACATGGATGGCGCGAATATGAATGCGCAAGTGGGCATAACCGCACCGGGTTTTATTGGTTCCGACGTATCTCACTTGAATCTACACAAAACCTTCTGTATTCCACATGGCGGCGGCGGCCCAGGTATGGGACCAATTGGTGTTAAGTCTCACTTAACGCCGTTCTTGCCAGGACACAACGTGATAGACATGCAAGGCGAAAGTGCTCAAAACGGTGCGGTTTCAGCGGCTCCGTGGGGAAGTGCTTCTATCTTACCAATTAGCTATATGTACATTAATTTAATGGGCAGTGAAGGCTTAAAGAAAGCAACCCAAGTTGCGATTTTGAACGCCAATTACATTGCACAAAAATTAGATGGACATTTCCCCGTACTGTACAAAGGTCGCAACGATAAAGTCGCTCACGAATGCATTATTGATTTACGCCCACTTAAGGAAGCCAGCGGCGTAACCGAGTTGGATGTAGCCAAACGCCTGAACGACTATGGTTTTCATGCACCCACCATGAGCTTTCCGGTAGCGGGCACGCTAATGATTGAACCTACAGAATCAGAAGCGCTTGCAGAGCTAGACCGATTCTGTGAAGCCATGATCAGCATTCGTAACGAAATCGCCAAAGTACAAAGCGGTGAATGGGATGCCACAGACAACCCATTACACAACGCGCCACATACATTAGCCGATATCTGCGACAGCGACTGGAACCGTAGCTACGACAGACAAACCGCTGCATACCCAGTATCAGCCGTAGCTCGCAATAAATTCTGGCCCAGCGTTAATCGTATTGATGATGTGTATGGTGATAGAAACCTAGTGTGCTCATGCCCAACCTTGGATGCGTATCGGGAAGAGTAGATTTTTAATTTTCAATTTGTTTAAAATAGAAAGCGAGTGCTGAGATACCAGCCCTCGCTTTTTTATTGACGCTTGATATTCGCTACTGAATACTATTAGGCTTGCAGTAACGCTATGAAACTCATAAGACAATAAAAAATGGAAATAAAAAAAATCAGTCTTCATAACATCGGCGGATTTAAAGATTTGGAGCTTGCTATTGCTCCATTTAAGGAACACCCAGGCAATGTTACTGTTTTTATAGGTAACAATGGCTCAGGGAAAACGTCTTTATTAAAAGCCATGTCAACGATACTTAGCTGGTTTGTTTCGCGTATAAAGTCTGAAAAGGGAAACGGTAGTCCTATTCCTGAAATTGCTATTCATAATGCTGCAAATACTGCGGGCATTGAGATTTCTGTCATGGATGAATTAGGCAACTCAGCCGCCAATTCCATGGTTAATGTGCCCGCGCAGTGCGGGTTTTCGAGAGGAGAGCTGATCCCAAACCAATACATTAGTAATTGGTTTATTGCCAAAGCTAAAAGTGGTAAACAGGTCACTCAGAACAGTGATTTATCAGAACTGACTCAATTAACATCGGCTTATCGTTATAAATATACCCAAGATGATGACGCAAACTTGCCCTTGTTGGCTTTTTACTCTGTTGAACGTGTCGTTTTGGATATCCCGGTAAAAATTAGAGGAAAGCACAATTTTCAACAGATCGATGGTTATGATAATTCGTTAAATCAAGGTGTCGATTTCAGACGTTTTTTTGAGTGGTTCAGGGAAAGAGAAGATTCGGAGAATGAGTCAAGCATTAATGATGATGCTATTGAGTTAGTAGGAAAAACACTCGGCATTAATGCTGGTGATGAACTATGGAAAAAACTGGCTCGATTAAAAGCCTCATCTAAAGACAGGCAACTTACCGCAGTACGCACCGCCATCAGTAATTTTATGCCCGGTTTTTCAAATTTAAGGGTGCGTAGAAAGCCTAGACTACATATGTCTATTGAAAAAAATGGCAAACAGCTGGATGTCGCGCAAATGTCACAAGGAGAAAAGTCTCTATTGGCATTAATTGGAGACATTGCACGTCGATTAGCAATGATGAATCCTGGTCTGGAAAACCCTCTTAAAGGAGACGGTATTGTACTTATTGACGAAGTTGATATGCATTTGCACCCAACATGGCAAAGAAAAATCATACAACGATTAACGTCAACATTTCCCAATGTGCAATTTATCTTGACGACTCACTCATCATTGGTAATAAGTGATTATAAAGAAGTATTGGTATATTCATTGGACAACCATGAGAAGACAGAATTACCCACTCAATATGGTAAAGATGCCAATTCAGTATTGGTTGATGTAATGAATACGGATGTGAGAAATCAGGAAATTAATAGCTTACTTAATAATCTATTGGATGCTATTCAGGAAGCTGATTTTATTGCTGCCCATGAGCACCTATCTCGGTTGGAAGCAGAGATTCCGAAAGACAATATTGAATTAAGTAAGGCAAGGTTATTGTTGCGTAGACAGGAGTTACGCCATGAGAAAAATAAATAAGGAAACGGAGCCGGAGAGTTTAACGCAGTGGAAGCGCGGCAATCCCAATGGCGTTTATGATGATTTAGAAAGGCAAAGGCGTCAGGATATCAGGCAAGATATTCGTCGGGCTTGTGCTTCCGAGCAGCATTATCTTTGCGCTTATTGTTGTGATCATGTGTCAGGTGAATCAAGCGATACGATGAATGAACATATTATCCCTCGATCTGCTCGCCCTGACGGCGCTAAATACAGCTTGGTTTTTACTAATATTGTTGCCAGTTGCAAACATCAAAATCAGTGTGACTCAGCTCATGGACATCAAAATCTTCCTCTTACACCATTGATGGTAGAGTGTGAACAAGAACTAAAGTTTAGATTAAGTGGCAAAGTCGAAGGTGTTACAGAACGGGCAAAGACCGCGATAGATATTCTTAATCTCGGAGATTGCGAAACTAAAAATAAAGCATTAATAGAGAAAAGAAAGAGATTGATACATGCTTTGTTATGGGCTGAAGGTCTTGAACCTCAGATGTCTTTAGCAGAAGAAGATGAATTGTTGAAATTAGTCCTAGATGATTTAAAGCAACCTCAACAAGGAAAGCTGGAACCATTTGCTCCTTGTTTGGTAAATGTATTGGAGCAGTGGTTGGCTCAATAACACAATACATTGGACGATATTTGTGACACCGATAGAAACCTAGTGTGCCCATGCCCAAGCTTGAATGCGTATCGGGAAGAGTAGAGAATAGAGAAAATAATGGTTGATATTTAGTCGAGCTATCCGCTATCTAAAATAAAAAAAGCGAACCCTAGTAGGTTCGCTTTTTACATTTCTAGTTTCACGTAGTGATGTTTGGCATTCGCCAAGTCATCGGAACTAAATGGTTACCTTGCTTTCTCACTCGTCGCTGGTTGTCCATATTTTGGTGAGCGTGGGCCGTGGGGCAGGCCATTGTGGACCTCAGATGATAGCAGTCTGTTTGTTGTAATGGCTGCGATATCAAAGCCTCTGTCAGCAACAGTTTCGATAACTTGGTTAATTGCTGCTGTGATCAGCATACCGACCAAGCCTCCTTGATTACTGCCTTGAGTTTCTGCTGAAGAAGCCGTGGCGGTATCTTGCCACAAAACGGTTCCGCTACGCAGATCAACCAATGTGGCGGATGCAGTAACAACCGTTTCGCTAGAAATGACTACGTAGCTAGTGCCGTATTCTTCTATTGTGATATAGAGCGCGGCATCTGCACCAAATATTTCATGTAGCTTTTCAACCGGAACCGCATGCACATCATTCGCCACAGTTAGCCCATTGCTTTTAAACGTTTGGTCAACCAATGCAACTGGAAATACGTAATAACCAGATTCTGCGATTGGAGTGACAACTTGAGACATTAAACTGTATGGCGCGACGACTTCTGGCGTATTGTTGATAGGAGGTAATACTATTATTGAGTGGGGATCTGCATTCCTGAATGCAGTGTAGTCATGGCTTTCGGGCATGCTTATACATCCACTGACAAGTGCTACAGCCGCCAAAATAAGTATTAATTTAACCTGATGCATCCTATGCTTCCTTCGCTGATTTCAATAAAAAATCGATATATTGGGTAGACTCGGGGAACAAGGTTTTCTCTTGCTCAAAATGCTGAGTACCCAGTTCATTGTTACCTGTATCGAAGTACAACATGCCTAAGTGTGCATGAATGCCTGGTGCAACAGCTTTGTTGTTAGCTGCTGCTGTTTGAATTACTTCTTGTAAGGCTGTGATTTGCTCTTCCACACTAACGTCGTCAGCTTTAAAGTAGCTATACACGGCATTGCTATATTGGCCATAGTAATATTGAGGCTCAGTGGTTTTACAACCTGAAACGGTGATTGCTACCAAAGCAATCAAAATCATTTTTCTCATCATACTTCCCTTTAATTAAATTTTCCAAGCGCCTGATTCTATGCCAGTTACCAATTTGTTGACGACTTCTCGAATAGCTAAGTCCATTACTTTACCATTGAGAGTGGCATCGTAGCTGGCTGTACTGCCGAAGCCCAATACTTCACGCTCTGAAAGGCTATACTCTCCAGCTCCTTGCACTGAGTACACAACTTCTGAGGTTGTTACGTCTACAACGTTTAGGGTAACTTTTGCGTAGGCGATTTGTGATTTACCTTTGCCCAATAAACCGAAAAGCTGTTTGTCTCCAATAGCTTTTCGACCAAATTCAGTGACATCACCTGTAATGACAAACTTCGCACCTGTAATTGTCTGTTTTGCTCCGGAGAGTTTGGCTTCGCTCGCGAGCGCTTGCATATTGTCTCTATCTAACACAGAGAATCGGTTGGTTTGTTGTAAATGGCTCATAATGGCCGTTTTGGCCTGGCTGCCTAACCGGTCTTGTCCCGTTGAAAAAATACCATTTTGAAAACTGGAGCGATTAACGAATTGTCCTACCACTAATTTACTTTTTTCACCCGTATAACTGGTGTTGTAACTGGCAACCGTTGGGGTATCGATGACTTGTGATGATGTTGTGGCGCAGCCGGAAACTGTACTGGCAGCAACAACTGCCAATAACGTCGCTTTTAGTGAGTTTGATTTTTTATTTAACACAGCAATTCCTTTGAGATGACATTTAATTATTAAAATGTCTGGTCTGGTTATAGAGTAGGTTATGGAACGAAGATGAGATAACCAAAACGTAAGATCGCATGGTTTAAAACACAGAAGTCCGTTTCCAAGTGGTTTTATACCGTACATAAGGTTGTTTTTTCAACTTATATTGTTGTCTGGTGCCGTTCCATTCAATTCACCATCGTTAATGCCAAATGAAGCAGCCGTTTTTTGAAATACTATTTCATCAAGGAGTGTTAGGGTAATTTTAAATACTTCACGCTTTAAGGCGGTTGGAGAACCGGCTTTATTACTCTTGCTAGGTGGCTAAATTAACAATGGCCAGCAACAGTTTCTATCCAAGAACTCTTTAATGAAAGTAGTACATAACTTTATCAATGCGTTAATAAAGCTGGCCGTGTTATTTTTAAATTTTATTTGTGTTAAAGGCTTAAATCAGACTGGAATCAAGCCGGTCTTTATGGCAGATTCTTATCCGTTTAGTTTATAGGTCTCGGGTAAAGTTGGACGGGAAATCGTAACAGATAGGGCATTCATGATTAGTTTTACATTAAATGGACGACAGGTAAGTACGGACGTTGCGCCAGACACACCTCTGCTTTGGGTTGTAAGAGAACATTTTCAATTAAATGGCCCCAAATTTGGTTGTGGCAAAGGATTATGTGGCGCTTGCACCATGCACTTTAATGGCTCAGCGGTTCGAACCTGTATTTTGCCCGTATCTGCGGTGGCAGGGAGTGAAATAACGACCATTGAAGGCGTAGGGCAACCGGATAACTTACACATCGTGCAACAGGCCTGGATCAAGAATAACGTTCCTCAGTGTGGTTACTGTCAGTCTGGTCAAATTATGTCGGCGGTGTCTTTACTGGCGAGTAATTCAAATCCCAGCAATGAAGACATCGATATCGCCATGAGCGGAAATATTTGCCGTTGTGGTACCTACCCAAGAATAAAACAAGCGATTTATGATGCGGCAGAAGCTATGCAGTCAGGCGTTGTGCTTTTTGATCCGAAAACGGATTTGGAGGTAGAAGCATGAGCAAGGTAGCGAATTTATCATTATCCCGACGTGGATTTTTAAAAGTGTCTGGTTTAGCTGCTGGTGGTCTGATCGTAGGAACATCTTTGTCTGGATGCAGTTCAGCTAATAAGCCCATTCCCTATGCCAAAGACTTTCACCCCAACGCTTTTATTCAAATTACCAAAGCCGGTGAAGTGGTACTTTTCATCCCTAATGCAGAAATGGGGCAGGGGATTACCATGGGGTTGAGTACCTTGGTGGCTGAAGAATTGGACATGAATCCTGCTAGTATTCAGACCGAATTTGCTGGAGTTCATAAAGACTACGATATGCCCGGTTATGGAATGCAAATTACCGGCGGCAGTACAACAATTAAAGCGCGCTATATTCCGTTGCGAGAAGCCGCGGCAAGTGTCAGAGAGTTAATTTTGGAAGCCGTAGCCCAGAGCTTAAATTTACCTAAATCTGAATTGCGCCTGCAAAATGGCAAAGTGTTACATGGTGAAAATAAACATGAACTTACAGGCTTTATAGAACGAGCGAAAACCCTGCCAATACCAAAAAATGTCGTACTTAAAAAATCATCCGAATTTAAGTGGATTGGCAAGGATAAAACACCCAGAGTTGATGCCTTGGCTAAGGTTACCGGTACTGCTCAGTTTGGTATTGATGTACAACTTCCCAATGCCAAAGTCGCGGTGGTTAAATCCAGTCCGGTAATTGGTGGAAAGCTCGTCAGCTTTGATGCTAATAGCATTCGTGACATGCCTGGGGTTAAGCATATTGTTACTGTTTATAACGGTGTGGCTGTGGTGGCGGATAGTTACTGGCAAGCACGACAGGTCGCAGACAAGCTTAATATTCAGTGGGAAAACACTGAACTTGCTGGTTATTCAACCCCTGATGTAGATAACGCCCTTGCCGATGCTTTAGAAAACGAAGAGGGATTGGAAGCACATATTGATGGCAAAGGTGCCGAGGCGCTTGCAGAAGTCAGCAAAACTCACACTGCTCAATACAAAGCGCCCTATTTGGCACACGCTACCATGGAGCCGATGAACTGCACAGTGCAGATTAAAGGTGGCCCCCAAGAAGAAAGAATAATGGAAATCTGGATCCCTACTCAAGCACCGGGCGTTGCAGCACAAATTGCCTCTGAATTTACCGGGATTAGCCGAGAAAACATCCAAATTCATACTACTTTTCTTGGGGGCGGCTTCGGGCGTCGATTAGGCCACGATTATTTGGCTCAAGCTTCTCAAATTGCCTTGGCTACAGGCGAAACCATAAAGTTAATTTGGAGCCGAGAGGACGATATGCAAAATGATTATTATCGTCCTGCATCTTGGGCTAATTTTAAGGCTGGGTTAGATGAAAATGGCAACCTGCAAAGCTTTAATGTTAAACGGGCTGGTCCTAACATTCTGCCGTACTTTGTGGATGAAGCTTTGGGGGCCATGCTACCAGAAGCTTTGCCTAACGGTTTTGTGGATTGGCTGAGCAAACGCCCCTACGGCATCTTTAAAAACTGGATGGCGGACGAATCAGGCCTTGAAGGTTTGTATGAGGATTATCAAGTTACTAACAAAGAAGTGCGGCAGGTTACCGTTGATCCGGGTCTTCGCCTTGGATTCTGGCGCTCGGTAGGGCACTCATTTTCAGGCTTTTTCAAAGAATCGTTTATAGATGAACTCGCCCACGAAACCCGAACCGACCCACTGGAATTCAGACTTAAGCACTTAAACACTAACCCACGACTTAAAAACGTACTGCAATTAGCGGCGGAAAAAGCGGGATGGAATTCAAACAAACAAATCCAACCGGGCCGTTACTTGGGGTTGGCGGCCCACAAGAGTTTTAATAGTTATGTCGCCGAAGTAGCAGAAGTGTCGGTAGAGGGTAACCAAATTAACGTCCACAAAGTGACCTGTGTGGTAGATTGCGGAGTAGCAGTCAACCCGGATATCGTTAAGGCACAAATGGAAAGTGGCATTAACTTTGGCCTGAGCGCTGCGCTGTACCAGGAAATCACCCTTAAAAATGGTGTAGTAGAGCAAAGCAACTTCGATGACTTTCCTATGTTACGTATGAGCGAAGCACCCGAAATAAACGTGATAATAGTTGATAGCGAAGAAGCCCCAACCGGCGTAGGCGAACCCGGATTACCGCCAATCGCCCCAGCTGTTGCCAATGCTATATTCGCCGCAACGGGAAAACGTTTGCGGGAGTTGCCATTGCGGCTTGGTTGAGGACTCGGGCATTTAATCCGAATATGAATCAACAGTTAGCCATTGATTATTTTTAAAAGATGAATTAGATTTTTTGATAGAAAATGATTTTCTATCGCCGAACCGGAGACGGGCGGCAGTTCCTAAAGCCACGTGAGTGGCTTTAGTTGTTTATGGAAGAGCTATTTATAAGGGAAAGGAATGCACTTTTGCTATGTTGATGAGGCTGGATGCACAGGTAATCTTCCAAGTTTAACGTCTAATATTCAACCTCTTTTTGTTTTGTGCGGGCTTATTGTTGCTGAATCGGTTGCACCAGAACTCACTAAAGACTTCTTTTCGAAATCAATACTCGGATGTAGGGCATCTAGCCACAAGTCTCATGCTCCCTAACGACGGCCAACTGTTTTAAATCGGTATCAATTTTCGTAACCAGTAAAACCCAAAAAAAGAGTGGTTTAAATTGGCCATATTTTTATCAATCTAAATTATCTTGCGTAGCAAACAAGTGAATTGCGTGCTACGCAAGTGAAACACCTAAAAATATTTATCTTTTGAGCGATGTAATACGTGATTTTAAAAACACTCAAAAGGTAAACAGAATGATAAACATTAAAACAAAGTCAGTACTTTTCACTATGTTGTTAGCCCTCTTTTCATCCTTAGCACAGGCTGGTGGAAGTGCGCCTGCTGCTACTTGTTATCCTCTAGAGCATGGTGAGGATGGGCAAGGTTCGACAAATTCTTTGTACCTACCCCACTTACTTACTGCAAGTAGCTGGACTGGATATGTAATGGTGACTAACACCAGTAACCAATATCTAAATGTAAAATTGAATTTCAAGGGTTATGATGGTTCCGTTTACTTGCCTAAGAATCACAAACTTTGGGGCGAGTTTAATGCGGGCAATTCACCTTTTGCGCTTGGCTCTGGGGGAGCAGTTTTAAAACCCGGTAGAACAGCCAGAATCGCTATTTATGATGATAATAATAACGATGCTTTAATGGGGAGCGTCAGTTGGCAGGCCGATGCTTGTATTGATCACGCTTTATTGATTTCAGTCAGAAGCCATTATGATTCAGGTAGTCGTATGGCTTCGAATTTGGTGCTCCTTAATGATGGCCAGCCGTTTTAACATTTCCATAATCAAATAACTGAAACTTTAATAAAGCCCGCAGCTGTCAAAGTGCGGGCTTTATTATTTATTAACCCGAAAATTAATATGAACAAATTAATTTCAACAATTTACACTTTATTAATATCCATCACTCCATGACAGCGATTGCGGGAGTTATTATTGCGCTTGGTTGAGCAGAGAAATAGCAGTAGCAGAGAAATAAAAAAATACGTTATGTAAAACAATTTTAAGGTAGTAAATCGAATCTTGAATGTTTTCGTGAAAATGCAATATTGCTTCCTCATTTTTATTTGCAGGAATCAATATGTATAAACACACCTCGACTATTTTCTTTTTATTACTATCTATAACACCATTATTTATCACTTCATGGCAGGTTCAAGCAGCGGGAAGTGCGCCCCCGGCAACTTGTTATCCATTGGCCCATGGTGAGAATGGGCAAGGCTCTACCAATTCTTTGTATTTGCCGCATATGCGTACTGTTGGTGGTTGGGCTGGTTATGTAATGGTAACTAATACCAGCGATAAGTATTTAAATGTAACACTGAATTTCAAGCGTTATGATGGTTCACCTTATTTGCCTTATTCCTATACATTGGAGGGGAATTTTAACTCTGCCAATTCCCCGTTTGCTTTGTTGACTGGAGGGGCTATTTTGAAGCCCGGAAGAACAGCCCGAATAACTATTTATGATGATAATAATAGCGATGCTTTGATGGGCAGTATCAGTTGGCAGGCCGATACTTGTATTGAGAAGGCTTTACTAGTTTCAGCGAGGAGTCACCACAGGGTAAGATCATGAACGTTTTTTAAACAATATAGCTAAGATCTAGTTTACCTATTGGACACACTTAATCTGGCATGATCTTATACTTCCTTTTGAGGAGTGTAAGATGGTCACCAGCGTATTTGAACAACATTTCGGTAGTATTAAAGATCCCCGCCAATTTGCGAAAGTCACCCATAAATTTACAGACATTTTATTCCTGCTTGTTTGTGCTTCTATTGCCGGAGCAACGGGTTGGGAAGATATTGAAGATTTCGGTGAGCTTCATTTTGATTGGTTTAGGAGTAAGGGATTATTTCCGAACAGACTCCCGGCACACGATACAATTGCACGGGTAACATCCCGTGTTGACCCCGTGCAGTTTCAACATTGTTTTATTGGCTGGATGAAATCGGTGGCTGATTTATCTGAGGGGCAACTCATTGCGATAGATGGTAAACGTCTTTGTAGCTCTTACAATCGCAATGATCGTCAATCCGCTATCCACATGGTGAATGCCTTTGCGACCGAAAATAATGTTGTATTAGGACAGATAAAAACAGATAAAAAATCGAATGAAGTCACAGCAATACCAGAATTACTGAGTCTTTTGGATATTAAAGACTGCCTGATTTCTATAGATGCGATGGGTTGTCAAACGGCGATTGCCGAACAAATTGTCGATGATGGAGGGGATTATCTTCTGGCATTGAAAGGTAATCAAAAAACATTATTACAAGCGGTGAAAAAAGCTCTGGCAGGGGCGATTGGTGAAGAAATATTATCGCTTGAGAAAGGACATGGGCGCTGTGAAGCCAGGGCTTATTACGTCATGAGCGCTGAGAAAATTACTGCCGAATTCCCTCAGTGGAAAGGCTTAACAAGTATTGGTGTTGCTTTGGGATTTCGTCAAATCAAAGGCAAGGAAGCATCACTGGATCACCGTTACTACATTAGTTCGGCGAAACTATCCAAAGCCCGTTTTGCTAACGCGGTACGAAGTCATTGGGCTGTTGAAAATAGCCTTCACTGGGTTTTAGATGTATCAATGAAAGAAGATGCCTGTCAGATATACAGAGGAAATGCTGCGGAGGTGTTGTCGGGAGTCAGACATCTTGCTTTGAATATGTTGCGAGCAGAAAGGACCAGAAAAATCAGTATACCGCGCAAACAGAAGCGGGCGTATGGTAGCCCTGATTATCTTGAGAAGGTTTTAGTGGCAGGAATGAATGCTGTTGGCAAAAATTAAACTCTCGTGCTCTCACCCTGGGAGTCACCATAGTAATGGTTCTTCAAATCTAATGCTCTTAAATGATGGCCAGCCGTTTTAGTCAGGCCAAGCTTTGGAACCATCGCTAAAATTACTCAGTGATACCCTAAAGGTTCGCCTATTCCTACCGATAAGACATTGGGACTTTAAATTACCAAGTTAGGAAAACTATATGAAAAAACTTATTTCGGTAGCTTTAACATCAACTTTGCTGATGGCTTCTTTAATTGCACAAGCTGGTGGAAGTGCGCCTCCTGCCACCTGTTATCCATTGGCAATTGGGGAAGGTGGTCAAGGTTCGACGAACTCCTTGCATTTACCTCATTTTGTTACAGCAAGTAAATGGAGTGGGACTATATGGCTGACTAATACGAGTGACAAGTATGTAAATGTTACCCTAAATTTTAAGAATTATGATGGCTCGACTTATCTGCCTCAAGATTATTCATTCGTAGGAGAGTTTGATTCAAACAATTCTCCCTTTGCGTTAGCAACCGGGGGCGCCATTCTACAATCTGGAAGATCCGCTAGAATTGTTATCAATGACGCAAGTCGTACTGATTCGATGATTGGTACGGTAGACTGGCAAGCTGATGCATGTATTGATGATGCGTTAGTTGTTTCCTTTAGGAGTCAATATTCGGATGCAGGGCGTCTAGGCACAAGTCAGATGATTTTAAACGACGGGCAGCCTTTTTAGAATCTACATCCCCTTAGTCAAATTGAAATACTCTAAAGCAGCTCTTTGGGCTGCTTTGTTGTCAAACGTTTGTCCGCTTCATCCAATCCCCTTCCAGATAGCAAAACAAAAATACTTTATTCTTTATTTAAGTTGTCTTGCATAACAAATAAGTGAATTGCGTGCTATGCAAGCGATATGTCTAAACCTGTTTACCATTCTCATTGTAAAAGGGAGTTTGAGATATTTAACCAATAGGTAAACAGAATGGTAAACATTAAAATTAAGTCAGTATTTTTCGCGTTGTTAGTCCTCTTTACGTCCTTAGTACAAGCTGGCGGAAGTGCGCCTGCTGCTACTTGTTATCCATTGGCACATGGTGAGGATGGACAAGGTTCGACTAACTCGTTGTACTTGCCGCATTTGGTAACTAATTCAAAGTGGACTGCATCTATCACATTAACCAATACCAGTGATGAATATTTAAATGTGAAATTGAATTTCAAAAGCTATGATGGTTCAGTTTACTCACCTTACCATCACCAATTTTGGGGTGAGTTCAATGCAGGTAATTCACCTTTTGCTTTGGAGAACGGGGGGGGCATTTTGAAGCCGGGTCGGACTGCCAAAGTGGCTATTTATGATGATAATAATAACAATTCTTTGATGGGGAGTGTTAGTTGGCAGGCGGATGCTTGTATTAGCGAAGCAGTATTAGTTTCTGTGAGGAATCATTATTCTGGTGTGGCATCAACCTTACTCCTTTTAAACGACGGTCAGCCTTTTTAGAATCTACATCCCCTTAGTCAAATTGAAATACTCTAAAGCAGCTCTTTGGGTTGCTTTGTTGTCAAACGTTTGTCCGCTTCATCCAATCCCCTTCCAGATAGCAAAACAAAAATACTTTATTCTTTATTTAGGTTGTCTTGCATAACAAACAAGTGAATTGCGTGCTATGCAAGCGATATGTCTAAACCTGTTTACCATTCTTATTGTAAAAGGGAATTTGATATATTTAACCAATAGGTAAACAGAATGATAAACATTAAAACTAAAACAGTATTTTTCACATTGTTAATCCTCTTTTCATCCTTGGCACAAGCTGCGGGAAGTGCGCCTGCTGCCACCTGTTATCCGTCGGAGTATGGTGAGAACGGGCAAGGTTCCACCAACTCCTTGTATTTGCCGCATTTACGTACGGCAGTAAAGTGGGCCGGTTATGTAAATGTGACCAACACTAGTGATAAATATTTAAACGTGACACTGAATTTTAAACGTTATGATGGTTCAGCTTATTTTCCACATACCTATGCTTTAGAAGGGGAATTCAATGCGGGTAATTCACCTTTTGCACTTAGTACCGGAGGCGCCATTTTAAAACCCGGTAGAACTGCCAGAATCGCTATTTATGATGATAATAATGGCGATAACTTGATGGGCAATGTGAGTTGGCAAGCGGATGCCTGCATTGACCATGCTTTACTGGTTTCAGTCAGAAGCCATTATGAGAATGGTAGTCATATGGCTTCGAATCTAATGCTCCTCAACGACGGCCAGCCGTTTTAGCAAGTCTGCCTCAATATTTCATTAATGCTCCTAAGTGAAATAAGCTGAAATATCTTTCAGAAAAATAATGGACTAGCTTCTTATCTAACAGAAAGCCTCTTGTATATTTTATTAGAATCACAACAAGAGGTTTGATTTGGACCAACGAAGCATATCAGGAGCATTTCATGAACACATCACTTACTCCCATCACCATAAACTTATCCGATAACAGTGGATTAGATGCAAACACCGCGACTGTCTGGGTTGCGGGTTGGATAAATGGCGGAATTGACGGTTTTGCCGTACTGAATTCAACTGGCGATTTTGATCAAGTTTCAAACTCGGTTGAGGTTCAGGCGAATCAGGCATGGCAATCTACCGGTATTAGCATCGTAAAAGACAATCCGCAAAATTATAAAGCGACTTACAAAAGTGGTGCTTGGACAGCAGACCCCAGTACTAACAACGGGCAACTATACAATGCTAATGGCTGTCCAAACTTGCTAGTGCCTGCAGCACAAACATCGTATCCCATTGTTGGTATTTCGATGGGGGTTTTGGTTGGTAAAGTGGGTAAAAACGGAACGCCGTTTGAAATCGGAGATAACACCTTGGTTGTTCCCGGCTCGGAAGAAGGCGAACTCTATCTTTGTATTAATGATGATTTAACTGGGCAGTATGGCGCTGGATTATCGGATAATAGCGGTTCGCTTACCGTTGATGTTCAGGGAACGGCGCAGGTGCCTTATTATAAGGTGTCTGATATCGCAACGGTCAGTCTGGCTAACCAAACGAATGGCAATGATAGATTGCTTTTTGTGGTATCCAAAGATCAACCAAGCCCGCTAACGGTCAGTAGCCAACAACCAATAGAATACACGGCTTATCCCTATGCAAATTCTCCAGGAGTTGCCTCGCCGGGACCATATGATGTATTTGAATTTGGATACAATGCACAGGCCGACCTTTCAGCAGTAAACGGCTTTGGACTTAACCTGTCCTTTACTTATAGTGGTACAAGTTATGGCGTTGATACATCAATCAATCGGGAAGAGATTGGCACGGCATTTACCACGTTTATTACCGCTGAAACGACAGCAAATACAGCAGCCTCTGCCTATCAGGAATTGTTATATAACGGATCAATTGGTGGAAGTTCTCCCACGCCGCCAAGTGTGGATGGGCAGTTCTTCGCAATTGCAGATCCTAATGACATGCTGCAAGCCAAAATGATTTTGGGTACAGCTGACAGCGATCCGCTGGCAACTTATTGGGATACGTTACTAGAGCAATTCTTTAAAGTGGGTAATTACTTGAGTATTAGCTTAAGTGCCTCTGGTGAAAGTAGCCGTACATACTCAGGTATTTCTTCATCTCAAACGAACTCAAAAACCGGAGTTTCATCTTCTGCCTTCACGTTAAGTAATGGTACAGATAGCCACACCATTTATCAGCCGCCATCGGGTCTTAAAAGTGCGCTATATGTATTTCAGCAAGCCTTTAATGACTTAACACCGGCGGGTTCTGGTGGCGATGCAGGCTTGCTACAAGACTCTATTTGGGAGGCATTATGTCGAGGTGTGGCGGTGAATGGTGTTAGCACCACTGCAATATCCAGTGGAGAATCCACCACCGCGTGGAACAAATCTGACGACTGGTATAAAGCGGGGAGCGTATGTCACTTGTACGCTAAGTTCCTACATTACTCCACGAAAGGCGGCACGGATTCACGCATTAAAGGCAATGGTTCCCCCATTTTTTACAACAATGCAGTGTACGGTTTCAGCATGGACGAAAACCCCATGGGCAAATACAGCGGCCCTAACGTGCCAGCAAAAACCATTGATAACGTTCCCGGCGGCGCGGTGATTGATTTGACAATTGGTCCTTGGAAATAAGCCTGATTTTATAAGCTAAATAACGATGGCTACCACTAAGGTCACTTGGGTGGCTTTAGTGGTTGGTTTACTAAGGAGAATGCTAGCTACTGGAGCCTACTTTGCCCCTATACTTGGGAGTATGCTAACAAGGGGGAAATCGTCTCCTTCGGTAATTACATGATTTTCACGCCAGATAACACTGTATTGACCAAGCTTTTTTTTGCGTATTAAGGCTGCCTTCACCGTTTTTTGTAATGATGCGTGAGTATTCTTAACAATTTCATTTGAATAAGGTGCCTTATGTGCCACGGGAAGCTTCCTCATTGAGTAATTTGAACAACTCTGATTGGTGAATTGTACGTTGTTTGCCTTGTTGTTCAAATATTAATTTTGGCTCATCATCGGCATTCAAATAACATTGGCACTGATCAACTAATGAAGAAAAGTGATTGAGCAGATTGTTTAGGCTGCGGGGAAAGCGCCGTTCAATGTCTTTAGTTGGAATGTTGTGACCACCATGAGCAACACGCTCAGCGACCCGTAAGTGAGACATTTCTTTATTTGGGAGTGCTAAATAAATTAGTTCGACTCTCCATCCGTCCAATTGCAATTGTTTAATTAACTTCAAATACCCACGACCTGATAGAGTAGTTTCAAATGCGAAACTTTTCCTCTTATTGATGCAAATCTGAATTTCATTGAGAACAATTCGACTAGCTGCCATCAGCTCTCTCTCGGGCGCTAATGGTGATAAGCCAGCCGCAATTAGATCAGCATTAATGAAATGAGTACACTTAACAACTTCAGGTAAAAATTCCAAAGCGAATGTGGTTTTCCCTGCTCCATTAGGGCCTGCAACAATCCAACAAGTAGGCATTATAAGTTCTCCGTTATTCCCTTTGTTTTTTCAATAAATTTGGAAGATATACCCGATTCACTTCAAGAAGCGTGTCTTAGTACCTGAAAGTTGTCATTGATCCTAGTTGCCAAGGAATCAGCAATAGCAGGTAGTGTGTTAACAAAAAAATCATCAACCGCGTCTCGAAATGCTTTTGCCGTCGCAAAATAACGGTTATTGCGGGCATGTTCATTCATCACTTTCCACAATCGCTCAATAGGATTCAAATTTGGACTGTAGGGAGGTAAATAATGGAGCTGAATGTGTAACTCTTTTGCTTTATCCTTCACCGCATTTGCCCGATGGTAAGCGGCACCATCAAGGATCAAATGAAGTGTTTTATCGCTATTTTCGTTTTCACGTAACTGCGCCAGAAATCGTTGAATGGTTTCGCTATTAACTTGCTCAACACGTTCGATATGAGCTGAGCCAATCGCGTTTAAGTTGATTGCTCCAAGTATGTTTAAGCGTGTACGACTACCTGTCGTTTCAACCGCTTTATCTTCTCCTGTCCTTATCCAACCACAACTTACCTTAGTGGCTTGTGTCGGGTGGGTGGCATCCATAAAAAGGATCGGTTCATCAGCCACTTGCGACTTCAATTCTTCATAATGTGCGATGAAAGCCGCTTGTTTCTCTTCATCGAACTTATGCGGTACACCTTTGGGCTGTTTATAACTAAAACCATGTTGGTGGAGCCATTTATTTAAACCTGGGACAGAGAAGTGAACATCGTAAGTTTGTTTTATGTGTTCAACTATCTGATAGCTGTAGGAGTAAGTATGCTTGCTTAAATGCGCTATCAACTCAGCCGTTTCCTCGTTGTTCAAAAACGACTGAGAGCCGCCATTTTCTGGCTTGAGCTTCTTTGACTCCTGATAGTCTTTTAGATGCTGACGAACCGTTGTTTCATGAATCAATAATGCATCAGCAATCTCTGCTGGCGACCAGCCATTGCTTGCATGAATAACTGACTTTATGCGGTCGCGCACTCGACCATCTCGCATTGTCGAGTGTTGTGCGAGCAAACTTTGTTTCTCATTGAATGTCAGTGCTATTTTCATGCGCTATAGCTTGATCCTCTATACACACAAAAGCAAGTGTCTTCATTGATCACGGGTATATATTTCATTTCCTGAGGTCTAGTCCTTAGAACGTGATTATCTTTCGTGTGCAATTTTACAGAAGTATGTAGGTGATTTATACAAAGCAGAGGTAGCTTAGTAAGCTCTAACACAGTATAAACAGCATACTATCTCAGCACTTGCTATTAATCAAAGAGGGTCGCGATATGAGTCTTTTGCTCTTTGTCGCAAGTTTATGGCTCTCTTAAAATGTGTATATTTAGAACGAAATTTGTACACAAAAGATAAACACGTTCCAGCAACTCATGGAAATAGTCATTATCAAAGTAACGTCGTTTTTTTAAACGCTCATCGTCATTGCGACAAGTATTGAGTCATACCGATGTCATTGCAGAGGCAAAAACATTAATAGCAAGGAAACGCCGTGGCTGAATTGGTCTGGATGGAACTAGCGAGCCAGTGATACCGTCAAACTGCATTAACGTTTGTTCGCAGGTTAGCGATATACAATCTTCGAGTAATACTCAAATACGAATAATGTTTTTTACGTAGCTGTATTGTCTAAACAAGTCATTCCTTTGTTCAGCGCTTTAATCAGTCGTCACTTTAAAGCCTCGCTTTTTTACTTTCTCTAACCGGGCAATATGTCGGTTTCACGGACATATTCTGCGTATTATTTTTTCCAACAATACGATTGGATTAAAAATGATGACTGATAACACGCTTATTTTATCTCGATATGATTATGTGGAATTGGAGTCTCGGGTGAGTGCCACAACACACCTTTTGTCTTTGGCTAACGATTTGGGAGAGAACTGGCATACGTCGATTCATTGCTTATTAAAAACATGTGTTGAGTTTATTGGTAATGCGCAATCTTATATAAGCGAAAGGAAACTCGAAGACCACACTCAGTTGAAAATTGAGTCTGAACTGTTGCGCTCGGCCTTGGAAATTGTGAAAGAAAAAGGCGCAAAAGGTAGGGAATGGATGACGCCTCTTTTTGATTTAATGGTAGAGGTAACGGAGCGTTTGGATAAGTACCGGGTTGTGGATGAGGCTTTTGTGCCGTTACCCGCTGGCGGGCCTAAAAAAGTGGTGTCGTTAGATCTTTAGTTCAATAATTGCTTTTAGTTGAATGAGTTAGCCAATATTTATGGAAGACAGAATTATGTATCTTTGTTGTGTGTGGGATTAATTGGCTAGCTCCTTTATTCTTAGAGGGTAAGAATAAATTGACGGTAATAAAAAGACTCTATATTATTCCCGCGATATTCGTAAGGGATATATTTATGTTTAGTTGGTGTGTAAGGGTTAGTGCAAAAAGCAGGGTGTATGTACAACCACGACACCAGAGCATGTAAGGCAGATTAAGGTGAATAAACAAGATCAAAAAGGTGTAACGAATAGCACCATCACAGGCGAGCAGTTACGTGCCTTACGCTTGCGAAGTAATAAGAGCGTATCGGAAGTTTCTCGTAAAATCGGCGTGTCGCGGCAGGCAATCAGCGACTGGGAAAACGATGTAGGCAAGGCCCGTTGGAATACCTTTTTAGCCTATTTAAGTGTGTGTGGCGTGAGTAATATTCAAGCAGTGTTTGAGGAAGTGTATGAGTTGGTGACGGAATATCGACGTTCCAAAAAGCCGGTAGACAGTACGGATTCTGAAGATAACGCTCCTGAAAGTAGTGATCTGTAATTAGGTTAATTAACGCTTTTGCTACCGGGGAATTTAAGCGTTAGACACTAATGCTAATGAACAAACGTTTATGAGCTATAGGGACTGGCTAATATTTACACCTAAAGGTTGCAGTTTACCTTGAGACCTTCGACAATACGCAAAGGTAAATTATGCGTTGTGTGAGGTTTTATTGGTATGGATATTTCTTCTTCTGGCTCAGCAAATGCTCAAATTGCAGCTTTTCAGCGGGTGGCTCAGCAATCCGCAGGTGAAGCAAATAGTGCAACGACAGCACAATTACAATCGGCACAAAATGAACCGGTAAAAAGTACACAGGCTGCTCAACAGCCCGTAAACCCTGCTTCTACTCAGGTGAGTATTAGTGATGAGGGCAGGGCACGGTTGGCAGCTGAAACCCAAGTTAGCGAAGCCGTTGGTGCAGGTGCTACTGCGAGCGCGCCTGAGCCGGTCGAGCTTCAGTCGAGTGAGGGGCAAGGAGCCAAGCCAAGGTAGACAATTAGATAAAATGACATTAGGGCAAGCAAGTCGCCAATGAAGTATATTGTTTTAGCGCTAACTACGATTTCGTATTTGAATTATATTGATGAATGGGAAGTCGTGTATTTTCTATACATTTCCTTTGCCTTTTTGATTGCGGGATTAAATGCAAAACATAGCAGCATTGTTCATTTATGTTTTGGGTTGGCCATTTTCAAAGCTGTGGAGTTTGTAGCTGTATTCTATAGCCCTATGGTTGCTCAAGAGGGAGAGCCATATGTTTGGATAAACACTCAACTTTATCTAATCCATTTACTTACTGACGTGATTGTTCTTTTCTTTCTGTTTTTCAGGCCATGGATATCCTATCGTTGTTTATATTGGTTAGATTTTTCCAAGTCGAAAACTCCAGACTATTCTTATACCCGCGCAGAAACTCTGATAATGGCAATCATCAGTATGTATTTTGTTGTAGATCTAACTACTATGATTGAAAACTTTATTCGCAATTTGGACTATCTTGGATTTGACGAAGAATTTGCCAAACAGTTTTGGCACTGGACATGGATGTACGATAACTATGCCTATTTCAAAAGAACGTTAAATGCCCTCGAATTGCTAATGATTTGGTCAACCGTAAACCGCATGGGCCGCCGACGCAGCAAGTTCCGCAAAAAAGCCATGGCAACACTTAAACCAGTAACAGACAACCCTCATTTCTCCCCAGTGATACTTAAACAAAGTACCGACTGAGCCCTGTAATGTAGTGTTTGGTGAGGGCTTCAATAGCCCGTCATGATGCTATTCCACCCTTACTATTTGCATTTTACCACCCCTATGCAACCGTAAATTAGCGAAGCGTTATAAAACGCGATTGTTGTGAGCATTCTTGGTTCAGGGCAAGTAAGTAAAAGTACATTGGCAAAGACTTCGCACTTTGTCTCCAATATGTAATGCGCGAATATTAACGATCCTAATCGCTACAGATATTATTCGTATTCAATATCGCCACAAAGATTGCTTATCCGGCTCGATTTCGTAACAGGTGCCATATTATTTATTAATAACTAACTCCTTGTAGGTTATTATATTAACCATGTTGACTTGTGTTGTTTAAATAATAATCTCTGCTTATTTTTTAACCTCTCAATGTTGCTTCATTTCCCCATTTAGTTCAGTGAAATTGTTAAACAAGCTTAAGCCTAAAAGAGGTTTAGGGGCCGGTTTGGCTATTGAGTGCGATTTAGAAATACTCGTTTGAGTATTTCTTTATTTTCTGGGGCAGTTAAAAATAAATTTTTGAGATTTAAGAATACAGTAATTTAAGGAATGAAATTAGGATGAAAAAAATACTGATGACAGGCAATTTAGGATTGGTTGGTCGTCATTTAGTGCCCAAGTTAGCGTTAATGGGATACCAAGTGGTTGGCTTTGATTTGGCCGATAATTCTGGTGATATTCTCAATAGTCATTTGTTAGAACAGGCTATGCAAAATTGCTACGGTGTGGTGCATTTGGCGGCGGTATCTCGTGTGGTTTGGGGGCAAAACGACCCGGAAAAGTGTTGGCAAACCAATGCACTCGCTAGTGAGAACTTATTAAAACTAGCGGCTAAAAGTGCGCAAAAACCTTGGGTATTGGTATCAAGTAGTCGTGAAGTTTACGGTGAGCCTACGCAATTGCCGGTTAATGAAGATATGCAACTAAGTCCCGTCAATATTTATGGGAAGGCAAAATTGCACATGGAGCAAGCGGTATTTGGTGCAAGAGCTGCGGGTTTAAACACGGCGGTTGTGCGTTTGGCCAATGTTTATGGCTGTGTTAATGACCACTTAGACAGAGTGTTACCCGCATTTTGTCGTAACGCTGTATTGGGTAACCCATTAAGGGTTGATGGATTTGAGCATTTGTTTGATTTTACGCATGTTAGTGACACCGTAATTGGTATTGCGCGTGTTGTTGAGTTGTTAGCAATGGGTGAACGTAATTTACCTGCTATTCATTTTTTGCCTGGAATCGGTACTACCTTAAAACAGGCTGCGGATTTGGCCGTGGCTAGTGCAGGTAGTTGTTCTGCTATTAATGCAGCTGAGTCGCGTAGTTATGATGTTTCCCGATTTATTGGCAACCCAGCACGTGCTAAAGAGCTACTGGATTGGCAAGCTGTAATCTCTCCTAAAAAAGGTATTGCGATGTTAGTTAAAGAGTTTGAAGCGCAATTAGTAACAGGTGCTTGTGCATGAAAATTTTAAAAGTGATCCACGGCTACCCTATGTTGTATAACGCGGGTTCTGAAGTTTATTCACAAACAATATGTCATGGATTGGTAAAGCAAGGTCATAACGTTCATGTGTTTACTCGGGAAGAAGATTCTTTTCGGCCAGATGGCGCCATGCGTTTGAGTCATGATGTAGATGTGCCTGAAATAACCCTTCATTTAGTTAATAACCCTCGGCATCGAGATCGTTATCGAGTGGAGATTATTGATCAGCGTTTTGCGGAATTATTGGATGAGTTCCTGCCAGATATTGTACATATTGGGCATTTGAATCATTTGTCCACATCGTTAGTTTTTGAAGCGAAAAAGCGCAATGTTCCTATTGTTTATACTTTGCATGATTACTGGTTAATGTGCCCCCGTGGGCAGTTTATGCAAATGCATTCTGCTGATAGCAACCTATGGGCGGCCTGCGATGGACAAGAAAATCGCAAATGTGCCACACAATGTTATGCCCGTTATTTTTCTGGTGCCGACGAAGAACGGGAATATGATATTAGCTATTGGCAAGGGTGGGTTGAGAGGCGCATGGCGCATATTCGCAAAGTGATTGATGATGTTGATTTATTCATTTCGCCCGCAAAATATTTAAAAGAACGTTATGAAAATGATTTTGGCTTACCAAAAGATAGAAGCGTATACCTTGATTATGGCTTTGACCGTTCGCGCATGATTGGCAGAGAGCGCGTGGCCGGTGAGCCTTTTACATTTGGTTATATTGGCACACATATTCCTGCTAAAGGCATTCATCAGCTAATTGAAGCCTTCGGAAAATTACAAGGGAACGCGGTGTTGCGTATTTGGGGTAGAGATAGAGGCCAAGATTCTAGAGCTTTACATGCGATTGCAGACACTTTACCAATGGATAAACAAAAGAATGTGCAGTGGATGCCTGAATACAAAAACCAACAAATTACCGCAGATGTATTGAGTAAAACCGATGTAATTGTAACGCCCTCGGTGTGGGTTGAAAACTCTCCCTTAGTTATCCATGAGGCACAACAAGCTAGAGTGCCAGTTATTACGGCTAATGCCGGAGGCATGGGGGAATATGTGGTTGATGGATTAAATGGATTGACTTATCAACATCGTAATGTGGATGATTTAGCTAAACAAATGCAGACCTTATTGGATGATCCTGATTTAGCTAGGCGATTGGGTGAGCGAGGTTATGCATTTAGCAAGGAGGGGGATATTTCTGATATCGAGCAACACATTTTAGATTTGGAAAACTGTTATCGGAAGGTGCTGTCGTGAGCAAAAAGGACTTTTGGCGCATTACCCTGGATACCAACCCTGATACTTGTAACTTAAAATGCATTATGTGTGAGGATCACTCTCCCTATTCCGAAAGCCCTAAAGACCGCAAAAAAAATGGACGGTTGCGGCCAAATATGGATAGAAAAATGCTTGTAAAGGTGATTCGTGAAGCGGCTGCTATGGGGATAACTGAAGTGATCCCGTCAACAATGGGGGAGCCTCTTCTTTACCCTCATTTTGACGTGTTTTTAGATTTATGCCATGAATTAAATTTGTCTTTGAACTTAACAACCAATGGCACTTTTCCAAGCCCTGATAAGCATCAAAACGTTGAATATTGGGCCAATCGCATTGTGCCAATTGGTAGTGATGTGAAAATATCGTGGAATGGGGTATCTGAAAAAAGCCAAAGTGACATTATGCGTGGCGCTAGTTTGGCCCAGCATATTGAGAATACACGTCGTTTTATTGCCATAAGAGATGAGTGGTCTAATCGTCACTATTGCTCCATGACTATGCAGTTAACCTTTATGCGGAGTAATTTGGATGACATTCCAGACTTGCTTGAATTAGCCATTCAGTTGGGATTTGATCGCATTAAGGGGCATCAGCTATGGGCGCATTTTCCTGAGCTAGCACAAGAGAATTTGCGTAACGATATTGTTTTTGCTGAACGTTGGAATAAAGTCGCCAAGCATTGCCAGGGAAGGGTTTTGGAGCACAATCAAACCGCTGAACGGCCATTTCGATTAGATAATTTTTTCACGCTGCAATTAGATAATCTTGATGATATTGCGCCTGATGGCGATTGCCCATTTCTAGGTCAAGAAATCTGGGTTGACGCGTCGGGTCGATTTAATGTGTGCTGTGCACCTGATCAACAGCGTAAGTTATTAGGCAACTTTGGGAGCCTTGCAGAAGAGTCGTTACAAACTTTGGCGAGTAGTGCTGAATATGAAGCGTTGATGAGTAGTTATCATTCACATTCATTGTGTAAGCAATGCACGATGAGGCGCCCGTCGTGAATCACCTAAAACAACTGAAAGTTTCTGACGATGGTAGCCATCACATTTTTAGTGATGAAACGCCAGCCTATCAACAACGATTTGACGAAGTGCTGGCTTTTCATGCCGTTAATAATGAAACCCAAGCCGCGCCAGTTTATGCACAAGACAAAGCGTGGCATATCAGTTCCACCGGCGACGCTATATATCCCAATAGATACGATCGCACTTTTGGTTTTTATTGCGACTTAGCAGCGGTAATAGACTCAGGCGAATGGTTTCATATTGGTATAGATGGTTTACCTGCCTATCCTCAGCGGTATGCTTTTGCTGGCAACTACCAAAGTGATATTGCGGTTGTATGTGGTCAACATGGTGACTATTTTCACATTGATAAACAAGGAGAGGCAATTTACGTTAGTCGGTGGCGTTATTGTGGTGACTTTCGTGAAGGAATTGCGGTAGTACAGGCGAATAATGGTAGTAGCTCGCATATAGATTTAAATGGTGTTCTTTTACATGAGCAATGGTATGACGATTTAGATGTTTACCATAAGGGATTTGCTCGTGCTAAAGATAAAACCGGCTGGCACCACATAGACAAAACGGGCAAGAGTATTTACCAACAAAGGTACACCAGCGTTGAAGCGTTTTACAATGGTTGTTCGCGGGTTGAAACGTTAGATGGCGCGATTCTAGTAATTGATGAAAGCGGGGACATTCTTCGCACATTGCGCTCTGCTCATGTCGATGGTTTTGCAATGTTATCGGCCGATCTTGTTGGTTATTGGCGAACATTTACCGTTGCTGCTGCCGTCGAATTGGGCGTTTTTGAGCAAATGCCTGCCAATACTCATGAACTGGCAAAAACCACACAAACATTACCAGAACGACTAGCAAGGTTGCTTAGAGCGTTGGCTGAATTAGGGTTGGTACTTTGTGACGATAATGGCTGGAAGGTTTCTCCTAAAGGCGTTTATTTATTGCCAAGCAATAATATGTCTTTGGCGACAGCCGCGATGGAATATCAAGGAGATTTATTGCAACGCTGGTATCAACTGGCTCAAATAATGAAAGGTGAAGAGCCTCAAAGTAATATTTTTCAGAAGGTGGCAGATGATTCTATCAGGGTTAAAAATCACCATAAAATGCTCAGTAGCTATGCCTTAAAAGACTATCCCAATTTAATCTCTTGTTTGGAAATAAAACCTCGGGATATTGTTTTTGATGCCGCTGGTGGCACTGGTGCTTTGGCAATAATGCTGGAAGCTGCCTACCCAGAAGCACAGATTATATTGGGTGATTTACCTGAGGTTATTGAAGGTAGCCAAGTTAAAGACAAAATTGAATTTGATCTATTTAAGCCATGGCCTATTGGCGCTGACAAAATCATTTTAGCGCGAGTATTGCATGATTGGAGTGATGAGCATGTTAGGCGAATTTTAAGGCGTATGGCAGATGCATTAAAGCCAAATGGGGAGGTATATGTTTTTGAGATGTTGCTATCAAATACTCGTTTTGAAGGCTCATTATGCGATCTGCATCTTTTATGTGTAACAGGAGGGCAGGAAAGGACTCAGCAACAGTATGAACAATTAGCAAATGAAGCTGGCCTGCACTTAAAACAATCCATCAGCAAAGAAGGTCTGGTAACGGTTTTGAGTTTTACTAAAGAGGTATCACTTGATTAATAAATTGCTGATTGTAAGACATGCAGAGCGTCCTACTATACCGCCATCCGAAGTGGGTAGTGAGGTTTTGCTTACTGAGCAGGGGAAGCGAGATTGTCGAATATTTGGAAAGCTTGTATCACAACCGGTAATTAGTATGAAAACGAGCCCTATAGGCCGTTGCCGTCAAACTGCCGAGTTGATTGCGGACGCAGTGGGCATTGCGAGTTCGAATATTGAAGTTACCAGGCTTTTAGGTGACCCCGGCTTTGTTATTGAAGATGGTGAACTTGCTTGGAGGCACTGGCAAGAAAAAGGTCATGATGCTGTGAACCAGCATTTGCTTGCGGGTAGTGATAAATGGTTAGGGTTTGCTGATTTAGAACACGCTGTTAAAGCAGTATGTGACCAAATTAAAACCTTACTATCTCAATCTAAATCAGGTACGCATATTTGGGTTACCCATGACACTATTTTGGCTACGTTAGCTTCAAGGACTCAACAAGAACCTTTATCGTTAGCAGAATGGCCGGAATTTTTAGGTTATTTAGAAATTTCATTATCAGACAATGGGAGACTTGAGTTTAAATACAAATCAAACCCCTTCAAATAGCCTAGATTGGTCAGAACAAGGAGAATTAGTTATGTTGCCCCCTATGTTTAAACCCCAAAAAATATTCAGCGAGTCTCAGGAACCCAAGCGAAAAACCTGGGTATTCGCTGTGCCATTCTTGGCTATTGTATTTCTAATTGCTGGGCAGCTCATTACATTGGTTCCCGTTTTTGAAATGGGGATAATTCCTGAGGAGGAATTGGAAACGTATCCCAATATTATTTATATGCTTTTTGCGCCTTTTTTAGCAGTGGTGTTGTTTACGTGGTTATGGACGCGATTTTTTGAAGGGCGAACGTTTGCGAGTGTTGGCATGTATAACGATGGGCAACCCGTTAGGCACTATTTGCATGGCTATGGTTACGGGCTGTTAATGTCGCTGATTATTGTGTGTTCTGTTTGGGGCTTACAAGGCTATGAACGTGATACCGATGCTATGTTTCAGCTTAATGACTTTGTGCCGTTGCTGATTTTAATGCTTGGTTTTGCTGTGCAATCTGGGGCTGAAGAGTACCTGTTTAGAGGATGGTTATTCAGCCGTATTGCAGAGCGTTATGGGGTTTTTATCGGGATAGCGGTGAATACTTTATTTTTTACCCTAATGCATTTGTTATCGGAGGACTTTCTTAATGGTTCAACACAAATGCAGTTGCTTAATATTATAACGCTGGTGCTGTTTTCGGTGTTTATGAGCATTATGGTGGTAAAGCAGAAGTCTATTTGGGGCGCGGCAGCGTGGCATGCGGGGTGGAATTGGTTTTTTATCAATGGTTTTGGCCTTGCCACCACAGGAATCGAGCTAAACATAAACCCTATTTTTGTTGATTTGAAAATGGTGGAAAGTGCGCCGCTTTGGTTGACTGGCGGCAGCGACGGCCCTGAAAGTTCGGTAATAACCGTTGTGGTATTAATTGTGGCTAGCGTGCTTGTGGTTAAAAACAAAATATTGAAATAGGTTTTTATTATCCCCTTTCATCTTTGGGCGAATCCATGACCACATAAGTGGTTATGGTGTTAACTTGTGGGATTGCGCCCAGAATGTCGGAGTGGAATGTTTTGTAGGTGCGAATGTCGAGGGTTTCGACCCTAAGTAAGTATTCGAAAGGGCCGGTTGTGTTGTGGCATTCCACGACTTCGTTGGCGTATTTTATTTCTTTTTCGAATGCGATTTGTGCTTCTCGGGTATGTTCTTTTAGCCCTACGGTGATGTAGGCGATAAATCCTATTCCTTGCATTTCTCTGTTTAATACCGCGCGGTAACCTTTAATTAGTCCAGAATTTTCTAACTCTTGTACTCGGCGTAAGCAGGCGGAAGGGGAAAGACCTATTTTCTCAGCAAGCTCAACATTGGGAATGCGTCCGTCTTTTGAAAGTTCGTGCAATATTATTGCGTTGTATTTGTCAGATTGGCTCATTTATTGTTTTCTTTTGAAATTATGATAGCTAAAACACGCAAAAATTGTATTTTTTCTGATTTATAATTGCAATACATCTTATGTGAATGGAGTTAAATCATGACGATTGAATTGTTAATGGCGCTGATGTTGTTTGCCTTTGTATCATCCATTACCCCTGGGCCTAACAATTTGATGATAATGAGTTCGGGAACTAACTTTGGTTTTAGGCTGTCTTTGCCACATTTGTTAGGTATTTCCCTTGGTTTTATGCTGATGATTGTATTAGTTGGCACCGGGGTAATGCAGCTATTTGCACTTTATCCGCCATTAAGTGATTTGTTGAAGCTGTTAAGCGTGGCGTATTTACTGTATTTGGCGGCTAAGATAGCCATGACCAATACTAAGATGGAAGATGGAGAGGTTAAGTCGAAACCCTTAACGTTTGTACAAGCGGCTTTGTTTCAATGGGTTAACCCTAAAGCGTGGACAATGGCCTTAACGTCAATTTCTGTGTATGCGCCATCGAATACGAGTTATGCCATTTTGTCGGTTGCTGCGGTGTTTGGCTCTGTTAACCTGCCTTGTGTGAGCGTTTGGATGATGCTGGGCATTAAGATAAAACGGTTTTTAACGAGCCCGAAACGCCTTAGAGTTTTTAATGTTTGCATGGCGCTGCTACTGGTATCTTCTTTGGTTTCTATTTTTGGTATAAATATGAAGTAGTGGCTGAAATAGATAGTCTTCCAAGATGAAACAATAGGTACTAGATTGTGATCGTCGCTCTTTACTGGTTAGTTTGTCATTTTTTCAACCGCTGTATGGCGGTAGAAGCTTAAGTTAAGGTTTGCGGAGTAGCTGTTGAGTGATCCATTAAAAATAAACCAGCTAAAGTGTTTTAGATAAGATTTTACAAATACTCGCTAATAAATTTCCTTAATTTCGGCAATTCCTCTTGCTCAATAGCAGACTTATTTTCTGCTTCATATTTAAGGCGTTCAGCGTCTTGTCTCATGCGTTCGTTGATTGATAGATTAGTTCGTTTTTCGTGGGTGGCGATGTCTTTAATTTTATCGTAGAAGTTGTACATTTGAGGATAGACTTGGGTGAAATCGATTGGGCTGTTTGGTTTTAGATGATCGAGTAATACACAAATTCGTAATACGCCTTCGGAGTAGTCGCACTGGCCTTGTTCCATTGCCATTCCGATAGTGTCGATGCTTTCGGCTAGGTTTTGGTTTCTCTCTTTGATTTGGTTTTTTTCGGCGTGCTGCTGCTTTTTTAATTGCAGCAATAACTTTACGGCGTAAAGAGCAAGTCCGCTGATAATGGCGATGGCGAGAATAAGTATCAGCCAGATGGTCATGCATTACTCCGTTTGATGTGTTTGGTTGGTTATGCTTTATTGCGGTGTCCATTGTATACGAAGTTGTTTCTTCACGCCCTAGGCATAACATCATTCTCTCTTCAAAAAAGAAAGCCACAATGATTTGGTCATGGCGGCCAATTAATAAAACATACGACGTAAGCGAAACCTAATAACTAAGAAAGAGAATGCTTCTTTTTAGTTTACGGCTTGTATCTTTTCGGAAGTGGTAAATTGGCTAGCTTGAAGGTCGTTTTCTCGTGTTTGATGCCATGGGCATTTGCAAATTATTAACAGGTATCTACGGAGTTATTTAGTCATGTTTGATAATAAGAATAAGCCGACCGGTGCTAAGCGTGTTTATTTAGCGACGCTAAATTCTGCAAGGGCGTTTAACTGGATGATTCGCAATGAATCTGCTTTTAAACAGGAGTGTTTTTTGTTGCTGATAGCGACAGTGGTAACATTTTTTTTGGACGTTAGTGTTGTCGAGCAAGTGATCTTAATTCTGCCTATTTTGTTTATTTTTTTCGCTGAAGTGCTCAATACTGCGATTGAAACGGTAGTGGACAGAATTGGTTTGGAGATTCATCCGTTGTCGGGATTAGCGAAAGATTTAGGATCCGCAGCGGTGCTAATTAGTCTAATCGCAGCTCTGATCATTTGGATAGCCGTTCTATACCCTTAGAGTGATAATGCGGGAAACTACAGGAATAGGCATTGATGCTGGTGTTGTGTTTTTCCTTTGCTATTTTATATATGACTTCCTGTTGTTTAATTTTCACACTACTAAAAACAAATCAAAGTATGTGAGTACTTGCTCCTTTTTATAATCATTAAAACTAAGACTAGTAAAATGGTACTAGTTAAAATGAGATCCTTTTACTATTGTTGTAATACGGCTTTAGCATCTATCTTTAGGGCAAATCTTAATCAAGATATTTTGTTTACTAGAGGAAAGATTATGACACTTTTAAAATCTAATATTCAGCCGGAAGAGCTATTTTCTAAGTTCGTTCCAACAAGTCTCTTAGGGCGTTTTTTCCATTTTCCGTTGTCTCGGGTTTTTGTTATTTTATTATTTCTTGTGCCCATCTTATTGATTAATTCTGTGGTTGTTTTTCAGGTTATTGAAAAGCTCGATGAACCCTTTGCAACCTATGTTGATCTTTTGCGAGTACTGATAACTATTCCGCTATTTATTCTGAGCTATCGCTTTTACTGTCATATTTTTGAGAAACGTGATGCCGTTGAATTTGGCTTTCAAGGGGCTTTTAAGCAGTGGGCATTAGGGGCACTGGTAGCGACTATTTTGGTGGTTACTTTTGTTGGGCTAATCGCTGTTTTTGGTGAATTCAATATTATGGGAACTAGGCCGCTGTTAAAGTTGTTTAGTAACTTTTTATTGTTTGGCATTGGATCTTTTGCTCAGGAATTCATTTTATTGTGCGTGGTATATCGCTTAATAGAAGAAATGACGGGTTCTTGGATTGCTTTGATTACTAGCCTTTTGCTTTTTGCGGGTGTGCATTTAGGCAATGAAAATGAAAGTCTATTAAGTATTTTTATGCTGGTGTTGTCTAGCGTGATACTGATTGCGCCTTTCATTTTAACTAGACGTATTTGGGTGAGTTGGGGATTTCATGCGGGTTGGAACTTTATGCAAGCGGGTGTGTTTGGCATGGCAAATTCTGGCTTAACGTTTGAGGGATGGTTGATTACCGAATTAAGCGGCCCTGAATGGATTACTGGTGGTGCTGTTGGACTTGAGGCAACCTATTTGTCGGTTGGTATTGATTTTCTGATTGGTATGGCATTACTGAGTATGGCGATTAAAGCTGGCAAGATTGTCCCTGCGAAGTGGAAGCAACGTACAAATTAGAAGCAAGCTGAGGCATATTGTTAATGGGCGGGTACAGAGATGTATTCGCCTTTTTAGTTTTTGGCTTTCTCGTTTTTTTCTTCGATATCGTCATTGTCATTATTGTTGCTTGTGCCATCGCACAGCCTTTGTAATTGAATGCGGTTTTTGACGTTGGTTTTACCATAAATATTGTAAATATGATTGCGAACAGTGTTGGGAGAAATGCTGAGTTGCTCGGCAATATCGCTATTACTTTTCCCTTTTAAAATAAGGGATAAAATGGTTTTTTCCCTGCTGCTGATATTGTACTGATTGACGATAACACTAAGGTTTAATGGATCGGCAGTTTCTAGAGGGCTTCCTTGCTGATATTGCTGACTGAACTGCTTCAGGAATATCAATGGAATCAAGTGCATAGCATAATAAATGTAGGGCGATACGCTGGGATACCAAGGCAGTGCAATAATATAACTTAGGTAAAAAGGGCTGGCGTATACGAAATAGCCAACTAAGTATATCCAACCAAAATATCTGGCAGTGTTTTGCAGTGGCTTGTTTTCTAATTGTTCAATTTTGGATAAAAAGTAAAACAAGCTGATAAAAGTGGTAATTAGCACAGCTATCCCCAATAAAGTGAGATAACTCCGTGAATGAATAAATGTTTGGTCGTTAAAGTCGCGACTTAACAGGTAAAACAGGATGATTGTAATGAGCGTAGCCAAGCTGTATGAAATGCGTGTAAGCAACAATGGCTGAGGCTGGTTGAGTAGCTTCAATAAGAACGCAATAAACAGATGCAATTTAGCAAGAGCCAAGGGTACAGCGCAGGCCATAAACAGAATCATTGCTGATATTGACTGGTTGTCGCTGGTATTGACTGAATCAAAATTGCCCCAATATCGAACAAATGAAGGCCCTATCCAGTTAACAAACCCATAGCTAACGACGGTAACAATGTAGTAAAAATAGCCATTTAAATAGCGGGAATTGTGCTTGGTTTTTAGTGAGAATGAGAAACCTAACAGCAATGCACTTGCCAAAATTGAGATTAAAAATAGGATTACGGATTGGATTGGCATTAGTGAGGCTTATTGTTATTGGGTTGTGAGCTTGGTTAATAGTTTAGCATTTCACTAGAAAGTGTTTCAGGGATTAAATTGTAAGAATGCCTCAGGCATTATCTTTTGTGTCGATAATGCCTTTTAAATATAGTTACCTGCTATTTCTTCATTATTTTTTCGAGTGTTGTCACGTATTTTTGATAAGCGCCACCTAGCACTGGTGACCCGTGGCTTGGTAAGAGGTTTTCAAATTTGCTTTCAGTGCAAGCCAGCACTTCTTTGAGATCGGGTTTGGCATATTGGAGCCATCCGGGACCGATATTATAGGCTCTAATAAAGCCTGCTCGCTTCATTACAAAGCCTCCAACGAAATTGAAAAACTCGTCGGGTTGTTCCCAATTTTGCATACTGTCTCCGGTAATGGCTATTCCGCCATCTCGGTTTAATAGCAAAATGCCTTCTTTGGGCTGGCTGCTGGAAATCTCTAAGTAAGATGCATTGGCAATGGGTAATTCTGAATCGCTTTTAAGTATTTCGTCGGCTTCGAAATAAATATCTTCTTGAGCGGGTTCGGTGGAAACGCCTTTTGCAAAAGGTGCATCCACGGAATAAAGCTTAACGTTATATCTGGATTTGTAGAAAGGGTCGTCCATTCCATGAAATCCAGCAATTCTGATAATGTTTTTAACTTTGCCTAGTTTATCTAATGCCGCCAGACCGGCGTCATTAAGCCGCACAGTGTTGACTAACGTTAAGTCTTCGCCTTCTTTGATAACATACATATTTCGGCTGAAGGTTAGGGTGAGAGGGCCGTATTTGATGTGAGGAGCTTTGAGTGATGTACACCCAGTTACCATGTAAATATTGCTGAATACTTCTTTCAGTTGTCCATGCTTCTTAGCATTTGGAAAAGTGTAGTTGTTGTTCACGAATTCCCTTCTAGCCCCGTTTTTTGTTATGGCGATAGTGCTCTAGCGTTAAGGGTACAGACCCTGTAATAGCTCTCTCGTAGAATCTGGGCCTCTCAGCGTTGAACCGCTACTTTGGAAGAACTTGCCACTGCGTTATTGATTGTTTCCATCTCTTCTTTCGTTAAATTGCGCCATTGACCTACTTTGAGTCCTGCTAATCTTACTGACATGATCCGGCTGCGTTTTAATTTTGTGACTTCGTAGCCTAGGTATTCACACATTCTTCTTATTTGCCTATTCAACCCTTGTGTAAGCACAATGCGGAACACTATTTTACTTTGCTGGGTCACGACACAAGGCTTGGTTACTGTGTCTAAAATAGGAACGCCTTTTGCCATTTTTTGGATGAATAGCGGAGTTAAAGGTTTGTTTACGGTTACGATATATTCTTTGTCGTGGGCGTTTTCGGCACGTAGAATTTTATTAACAATATCCCCATCGTTGGTTAAGAAGATTAGGCCTTCAGATGGTTTGTCTAAGCGTCCAATGGGAAATATGCGTTCTTTGTGGCCGATGGCGTCTATGATATTGCCTTTTACATGCCTTTCAGTAGTGCAGGTGATGCCTATTGGTTTGTTATAGGCGATGTACACTTTATCTGACTTATTCGCTTTTCTTGGCGCAATTCGCTTGCCGTTTACCTCAACACTATCGCCCGGTGCTACTTTAGTGCCTAACTCTGGTCGAGAGCCATTTATGGTGACGCTACCTTGTTCAATAAGTTTGTCTGCTGCGCGACGGGAGCAAAATCCTGAATCACTAATAAATTTGTTAAGGCGGATTAACGACATAGATATGGCTACTTGAGGCATAGTTTGGTTTTAATGGCGCTATTAAACCATATATCACATTAAAAGTGATTCAATTAGGGATTTCGTGGGCACACTAATTTGTATTAGAGGCGATTACTTGACCCTTATTGTGCGTAAGACTCTTTTTCCACTTTGGTTTGTTTAAAGGGGGTGTGAGTATGTCAATATTTCGGTAATTCTATGCTTATTTAGTTTTTCGTAAATATTAGAACAAAACGGTCGGTTTTTCGGCGCATTTCAGGCAAGAAAGGAGAACTCATCCGGTTGTCTTTTGGATTCGCGAGCACATTACTTTGTTGCTGCAATGTGAAGCCTTCTGCTGTGAGTTCGTCTATTACATATTTTTTGTCAATTCGATGCAGTTCTTGAGAGTGTTTGGTTTTGCTACCCGCAACCGCGGAGTGATCGACAATAATGAGTTTTCCACCTTGCTTTAAGGCCGCTTTCAATCGCTTTAGAAATGGGGCTTTTTCGATGTGCCAACCCTCTACCGTATGGTAAAGGTCGTGATAACCGAGAATGTAAAAAATGGCGTCCAGGCTTTTGTTGGGGAAATTAAGGTCTTCTGCTTCCCGATCAAATCGCTCAACATTGGGCAGCCGATTGTTAGCCAAGCGAGCAATGAGTTCTTTTTCAACATAGGGCAAATAGGCTTGGTTGTTGTGCAAATAGACTTTTCCCGATTTGCCAACGTGATGACTGATAATTTCGCTGTAATAACCACTGCCACCGAATACATCGGCGACTATCATATCTGGTTTGATTTTTGCCATATCCACAATGGTGGGCCCTTTGCTTAAAGGGTCGCGAGTAATGTCTTTTGTGGGTCTTTTTCCTTTTTCAAAGACAACATCAGCTGCAAAAGCGTTGCCGATAAAAAACAAGCTGATAAGTGCCAAATTCGCAAGGATTAGGCGCGCAAACTTCATTCCAAGAAAAGCGTTTGTTTTGATCATATTTCTGCCACAGCTATCTGATTTAAATTAAACATAGATGGTCGCCAATGATTAACAATCCCTAATGAGACGAATTAACAAAGTGACATGATGAATGGCACTAAATTCATTGATAGGGGAACTATTTAAGTAAATAGGCCTTTTTAGGCGATCGACTCATTAGCATTGTGTAGCATGAGCACAATAATGCGAGTGAAAAGAGATAAAAAATATTTCAACATGCTTGTATTACCAGCATTTTCCATTATTATAAGTGCTGTATGTAAAAACAGTGCTTTAATGTGAAAACCAATACTACAGGATGATTTGCTATGATGGAGCCGAGTGCACCAACGATAGAAGATACGGACCTAGATAATTTTAATCTCTATGACTCATCTCAATTCAGTGCATCCCATGTAGGGGTGAAGCAAGTGAAGATTGACAATGACGGGTTATCGTTAAAATCGCATTGGTTAGACGAATTTAATTTTGTGCGCGATTCAGAATCATCTTTATTAATGTTGCCGGGTTTTTTGATTATGACGAATCATCCGGGCAAACAGCGCTTAATTAAAGCAATTGAGGAATTACAATATCGCCAGGATGAATTAAAACAAGATTTTTCACAGGCAATTATTCATCTGGCTCAAAGCATTAGGTATTGAGTTGTGTACTCCAAAATGAATAACGATGCTGAGTTGTTAATCATTTTCTAAAAGCTTGCTTGGGCATTTTAATTCAGTGCTTGTTCCAGTGCCTGTTTCTGCCCCTTATTTTTATCTCTTTGTTTTGGCGCCTTATCTTGGTGCTGAAAGTGGTACTTGTCTTTAGCATTTTTCCTGAGTAGTACACGGGCAAAATTTGCAAAACGGTTCAGCAAAGCGATTTTGTTATTTGAGTCGCTATGATTTAGTTCTGAAAAGTTAAGTGCCCTTGGCTTCAACGTTTGTGCAGAAATTGAAACTCCTTTCTCTTATATGTTTTGGCTATAAATTTGTCCAGTTTTTTTTATTTGTTTTCTTTTTTCTATAAAAATTCAATGTTTTATTTCAATCGGTTAGTTATGTAACCTCAACATTTTTAATTTCTTGTTATCATTTATTTTCTTGTTATCATTTATTCATTCAGGTTTTTTCTGTTTTAAATGGTTAAAAAAGTGTTGTTTTAGGTGTGGTCAAATTGTGATTTTTGCCCTTTGATTATCCTAGATGTTTAGTTTTAAAGGATACAAGAATAATGTCGATAGTTAGTAAGCTTGCTTTGGTTGCAATATCTTTGGTACTCGCCAGTTGTGGCGATGATAATAATAATTTGCCTGTGAATGTGCCGACTCCACCGGTTACGGTTGAACCAACTGCTTCCGAAGTCTTAAGGGATACGATTGTAGAAGCGTCAAATGGCGAAGGAGTTGATGCATTCATTCTTCCGGCCAGCGACGATTTAGATAACATCCCTCAAGATCCCAATAATCCGTTAACAGCTGAAAAGGTAGTATTGGGTCAGATGCTTTATCATGAAACTGCATTGAGTACGGAAGGGGTTAATGGAAATCGAAATGGCACTTGGTCTTGCGCGAGTTGTCATCATGCCGAAGCGGGTTTCAAAGCAGGCATTCCTCAAGGAATAGCTGAAGGTGGAGAAGGTTTTGGTGAAAAAGGTACGGGTCGTGTTTTGGCGGCAGGCTTTGACAAGGCTGCAACTGATCCGACGCTTATCCCTGATGTTCAACCTGTTACTTCTCCTGCGGTATTAAATACTGCTTATCAAGATGTAATGCTTTGGAATGGGCAGTTTGGTAACGCCGTAAACGGCATCGTTAACAACGCTATTGCCCAAGAGATTCTAGCAACAACGGGTACGCCGAAGGCTGAAAATAGTCGTCAATTGTCGGGTTTGGAAATTCAGGCAATTGCGGGAACTGCTGTGCACAGGTTAAAAACCGATGAGAATACCATCCTGCAAACAAATTCTGACTACGTGGCTATGTTCGAAGCTGCGTTTCCTCAAGGTTCTGATGATGTAACCGGTGATGCTGGAAAGGCGATTGCTGCATTTGAACGTACTATTTTGTCTAATCAAGCACCTTTTCAACAATGGTTAAACGGTGATGAGGAAGCGATGTCAGATGATGAAATAGCAGGAGCGACATTATTCTTTGGGAAAGCCGATTGTGCTGCGTGTCATAGTGGTCCGGGTTTAAGCTCGCCAGTTGGTGCGACGGATGAAGAGGTGTTTTTTGCCATTGGTTTTGCTGATTTCGACCCAAACAATCCTCAAATTACCGGTACGGTAGATGAAGCGACAAGCCTTGGGCGAGGTGGTTTTACAGGTGTGGAATCTGACAATTATAAATTCAAAATTTCACAGCTTTATAACCTAGCAGATACAAGTGTATTTGGGCATGGTGCTTCTTTTACTTCCATTCGTGATGTAGTGGCTTATAAGAACGCTGGCGTGTCACAAAAAGCCATACCAACCAGTGCGTTGGATGTTCGATTTGTGCCTCTGGGTCTAACTGAAGAAGAGATCAATCAAATTACCGCATTTATAGAAGGTGGCTTGTATGATCCCAATCTTAGCCGATATGTTCCAACAACAACGCCGTCAGGCAATTGTTCCCCTGTGAATGACGATGTGGCAAAAGTAGATTTAGGCTGCTAATCGACGGTCTAATTAGTCAGTGATTACTTAAAAACTCCCTTGCAGGTGTATCTGGATGGGAGTTTTTTTGTTGAATAAAGCCATGCATTTAAATTGGCTGAATGGCACAATAAAAAGATATTCCTACAGTTTTGTAAATCTACTATCGAGTTCTGGCTCTCTTATCCACGCATGGACATTACTGCACTATTTCTTATTGGCTTTGTTGTATTCCTAACGGGCATTTCTAAATCGGCCTTTGGCGGTGCGTTGGGCGTGTTTTATGTACCTTTACTTATGCTGAAATTATCACCATTGCAGGCAATAGGTATCATGCTGCCCATACTCATTATTGCTGATGTCATCGCGTTAAGAAGTCTTTGGGGGCTTTGGAATATTAGAATTGTGAAAGTTTTGCTGCCGGGTGCTGTGTTAGGTGTGGTGGTGGCTCATTTTCTTATCGATACAATTAATGAGGATGTTTTAAAGATACTGATAGCACTGCTTTGTTTTGTTTTTTCATTAAAGGCTTTTCTGTTACCTAGTTCAGAATCCAAGTTTCTTAAAAGTCCTTTGGGTGCATTAACGATGTCAAGTATGGCAAGTATTAGCAGTACTTTGGTTCATGCGGGTGGTCCGCCGTTGATTGCTTATTTAAGCTCGTTAAAGCTGACTCCCCAGACCTTTGTGGCAACATCTGCGGTATTTTTTGCTGCAATGAATGCTATGAAGTTAGTTGGGTATGTTGCGATTGATTTGTTGGATATGCCACTCGTTACGCTATCAATGTATTATCTGCCAATAGCGTTGTTTGGGAACTGGTTGGGGTTAAGAATTCGAGAGCGAATTGCGCCAGAGAAATTTAGGACGTTAATTAATTCGATGTTGTTCATATTGGGGGGAGTGTTGTTGTTGAAGTAAGTGTTTTATTCACCACTCACTTGCTCTAACTCTCTTCCCCAATATGGTCGTTTAAAAGCTGGGCTTAAGCTTTGCTTTTTTGGGATTTTCCCCACACGGATTTATTTTGGCCACTGGGTTTTCTATGACCTTGAGCATTTTCACCAGAGCGTTGTCCGTCTCTATGCTCAACTCTCGGTCTTCTTGGCTTCTTAGGTTTATTAGGCTTAATGGGGCGCGTATTTAAATTGGATTCGGGTAATTTGTGTACGGGTTCAAATCCTTCCACTAGCTGGCGAGAAAGAAGCTTTTTAGTTAAACGTTCGATATCTACAAGCTGCGGGAATTCATCCTCGGACACAAGGGAAATGGCATGACCGGTAGCGCCGGCTCGGCCTGTTCTACCAATTCGGTGCACATAATCTTCAGGAACATTGGGTAAATCAAAGTTAACCACATGGGGCAACTGGTCAATATCTAACCCTCGGGCTGCAATATCGGTGGCAACTAATATTTTCACTTCGCCAGATTTAAAGTTCGCAAGGGCTTTGGTTCTTGCTCCCTGGCTTTTGTTTCCGTGAATGGCGGCTGCGCTAATTCCCTTTTTCTCAAGTTGCAGGGCTATCCTGTTAGCGCCATGCTTGGTGCGACTAAATACCAGTACCTGTTTCCAATCGTTGTCCTTGATAAGATGAGTCAGCAATGCTGTTTTTTGCTTCTTATCGACAGGGTGGATCCATTGTTCAACCGTTGTTGCGGCCGCATTGCGAGGTGTAACGGATATTTCTACGGGATTATTGACCAGACCTTTTGCTAACTGACGAATATCGTCTGAAAAAGTAGCTGAAAATAAAAGGTTTTGGCGTTTTGGGGGAAGTTGAGCCAAAATCTTTTTGATATCGTGGATAAATCCCATATCTAACATACGATCAGCTTCATCTAATACCAATACTTCTATTTGGCTGAATTTAATCGCTCTTTGATTGTATAAATCTAATAGTCGGCCTGGGGTGGCGACAAGAATATCAACACCTGTGCGTAGGCGCATCATTTGAGGATTTATTTTAACCCCACCAAACACGACAGTGGATTTTAATGGAAGATGTTTGCCGTAGGTGATAACACTTTCGTTTATCTGAGCTGCTAATTCACGAGTGGGTGTAAGAATAAGTGCTCGCGCATGATTGGCACGTGCCCGCTGACCCTTTGACAATATTTCTAATATAGGCAAGGTAAAACCAGCGGTTTTGCCTGTTCCCGTTTGCGCCGCAGCCATGACGTCTTTTCCGGCGATAACCGCAGGAATCGCTTCTGCTTGAATAGGAGAAGGGGTTTCGTAACCATGCTCTGTGACGGCTTTAAGAATTGGGGCAGATAAACCCAATGAGGCAAAACTCATAAAACGTGCTCTCGTGTTATTAAACTGAATCGCCATCTTGGCGGGCGCGTATCTTACACGAATAAGCCCCCATCTAATACTTTAATATAGACGTATTATGAGATTGTTGGTTTTTTGGGGTTACTTATGGGGCGGGAGCCGTACAGATGTATTAATAAGCGGTGATGCCTAGCATGGCTTCACCGCGCTACGGTTGTTTTTTTAACAATAATTCATTAGGCGGTTTATTTGTCAGACAACAAATGTCTACCAATGATCAGCTTCATTATTTCGCTGGTGCCACCATAAATACGCATTACGCGTGCATCGGCAAAGGCACGGGCTATAGGGTATTCAATCATATAGCCGTAGCCGCCAAATAGTTGTAGGCACTGATCGACTACTCTGCCTTGTAACTCAGTTGCCAAAAGTTTGGCTTTAGAAGCTTCAATTGTGGAAAGCTGCTTGTCTATATGAAGTTCAAGACAACGATCTAAAAAGACGCGAGTGGAGGTGATTTCAGCATCTAGTTGCGCCAATACAAATTGCGTGTTTTGGAAAGTGGCGATGGATTTACCAAAGGCATGGCGCTCTTTTACATATTCTACAGTTTGCTCTAATACTGACTCACAGATTGACATAGCGTGAATGGCGACAGTTAAACGCTCTTGTGGTAATTCTTCCATTAAGTGAATGAAACCACTGTTTTCCTGACCCAAGATATTACTAACCGGTACACGAACGTCATTGAAGAACAATTCTGAGGTGTCTTGAGACTTCATCCCAATTTTGTCTAAATTAGTACCGCGTTCAAAACCTGGAGTGCCAGCTTCAACTAAAACCAAACTCGTGCCCTTTGCCCCAGCTTCTGGATTAGTTTTTACCACTACGATAATTAAGTCTGCGAGCTGACCATTGGTAATAAAGGTTTTGGAACCATTAATGACAAGCTCATCACCTTCGCGGCGAGCTGTGGTTTTAACACCTTGTAAATCGGAACCAGCACCCGGTTCGGTCATGGCTATGGCCGTGATAATCTCCCCAGAAACACATCCAGGCAGGTATTTTTGCTTTTGTTCTTCGGTGCCTAAACGTTCAATGTAGGGAACGGCAATGTCTGAATGCAACTGCCAGCCAATTCCATTTAAGCCTAAGCGGCCAATTTCCTCGGTTACAATGGTGTTATAAAGGAAATCTAAACCCAAACCACCGTATTCTTCTGGCACTGTAGGGGATAAAAAGCCTTGTTCCCCTGCTTTTATCCATAAGCTTCTGTCTATTTGTCCTGCTTTTTCCCATTCTTCATAGTGAGGAACGGCTTCGTTTTCTAAGAAGCGCCTAAGTGAAGAACGTAAAAGTTCATGTTCGGAGTCGAATAACGTGCGTGGGATCATCTCAATTGCCCTTTTTAACTAGCTAGACCTTTGCGGCAAAACGTTATCAGATAAAGTGTAAAGGGTAAGTTGACCGATGGATTCAATCGAATGACAAAATCATTCACCAACAGCTGAATTTAGCTGGTTTCTATTGGCGGTTCGATATTCTCCGGGGGTGGAACCCGTCCAGTTTTTAAAGGCTCGAATAAATGCACTGGGCTCGGAAAAGCCCACTAAATAAGCAATGTTTTTGATAGGGGTGTCTTGCTGTATTAGGTGATGAACGGCGATATCTCGACGAACATTTTCTTTGATTTCAGCGAAGGTGACACCTTCTTGCTTTAAGTAGCGGCGAATGGTTTGTGGGCTTTTATTGAGTTCTTCGGCGATAACTTTAAGGGGTAAAGATTCGATATTATCTCGCTTTTTCAACATCCGCTTAATTTGCCCGGTGAGGCTGGAATCTATAAACCTGCGAGTGACTAAATTTGGTAGTGTTTTGACAAATGCCGCGACATCATCAGTTTTTCTTTCCAATGGTAATTGTAAGAAGTCTTTATTGAAAATCAGGCAATTATCAGTGTGAGCGAAGTGATTAGGGCAGGGGAATACGCTGTCTATATCTTCTGCAAATACGGGTTCAGAAGCTTGCATTGTCATTTGATTCAACATGATTTGTCGATTTACTGACCACGACATCCAACGTACCAAGAACAATAAAACCATCATGACGAACAGCGCTGGCTTTTGCGCCGCTGGTGAGCGACCCAAAGGAGACAAAATCACTTGCAACTTAGCCTCATTGCCAGATTCGCTTAGCAAAAGGTTCATGTCATCGTGTACCAGTGAACAAAAGCGGCCTAATTTTATAATGGCTTGGCGCAGATTTCCTGCTGTCACTGCGCTGGTTAAGGCTAATTCGATTCCACCTAACTTGGTTGGGCGCTGCAAAAATCCAAGGGTTTCATCATTTAGCGATAATGTGGCGGCCTTAAGTAATTTCCCTAACTTCTTGGAGGGTAAGCGGTTGCCTTTTTGTAGGAAAAAACTTTTTGGTTCGCCAATACGGCCCAATAATTCCACAGGCTCTAAACCTTTACTTTTATAGCCCGCTAATAGTAAATCTAGCGCGTCGGCATGTACGGAATGTTCTTGGATATTGGAATCTGTCATTTTACTTTTCAGTTCTTCTCTAGGGGTTATTGAACTTTCGTGCTCAAATTTTGTTCTAAATACACGCGTTTTGATTGAGGCGCAGATTTGCAGGCCTAGTGGGCTAAGTTAAAAGTCTGCAACAAAGAGCAAAACGTGTGTATGACGAACCCTACAGGGCAGCGCCTGTAGGTCATTCCTACTGCGTTAGAGTCTAATTATGTAGATTACTACACGGCATAGCCTCTTCCTTATATCTGTAACCTACAGACTGCTGCAAAATTGAACCCGAAAGAACAACAACCCCCTGCTCTTTGCCACTTAATTGAATGTAGTCTGTCAATTAAGTTGGTAGCCAATGGTCAATACATTGAAACCTTTGGTCAATTTACAGAAATTTGTAATGCTCTAGTCTGCTAGGGTCTGTTGATTCTTAGCCTATTTTTTAAAGCTATTGGTTATGAGTTACTACAACTGGCTAATCAACGTATCAAAACCATGAGGATACCATGAATAACACCGCTTATATATTCGATGCTGTTAGAACGCCCAGAAGCAAAGGGCGCATGAAGGATGGCAGTCTTGCTGAAGTGAAGCCCATGGAATTGGGAGCAACCTTATTAAAGGAACTACAACAGCGACACCAGTTTGATACGGCGTACGTAGATGACGTGTTATTTGGTTGTGTTACTCCCATTAGTGAGCAGGGCAGTGATATTGGCAAATCAACGGCTATGCATGCTGGGTGGGATGAGTCAGTAGCAGGTCTGCAACTGGATCGATTCTGTGGATCTGGTTTGGAAGCGACCAATATGGCAGCACAAAAAGTGATGTCCGGTTGGTCGAACTTGGTAGTGGCAGGCGGTGTTGAATCTATGTCGCGAGTGCCGATGGCAAGTAATGGCGGTGCATTGTTTTTTGATCCCCAGTTTAAGTTTGAGCAGCTTTCCGTCCCTCAAGGCATTGGTGCCGACCTTATTGCAACCCTAGATGGTTATACTCGCGAGGACGTTGATAAGTTTGCATTGGAATCTCAAAAACGCGCGGCTCATGCCCGTGACCAAGGTTACTTCGACCGCTCAGTTGTTCCAGTTAAAGATTTAAATGGCGTTACTATTCTTGAACGAGATGATTTCATTAAACCTAAGTCTACCCTTGAAGGACTTGCTGCATTAAAGCCTGTTTTCGCTGCAATGGGCGAGCTAGGGTCTGATGATATGGCTATTACTCGTTATCCTGCTGTTCAGCGAATCAATCATGTTCATACCGCTGGAAACTCATCGGGTATTGTTGATGGTTCCGCTGCCATTTTAATTGGCAATGAGCAAGCTAAACAAGATTTAGGGCTAACTCCTCGCGCGCGCATTGTGGCGGGTGCTGTTACCGCAAATGACCCTGTCATCATGTTAACGGCTCCGGGGCCTGCAGCTGAAAAATGCCTAAAAATTGCTGGAATGAAAACCAGTGATATTGATTTGTGGGAAATTAACGAAGCCTTTGCATCTGTGGCGATGCGTTACATGCGTGATTTGAATATTACATCTGACATTACCAATGTAAATGGCGGTGCGATTGCTATGGGGCATCCTCTTGGTGCTACTGGTGCGATGTTGATTAGTACGTTGTTAGATGAGTTGGAAAGACGCGATTTAGAGCGAGGCATGGTGTCTTTGTGTATTGGTGGTGGAATGGGTATTTCGACCATTATTGAGCGCATTTAGTGAGTCGTTGAGTTTCAAACAGCGATCACAAAACTGAATGACAGAAAAGAACAGATTTAATAGGTAGGCATCATGGGACAGTTTCAATACATAAAAGATGACAACAACATCGTCACGATCACAATGGATATGACCGGTCCGGTCAATGCGTTAAATGCTGAATTTGTAGTGTTGATGGGTGAGACATTAGACAAGTTACACAAAGAAGATGCGTTATCGGGTGTTATTTTCGCCTCAGCCAAAAGCACATTTTTTGCTGGTGGCGATTTGAATTACATGGTTTCAATTGAACCCGGACAAGAAGCCAATGCCTTTGAATTTATTGAGGGGATAAAGGCGCAATTCAGACAATTGGAAAAATTGCCGGTTCCTGTGGTGGCTGCTATCAATGGAGCGGCCTTAGGGGGCGGATGGGAATTATGCTTGGCGTGTAACTATCGTATTGCGATGGATAAAAAAGCCGTTATTGGTTTACCTGAAGTTACCTTGGGCTTACTACCGGGTGGTGGTGGCATAGTACGTTCAGTTAATTTACTTGGATTGCAAACGGCGGTTCCATTTATATTAGAAGGCCGAAAACATAAGGCAAATGCAGCCAAAGCGATGGGATTACTGGATGAAGTGGTTGCTGACGAACAGGCATTAATGCAACGAGCGACCGCATTAATTCTAGAAAAGTCTGACGACCCATTTGCTGCCGTTCAACCTTGGGATTTAGATAGAAAAGTACACGGTAAAGTACATAAAATTCCCGGTGGTGATCAAAACAATCCTAAAAACGCCATGTTTATTGCAGGTGCTGCTGCGGCGACCTTTAAGAAAACACGGGGTTTAATGCCTGCACCTCAGCAAATAATTGACATGGCTGTAGAAGCCGTTCGTTTGCCATTTGACCGAGCTTTAACGCTGGAAAGCCGAAAGATGGCGTATTTGGTGACGACTCCCCAAGCCAAAAACATGATTCGAGCATTCTTTTTTCAGCTTAATGAAGTGAACAATGGCGGTAGCCGTCCGAAAATAGAACAACGTTTTAAGACCAAGAAACTGGGTGTGCTTGGTGCTGGTATGATGGGCCAAGGCATTGCTTATTCCGCCGCAAAAGCGGGCATAGAAGTGGTGCTTAAGGATGTTTCTTTAGAGGCCGCCGAAAAAGGCAAAGCATATTCTGCCAAGTTACTGGATAAGCAAATTCAAAAAGGCCGCGCCACAGAAGAAACAAAAGAAGCGTTATTGAATCAAATTTTAGCCACGGAAAAAGCCGAAGATCTTGATGGATGCGATTTGATTATAGAAGCCGTGTTTGAAAATATGGACTTGAAACATCAACTGACTACCGACCTGCAATCTCATTTGGCTGAAGATGGTGTGTGGGGGTCTAATACTTCCAGTTTACCTATTACACAGCTTGCAGAAGTGAGTAACAAACCCAGTAATTTTATCGGTATCCACTTCTTTTCTCCGGTAGACAAGATGCCTTTAGTGGAAATTATATGCGGTAAAGAAACGAGTGATGAAACGCTAGCTAAAGCGTTTGATTTTACTCAGCAAATCGGTAAAACCCCAATTGTAGTGAATGATAGCGTTGGCTTTTTCACTTCTCGAACATTTGAAGCGCAATTAAATGAAGGCGCACAATTGGTCGCAGAAGGCGTTCATCCGGTGCGTGTTGATAACCTGGGTGTGGCAATTGGTATGCCTGTTGGGCCTTTAACTGTGACTGATGAAGTTAGCTTAAAGTTATTATTTTCAGTGCGAGATACACAGATTAAAATGGGCTTACGAGATGCGAGTAAAGACCCAACGCCTAAAGGCACAGCGCTGCGTGAGTTTTTGTTTCTGAATGCCAAGCGTGGTGGTCGTCAGTATGGCGGCGGATTTTTTGATTACGCCGAAGATGGAAAAAACATCTGGCCAGAATTAATTAGTAAATACTATCAAGAAGAAAACGACATATCAGATAGTGATATTAAAGATAGATTGTTGTTTTGCAGTGTGATTGAAGCGTTAAAGTGCTTGCAAGAAGGGGTGCTAAATAACGTTGCAGATGCCAATATTGGTTCAATTATGGGAATTGGTGCACCGGCATGGACAGGCGGTTATGTGCAATTTGTGAATACATACGGACTACAAAACTTCACTGAACGCTGCAACGAATTGGCTGCTAAATACGGTAGTCGCTTTGAGTCTCCAGCTATTGTTGAGCAGTACTTGGCAGAAGATAAAATGTTTCTTTAATTGCCCTCAACTCCGCTCAGGGACCGGTATTCGACTGGTTGGTGAGCGGAGTCGAACCACGATTGTTAAAAATGATAGAGAATCAGTATGAAACCATTACAAGGCGTTAAAGTTGTTGAGTTCGCCGGATTAGGCCCTTGTCCGTGTGCTGGAATGATGCTGGCTGATATGGGAGCCGAGGTTATTCTGATTGAGCGAACGGATCATAACCCTCCTTTTCCACGTCATGCAGAAATTTATCATCGGGGTAAGAAGTCCGTAACTTTGGACCTTAAAAACCCTGAGCAGATTCAATCGGCTAGAAAAATTGTGGCGCAAAGCGCAATTCTTCTTGAAGGGTTTCGTCCGGGTGTGATGGAACGTTTAGGGTTAGGGCCTGATAGCTTTAACGAATCCAACCCCAAATTGGTTTTTGGCAGGTTAACGGGTTGGGGACAAACCGGGCCGCTTTCCCATGCCGCAGGGCATGAGCCTAATTACATGGGCCTTGCCGGCTCACTTTGGTATGGCGGTAGAGGTGAGGGAGAAAATAAACGTCCTCCTACAACGCCACTGACCATTGGCGGCGACTTTGGGAGCGGAATCATGTTAGTTACCGGTGTATTAGCGGCCTATATTAGTGCTCAAACTACCGGTAAAGGCCAAGTGGTGGATACGGCTATTTCTGATACCAGTGCGTATATGTCGTCTTTACTCTGGAGTTTACGTTACATGGGGCAATTGCAGCCGGAGGTTGGGCAAAGCTGGCCCGATGGTGCTTCTCCCTGGAATGATACTTATCAAACTAAAGATGATAAATTTATTACTATTTGTGCGCTTGAACCTAAATTTTATGCTGAATTATTGCAGCGATTGGACTTGAGTGAACATGCTGCATTTGCCCAACAATGGGATACCCAATCTTGGCCAGAAGCCAAACAGGTTATTGCAGATGTTTTTGCTGCTAAAACCCGTGATGAATGGGATGAACTGTTATTGGGAACCGATGTTTGCTATGCACCCGTATTGAGTTTGGATGAAGCTGCTGAACATCCTCATAATCAACTAAGAGGCGTGTTTGTTTCTAAGGATGGTATTACTCAACCTGCGCCAGTGCCTAAGTTTAGTGGCAGTTTACGAGAATCGAACAGTATTCCACAATTGGGGCAGCATACGGATGAGGTGCTTAATAGTTTGGGATAGATTAGGTGTTTGGTGTTGGAATGTCAGTCGATTGAATAATTGGTTAGTTGCATACCCAACTAACCGAATAATATAAGAACGAGGATTGGGAAGCACATAAGTGATACTGCTTTCAAATTTCCACGCTTGTCGGGATTTTTTTCAAAAAATCCAATTTGCTCAAATGCCGCCCAATTTTCTCGGTTTTATTTTTTACCTAGTTTATTGGATTAGCTTTATTGACTTAGTTTTCTAATCTAGTCGCTACGCTATCAATGTGTAAAAAGATAGCGTGCTTAGGTTAAATCAACTAGCTACGCTTTAATTTACGATCAACCTTTATCATTAAAGCCTCAATTTCTTTCTGGCGTTCAATATCGGCAATTGGACGGCTAGGGCGAGCCGGTGCTTCTTTGGCTGCCACCAAGTGTTTTTTGGCTGCTTTGTACTTACGTTTGTTGTACAAAAACTCACCATAGAAATAGTTAGGGTCGATACCATTCGGGTTTATTTCCAATGCTTTTGTTAGCATTTTCTTAGCGGTTTTATCGCTACCGAAACCAATAGGCCATCCCGGAACTTTATGGAACAAGGTTCCTAAGCTGGTATAGGCTGAGCCATTAAGTGCTTGAGGGTTTAACTCAAGGGCTTTTTCTAACGCTGTGCGAGCATTTTTTGCATATTCCAATGCACCTAGGCCACCCTTTACACCAGCAAAAGTAGATTGTGTAATTCCTAACCAAATCCAGTAATCGGCATTTTCAGGTTCTTTTTTGGTTAACGCTTTGGCATTGGCTATGAGTTTTTCAAAAGCCGCAATCTGTTCGTCTTCGTCTTCCGTTAAATAATTAGCGGAAGCCCATGTTTTTTGTATATCGTGCAATGTAAGCGATGCTTCAGATGAAGCCGTATTTGGCATATTTTCAGCTAATGCAGAAGTGCTCGCGCAAGCAAGTGCCAATGCCAGTAATGATGTAGCTAACATTTTCATTAGTTTGTCTCCAGGGGATTTTGATTCGCGAATTTCTTGATAATAGGGAGTTTTTTCAACAGTGCATTGTCAACAATGTGAGGAAATGCCCCATTAAGTTTGACGAACAATTTCTCTGGCCATCCAACAAAACGTCTTGCTTGACCTTTTTGTAATTGTTCGGTTAGCTCTTTGGCAACAAGTTCAGGCGTGTCTACCTGATTGCCTAAAGAGGAATTCATTTCGTCCACAGTTTTGTTGTTGATAGCTGTGGAAGTTGTTCTTGGCGCAAAATAGAAAACCTTGACGTTGGTGTCTGCCATTTCGCGATACAGCGCTTCGGTAAAGCCCCTAAGGCCAAACTTGCTGGCGCAATAAGGTGAAAAGCAGGCAAAACCAATACTGCCAAACGTGGAACCCACATTAACAATGTAACCATGAGAACGTTTTTTCAGTTGCGGTAAAAGCGCTTGAATAAGTTGAATAGGGCTGGTTAGATTAATATTGATTAACTTGCCTAAGTCAGCTTCGGATATTTGAGTTAAATTGCCAAATCCCGCGACCCCTGCATTGTTAATTAGCATGGTAAGATCGTCGCGGGTGTTAAGTTGTTCGACCATTTTTGCGCGCTGTTCGGTATTGCCTATATCAGCCACGATGTAATCATGTTCGCCGGGAAGGGAGTTAACTAAGGATTTTAAGGCAACTTCATTTCGTCCATTTAATATCAAGCGCACCCCTTTTTCGGCGAGTTGCTGGGCTATTTCCATGCCGATACCGCCCGTAGCGCCGGTAAGTAAGCAAACTTGTTGTTGCCAATTCATGTATGTCTCCTATTCATGATATTTACCTAAGCGGCTGGGCTAAGGCCATGGGCCGGTTCCAATTCATGAAAAATACTGCCATATAAGCGGAAAAACACTTTGGCACTATGAATGATCAAATCTTGTTCGGCTGGGTCGTTAATTTTGTCCATCAGGCTTTCGAAAAATACGATATGTTCCTGATCTAATGCGCCATGAGAGCGAAGATAAGAAAACGCAGAGGTAGGTACATCTAACTTGTTATCAATACTATTAGCGGCGGCATCGGCCATTTCAATGCTGGTGCCTTCGAGTACAAACACCATACCAAAAAAGCATAATGGGTTAATACGGTTTATAGCATCGTAGGCATATGCCACCATTAATTCGGTGGCAATGGAAGGTGGGCTGTTACGCGCTTCTTCTTTGTTAAAGCCGCAGGTAGCGATGTCGTTTAATACCCACTCCTGATGACCTGTTTCCTCTTCGATATACTCTGCTACCGCTTCGCGCAACCATTCTTTTTCAAAAGGTATTCTGGAACCCACGGCCATAAGCAGTGGAACCGTATGTTTTACGTGGTGAAATGCTTGTTGTAGAAAGGCCACATAATCATTAACGTCTATGTCTGCATTGAAACAACGTTGAATAATAGGGGCAGATAACAAGTACTGCTTTTCTGCTTTAGTTTCGTTAACTAATCGAGAATATAAACTCATACATTGGATTCCTGAACCTGATTTCTATAAGTGGAGTAAATGACGTTAATTTGGTTTTCAAAATGCTGGTAAATAGCCGCTCTTCTAGGGCGGAAATTGTCGGTAACTAGCTCGGACTCTGGTGTTAGCGGTGCTTCCAGACTCATAACGTGCTTTATTTGAGCATAGTCAGGAAGTTGCAGGTTTACCTGATGAATCACCTGCTTTAATTGGCTAGGCGTAAGATCGGGATTAACCGGTGAAACAAGGGCAATTAGGGCGGGTTTACCATCTCCAAATACGAAGACTTGTCTGAACGCTCCGGTCGCTATTAATATCGATTCTGGCCATTCTGGCGAAATATTCCGTCCGAACGAGTTAATTAAAATGTTTTTACGGCGTCCTTCAATAAATAAATAACCGTTATCCAAACGTGCCAAATCGCCAGTTTTTACTTTATTGGGATACCAGGAATTGGGAGCGCCTAAATAGCCTAAATAGGTATTTCCGGTCACCACTAATTCGCCATCTTCTATGTCGAGTTGGTTGTGCGGTAGAACTTTCCCTGCGCTTAAAGGATTATCGTTTTGCGGTGAGTTTAGGGCCACCACAGAGGCACATTCTGAAAGTCCGTATCCTTGATAAACAGGTAAACCAAACCTATGAGCGGCTTTTAAAAGATTGGAATCAACCTTGCTGCCGCCCACAGCAATAAAAGACAGTGATTTAGGTGGCTGCCAACCTTTTTGACACGCGCCTACCAGTATTAATAATAGTTCTGGGACCAAATTAATGGCAGATGGCTGATATAGGCTTATTAACGTTAGCATTTTCTCAGGGTTAACTAAGCGGCTGCCTTGAAATCCGCGTTCCGCTGCAGCAGCTAAAACAACTTTTCCTCCGGCTAACAAAGTGCCGTAAACACCTGCCACATTTTCCAGTAAGGTGGGCAAAGGTAATAGGCTTAAAAATGTGGGGTTAGCCATGTCAACTACATCCACGATAGATTGCGCTACGGTAAGTTGCTGTAAATTGCTAAGGCAAACACCTTTAGGGGAACCTGTTGAACCTGAGGTAAAGGTTATTTTTCCTGTACCTTCTGGCGCTTGTATTGGAGTGCTTGCACCCAACTTTTGTACAAAAACGTGATCAAATGGCGATTCTACAATGCAGGCACTTGATGAAAATGTTTCCGTGTGGCTTTGTATTACTACGCTAACCTGACTTTGTTCCAGAATATGGGTTGTTTGCTGTAAAGAGAAATAGTTGGGAAGGGGAATGCAGCAAATATTGGCCTGAAAGCATGCCAAATCAAGTAATACCCATTCGATGGAGTTATCCATGGCTAATGCAACGGCATCAACCTTCAACGATTTTAGCCAATCTACTCGTAGCGTTAACTGATCGGCTAATTCTGCATAAGTAATAGAGTGGCTGGTTTGAGCTTGGCTTACTTCTAATAGAGCAGTGTTGTGATTTTCTGCCCAGTTTTCTTGTACCCATTTGGGATCATCAAATTTTAACATTGGTCAATCACCCCAAATTTTCTTTAAGGTGCTGGTGGATAATAAAGATATTGTAGTTCAATGACTTACGTAGCTGGCTTAGTTTGGGCGAATTTTCTATAGCAGCCATCGTATCTTTGATGTTTAGCGCAAGCACTTGGGGCGCATCTTCATAATAACTTCCCCATGTGTCTGGACCGTCGCTAACCGCAGACTGATTGGCAGAGCATATTGGTGTTAGGGGGATGTTAAATTGCTCAAAAATACGAGTAACTTTGGGAATGCCTGTAAAAATAATAAACTCTTTTTTGCACATCGACAAAGCCACGGCAACACATAATAAAAGCTGCTGTGTAAATCTGGCGGATGTACTGTGAAGGTTGCCAATTTCGACCACTTTTGAGCGTGAAGTGCAAATGCCTTGTCCGGCCAGTGTTTCTTGTAAAGAGTGAGGAAGATAATGTTCAACAAACGTTGCTTCACTTGCGCTACGAATGCCCATTGCACTTTTAAGCTTTCCGCCTTTGGCATACAAAAGAGTAGGCATAAAAGAATGTATATCGGCATCATGGGCTCTTTTGAATCCGGCTTGGATAAAGGACTCAACTTCAGTGCGGCATGGGTGATGACGAGAAGCAATACCAATCATTAAATCATTCGATTGATGATCAGAACTTAATGCACTGTTTCCAGAAAACGAAAAACGCTTATTTGTCGTTGCAGCATCAAACATTGGTGAACCCGTTTGCAATTAATCTTATGCTACAAACAATAGACAATAGTTCTTAAGATAAACTTAGGAATTCTTAATAAGTGGAAATAAATGAAAGAAACAAAAAAGAAATGGAAATAATCGCTAAGGCCTTGGGGAACATGCAGTTTACTTGTACTTCCATAATAATGACAACAGTAGCCTTGTCCAATATGAAATGAGTCTGAACTGATCACGTATTTCTAATACGAAATGTGTCGAAAAGCTCAAAGGGGCCACTTAGTACAATATGGGGTTTGGCTTTTTAGCGATAACTTTCGGCCACAAAGTAGACTGTTTTTATTGGTTAAAATACTAGCCTGACTCAGGGATAAAGTACACTTACAATGACGCAATAGCTTTACTCAAGCAAATAATTATAGAGGTTTCGTCAGGTTTTAATTAATTTCGTGGCGATCTTACAGGCTTTGCTTCCATTTCCTATCTACAAAATAAAATTTCAATGTTTACTTTAAGTCGTCTAGTAAGCCGAATTTTTTCCTTAGATTTTAATTAATTTTGGGGCGATCTTGCAGGCTTTTCTCTAATTTTTTATCCATAAAATAAAATTTCAACGTTTACTATAGGTAGCCTGGTAAGCCTAAATATTTCCTTGTAATTTAATTAATTTCGTGGCGATCTTACAGGCTTTGCTCCTATTTTTTATCCATAAAATAAAATTTCAATGCTTACTTTAAATCATCTAATAAGCCGAATTTTTTCCTTGAATTATAGGTTTTTTGGTTTCAAACAACCCTACCAAATAATCTTTGCATGCCTTCACCCTAGCGGTGTCTCGTAAGTCGATATGGCTTAACATCCAGAGACCCCATTTGGAAACACCAATGTCTAAATCTAACCGTCGCAAGTCAGGTTCTGTATCGCCTATAAAACATGGTATTTTAGCGATACCGAGCCCACTTTTAACGGCGACAGCCATTGAACCAACATCGTCAACTCGCAAAACAATTTTGTGGTTTTTAAAATTGTCAGTGACCCAGGAGGGTGGATTAATTTCACTCCTAAAAAGAATGACATTGACAGGTACGACTGCATGACTTAGTACTTCTCTTGTTCCATAGATACCGTGATGTATCTTCATAAGTTCGCGACCGATTAAATATTCAGGTGGATTTGGCGTCATGCGGATAGCGATATCTGCTTCCATCGTTTCCATATCTGCCATGGATTTCATTAGCAGCAATTGTAATTCAATTTGTGGAAAAGCAAGACAAAAATCACCAATTTCCGGAACAACCAGCCTGTTAGCAAGCTCATGGGCGATGGTTAATTTTAGTGGGCCTGGCAAAGCGGCATCCTGTCCGATGGCTTGGCGGTCTAACTGATGAATCCGTCCTTCTAATTCTTCCACCTGACTTAATAGATTTTCTGCTGCTTGAGTCATTCGGTAACCAGTATGCGAACGATCAAAAAGGCGTATTCCTAAATGGTGCTCCAAGGACTGTACCCGTCGCGCTACGGTAGTATGCTTAACCGCTAACACTTTAGCCGCGCCACTCAAGGATTGTTCTCTTGCTACCGCTAGAAAAAATTTAAAGTCATTCCAATTCATTTCTATCTGTTCATAAATGTTCAATAGGTGTTTATTTTAGGCTATTTATGATTTAAATAAAACATAGTATTGTCTATTCCAGAAACTTAACCTCTGGAAATAAAAATGACATCTTTTACAACTGAATCAGACACGCTTAGTCGTTTGTCAGCATTTACTGACATTCCCAATGGCGGCAACCCTGCTGGCGTATGGATTGGAGATAAGCTACCTGAACCAAAAATCATGCAACAAATTGCTACAGAGGTTGGTTATTCCGAAACCGCTTTTATCGCGCCGCGTATGGGTGACAAAAGACACGTTAGATACTTTAGCCCTGAAGCTGAAGTGCCTTTTTGCGGTCACGCTACCATTGCCTCTGGGGTGGCATTGGGGGAAGCCAATGGCGATAACACTTATTTTCTCAATACTACTGTAGGAGAAATCCCCGTTACGGTGAGCACTGAAAACGGCGCCAAAACAGCGTCATTGATATCCGTTGCGCCCCAATATGAGCCAGCCCCAGAAACGCTGTTAAATGATGCCCTAAATGCCCTTGGTTGGTCGCACGAAGATCTTGACTTTTCCATTCCACCAGCAAGAGCTTTTGCCGGGAATTGGCATTTAGTGATTGCGGTTAAATCGAAGTCGCGTTTAGACGATTTACACTATGATTTTGATCAATTGAAGAAGTTGATGTTGGATGATGATCTGACAACATTGCAGTTAATCTGGCGAGAAAATGCGGACGTTATTCATTCCCGCAATCCTTTTCCTGTCGGTGGTGTTATTGAAGATCCTGCAACAGGAGCAGCCGCCGCGGCTTTAGGGGGTTACCTAAGAGAAGCTAAATTGGTCATAGCTCCGAGCAAATTCACTATTCGTCAAGGTGAAGTTATGGGGCGCCCGAGTCTATTAAAACTGGAGATCCCGGCCACTGGCGGAATTATAGTTTCTGGAACGGCAGTTCAGTTAGACGAGGCCAAATAAGGAATTGGTTCGTCATTTAGTCACCAGAAAAATTCATACTAATTTAATCAGATTACAACGGTTCAAAAATATTAGCCTGCTGGTAACAGCCTGTGCTTTAACAGGCATATCACAGCGGACTGTATCGGAAGACAACGCAACTACGCAATGCAATTAGATAGAGGTTCAATAATGGAAAATAAAAAAGGAGGTCGATTAGAATTAATAATCGCCATGATATTATCAGGAACGATAGGGTTGTTTGTCATGGAATCTGGGCAACCAAGCTACAACGTAGTTTTCTTCCGTTGTCTGTTCGGCGCCATTTGTTTAATCAGCTATTGTAAGTATCGCAACTTCCTTAACTTTAAGTCTATCGACAAGAAATCGATGATGATGATTGTTGCAGGTGGTGTCGCCATCGTTGCTAACTGGGCATTATTGTTTGAATCGTATAGTCATGCATCGATTTCGATGAGTACTGTTGCTTACCATACTCAACCACTATTCGTTGTGATGTTCGCTACCCTGTTTCTGAGGGAAAAAATGCCATCATATAAATGGTGGTGGATTTGCCTAGCGTTTGCTGGGGTGGTACTGATAGTCAACCCATCTGAGTCAGGCACTAATCAGAGTGATATCATTTCCGGGGTAGGCCTAGCACTCGGCGCAGCTATTTTGTATGCCATAGCCACGTTGATCACCAAGCAACTTAAACACATCAAACCTCACTTAATTGCCACAATCCAGATTTCTCTTGGCGTGTTCTTACTGTTGCCATTGGTCGATTTCTCTGTTGTTCCGGTCGTTGGAAATCATTGGTATTGGTTATTTGGTCTGGGACTGATTCACACCTGCTTTATGTACATTTTGTTGTACTCATCGTTTCAGAAAGTATCAACTAGTACATTGGCCGTTTTGTCTTACACCTATCCGGTTGTTGCCATCTTGGTCGACTACGTGGTTTACGATCAGCATTTATCGTTAATTCAATTGGTTGGTGTCTTTATGATTCTCGCAGCGGGACTGGCTAACAATATGAATATAAATATCTTCATATTTTTACGTCCAGCTACGTCTCCGAAAGTATAGCAGCACAAATTAAAATTTTGACTTAATCAACTTAACTTAATCAACTTAACTTAAGGAAGCATTATGAATGAAATTATTATCGCAATGACTGAAAGTGATGCGCATGTAGTAGCCAACAGGCTGTTGCAATTGTACCTCGAAGAGAATGGCTACAACATAGTCAACCTGGGAGCCTGCACACCGATGAAGCAGGTGGCTCAAACAGCTGCAGACATTAATCCCCAAGCCATTGTGTTAGGCAGTCAGAACGGTCATGCGCTAGAAGATATCTCTAGCCTCTTATCACTGAAAAAAGATTTTCAAATAGATTGTCCGGTTATTCTCGGCGGCAACCTATCAGTAGGTGCCCATAAATCAAATGACTTTGAGCTGAAATTGCATCAGGCAGGGATTGATTATATTTGTCAAAATTTTGATGATCTGTTGGTATTACTTAGAAAAATTTCTGACTTTGAAAAAATTTCTGATTTTGAAAAACTTACTAACTTTGAAAAACTTCCTGACTTAAATAAACCACAGGAGGTGACCTATGCATAAGACTATCGCAATAATTGGTGCATCGGGCGTCGTCGGTGAAAAAATGTTCAATTTACTCAAAGAGCGTGGTTTTGACCAAGACACCATCGAACTATATGCAGGGAGCACCAAAGGTCGCTTCTTGGAATATCAAGGCGAAGATTATCCTATTTTACCGGTAGCCGATGCTGATTTTAGTCAAATTGACGTGGCGTTCTTTACTGCTGGCACCGATCCGAGTGTTGAATATGCTCAAAAAGCGGCTGATGCAGGCTGTTTGGTTATTGATAACACCAATGTATTCAGAATGCGTGATGATGTGCCTTTGATTGTTCCACAGGTGAATATCGATCATTTGAATGGCATCCCTCCGAGCAAAATCATCGCCAATCCTAACTGTTCTACCATCCCTTTGGTGCGTGTGATGGAGACTTTGGACAAGAGATTTGGCCTTAAAGAAGCGATTGTTAGCACCTATCAGGCCGTATCCGGTGCTGGCAAAGCAGGTATCGAAGAGTTGATTGAAGGTGCCAAGGCACACTTGGAAGGCAGGTCGCACAAACCGACAACTTTTGAAACCAGTATTGCGTTTGACCTTATTCCACGGATCGACGCTGATCTATCAAACGGATCTACTGTTGAAGAATTGAAAATGCGGCAAGAAAGCCGAAAAATACTTGACCGCCCCAACATCAAGGTGCTTGCTACTTGTGTGCGAGTACCTGTAATTAATTGCCACTCAGAAGCGGTTGTTTTGCGTTTTGAAGAAAAAGTTGAACTAGCCGAGGCAATCAAAGTACTGCAGAACACGGAAGAGTGTGTTGTACACATCGGTGCTGGTGCTGCCAGTTATCCTCAGCCAAGTGAAGTTTCAGGTTCGCATGATTTACATATCGGTCGTTTGCGTGTTGATGATGAAGATCCGAACACTTTGTTGTTCTGGTTGGTGTCAGACAACTTGTTGATTGGTGCTGCTTTGAATGCCGTACAGATAGCACAGAAAATGCGCGCAAAAGGATGGATCTAATGACCCATCAAAAGATTATATTCAAAGGCGCAACAACACCTTGTGTGAGTAAAGTGATGTTTAGCAAATTCGGTGGCTCTTCATTCACGCCAATGAGTAATATTCAAAAGATTGCTGACGAAGTAATAGCCAACGTGGAAAAAGGCATCAAACAGGTGGTCTTTTGTAGCGCACCTGCCGGTTTGACCGACAACTTCAAGGACATGGCCCAAGAATTTAGTGATCTAGCCTTGAGTTCGGCACTTGACGGATTGATCATGAGTTCTGACTTGGTTGGCACACAATTGTTGCAACATGCATTGTTGACTAAAGGCCACGAAGTCAAGGTTCTTGATGGTCGTAGTAACGGCATTTTAACCAATGACAACATTGGAGGTTCGTCAGTACTTGAAGTCAATGCCGAAAAACTGTTTGCAGAGCTGGCCGATACCAACATCTGTGTTCTTCCTGGCGGTCAAGGTCACAGTAACGACGGAAAATGGCAATGGTTGGGTAAGAACAGCTCAGATTTGTCTTGTGTATTGCTAGCTATAGCTGGCGGCGCACAACAATGTGCCATTCACTCTGATGTCAACGCCGTTTACAGCGCTGATCCAAATGTCATTAGTGAAGCAACGCCGTACGCTAATATTGATTACGATACATTGATCACCGCAGCCAGACTTGGCGCAAAAGTACTGCATCCAAATGCAGTACTTAATGCACAGCGTAATAGTGTCGAAATTATTTGTAAGCTCAACAAGTTTCCGTTCAACATTGGCACGACGATTGGCAATTATGATAGCAAAACCATTATCGTAACCGACAAAAACGCCCAATTGTTGACCCTTGCGGCTGAGCACGTTAGTACATTGATGCACGGTGTGACTGAAATGAACTTAACGGCCTATCAGAGTGATGATTTACAGATTTTGTCACCGAGTCAAGTGCTTATCCCCATGGCTGGTTTCAACTATGGAGCCTTTTTACAAGACCGATTCCCACAACTTGATATTAACGTATCTCAAGTGAACGCAGTACACGTAGTTACCGGCACAAAAGTAGTGCAAAGCTGTTTTGTAGCAGAGGACCAGTTGGTAGAAGTGGCCAGTGCTTTTCATCATGACTTCGTAAAAAATGCTGCGTCAGAGGTGAACAATGTTTAATTTGCTACCCAAATATTGTCGTGACAACTCGATGGAAGTGCCATACGAAGCCGAGGTGGTAGCAAATCTCAAATTACAGCCTAATGCATTCAAGGTACTGTCAGCTGCAGCAGCCGAGGGAAGGATGATGATCCAACCTCGTTGTGGCGTAGGTATGCACGAAGAGATGCTTGACTTACACCGTATAATTTCTAGCCGTAGCAGTCCGGATATGTTGTCAGTGACCATTGATGCTCATACACGATTGTTGCGCATAGATAAAGTTGGTCAAATTATGGCTGACAGCCCGGCTAACCTTAATGGTTACCCTTTGATCAACCACGGTTGGCAACGGGGAAGAGAGTTGGTTGCGAATTCAAAGGTGCCAATTGAGATTCGTCACGGTTCACCTGATGGCCGACTGTTGTTTGAAACCGCTGTAGCGGCTGGTTTTACCTCCTATGAAGGTGGTGGATTGGGTTACAACATTCCTTATTGCCGGGATGTAAAACTGGAACACTCACTTAATTATTGGCAGGAAGTCGATGCTATGTGTGGCGAGCTGGCCAAAAAAGACGTGATCATTGACCGTGAACTGTTCGGCACCATGACTGCCGTATTAATGCCACCGTCAATCAGCATTGCCTGTGCCTTGCTTGAAGGAATGCTGGCAGCTGAACAGGGTGTTATAAGCTTGTCACCTGCAATTTGTCAAAGTGGTCATCCGGTGCAGGATATTGCGGCGCTTAGAGCTTTGCGCATATTGGCTGGAGAATACCTGCCCAAAGAATGCTCGGTATTTCCGGTATTTCATGAATTTATGGGCGTATTTCCAAGCGAGCGTGCCAATGCCGATGCATTGATTCTGCTCGGCTCTTTGGTAGCTAAGCGTGGCGGTGCGGTGAAGATGATCAGCAAGTCTAACCAAGAAGCATACGGCGTACCTACAGCCTATGCCAATTCAGACGGTATTGCTACCGCGGCTTCAGGGCGAAGCAGCATACTTGATTGTTTGTTGCCTGAAAGCGACAGAATAGATGAAGAGATAGACCTGATCTGCCGAGAAGTACGCGCTCAAATTGATGTTGCATTAGAGCATGACAGCTTGATCAAGGGAATTGTCAAATCCTTTGAAAAAGGCTTGCTTGATGTGCCGTTCAGCGCATCCAGAAGTGCCAAGTCAGCTGTAGTGCCAATGCGCGATGCTGACGGATTTATCCGCATTCACGATTTCGGCGGGCTGGCCACAAACGACAGTATTAAAAGTTTTCACAAACATAAATTAGATGCCCTGCACCAAGACAATGCATCTAGTTATTTAAAAATTCAAAAAGATATATTTTATTTCAGCTCACAAGATAATGAAATAACTCAGGAAAGTAATCATGCCTAAGAACCTCAATCAAAACAACACGGAACAAACTCGCGTACTCGACACCCAAATTAGCCAAGCGCTAGAGGCTTCTTTTAAAGAACTCGCGTCACCGTATGAAGATTCCGAAGTGCATTTGATGCAAACCACGCGGGCCTTGCACCAGCATCTGTCGTTTGAAATGTTGTTGGAAATCAAGCGATTTTCCTGTGACCCAGCCTCGCCTGGTTTCATGTTGCTGGACAATTTGCCTGTGGGCAACTTGCCCGCCACTCCGGTCAACGGTGCAATTCCTGCCGACAGACAAGACTTTGTTGCCGAGTCTGTTTCATTGGGATTGGGTTCATTAATTGGGGATCCTATCGGTTACAAATGGGAAAAAGACAGCTTGTTGCCGCATCATGTGATCCCTTTACCGGGGGGTGAGTACACCCAGTCAAACCAAGGTAGCAAAGTCTTTTTGAGTTATCACAACGACATGGTATTTGACGAGAGTCTTAGCTACAACAGCTTTAACCCCGATTTTTTGGTGTTGTTGTGTGCCAAGCCTGACAGACAAGGTAAAGCCGAAACTCGTTACGCAGATGCACGTGCCATCCTGAGCAAGTTATCTGAGCTGGAAGTAGAGCGTTTGTGCCAACCCGTATTTAGAATGGCTTCTCCGTCAAACTACTCGCGTTTGTTGTCTAGTGACGGCATCAAATGGTCAAATCCGCAACCTATTATCACTGGTACTGTTGATTTTCCTGAAATAGGTCTTGGCGCCAATGGTGTTGTCACCCTAAATAAGGAAGATCAGATATTGCTCGACAAAGTTTACAGCATCTGTAATGACCCTGAAGTGTATACCGGCGTTAAATTGAAGCAAGGCCAGGCGATGTTGATTAACAACCGAAAAGGCGTACATGCCAGAACTGAATTTGAACCTACTGGCGATACTGATGAGCGTTGGTTGATCCGTGCCAACGTACGTACTGACTTGTGGTCTATGCGTCATCGTATTGATGGTGACTTCCGTCGTTACGCATAAGGTTTGACATTAAGTGAAAGTGGATAGGGGCTTTTATTACGCCTCCGACTTTAATCAACTTGGATTCAAAAAAGAGTAGTACTGAATGAATACGATGACGAACTTGAGTACCACCACGATCTTTCTGCTGGCATCGTCAATGGTGTCAGCCAACGATTCTGGGATTGAGTTTTACGGCAAATTTGACGTCTCATTGCAAAATATCGACACCTATAACCCGGCAATCAATGAAACGGAGCATATCGCTTATACTCAGAGTAACGGCTCACGTATGGGGCTGAGAATGGCACAACCGTTAGACAATGGATTGCGAGTCTTCATCCAGCTAGAATCTGCGGTTGATTTTAATACCGACAATTCTTACGACGTCCATTTTTCAAACCGTAATACCTACATCGGCGTAGGGGGCGAGTGGGGCGAGTTGTTAGTCGGTCAGAACGATTCCCCCCTTAAAATGTCTCAAGGAAACATTGATGTGTTCAGTGACTCTGACTCACAAATGTGGCCGCTTCAGCGCGGTGAGAACAGAGTCTCGGATGTAATACAATATAACTCATCCAGTTTTGGTGCGTTCAAAGTCAGTGCCGCAATAGCGAAAAACACGGGCACAGCTCAAAATAACTATGGTTATTCCGCCACCCTAAAATACGACTTTAACGGCATTTATACCGCCATCGCCATCGACAGAGACATTCTCGATTATGACGTATTGCGCTGGGTAGGCAGTTATAGCAACGATCTATTTACCCTGTCAGCATTGGTCCAAAGATCAGAATCGACCCACACGGGCAAAAGCAACAAGGGCTATACTTTGAGTTCGCTATATCCCTTTTATGACTACGTGCTTAAATTCCAATACACCAACTCTGACGAGATCATTTCTGGCGGCAAATTTATGACCGTAGGCGTCGACTGGCGATATTCAGACAGCATTCTGTTATACACTTTCTATACTGACAGGGATGCGGACGAAAAGGCAGGCGAAGGCTATTTATTGAGTGTTGGCATGAAATACCAGTTTTAATTATTCATAAGAGAGTAACCCATGAAAAAAGTAATTTCAGTGGTCATGGCAATATTTTTTCTTGCTATTACCACTAACAGTTATGCCACAACTTTGGACCGCATAAAAAAAACCGGTGTGCTTAATTGTGGTGTCAGTGGCAACTTGCCGGGCTTCTCAGCTAAAGATAACAAAGGCATTATGCAAGGTTTTGACGCCGATTATTGCCGTGCAGTGGCAACCGCAGTCGGTGTAAACAAGGTTAATTTTGTCAATTTGAGTTCAAAAGAGCGGTTACCCGCGCTAAAAAACAAAGAAATCGACCTGCTCAGCCGTACAACCACTTGGACAATATCAAGAGACCGATCTGGATTTGAATTCATTGGTTCAATCTTTTACGACGGTGAAGGATTTATGGTGCCTTCATCGACCAAATTTGAAAGTGCCAAAGACCTAGAAGGTGCCAGCTTTTGCGTAAGAGAAGGCACCACCACCGACAGAAACCTAGCCAACTATTTTGGCTCGCAAAACATCAAATACCAAACCAAGAAGTATAAAAATAAAAAGGCGGTAGATCAGGCTTACCTAAACAGGGATTGCCAAGTCTACGTATTGGATGCCTCAGCGCTGGCTTCAATCCGTACTGGATTTGAAAACCCAGAAAAACACACCATCCTCGACATCCGTATCTCCAAAGAGCCTTTGAGTCCCGTAGTTAGAGAAGGTGACGACCAGTGGGCAGATATTGCCAGATGGACATTGTTCCTGCTGGTGGCGTTGGAAGAACACCATATCAACCAGCAGATTCTTATAGACAAAGATCATAAAGGCAAATTTTCGGCATCCCAGCTTACTTTTATGCATCGTCTTGAAGACGTTTCTGCAGGTTTGGGTTTAGATAAACAATGGGGCTCGCGAGTGGCTAAAACCATAGGAAACTACGATGACATGTTTTCCAGAAACCTAGGACGATTTTCGCCAATGAAGATGGAGCGTGGTTTAAACGAATTGTGGACTAACGGTGGTTTAATGTATTCACCACCGTTTAATTAACTGATGATGTGCAAGCGTAACCTCAGTCCCGCTTGCAACCATGCTTTAGCACCAATATAAAACTTTTTTCTATTTTCTTCTAGCGGTAGCAAGAGAGCAATCCTTGAGTGGTGCGGCTAACGTGTTAGCGGTTAGGCATATTACACTAGTGCGACGGGTACAGGCCTTGGAGCACCACTTGGGAATACGCCTTTTTGAATGTTCACATACTGGTTACCGAATGACTCAAGCAGCATAAAACCTGTTAGGTCATGTGGAAGAATTAGAAGAATGGGTTCATCAGTTAGACCGCCTAGCCATCGGGCAGGATGCCGCTTTGCCAGGTCCACTAAAATTACCTATCGCCCATGAACTTGCTAACAGGTTGGTTGTTCCGGAAATTGGTGATTTTTGTCTTGCTTTACGCGTCAGGGAGCGTTTCCCTTTTTCCGACAGATTGAAATGTGTTTCATCTATCTCGACAATGCCTTACGGACTATGTTCTGTAAGGTTATTTGTTAACTTAAGGAACTTATGCCGCATTCATTGTTAGGATCTTCAACTACTTATTACTGATACTGTGATTAGGCTCTTCAGCGTTTATAGTGGAGCATATCCAGTTGCCTAAAGTGAAATAAAATAGCTTGTGATAAAACTTATTTGAAACCCGGGATCTATTTTGAAATACTGGATGAGCAGGTGATGGCAATGACAGATAATGCCTGTGCAGAGTTATTTCAAAACAAACGTAAAAAACTATTTAACCAGATCTTTGAATAGGATAGTAAAAGAGCCTAAAGATTCAGTTATTTCAGATTCGTTTGTTAATTGGAAAATACTATAGTCACATTGAACTAAATTTTAGAGAGATATTAGTGGAACACAATTTTTGGCTTAATAAATGGGAAAAGAATGAAATTGGCTTTCATTTAGATGAACCTAACTCCTTACTTGCAAACAATCACAGTCAATTATCGTTAGTTGAGGGCAGTCGTTTATTTTTGCCTCTGTGCGGCAAAACCCTTGATATTTCGTGGTTGCTTGCTAAAGGTCATAAGGTGGTTGGCTCTGAGTTAATTCCGAGTGCGATAGAGCAGTTGTTCGACGAGCTAGGCGTTGAGCCAGAAAAAACGCAGGTTGGCAATTTGGTTTGCTACAGTGCGCCTAATATCGACATTTTTGTTGGCGATATCTTTGAATTAACTTGTGATGTTTTGGGGCCGGTTGATGCCATTTATGATCGCGCGGCATTGGTTGCACTGCCAGAGCAAACCCGTCCTAAGTATGCGGCTCATTTAATGGCAATAACCCATAACGCCCAACAATTAGTCATTACCTTCGAATATGATCAGAGTTTGCTTGCGGGCCCACCTTTTTGTGTCAATTCGGAAGAAATCAATAAACATTATCAAGATATTTATAGCGTAAAAAATGCCCATAGCCAAGATTTAGCTGGCGGATTAAAGGGCAAAGTTGATGCTGTTGAACATGTTTGGGTGTTGAATCCTTTATAGTAATTAGTATCGGTGCTGGCGAGGGCTTGAGGTAGAGGGTTTGATTGGTGTAATGACGACAGATCTAGATCTAAGTGGCTGACATGGAATATGACGCATGGTCTGTTACAGGGCCAGCGCCGGCATTTTTAATACCTCTAATCTGGACGCTGCTTAGGGGGACCATTCATTTGAGATTTTATCCTTCTCTGCTCGGTCTATGTTTGCTGATATAACAGCATGGGAAACAACCAATTGAATAATATAAAGAAAATAGTCATAGCAGGTATTTTGTTGTGCTTGTTGGCAGTTATTTATGTCTTTTTCTTTTCGAAACTAACAGCGATAGAAGTCGGCCCGGTTTTAAACCAAAAAGCACCCGATATTTATGTTGTTGATACCAATAAAAAGGCGACCAGCATTCCTGAGTTAAGCGGCGAAAAAGGCTTAATAATGGTGTTTTTTCGTTCAGCAGATTGGTGCCCCTTTTGTAAACGTCATCTCATTGAGTTAAATGGCATTGCGTCTCAATTTAAAGCGTTAGGTTATGGGGTAAGCGCAATATCTTATGACTCTCCAGATATTCTTGAGGCTTTCAGCCAACAAGAAAACATAAATTACTCCCTACTTTCCGACCAACAAGTTAACACTATGCAGGCTTATAATATTGTGAACGCTCAATATGCGCTTGGAGATGAAAACTACGGAATACCTTATCCGGGAGTCGTGGTGGTTAATCCTGCGGGCGATGTAGTTTATAAATATTTCTATGAGGGTTATATGAGACGAGTGAAATTTGCCGATTTATATCAGCAACTCAGCATGGAGCATAAATAATCCTCAGAGGATTACAAAACGTCGAGGGATTTTAGTCATTTTAAGGTTAAGATTTGAATGGGTATCAGGATGAATATTATGAAGCGTTTGTGCATTACATTATTGATGGCTTTTACCCTTTCCGCTGCATTTGCAAATGATAGCATTCTTAGAGATGCTCATCGTCATGAGAAAAGTGATGTTCAAGTTCAAGGTAGGGGCAAAGTTGTTAAGCTCCTATCTGATGATAATAAAGGTAGTCGTCATCAACGATTTTTAATTCGGCTGGGTTCTGGTCAAACAATACTCATTGCCCACAATATTGATTTAGCACCAAGGATCATGAATTTGAGTGTAAATGATTTTGTCGAGTTCCATGGAGAATATGAGTGGAATTCAAAAGGTGGTGTTGTTCATTGGACCCATCGAGATCCCAACAATAGACATGTACATGGATGGCTTAAACATAATGATTCTACATACCAATAGATAGTATGTAGAACAGTGTTTTTAACATCCGCCATGTCTGATATATGCAGGTCTTAATATTAGTAGCCCGGGTTTAGTTATTTTTTATCATCCCCATTAAGATCAATCGTCAACAATTCAGGAACAATTAAATGCTTAAGGCCGAATATCAAACGCGTGGCCCGGTACCGCAAGACGTAATAGAAGCGGTGCCTTTTGAAAAACCGGAGTTAGAAGAAGGGCAAGTATTGCTCCAAATGTTAGCTGCGCCGGTAAATCCTTCCGATGTACTTACATTGACCGGTATGTACGGTATTTTGCCGCCGTTGCCAGCGATTGGTGGTAATGAAGGGGTTGCTAAAGTGGTGGAACATGGCCCTGGTGTTACAAGTCCTGAAGTGGGGCAAACAGTATTGTTGCCGGTAGGCATTGGCACATGGGCAACACACATGGTTGCCGAAGCTAAATCACTCATTAAGCTACCTAATGGTGTTGACCCAATTCAGTTGTCGATGATCACGATAAACCCGCCGACTGCGTCTTTAATGCTCAGTGAATTTGTTGACTTACAGGAAGGTGATTGGGTTATTCAGAATGCCGCCAATTCTGGTGTGGGTTCTTATTTGATTACCCTTGCAAAAATGCGAGGATTGAAAACAGTAAATGTAGTGCGTCGAGAATCTTTGGTGGAGCCTTTGTTGGCAGCCGGCGCAGATGTAGTTTTGGTTGATGGAATTGTCGATGACCTTAGCTTGGCAAAAAGAGTTAGCGCAGCAACGGGCGACGCTGACATCAAACTGGGTATTGATGCAGTTGGTGGTGCAGCAACTGATCGATTGGGCGGAACGTTGGCCGATGGTGCCACATTAGTTAATTATGGTGCTATGAGCGGTGAACCTTGTTCATTGGCACCGCAAATCATTATATTCAAGGACATTACCGTGCGCGGTTTCTGGTTGGCCAAGTGGTTCCGTACTGCTTCACCTGAGCGACAGAAAGAACTGTTTGGAACACTTACTGGTTTGGTTGCTTCTGGTAAATTATCCGCACCCGTTCACGCTACCTTTAACGTAAAGGATATCAAGGATGCTATAGCGGTCGCCGCCAGTGGCGAACGTAACGGTAAGGTTGTTATCGTTAATGACGAGGCTAATACTTAAAGTTCAGGGTATTAGTATTTGTTGGGTTATGTCTGCTGAATTAATATAGGTGGCGCTAGCGTCACCTAATAAAATCTAGTAAATCAGTGGCTTTGAGTTTTTCCAAGGAACAAAACCACAAGACTACTGAGAGACGCAGATTTAGCTGAGTTGGAAGGTGTTTCTTATCCAGAGACCATCACATCAGGTTAAATAACGAAAGCTATCAACATTCCGGGTGGAATGCGTTTCGAATCTGATTTTTCTTTGATGTACGATCTTCTACTTGTCCTTTTTTATACGTTTTCCCCTATATTCAATACATTTTCATTTAGAGGGTGTATTTCTATCTCTAAATAAGGTTATCTCAATAAATAACAATGTATGCTATTTCTGTGGCAACCAAATGATGGTGAATTTTAACAATATGTAGCTATCGTTTTGAAAAATAACATTTATTATTTTGTTTTTGCTTAAAGTTGTAAGTGCTTTTAGACAAGAAGCACCACAAGCACTCACCCCAAAGCATGGTAAATTTATACTTAATTACTGTCGTAAATAACCATCTCATACCTTTTTTCCCATAAGGTTGTACTAAAATTGGTCTAAACAAAGTTAATACTACATTGGGGAAGGGGTGCATCATTAAATGATGAAATTAGGCTCAGGTAGCCCTGTAATCAATCAAGCTGGCGTTGGTATGATAGAAGTGTTAGTGACACTTTTTATCTTATCTGTTGGTTTGCTTGGCGTTGCCTCTCTTCAATTTATTGGTACTTTTTCTAACGCCGATGCGCTGAGCCGATCTCAGGCAGTGATGGTCGCTCAACAAATGAGTGAAAGGTTACGTGCCAATGCAGTAATTTCCACCGCCAGTAATGGAATGGTTGTTGATAACAATTATTTCGATGCTTCATTATTTAATTTTGAAAATCTTACTTGTGGCAGTAATACGTCTAATTTTGCATGCCATTGTTTGTCGCATCCTGCGGGTGTTCCGAATTGCCGAAATAATCAATGTACCGCTGCGCAATTTGCAGCTTTTGATGCTTATGAAATGAGTTGCTCTCTTGCAGTGGCTAACCCGAGTATTAGGATTAACATCAATTGTACTGACAACAATGTTCTCGATGTGGATGCGTGTAGTGCGGGTTCAAGACACAGTATCGTGCTTAAGTGGCCTGTGGAAAATTGGCAGAATATCGATCGTGTACTGAATCCGGAATGCAATGTGAGCGAAAGTGAACCTCATGATTGTGTTGTGTTGGATGTGACCTTATGACTTTGATTAAGCACCGAAGTGCATGCTGTACTCAATCTAAATCTCAGGTCGAAGCCTGTACTGAAGTTAAAGTTAGGTATCAGCCGAGGCGAGCTATGTCTAATTTAGGCCGTCGCCAGCAGGGATTAACACTTGTCGAATTGATGATTACCTTGACGATGGGATTGATAATCTCCGGAGCAGTTGTCCAAATGCTCATTAGTAATCAAGTCACTGATCGCCTAAATCGTTCATTAGCCTCGGCTCAGGAAGGTGGGCGTTTCATCATTGGCAGAATGCGCTCCGAATTGTTAATGACAGGGCGGTACGATCCAATATCTCCGAATTTGAATACCTTGGTTGATGTTTCAGATGAATCTGCTTTTGTGCAGAACCACCCGGTAATTTTGCAAGGCGATTTTGCGAACAACATTGGGTTGGGAGCAGTACAAGCTATTAACGGTGGTAATGATACGTTGGTAGTGGGTATGCAGGCCATTCGAGATTGTCGCGGTTATAAGCTGGGATATTTGGATAGCGAAGAGTTTTATGTAGTAAATGAATACTACGTTGAAGAAAACAAACTTAAATGCCGAGGATTTGATGGCAGAGTTTTGAGAGGGCAAAAAGTTGCTGTCGGAAATAATAACGATGCAGGTTTTACGCTATTAGATAACGTGCTTAATTTTCAGGTTTTATATGGCATAAGTGCCAATGCAGGAACTAATGACAATACTGGTCGTCCTGTTAATTATGTTACCGCTGATCAACTTGCGCAGCAAAGGGTATTAGGAAGTCATGTGATTGCTATTCGGATTGCTATGGTGTTGGAAGGTGACGGGCAAGCTCATATTGACCCGGCTCCAACGTTTAAATTGTTAAATGAAACGGCTTACACACCACCAGGAAATCGCTTGTATAAAATGTTCGAAACGACGATTACCCTGCGCAATATGAAAAATTTTGTAAGAGCGAGGAAAACATGAAGCAACGAGGTATTGTGTTGGTTTTTTCATTATTGGTACTGCTTAGCCTCACTATTTTGGGGGTGACTTCAGTGACCAGTAGTTTATTCCAAAGCAAAATGGCATCCAGTATGGAGAGCCAGTCTTTAGCCTTTGATGCTGCTGAAGCTGCTATTTCTGGCGTGGTATTTGAGTCAGAAGATCAAGTTGTATTGGTTAATGCTGCATTAACGGATCCGTTGTCCGAAGCGCGTCAACTCAATGCCATTGATTTAACCGCACAAAATTTAAGTTGTTTCGATACCGTTAATTGGATCGATCGCCAAATTACTGAAGCGGGGTTAACTTCAGGTGCTCGCCAAGTCACTGTTGGTGCCTATAACACTAATCCCGGAGTGGCAAGCTGGTCGAAAACAGCCTTTGTTCGTGAGCAGGCATGTCTCGGTTCAAGCAATGTTGTTTCCGGCAGTAGTATCAGTTGTCACGTATTTTTGATTCGCGGGTGTGGGCAATTAACGTCGTCCAGATATGCCGTGGCTAATACTCTTTCTGCTGCAGTGTTTGCGCCTGCTTCAGGGAATTAATCAGGAGAGAATGTTGTGGTCTCCCAAAGAAAATTCATAAAACTTATTCCAGCCATTGTCTTTTCTGTATTGGCAGCCTCCGTTATAACCACGACGCCCGCTTTTGCTGACGATCTGGAAATTTATCTTGGAACTGCCGGGCAACAGGTTACTTACGATCCAAATGTACTATTTATCATGGATACCTCCGGTAGTATGACGAATAAAGATGGCGGATCTGAATCTCGAATGTTACGGGTTCAAAATGCATTAAAAGCGGCGTTAGGCACTGCAACAAATGTGAATGCAGGATTGATGCGTTTCTCGGATTTTGGGGGACCGGTACTTTATCCGATCCGACCCATTGACGATCCCGTGGAGCCTGAGTTAATTGTTAGTGTTAGTGAATCAAGTGATGATGCCCACGAAGTTGCAGGCGTTGTTACGCTGGATGCAAATAGTTTGATTGTTTCTCAGGGTACAGGAACGGTTACTTCTGGTTATCGGTTTCAAAATATCAATGTGCCACAAGGCGCAACAATACTTTCTGCGACTTTGAAATTCACCTCTGATAGCAATAATATTCCCGTAACCAACATGCAAATTAATGGTGAGTTAACTGCAAATTCAACAACGTTTAATACCGGCGCATCAAATATCTCAACCAGAATATTGACCACAAGTAATGTGGTCTGGAATACGGCAAATGCATTTCCAAGTGTAGATGAAGAAATCAGTACGCCGGATTTAGCCACTGTTTTGCAAGAAATCGTTGATCAGCCAGCTTGGTGTGGCGGGAACGCTGCCAGTTTTATTGTGGCTGCCGATAGTGTGGATCCGGCGAGTGGCCGATTGGCTGAGTCAGTTGATGGAGGTAACGGTAGAGCGCCACAGTTGGTAGTGGAGTTTGATCATTTAACAGCAACAGGCTGTATTCAAGGTGAGTTGGCTTATCAAGTCGCATCGCAATCAAATAATGCAGAAGAAACCACAAGCGGTTATCAATCTACGGGCAGTGAGCTAACTTTCAACCCCAGTTACAATCGTTATATTGGCATGCGTTTTAATAATGTAGCGATTCCCCAAAGTGCCACTATTATTGATGCATATATCGAGTTCACGGCTTATCAAAACAGAACTGGAGGAGGAGCTTCGTTTGTAATAAGTGCTGCTAATGAAGGCGACCCATCAAGTTTTTCTTCTTATCCTCGCTATTTATTACGCGATAAACCAAAAACGGCATCGGTGGCGTGGAACAATATTCCGGCATGGTATAAAAACAGCACCTATCAAAGTCCTTCAATCGTTAATGTTGTACAACAAATTGTTAATCGAGGTGATTGGGCTAGCACCAACGACATGATGCTTCTGGTGTCATCGATTACTGGAAATAGAGGTGCTTACACATATAGAGGTAAACCTTCAGGTGCGCCTCGACTGGTTATTAGTTATCAAGGTAGCGCCACGCCTGATTCAATAGCAACAGTACGCTCTCATCTCATTAATAAAGTGGACGAATTAAGTGCCAGTGGATATACACCTATTGTCGATACCCTTTATGAAGCTGCTAGTTATTACGGCGGTTTGCCCATGCAATACGGTTTGGCTCGTGGTACATCTTCGGTGAATAGCAGCGTTCGACGTAGTACTCGTGTTAGTAACCGTTTGGCTTATACCGGTTTGGATTCCGTTCTGCCATCGGGGTGTTCCACGGACAACCTTAGTGATTCTGATTGCATAACCGAATATATTCCAAATGGTGCGGTGTATAACTCACCTGTTACCGATTTGCAGTGCCAAACCAACAACCATATTGTGCTGTTGTCAGATGGTGAAGCCAACAACAATCATAGTGTTGATGAGATCGAGGCTTTATTAGGTGCTGCATGTAACGGTAGTGGCGGGGAAAAATGTGGATTGGATTGGGTGCGTAATATTTCCGACGCCGATTTAACCAAGGTTAATACCCGAGTGACTACCCATACAATTGGTTTTGCCGCCAATGCAACAGCAAATAATTTTCTTAATCAAATAGCCTTGCAAAGTGGAGGTGGTTTTTATACCGCCGATAATAGCAATGATTTGGTTACCGCTTTTCAAACGATTATAAAAAACGTTAAGGATGTCAATGCAACCTTTGTTTCTCCTGGGGTGGCTGTAAATCAACTTAATAGATTGACTCATAGAGATGAGTTGTATTTTGCATTATTCAAACCAGCTGAAGGTACGATGTGGCCGGGTAATCTTAAAAAATATCGATTGGACAGTGACACTATTCGCGACAAAAACGGTGCCGAAGCGGTTAATGGCAGTACTGGTTTTTTTGATGAAAATGCTCATAGTTATTGGTCTACCTTGGCTGATGGCAATGACGTGCGAAAAGGTGGTGCGGCCAATACTTTAGATGCAGTACGCAACATGTATTTCTTTGATGGTACGGGCAATATTATCTCTACCTCTAATCAATTGTCGGAAAACAACACCAATATTACCGCTCAGGATCTGGCTGTGGCATCAGAAGCAGATCCCGTTGCATCGCGTGAAGCGGTATTAAAATGGGCTAGAGGTGTTGATGTGTTAGATGATGACGGAGATGGCGACACGACTGATGTGCGTTTGCAAATGGGGGATCCTATTCATTCTCAACCAGTTATCGTTAATTATTCTGCAACCGACAGCGCCGTATTAGTGGCGACAAATCATGGCTTTTTACATTCCATCGATCCAGACACAGGTGAAGAAAATTTTGCCGTCATTCCTAAAGATTTAATGGTTAATTTGCATGATATTTATTTAGACAATTCCAGTTTTAGTCATGTCTATGGACTGGATGGAGATATGGTTTTACGTGACACTGGAAGTAATAAATATTTGTATCTTGGTATGCGCCGAGGTGGGAATAACTATTATGTGTTCGACATCACAAGCAAAACCTCCCCCAATGTGTTGTTTGAAATCAAAGGTGGCAGTGCCGGGTTTGAAAAGCTTGGACAAACTTGGTCTCGTCCAACTATTGCTAAAATAAAAATAGGCGGTGCCGAGAAGGATGTGATGATTTTTGGGGGCGGATACGACGAGAATCAAGATAGCAAAGCAACAAGAACGCCTGATGCTGTTGGCAATGCTGTTTATATAGTAGATGCTAATAATGGTGCGTTACTGTGGTCTGCGAGCAATGCCGGTGCAAATCTGAATTTACCTGAAATGCAATACAGTATTCCTGCCAGAATCAGTGCTATTGATAGAGATACGGATGGGTTGATTGATCATTTGTACATTGCTGATATGGGAGGTCAAATATTCCGTCTTGATGTACATAATGGTGAATCCGCTGCAAGTTTGGTTACCGGGGGACTGTTAGCAACATTCTCTGCTGATGGTGATGAAGTGGATAATCGTCGGTTTTATTATGCGCCAGATGTGTCAGAAATTAGTTTAGCTGAAGAGCATTACTATGCAGTAGCGATTGGAAGTGGTTATCGGGCGCATCCATTGAATGGCCAAATTCAAGATAACTTTTATATGCTCAAAGATACTGGTGTTTTTACCTTTGATACCGATGGTAATTACACTTTACCGGCCATTCCATATACGGCAGCCGACCTTTATAACGCTACTCCCCATCTATTGACCTCCCCAGATGATCAACAAAGAGAGATAGAGGCAAATGCATTTGCTGATAAGCATGGTTGGATGATCAGTTTAGGTAGTGGAGGTGAGAAGGTGTTAGCTTCCCCTTTAATACTTAACTATCGATTGTTTTTTACCACTTATTTACCTGCTACCGCAAGTACGAGCCTTTGTGCTCCGCCAACTGGAACAAGCCGGGCGTATTTGGTGGAATTGGTTAATGGTAATGCCGTAACGGATTTAGATAAAGACGGTATTCTTGAACATGAAGATCGTTATGCTGATTTAAAGCAAACAGGTATTGCACCAGAGACTAAAATACTAATAGAGGATATGGTGAAGCCAGTTGTATGTTTAGGGACTGAGTGTACGGAGATTGTAGATGATGGAGATGCATGCGCTTCTGATTTCGAATGTTTGGCTGAAAACATTTATGGTCGATACGAAAGATTGCAGCGAAGCAGTTGGCAGACTGAAAATGAGCGACAATAAGGATAATGTGATGCGAACTATTAAAAACAACCGTGGTTTCTCCTTAATGGAGTTGATGATTGCGGTTGCCATTGTTGGTATCTTGGCGAGTGTTGCTTATCCTAGCTATACCGGTTTTCTAGCTACGAGCAACCGTAGTTCAGGCCAAGCTGATTTAATGGCACTGGCGGCTGCTTTGGAAAGACATAAAGCAGCAAATTTCTCGTACCAAGGTGCTGCCACTGGTGGTGCTGATACCGGTACACCTGCGGTGTTCCGTACCTTTTCGCCGTCTGGTGAGCCTGAAGTTAACAAGAAGTACGATCTAAGTATTTTGACCATGTCTGCAACCGGAACCAGTTATAGTTTAAAGGCGACTCCTGTTTCAAGTTCAACTCAGTCTGGAGACGGTGCGTTATTTTATTTTAGTGACGGGCGCAAAGCATGGGACAGTAATAGCGATGGTTCTCTTAGTGCTAGTGAATATTGTTGGAGCTGTTAAGGCCTCTTTATTATTGCAATTTGCCATTTGAAATCGTCATTGAATATTACTTCTGGATGTATATTTCTTTTGCATCGCCCAGAGAACAAGTTTTAGCCCCAACCAAGTTAATAAATCATAATCAGTAATATTGCAGCTTATGGCGAAGCCTTTGGTAAAAGGGAGCAGCTTTATTTTGTCAACTTCGAAGACGTCAGGAAATCAAAATAGGTAAGGAGCTGAGCTTTTTGAAGCCATGTAAGTGAGTTCCTTTAAGTCTAGAACCGAGTTCAAAACAGGTATCTCATGTCCCGAACTGAGGTTAAATACAAACTAATGGTGTGCCAGCGTTAGATTCATGCACATTATCGTTATTAGTATCCTGACTCATCTTCACTCTGCCTTGTAGGCTAATTGTTAAAGCGCGAGCAAATTTTGGGTCGTTGCTATCGTGACACAATAACAATGTGCCAGGTGACGCTACGGCACCATTACCTTGAAAACTGATTGTGCCGGCTGGCCCGGTTAGTGTGTAGTTTTGGACCGAGTTCCCTGTGCCTGCCAAAATCTCTTCATCTGCACTACGTTGACCATTACCGTCAATATCCAGGAAAACCATTTTTGGGGAATTCCAGTCTGCCGTGCATGTTGAAAAGTTAGTGCTGGGACACATAATACTAGTAACTTGTTCGTTAACTGCAGAGTGACGCGCGAATTGGATAATAGAACTGAGTTCATTAATTTGACCGATGAGTCGATTTTGAATCAAAATATCCCTAACGGATGGGCCAACGGATGTGATTAATATGCTCACAATGGCTAACGAGATCATCAGCTCTATCAACGTAAAGCCTTTGGGGATTGTCTTTTTAGAACAACTATTTTGAGAATAGTTATTTTTTAGAAAATGGGGCGTAGGTAGTTTCATAAGGTACCTTTAGATATACATCATATATCATTTTAGCTCTTTTTTAGTTGTGCAGGGTATGTTGGAATACATATTGGTAGTACAGCTAATACACTTTGTATTGATTTCAAGCCTGTTAAGAGGGGAATGTAAATGAAGAAAATTGAGGCAATCATCAAACCTTTTAAAATGGACGATGTTCGTTCTGCATTAGGCGATATTGGAATTTCAGGTTTAACGATGACAGAGGTAAAAGGATTTGGGAGGCAAAAAGGACATACAGAACTATACCGTGGAGCAGAGTATCAGGTTGGCTTTTTACCAAAAGTTAAAATTGACTTGGTTATTGCAGATGATTTGGTTGATAGAGCGATAGAAGTAATTATAGAGGCAGCGCATACCGGAAAAATCGGAGATGGGAAGATCTTTGTCTATGATGTTACCAGAGCGGTTAGAATTCGCACCGGTGAACAAGATGAAGAAGCGCTTTAATAAAAATGTTTTATCTGAGAATAAAAGAAACACCCCTTTTTACATTCAAATCGCGTGTTAAACATCCATATTGAGTGATGTGTAGGCAATTAGAAAGTTTATCATGATTATTTCATATTACGGCTTGCGCACTGCAAAGTCCTATGTATAATACGCAGCAGATTCAGGGCAGGCAAGCTTGCTGAGAATAAGAGAACAAGCGCGGGATGGAGCAGTCTGGTAGCTCGTCGGGCTCATAACCCGAAGGTCGGTGGTTCAAATCCGCCTCCCGCAACCAATTTAAAGTCGATTGATAAAGTCTTCAACGACGACTAAATTAAAAGGAAGAGATAAAAGGATTTTGAGACGAAATTTGTCTAGGCAAAAGCCCCGCTAGTACGGGGCTTTTTGTTATTCTGAATTTGCGTCAGCTGTCTTTACTTTAGCTGGCAGAAGCAAAACAGAAAGTAGATATTGGTTTTTATATATGGGCTTAATGCCCTTTTTTTATTTTTGGAGCTTGGCTTTGTCGAAATTTGATGAAAAGTTGACAGAAATGTTAACCCCTCCTGTAGAGGCGTTGGGTTTTGAGTTGCTAGGAATTGAATTTATTAGGGCTGGTAAACATTCTACATTACGCATCTACATTGATGGCCCTGATGGAGTGACAGTAGATAGCTGCGCTGATGTAAGTCATCAAGTAAGTGCAGTTTTGGATGTAGAAGAACCTATCAACACAGAATATAACCTTGAGGTTTCATCTCCGGGGTTAGATCGACCTTTATTTAAAGAACAACATTACTTGGATATTGTGGGGCAGGAAGCGGCAATACGACTGCGGGTTCCAGTGGACAATAGACGTAATTTTAAAGGTGAAGTGATCGCCGTCGAAAATGGTTTAGTAAAAATTAAGGTCGATGGTGACGTGTTCGAATTAATCATTGGTAACATTGAGAAGGGTAATTTGGTGCCAAACTTCGATAAGGGTTAGTTGACCCACCGAAGTTGGTTAAAAATCACCGGAAAAATACTGAGTGAGGCGACAGGACAATGAGCAAAGAGATTCTGTTAGTGGCCGAGGCTGTCTCAAATGAGAAGCAGGTCCCAAGAGAGAAAATTTTTGAAGCGCTAGAATTTGCATTAGCAAGCGCAACGAAGAAGAAACACACCGGTGATATTGATGTACGTGTCAACATCGATCGTAATACTGGCGATTTTATTACATTTCGTCGTTGGTTAGTGATAGAAGATGAGCAACCGCAGGAAAATCCTTTCGCTGAAATCACTTTTTCCGCAGCTTCATTAGACAGCCCTGAAGTAAAACTAGGGGATTTTGTCGAAGAGCAAATAGAGTCGGTTAAATTTGACCGAATCACTACACAAACAGCCAAACAAGTTATCGTTCAAAAAGTTCGTGAAGCCGAACGTGCTCAAATCGTTGAAGAATATAAAGATCGCGTTGGTGAATTAGTCACTGGTACCGTTAAGAAGGTGAATCGCGACAACGTCATTATTGATTTGGGTAGTAATGCTGAAGGTGTGATGTATCGAGAAGATATGTTGCCTAGAGAAACCTTTAGACCTGGCGACCGCGTCAGAGGTTTGCTATTTGATATTCGTCCAGATGCAAAAGGTGCTCAACTATTTATTAGTCGTACCAAGTCCGAAATGCTAATTGAGCTATTCCGCATTGAAGTGCCTGAAATCGCAGAAGAAACATTAGATGTGAAAGCTGCTGCTCGTGATCCAGGGTCAAGAGCAAAAATTGCCGTTAAAACTAATGATAAACGTTTGGATCCTGTCGGGGCTTGTGTTGGTATGCGTGGTTCACGCGTTCAAGCGGTATCCGGCGAACTTGGTGGAGAACGTGTCGATATCGTTCTTTGGGATGAAAATTCAGCCCAATACGTTATCAATGCAATGGCACCGGCAGAAGTCGCCTCTATTGTTGTTGATGAAGACAATGGCACAATGGACGTTGCAGTTGAACCCGATAATTTGGCGCAGGCTATTGGTAAAAATGGTCAGAACGTTCGCTTGGCGAGTCAGTTAACCAAGTGGGAACTGAACGTAATGACGGTCGAAGACCTGAATAAAAAACACCAAGCCGAAAATGATAAAATTCTATCTGTTTTTGTAGACGGATTAGATATTGATGAAGACTTAGCAGAAATTTTAGTGGATGAAGGATTCACCACATTAGAAGAAGTTGCCTATGTTCCTGTAAGCGAGCTGGTTGCGATAGACGGATTGGATGAAGATCTTGTAGAAGAAATACGTACTCGTGCTAAAGCTGCATTGACTACACAGGCTTTAGCAGATGAGGAATCACTGGAAAAAGCTGAACCGAAAGAAGAACTTCTGGCCTTGGATGGCATGGAGAAACACGTTGCATTTGTTTTGGCAAGCAGAGGCATTGTCGATCTGGAGTCATTAGCCGAACAGGGTGTTGATGATATCTCAGACATTGATGAATTGAGCGAAGGTAAGGCTGGTGAGCTGATTATGGCGGCTAGGAATATCGTTTGGTTTAATGAAGAGTAACACATCAGCAAGAGGAGCAAAATCATGGCAGAAGTTCAGATTGAAAAGCTTGCTAGCGATATCGGAACAACAGTAGATAGGTTGTTGCAGCAATTTGCTGGTGCAGGAATCACTAAAAAATCCGGCGATAATGTTAGCGAAGATGAAAAGCGTAAATTACTGGATTACCTAAGTAAACAGCATGGTGGCTCGGGGACTGATAGCCCTAAGCGCATGACTTTACAGCGTAAAACAACCAGTACTTTAACGGCTGGTAAGTCTCGCCAAGTCAAAGTTGAGGTACGCAAAAAACGTACTTATGTTAAGCGTAGTGAATCAGAAGAAGAAGCGCGTCGTTTAGAGCTGCAAAAAATGGAAGAAGAGCGAATAGAGGCTGAAAAAGCTGCCTTAGTCGCTGCTGAAGAGGCCAAATTTGCAGCGGAAAAAGCAGCGAAAGCCGCTAAAGACGCGGAAGAAAGAGCCCGCAAAGAAGAAAAAGAAGCTGCTGAGCGCAAAGCAAAAGAAGAAGCTGAGCAGGAAGAGAACAATGAAACAGCTGAAGAAAAAGCGGCTAAAGTAAAAATTAGAGAAGAAGCCGAACGCCTGAGAAAGCAGCAGGAAGATGAAGCTAAGCGTAAATTAGAAAAAGAAGCTGAAGAAGCAGCAGAAAAAGCACGTAAGCTAGCTGAAGAAAACCGTCTGCGTTGGGAAGAAGAAGAAGCCCGTCGTAAGAAGGAAGAACAAGAAGAAGTTCATATTCACAGCAATAAATACGCACAGGAAGCTGAAGATAAAGAAGATTTTGAAATTGAGCGTAGTTCACGTCGTCGAAGCCATAAGAAGAAGAAAGCTTCGGACAGATTACGTCATGGATTCAACATGCCGGCTCAACCGGTTAATCGGCTTGTACGTGTAGGTGAAACCATCACAGTAGGTGAATTGGCTAGCCGCATGGCGAAGAAAGCGACTGAAGTTATCAAATCCATGATGAAATTGGGTGAGATGGTCACGATTAATCAGGTATTGGACCAAGACACCGCTGTTCTAGTATTGGAAGAGATGGGGCAAGAATATGAATTGGTCAACGATAATGCACTAGAAGATGAGTTGCTGGCTAAGAGTGTTGGGGGTGAGCTGAAAACTCGCGCTCCAGTTGTTACCATTATGGGTCACGTTGACCACGGTAAAACATCACTACTTGATTTTATTCGTCGTAGCCAAGTTGCCGAAGGTGAAGCTGGTGGTATTACTCAGCATATCGGTGCATACAGCGTTGAAACTGAAAATGGTCAAATAACATTTCTTGATACTCCAGGACACGCGGCTTTTACAGCAATGCGTGCACGTGGAGCAACTGCCACTGATATCGTTGTGTTAGTTGTGGCTGCCGATGACGGCGTTATGCCTCAAACGAAAGAAGCTGTTCAACACGCAAAAGCGGCAAATGTTCCGTTGATTGTTGCTGTTAACAAAATGGATAAAGAAGGTGCTGATCCGGATAGAGTTAGAACTGAGCTTTCCCATTTAGAGGTTATTTCTGAGGAATGGGGTGGAGAGCATCAATTTGTTAGCGTATCGGCGAAAACCGGTATGGGAGTTGAGGAATTACTCGAAGCCATTCTTGTTCAATCCGAAATTTTAGATTTACAAGCTGTTGAAGTTGGACCTGCACGGGGCATCGTCATTGAGTCTCGTTTAGATAAAGGTCGTGGACCTATTGCATCTGTATTGATTCAAGAAGGTCAACTTAACGCTGGTGATATTCTACTTTGTGGAATTGAATACGGTCGTGTTAGAGCAATGCGCGACGAAAATGGTGATGAAGTCATCCATGCTGGACCTTCTAAACCTGTCGAAATTCTTGGTTTGTCTGGTGTTCCTAGAGCCGGTGAAGATGCATTGGTTGTTCAGGATGAGCGTAAAGCTAGAGAAGTCGCTAGCAAGCGTCACACTAAACTTCGTGAATTAAAATTGGCAAAACAACAGAAAGCTAAGTTAGAGAATATGTTCGCTAACATGGAATCTGGTGAAGTCAGTGAATTGAACATTGTTTTAAAAGCCGATGTTCAAGGTTCCATTGGAGCGATTACAGAGTCGTTGCAGAAAATGGCAACTGATGAAGTGCGAGTTAATATTATCGGTAGTGGCGTAGGTGGTATTACAGAAACTGACGCTACTTTGGCAGCGGCATCAAATGCCATTGTTATCGGTTTTAATGTTCGTGCTGACGCTTCTGCCAGAAAAGTCATTGAAGCTGAAGAAATTGATTTACGCTACTATAGTGTAATCTATAACCTGATTGATGAAGTCAGACAGGCTATGAGCGGTATGCTTGCTCCTGAGTTTAAACAGGAAATTATTGGCCTGGCTGAAGTTCGCGATGTCTTTAAGTCGCCTAAATTGGGTGCAATCGCAGGTTGTATGGTTACCGAAGGTGTTGTTAAACGTAACAGCCCAATTCGCGTACTACGTGAAAACGTGGTGATTTATGAAGGTGAATTGGAGTCATTGCGTCGCTTCAAAGACGATGTGCAGGACGTGCGCAATGGTATGGAATGTGGTATCGGCGTTAAGAACTATAACGATGTTAAAGTCGGTGACCAAATTGAAGTATTTGAAACGGTAGAGGTTAAGCGCGAGCTATAATCTAAACAAGCCGCAGTAATATATTTGGGCAGGCGCTATATGGCCTGCCCATTTTTTTCTTTACTCATCGGCGAATACCGTAATTAGAGGTATAAAAAGTGGCAAGAGAGTTTTCTCGACCAGATAGAGTAGGGCAGCAAATTCACAAAGAAGTTGCCAGCATCTTGCAAAATGATTTTAAAAAACGTGAACCAGAATTCGGATTTGTAACCGTCTCAAGTGCGGAAGTATCGAGAGATTTGGCATATGCTAAGATTTTCGTCACTTTCTTCGAAACGGACGATGAAAAAATTAAGTTATATATGAAGATTCTGGAAGACAATAAAGGTTTTGTTCGTTCTCTGTTAGCTAAACGGATGCGAATGCGTGCCGTACCAGCTTTAAAATTTAAACAGGATGTATCTATTACGGAAGGAATTCGTATGTCTAATTTGGTTTCTCAAACACTATCCGAAGATCGCGAAAAAGCGAAGAAAGCGGGCAGAGATCCTGATGCGGATACAGATACAGATTCCGATTCTGATAATTAAAGACTGGGAAACTAGTTGTTCTAACGTATATAAGAAAATAGTAATCGATGGGTAGAAGAGGCAGAAATAAAGGCCGCGATATAAGCGGTGTAATACTATTGGATAAACACCTGGGGTGTACTTCCAATCATTTGCTACAGCAAGTCAAAAGGCTTTATAACGCGAACAAGGCCGGTCACACAGGTGCACTTGATCCTTTGGCAACGGGTATGTTGCCAATTTGCTTGGGTGATGCCACCAAGTTTTCTCAATTTCTATTAGATGCTGATAAAACCTATGAAGTTACTGCTCATCTGGGCATTCGAACGACGACTTCGGATGCTGATGGTGATGTAGTAGAAACCAAGCCGGTTAATGTTACAGAGGCGCAATTACTAGAGGTAATGGAAGGGTTTAAAGGCACCACTGATCAAGTTCCTTCTATCTATTCAGCGCTTAAATATGAAGGGAAGCCTTATTATTACTATGCCCGACAGGGTATCGACATACCAAGAAAATCAAGACCTATAACCATATTTCAACTAAGCCTTCTCGATTTCGATGGTGAGTTCGCACAAATGCGTGTTCGTAGTAGTAAAGGAACCTACATTCGAAGTCTGGTTGATGACATTGGCCAAGTTTTGGGTTGTGGCGCTTTTGTCTCTAAATTGCATCGTACTGAAGTTGCGAATTATCCAGCAGAAGAAATGGTGAGTCTTGAAGCGTTAGAAGCCAAATTAGAAAAATTTGAGGAATCAGAGGATCCTTCTCTCGAATCTCAAAAGTTTGAATTGTTGGATAATTTATTACTGCCAGTAGATGCGGCTGTGTCTAATTTCCCCCAGCAATTTCTCCAAATAAAAGAAACGCAGCAGCTAATGCATGGCCAACAAGTTAATCTTGCTACAGAAGAATCGCTTAGCGGTATGGTTAGAGCTTATGATGCCGAAACAGATACGTTTCTTGGATTGGCAGAGGTTTCAAATAATGTACTGTCTGCCAAGCGTCTGGTTTCTACTAAATAATCTGAACTTGACACCTTCTTGTATCACTAAATCTGTGCCTCCCAGCGTTATATTTGCTCTAAAGAGGCCCATTATTCATTCACAAAAAAGCCTTGATAGTCACAGATTTATCAGCACTGGATTAAAATAGGTTTTAGTTTTAATCAACGATATTTCTTATCCCAAATTCAGGTTAAATAGCTAATCTTTAGTATGAGATTGGCTATTTCTCATACTGTTTTATCATGTACTGCAAATTCAACATACTCTTCTGCTTTAATCTAGATTGTTCATATCTATACTGAGCGCTTTTACTGAAATATTGATTTTCGAATTTTTTAGCTCGATATCTAATATCAAATTTGATTTTCTTCTAAATCCTGTTTTTGTGAAATATATTTACCTGAATATCTCTGCATCGCCTGCTTTCTAGTCATGATTTGATTCAAATCATGAGTTCCTATAATTTAAATTAATATCCTTTTTTAAATGCATGGGTTAGGGTATTCTCTGGTGGTTTATTTTTTATCCCCCACCAGAGGATGAGCTTCTACTTTTTTTTGGGTAATTATTTGAATTCTTTACTATAAATAAATTAAAGTATTAATGATTTATTTGATCATTGTTTGGTTTTAAATTGAGTCGAATATTGGCAATGCTTTACAATAAACAAATAAGAATTTTTTAACTTTGTATCGTTTTTATTCCAAGAGGTTTTATGGAAACTAAAGGATTTTCTATTAAGGCAAAAATACTACTGATTCCAACAATAGGAACCATTGGCTTTGTCATATATTTGTTTATTACGACGATCACTGCATCGTTAAATGTGGACCTGTTGGAAAACGCAAGAAATGTGCAGTTTCCCTTAGTTCAATTATCTTCCAAAATTGCCAATGACATCGAAAAAATAGAAACCACCTTTAATACGGCTGTAACAACCGGGGACGAGGACCAAATTGTTCTTGCTAAGGAATTACGCAAAGTAGTTGAAGATGAGTTATCGATAATGACAAGGATTTCTGTCAGTAACAGTCAAGATATTAAGAAAATAAATTCGTTGTTTACTAGCTACTTTGTAAAGGGTGAAAGCTTAGCGCTAGGTATGGTCGAGCAGACTCTCGATTTTAGTTTGTTACCCAAAATGGGACAGGAATTAAACGAGGTTCTGAATGAACTAAAGAAGTCAGTTAAGGATTTTCAATTAGCGAGTAATAAGGAATTTGAAAACTCAATAAGTAAGGCCAACTCAGATAGTGCCCGTGCTGTGAAAATTGGAATTGGAATGGGCGTAATTACTATTGCTTTGCTTTTTGTATCGGCGATTCCAATAAGTAATGGAATTCATTCATCATTAATGGACGTGATTAACTCTCTTAAAGATATTGCTGAAGGTGATGGCGATTTAACCGTCCGACTATCTACCGGTAAAAATGACGAAATTGGAGAGTTGGTTGAACGATTTAATACTTTTGTAGCGAAATTACAAGTCACTATTAAAGATGTATTGGATATATCAAAACCACTTTCATCTACCGCAGCAACAGTTAAAGCCTCCGCAGATGAAACTTGCCAAACAACGAGAGAACAACAAAAGTGCGCTCAATTAACCGTTAATTCTGTAACGGAAATGAATAGTGCAGTTAAAGATATTGCACAAAGCGCCTCCCAAACTGCCGACTCGGTAAATAACGCATCAGAATTAACAAAAGAGGGAGCGAGTATTGTTGAAGGAACCATTCATTCTATTAACGAACTATCGTCAAAAATTTCCGAAGCTGCGGAAGTCATTTATCAATTAGAAAACGATGTTGAGCAAGTCAGTGATGTTTTAAATGTTATTCGAAGTATTGCTGAGCAAACCAATTTATTAGCGCTTAACGCGGCAATAGAAGCTGCCAGAGCCGGCGAGCAAGGGCGTGGTTTTGCCGTAGTTGCCGACGAAGTTAGGACATTAGCATCACGGACCCAAGCTTCTACTGAAGAAATTCAAGCGACAATTGCAAAGTTACAAACTGCTTCCAGATCTGCCGTGGCCACCATGAATACAGGAACTGAGATGGTTGGAAGTAGCGTGGAAAAAGCATCTTCAGCGGGAAGATCGCTTAAATCTTTGGAAACGACGATTGAAAACATTAATAGCATGACGATGACTATCGCTGCTGCAACAGAGGAACAATCTGTCGTGGCAAAAAATATCGTAGGTTCCGTCGAAGAAATCGGAACCACGACCGAAGCAACCAACCGTACTGCAGGTGAGCTGGTGGATGTGGCCCATGAATTAGCAGTTATGGCTGAGAGGCTTCAAACATTAACGAGTGGATTTAAGGCCTAACTCAACAGACCCGAACACTCAATTAGACTTCAAACGCAACAACTGGAACAACAATGAGTATGTTTAAAAAATCTTTCTCAAAGGTTTGGTTACTAGCGTGTATAGGTTTTACGTCCAGCGCTTCTGCCGATTTTACGTTTAATGGTTTCGCTTCTTTTGTGGGCGGAAAATTTAGTGAGGATACGTACAATTACACGGGATATGACAATGATTTCTCCTTTTCTCCTGACACAATGGTCGGGATTCAAATTGGTAGTGAAATTAGCGACAAAATAAATGTGACGGCCCAGCTGGTTGCTAAGGGGTCTGATGATTATGATATTGAAGCTGCATTGGCTTTTATGACTTATTCAGTTAGCAGTGATTTAGATATTAGGCTTGGCCGATTAAGAGCACCTTTCTTTTATTATTCGGAATTCTTAGAGGTTGGTTATGCTTACCAATGGATTCGTCCACCTGTAGAAGTTTACGGGAGAATTCCTTTTAGCTCGTTTGATGGGGTTGATGTTCTATATCGAACAAATCATGGTGATTGGTCAGCTACTTGGCAGGCTTTTTACGGTAATAGCGATGAATCAGTTGATTCTGGCACTGAGACATTGGTTCTGGAGTTGAAAAATTTCTGGGGCGGAAACGTTACCGTAGGCAATGATTGGTTAACGTTAAGAACAGGCTATTTAAGAGCTGATTTCTCCCAAGATAACCCTGCTGCTTTAACCGGTTTTTGGCAGACGCTAACGGCTTTAGGATTAGGACAAGCGGTAGCTAATTTTGATCCGAGTCAGGAAAATGTCGGGTATTTTTTGGAGTTTGGAGCCTTTGTTGACTACGAAAATTGGTTAGTTAACTTGGAATATACAACCATTGGTTGGGATGATCCGACTTTGGGCAATAATGATAATGCTTGGCTTGTTATGGCGGGGCGTCGATTTGATGACATCCTCGTGCACCTGACTTATGCAGTGCAGGAAGATGACCCCGACTTTGATGGCAATACCATTCCACTCGGTCTAGATCCGCAATTGGACTTATTACACAATGCGTTAGATGGACTCCTTGCAAATAGTAAAAATTCTTCAATAACAGCCGGTGTGAGATATGAAATTGATGCGGGTGTTGCATTAAAATTTGAGGTTACGCAGGTTGAATCTGATGTTGCGGTGCCTTTATTTCCCGGTCAAGTAAGTGGTCTTGATGATGGAACATTGGTTAGTTTTGGCGTTGATGTTGTATTTTAAGGGGGAGCTTATCATGGTTAATTATAAGAAAATGTTAATGACGTTTGGTTGTTTGGGTTGCCTTATTGTTTCTAGTATAGCTGCCGCCGAGGTAGTTGTAGTAGTAAACACCGCCAATAATAATGAAATGAATCAGAGCGAAATTAAACGTCTTTTTTTAGGGAAAAAATCAAAGTTTCCGGATGGCTCAGCAGCTAAACCTGTTGGTCAGGATGACAAAAGCGATGTTGTGAAAGAGTTTAATCAGAAGGTACTGGGTAAATCAGCCAGCCAGTTAAAGGCATATTGGTCAAAGTTGATCTTCACTGGTAAAGGCTCACCACCTAAAAAGTTGGGCAGCGATGCTGAGGTGTTGAAAGCGGTAGCGGGAGATGCCAGTAAAATCGGATTTGTTAATAGCGCCAGCGTAGATGGCAGCGTTAAGGTTCTACTAAAGTTGTAATTTAGTAGAGTTAAAAACACTTGATATGACCTTTCTAGGCAGATTGATGTAGCGTCAATCTGCCTTGTTTTTATCCTTAAGTAGAATAGTCTGATTTTGTCCTTGCCAATTCCCACCAAACGTCTATAATTCGCGCTCATTTTGGCTGGCTGAATTAGTGATCGGCGAGTCTTATCAGAGGGTAATCCTCTATACTTTTGGAGAAATACTATGTCACTAAGTAAAAACGAAACAGCGCAGATTATTGGCGATTATGCTACTAAAGAAGGTGATACTGGTTCACCCGAAGTACAAGTTGCTTTGTTGACTCATAACATCAATAAACTGCAAGGTCATTTCGACGCTCACAAAAAAGACCACCACTCTCGTCGTGGTTTGTTGCGTATGGTAAGCCAGCGTCGTAAGTTGTTGGATTATTTGAAGGGTAAGAATCAAGACAGATATCAAGATCTAATTAAGCGTCTTGGTTTGCGTCGTTAATCGCACTGCCTAAATGATTTTATGGAAAAGCGCCTTATTGGCGCTTTTTTTGTTTTAGAATACTTCCCTTTCCCACAGAAATTGTAATTTACATTCCACATTAGACTCCTTAGCCACACAATAATTGATACATGCCAAGCATGAGCTGCTGTGTGGGTTTGTAGGCCCATAATTCTATAAGTACCAGAACAATAACTACACGCTAGTAATGCCGATCTTGGGGTAATTACAGGGGTAATAAGCGGTTTAATTATGGGTTCCCCTAAGTGAGTTTAAATTTTATATTGAATAGTTAACCTCAGTTCGGGATAAGCCATACCTTCCAGCACAGCTAAATACGCACCTCTCATCGTTATTTTTGTTCTAAATAGCCACGATATTCATTCACAAATAAGCTGTCCCTTCAAGTTAATTATTTTAAGCCTGTTTCTTTAAAATATCATTTTAAGGCGTTTTATTGCTCCATATGTTAGAACGGTTTTTATGTCTTTGGCTATCTTGGTGTGGATATATAAGCGTCCAAATGGAGCTTGTGATTACCTTGTTTTGTGTGGCGAATTTCTATTTCATGTTATTTGTGTGCCATTCGTATAGGTAACATTTGGGTATATGTTGGATTTATTTTAGTTTGTAAGTGCCGAAATGCCTCGAGGATTAATAAAAATAATGCTTAAGCGTGCGTGTTGAAAATCTATTTACAGCTTGAAATGGTGGCACATTCAAAACATATCGCTTGTATTTCCTGCATTTTGTACGAATTTTCTTATGTGAAATTTAAGATTGGCTTTAGAAATGTATAATAATGTTACCGCGAAAAGCTGTACTCTGGTTCAGTTGTGATAATAAATTTGCCATGTTTCGATGTTCGGAACATGCAGGTAAATATGTTTATCAAGACATAAAAAAGACCCTTAAAAGGCTCGGATGCATGTGAATTTAAGTCGGAATTTAAAGTTCACAACAACTTTCAAATCGGAGTAACATCATGCAGTTCAAAAAATTCGGTACGACTATTCAACAATTTAAATCTTCCTCTAAAAAGCTGACCCTAAACAACATTTCTAAAATTTCAAAAACAGCTTTAATCATTTCTGCACTATCAACCGTAACTGGTGTTGCTTATGCTGATTCGTTAACGATAAACAGTAATACAATGATTGCTCTTGGTACGCCTGTGACCGGGTTTAATAGACAACTTAGCCAGCCTATTTGGGATTTTGGTGCGCCATATGGCACTACCGGAATGAATACTTCTTTTGGTCACAATGAAAGTGAAGGCGCGACAAACTCTTTAGACCTTACGCCTGATTCTTCTCCAGATACCGTTCTTGCCTCAGGGTTTGATCCAAACTTTGCCGCTTTTTTCCCTACTCCTGCTGACGAGGTCATGAATATTCCTTTCCATGAAACCGCGATAATTACAGCGCCTGACGGCAGTCGGGCCGCTGTGCCCAATGTTGAAGATGCGGCTCCGTGGCAAGCTAGCAAATCATACCCAAACAATATAATTACTCTGGAAGAGTGGATGAGAGCCAGAGGCGAAATGAAGATAGTTTGCTCTGACGACTCTCGTGCAGTGATTAGTATTAAAGCCAGAAACTTAATAGAAAATGGGTTATATACCTTGTGGGGGATGTTTGAGATTGACGCAGACGCAGACGGCAATACTGATTTTATCGCGCCGATTGCATTGGGTGGCGTACCTAATGCCATGGTTCCAGATGAATCGGGCAGAGCCGAGATTAGGCGTCGATTAGGCTTTTGCCCAATGACGGAATCAAGATTAAGATCGGTAACTTTGGCTTATCACCCTGATGGAAATGCATATGGCGCTGAAGCAGATTTAGGCGCTCTCGGTTTACCGACAGGTGTTGTGACTCATGACCATGTTAGTTGGGCAGTGAATGTTGTTGATAAAGTATTGCCCAATAACCTGTCGTTTAATGGTGAGCAATTACAGTAAGTTATTACATGTGTAGTGTGATTTAATAATCTGCTTCATTGAAACCCGCTGTTGCTAATACCAATAGCGGGTTTTTTGTTAGTTTTATTTGGGGGTGCTTTGCAAGTTAACACGTTCTAAATATTGCAAATCGTACAATGGGAGTATGTTCTGAGCCGCTGTAACGGCTGTTGCTTTTTGATGATATAGCTTCTTTAATTTTTTCAATTCAGTAAACATTTGAGGTGCGAACAGCAGCAAAAATAGTCCTTGATGAAGACCAATTTGGTCACTTAAAAAAGTTTCACCAACAAAGCTAAACCCAACAAATGTAGCAACCATCACCATTGCAAAAACAGAAAACAAGTTTAAAAAAGAACGGGATAAGAAAGTCACGGTGGCGGCTTTTACCTTTGGCTCACCTAGTTTTATGCTGGCGAGATTTAATGCTCTTTTCTTCTTGATGTAAATGGATGAGGAAAAAGCCGCAATAGCAATAAGTAATGTCAGTGCCACTGAGCCATTAACCGGCCATATAATGGCTATGGCAATAAGCGGTGTTATGGCAGCGATGCGCTTTTGAATACTGTAATATGTTACGTAGTTTCCAACGGCTGGAATGTGATCTAACCAGAGCTGTTGCCAAAAGAAGTTATTCTCCTCTTGACGCATAACAAAGCTTTCATGCTCCATTTGATGTTGAAGTTGGGTTTGCAATCCGACACAAATACTGTGATGAATTCGTCCCACTAGACCATCTTTAATTTTTGTTAGAAGCAAAATTAATACAATAGTTATTCCCAAAAACCTCAGGTCTTGGATGTATGGAGAAGTGGACTGCATGATTATCGTGTCTGCAAGACTGGTTAACCACCAAAACGCCCCGACTTGCAATCCAAAAATGCCTAAAGAAACCAAAATGGCGGTTTGCAAAGGTGCTTTATAAAGCGCACGCTGCTGCTTTAGCCAATTGATTAGTAGATTTTCATTAAAATCATAGATTGCTTGTGTACTGCTGCTCACGGTTAGCTATATACCTCTAAAACTGCTGAGTTAGTTTCTAATCGTTTTTATCCATAATTTTTATTATTGTTGTTCTGAATTTCAAAGCTTCGTGCTTTTATGATTTCGAAGGTTCAAACGAGTAACGTTTAAATTCCAGATAATCCAATTTCAAAATGAAATTTATTATGTCTTTTAATGCTGTGAAATACGCTACTGTCTTAATGGAGCGAGTAAATGCTAAGTCCGATATTGTCAGGTGGCATATTGTCACATTAGTAGGTCGAACACAGGCACTAAAAAGGTGAATCAGGAGAACCTAGAAAGGCATATTATACCTGTTAAAGTGTCGCGGCTATAGCTCGAAAATTTACCAATTTGCAGGTATTTTCGAAAAATATGGATAGCATGGTTTTAAAATTACTCGATGCCGACACAATTCTTATCCGAGGGTGAGAAGAATGATTAACCCGTGAAATTTTTAAATTGATAGCGATTGGCGCATATGCTTATAGTGACTTATATCTACATTTTAGGTGTTAATGTAATTCTCGGATGGTACTAGTACTTTCGCCTTTATTCTTGGTAATAACATCGCTTGTTAAACCACAGCGGCGCATTGCTTCGTCAGTGATATCGACGATATCGCCAACACCTGCAATCTCCCATAAATCTTCTTCAAGGGACTTTGCTTTATGCTGGGCATATACATTGACATAGCTCATTTCTAAACGCAGTAAATCGGTATCGGGGCGACCAGTTCGGGCGACGAATATTTTGATGGCAAAGAATCGACCATTATCCATGGCCTTGGAAATAAATTCCCGATGTTCCTTTTCATCTGTAAATTGATCGGTATATACCCCTGTAATGGCTTCAAACAGTTTTTCTTTGGTTCGATCAAAGGCGATATATAGCTCGCGACTTGTTGGTTTGCTAGTCATGCGCAAACTTTTCAAGGTATCCGAAATGTAATCGTGTCCCTTGTGGTCAGCACAAAAAAGCGGATACATATTTAGGGAATCTGCATCTTTAGTTGCGTAGGTGAATAATTCCAGCAAGCGGTTATATTGCACTGGTTTCGTTATAGCATCGGGCACTAAATGAATACCATCTTTTCTAATGAAGAATCCAATATTTTGAACGTTGTTGGCATAAATATTTTTAAGCGCTTCCCCCATTCCAGGAAACTCTTCCTCATCACGATCTGATTTCAATTTTGACCGGTTGGATTTAATTAATTCACTGAAAAATTGAGAGGCAGTTGGCAAGCTGCTATTACCTTCATCAATGAAGGTTTTGAGATTAATAACTCTGCCGTCTTTGGAAATATTACGCACTTCATATTGCAAGTTATGTAGCTGGTACTTTTTGGTCATACTTTGTAGTTTAGGGAAAGCCGCTTCAATAATTGAATAAGTATTCCCTTGATACGGAGCGTTTAATTCCAAACATAAGCCACCCGGAGAAACATCATCAGTAATGCCTTCTATTGTTACGCCTAAATGCGTAATGACAACTGGTGTGCGTAATTGGAATCGGTTTTCCACTCTCAAGTTTTGATATTTAAATCTAAATAGAGACATTTTTTGCAAGGGTTGCTGTCGTGAATGTCCAAATTTCTTAATTAAAGGCAGGTGGTTTTTAGCAACAGTATAACGTTGATACAAGAGTGTAGACATTTCATCCGAAACTTCGGTCACTAATGCCATATGCGTAACATGCTTAATTTTTGCTAACAGCCTTGGAGGCGGAGGCTGGTTTTCTTTACGAACATTGTCTCCGATGTCATTGGGCAAAGAGAGCGGACGATAAGATTGATTAGGCGATACTTTGGTTAGCTGAACTTTATACATGCGCCAACTGGCTTTTCTGGATGCAAAGCCTTGGAAAATTTTAAGGATTTTATGATCGCTATCCAGTTCTACATCGCTGGCAGAATAAAAGAAGACTTTTTCATTGCTTACGTTGTTAAAGGTATAAACAAAAAATTCGGTCATCCCTTTTTTAATCGCTAACGTAAGGCGCTTTGTGTTTAGTAGATAACTTAAAGACAATTCATTGTGTTCGTTAGCCCAGTAAAAAATACTGCTTTTATTGCAGTCATTAGTCAGTACAAAACGAGGAGAGTAGTGGTCTTCAATATGCTCAATATAAATAGGGACAGAAGTAAAATTGGGAATATAGTATTGTTCGTAACTTTTTGTCTTAATTGCCTGCAAAGTATTATCAATATTCACTTTATAGCGGCGTTTGTTACCTCGAATAAATTGTTCCAAAAAGGTACTGAAATAGGCATGCTTTTGGTCAATTATGCGTCTTAGGCCAATACGTTGTTCATTGTCGGTACGTTCAATTTTTACTACGGTGTAAGGAATGCCATTGCGTTTGTCCAAGGCATATTCATTTTCAAGGCCACGAAAAAAGACGTTAAATATTTCGTTTGCTTTAAATAGATCTTTTTGGTCAGTTTTAAATTGTAAGCCGCTTACCGATAAGTCGATTGTTGTTCCCAATATGGATTTATTTAATTCCGAAAACATTTCAATACTGACCGCGAAGTTCATTCGCTCTTCACTTCGCTGAGATTGGTTTGCAAAGCAATATGCGGGAACAAGGAAACTGTCTTCGTCAACAACATTTTTTTCTTGTGGTATTGCTGGGGCGGTGGTTTCTTCTGCGGCCGGTGCCGTTGGTGCAGAATCATCCTTTTCTTTTTTATGCATTACGCGATAGTTATTGTCGGTGTTGTTTACCGCTTCGTAAACACCCAGAGTATATTCCCCAAAGATTTGGACCTGTTGATCGAATGTTTCTCTGGCGACATGATCCATAAAGTGTGTAATGCCATTGTATTCAAAAAGCGAGCATTCACCGTCTACTCGGCCTCTAAGGTCAATTACTCTGGTGCAGGGGCGGGCAAGACGCTTTAATTCCATCTTTAATAAAAAGCGTTTGTGGTTTGGAACACTCGCTGCCACTTGAGACAGAATTTTATTGAAGTCCGGTTCGTTGACGAAGGGCTTCAATTTTTCAATTGTATCGCGGTATTTTTCTAAATCTTGATTCATGAAATCTATTATCGTTAAATTTCGTTACTGATATCGCTCGGGTTGCAGTACAGCATTTAAATGCTGATACAGATCAATCCACTTGCATGCATTGCGCTACTACTACAAGCTTATCGGCAGTATGGTGGAAAACCTATAATTCGACAAGATAATCGTTTAATTTTTATTAAAAGTACTGCATTTAAGTAGACGGGTTCTTTCCATCTACGGCACTGCAACCTCCATTTTACCCCACTTATCCATGGCAGGAATAATAGCGATTAAAAATAACTGTTAATTTTTACAGTGCTTTTTGCCTTGGCATCATTTAATATTTTCACTAATTACCCAAAACTAAGATTTGATTTGGGGCTAAATTAATTATCGAGCCGTTTAGAAAAAGGAATGAACATGTCTAAAACCAAATCCGCTTACGTGTGCAACGATTGTGGTGCAGACCATCCACGTTGGCAGGGGCAGTGCAATGCTTGCGGAACTTGGAATACGTTAACGGAAATTATTGTTTCAACCGGTAAAGTGGAGCAAGTACGCAGTGGTTATGCAGGTAGCACGAAAGCTAAAGTTCAGAATTTAAACGAAATAGACTTGCAGGCTGTTCCACGAATAACCTCTGGTTTTACAGAACTGGATCGGGTTTTGGGAGGTGGTATTGTTCCGGGGGCTGCAATGCTCATTGGCGGTTCGCCAGGCGCGGGAAAAAGCACTTTATTACTGCAAGTTATGTGTCAATTAGCAAAGACCCGCAAAACTATGTACATCACAGGTGAAGAATCACTGCAACAAGTTGCTATGCGGGCGCAGAGGTTGGGATTGCCAGCGGATAAATTGCGAGTTTTGGCTGAGACCAACATCGAAGCAATTTGTCAGCTTGCCCAGTTAGAAAAACCTGAAATTATGGTTATAGACTCCATTCAGGTTATGCATATGACTGCGATTCAGTCGTCACCAGGAAGTGTTTCGCAAGTGCGGGAAAGTGCAGCGTACCTAACTCGTTACGCCAAACTTAGTAATGTATCAGTATTTGTTGTTGGACACGTTACCAAAGATGGAAGTCTGGCTGGGCCAAAAGTGTTGGAACACTGTATCGACTGTTCAATGATGCTAGATGGTGATAATGACAGCCGCTATCGTACCTTACGCAGTAACAAAAACCGTTTTGGTGCGGTGAATGAATTAGGCGTATTCGCAATGACGGAAAAAGGCATGAAAGAAGTGCGAAACCCTTCCGCGATATTCCTTAATCGGTCTGATATGGATTCTTCCGGTACCGTAGTGTTGGTTATTTGGGAAGGCAGCCGACCACTGCTGGTAGAGGTTCAAGCGTTGGTGGATTATTCTCAAGGCGGTAATCCTCGCCGAGTGGCGGTGGGTACGGAGCAAAACCGCTTGGCAATGTTATTAGCAATATTGCATCGCCATGGCGATGTGCAAATGTCAGATCAAGATGTGTTTATCAATGTAGTTGGTGGTGTCAAAGTAACGGAAACTGGCGCGGATTTAGCCCTGTTGCTGGCGTTGGTATCCAGTTTTCGAAATCGACCGTTACCGAAAGATTTAATTGTTTTTGGTGAAGTTGGATTAGCGGGTGAAATTCGCCCGGTGCCTAATGGCAGTGAACGATTGTCTGAAGCGGCTAAACACGGATTTAAAAAAGCCATTGTGCCCAAAGCTAATATACCCAAACAAGATTTGGGAATGGAAGTTATAGCGGTTACGCAATTAAAAGAAGCTCTCGAAGCCTTGTAAATATTGCTGGGGGCTAACTCGGCTCCCCCACGATTAAAGAATGTAATTCTCTGTGAAGAAGCTCATCATCGCCCATGTTGAGCTCTATCAACCTTCGAAGTTCGGTTATGCTATCAATATCCATGCGATCACAACGTAGTCCAATATGATCATCTTCGATATGAGTGATAACCCCCTCAAACACAATTGGAATGGTTAAATCCCGTATGTTTATGGTGAGTGATATCGCTTCATTAATTTTCCCCATAAACTTTTCGGGAGACTGTATTAACGCACCTTTCAATGACAAATCGAGTAGCTGACTTGCCCAACTGTGATTGGTAGTCAGCAACTCAACACGGCTGTTCAGGATGATACGGGTAAATTGACGTCTTTCCATGGGCTTATCCGTAAAGGTAAATAAATTATTCTTGCCATAAGTATAGACCGTTAAATCCGAATTTGAGAAATGCTTTTTCTTAATTAAATCCTTTTTAGTGACTCTGCCAAGCGTTTCTGCTCGAGTAATTTCAACTGTACATAAGCAGTACAATCATATTATTTAAGGATTCAACGGTTTTTCTATGTTATTGCTTTACTCAATAGAGCTATGCAACAGCAGACTGCAATATTTCACGACAATGCTTAATGCCAATACTTTGCTTTTCACCCAATCTGGCCATGCCGTGTTTTTTTAAATTGGTTGCAATCATGTCAATTGCTTCTGCTTTATTGCCATTGTATTCGGTTAATTGAGTGGCAACATTTACACTGTGATAGAAGTTTTCTATCGCTTTAATGGTGCGTTCGGCCAGGTCTTCACTGGCGTCCATGCCGAATACGTTGCGTCCCATTTGTTCCAGTTTGTCTCGTTTCTGCTCAATTTGATGACGTAAAAGAGAAGGCTGAATAATGGCTAAAGAACGTGCATGATCCACCCCATATAGAGCGGTTATTTCATGGCCTATCATATGGGTGGCCCAGTCTTGCGGTACGCCTGATCCAATCAGTCCGTTTAAGGCTTGATTGGCTGACCACATTAAATTGGCACGCCATACATCATCTTGGTTATCGATGGTTTCGCCCAACATTAATAAGGTTCGTAAAAGTGTTTCAGCGTAGCCTTCTTGTACTGGCGCATTGGTTGAATAGGTAAGATATTGCTCGCAAGTATGCACCCAAGCATCGACAACACCGTTGGCAATTTGACGAGAGGGTAAGGTTTTAATGACATCGGGGTCTAAAACAGCAAATTTGGGTTGCACAGCACGGGCGAAAAAGCTTAACTTCTCAGTGGTTTCGGCCTTGCTGACAACTGCGGCAGCATTGGATTCAGATCCCGTGGCTGGTAAGGTCAAGATGGCGCCAATGGGGACGGCATCAGTCACTTTGGTTTTCCGAAGCAGAATGTCCCAGCCATCGCCTTCATATAAAGCTGCTGCGGCTATATATTTACAGCCATCTATTACAGAGCCACCGCCAACCGCCAATATATAATTAACGTTTTGTTCTTTTACTATTTTTACGGCTTCATCCAGTTTTTCTACGGTTGGATTGGGTTGAACGCCGGAAAACGTTAACCAATTATGCTCTTGCAAAGCCGCTTCTACTTGTTGATAAATCCCATTTTTCTTGATTGAACCTCCGCCATAAACCACCAAGACTTTTTTATCTTGAGGAATTAAAGAGGAAATAGATTCAATTTGTCCTTGGCCGAACTGAATTCGAGTGGGATTAACATAGGTAAAATTCATGCTTGATACTCTGATTTTGAAAGGGATATGCGGGTATTGGGAAAACCGCTTTCGTGCTATTCGAGTATAGGGTAGGGAACCGAATGGGACAAGAAAGTAATGGGTGCTCTTGATTTAAAATAGAAAGTGCAACGTTAACGATGGTATTAAAGTTCGCAATCATATCGAGCTTTGTTGATGCAATTATTTTAACTTTTCTATTTAGTCATGATCAGATCGCTAAGGTCACTTTACCGGGAAATAGATTGGTTTTTTGTTCAAGCATTGAAGCTGACAAGTGCAAATTATGTAATTTGCACTTGCCATTTTGATGCCATTAAAACGCTTTGCATCCTCAATATAGATTAACTCAGGTTAACTAAATTGGTGAACCTGGAGGCAGTGGAGCCGTTTTTAGCTTACCTTTCCATTCGCCTTTATCGAAGTAATGCTTCAACCAGCGGTAAATTAGGTTTTGGCTAGCTGTCATATCGTTTGGTCTAGCTTTATCAACAAGCGATGTTAATGCCTGATGGATGACTGCCTTTGACTCGATACCTAATTCCGGCTTTTCTAGCAATTCAACCAGCGCATTCATAACCACATGATTCACTCTTTTTAGGATTTCAGTTTCCTTTTTATTCGAGTGAACGGTGCTTTTTAGTAATGTATCTATAAGCACATTAATATTAAATCTGGATTGTTGCTGCAAGCTCATTCGGTTTAATCGTGCTGGTTCTAGAATCATTTTAATAACGTATGCGCTTAAAGATTCTGCCGCACCTAGAGCATCAAAAACAGGGCCTGTTTGGCCTTTAAATGCTTCTCTTGTGCGCTCATAGCCAAAAGCTTGAGGTGTGATTAGCTTAAGTAAATCCTCATCTAGCGTCAGATTTTCTTGTTTCAGTGCTGTTAACAAGGCTTCAAGTGCTCTGGCCTGTGCTTTAGCGGGTACCGGTTTTAAACCTTGGGCCCTTTTGCCTTGTTCTTTGGTTTCATAGTAGTAGGAAACGCCACCTATTTGACGGGCAACAGCTTCTATTTGAAAACGATGAAGCAAGTAAATAGGCACGAGATTTTCTTCTAACTGGGATAGTGGCGCGCCTTCTGGAATACTGTTTATACCAAACTTCTTAAGGGCGACTTTTCTTACTGCCATTACGTTTTCCAGTTCTTCTACTGGATCTGCGCCATTATCCCAGAGGTGACCTTGGTGATTTGCTGATGTAGTGCTTCTAGCATCGGGGTCAGACAAATAACCTAATCCGCGCTTCTGCACTCCATGTACAGCCTTAGCTAAACCTTGTTGTTCTTGCTCAAAAGATGGGTATTCTTGGTAGCCATATGCAATAACATACTTGTCCCATTCTCCGATATTGGTGTCGTAAGCTTTTGAGAGATCCACTTTGCCTCTTTTTACGGAAAGCAAAGGATGTGGATAATCCATTACCGAAGCGCGACCATCTTCACTGGCTGCGAAGTTATGGGCAATTCCTAAAGTATGACCCACTTCATGGGCTGAAAGTTGGCGAATTCGGGCCAGCGCCATTTCTTTTTGCAAGTTAACGTTATTCTGCTTTTTGTCGAATGGACTGGTTAAACCCAGGGCAATCAGCAAATCTTGGCGAACACGTAACGAGCCTAAAGTTACGTTACCTTTTAAAATTTCACCGGTTCTCGGGTCGATAACCGAATACCCATAAGACCAGCCTCGGGTTGCTCTATGAACCCATTGAATAGTGTTGTAACGCACATCCATTGGGTCTGCGCCTATGGGTAAGTCTTTAACTTGAAATGCATTTTTATAACCAATCGCTTCAAAAGCTTGATCCCACCACATGGCACCTTCGATAAGTGCAGATCGAATGGGTTCTGGCACACCTGGGTCGAGGTAGTAAATAATTGGTTCAATCGGTTCACTTACCTTGGCATCAGGGTTTTTCTTTTGTAGACGATGGCGGGGGATTACCCGTTGTTCCAAGGGTTCATCAATTGCCGTCCCATAATCTTTATGAGCAACGCTCCAATAGCCAGACATGGGGTGGAAACTACGGGTTTGATAATCATTATCAGGTAATCGGATCAACGAATGGTGCAGTTGTACGGTAATGCTTTCAGGTGAAGGGGTGACTTGCTTTACATAAGCCCCGGGTTCGGTGCCAACAAACGTCACTAGTGATTCTAGCTCAGTATTATCTGCGAAAGCCTTGCTGCGAGCAGCATGTACACCGCTTCGGTTATTATCAATTTTATATTTTCCCTGTTTTCCCTTTTTCAGTCTTTCGCCAATGCGGTGAATATCTGATAAAAGAAAACTGGTGTAGTCTACTAACAGTAGGTCGTCAGATTCCGAAACTATCTCTAACCCAGAGATCACCGAGCTGGCAAAAGCTTCATTAATGGCTTGTACTTCAGCCGGATTCTGGCTGGTTGCACGATACTTGGTATTTAACTGCTTCAACAAAACACGTTTGCCGAACCGCTCAAACTGTACCAACCGAGTATCACCTAGTTGGCCTCTGTCCAATCCAATGTCATTCGAGCCTACGCCATAAGGCAAACTACTTTGGAACAGAAAGGCTTGGCCAAGTTGAGACTGATCGATTTGCAAGTACAACTTCCCATCGCTTTTGCGATAGTAAAAAGTGTAGAACCCTTGTTTACTTTCCAAATCCGCCACAAATTCAGACGGCGTTAGTATTTTGTCATCTGCCGAAGCCATGCTCACTAGCAAGGCTAGTATTAGTCCACCTAGAAATCTCATTTCCACCCTCTGTATCAATTCGTTTTTTCAGCGCTTGTGTAATTAGCGCCGCAATAATGACATGAGCAAGAAAAAGATTCGATGGAGAAATTGCAGAGTTAATATTTTTTTGTGAAAGAAAGGAAGTCTAGCGAATGGTTTTGCGCTTTCGCATAAGTAATGTCATCCCGACATTTTATGCTACGAGAACGCCAAAGCAAGATAGCAGGGGGATTCGGGGAGCGGAATATTAAGCGGCCGCTATTCTTCTCCCCCAAAATCCTGAATGTCCGAATTTACTGCCGCCAGAGTGGTAATGCATTTGGTGCTGCTGTAAGTAATTATTAAAGTCTTCAAACACTTGGTTTTGATAATTATTTAACGATTCATGAGTGCCTTCAAATAACGCTGTTGCAATGGCTTCCCCTGCTTTTGTACCGTGTATTACTGATTTTGTGATACCAGCAGATGATATTGAGTCATAACTTGATGCCGCATCGCCTACCGCCAACCAATTTTCACCTACAACATTGGACAGAATATCCGATGGGGAAACCCGCAAATAAATCTTGTCCGGGAAAGGTAATTCATAGCCAAATTGTTGGCAGCACTGCTGATAAAACCATGGTGTGGATGTTAATAATGTATACCAGGTTTGGGGGTTGGCGAGTTGCAGCTGTTTCAATTCCTGGGAGTCGGTACATAGGCTGATAAGGGCTTTATTGTTGGGTAGTTGTGTGCCGTACCACCAACCATGTTGGTCACTACTGACAATGGTGTTGGCTGCTTTTTTCTCGGTGTCTGGTAGCGTATAAAAAGCACAAAGAGAAACCACTTGATCAAAGTTATTTTGTGCAACTTCTAGCTTCTTCACCACGCTGCGGTTGTGGCCTGTGGCATCTATAACAAAGTCGCTAAAAATCGAAATTGGTTTACTGTTATTTTGCAATTCAAGCTGAAAACCAGAATCTTTTTTATTTAGCAGAGTTAACCGCGTGTCTTCTAGTATTTTTATCTGCTTTTGTTTACATAAACTTAAAAGTTGAGCGTTAAATTTAGCCCTATTTAAGTGGTATCCATTTCCGACTGGTGTGAATAAAAAATCGTTATACCCCGGCGTGTTGTCTTGCCAAGTAGAAATGCTGCCAGGGCATATTAAATGCGTGTTTTCGCCTGTCTCGTTTTGATTTAGCACCGATTCCCCTCCCAATTCACGTAAATATTGACTTAATACCGGCGGGACGGTTTCTCCTATCACTGGAGAAGAAGTAACAGGGGCTGTGCACAACGTAATAGCTAAACTCAGCTTTAATTGTTTTGCTTTATTTTGTAGAGCAAGGGCGGTGGCGCACCCCGCAGGGCCGCCACCTATTATACAAACGCTCAGATCACTTTGCGTCATTAGTTAATACCTTCGTTCGGTTATCTGAGTCATTCAAATTGAACATCTATTTTGGACCACAATTGTCAGGAGGCGTCCAACCTTCTTCATTGGTGGTGGGCCAAGGCTGCACAGTGTTTCCATGGCCTGTAAACTGACTGGCCACCTCTAGAAACTTATCTGCGCCGTAATTCGTGTTGTGTTCTGTGTCTGCAATTTGCAATCCCTGAATAATGAACCCAACCTTTTGCCAATTTTCCACAAAATCAAAGTAACATTGGTATCTGCCTTGCTGCTGAGGATAAGGCGTTTCAGTGCCAACCCCACGCACACTAAATAAGGTATCTCCAATGCTCCAGGTGTTTTTGTCGCTGTTGTATTTGCAGGTTTCCTTCGGATAAACCGATACCGGTCTTTGTGCTGGCCAAGACCAAAATAAGGTATTATTCCCTTTTGGATTGGGATCCGGTGTATGGGTGCCGCAGCTGTTGTAATCAGTATGCCAAGGTTGTGACATAAACTTACAAAGGTCACCCGGTTCAACTTGTGCTGTTCTTAATGGGACATAACCTACATCTAAAAAATGTTGGTTTTTGTTGGTGGCTTTACTGTAGTCGAGGGGTTGCATGTTGATACGAAATGGCCCTGTTTCCCCTTGCCAATTTTGGTCATACAAATTGACATCTCGCACGATAAAGGTCAGATCAATCCCTGGTGAATAACGGCCGCCAAGGCAATTTTCCAAGACCATTTTATCCATATATTCACCCTTACCAAGAGGCTGGTGTGCGGCTACAGATTTACCGTCGTACCATTGACTCATCAGGAAGTATTGAGTCTCTGTCACCGACAGAAAACTCTTCATCGCGTCGCCCAATGCTAGAGGCATTTTATTTGGGACGCCATCTTCATTTAATGGACTGTTTTTTGTTCCAGGAGGAGAAGGCTTTCTGATTAATTGCTTGAATGAAGGGATTTTTGTTGTGGGATCATCTGTTGGTTTTATTTGGGAAATGAAATTGTGCCCATTAACACCTGCATTGGGTAGTGCGGTATTCCAGCGTTGTAAAAATGCGGCGTGGAATACAGGAATAACATCGCCATAAAAAGATGCGGTATGATCTTGCTGGAAACCATCATTAAAAATACCGGGTTGCAATGACAGCTGTTGAATCCAAGTGTCATATACATCATCCCAAGTCGATACCACATTTCGGGTCTGTGGAGCATACCCTGGGTCGGTACATACCACCCAACCATGTACAGCTTGTGTACTGGTGTTATCTTCATAAATGATCGTAGCGCAAACCGGTCCATCGGACGTGTCATCAAACCAGTTATCGTTATCTATCGCATCATTTAACGGGGGAGGGTTACCCATATCGTCTTTTATGGCACTTGCTTTTCCGTGGCCACCTGTAACGATTAAGCGCCCGGTATTTTCCTCTATTAACATTTCACCCAGGCTGTTGATAACGTCTAAAGGTTCGAACATATCAAAATGCTGGTTGGGGAAGCTAATCGGATAACCGGGCTGGTTTACTATTGTGCCGTCGCTTTTAACGTAGCTGGCCTCGGAGTTTTGACAAAACTTGAGTGTGCTTGCGCCATTAGTTGATGCTGCTATTGCTCTTGGACCAGCATCAATAACCAGTTTATTCATACGATTATCATCGTCTAGATTATCGCCAAATGAAAGGTTTCGAACCGGTGGTGTTTGGTCGTTTTCATAAGCAACAATACCTTCTTCATCACCATTTGAAGAGGTGATTGAATAGTTGTTATTTTTCTTATTGGCTAAATGTACTTGCCAGACAATATCCTTTATTGTCTTGCCGCCAACGGTATCGCCAATTTTGATTTCACGGCCTTTATCGTGGGAAGGATACTTGCTTTGATCTTTATCGTAAGCAAACAGTTTGAAGCGCGCGGCTTGACGTTTAACTTGTCCGTTACCATCACGAAAATCGTTTTCATCAATGGGCGTGTTTTCGGTATTTGGTTTTACGGGTAACCCGCCAAACATACCGGTTTCTCTATCTACGATTTCACCGGCTGCGGTTTCCGGAGCAAGATAATATTCGTCACTGTTACCCACTCGGGCAAAGTTAATAGTGGGGTGAACTCTGAAGTAACTCATTTCTTGTCTCCTGTGCTTTTAAGATAATTTTTAACTTCTTCTAAATCTTGTGACCAGAAGAAGATGTTTTGAAAAGCGTGGCTGATATTAAGGTTTGTAGCGGGTAAAGGGTCCAGGCTCATCTTGGGTGGAAACTGCTGCGTTGTGTTATGACAACGGAAACAATTGTTCATCGCTGATGCCGTTTGAGTAAAGGTTTCAATGGTGCTGTTAGATAACTTTAACGATCCGGTTAAACGGTTGTCGTTGGCTAAGGTTAATCCCGGAACGAGGTTGTCCGTTTTTAAAAACCAAATAGCGCCTACTTCTTGGTAGTTTTTCCATACACTGCTTTTACTTAAATGGGCGTGAACAGTCGTGTTCATGGTTTTAATGTTTGCGGTATTTGATTTTTTCTCACCTGGTGCATTACCAAAGGGATAACGAAGACAGACTTGGGTGATAGGCGAAAACGTTTGTGTGTCTTGGTTTAGTGTTAATCCGTCTTTTGCAGGGTTAATATTGCAGTCTTTCAGCTTGGTATTGGCATCGTAAAAAGTATAGTTGTCAGGGGATACTACATCGTTAAGACCTGTTCCGTTTTTAACGTTTGGTGCATTATTTTTTTGTTCAAAAGTTGCCCAAATCATTTCAGGGTGACCTTCCACAATTCCACCAATATGAAAGCTAACTAAAGCAACCGTTGCTGTGTAGGTTTCAGTGCGGCTAACTTGTATACCATCGTCGGTGTTGATGAGTTTGGAAAGTTCGGTTTCCATGGTGAAAACATCACTGGTGTCCTCACCTTCAGCCACTACTCGCCATGCCGCTTTAAGTTCCATTGCGCCTTTGGTGCCATAAATTGGATATTCGGTTGTAGGATCCGTTTTCGCCATGTTCAAGACATTTTGAGGAAAGCGTAAATCGTTGCTTTTGGTGTATTTACCTTGTGCATCAATACCTTGAATAAAATCAGCAAAAGTTGGATTGACATATTGTGAGTAATAAACAGCCTTACCATTGTGGTCTACCAAAATGCCATCGGTTCCGGCTTGTAAATATTCATCAAAAGACAGTGCATTAGCATGTTTGGTGCGTCGAGGTAACAAGCCTCGGGTGCCCATACCAAGTAAAGATTGAGGCTCAACAAAAGAAAGAAAACGAGGTTCATTATTTACCTCTTGGGTAAGCCATAAAAACATCTGCCATGACCATTGGTGAAACACACAGTTACTCACACTTTCAAATGCAGCATCATCTGGTCTTGGAGTCTCGCTATGTGGGAACCAATTTGACTGCGCTTTACATATCTTTTTGACGGACACATCTTTAGCAGATAGCCCTTTAACAGATAACTCCTCACTGTGAGCACCTATGCTGATTGATGAAAGAATAGCCATCATCAACAGCGATATAAGTGTGTTACAACTTAAATATCGAATGATTGGTTTGTGTTGCATATTGCCTCCCCGGCACGCTTCGTCACGAATATAGTGTTTAACCTGACCTCAGGTTAATAATCTCATCATCTGCTTTCGTTTATGAAAGCGCAGAGTTCTGTCATTTATTGTTTAAATTGAAGTCTGCATAAACGATGGGTGATCGAAAGTTAATACGTGGAGGACCATAATGGTATTACACGATATTACAGATAGCGTTTTTTTTGGGGGGAGGGGGTATAATAAACGCCCTAAAATCCTCATGCATCGGGTGATAGGTGTATAGTAAGCAAAAATTTAGAAGGAATTAATAATGCGTAAAGTTGTTATATTTGAAAAAGCTAAAAAGTGGTGGCACGAAACGCCAGATTTGGAACTTTTGAACAATCAAATTGCAGATATCGAGCAGGATGGGTGGTCAATAATATCGGTTGCTTCGAACACCAATTTATTTGGTATTATATCTTCGTATACAATTCTGATAGAACTTAATGAATGATGGCTTAAGCCGATTTAATTTATCAGCCACTTGCTGGCTTGGTGCACATACAAACCATTAAATTAACCAAAGGGAAGTTCTGTGAACTTCCCTTTGATTTTACATTATCAATTAATTACAAACTAGTCGTAAGGAGGATATTTTGTCTCCTTTATCGGACCAGTTGTAACGGTAATAACCGCCAGAGCTGCGTTTTAAATCGTTGTCGTAGCCATAGGTTCCGGTTCCTGAACCGTTGATACTGATGATTAACCCGCTATAGCCACTATCTTTGTATAGATAGGCTGTACAACTTGGCCTAATACAGTAAGAAATAGCGCTAGCTTTATCGCCAAAGTTGATGCTGCTGTTGTGTAAATAGTTAAAGTCTTCGCGTGAATTATTGTATTCAGTTAGTGTGATATTTCGGTCTTGCATATGGTCATCGTCGTACAGTGTTACCCAACTACTTTGTCCGCAATAACCAAAGTTAGGATCAACGACATTCACCACTTGATTACGAAACTCTGTAAGGGGTGCGACATTACTATAAGGCCCTTTATCGTCATCATGAGCTAATGCTAGAACGGTTAGCTCTCCGTTGTTTTTTCCATTTGCGCCATTGATAATTGAAACGCCTGCGGCCGCTTGGAAATCGCACATACGAGTGTTATTGCTTTGCCAATTTGTGCAATACATGTGCTTTTGGCTAAGGTAGGTTAAATTGGGAGAGCCGAGAAGATAGCCGTCTTGGTCGTAGTTAAGCCCTTGAACTTGGTATAAAAACATATAGTCGTTTTGTAATATCCCACGTTGGAAGCCAATTGCGTAAAGCTTGTCGTCATTTTGCCTAACTAGATTAATTGCTTGATGAGCGCCTGTGCCTCTTTCCCAGCCTGAAGATTGATTGCTTGGTGGGTAAAAGGTATACCAGCTGGATGTTGCCGTTAGCGTGTTGCCTGATTTTCTGAATTGACGAAATTTGAGCTTACTATTACCGTCAACAAAAGCGGCAATAGTGTAAAGCCCAGGGCTATCTTCGATTAGACCAACCGCCCCTGCTGTTGAATAACCAATATCAAGTGAGTCAGTGTTAGTGAGTTGATCTGCGGTGACGAATAGCTTTGTTGGATAAGCAGTATTTTCAATATCGTAGAAGTAGATTTGCCCATTTCCTGCGCCGCACTTTTCAACGGCAACCGCTAATACATTTCCAGAAGCTTGTAGTCCTCCGAAGTGATCGCATTTGTTGTCACGAGTATCTTCCCAGTAAGTTGATGCGCTGGATTGTGGCGCGGTAACCGTTGTGGAAGCGCCTTTTTTCCACAAATTATGATTCATATGTTCGGCATTAATTTCACTGCTTAAGTACACACCCATAATGGCGGCAGGGCTGCCTGAATCACCGCTTTTACTTGCGAAGAAAATATCAGGTCGTGTTGGATGTCGTGCAATCCCTTGGTAGTGATTTGTTCTGCTGGGATCGAATTGGCCGCGATAAAATCCAGAGGGTGTTCCATGATCGTTAATGGTTTGGAATTGCTGGGTAATGTTGGTCACCTTGGATGTTATGGGCGTTATGGCTGGTGCTGCTTGCACAGAAACGCCCAGCATAATGCCAGATAAAAGTAGGGCTCTATTCAACACTTTTGGTTGAGTTTTCCGTATTAATTTGATTAATAAGGTTGCTATGTTGGGCATGGTTAGCTTCTTTTAATGAGAGTAATGTCTACAAAAGCTACATTATTCTTATTAAAGATGAAAGGTGTGCAAATAATCTATTTCTGCGCGTTTTGAAGTGTAGATAGATTGATGAGATGTTCATTCAAGCACAGGCGTTAGTCGCTAGAGGAACGTTTGTTATGTCTTGGCGCAGCCTTTTCTATAACAAATTACCTTGAGCAATACAGTTGCGATGTGCAACTTGGATAAAACGCCTGAGTGTAAATGAAGCTGCAAAAAAGTGTCATTCCCTGTTTGATTAAAAAGTAGGAAATGACACAGATGATTAAGCATGTTTTAAACGGCTTTACATTCCCTGAGACAACTTAAGATTAATGTTATTCAATTCACTTCTTATGGTTTTGATTTCCTGATCTTTTTCTTTAAGTGCTTCAATAAGCAGTGGAATTAGTCCGTCATAATTGACGGAGAGCAAACCATTATTGTCCTCTTGAACTAAATCAGGCACTATTTCTTTAATACGCTGGGCAGACACGCCATAATTTCTGTTGTCGGCTTGATTCGCATTAAGTTTATAGGTAATTCCTTCTAACATTGCGACTTTGTCCATAGCACCTTTTATTATTTTTATATCGTTCTTTAGACGCTCGTCAGAGTATGTTAACCATTGGTTTGCAATGCCATTTCCTGCAACGTCCAACGCTTCTGAGGGGTTGTCTTTACCAATGCCCAACTTATTAGATACCGCTAACCATTGATTCGTAAAATCCCCTTTAATTAATGAGCTGGTGGCGCTATTGGCAATATGTAGCATATTGCTACCGGTTTCGAATTCGCCCGCTTTATATCCAAGAAACAAGTTATTATCACCAGTATTGTGATAGCCACTGTTGTAACCCAAATACACATTAAACTCGCCTGCACTATTTTGGCGTCCTGCATTGCGACCAATATAAATATTGTGAGATCCCGATGTATTTGACTGTCCCGCAGATGATCCCATCATGGTGTTATTTGTGCCAATAGTATTGTTTATGCCGGTATCAATACCCACGAAAGTATTGTCGCTACCAAACGTATTTTTAACCCCCGTGTTTTTACCAACAAAGGTATTATTATTGCCGGTTTGGTTGTGATATCCCGCTTCTTGGCCTAAAAACACATTGCCACTGCCGGATGTAGTATCGCTGCCTGCGAAGGCTCCTAGGAAGACATTTCCTCCACCTGATAACGAAGCATTTGGAGTGAATTCCCCGATAATGGTTCCATTACCGCATGCAGATGGACATGATTGTGCAAAGCTTGATGTAACGTGACCCAATAATGTAGCCACTAGTAAAATGGTTATTATTTTCATGATTACCTCTTTTAAATTACCTTTTCAATCCTCATTAAGGCTATCGACTCAGGTTGGGTATTATTTACCTTTGCAAATTTTTTAATTGCCTTATTGGGTGAGGGTAAAATTAAGAAACATGATGTTTTCCCTTTTTTTCAATAATTAACCACATAAATAACATGTAAAATAATTGTTAATTATTTTGAGCATATTTGTAATTTGTTTGTTGGTCTGGGCTGAGAGTGACTTGACTTTCTAGTTTTAGGTGAGCCAAAATTCAATGACTCTTATTGCTTTTTCCTGCCACATTAGTCAATTTGGTCATTACTGGTATATCTCATTTTCTTACCATTGAAGGATTCATATAAAGCATGATGAGATTGTTCTGAAAAAGTGTCGTTTCGTTGCTTATATTGGGATATCCAATTTATAAGCATGTTTAAATTGGCGTTTTGTGCTTCTTTGGATGCGTATTTGTGAGGTTCCCAAGGCCGATTTTTGGCGTTAAGGATACAAGCTGATATAGGCAGATTCATGAAGATGATTTCACTAGCAAATGGTAACGCTTTTTCCAGTAAATCTGTGTAGCAGCCCTCTATAACCCAATTGCCATACGAATGAATAAAATTCTGTATGTCTTTGTTTGATTCATCTAGAGGTCGTCGCTTTGGAGGTGTTGTTGCTTGCCACGCTAGTGTGTCGAGGTCCAGATGCGATAGCCCTTCAGACTCACAGAGCTTTTTAGCGAGTGTTGATTTTCCTGATCCTGAATTTCCAAAAATGAGCACTTTCCTCAAATCTTGCTCCTTGCCATAGGTTTTTATTCTTATTTACCGACTCTTATTTTCAGTCTTTATTTCCTACTTTTGTTTCCTACTTGGGCATGCCCGTAAACATGACATCTAACCAGCGAATGTTTTTTGGTCCTAATTTGGCTTGTTGATGCATTTCTGGGTTTTCATAGGTTTCTTTATAGACATGGTAGATGGCGATTTCGGTAAGTTGGCGCCAATTTTCAGTGTCCAGTTGTTTAATGCCTGCAACTGATAGGTTGGGGTCTTGCAGTGGGTCGTGTTGTTCTTCGGTGGTTCTTAACGTAAATTCCAATTCCGCCAAAATGGGGTTGGTGACTTTTAGCGTTGTTGATTCTGAAAACTGTTTGAGAAGATGATTTTCAGCCTCTTTAGCTTTCTTTTCTATTTGAGATCGCGTTAACTTTTCACCGACAGGCCGTAAGCCATATTTGGTTAGTAATCCTGTTACACTGGGAAGTAAGGCTTTTGCTGCAATTCCAACCCCTACAATGGGATTAAATATTGCTGCTAACCCACCAATCAAGAGCATGCCATAAGTGAGTTTGGAATCTAGTGCATCAATGTCATCAGCTAGTTTCTCAAGTGGATTTACCAATGCGGCATTATCTTCATATGCTAATTCTTTTGCTGAGTTCACCATGTAATCACGCAGCGTGGCTTCAAAATGCTCATTTGGGAAATGAAAAATCCGTCTTTTGGGTAAGTTATTTATTTCCGGAATACCATCAGGAAGTGAGCGCATGGTATGAAGCGAAAATCCGACATCACTCAAATGATAAGGTATAACGAAGTAGTGCTTTTCATCATATTTCTGGGTTGTTCCCAGAGTTCTTTCGAAGGATACAAATACGGGTAATCCATTGATGACCTCGCTAACCATTTTCATGCCAGAATTTACGCTGGAATTCAGCTCATCGATAAGTGAATCAACTTTTGGGGTTAATAGCTTCTTGGCTTTGTCGAATAGTTCCTTCATGTTCAATCCTTAGCTACAGTTAGGTTTGTTTTTGGAGGCGTTGCGATGCCCATGTTAAGTCAGTTTTTTATTATCACTCCATAGTTTTTGTAAATAATCACACATAAGCCTACGCCATCATCATAGGTGCTGGAATTTAGTTATTTACTGGAGTGGGACATTGGAGCAGGGCACCGTGTAACCTGCCTAAAAAAATCAAGAGACGTCAATCACTTGGCTTCCTTTTATCTTAAGGTCTTTTTAAGGATGGCTGTCCTGATTTTTTGTTGAATAAGCTTAATAATTAACAATAAGCAGGTTCTGGCTTTATAACAACGAACGACCTAAAATAGCCGTTGGTAGTGCACCTCTTAAATACTGCTTAAAAGGGCAAATTACAGCAATATGTCATGGATTGTTGTTGCGATTTATAAAATTAACTGTTGCTGAGCTTTATGTAGATATTCTTTTTGTAGCTACTGTAAATCTTTAGCAACCAATTGTTAGACATACGGATGATGAAACGAATAAAAGTTGTCATATTAATCGGTGTATTTCTATTTCTTGTTGGCTGTGGGTCTACACTAGCGCCTGATGATGGCTTAGCTTTAAGAAAGTCTCAACCCATCCAGTTGTTTATGGGTACTTGTGTTGTTGGTAGAGAAAGTGAGGCATCTTTGGAACTTGAGGCTGTAAGAAATGGCTTTATTAACGCGCCAAGTAATATCGCGCAGAACTATCTTGCTGGTCAAGAGGGAAGGGCTTGGTACTTGAGTGATAAAACTGGCACTTATGGTTTAGCATTACTCAAATCAGAACTTTGCTCGGTTTATGTCCATCAAGGTGATCCTGATAAAATTAAGGCAAGTATGGAAGCGTGGTTACCGCCGTCTGGTAGTGGTTTTACTTATAAAGAAGAATTGATATCTCAAAAAGGGAGCTTAACCACAACCTCGTATATTCTTTATCGTGATTCAAATATTATCGAGCAGTGGTTAATAACAGTAAACCGCCAGCAAGGTTCTGGTTTGGTCGCAATTCTGTCTTACCAAAAGGGTTAGCTTGCCTAATAGTTAACCAACTTTAATCATTTTTTTCGTTTTCTCCAAAGATGTCTTAAAGATACCGTCCTGATTTTTTTGGCTGGTTTGTTGACCGTAAAACTGACAAAAATTTAGTTTTCTTAAACGGTTAGGAGAATAAATAAAATTTGGCTTAAAATTGACTACAATAATACTGGAATGCTCCAGCAATTATCCTTAGTTACATATCGAGCAATACATATCGAGCAATGTCAGTCACATTAATATGAATGTCGCACTGAATTGAGAATGGCATGGATTGGTACTGAAATAAAAATATGTTAGGAAACAATTAGAATGAAACTACACAAACACTTGGCCCTCATTACATTTCTGATATCGGGAAGTTCTTATGCAGCCGAACAAGACAACCCCTTTTACTTTGGTGTCGATTATTCGTATTTTAACTCAGACAACGACAGAACGTTACAACTTGCGCCCTTAGCGAATGTGGATGATGGGGATGGATTCGGTGCATTCCTTGGTTACGATTATTCCGAATTACTCGATTTTCGATTTAGCTTTAAAGATATCAATGCAGAGTCTGAAGGCCTTGGTGCCTATGATGTTGATGGTACGATTTTAAGTTTAGATGGCCTATATTCGCCATTTGAAATACCTGTCTATTTTTCAGCCGGAGTTAACCGACTGGATTTTGAAGAAAATGATACAGCCTTGAGTCTTGGGCTTGGTTACAGACAAGCTATTAGTGACAGGCTTACCGCATTTGCTGAAGCAAAGCGGTATTTTGCGTTTAGTGATTCACTCAATAGTGACGTGACATTAAGCTTAGGGTTGAGCTATAGCTTTGGCGAAGCTGGGAACAGCACAGGTCAAAATTTAGATCACGATAATGATGGTGTATCAAATAGTTTAGATCAGTGTCCGAATAGTTCTCCCAATGCGAAAGTGGATGGCATGGGATGTGAAGACAGCGACAATGATGGTGTCAGTAATTCAATGGACCAGTGCCCTAACTCTGCACCAGGTGCTCGGGTAAATAATGAAGGATGCGCTGACAGTGATGCCGATGGCGTAATTGATGCAAGAGACCAGTGTCCTAATTCTGCATCAGGTGCAAATGTGGATTCTTTGGGATGTGCAGACGATGACAACGATGGCGTCAACAATAAAACCGATCTCTGCTCTAATACAAAAGCAGGCGTTACGGTAGGTAATACAGGTTGTGAAGTTGATAAAGAAGCGGTGGAACTCGCTATTTTGTTCAATAACAATTCGAACGATATTAAATCGACTTACAATGCGGATATCGAAAGAGTCGCTCATTATATGAAGAGACACCCAGAGACCAAGGTGAATATCATTGGTCATACTTCTAGCGTTGGTGATAGTACTTACAATCAATCTCTTTCAGAAAGAAGGGCTTCTAGTGTTGCTCAAGTGCTGATTGAAGAATATGGGATAAACAGTACTAGAATAAATGCAAAGGGTATGGGCGAAAGCCAATTGAAATTCAAGGAAAACACAGCCAAAGCACATAAACTAAATAGACGAATTGAAGCTGTTTTTTATTAATGGTCGTTGCTAGGTGAGACAGTAAAAAAATCTGATTAAGTGGCGGGTTTATCATTGAACCGGTCACTTAAATTGTTTATTAGCAGGATACGGTAATCGATCCTGCTAATTTTTATTTGAACCGTAGTTAATTACGCAACCGCAATCAATTCTACTTCAAAGATTAGTGCTTGGTATGGACCAATAGCACCGCCAGCACCTTGAGCACCGTAGGCTAAGTTGTGTGGAATAAATAGCTTCCACTTATCGCCGGGCACCATCAACTGAAGTGCTTCAGTCCAACCACCGATAACACCATTAACCGGGAAATCAATTGGCTGACCACGTTCAACAGAACTATCGAATACTTGGCCGTTAATTAACATGCCATGATAGTGAGTTGTTACGTTTGAGGTAGCTGTTGGCTTAGTACCTGAAGCGTCACCGGATGTCATAACTTCGTATTGCAAGCCTGATGCCGTAACAGTTACTTCTTCACGTTTAGCATTTTCTGCTAGAAACGCTTCGCCTTCACCTGCTAAGTCTTTTTCTGATTCAGCTTGCTTTGCAGACATTGCTGTACGAATTACTTCGTAGGCACTTTCCATATCAGCCGGGCTGATAGGGTCAGCAACTTGATTAAAGGCATCAAATAAACCTTGAGATACAGCTTCAATGCTTAGCCCATCAAAAGGTTGCTCTAACAATTGCCCGCCCATTTGACGACCAATACCGTAACTTACCCGTGTTTCAGGTGTATTGTATTTTGACATAATAATTCCGTTGATTTTTTACTAAGATTTTTTACTAAGACAACAACGCGCGCAGTGTACCACAACCCTGCAAATATGCGGATACTGGTTTTAGCTAGGTTGCTAGTGTTCTTTTAATGGAGCCTGTTTATCATTTACGCAAGACTCTTTTTAGGTTTACTCCTTCATTCTCATCGTAAAACATCTGTACTTTTGTCTTTATGTGCAATGTTTTGACCTTGCATTCCATTTGTATTCTGTTTCGCTATATTTAATATTAAACTGGTGTGGTAAATAATTTATCCGTTTGTTATTTCTTAGTTCATAGTTGGGTATTAGCTTGTTAATAACAACCCAGCTTTAAATAAAATGTATCTGGAGGAATGAATAATGAAATCAATACTTAAAAAAGCCCTGTTGGCTTTCGCTTGTGGGTGTATGTATATACCCGCAGCTTATGCAGATATTACCACCTCTGTGGATCGGGTGCGGTGGAAGAAGAGCTTCTTAAACTGGACTGATCATGATGAGTATCCAGAGTGGAAAAATGAAGGAATTTGGACCGAGTTTCGTAAAAATACCTTTGTGTCTAAATATTGGGAACCCAGTAAGTCAAATGTACGCACGATGATTTTGTTGAGTGCTGGTCAGCAAGGGCTATCGGGTTCGTCAGGAGCGTCGAATTGTTTAACAGGTCAGAACGGAACTTGGGATAAAGATTGGGATAAAGGGGATAAGTCAAAAAGTACGAACCTGAAATCGAATTCTTTGGCTGAAAAATTAGTCAACTCAGGCCATTTCAACTCAAATGATACGTTTTTCAGTGTTGTGCTCAACAGTAATTTTAACTGGGAAAATACCGCAGATGCTAAAAATAAAGCTGAACGGGCTTTTACCAATTGGTTCCTTAAGCATGGCAATGCAAATAACGTTGATAGAATTATCATGGTGGGGTCGAGTCGAGGAGGCGCTTTAGTCACAAGGCTTGCCAGAAAAATTCGTGACCAAGCTGGATGGGAAAATACACCGGTATTTGTTGGCTTGATTGATGCCGTAGCAAACAAAGAGCAAAACGAGTTATTTACCGGTAATGGGAGTCAATGTACGAACCCGTTAAATAGCAGTTACTATTCTCGGAAAGCGGACTTGGAATCCTATTTTTACGGAGTGACCAAGCCTAAAATACGTCACGTTGCAACCGGCGCACCGGTAATCGGGTTTGTTAATGCGGTGCATTCTTTCTGCGCCAACGAATCTTCTTGGTACGAACATAGTTGGGAAAACTATTCTCATACCGAAATTGGTCGCTGTGTAAGCAACGAAGGTGACCCCTATAATTATCAGATTATGGATGCAGGAATAGACGTGCTTCGTGATTGGATAATCGCTCACTTATAATTAATGCCATTTCTTTTGGTAATTCAAGCCCCGCTAGGTAAACCTCGGGGCTTAGTTGTTTTAGGGGGGAGTGACTCGAAAAGACAAATCCGGCTGCATTGAATCCAATCAGTCTTCTATCCATAAACACATTGGCATTTTACATTCTCTTTACTGGAATTATTGCTTAATCGGTGACAGACTTAAAACAGCAAATAACTTTCTGAAATATTCGGTAAGTTAAGTAGGAAAGCCGCAGACCAAAATGGTAAATATTTCAAGTAAACCAGTTATACAGGGCTATTTGGATGAATGAGAAAATTTTACGGATTAAAACAAAAGATAATTTCTTTATTCACGGAGTGCTAAATCAAATATCCCCCTCAAATGTACTGCTTATTTTCGTGCATGGTTTAACAGGGGAAAAGGAAAATCACCTGTACTACAACGGAGCCCGATACTTTCCTGCACATGATGTTCACACATTCAGGTTTGACTTGTTTTCTAATGGCGAAAAGGGTCGAACCCTAAGCGATTGTTCTATTTCTGGTTTTGCTGCCGATTTAAATGATGTCGTCGATTATTTCGCAGATGACTATGGGGAAATTCATGTTGTAGGCCACAGTATTGGCGGTTGTGCGGTCATGAACTCTAATACGGCTTATATCACCAGTCTGGTGTTATGGGACACCGCCTTGAGTACTCCAACTACAACAGACAGCAAATTTGCCTATAACGAACACTTTGATAAATACATTGCTCATCTCAAGATAGAGTATTTCCTCTCTAAGCAACTCATCGAGGAACGATCTCATCAGGATGAACAGGTAGTGGCCAAAGTTAAATGCCCAATGAAATTAATTTTTGCCGGTAATAATGTGGCTCAGAACAGTTGGGAATCCCGAAAATCTTCAATTAATGTGCATCACCAAATTGTGACAATTGAAGGCGCGGGCCACGGTTTTAACGAATATGGGGTAGATGCCCCCTTGCTTTTGGAAACATTACAATGGATTCAAACAGGTCACAAAGCTTGAACTTTTCAGTCATCATAACGCTTTATAATAAAGCCCCCTTCATCGCAAGGACGTTGTGTTCAGTCCTTCATCAAAGTAGACCCGCAGATGAAATTATTATAGTTGACGACGTCAGTACCGATGACAGTTTAAACGTGGTTCGAGAAACGCTTGCCCGTGAGGAACAATATTGTAAAAACACTGAAATTAAAATTATTGAACGTGGTGTTAATGGCGGCCCAGGCGCTGCTCGAAATACGGCAATTAAGCAAGTTACAGGTGACTTTGTATTTTTGTTAGACGGCGATGACGAATATCGCCCAGAAGTTTTTGCTCGTGCCGAACACATTATTAATACCTACGACCCAAGCCTTTTGTTTATGCAATTCGAGCAGGATCCAAATGGACGTCAGTTACCAAATATTGAAGGGTTAGGTTCTACCATAGAGCCTCTTGAAACCGATATTTACGCCATTCCCAATATTATTGCGGCATATGGTCACGACAGCTTTGGCATGATGGGTAGTACAGTCTCTTGCAAACGCGAGGTACTTGAACATGGTTTCTATCAGGAAAACTTGAACTGCTTTGAAGGTTTGGATTTTTGGTATCGTGCTGCACGCTATATGGAAGGTTTCAATGGGAAAGCCGTGTTACTGGCCGGTGTTCAGGTTACTTTTCATTTAACCAAACACAGTGTTTCGCGCAAGCTTGTTGAAGACGGGGGTGAAATATATCTTCCTTGCCAATTTAAACAATTCAGACATGAAAAAAACAGTGATGTTCAGCGATTACGAAAACGAATTTATACTATCTGGATGCGCAACGCTTATTTAAAAACACCAAAATGGAAGCAAAGGTTGGCATTTTTTTGGAAACACAAAGGCCCAATACTAACGAATAAGTGGTTGAATTTTGTCTATGGCGTTCGGTAACGGTACGATAGCAATGGAAGTACCCAACGATACCGCCAAATAAAGACTAACTTTTCATGCTTGGAGAATAAGCGAGAAAAATCATGCCAAAACCAGGTTGTTGCTAAACGTTGGTTGAATTGCTTCTCGTGGTAATCGTGACTTTTGGCAAACCTGAGAATTGCTTTGGGTACTTTAACATCTCGTAAATGCAGAGGTTGCCTGATCAAACTATCCTCTAGCGTATTTATCACATGTAATGGTTGATCGAGATAACCGACTGTTAATTTATGTTCTGCGCAATGTTGCAAAGCTCTAAACCAAAAGTCGATTCCTTCGAAATTGGCTCTACTTTCATCAAATCTTAAGTTTTCTATCGCGCTTCGACTTAACATGGCATTGCTTACAAGTAATGGAAAACGCCGTGATAACGTGCAATCCATAACGGGTTGAAGATGGTAAAACTCGTCTTTTTGATGACGCAACCAAGGTGGCTGTTGGGTAAAACCTCGTTTGATGTTTCTGCTAGGAACACGGTGATAAGCAAATATTACGAGTTCGGCTTTTCCTTCCCCCACAACTTGGTTCAACTTCGACAGCAAGGTTGGTTCGTAAGTGTCATCAGCGTCAATAAATAGCAAATGGCTACCCGTACTCACTTCAATCCCTCTGTTTCGGCAGGCTCCCGGGCCCATATTTACGGGGTTCACAATGCATTTTATAGGTAATGTCGGGTGTTGCTGAATAAAGCTTCCCACCACTTGGCGGCTATTGTCGGTGCTGACATCATCCACAATAATGATTTCGTGAAATTTAAGCTGTTGATTAACTAATGACCAGAGCGTCCGAAGGATAAAATCAGCTTTGTTATATAGCGGGATAATGACTGAAAAACGTGCGGGCATACTGGACAAGCTCATTTTCAGTTAACTCAGAATAGCGACATTTGAGTGTTTTTGGCTCATCTTAGACAGTGTTTGAACGGTTTTTGAAACCGCGTCTGTTTGCTTTAAGGTATTGTATAGAGTGTAAAATCCGCCCGGGCACAAGGTATTGATTTCACTCAGTACCCTTTTACCATTGTCAGCAACAAGAGTATCGATTCCAAAAATTTGGATCCCATGTAAGTCGAGTTTATTCGCAATTTTGGAGACCATCGCCAACTCATTATCGTTAACCTGAGTTTGAACGGAACGCCCTCCGCTTGATATATTGCACAGCCAATTGGATTTTAGCGGCAAGCGCAGGCTAGCGCCCACGACCTCACCCGCAACAACCAGAATACGCTTGTCGCCTTCATGGTAACGCGGCAAATATTGCATTGCTAACCATTGCTCTTTATTGGCGAAACTATATTCCAAAGATTGTTGGATGGCTTCCCAATTGGAGACATCTCCGTTATATATGCATCGTTCATGAGACAATAGAATATTGTTTTTTCCGCCAAAGCCATACAAGGGTTTTAGCACAACAGGCATTTTTGCATAAACATTCTGCACGTCGGCTAACGTTGAACATAACTCAATAGGGGGGCACATTTCGGAAAAATTGAGTAAAAATGCTTTTGACTCGGTCGTTATAATTCCATCGGGTCGGTTAATAAACTGATGCGCAGCGAACCATGTATTAATCAGTTCAAGTAAGCCTTTGTTAAAAGGTAGCACCCGCAATAGCACGAAATCGACCGTATCAAAACTCAGTTCTATCACGTTGATTTGAAAACAAGAATTAGCATTTTCGAATAAAAACTCATCGGAGGGCGTCGTTGCGAGTAACGAGGTGACTTGCCCTTTTTTGATGCGAGCCATATTTACTGGATTGCCTAAACTCGCCACAAACACTTCTATGTTTGGTTGCTTATTCAATAGAGAAGCCAATAAGTACACGGAATCAAAGTGTTTATGATGGGTATGGTCGGTAATCATCAAATAACGCAAAACGAATACCTCAAGTTAAGGCAATGCTTGATAAATAAGTGTTTGGTTCACTGGGTTATCATCAGTCGCGACAGCACTTGGTAAAAATAAAGCCTGGCCCTTTCCGTCTCCAACATTCACACAAAGATCCTCAGAGGCTCTGAACATTCCCGGGCCAAAACAGTGCCCATCGAAGCAGGGGAGTGAGCCGACATAATGCATGTGTCGTTTATCAAGCTGCCCATTACCGCCGATAGTAATTGGAATTATCGCCGGTTCAACAAAGCTTTGAGCCATATAATTGGCACGTTCTTTATATAAAATCTCTTCCCATTGTTTTCTTCCACAAGACTTGCCTACATGGAGATCTACTCCTCGGCCACCGCTGGATTTTTTAATTACCCATTTGTCAGGGTTTTTCAGGACGGCTTTAAAATTATTGTCATCAGACAAGTCTAAACTTTCCGGTAAATAGCGAGAAAGGAACTGATGCTCGGTAGGCGACAGATATTTGGACATGATCTGCCAATTTTCAAGTATTGAGAGAATTCTTTTATCGTGAACCAGAATAAGGGTTCGTACGTCGTTGATATAGGCTGTATTTTTGATAATGTGCTCAATCACAACCGGCTCAAACCGACACAGATCCAGCCTATCAATTTCCAGTATAAACTGATCAACAGGAGTGTTTTCGAAAAAAACGCATCCCTGTTTAAACTGCAATTCTTCAGGCTGTGCATGGAGTACTTGCGCTCCACTGCGACTAAAATGCTGTAGGAAATACCGACTTTCACCTCCTTTTTCAGAGGTGGCCACGCGCACCAAAGCTTTATTAGAGTTAAAGCGTTTTAGAATACTCTGCTTAATATTGGTGAGATCCGACACGGGGTGATATCGTTCCCAAACAAGATAGTCAGATTCATAAGCCGCATTGTTCAGCCATTGGCTCATAGTCATGCCGTTTAAGGGAAAACGGGCGTTAATTTCACAAAGCTTAATTTCACCTGCCTTTCCAAACAGCAAGTCTGGTCGCATAGTGCCAGCAAGAAAATGCGTATTAGAACTCATTACCAGAAATTGTTGGAGGTTGTGATCTAAAGGCATCGTTGATTGCATATCGGCATCATGCAAATAGTTATCTGCAACTGCACGTAAAGCTTTCATCAAGACTTCAGATAACTGCATCATATCTCGGTAAAGTGATTGGGCCACTACCAACGGATATGGGTTATAGCAAATATCTTCATAGGGCAAATATTCATTGAACGAAGCCAAATGCGCTAAAAAGCTTGCTTTATGACGCTCAAAATCCATCAAATTACCTTATGCTTCGAATGCATTAGCTACCATTGGCCTGTTTTCAATAGGCTTATCATTTAGAACTTCTGAAAGCGCCTTCATGACCAAAGCTTTTTGATGTAGGTAATTTGAAAACACCAATTCCAAATCATAGTCGTGGATATTTACCGAGAGTAAATCCGACAATGCATCAACAGATTGCAGCGTTTCGTTAAAGTGGTTTCTTTCTGTACCGCATGTATGAACTGCAATCCAGCTTAAGCAGCGAGTTTGAGCGCCTTTGCTTAAATCTGAGATCTCAGGTAACCAGCGCTTAAAGAGTGGCAAAATGAATTCCACTTCACCATGAGTGTAAATTTCGTGTACCAAGGTGTTCAGCAAACCCAGAAATAGATCCTTCTCCCGTAATAGTTGATGATCCTTCCACTTTTTAAACTGGGCACCTTCCGGTAAAAGGTAACGTCTTGATAACCAATTATCATTACCGCATATTGTGGTGGCCATATGGTAATAGAGATCGAAGTGCAGGGTGCCTCCCTCCACGCCTAAATCTTCATCACTAACCCTGTTCAAGTGGCCCAAAACATTTAAGTAAAGATGCTCTTTACCATTTTCTTCATTTTGCTCATTGCGCCATTTCTTTGTTAACCGATTGCAATAACCTGACAAGCTCGCAGCACTGTTATTAGTCATGCTCCAATTATGAAAAAACGTATTCAACTGATCTTCTTTAGGATGAGACTGGGTTAGCGTAATAAAAGCCTGTTCGATATCTTGTAATGCAGTGGACGAACCTTCAAAAGCTTTACTAAGACTATTAGCAAGATGAGGCTGTTTAACGTCTTGAATGACCTCTTGGATTAATGGGAGCAAGCTTGCCATTTTACTATCCTTTCTTGGTTTGTGTAGTCAACATGCGAAGGCGTATTATTCGGCCAATATCTCATAAAAAAAGAAGCATGTTAACCTTTCATTGATGCCATAAAAATTGTTATTACCTTCTTCCATGAGATGTATAGGCAATTCTTGTAAAAACATCAAGTTCCCCTTCGTTTTAGGCTCTTCTTAGCGTATTTTTTCTTGAATTGTAGTGGTCAACTATTCTTCACTAACTACGTGGAACAAGCTTAATGCAAAATCCACATACGTCTTTGAGGTAGAACAAGGTAAATCAATTAAGCATGGAATAACCTGCTAAACGAAGCAGGAATAAAGAATTTTAGATTTCATGATTTAAGACATCATTTTGCTAGTAAACTGGTAATGGCAGGCGTTGATCTAAACGCGGTTCGTGAATTCCTTGGGATGCTAATTTAGAAATGACCCTGCAATATGCCCATTTAGCATCAAAGCCTAAGGCGGCAGCGGTAAATTTAATAGGGTTGTACTGGTCAACTGAAATCCCGGACACCAACCCAAAATTAACATTACTGAGTGATACAACCACCAATAAAATCAGCCGTTTTAATTACTTGGCTTTTTTTTGATTTTTGCAAAAAACTCGACAGCTTGCAGAGTCAGATTTAATGCACTTGTTAACCCTGCCTAAGTCGGGAGTATGAATTCTATTTCTTGACCATCGTGATCCCCTGTAACAACAGGGGCAACATTTTCAAAGTGAGATAAAAATGCAGCAGCCTCTGTTGAGGTGTGTATTTCCGTTATGTTTTAAATGCGTAATTATATACAGCTAAAAATAGCGGAAGATATAGTACGCAACTTATACCAGCTGCTATCCGCATTTTATGCTTACCCATAACTTCCGCTGCATAGGCTAGTTTAGGGGACCAAAAAATAGCCACAAAAGACCATAAAACGCCAATTAGTAACCAAGCTTTCCAAAATGACGGGTTTAAATAAACTTGATCATTTAAATAACCGTAAAAAGCAGTTAGACCAATAAGCATAAAAATAGCGTTAGACATTTCTTCTATTTTTACGATTAACGTACTTTTATCTGAGCCACTTGCGTAACCGTAAAATTTGAATGGAATTGGTAAAACTAAAATGACAACAAGTAACCAAAATGATATTTGCCAAAACATGCAGATTAACTCCCTTTAAACACTGCGTTAATAATTGTAGTGGAAACTGAATACCCACCCCTAATTGAAATTTTACTGATTGTTTACATAATCTTAGGGTGGATAGGATTATGTTAAGAAGGATATTATGACAAAGTCAAAGAAGTCGCAAATTAACGTGCAAGATACCTTTATTATCACGGTGTTTCCTGCTGTATCCGACGCGTTTTATTTGGGTCAGAACCGATTTTCTTGAGAACGCTCGGGCCCTTATTATTGCAGCTTGGACATAATCTTGAGGAATGCACATTTGGATCCGAGCATAAAACAGCGGTTAATTTGATTGGCTTATATCTGAAACACCATACTTTTATTTGTATATTGAATTCGGAATTGTGCGGCATTGCCGTATAGTTAAGCCATGCATGAAATTTGGATGTTAACGCTCTATAGCAAGTCAGAGCGAGCGACAATCGCAAGCCATGTATTAAAACAAATCGCAGAGGCAATAGATAATGAGTAATCGTGATATTGGTGCTGAAATCCTGCAAGGCATTAACGAAATCACAACCTTTAAAAAAGGTAAAGCAAACTTAAGAACTACTGAGCTTTCAGAGCCTTCTCCACCAAAAGTGATTAGGAAAAAGCTAGCACTATCCCAGTCTGTTTTTGCTGGTCTATTAGGTGTTAGCTTACGTACTTTGCAAGATTGGGAACAAGGCCGAAGAAATCCTCAAGGTTCCGCTATCGCTTTGTTGCGTATCGCGGAGCAGCATCCTGAAGTTTTCAATGATTTGCATTAATGCATAGCTGTTACAGGGTTTAAATCTCAATTACTTTGTCCGGTGGCTTCAATTAACTTATCCGGTTCATCTCGATTAGCTTGAATAGAGCATGGTGTTCGTTGCTGGACTTTTACATAGGGAATATTATCAACAATGAACAGAGTTTTTTAGGATAGATGTCCAGGGTAAGATCGTGAACGTTTTTTAAACAATATAGCTAAGATCTAGTTTACCTATTGGACACACTTAATCTGGCATGATCTTATACTTCCTTTTGAGGAGTGTAAGATGGTCACCAGCGTATTTGAACAACATTTCGGTAGTATTAAAGATCCCCGCCAATTTGCGAAAGTCACCCATAAATTTACAGACATTTTATTCCTGCTTGTTTGTGCTTCTATTGCCGGAGCAACGGGTTGGGAAGATATTGAAGATTTCGGTGAGCTTCATTTTGATTGGTTTAGGAGTAAGGGATTATTTCCGAACAGACTCCCGGCACACGATACAATTGCACGGGTAACATCCCGTGTTGACCCCGTGCAGTTTCAGCATTGTTTTATTGGCTGGATGAAATCGGTGGCTGATTTATCTGAGGGGCAACTCATTGCGATAGATGGTAAACGTCTTTGTAGCTCTTACAATCGCAATGATCGTCAATCCGCTATCCACATGGTGAATGCCTTTGCGACCGAAAATAATGTTGTATTAGGACAGATAAAAACAGATAAAAAATCGAATGAAGTCACAGCAATACCAGAATTACTGAGACTTTTGGATATTAAAGACTGCCTGATTTCTATAGATGCGATGGGTTGTCAAACGGCGATTGCCGAACAAATTGTCGATGATGGAGGGGATTATCTTCTGGCATTGAAAGGTAATCAAAAAACATTATTACAAGCGGTGAAAAAAGCTCTGTCAGGGGCGATTGGTGAAGAAATATTATCGCTTGAGAAAGGACATGGGCGCTGTGAAGCCAGGGCTTATCACGTCATGAGCGCTGAGAAAATTACTGCCGAATTCCCTCAGTGGAAAGGCTTAACAAGTATTGGTGTCGCTTTGGGATTTCGTCAAATCAAAGGCAAGGAAGCATCACTGGATCACCGTTACTACATTAGTTCGGCGAAACTATCCAAAGCCCGTTTTGCTAACGCGGTACGAAGTCATTGGGCTGTTGAAAATAGCCTTCACTGGGTTTTAGATGTATCAATGAAAGAAGATGCCTGTCAGATATACAGAGGAAATGCTGCGGAGGTGTTGTCGGGAGTCAGACATCTTGCTTTGAATATGTTGCGAGCAGAAAGGACCAGAAAAATCAGTATACCGCGCAAACAGAAGCGGGCGTATGGTAGCCCTGATTATCTTGAGAAGGTTTTAGTGGCAGGAATGAATGCTGTTGGCAAAAATTAAACTCTCGTGCTCTCACCCTGGATAGATGTCTTGTTAATATTTTGGCGTCTTTGTTAGGTTTTTTCTTTGTTAAAATCAATAATTCTATTCAAAACTTGATTTGAAAAAGAATCGCAAATAAAAACTTCTGTTGAAGACGATGCCTCCGACAAACCTCTGGCCATAAATGGCAGGTCGGCTATATTTTTTGCAACTATTAATATGGGTTTTTTCTTAGCAACAGCGTATCCGAGCTCAATCAAGGCGCTGGTGGCTAGTTTTTGGGGGTAAATAAGAATGAAGGTTGAGCATTCATCAATAGCTTTAAAATCATTAATTACGGACTCATATTCGCTTCCAAAGACTTCAGCTGATGGAGCCTTTAGGGCAGCACAGTATATGGTTTTCTTTAATCGCTCGGATAACCCTTGTTCCAACACTTTACACCAAGAAACAAACTCACTAAGTTCAACTTCAGAAAATGCTGACATGGGAGTAGATAGAAAAATTGACTTTGAAGAAGTTTTATTCATGCTATATCTCTCTTACTAGAAATGCATCATTTTCACGCTCAATAATATCGACTATATCTTTCGTTGATTCGTATTCATGTATTTCTAAGTTATTGATAACCTTATCGGCTTGTTCAAGCATAAAGGGGAGGTCCCCGGATTTTTTGGCAAAAATTGTAGTGTTTTTACTTAGCGCTATAGCATAACCCATTTCAACAAGTATGCTGCTGGTGATTGCTTTTGGATAAATAAATATATAGTGCTCACTCTCTCGTAGAATTTGAAAGTCTTTCAGTATAGCTTTTTTGTATCCTTCAAATTTCCCCCTGTTCGGTATCTCTTCGCAGGGACAATAGACCTCGCTTGCACCAGTGAACTTCAATAGAGCTTTTTTTACTTTGTCAGCGCAATCTTTATACTCTTTGTATTCATTATCATCAGCGCTAGCCATAGGAACACCAACAAATACCTTTCCTTTTTTGACGCCTCTTACATTTTTAGGGAATATTATCGTGTCATCATATGAATATTCCTCCAAAACATCCCTTTCTCTCTTAGCTATACCTTCGCTAATCTCCTTATAAAATCTTGGGATGCAGTCATCAATATGAGATGGTGAACTGTAGCCTCCAAATTCTTTCAAGTTTTCAATTAGCTTTTTAATTGAGTCTTCTTTTACTCTAACAGCTTGAAAATGCTTTAGCGGAGTTTGAAGTTCACTTGTGGAGATATTAACTAAAAAGGGAATCGCTTTTTTGTCATCTTTACTGACCGCTATACTACCACTTTCAAAGTTTAGCCAAGGGGCACCAATATTGTCTTTGGTTAGGACTATTATTGCGCAGTCGGCTTCTAATAGGTTGCACTTAATATCATTAAGCCAATCTGCCCCGGCATCTATATCTTCAGAGGAAATAAACGTCTCTATGCTTTCATCCGTGAAAACAGTATTTTCTAACCAATTTTGCAGAAGTTTAGCCACTTCCTTACTCAGTTTCCCAGACCAACTTATGAAAAGCTTCATATATTCTCCTTAATTCGAAACTAGTAAATCTAACGCGACTAAAACCTTCAGGAGCAAGCTGTCTTCTTTTTGCGTTTTTTAGCAAAAAATAAGACAGCTTATGGAGGTCAGATCTACTGGCCTTGTTAGACAAATAACTTAAATATAGTCAGACCTTGGCAATACCGTCAAATCAATTACACGACATCTCAGCGCTGCAATAAAGTGCAATGTTATTCAGCGTGATTCTTGGTTATCGTAAAATAACGGAAGAAATCCTAGGCATCCATTCTTAATTTTTACTTTAAAACTCATAATAGCCTTTATGTATGCGTTTTTTCGAGTGGGTGTTTCGGTATTTTAGTGGGGATAGGAATATCTAAAACACATTTTGGTTGCCTATTTCGTTATTTTTATAAAAAAAAGCAATTCGAATTAGTAATTGTCAGTATTTAGTTAGGCGCAACAAGACTTTCCTTATATCATTGACGGGTTATTTCCTCTATTTGATTAAAAAAACATGGCAATCCATTGGTATCCTGGTCATATGCACAAGGCCAGTAAAGAGATTAAAGAAGCGCTACCCAAGGTAGATCTTTTTATTGAAGTGCTTGATGCACGAATTCCTTATAGTAGCGAAAACCCTGCTCTGGGCCAGATACGTGGCGACAAACCCGTAATAAAGGTACTAAACAAAAGTGACTTGTCGGACCCAATAATAACGCAGCAGTGGCAAGATTATTTGGAGCAAGAGCAGGGCGTAAAATCACTGGCGGTGAATTTAGGTGAAAAAAACCGAATTCGCCAAATACTTGAGTTATGCCGTAAGCAAATACCGACTAAACAGGGCAAGGCTATTCATGCCATGATTATGGGTATTCCCAATGTAGGTAAATCGACCCTTATTAATATCCTTGCGGGACGCATTATCGCAAAAACGGGCAATGAGCCAGCGGTTACCAAGGCCCAACAACGCATTAGCCTTGGCAACAATTTCTTTTTGCATGATACTCCCGGTGTGCTGTGGCCAAAAATTCATAACCCGAATTCTGGTTACCGTTTGGCCGTAACTGGCGCGATTAAAAGCACTGCCATGGAGTACGAGGATGTCGCTTTTTATGCGGTTGAGTATCTCTTGCAGGCTTACCCAGACCTGCTTAAACAACGCTATAATCTAGATGAGCTACCGCACACAGAACTTGAATTCCTTGAGCAAATAGGGGCTAAGCGTGGGTGCCTGCGTAAAGGTGGTCAGGTAGATTTAGACAAGATATCTAAAATATTATTAACCGAATTGCGGGCAGGAACGCTAGGGCTTATAAGTCTTGAAACACCCGAAATGCGTGAGGAAGAAGTTCGTCAGGTAGCAATAGAAGAGCAAAAGAAAGCAGAAAAGAAGGCGCTGAAAAAAGAGAAAAAAGTCTCAAATCGTATACGGTAAGCAAGCTTAAAAGAAATACTGCGTTCTTTGCTTAAGGGCTAAATTGAATTGTACTGATCAACTAAAACCGGCACTTTCTTTAGAGTATTTTCGTAATTAATCGGCGACATATTATTGTTAGCCGAATGTAATCTTTCGAGATTGTAGTACCGCATATAAGCTGCAACATCGTTTCTCATGTGCTCGCGTGTTGGTTGTCGTACTTTCAAAATCCAATCAAGCTTTAATCTTCTACAGAAACGTTCAACCTCAGTAAGCTTCACAGCTACTTCCGATAGTTTGCGCCCAAACATGTACACGTTATAATTCAAATTAAATCTGACGAATTTATATACAGAAAAAGGTTATGCAAAGTTATCAATTAGAGTTTGAAGCTCTGGTAAAAAATCCAAACAAGCCAAATTCAGGTGATAGCCTGAAAAAGGTTGCGCTTGCGCTTTGGTATGATGATTTTGTGCCTAACGTTAATTGTTTTGAAGGTAAAGAGGTCGCTCAAGCCGGATACTTATTAGACAAATTAACCCGATACAACTGTTTAGACGCTTCAAAAAAGGCTCTGGTACGTACTCAATTACTAGCGGTATTAGAGTCGAAAAAGCAAAGCCATTCCTCTGACAACCCTTCAAAAGACATGTTAGTTAAACATTGGGGGGCAGATTGTGAACTGAAAATGCAGTTTCGAGATTTGTTGCCTTATCAAAGGCGAAGCTTTCAAAGCTCTCGCTCTATTTTTTCCACTAAAATATCCTCTGCTACCTAATAATAGGTCAATTAAGCAATAAAATTTGCTTGTGTTGTTGTTTTTTGAGCTTTCTCTTGTATTCTATTCCACAGATTACATAACTAATCCGGTTCTTATCCGCTCCAGCTGTATCTGGATAAGTTAATTTATGGAGCTGATATTGAAAAACGCACTGAAAACAGTTTTGGATAACAGGGCTATTATTGCTCGATTGCGAAAAGCTTGTGGCGTTAAACAAGATGCGGATTTAGCCGATTACCTAAGCGTAACTACCAGTGCCGTGTCTACTTGGAAGAAAAATGTAGGACCGCCTTTTGATGCCTGCTATGAAGTCAGTAATAGAACCGGAGTGTGTATTAAGTGGTTACTATCAGGTATTGAATCCTCATCTGTTCAGGTTCCTGCTAATGACCTAGTGAATATTAACCAAACTGCCTTTGTAGAAAGCTATGTGGAAGGTATTCAGTATGCAATATCAACCAAATTAATAACTCTAGCTGATGATGCCGAAGAGATTGAATTGAAGCGTATGGGGACGAAACTTTTCTACGATACTATTGGTCAATTAGCTGTTAAAGATAAAGACGCTTCGGGTAACTAAACCCTTTTGGTGATTCCAATTTCCTGTAGGTTTCCATAAAGTTGCGGATCAGTCGGGCAGTGTGTTCCTTAGATTTCCCGTAATACCAATCTTTTATACAATCCCCGGCTTTTTTATTCTCAGTGTAAGCTAATGTCATCAGGTTATTCATTGCGTTATCCATTCATATTTGGTGTTCCTCTTGAGAGAATTTTAACAGCATGTCGTTATTAATTGGTTTGTCGCGATAGCGCAAGTAGAGCAGGGCTGCAATAGTCAGCCCTGGAACCACTAGCAACCATCTAGGTTTCATTTTTGTTTTCGGTTGATGCATCTTGTTGTTGCCTTTTCAAAAGGGCTTTCCTCAGCAGCCAGCGTTTTTTGTCGCCCCTATTGGGCGCACGCTTTTCAGTGGCAACTGAGGGATCCTTTCAGGCCATCCCGTCACACATTTCAAAATTGGATATAAACTCTCCGGCACTTAGTCCGCAGGCTTTCGCCATCGAAATAAATTGGTTAACACTGGGGGAACTCATATTCTTTTCCCAATTCTCATAGGTCTTACGGGTTTTAACCCCTGCGGCCCTTGCCATTGCAGACGTGGTTAAACCTGAAATCATGCGCATGGCACGTAAATCACTGCCAGTAATCTTTTTCATATTCAAATCCTTACATTCCATTCAATTCAAATTAAGCGTGTTTACTGCTTCAATGGGTTACAGGTATTTCACAAGCTGGTTAGGGAACTTGCCAAAAAGCCCTTTATGTAACCGAATTTTGAGTAAGTTAGATCGCTAAGCTCGTAAAATCAAGCAAAAAATACGAGTTTAGTTGTTTTATATTTGCTAAAGATTGATTGACACTTAGATGAGACTATTTAAAATCAGCCGTATTCCCCTAGTTTTTATATTGGTTAAATGGCGTCCTAAAGGATTCTTGCGAGGCAATTGGTTTTGAATAGTAAACATAATGAAGTGGATAATGTTGTCGATGCTGCTGTTAATAATCGCGCCATTGTTGTCAGATTAAGACAAGCCTGCAATGTAAAAAATGATGCAGACCTGGCAAGATACCTTGGAACAACTACCAGTGCCGTATCCACATGGAAAACTGCCCTTAATCCACCATTTAAGGCTTGTTTTGATGTATACAACAAAAGCGGCGTATCCCTTGAATGGTTGCTTACAGGCAAAGCACCAAACGCAAGTAACAGTTCTACCTTACCGCAAGCCAATATGCCTGTTATCACTCAGGAAATGTTTGTTGAAAAGTTTCTTGGTGCGTTGTCTTATGGGTTTCGTTCCGAGCTTTTTAAGCCTGCGGATGACTACCACAAGATTGAACTCAAGCGCATGGGTAAGTTGCTGTATAACGACACCATAGGGCAGATGCAGAGGTTAGCTAATTTAAGTGATGGCAAGGAAGATGATCAACAAGGGAATGGCTAATAGAGGAAATGACCTCGTTTTCTATTGTGCATTACTAGCTTGTTAGGAGTGTGTCATTTTCTTAATTATATCGGTTGTAAAGGGATGTTAATAAATCAATCGGAAGTTTTCTGTGATTTCTTGTAATACTCTCTGACAGAATCAAGCCATTTGGTATGTTCGACTGCCGACGTGATAGCGCTGTCGCATTCAACAATAGCTCGCCTGCGCATTAATAGCTGTCTGGCTTGATCTGAGTCTTTTGTTTCTTCTTCTGCTTTTAGAGGCTGTTTTAGTAATCTATAAGAAATAAATACCGCAAAGGTAAGCAGAACAATCAAGGCGATGAGTACTATTGATTCAATCGTCATGCTATTAACCTTTAACCAAGGTGAGTTTGGTAATACGGTAAATCCGCTGATCCCATTCATCAAGGGCATCACAGGCTTGAATTATCGCTTCCATGGAGACCTTGCGGTTTTTCACAATGGCTTCTGATAGCGCATAACCTTCAGCTAAGTAACGTTCATATAGGGATGGGACTTTTTCTGGCTCTTTGAAGGCCAGTGGTTGGCGTAGGCTTTTGTAAGAGAAGTAAAGCGCTATACCTAACCCAATGAACATGATGATTATGCTGTAAGCGGCCATTTTAGGCCGTCTGTTTTTTCCTCCTGACAACCATTATCTTTGTGCCATTGAAATTTAATCCAACAGGATATACCGATGGCAAGAACACGACGAACCGCACAACAATGGCAGGGCTTTGTTGATAAATGGCAGCAAGGAAATTTATCCATAACAGAGTTTTGTGAGCAGGAAGGATTAGCTCAGTCCAATTTCTATCAGTGGAAAAAGAAACTGCTGGGCAATCGTTCGGTGCAGCAGAGTGAGCAAACTGATGTATCTTCCTGGCTGCAACTTCCGCAAACCAATACAGGCAATGTTGATGCTGGCTGGGATATGGAATTATCTCTGCCCGGCGGTGTGGTGCTTCGCATGCGTCAGGCAAGCTGATGTTTGCCGTTTCTTCTGGCCATATCTGGCTATACATTCCCCCTACTGATATGCGCAAACAGTTTGACGGGTTAGTGGCGTTGGTTCAGGGGAACTTGGGCATGCGGGCCAACAAGGGCGATTGGTTCGTGTTTGTTAACAAACGCCGTACCCAAATGAAGGTATTGTATTACCACCAGGGCGGGTACTGTTTATGGAGCAAAAGACTGGAAAAAGGCACCTATGCTAAAGTCGCTCATAGCGAGGATTCGCTGGCATTAAACGGGGCGCAATTGCAGTGCTTAATTGATGGGATTCACTGGCAAAAAGATAAACAAAACAGGCGATTTACCTAGCTGAAATTGTTATAATTTCGGCTATGGAAACGTCCTCCAATACCGCACAAATTATAGCGCAACAGCAGCAACAAAATGCTTTGTTGGAAACGCGTGTCGCTGAATTGGAACACCAGCTCGACTGGTTCAAACGCCAGTTGTTTGGGCGCAAATCAGAGAAACAAATAATCGACAACCCGCAACAAGGCGGGTTGTTTGATAGTGCTCCAATACCTCCTTCGTCACCGCCCGCAACAACCGAAGTTAAAAGCCATCAACGCAAATCGAACAAGCAGCGCAGTGACGAGAATGTGAATGACACTGGTTTGCGCTTTGAAGAGTCAGTTCCCCAACAGATTATTGACTTGGCCGCTCCTGAGCTTGAAGGCGAGAATGCCGACCAGTATGAAGTGATTGATTACAAAGAAACCTGCCGACTGGCTCAACAACCGGGCAGTTATGTTGTTCTGAGGTATCGCCGTCCGGTTTTACGTCATAAAGCCTTACAAACACTGACCACTTCACCTGCCCCTGCCAATGTACTGGAAGGCTGTTATGTCGATGTCTCATTATTGGCTGGATTGATGGTCGATAAAGCGGTTTACCACTTACCTTTGTATCGCCAGCATCAACGCATGCTCGATTCTGGTATCACAGTGAGTCGCGCATCATTAACCAACTGGATAATGAAAGCCATTGAGTTGCTTCGTCCCATTTATCGAGCCATGTATAAGCACATTCTACTCAGTAAAGTATTGGCTATGGATGAGGTGCCCATTAAGGCGGGCAGAAAAGCCAAAGGAAAAATGAAGCAAACCTACTATTGGCCCATCTATGGTGAAGATGATGAAGTTGCCTTTACCTGGAGTTCCGGCCGGGGAATGCGACATGCCAAAGAGCAACTAAAAGATTTCAAGGGTATCTTGCTTACTGATGGCTATCCAACCTATGAAAGAACCGTGGCCGCGCTTAACAAGCATGAGCTAAAGGTAGAGCATGCCAGTTGCTGGGTGCATAACCGAAGGTATTACGAAAAGGCACTAAAGGCGGAGCCCGAAGCGGCACAACAGGCACTGGATATCATTGCCACGTTGTACCGCCACGAAAGAGAAATTCGAGACAAACAACTTGATGCTGATACCATCATGGAATATCGCCAACAGCACTGCGAGCCGTTGGTGCAGGAATTCTTTAAATTTGTTTACTCGCAACGCCAAAATCCAGGCTTGTTACCGAAAAACCCTCTATCAAAAGCCTTGTTCTATTCCAGTGAAAGAGAAGCACAACTCAAAGTGTTCCTGGCTAATCCCAATGTTCCAATGGACACCAATCATTTGGAAAGAGCTTTGCGTGTTATTCCCATGGGTAGAAAAAATTATTTATTTTGCTGGAGCGAATTAGGCGCAGAACAGCTGGGCATTCTGCAAAGTTTAATGGTGACCTGCCGCCTGCATGACATCAATCCCTATACTTATTTGGTGGACGTATTACAACGTGTTAGCCTGCATCCTGCTAAAGATGTGCTCGACTTGACGCCACGCCTATGGAAGGAGCGGTTTGCATTAGCACCACTAAAATCGGATGTCAGCCCATTACACAGCAAAGAGCATCAGAATGGATATTAATGACTTATCAATTGAGCAGTTATATGAACTAAACGAAAAAATATGCCAACGCATTGATGAGCTGCGAGTAAGGCAGGATCGTGAAGCGCTTGCCAGATTACGACCCGGAATGAAGGTACAATTTAACAATGATGGTAGTGTAATGTCAGGGACCCTTATTAAACGAAATCGCAAAACCGTCCTGATTGCATCAGAAGATGGTAGCAATCAGTGGAAAGTACCCGCTGGATTAGTTAAGCCAATCGAGCAATAAGTCAAACGCCAAGTATTTAATCTGTCAATGACGGCCTAAAATGGCCGCTTACATTATGCTTGCGGTTTCCATTTAAACTCCATTTGTTTAAGCAAGGCAAACAGCAAATAGCCAGCGATTGAAAGATTGATAGCAGGAATGCCGTAATGATAAATTATGTCTATAGCATCAATTTTGATGATCATTCGATTAATGTAATGAAGTGCTAATAGTGAAATTAAACCCAAATAAGCACCTTGAACAAATACTAATTCGGACCCTTTGTTTATTTTTAGCCAGAAATGGGCTTTTTGGAGTATATAAATAATAAATACATTAATAGAAACCCAAAAACCTACCCAAAGAGCCATTGAGACATAGTAAGGAATATCATCGCCATCCAAGAACTTTAAAAGTGGCAACGTTATTGCGCTAGCTGTAAATTCATATAAAGCTAAAATCACAACGATAATTGATATCGACGTGTTCTTTTTGAACACACCTATACTCACTAAAAACAACAGTGAGTATAGGTACGGAACTATTACATGTATCTCAGTTAATAATGCGTGTAAGCCCATTAGCTATTGGATATCTCTATAGTTTGAAACAGAGACCTATGTCACAAAAAAGTGTATTGGTCGTTTCTGCTGTTTTAGGTTTAGGCGTAAAACCACTACCAGAACCGAAAGCGATAATACCGTTTTCTTTTGGTTTCGGAGATGGATTAAATCCGCCTCCACTGGCAAGCGTAGTGATGCTAGCACTGGTCTCAATTTGGCTACCATTAGTGTCCGCTAAAGTTGTTTGAGTGGATAAAAATAGCACCAAAAATAAGGGTAAGATTCTATACGGATTTTTCATAATTTCAACTCCTGAGGTTAGATATGTATCCGATGCTTCCTGAATACTGATATCCAAGCTGCCCGTCGTATCTTAAGTTATCAAAAAGTAAGAGTAAATTATCTACCTGCACCAAAGCACAGGCAGAACGAGGTTTAAACCTCGGGTAAGATAATGTTCCAAGTGGGTAGAAATAAAGACCGAAAGTAAAATAAAAACAGGAAATCGATATAAAAGAAAAAGTTAAGGGGCACACAATTGTTTCTGTCAAATAGCGGAATAAATCGTTATTAATCACCAATCGTGATTTTTCAGAAATTGAGGCTTCCCAATACATCTGTATGAGCCGATTTTTTTGAGGCAATCCAGAATGGAAGGGAACCGGGAAAACCGAACACCCGCCCCGAGATTTATCAAGATTGGGCGATCAGTTCGGTACCTGAAAGAAGATCTGGATAATTGGTTAGATGGATTTTTTAAGAAGAATCATTTAGGGGAAGCTTGAGCTTCCCTTTAACCTTACAAATTGTTAATGCCCGGATATATAGGGTTTTTAGAGTGGGTGTTTTTGCGTTACTGGATTGTAGCGCATAATACCGCGATAATTTGCCGCTGGATCGGACGCGTTTTGGTGATTAAATTAATTGCCTTGTGATACAGCTTTTTCATGATTAGTTAAGCAGTTCTCAAGAGCAAGTATGAGAACGCAACCAACATCCCAACTAAGAACAATATTTCTAAAAGAGTCTCGGAAACCTTTGTGACTTTTTCTATTTTCTTTGATCTAGCGTATTTTTCATGTTTTGCATCCTTATGCTTTTCCTGTAGAGATTCTCCGTATAAAAAGTATCTCATTGAATCGGTTTTCCATGCAACAAAACCAAAAAGTGCAGCCATTGCCATTAGTAATGAGGATACTAGTAGCAAATAACTTTCCGTATTAGTCAAAGGAGGTTCAGTTTTTTTGGTGAGCGTAACAAAAAATAAAGCTACTCCACCAACCGATAACATAATCAGAAGCTTTCTATATTCAACTAATGATGCTCTACCTCGGTCCAAGAGAGTATCAATTAACTTTTCTTCACTAGAGGACATTGCTTTTACCGGACAGCGCCACTATATCTAGTACGATGCTCATTAGTGCTATTTCCTTCTCATTTGCTACAGAGCTTACAAAAGGTTATTTTAAGAATTTTCCGGCGATAAATGAATCAATTATTTTTAATAGTAACAATAAGTTAGCTGATTTTTCAATCCTTTAATTTGATTGCTAGTGTTGCAGAAAGCAATAATTGGAGTTTATATCGATTTCCATAAACCAAGGATTTTGATTATTTTTGCATGTAGGTCAGTTTCATGGAGTTGCAACTCCTGTTAAAGCTGTGACTTTAAGTGCGTGAAAGAGAGAACTTTTGGATTATGAGCCGATCTTTTTTGAGGCAATCCAGAATCGAAGGTAATCGGGAAAACCGAACACCCGCACCGAGATTTATCAAGATTGGGCGTTCAGTCCGGTACTTGAAAGAAGATCTGGATAATTGGCTTGATGGTTTCTTTAAGCAAAATCATTTAGAGGAAGCTTGAGCTTCCCTTGATTCTCATAAAGTATCAGAATCCCTGAGATATACGATTTTTAGAGTGGGTGTCTCTGTATTTTCATTTGGAAAGATTGGCAGCAAACTCAAATAGATAAATGGGGATTGATTTGTTTTAGTAAAACATGGCAAAACCCTGTCATGTGGAGTCATTATGCAGACAAACATAAAGGCATGTGCCTAGGTTTTGAAGTTCCTAACGATTCGGTTTTACAAGTTAATTATACGAAAAAGAGGCTAAACCTAGATTTGATTAAGCTTAAAGAAGAGGGAAAGCTCAATCAGAATCATATAATTAAGGTTTTCAAAACCAAATTCATTGATTGGCAATATGAATGTGAAGCGCGAGTTATAGCACACCTTGAGAATCCAGAACCTGAATCAGGGTTCTATTTTCATTCGTTCGATCATCAAATTAAATTGACTGATGTATATGCTGGACCGTTATGTGATTTAAAGAAAAAAGAAATTATTGAATGCCTTCAACCAGAAGACAAGAACGTAAAGATTACAAAAACCAGACTTGCATTTAATACATTTAAAATTGTGAAGCAACAGCAAGGCTTCGAATAGATGCATATAACAAGTTACTCAAAAGGACGCAAAACGCTTGGCTTGTGCTCCTTCGTCGCCAATTTTAGCCAAGCATTTATGCGCCCATTAGTAAGGCGTTAGATTCAACGGAGGACTATGCCAGTGAGGCGTGTTAGATATAAACCTGCATTAAATTCTCAATGCCTGTGTGGATCAGGATTAAAATTCAAACGTTGTTGTTTCGGCGAAAACGATGTTGCTTGTGGAAAAATGATCGACTCCGCTAGAGATTTGATGATTAGGAAAGATTATCGAACCGCACTCAAATACGTAAGACACGGAATCACCAATTATACAATTCTACATAAGACAAATACTGCCCCTTATGTTACCAGCAAGAATAAAGGTGTAATGTGGCTTTTAGATCTTGATATTAAGGCTCTCTCCGAATTGACTGAATCCTTACTCGATTGTTATCGAGGTTTAAATGACTATCAATCATTTGAATATGACTTAGAAAGATTAAGGGGGATTATTTCTGATGTGCGCTGGCAAAGAAAAATCACGTACTTTCAAGTCATAGCTTCGCTAGGTGATCATTGGTCTGAAAAAGTAGGAAAAAGGGAAGTAAAAAAATTAATGCCTTTAGATGAAGAGAGTGACGCTGATATTATCCAGCTATATCTTCATTTTTGCTCTGACGATCTTCCGTTTAAGAGAAATCTAGATATCCTAGATAGGCTTATTTCTCTAATCGAAAAGCCTTCGGAAAAACTTCAATATACTGTAGTCAAGGCTGTAAAATATCTTTTTATAGGAGATGAGTCAGAACCTGTGAAGTTAATTGAGCAAGCTATAAATGATTATGAATTGACAGATTGGAGTAGTGATAACTCATATGGACACATGCAGCATGCGCGGGCAATAAGTCTATTAGCCGATTTACAACATTCCGCCAAGTTAAAGGTGCAGTCAATTCAAGAGTTTGAATCCCTTTTAGAAAATCATTCATGGACAGATTCAGGCATAGCTGATATCCATTTTGAAATTGGAAAGTCTCTATTTCACATTAAGAAGTTTGAAGAGGCTATTGAGCAATATAGAAAGTCGTTAGAAATCCAGAACTCAGAAATAGTAAAGGTCTTCCTGTCTCAAGCGCAGATTGAGCTAAATGATGAGGATGCAATCTGCACAATCAGGGAAGTAGAAGAGAATCTTTCTGAATTATCTGAATCAGAACGGTTGGATTGTATATTTACCTATGCTGCTATTGGTATAGCGTTTAAACAAAAAGACATGATCGAGAAATCTTTGGGTTACTTGAATGAAACCTCTTTGTTAGCTCCAGTTTTCGAAAAACAAAAATCAAAGCTGGTTTCAGAAATTTCATTACTATATAAAACTGGTGAGCTAGAAGGAAAAAGCAATTTATTGAGTACGTTAAAGAAATTGTTCGGGTTTACAACTAGGTACTTAATTTTACAACCAAATATTGCTGGGCTGGGTGTAAACATTAACAAGATAGCAGACGATTTAGTGTCAGAATCTAACAAGAAAAAGTAGTCGGACGCGTAAACGCGCCGCTGTTTTGAGCGTTAAATTTCTCAAGGTATCGAGCATGGAAGAACAAATTGAATCGTATCTGACGACAGGTTTTGAGAAAAAGTTGTTTTCAGCATCGGTGGCATACTTAGAAAACAAAAACGATCAGCTTAGAATCAATAGTTTTGCACATTCCCTCAGGGAGCTAATACGCAATATTTTTGAGCGTCGCGTTCCAGAAGATAAGGTTAAGTCTTGCTCTTGGTTTAAAGTAGAAACAGATAATGGAAAACCAAGCAGAAAGCAAAGGTACATCTACTGTATGCAAGGTGGCCTAGACCATAAGTTCGTTAAAGAAGAGCTTGGAATGGATGTTCTGGAATCATGGAAAAAAATCAAAGAGACAATAGATTCCCTTTTTAAGTTTGCACATGTTAATGACTCGACTTTCTATATAACAGACGAAGAATGCGAAAATCTATCTGAAGAAGCCCTTGGCATATTATTATCTATTTTTAACATGGTCGAAGATACAAGGAGTGAATTACATTATGATCTGTCTTCTTATATCGATAGTGAATTGATGAGTACCTTCGTATCAAATAGCATGCCTGACATCGATATTCTGAGTCACAGCAACTATGTGGAACACTCTGAGGTTACTGACTACGAATTGGTTGATATTGATAATCGAGAGCTTACTTTTAAGGGCGAAGGGAATGCTCATGTTTCTCAAAATTACAGGAAAGGTGAAGACGCATGTGAAATCAATGAAGAATACCCCTTCGAATTCACAGGCTTTAGCAGCGTTACTAAGCCATATGATTTATCCATACCGGCAGAATGTATTTCAATAGATGTGAGTAGCTGGTTTGGAGATGAATAATTTAACAAGCGCGTCAATTAGGACGCTCGCAAGCTCGCGCATATTACGCGAGCGTTATGTTTCTGGAAGGGTATGAGTAAAAGGGACGAGTTTAAACCAACTACCAAGAGAGTTATGGCTGAGAGAACTGCATGGCGATGTAGTTTTCCAGACTGTGGTGTAATTACAGTTGGGCCGAAGATGGGAGATGAAACTAAGTCTATGAACTTGGGAGAAGCAGCTCATATTCATGCGGCCTCACCTAAAGGTCCTCGCTATGATTCCTCAATGTCCAGAGAAGAAAGGAAGTCTATTGGTAACGGAATATGGATGTGCCGTAGTCATGCCACGTTTATTGATTCGGATTTTACTGAATTTTCCGCAGAAACTTTGCGACTATGGAAAGCGCAAGCGGAAGAGATAGCTTATAAAAACCTGAAGTACCAAGAACGTTACGAATTTAAAGATAATAGTACGCTTCTAGCAATTGGTTTCGGGATTATCATTAACGGCCACTGGGAATCAGCAAAGCATAAAGAATGGCGCTTTAAGGTTGATAGCTACCTGAAGGGAGATGAAAATAAATTGGATCCGTATGTATCTAATTTTCAAACAATAAAACCTGAAAAGCGTTTTATCCTTGTTGAATCTCAAGGAGATGCAAGAAGAATTAAGAACCCGATACAGCTTAATTATAGTGACTCAGGTCAGATATCACTGGTTGTTGAGGTGGATGAAAAATACGAGTCAACGGATCCTAATGTTGCAGGTTATGATTTAGCCTTAGGTGATGATGGTGATATATGCTTTGAGGGCGGCGACCTTAAAATGGCTTCCGGCATCAATGCTGCCATACAGCATCTAACAACTGCAACGAGTACTATTTATGGAGAATGGTGGGGTGATCCTGCCATGGGGTCATTTGCATCTGAGTATTATCGAGATTACAAAGGCGACCTAGACACACTGTCAAGGTTAATTAAGCTAGAATTCATACGCCTGTCATTAGTACCTACATCTGATGATAAAGAAAGCTCAGATTCTAGGCCACCGCTAGGGTTTGTAAATAGGTTCGATAAAGTTTCGATCAGATCCTCGGAATTGGACAATCATCGTTTGCTTGTAGAAGTCGAATTAGAATGGGGAAATAACGAAAAGTGGTCAGGTAGAGTTCCAATATGGATAGACGAAACATAACAAGGCAATTTCACTCGGATGGAAAAAAGCACCGCTCGTTCCTCCGGTGAATTGCGGCGTTATGGCTCCCTAAATTCCATTTTAAAAACCCTTCTCAATTTCACATAGCAATATCAGCCACACCAAAAAAACGCTTTTATTCTGCTACATATTTGCTACATGAGAATTTGAGAATGCTTTATTCAAAGCCGGATCTCGCCCTTCACTTTGCTATAAATATGCTATAAATAACTTTTTGATGTATTTTTGTTAGTGTTCACTATCGCTGGAAGTCTTGCTGTGAATGGTGGCCCGTCCCTGACTCGAACAGGGGACCTACCGATTATGAGTCGGGTGCTCTAACCAACTGAGCTAACGGGCCACATTTTTTGTGTTTCCAAGGTTAGCTCTGAATTGACTAACACGGATTGGAAATTCGGTGCGCAGTATAAGCAGTTTTTTGGTTGTTGTCACCATTCTGTGTGGCTTGTTTGAGTTAACTGAATAAAATTGCGTCAAGTTGTGGTGGTTTTTGTTCTAACTTCTCTTTTGAGGCTGCTTTTTCGTGATAAAGGGGAAGGGTGATGGGAGAGTTGGGTTGGTGGCGTTGATGCAAATTGGGTATTGGGTGTTTTTGCATCAACGGCTTTTATTCTTCTTTCTATTTATTCTTTAGGGCTTATTTATTGTGATGCAGTTTTTCCAGTACGGCGATAAGGCTGGAGGTGTCCCAACGTCCGCCACCGATGGCTTGCACTTCTCCATAGAATTGATCGACTAATGCGGTTAGGGGTAAATGGGTACCGTTGCGGCGAGATTCGTCTAGTACTATTCCTAGGTCTTTACGCATCCAATCGACGGCAAAGCCAAAGTCGAATTCGTTTTTAGCCATGGTGGGGGCGCGGTTTTCCATTTGCCAGGATTGCGCGGCACCTTTGGAGATAACTTCTACTACGTCGTCGGTGTTTAGTCCGCTGGCTTTGGCGAAGTGTAATGCTTCTGATAGCCCTTGTAGCACGCCGGCAATACATATTTGGTTGACCATTTTGGTTAGCTGGCCATTGCCTACGTCGCCGAGTAATTTACACATTTTGCTGAAGCATTGTATATAGGGGAGGGCGCGATCGAAATGCGCTTGTGTGCCGCCCATCATCACAGTTAATGCGCCGTTTTCTGCACCGGCTTGACCACCTGATACTGGGGCATCCAGAAAGCCTATGCCTTTTTCGTTAGCTATGTCGGCTAGTTCTCGGGCTACGGCGGCGGACGTGGTGGTGTGATCAACGAAGATTGTATCGGATGTCATGCCTGAAAATGCGCCGTTTTCACCTAAGGTTATGTCTCGCAGATCATCATCATTGCCAACGCAGGCAAATACGATTTCTGCTTTTTGCGCTGCTTTTTCTGGGGTTTCTGCGTAATTTATCTGGCCTTTAGACAAACTTTTATACTGCTCTACCCATTGTTGAGCTTTTGCGGTTGTCCGGTTGTATACGGTTACGTCGTATCCGGCCTTTGCTAAATATCCTGCCATGGGATAACCCATTACGCCGAGTCCGATGAATGCTACTTTTTTGCTCATTGATTGTTCCTGCACGCTAATTGTTTCTTATTTTCAAAGTTCGACAAAGATTGAGTCTTATTGCTGGCGTCAATTTTACATCTATTGCAGAAAATCACGACTATTGGATAAAAATAGTTGTTATTGGTACGGAGGGGCGTTGAGCTTAATTCATGAGTGCTAAGCTGAATATGTATCTAAAATGGATCGTTTGGATTAATAATTTGTCCCTAACTGTTAAAAAAAGAGAAAAGTTAGAGGATGTGTGGCACAATGCGGTCAAAAAAATGCTCCCGTAATAATTTTTATAATAAAAGCACGGTTTTTTATTCGTTTTTTACATAACGAATATATTAAATAATTCACAATAACCAACAATAGGAAGAACACATGGTACGTTACAAGCTAAATCCGCTCGTGGTAGCTGTTGCCGCATCATTGGTTGCTCCAATACCAATGGCGTTTGCTCAGGACGCGGATGATAATGTTGAAACTATCTCCATTATTAGCCGCAGTCCTACACCACGATCTGTAGATGATTCTCCTGTTCCCGTTGATGTTTTCTCTGGGGAACAATTTAATTCTTTGGGTAATTCGGCTGATATTACCGATAACTTAAAATCTCTGGTCCCTTCTTATACTGCTACGCCAGCAACCGGTGATGGGAGTGCGTTCGTTCGTCCTACCTCTTTGCGAGGCATGGCACCTGACCAAACATTGGTGTTGGTGAATGGTAAACGCCGTCATCGTACTGCATTGGTGCATTTCTTTGCTCCTGCTGCTGGTAATGGTGCTCATGGTCCTGATGTAGGCATGATCCCTAATATTGCGTTGAAGTCGGTTGAAGTTTTAAGAGACGGTGCTGCTGCTCAATATGGTTCTGATGCTATTGCTGGTGTGATGAACTTCCGTATTAAAGACGCCGATAAAGGCGGCGAAGTTATGGTGCAGTACGGCCAGTACTACGAAGGTGAAGACAGCATTAAGTTTGCTGCTAATAAAGGCTTTGCTTTTGGTGATGACGGTTTTGTAAATATCAGTGTTGAACATACCGACAATGATGCATTGTCTCGTGGTATTCAGCGTCCTGATGCACAAGCGTTAATCGACGCAGGTGTGGTTGGTGTTGGTGCAGACTCGCCTTTTGGTGATGAGCCATTTGCTCAAACTTGGGGACGCCCTGAAACCAGCGGTACACGTTTGTTCGTTAATGCTGGTATGAAGTTGGCTGAAGATGCTGATTTGTACGTTCATGGTAACTATGCTGACACCGAAGGCCGCTATCGCTTCTTCTATCGTAATCCTGGTCATTCTACCTTAGCCGCTTTAAGTGATTTAGGTTATACAGGTGATTTGTTAAATACAGGTTACACGCCTTATTTGGATGGTGATCAAAAAGATTTCAGCCTTGTGGCTGGTGTTAAAGGTCAGTTTTCCAACGGTATGTATTACGACTTTAGTGGTTCATATGGCTTTAACGAGTTAGATTATTTCTTGCAAAACACCACCAACCCTTCTCTTGGGTTGAATAGTGGTGGTGATCCTTTGCAGCGTAATTTTGATGTGGGTGGTTACGAGCAAGAAGAAACCAACTTTAATGCCGATTTCTCTATTCCAATTGGTTTGGATATGAGCTTTGCCTTTGGTGCTGAATGGCGTGAAGAGACTTACACCATTAATGCGGGTGAACCGAGTTCATACTTTGGTAGTGGTTCTAATGGTTTAGGCGGATTTCAACCTCAAGACTCTGGTGAATTTAGCCGAGATAACTGGGCGGTTTATGGTGAGCTTGACCATGATATTTCTGACAACTGGTTAGTACAGTATGCGTTGAGATATGAAGACTTCTCTGACTTTGGTAATACCACTAACGGTAAGATTGCCACTCGCTATAATGTTACCGATGACCTTATTTTACGTGCAGCGGTTTCTACTGGTTTTCATGCACCGACTCCTGGTCAAGCTAACGTAAGAACCACAATAACTACGTTTGATGGCACAACGGGGTTGCAGATTGAGGAAGGTTTAGTTCCTCCTACTTCTGAATTGGCACTATTAGCTGGTGGCGCGCCGCTAAAAGAAGAAGAGTCAACTAATTACAGTGTTGGTTTTACCTATAGCCTGGGTGACAACACCAGTTTGACAGCGGATTTCTATCAAATAGAAGTTGATGATCGCATCTATCGTACTGGCGATATTCCAGTGCCTATTAGTGATGATGCTAGTACGACTATTTCGTTTTATACCAATGCGCTTGACGTAGAGCACTCTGGTTTTGATTTGGTTTTATCGTCTGAATTAGATTGGAATGCCGGTATTTCTACTGATTTATCGTTCGCGTTTAATTACAACGAAGTTGAAGTGGTTGGTCAACGTTCTATTGGCGACATTTTGCCAGTGAGTGAAGGAACCATTGAAGATATAGAAAACAACTTCCCGAATGAGCGTTTTGTATTGAGTGCGTTAACGCATTTCAACGACCAATGGTCTTATTTGGTGCGTGCTAATTATTACGGCAAACACTTTGATGAGCGAGGCAGAATTGGTGCGACTGAACAGCCTAGTGCTGAAATTGATTCTGTTATCTTCATTGATATGGAATTGAACTACGTTTATAACGACCATTGGACAATTAGTTTAGGGGCGGCCAATATCTTTGATGAGTTTGTTGATGAAATTGGTCCAGATAATGCCAACCGCTTGGGTGTTGGTCTGCAATATCCTAGAAGAAGTGCAGCAAATTACGAAGGTGGATCTTGGTACTTAAGAAGCGCTTACAAGTTCTAAGCTAACGTTTGTATTCATTCGTTCTTATGTGACGGGGAGTTTTTTAAACTCCCCGTTTTTTATGGACAATGTTTAATGTCAATGAACTCAATGCTGTGTTGTTCTGTGCCGGGAGAAAGGATTTGATTTCTAGCCTTACTCTACTTCTAGTATTACTTCTATTTCAACGGCGGCATTAGCGGGTAACGAACTCATTCCTACTGCCGCTCTGGCGTGTTTACCTTGTTCGCCGAACACTCGCACCATTAAATCTGAAAAACCATTTACCACTTGGGAATGCTGCGTAAATTCTGGCGTGGCGTTAACCATTCCTGTCACTTTTACAAATCGTTTTACTTTTGATAATGATCCCAGTTCTTGCTTTATTGTGCTTAAAATTGTTATTCCAGCTACCTTGGCTGCTTCGGCCCCTTGTTTTGTGCTTAGGTCTTTACCTAGTTTTCCGGTAATGATGTCGCCATTGGGTTTGACTGGAATATGACCCGCAAGAAATAGTAAGTTTCCTGTTCTAACGGCTAGTACGTAATTGGCTGCGGGCTTGCTTTTTGCTGTGAGGTCTATGCCCAAATCTTTGATTTTTTGATCTGGATTAGCCATGGCGGGCAGGCTCAAAAATGTCAGGAGTAGTATCAGGGTTTTCATTGTTTTTCCTTTATTGTGGCTGTGGCATCGTTAATGAGTGCTGCCGCTAGATGATGACCAAACTCATGGGCGTTATACACACAGGCTAATGCCGGAGTAAGGTCTGCGTAAAGTGTTTTTTCTATGTAGGCAACCTGAACTCTGGATATGAAGCACTCACATTTCTTTTTCAATGGGCTTGTTTTGCCCATTTTTTGAGTTAAAGCGTTATGTAACCTCAGTTCGGGATAAGCAATACCTTCCAGCACAGCTAAATACGCGCCTCTCATCGTTATGTTTGTTCTAAAGAGCCCCGATATTCATTCACAAACAAGCCTTGATAGGCGCGTATTTTTCAGCACTGGACCGAAAACAACCTACATTTGTTATTTAACTCTCTGTTTGGAAAGAAATATGCAATTTCCCATCAACATAAAATGATATCTCTTATCTCGAACTGAGGTTATGTAGGGCGGATGACGCAGAAAATATGGTGCGGTATTGGTTAGTTGAAGAGGGTAGTTCGTATATTTATTACATGAATATACGTCAGGATGAGATGTAACGTATCATTAAATCGCTGCATTTGAGCAACCGGAAAGTAACGGAGAATTTGTGTCCTATTACTTACCGATAAATAGCAGGTTTTACTATCGGTAATTTGGAGTATGGATTTGCTACTTCTGTGGGTTTAGTAGGGATGGATTGGTAGAGGAAGCAATCGAGTGTTTGTTCTTATCTAAAAGGTACTATGGCGTCGTTGTTAGTATTTGATATCGATGGCGAACAGATAAATGCATCAATAGCGCATTTTGTGAGACACAGCGTTGTTATTACTCTCATGTTAACAATGTATGAAACTTTTGTTAAAAACCCTCAGAGGTCTGCTCAGAGGCTCTGAAGCTGATGAATAATGATGTTAAGTGGTCAATATTTGGATCGGTGGTCTGGTATTCAGGTTGATGAGAGATGATTTGGGAGAAAAAGCTTTGTTGAAGCTGGTGGGTGCTTGGTTGCTGAATGGATAGTCTAATGTTTGCACATTAAAGGGCGTTGACACTCGCATTATACTCAACAATCTGGCGTGGTTAAATTTAATGACGACGATTGCATTTTAAGGTGGAAGCGGATTAATGGGTTTGGGCTAGAATTGCCTGCGTTGTTGCGATATGAAGTAACATAATCTGCACAAGACATGGCTTGTGTACAACTGGATGGGTTCAAGGAATCTAATTGTGTAATCTTGGATTAGTACTTGACCAGTATTACATTAACCTTGATTTAGCATCACCTTAATAGCATTAAGTGATGTTACTACTAATACTGCGATGCACTGCATTAACGCATTCACAGTTTGTCATACGTTGATTACTAACTTGTATGCCCTACTGACTAATGAAGTCTTTGGGCTTTTAGTTTGTCGTTGAATGTTGCCAGTTTACTCAACGAAACAATTTGTGAAACTAGAGTTTCAAAAACTGCATGATGTAATCAACAAAAGTATGCTTGGTTTGGTTTGAAACTTTAATATGGCATGCCCGCCACCATCTTCTTACGATATCCAATTCTAACGACTGGATCGTTCGAGGATGTTCGTTTTCAATTGCCACTACCGTTTCTCTACTGATGTTCACACGCTGAGCCAGTTCTGCCTGGGTAAATCCTGCCTCTTTGCGTATGCCACGTAACAGCTTTCCGCTAAATGTATTTATAGTTTCCATTCTGATTGCCTCCTGTTTATAAATTGAACTCGAAGCTTTTCTTCCAATAGGTAAAAATAGTAGCCGAAGCTCAGGAATTTACAAGAGGGAAATTGGACTTTTTTTATTCAATAACGAGGTGGCGGCCAATATTAGGGTAGTTAAACTTACCTCTAGGCCGCTAAAATTATAGGCTGTAGCTATTTTAAATAAATTTGTTTTTTGTCATGCAAAAGTCATGGTTGTTAACAATTAGTTACACTATTCGGATGTTTTTCAATCAATTTTGGCGTAATCGCTTAAAAAATATCACTTTGCCGTAACTTCATAGTTAAAGTCTCATTATAGAGTGCGTATGTCTAGTAATTATTGGGTATATATTTTCATTTGTTTTGCGGTTCAATTTTGCCAGTTTTGAATCATTTTGTGTTGGTGTTAAACAAATCTTCTTTAATCAAACTGTTACGGAATTTATTTTAATCTATTTTATGGCGTATCGCATCAAGTTTGTATAAATAATTAACCGCCCTTATAGCTAGAAAGTATAGCAAAGTTACCTCGGAGAGTATCCGTTGTGCTATTCAGCAAAAATACTTATATGAGATGACCGGTTCACCTTGGTATCAATTTAATGGACTAAATCATCAATCAGCAACTATATTTAAGTGTTGCGGTAGTGCTAACGTCGGTTTATTTGGAGGTTCAATGTGAGAAGCTTTCTACTTCTAGCTTTTGTATGGGGTCTTGGTGCGGGGTTTGCGGTTGTTGCCGTTCAAGATGTTAAACAAGAAGCTAAACAAGAAACTAAACAAGAAACCGAGCATGATGCCAATATCTGGCAACTTACTCATTTGCCGTCAGTAACCCAAAATCAACAATCTATCCGAATTAATGCTGATGTTTCTCGAATTTTGGCGTTAAAAAAAGGAAGTCATTTTACAGCGCCTTTAGATACCCGAATTTTGCAAGCAAGTGTTGTTGGTGTTGAAAAACGCGCTGGCATGCGAATTATTTCTGCACGTAACGTTAATTTCCCACAGTTACCTCATGTTTTATTGTTTATTAATGAAGAAGGCGTATCAGCTTGGATACCCACTGAAAAGGGTAGCTATCGTATTACTGATGGCGTTATGCAAAAGGAATTGAAAAATGCTGGGAAAGATCCTGATTTTATTGTGCCTTCAGTTTCAAATTCGGTTTCCAACCCTCTCTCAAATAGTCCTCCTTTATACACCAAGCAAGAACTTACATCTGTAGGTCAGTTGCAACCAGTTTTATCCGCCAGTTCAATTGGAAAAATGCAATATAAGATTTTATTTGTCGTCACCAATGAGTTCGTTCAGCAATACCCCAATGTTGATAACACATTGTCTATGTGGCTCGCTTCTAACAATAGTATTTATGATGCTAGCGGTATCAATGTTCAAATGGTCAACGCAGGATTTATTCAGGCTGATTTGGAATCTGTTGGAGAAACCAGCATTCTAAATATTCTTTCCAATAATGCAGGGGCTGCTGAAGGTACGTTAACTGCACCACTTACTTCGGAAGTGTTGAATGCAATTTGGGACAAAAGGATTGAAACCAAAGCGGACTTTGTTGCGGTAATGAAGTACAACCAAGTCGAAGATATTTGCGGCTTAGGTTGGATAAATGGTAACAGCAGTCAGGTGTTCGGATATGACTATTCATACAATGTCACTATCGACACTTATGCTTTTAATTCGTCGTCTTCCTCTCCTTGTGGTTACGATACCTTGGGGCATGAAGTTGGTCATAATATGGGATTGGGCCATTCGCTAGAACAAAACAGCACGGGAACGGTGTTTGATTTTGGTCGGGGATATGGCGTAGAAGATCAATTTGCAACAGTGATGGCTTACCCTTCTGCATTTGGTGCGGCAAGTGGTGTTGCTTTATTTTCTTCTCCCGACTTAACCTGTTTGGATCTGTTTGCATGCGGGGTTAATAGAAACTTATCTTCCGGTGCGGATGCGGTTTATTCCATTAATCAAGTGGCGCCAGAAATCGCAGCAATACATAATGAAAATATTGCCAATTTTGCGCTGACGGATGCCATATCTAATTTTACTGATTCTCAATTGACGAGTTGTATTGAAAGCAGCGTTGGTTTAGAAAAAGTCGTCTCACAGATAGGTTCTGTCACCTGCCCATCCGTTTCAAGTTTGGCCGGGTTGGAAGTGTTTACCGAAATCTTCTTTTTAAATTTACGTGACAGTACCGCGTTAACTGATATTTCGGCGTTGGGGGGCATGACTCGATTAAGGTCTTTAGATTTAGTCACTACCAATGTATCGGATTTAAAGCCACTTGCTCCTATTAAAAACGTGCTTGAAACCTTTTATTTGAGTGTTGGGAATTTGTCTTGTCAGCAAGTGAATGTAATAGAGAATGCGTGGGGCATTGCTGACTTTCAATATATTGGTACTTGTTTGGCACTGGCGAATGATAATGATGATTTTGATTCTGACGGCCAAGTTAATTTAACGGATACCGACGATGATAATGATGGTTTGGATGACTTAACGGATTCTAAGCCTTTTGATGCCAGTAATGGCGATGATATCGATGGCGATGGAACGTCTGACAGTGGCGATGCGTTTCCTTATGATGCCACTGAACAAAGTGATACGGATAGTGACGGTCTTGGTAATAATGCTGATACCGACGATGATAACGACGGCATGAGCGACAGCTTTGAGAATCAATACGGCTTTAATTCATTGTCAGCAGACGATGCTTCGACAGATGCAGATAATGATGGCTTAACCAATTTGCAGGAATATCAGCAGGGTACGCTTCCCAACGATAGTGACACCGATAATGATGGGCAGAGTGATGGCGATGAAGTGGGGGCCGGCACGGATCCGTTGGTTAACGAATCGGGTGGATTGTCTGCGATACGGTCGGATTTGAATGGTGATGGTTTTGCCGACATGGTTTATCGGGATTCTGAATCCAGACAATGGAGCATTCATTTGATGAATGAGGAGCAAGCCACTGTTACTGACAATGTATCGGGTATGTCTGCTGTAGAATCTTGGCAATACAACGGCACGGGGGACTTTAATGGCGATGGAAACGAAGATATTATTATTCGTAATGCCAACTCTGGGCAGTGGTATATCTATAACTTTAATGGGGCCAGTATTGTTTCTAGAGGTTATGTGGGCATCGAGAGCGCATCTTTAGTTGAGGTTCAAGCGGTTGCCGACTTTGATTTGGATGGTAAGTCTGACGTACTGCTACGCAATGTAGAAACCGGGGAATGGAGTATTTCCCTTATAAGTACTCGTTCGGTAACGTCAGTGTTATCACCTCCAATGTCTACGGTGACAAGCTGGAATATTGTTGATGCTGTCGATTTTGATGGTAACGGAAGCTCAGATATTCTTATTCGTAATTCAATTTCCGGCGCTTGGTATATTTATTTGTATACCGCCACCAATATTACCAGTCGTGGTTACATTTCCAGTTTAACATCGGATCTAAATGATCAGATTCAAGGCGTTGGGGATTTTGATGGCGACGGGGCTAGTGACGTATTACTTCGAAATACCCAAAGTGGTGCGTGGTCTATGATTATAATGAATGGCCGTGCCCCTAAATCAACCCCTGCTGTGGCACTACCGGCAGCAAGCACTTGGCAATTTCATATTGTTGATGACTTTGATGCTGATGGCAAAGCAGATGTTGTATTACGAAATGGTAATGCAATGCGCACTTATTATATGAATTCCAACACGATCCAAAGACAAGCGGATATCAATACTAATTTGACAACATCCCAGCAAATTCAAGTATTGAATTAAGTGTAGGCTTATCCCAAGTCGTTTTAGCGTGGGGTGATGAACGTCATCCTGCGCTATTTAACCTCAGTTCGGGATAAGCAATACCTTCCAGCACAGCTAAATACGCGCCTCTCATCGTTATGTTTGTTCTAAAGAGCCCCGATATTCATTCACAAACAAGCCTCGATAGGCGCGTATTTTTCAGCACTGGACCGAAAACAACCTACATTTGTTATTTAACTCTCTGTTTTGAAAGAAATATGCAATTTCCCATCAACATAAAGCGATATCTCTTATCCCGAACTGAGGTTATTTA
>CALNXX010000007.1:0-26875 GCA_942490545.1 uncultured Gammaproteobacteria bacterium | reverse complement strand
CTTGCCCTGTACTTTGAGGATCAATATAAATAGTCACTTCTGTGGTGTGTTTATAGGCACTTCGTTCTTTTCCATCGTGATGCGGTACAACCAAACCAGTTTGTTATTATTCAAACAAACTAACCACGGGTAATCAGGTGTTAAGTCAGAGATTCTTTGCTCAATATCTAGTGGAGTGATTAAGCTTTCTTCGAAAGGCTGTTGAATGTTGAATGTAATGGCTATAGAGTGCTCGTGCCCTGCGGGCGCATCAGACTGGCTAACAGGCCTAATTTCAAAATTGATAAAACGTTTTTTGTGGTTGGATTAGCCATAGTACTCCAATAAAAGTGTTGGGACTGCAATGCAAAGTCAAAGCTTACATCTTGTGTAATTGTGCGCTTTCATCGTAGGTTCTTTCACGCCAAAGCACTTGCTGATCGTTGTTGATTGCCATAATTGTAGAACTTCGAGTGCCATAATCGGGTAAGGGAATAAAACGGAGTGATGCTTTTTCTCCAATTCCTGAGGCATCTCCGTTTTGGGTAACATGGTGGCTTCGACACGGCTACCATCTCTCAATAATTCGCGCAAACAAGGCATCATATTCTAAGTGTTCCATGGTATTGCAAAGTTGCTTTAGCTTATCAACCCCTGAAGATACTTTAGGCCATGGGCTATTTAGCGACGCATTTGATAATCCAAAAAAACCGCTACAAGGCTTCAAGAGCGTCTGTTTGATCTTGATGATTATTATAGACTTGTAGTTGATTCCACTTGCCAAAAATTAGGTTATATCCGCGATAACGTTGTTTGTTTTCTCGAAGCGTTGCCAAGTATTTATCATTGCCTTCTGTAGAGTCCAGAAATTCGCAGACTAACTCCCCCCTCGTTCGAGTTTCAATTCTTGGAGGGCTGGGTGCTCTAATATTGGTTAAGGCTGCAAAGTTCCCTTGTTGGCTTATTCCCATCCATGTGCCGCCAGCTTGTAAGTCTTTGCCTGCGAGTATGTTCGAATTATCAGTCCAAAAATTTGAAGGAGCAGTAGGGCGTGCATAAAATTCATCTCTATTGGCCGCGACAATGAGAGGATATTGAGGATGTTTATTGACAGCTATAAACAAAATACACATAGATGAAACCGATTCCTGAGAGGCAAAAGCATAATAATACTTAGTAGAAGATGTTTGAGCTATGAATTTGCTCAGTCGTTTTGGGTTTATAAGTTATTAAAAGGAACTTGTGAACAAAAGCCGTTTTCGCTTAGCATAGGCAGTATCTTTATTTTACAGTGTTGCTCGTTGTAAGTAGAGGGTATTAAATTTACGCAAAGTAATACCTATATGCAGCAATATTGACAGCCGTTGATGTACAAAGGAGTTTGTCCTCTGATTACTCGTCTTTTAAAGCAAATCAATGTAGCTACCAAGTTGCCATCGAATGTTCCTTCAAGAGGGAATAGAGTGTTGGTTTTTCTTGGCGCTTTGTTTCTTAAGTTGTCAGGATGGCGCGTTGAAGGTGAGTTTCCCAATGAGCGTAAGTTTATTGTGGTTGTCGCGCCGCATACCTCCAATTGGGATTTTACGTTGGGTATAGGAATAATGTTTTGTAGACGCCTAATGGTTTCCTTTATGGCGAAGAGTAACTTATTTTTCTGGCCTTTTAGCTTATTTATGGATTGGCTGGGAGGTATACCAGTCGATCGAACAAAAAAAAATGGCGTTGTATCGCAAATGGTCGATAAGTTCGACAATCAAGATAGTTTGGTATTAGCCATAGCGCCGGAAGGAACACGCAAGCGGGTTAGTCCGTGGAAAACGGGCTTCTTACAAATTGCTCATAAAGCGGATGTGCCTTTGCAGTTGGTTGCATTGGATTACAAAAGCAAAACGATTATTTTAGGGCCACATCGAAAGATAAGTGCCGATATTGATGAAGAGCTAAAAACGGTTTTAGCTTATTTTGCAACCATACCCGCCAAATATCCTGAGAAATGTGACACCTCAGGACTACCTTTTCAGGAGAAGTAAATTGAAAAACAAGGGGTTTACCACTCGCTTGGTTCATGCCGACCGAACCCTTAATAATCTGGAAAATGGTGCAGTCCATCAGGCAAGTACCAACTCAGTGTTATTTGAATATGAAAAAATTGAAGATTTAGTCGATATTTTTCAGGGAAGAGTTGCTGGCCATGCCTATTCCCGGCAATCTTCTCCTTCCATTGAAGCTTTGCAAAATATTATTAATGAGATGGAGCAAGGGGTTGGAGCATTAACATTTGCTACTGGGATGGCGGCTATTACCACAACGTTACTTACGCTGTTGCAAGCTGGTGATCATATTCTGATAAGCCAATTTGTATTTGGCAATACCAATAGTTTTGCAAATACCTTACAAAGATTGGGGATTGAAGTAACGCTGGTTGATGTCACTAATGCCGATAATATCATCGCAGCAAAACAAGACAATACACGGGCAGTACTGCTTGAAACCATTGCCAATCCGGTTACTCAAGTAGCGGATTTAAAAAATATTGGGGATGTTTGTAAAGACAATGACTTAATCTACATAATTGACAATACAATGACGCCGGCGTATTTATTTGACGCCAAGTCTGTAGGTGCTTCACTTATCGTTAGTTCTTTAACGAAATATTCTGCAGGACATGGTCATGTTCTTGGTGGAGCTGTTGTTGATACTGGGTTGTTTGATTGGAATAAGTTTCCTGGAATTTTAGAATCGTTACGTTCGCTTCCTTTGCAACAACAGGCGTTAACTCAGATTAAAAAGAAAGGGTTGCGGGATATGGGGAAGCTTATCGCCCGATTCTGCCCATGCCATTTCTATTGGTATGGAAACAATGGCATTAAGAATGGAGAGAGCCTGCAATAATGCGGTTCAACTTGCCGCGTTTTTGGCGACCCACGAAAAAGTTGCCAAGGTCTATTATCCTGGATTAGCTTCACATCCGCAGCATCACCTCGCTACTGAGCTCTTTAAGTACTTTGGCGGAATTCTGAGTATTGATTTGCAACCGGGCATGGATTGCTTCAAATTCGTCAATTCTTTAGATATTGCGTTAAATGCGACTCACTTGGGAGATACCAGAACATTGGCAATTCCGGTTGCCCATACCATATTTTACGAAATGGGCGCGGAGACGAGAGCTCAAATGGGGATTAGTGACAACATGATTCGATTTTCAATTGGCATAGAAGATATCGATGATATTTTGAGTGATTTTACTCAAGCTCTAAATAAGCTTTAGGTAGTTTCTAAGTTGTGACTTTTTCTAAGTCATGGCAGTTCGGTTGGTTTCAACTGCGGATAAGGACTCAATTTGTTCTAACCGCAGTTGTATTAAACTATCCGTCATTGTTGTCCTAGTAAATAAGTTGATGTGTCAGGCACATGAGAGCTTATTGAATACAAGAAACAACGGAATTATCGTCGTAACAGGCTGAGGATGGGATATATGCATCTGCTGCCCAGTCGTTTTCCCAGTTTTGGTCATCAAGTAAATATCTAAATTGGTACTTTTTTCCAGCTTCTAACTCAACGGTAGTGGTAAAAATGCCGTTTTTCAGTTTTTTCATTGGTTTTGCACTTTTATTCCAATCATTAAATTCTCCTAATAATCGAACACATTTAGCGTGCTTTGCCTGTTCTTCGGTAATTTTAAATGTGACTTTGCAAACGGGTTTAGATTTTAAAAATTGTTTTTTGATACTCACGGCTGTATCTCCTTTTTCTAGAGGGGAAGGGTTGTAATATAATTACAGAAACAGGTGGAATATAGTTCAATATTTATCATTTGTCATTATTTGAGTAATAATATTTCACTTTGGGGAGTAATATTGGACGGTTTTGTTATTTTTATTGGTTAATCAGAATTCAGGTTTATTACTCATAGCTCTATTTAAGCCAAGCGTAGCTTAATTTTAAGAAAACCTTTTGGCTATCACGCTTTAATGAACTAATTAAAGCATTTTTAAGAGAATGGTCTGAATAGCCTGCAAAGATAACGGTTTGAGGATTGATCTTATAGCTATAAATAAACTGGCTGGAAAGGTCGGTTTCACTGGCGCTAGGTAATAATGCGGGAGTTAAGGCCGGTTGATTATCTAGATTAAAATCAATCTCGGTATAAATTAGACTGAGTTTAAAGGTATGCCTTAAATCCAAATTGTAATTGAAACGGAAATCAGCAACGCGTGCGGTAAATACCTCTTTTGAATCTGCTTTAAGGTTGTTGTATTCATAGTTTAAGCTGGCTCGGAAATGCTTAGCAAAGCTGTATTCTATTGACGGATAAAGCCTTATTTGGTGGCCTTTTCGATTGTTTCTGAAGTCTATTCTATCGCCTAAATCACCGTTCAAACCAAGGAATAGTCCAGAGTAAGGTTGGATTTCAAAAGTAAATTCATATACATCCAGTTCAAACATCGTTGTATTGCCATCAATATCAAGTATGCTGCTGTCCAAACGGGAGCCGACTTCGTCTCTCTTCATGTATCGAAACCAAAGTTCGGATTGCATTGGACCGTATAGTTCAAAGTCTATTTCTAACTCATTTTCAAGTACTTCTCTATCGTCATTTCTTAGAATATCCCAGTCACCCCAAATGTTGAATTGAGTCCACCAGTCATCACTGTCGCCCCAGAATTTTAAGCCGGCTTGTGCAACTACTCGGTTCTGATCTACACGTACTTGATTACCTAAATCAGAGCGAAAATCGCTACTAATTTCTTGATATCGGTAGTTCATAAACCAATGCCTTTCATCGTGACTATAAAACATTCTGTATGCAAAACCGGTTAGGTTATCGTCGGATTGAGTACGTAGATACGATTCGGAAATGTTGCAGTTTGCAAATGAGCATTGAATATCTTCATTTTCACAATCGTCATCTGAACAAAATTTATCACTTAGAAATTCGGGATATTGGGTATCTGTAACGATAAAATGACCTGTCAGAATATCTTGATCTGTTATTTTGTAGCGAAAGTCGGTTGAGCCAACATAGTTGTGGTAATCATCAGATGTTCTAAGTGTGCCAATAAAGCCAATATTAAAATCTTTATTGGCATCATATCGGTATCTTAAAGCGGCGTTATTACTACTTTGTCCGAGCGTTGCTATTCTTGAGTTTAGATTGCCGGGTACGAAAAAAGTGGTATTGTCATCATCAGCAATAAATACCCCATAAGCGTGGTTTCCACTGCGTCCTGTTACTTTGGCACCAAAATTAGGTGCTCCTATATTACGGGTGTACACGAGGTCAAAGTCGGCACTAAAAATATCCTGATTTTCTAAGAAAAATGGGCGCTTTTCTTCTAATGTCAGTGTGAAGTTATCATTTAAGTTGATTTGAGCATCATCTGCTTCTATTTGGGAAAAATCGGGATTAAAAGTGGCATTTAGAAATATATCAGAGCTAACACCCCATTTAATGTCCAAGCCTACTTCATAGTCGTCATCTGACATCCAGCCAGTATTCTCATAAAGATCGCGGGTTTCTTGGTGATCTGCTACAAATGTGGGCGTTATGGAAAGCGACTTGCCTTGGTGAATATCTTTAAATCCCGTCACTGTTGCCATTTGGCAAGGCAAGCATTCATTATTTCTATCTATTGTTATATGTGAAAGCCTGTATTGCTCCGTTCTTGGATAGAAACGGACAAACTCCATGGCCCAAGTTTGTGTTTGTTGCTCGGAGTTGAAATTAAAATTCCTCAGTGGGATCGCAATTTCTATTTGGTATCCATCTTCTGTAATTTTTCCGGCGGAATCCCAAATACCATCCCAAGAATCACTGGTAGAGTTTTCTAGCACATCAACAGTGCTGTCATTTTGAACGCCATAAGGATTAACTAGAAATTGAAATACGAGGCGGTGGTCGCCATAGGGATCGAGTCTAATGCCAACTAAATCATCTCGGTTAGCCCGGTCTCTTTCATGGAAGAAACTTCTGATTTGTTCTGGATTTGGATCTTGTGCTTTAAAAGCGACATATAAGGTATCGCCATTTTCAAAATATTTTACCGTGGTTGCTACTGGTGCGGGGAGGTTTTCGTAGGGGGACGTGACGTTATGTAGATTTAATGTTTGGGCTTGCTGCCAAACTTTTTCGTCTAACTTACCATCAATCTGGATGTCGCTGTCTACCCTTGGGATAGTTAGGGCGGTTGAAAACAAACTAACCGTTAGCCCAATAATAAATATAAGTATTTGTATTATAAGGTTTATATTGTGCATAGCATCTTTATAATAGTTATGAGCACAGGCCTTCCCTAGAGGGAAAATTAGCTGAGTATTGTTCATTGATGGGGTTAAGTGATCCATGCTTTATCAAGTTATATAACCGGATTATCGGTTAACTGGTAACGGTATTTACACACTTTCCACGGAACTCATTACCGACTTGATATGAACTACTGCTCCTATTATTTCCTTAATTATGTAATTCCAATAACCCACCAGACTATTTTGAAGTTAAGAGACTGCTTCTATTCGCCTTAAATTCATTTTGTCTTCAATGATCGATAGTGCTCAAGATCTCTATTTATTATCAGGTGGGTAATAATTTAGCCGAAAATCTTTATAAACAGAAGGAATAAATTTAGCAATGTGTTGGGATTTATTCTACCCCTCTCTATCAAGTAAAACTCTTTTGAGGATGGTATTGTGAAATTATTGCGAAAATTAAAACAAAAATACTACATTTAATAAAAATATAGACTGATTTTAGAGTTTTTTATCTTAAAAAAGAATAAAGCTGATGTTAAATGTTTTGAGTAGAGAGGGGATCTTGAAGTGCGAAAGCGCCTTTCAATGAAGGCGCTTTCTAAAAATAATTAGAATCGGCGTTGACCATGTCCACCGCCCGTTCGATTCTTGGGAGGTTTGGCTTCATTTACAACAATGGTTCTGCCACCGAGATCTTTACCGTTCAGGCTTTCAATTGCGTTTTCAGCATCATCTTTGGAGTCAAACTCAACAAATCCAAAACCTTTTGAACGGTCGGTTTCTCTGTCCATGATGACTTTGGCTGAAAGTACTTCGCCAAACTCAGAGAAGGTTTGTTCTAATTCACTATCTGTTAGGCGATAGGACAAATTTCCTACGTATAATTTCATTTCGTTTTCTCTCGACTATTGGGCTCAAACGTCATACAAGTGTCAATAGTCAAAATCACCTGATGCCGGGCAGAAGCTACCTTCGCTCACGCCACATTGTGAAGTTTAGGAGGAAAGGATTGCTAAAATCAATTAGAAATTAAAAATATCATGAAGAATTAATATTGTTTCAAACTGCATATGTCTTAACTATATGAAGCATAGGTTAAATATAAACGAGAAGTTATAAACGCCTGAAAAATGTTCTTTTAGACATGTTATGGTCATAATTTCTTCTATGATCCTGATTTTTAAAAATTTAATTTAAGCTACGTTATTAGTTATTGGCTTGTGAAGTATTTTTTGCATGAATGCAGGGTGCATGTATATATTCTTTTGTTTATTGCTGTGTTGGAAGGTGATATTAAAATTACTAAAAAAGTGGCTGAAGGAATTCGATAACAATATGTAACCTCAGTTCAGGATAAATATGACTTTGAAATGGCCGTAGATTTGGCCGAAAAGCTATTATACCAAGTGAAAAATTCAGGTAGAAATCAAGTTTTTTGTGACAATTCGATGTCGTCTTTCAACATATTTGGCAATAAACTCGAAGTATTCTCAACCTCTACCTGAATCCATCATTTTTGTTTGTCTATCAATTATCTTCACTTAATAGCTTTTCACTAAAATCGACAAAATTTGCTGATGTGATAAGACCTTTTAAATGCATGGCTTCATCTACGACTGGAAGGCAACCATGTCTATTATCTTTAAACATGGGAATGATTTCAGTTACCGGTGTTGATTGTAAAATTGACAAGCATTCGGTATCCATTACTTCTTTAATACTGGTTTCTTGTTCAATCTTTACTGAATCTTGTGTTCCGTATAAGTTGAGCATATGCAGTGCTTTGTTAAACAGGTTTTTCTGACTCACCATTCCCAGCAATTTGTTTTCAGAAGATATGATGGGAATATGACGAATATTGTGTTCTTTGCTGAGCTTCATTGCGTCAGCTACAGATGCGTCTTGCTGAAGTGTGAAAAGCGTTGATGTCATTAGTACAGATGCCGTATGAAGCATAAGCTTACCTCGCCATATAAAAGAGATTTCAGTATAAAGAATCGCTAAATTAAATACCGTTGTAGTTGTTGCATTTTTGATGCAGCGCAAACAATCAGTTTGAGTTAATTGTAGTTGTCTTTGAAGCGTTCTACCCACATTGCTGTTGCGCCACATATTGCCACAGGCATGACGATAAAATTAACGATCGGGATCATGGAAAACAACATTACGACGGCACCAAACGAAAAAGAATCAGACCTATGGTTTAGCAAGTCTTGACGCATGGCTTCGAATTTAACTTTGTGGTTATCAAAAGGGTAATCACAATATTGAACTGCCATCATCCAGGCACTAAATAAGAACCAGATTACTTGACCTATAACGGGAAGGAAAAAGAATATAAGTAAGAAGCCAATTGCGCGTGGAAGGTAATATCGCAATTTCGTTAATTCTCGACCTAATGTGCGCGGTATGTCTTTAATAACGTCTAATGTAGAACCATTAGATATTGGTTTACCGGTGAGAAGTAATTCCATTTTTTCAGCTAAAAGTCCATTAAATGGTGCGGCAATCCAATTGGCCAGAGTGCTAAATAAAAAAGCGGATGCGAGTAATATGGTAATAATGGCTAAAGGCCACACAAAAAATGCGACGGCGTCTTTTAACCAATCTAACCACTCGGGAATAAAATCAATAATGTAGATGACCATTTCATCAATTTGGCCGACTAAGTAAGTAAAAGCTGCCCCAAACATAAGAATATTAATGAATAGGGGAATAAAGACGAATCTGCGTATTCCTTTGGTTTGAATAAGTTTGAAACCAAGAAAGAAATATCCCGCACCATGATTAGCTTGCATAAAACCTGACAATTAACTGAAAACGACTAGTATAATGCATGATTATAGGGACTTAATGGTTCTATGAAAATCTGTAATTGTTACAGAAATTGAGATTTGGTAAAGTGCGGGTGCGCTAAGGCATGTTTAGTTTGATAGTTGGGTATTTTTAGGTTTTAGTTTAGACACTACTATAGACTTTATTAAATATACGAAAATTCAATAAGCAATGCTTTAACAACGGCTGCATTTGAAGAGCTTTTTTCTCATTAAACTACCTAAAAGATGGCAACAGGCTCAGAAAATCGTTGGAAAATACAATAATAGGCTTAGCATAGCAACGCCATGCGATTAAAGAAGATACGATTGGCGGGATTCAAGTCCTTTGTCGATCCCACAAATATACCTTTTCCTGACGACATGACGGCGATTGTTGGGCCTAACGGCTGCGGCAAATCTAATGTTATTGATGCGGTTCGTTGGGTATTAGGGGAAAGCTCTGCAAAAAACTTGCGGGGTGATGCCATGACGGATGTTATTTTTAATGGTTCTTCCGCTCGTAAGCCCGTATCCCAATGCAATGTCGAATTAGTTTTTGATAATAGCAGTGGCCGAATTCAGGGTGAATATGCAGGCTACAATGAGCTATCCATTAAACGCGTTGTAACGCGCGATGCTATTTCTACTTATTATCTAAACAATGCTAAATGTCGTCGCAGAGATGTAACTGACCTATTTTTAGGCACCGGTTTAGGGCCAAGAAGTTATGCCATTATTGAACAAGGTATGATTTCCCGTTTAATCGAATCCAGGCCTCAAGAACTGCGCGTTTTTATAGAAGAAGCCGCTGGCATTTCCAAATATAAAGAAAGAAGACGTGAAACTGAAAATCGAATGCGGCATACCCGTGAAAATCTGGAGCGTTTGGAAGATGTGCGAGTTGAGCTTGGGCAGCAGTTAGACAAGTTGCAACGTCAAGCTGCGGCGGCAAGGCGATACAAAGAACTTAAGGCTAATGAGCGAAAGTATAAGGCTGAACTGGCTGCTATTCGATGGTTAAAGCATTCATCCATTATTAGTGAATTAGAGAGCAAGATCGCCAAACAAGAAGTCGAAATTCAGCAATTTATTGCAGAACAACGGGGCGATGAAAGTAGCATAAATCGATATCGAGAACGTCAAGTTGATTTGAAACAACAGCTGACAGATATTCAGCAACGAAATTTCACTCTAGCGACAGAGATCACTCGTATAGAGCAAAGCCAAATTCATTCCAAACAAAGAAGCCAGCAAGTTCAAAGAGAAATACAGCAATGCAATGAATCTCTTAATGATGCAAATGAATCATTAGGAACACTAGAAGCCAGTATTGAAGATATTTCCGCTTTACTAGAAGCGTTAGAACCCAACAAAGAGTTGCTGGCTGAACGTCAAGAGCAAGCAGAAGACCAGTTGTCTCAGAAGGAAGAGTTATTACAGGAAAGGCAAACCCTATGGCGGCAACAAGAACTACGTTATACCCAGCTTAAACAGCAGATACAAGGTGTTCACAGTCAGATTCAATCTGGCGTGCAAATGCAATTTCGCACTCAACAGCGGGTAACTGAATTGCAAGCTGACGTTGATAATTTGCAATCTTCCGACATTCATTTGGAATTGGATGAATTACGCGAACAATTAGTTTTATTGCAGGATGAATGTTCCAGTTCGAAAGAAAGCGCAAGCCAGGCAACGTTATATTGTGAAGAGGCGCAGCAAGTATATCGTCAAGCTCAGCACACAAATAGTGAGTGTGCTAGCGAGTTACAAGGCCTAACAGTTACGCTTAAGAGCTTGATTGAAATAAATGACAAGCAATCTAAACATGGTGATACGGTTTCAAAATGGTTAAAGAAAGAGCAGGGTGCCACTCAATCCATATGGGAATACCTCAATGTTAAACAAGGTTGGGAAAGCGCTGTAGAAACAGCATTGCAGCAATGGCACAACGGTTTGGTTATTTCGCAACAGCCATATACGTGTGAGGTTGATGGGCTTAAGTTGTTTTTTCTGGAAACGATGACCAAACATAAACCTGACAATACCTTGGCTAGTTTATGTGGGGCTGAGCGGGTTCCGTATTGTTTAACTCAAATAATGATTACTGACACAGGGTCTGAGGCTCTTTTCAACCAGAATAAATTAGAAGCGGGACAAAGTTTTATTACTCAAGATGGCTTTTGGGTTGGCCCGGATTGGAGTATTTATGGTGCAGATGCTGAACAAAGTGGTGCACTTGAAAGGCTGTCTGAAATAGGACATAAAGAAGAACAGATTGAACAATTTACCACACGCCGAGAAGAACTAGTTGATAGAGAACTCATCGCAAAGCAGAAGTATGAGCATTTGCAGCAGCAAAAAAGTGAACGTCAAGAACAGCAAAATAAGCTTGAGTTAGAATTACAACATGTTCAAAAGCAACAAACATTTCTGCTCCAACAATTGGAGAGGCAGCAAAAACAGCAAGAAAAATTTAATTCTGACCTAGAAAACCAGAAACAACAATTAGAGCTTGAACAAGATCAATTGGAAGAATTGAATATCACTGTTGCTGAGCTGGAAGATCAATTAGAAGAATTAGAGGGTGGTTATACTGCAATAGAAGAGCAGCGCTTACAATTGCAACATGAAATTGAACAGTATCGCTCTACCGTTTCTCAATGTCAGTCTCAGACCCACCAAGTTGAATTGGAAGTGTTGTCACATCGCAATCAAATGCAAACAGTACGTGACAACTTATCTCGCACTCAGCAACAGATTTTTTCTGTTGAGGAAAAGTTGGGGCAATTGAATGATGAACAACATGAGTTATCTCTGCCAATGGAAGAACAAGCCGAGAGGCTTGAAATTTTGCTCAATGAAAGAACGGAAACATTGGCGCAGCAAGATGTATTAAGCGACGAATTAGCGGAAGTTGAGTCAAGTTTACTGAATTTTGAGAAAGGAAAGCAGGGAGTTCAATCAAGAATAGAAAAAGCCAGAGAGGAACAGCAAAGCACTAAAGTGGAATCTGAGGGATATAAGGTCCGTGCTAGTGCTGTGGTTGAGCAATTACAAGAAATGCAACAGCCGCTTAAACCTCTATTGGAACAACTTCCCCATGATGCCGAAGAGAAAGTATGGCAGGAGCAATTGGATAAAATTACGTCTTCGTTGTCTCGTTTGGGGGCGGTTAACCTTGCGGCTGTCGAAGAATATGAAATTCAAGCCGAGCGAAAACTGCATTTAGATACTCAAAATGATGATTTAGTCGCAGCTCTAGAAACTCTTGAAAACGCAATCAAGAAAATTGATCGTGAAACTCGGGCAAGATTTAAAGCCACATTTGATCAAGTTAATGATGGTTTAAAAGAATTGTTTCCCAAGGTGTTTGGTGGGGGGGCTGCTTACCTTGAGTTAACCGAAGATGACTTATTGGAAACTGGTGTAACGATAATGGCAAGGCCACCGGGCAAGAAAAATAGTACAATTCATTTGCTTTCTGGTGGAGAAAAAGCGCTGACCGCTTTATCATTGGTGTTTGCAATTTTTCGACTTAATCCAGCGCCATTTTGTTTGCTGGATGAGGTAGATGCGCCGTTGGATGATGCAAACGTGGGTCGTTTTTGTAAACTCGTGTCAGAAATGTCCAAAAGTGTGCAGTTTATCTATATCTCTCATAATAAAATTGCGATGGAAATGGCATTACATCTAACCGGTGTTACTATGGCTGAACCCGGGGTATCCAGAGTGGTTGCCGTGGATGTTGAAGAAGCTGTTGCTATTGTTAATGCATAAAAATAGGGTTTGTTAATAAATGGAAGACTTACGACTAGCAATCATTGTTTTAGGTGTCTTTTCGATATTGGGAATATTGGTACATGGTTTGTGGACCATTAGGAAAAATTCCGAAGGAAAAAAGCCCACTCGTGATCGTAAAGAACCAAATTTAAATGATGAAAATGATTGGCAGTCAGATCAAATTGAGCTTACTGAGCAAGCTGACGGTTCGGAACAAACCGAAAGGCCTGAACATGCTACGCATGATTCAAAAGAATCCATTAATTTTGGTCGTGGCGAAAATGAGTCTCTGTCTCCAAAACACTTTTCTTCTCATGATGAAAGCAGTGGCGGATTCGTTAATGTAAACGAAGCTTCCTTAAACACCGACCAGCTTGAAGACGAGCAAGTTGAATCAGCTGATTATGATGAATTTGGAATTGGCCAGGTTAGAACAGTATCTAGCGATAAGGTTGAGCCGAAATCATTTGGAACTAAAAAAGAAGATACGGCAAAAGATGCGACTAGTTCAGCGGGCAACGAAACTGTTAATGATGAGCCTATACCAGAGCCTCCTAGCTCACTACTCAAAACCTCTTCCGAGGGTTTACCTGAAAAGAATCTTAAACCTAAAGCCGTCGTAAAACCAAAAACCAGCTTTGCAGAAAAAGCCAAACAATTGGTTGGCGGGGGCGAAAAGAAAGAACGCAAAGCAACACGACGTGTTGAGCCAAAACTAAGCGAAGAACAAATTCGAATGGATTTTGACAATCAGCGCATTGACCACAATATAGAAAATGTCAGTCGTGATCCTGAACCAACGGTTTCCGATGAACCGGTAGAGCAGGAAGTATTGGTATTAAATGTAAAAATGCCTGGAGAAAAAACTGTTTCCGGTGCGGCTTTATTACCTGCTTTGTTAACATTAGGGTTTAAGTTTGGTGAACAAGATGTGTTTCATCGGCATGCAGCTAGCAATGGTAAAGGTCCGAAATTATTCAGCTTGGCGAACATGTTCAAGCCTGGAACATTTAATGTCGATAATATGGAAACCTTTGAAACTCAAGGCATTTCATTGTTTATGATTTTGCCTATCGAAGGGGAACCGCAACAAGTTTTCAATATGATGCACAATGCTGCACGAAAATTAGCAGATGAATTTGGTGCCCAGATTTTGGATAGCCGCCGGAGTTTGCTAACGAAACAAAGTTTGCAGCAATATGTAGAAAAAATTCGTGAGTTTGAACGTAAACGCATGATTAATAAGGTCTGATTGTCAGATTTTTTCCAATAATTGTAGGGTTTCATTTCTGCTTGAAGCCTTCTCCCATCTGTAAGAGCAAATAGTGAATGAATAAACCAGTCGATTCTGCTTCACGCATTAATGAATTAAGAAAACTTCTGGAAGAGTACAACTACCAATATTATGTGTTGGATGATCCAACTGTCCCAGACTCAGAATATGATCGTGTCATGAAAGAATTGGTAGCGCTGGAACAAGCTAATCCCGAGTTATTATCAAGCGACTCACCTTCTCAAAAGGTTGGGGGCAAGCCATTACCCGAATTCAAACAAGTTACGCATAAAGTCCCAATGTTATCGTTGGATAATGCTTTTAGTGCTGAAGAAATGCATGCCTTTGAGAAAAGGATGTTAGACAGGCTTAAGCGTTCAATCACGGTAACCTATAGCTGCGAACCTAAGTTAGATGGACTTGCCGTTAGCTTGTTATTTGAGCATGGAAAGTTTGTACAAGGTGCAACTCGGGGCGATGGTTACGTTGGTGAAAACATAACCGAAAACGTGCGCACAATTAAAAATGTGCCATTGTCCCTTCGAGGAAATAATTTACCTGAGCGCTTGGAAGTTAGAGGTGAAGTGTTTATACCATCGGCAGGTTTTGACAATCTCAATAAAGCTCAGGCACAAGCTGGAAAGAAAATATTTGCTAACCCTAGGAATGCTGCAGCAGGAAGTTTAAGACAGCTAGATTCACGCATCACATCATCTCGTCCACTCATGTTTAATGCCTATTCTGTAGGCTTGATTGAGGGTGAAACGCAAGAATTGCCAGACAATCACTATGCAAGGCTTAAACAATTAGAAGAATGGGGATTACCCGTTTCTAAAGAGATAGCCGAGGCAACAGGGATTGAAGAGTGTTTAGCTTATTATCAGGAATTAGCTGAAAAACGTAATGATTTAAGCTTTGAAATAGATGGTGTTGTTTTTAAAGTTAATGATTTAACAATTCAGGAAGAGCTGGGGTTTGTTGCTCGTGCACCTCGATGGGCCATCGCACAAAAGTTTCCAGCTCAAGAAGAAATCACCCAGCTACTGGATGTAGAATTTCAAGTTGGCCGCACTGGCGCAATTACTCCGGTTGCTAGGCTAGAGCCGGTATTTGTTGGTGGAGTGACGGTATCCAATGCTACGTTACACAATCAAGATGAAATAGAACGTCTAGGAATAAAAATTGGGGATAAGGTTATCATCCGGCGTGCAGGAGATGTGATCCCTCAAATAGTCTCTGTGATACTGGAACGGCGTTCTTCTGAAACAAAAGAAATTGATTTTCCAACTCATTGTCCTATTTGCGAATCCCATATTGAAAAACTGGAAGACCAGGCCATTGCACGCTGTACAGGTGGGTTATTTTGTAAAGCTCAGTTAAAAGAATCGATTAAGCATTTTGTTTCTCGAAAAGCCCTTGATGTTGATGGTTTGGGCGATAAATTGGTTGAACAGTTTGTTGAGTTGGAATGGGTTAAATCTCCAGCTGATCTATTCAATTTAGACCTAGCAAAAGTGGGCGCAATGGAAAGGATGGGGGAGAAGTCTGCTGCAAATTTAATGAAAGCGTTAGATGCAGCAAAAACAACAACCTTACCTAAATTTATTTACGCGCTGGGAATTCGCGAAGTGGGTGAAGCAACCGCTTCGAATTTAGCCAATCACTTTCTGACGTTAAATGCGGTAGAAAATGCTGATTTAGAGGCATTAAAATCTGTTAATGATGTCGGGGAGATTGTCGCACAACATGTTCACCATTTTTTTAGAGAAGAACGGAATTTAAAAATAATTGAAGAACTGGTGACCGATCCCATTGGTATTTCTTGGCCTGTCATAGAGCCGAAGGATGAAGAGCTGCAACCCTTATTAGGGCAAACTTTTGTATTAACTGGCACGCTCACGAGCATGGGCAGGAATGAGGCAAAAGCAAAACTTCAAGCAATGGGCGCAAAAGTCTCTGGGAGTGTTTCTGCTAAAACACATTGTTTGGTTGCTGGAGAAAATGCAGGTTCAAAGCTGAAAAAGGCTGAGGAATTGGGGGTTAAAACGATGACTGAAGCTGAAATGCTTTCTTTATTCGAAGAATAAGATAGCGGATGTTTCTTAGAAAGTTTTCAGGTATAAAAAAGAGTCATTTAGCCCTTTTATATACCTGATAAACGTAGGTCGTAATTTAACCTAACTTAACTATATCTCTGGCCTGTAACCCTTTATCTCCTTCGATAAGAGTAAATTCAACCTTCTGCCCTTCTTGCAGAGATTTAAAGCCAGACCCTACTATTGCGCTGTGATGTGCGAACACATCAGGTCCAGTCTCTTGTTGAATAAAGCCAAAGCCTTTGGAATTGTTAAACCATTTAACCGTGCCAGTTTCTGTAGACATACTAAATCCTAATAAAAACGTTAGTAAACTAATGCCGTTTAAACTTCAAAGCGGCTTCGGAGCTGAAGAGGTGCTACTACTTATGGCTGACGGGCCAAGGTACGTTTTGCACAACTTGATGTTCATAAATAAAACATAACTTCAAGCTGGGTAAATTATATACCTTATGTTTTGTTAGTCAATAAAAAAATTGGGCTAATTTTAAGAGAAGTTTAATTTTGCAAATATTGGTTAAGATGCAAAAAGATGGCATATATTTCATATGTGATTTTTAATATCTAAATGTTGAAAATTTGAGTTTGTTATATCTAAAACTTACCATTGAGATTACTTTGATGGTACATCATAAGTAATCTCACTAGGTGAAACATACCTAAAGTTATGTGCTTTTTACATCGATTCATTGAATTTGGTGCGTTTGTGAATAACTTAAATTAGTTGAGCTAACATCATTTTTTCGTGTTTGTTTAAAAGAATGATTTTTGATGCTAGCTAATATTGCCACAGTGGAAGTTGAATTTAATTAGATTTAAAGTGATACGGATTTCTTTTTTTTATTATTTTCTTGTAGCATTACTGTTTGCCTAATCCGTTTGTATTCGTGGGCTGTAGGCCATTGGATTTCCTATTTATTAAAGACTTAGCTATAGAAACCGTATGATTAAATGTTATCTCATGGTTTGAAAGTTATACGCCAAAAAAATTTAAGGTGTTTAGTTTCGGTTAATTACTTTGCTTGTAAAAATGACAAGTAAATCAAGGAGCGTTAAATTATCGGCTAATAATCTCTGATGGTAAAGTTGAACTTGAGTTTTGTTTGGAATAGGTTTTGTATAAATATGAAGGTACGACTTATGCAAAAAGTAAACAATTATTAAGTATGTGAAAAAATACATAGATGGGGATAAATTTATAGAGTGGCATCAAAGGTGAACAATAGTTTTAAATTACTTATGTGGAATAGGTGTGATTAATATGAATTAATTAGAACCTTTAGTTGCATAATTTAGTACGTTTGAAAAGTTTCTATTCATAGGATAATCACCAGAAGTCCATCCAAGTCTTATAATCATTGAATTTTGAGACGGGACAATCATAACGACTTGCTTGCGGTTACCTAGCATAAAATATGCGTCTTGAGGTAGAAGAGGGTACTCCAAACTAGTGCCATTTTTATTTAACCAAAACTGGTAACCATAAGCCGAGTAGTTGGCCGTTAAATTTGGTGTGGCTGCTTTATGGGTCCACTCTTTTGTAAGTAGCTGCTGACCGTTTATTTCTCCATCATTCAACATCAGTAATCCTAATCTGGCCCAATCTCTGGCAGACGCGTAAATATATGAACTGCCAACAAAAACGCCGCTAGAGTCGGTTTCAAAAATTGATTGAGACATTCCAAGTTTTTGAAACAATTCGTCATGAAGAAAGTTATAGCTGGCTTGAGCATTACTGCCTAAACGTTCATATATCCAACGGCTGATGATATTGGTTGTGCCGGAAGAATAGGAAAATTGTTGGGTTGGGGGAAATGCATACTTGGCTTTTAATGCCACATTGGATGCGCTGTGTGAAAGAAATAGCATTTTTGTGGAGTCACTTCCTGGGGAATAAGTCTCATCAAAAGCCAACCCTGAGGACATTTGAAGTAAGTGTTCTAAACTGATGTTGGCGCGCTCATCTTTTTCCCATTCGGGAAATAAGTGATTTTGCTGCAAGTTTGCTAACCCTAGGTATTCCATTCTGCCCAGCATTATTGCTGTCAGGCTTTTACCCATTGACCAACCAAGAAGTTTTGAGTTTTTATCAAATCCATCAGCGTAAGATTCAGCAACGATTTCACCATTTTCAACCCATAGTAATGCTCGGGTTTGCAAATTATTCTCGTTATCTTGAATTAAAACATTGTTTAAAAACGCTTGTTTCTTCGGTTTGATCGTATTAACCGCAGAACCTGCTGGCCAAGGCTGGTTTGATAGGGTGATACTTTTTGTACTGACTTCATCAAGGTGTTGGGTATCGCCAATATCCAGTGCGCACCCAAGCCCTTCTCTATAGGTAGCAGAATAAGTAGATACTCCCAACATGCTGGCAGTTACTTTTTTATTTGAAAAATCGTAGTTTACTTCTAGTAATTCGTTTGCTGGAGAATATGATATTAAATCTCGCTTAATTTGATGATCCGTCAATCCAGTGATGAATTTACCTGAGCAAGATAATTTGGCTCCCATGCTTGCAGCAATATCTAATGCACTGCCAATATGCCAAATTGAAAAACCAAGAATTTTGGGGGGAACAACCAATATGATTGAAGCAACGAGGACGAGAACAACAAGTTTTACTTTCATTTTACAAAGCTACAGAGACTAGGATAAAAAATAATGGCGGAGAAGAATAATAAACATTGGCATGGATAGCACGGTTTTTCGTTCACCAAAATTTAAACTTATATGTAGCGTAGAGTAGGGAATAGGCATGATAATGCGACTCGACACGCCTAAAAAGAACTAATAATCATGAGCTTATCAGAAGTTAAAAAAGAAGAAGATAAATTAAAACGCACTATTAATTTACCTCAAATGGTGTTGTATGGATTGGGTACGACTGTTGGCGCAGGAATTTACGCCATGGTTGGGGAGTTGGCTGGTGTGGCGGGTTATCATGCGCCTTTGGCATTCCTCTTGGCTGCTATATTAGCTGGGCTTACAGCCATGTCTTTTGCTGAGCTTTGCGGCCGTTATCCCCGGGCTGCGGGTGCTTCACTTTATATTCAAAAAGGTTTAAAAAGCGTTCGGTTATCAACTTTGGCAGGAGGTTTGGTAATACTCGGTGGAATGGTGTCTGCTGCTGCGTTAAGTAATGGTTTTGTTGGCTATTTTGTGCAGTTTTTTGATATTCCCAGAATTGCAGCCATTATTCTCATTTTGAGTCTTTTAGGGGGTATTGCTATATGGGGTATTGCTCAATCAGTATGGTTGGCAGCCATCGTTACCGTAATTGAAGTGGCAGGATTGATTTGGATTGTTTTTGTTGCCAGAGAAGGGTTAACAAACATTCCAGATTCGATGCATTTATTAATCCCTGATGCCAATCTGTCTAGCTTTGCGCCAATCTTTCTTGGCGGGATTTTGGCTTTCTACGCCTTTATTGGTTTTGAAGACATGGTTGATGTTGCTGAAGAAGTAAAAGATGTTCAGAGAACCTTACCTTTAGCTATTCTGTTAACGTTGGCAATTACAACAATTTTATATGTTGTAGTGACATTGGCCGCCGTAATGGCCATGCCTCTAGATGAATTGATACAAAGCAAGGCACCGTTGGCGGATATCTATCAACGCTATACTGGTAAAGAGCCTGTTGTTATTAGCATCATAGGTATGTTTGCAATTATTAATGGCGCGTTGGTTCAGGTTATCATGGCATCAAGGGTCTTTTATGGGCTGGGTTCCAGAGGGCAACTTCCTGCAATATTGGGGAAAGTTAACCCAAAAACTCAAACTCCCGTATTTGCAACACTACTGACGGTAGGATGTATTGCGTTATTAGCAATAATTGGTAATTTAACCATATTAGCGCAAATTACTTCATTACTGATGTTAACGGTATTTGCCTTGGTTAATTTTGCACTGTGGAAATTGAAGCCTATTACGCCAGCACCAAAGAATATCATAGTATTCCCTCGGTGGGTGTCGTTAGTCGGGGCAATTGTTAGCGCGTTCTTTGTGGTATTAAAGTTGATTCATTTGATGAGTTGATTCTTGCTTTAGATGATCAGTATAAACTTAATACGGCTTTTAATTCTTTCTGGAACGGCGTTTCCCCCAGGCTTTTACGACGGAAAATCGCCACAGCAAATTTAAACCAAAATAACCAAGCAAGCCAAAGAAAACAGCGCATACCCCACAACCTAGAAGAAACGCGGGTCCAATTGTTTCTGCACTTTTTAAAAGCCATTCCCAACTGAGTTGAAATTCAAAATCTGTTGCTGTGCCACCAAGTAATGCATTACCCAATAAATATGCACCGTAGAATATAGGGGTCATAGTGAAGGGGTTAGTGATCCATACCGTTGCCACAGAAAGTGGTAAATTAACTCTCAATGGTATGGCTAATGCCGCAGCAAGCCACATCTGAAAAGGTACTGGCCAAAACGCAAAAAACAACCCTATACCTAAAGCACCGGAAGCAGAGCGACGGTTTAAATGCCACAAATTAGCATCGTGCAAAAGGGTCCCAAAAATAGAAAGTGCCTTTTGGTCTTTGATTTTTTGATGATCTGGTAGTATTTTCTTAATGAGTTTTTTTGGCATACTTTTCAGCGTAACAGGTTACTTCTTAAGTTGTTATGTACATGATCAAAATAACGCCAATACTTTAATGCAGGACGCAATTAGATATCATGGATAGTTTACTCGTCGTTTTCATATTAGCATGTAGCTCTTCGCTACTTTGGCACCAGCTTCCACCACCTATACTTATTGTTGTGATGGTCATAGGTGCCGCCAGTTTTTGCTACAAAAACAAATCTAAAATTCTTCCGTTTTCAATTGATCGCAAAGCTACCAGTGCAGTTGTTGGCATCGCATGGATGGCGAGTGTAGGCTATTGGGATACCTATTGGCAACTCCCTGAACAACATTATCAACAAACGGTAACAGTATCGGGTCAAGTAAAAACATTACTCTCTGTGGATAGTAATATTCGATTTAATTTACAAGTTGATTCAATTTCTGGTGATTCATATTCTTGGATTCAGCCGCTAATTCGGTTGTCGTGGCGTAACCCGGAAAGAATATTGCAGCAAGGTCAAGTCTTGACTTTGAAGGTTAAACTGAAGCCGCCAAGAGGGCTAGCAAATGAGTATGGATTTAATTATCAACAGTGGTTATTTGCAAACCGGATAATGGCAACAGGCTATGTAAAATCGGCTATTCCTAACTTTGCTCCGGTTCTTTCTCCCACACTCTCTCCGCAACAACAGAAACAGCAATTTAAACATCCTCAAGAAATATCATTTAGGCAATCATTATTAAATCGAATTTTAGCATTGGATTTGAACAATGAGTCCTGGATTTTAGCCTTGGCAATTGGGTACAGAGAATTGTTTGATAAGTCCGATTGGGAACTTCTACAACAAACTGGTACAGCGCATCTTGTGGCGATATCTGGATTACATATTGGAATGGTTGCTGCTGGGGCTTATTTTATTGTGGGATTCTTGCTAAGTGCCGTGTTTAGTTTTTTCGGAAAACATAACGGTACTAACAGCCATAAAACCGCACTGTTTATCAGTATGTTTATGGCGATTGGATATGCATGGTTGTCTGGATTGGCGTTACCAACATTAAGAGCGTTAACAATGTTGGTGATCATTTGGCTTTTAGCGTTTTACAAATGGCATTGGTCGTTGAAAAGGGGCGTGTTGGTGAGCATGGCCGTTATTATTATTCTGTTTCCATACAGTATTTTCACTCTCAGTTATTGGCTTAGTTTTGCAGCAGTTTGGTTTATTGGGCTTATATTTTGGAGATGGCCAATTCAGGGATCAACTTTTTCATTTCTTCAAGGTTTGAGGGGGGCGATTCGAATACAGTTAGGAATAAGTGTACTAATGCTTCCCGTTATTGCATGGCAGATGGGCGTTATGAGTGTGTCAGCTCCCATTGTTAATATTGTGGCGGTGCCTTTTATGTCATTTGTTTTATTACCGTTAACACTATTTGCGACCTTGTTATCTTTATTAGAGTCGCCATTTGATCAATTTGTGTTCTTGGCTTGTGATTATCTATTTGACTGGTTTGTTTATGGCTTACAGGCTGCGCAGTCGGTTTCTCATTCTTTTCTAACGATCCCAAAGTTCCATGGTCTGTCATGGTTGGGGATTTTAGGCTTTTTCATACTATGGTTGATGCCGCCTATGCCACACCCAAAACGCCTGATGTTGATTTTCCTGCTACCTTGTTTAAGTGAGATTTTTGCAACATCAAAAAGATGGGAAGTTGATGTTTTGGATGTGGGGCAGGGGTTGGCTGTGTTGATAAGTCAGAATAAGCATTCAATGCTATATGACACTGGCCCAGCTTATCCAAGTGGTTTTAATATGGCGGACGCGGTGATTGTTCCGTTATTAAAGGGAAGGGGAGTTCAATCTTTAGATAGCGTTATTATTAGCCATAGTGATTTAGATCATAGTGGGAGTTTAACTAGCCTGATTGATCAGATACCTGTAGCTAAAACCCTTACCAGTGAGGATGATTGTGTTGCTGGAAATCAACAACAATGGCAGGAGTTACAAGTAGAAGTGTTGTGGCCATTGGAAAGACAATTCACTAACGGTAGTTTAAACGGAAACTCAAAGAGCAATTTGTCGGACAATGATGCTTCATGTGTTGTTAAACTCACTCAAGGAAAGTGGTCAGTACTATTAACGGGAGATATAGAAAAAAGAGCCGAAAGAAAGATTCTAAAGCATTATAAAAATCAATTAGATAGATTGAAGTCGAATATTCTGGTTGCGCCTCATCATGGTAGTAAAACGTCCTCTACTGCTGAGTTTATCGATGCTGTGGACCCAAATGTGGTCATTTTTAGTCAAGGGTTTAATAATCGATGGGGGCTGCCCCATGAGGAAGTGGTTGAACGCTATCAAGCAAAGAATAAGGATGTGTTGATTTATACAACGTCAGAGTCGGGTCAGATTTCCATCTTACTCGACGATGAAATGCACATTAAAGAGTATCGTAAAGATACCTATCCCTATTGGTATGCGAATACCCGTATGTAATTTAAGCTTTGGTAGAGGTGGCGCTGAGAAATAATTCCTCAGCGCTTTTCAACAATAGTCCCATTAAGGTACTATTGCGGCCTCGCAACTGAGTATTAAAGAACTAACGACTTTATATAAGATTCATTAATGTCAAATCATCAGCCTGCATTAGCGGTATTTAGACGATTCAGTGTTTACCTCAAAGAATATAAATTAGCGTTTTTTGCTGCGTTGGTTGGAATGATTGGGTATTCATTAATCGATGTATTTTTTATCTCTGAACTTCAACCTGTTATCGACCGTAGTTTGGTCAATGGTGACTACGGTTATTTAAGATTGGCCGCCATGTTTGTTGTTCCTATTTTTGTTATGCGTGGCATATTCAATTTTATGGGAACCTACACCTTATCGTGGATTGGTAATATGGTGGTAATGCGGTTACGCCAACAGTTGTTTAATAAATATTTGCACTTACCCATCACGTTTCATGACGAAAACTCCACCGGATTACTCATTTCCAAAATAATTTACGATACCGAACAGGTTTCAAATGCAGCAGGCAAAGCATTATTAACCTTGGTTCGTGAAGGCGCGTTGGTTGTTGGCTTGTTATCTTTAATGTTTTATCAGTCATGGCAGTTGAGTTTGGTTTTTCTATTAATTGGTCCGGTTGTGGCGGTTATTGTTTCCGTGGTGAGTAAACGGTTTCGTTTGGTTAGTAACAGTATTCAAAAAGCGATGGGAAATTTGACCACGGGTGTGGAGCAAATGCTAAAAGGCCACAAAGTCGTGCTTATGTTTGGTGGTCAAGAAATGGAAGATAAACGCTTCCTTGAGATAAATAATGAGAATCGCCAACAAAATATGAAGCTTATTGTTGCGCGTATTTTGAGTGTTTCGAGCGTACAGGTTATTGCGTCTGTTGCGCTGGCAGTGGTTTTATATATTGCCAGTTTACCGAGTATGTATGAGCAACTTTCTGCGGGAGTTTTTACATCCATCGTTGTTAGCATGACCATGCTTTTAAAGCCATTAAAGCAATTGACCACAGTAAATAGCGAATTTCAGAAGGGTATGGCGGCATGCGTAAGTATTTTTGCTATCTTGGATTTGGAAAATGAAAAGGATGACAATGCCCTTGAGCTTAAATCATGCCGTGGTGAAATCGATTTTACTGATGTATGTTTTACCTATCCGGGTAAATCTCAACCTGCGCTAGAAGACATTTCCATTCATATCTCTCCGGGCCAAAGCTTGGCTTTAGTGGGGAAATCGGGTAGTGGTAAATCTACTATTTCAAGCTTATTAACCCGGTTTTATTCACCACAAGTTGGACAAATATCCATTGACGGTGCAGCCATAGAAAATGTGTCATTAAAATCTTTAAGAAGCCAAATTTCACTCGTGTCCCAGAATGTGATTTTGTTCAACGATACCATTGCAAATAACATTGCCTATGGTTTTGATGGTGAAGTCTCTCGTAGTCAAATAGAAGACGCCGCTAAAATCGCCCATGTATTGGAATTTGTTGAAAAAATGCCAGAGGGTTTAGATACGAATATTGGTGAAAATGGGTTGTCTTTGTCTGGTGGTCAGCGACTAAGAATTGCCATTGCAAGAGCATTTTTAAAAGATGCACCAATACTTATTTTAGATGAGGCTACATCAGCTTTAGACACGGAGTCTGAAAGGTTCATTCAAGAGGCTCTGCAGCAGCTACAAAAGGATAAAACGAGCATTGTTGTTGCTCACCGTCTATCTACTATTGAGGCATCGGATTCCATTATTGTTATGGATGAAGGCAATATGGTGGAACAAGGCACACATCAAGAACTCATTGCTAAAAAAGGCGCTTATGCACAATTGCATGCGCTGCAGTTTTCAGAAGGTTAACGGCAGCAATGAATGCTTTAGAGCGGGCTTGGTATCAAAAATCAGTATGGTTATGGTTATTAGCTCCTCTTAGTCTGTTGTTTGGCATTGTTTCTCTGTGTCGTCGTTGGTGTTTTAAAGCTGGGTGGTTTTTTCTGACAAGCCTGATGTGCCAGTTATTGTCGTTGGTAATATCAGTGTTGGCGGAAATGGGAAAACGCCTTTAGTTATCACGCTTTGTAAATGGTTATATCAGAATGGATACCGTCCTGGCGTTATTAGTCGCGGGTATGGTGGCAGCATGCAAGACTTTCCTTATGCCGTTACTCCTAACGATAATCCAAAACAAGTAGGCGATGAACCCTATTTGATGAGTAAGAATATCGATAACCCGATTGTGATCGATCCAATTCGAAGTCGCGGTGCGAAATATTTGGTTGAAAAGCTACAATGCAAGTCATTATTAGTGATGATGGATTGCAACATTATGCAATTTAAGCGGGATGTTGAAATTACGTAATTGACGGGAATCGTAGGCATGGAAATGGGTACTTATTACCAATGGGGCCTTTTGTGAGAACGAACTACACGTTTAAAATCAGTGGATTATATTGTCGTAAATGGTGGCGAGTCTGACAACTCGGAAATACCGATGCTATTGACCTCTGACAGTTGGTAAACGTAGCCGATCGTCATAATAAAATGAATATAGATGATGCATGTAAATCCTGTCATTGCTATGGCTGGAATCGGCAATCCTCAGCGCTTTTTTGACACACTTAAGAGCAAAGGCGAACTTTGCGAAAGAGATGAGTTTTCCTGATCATCACGCTTAAGCCTTCCGATTTGAATTTTGACTTATCGGAAGGTGCTAACGGTATGGTTTTAATGACCGAAAAGATGCTGTTAAGTGCGAAATATTTGCCCAGAATAATTGGTCTCATCTACCCGTTGCTTGTACTCTTCCGGACGATTTTTTTAAAGAACATTTTGCAAAAATTAGAGCAAATAAAGAGTCATTAACCCGTGTGCGCTTTATTGCCGCCTGCTTTATAAATGGAGAATATATGTCATTTGATAAGAAACTATTGGATATCATCGCTTGCCCAATGTGCAAGGGTAAGTTGATTTATAAAGTCGAACAGCACGAGTTGATCTGTGCCGTTGATCGATTGGCTTATCCTATCAGAGAGAACATTCCCGTAATGCTGGCTTCTGAAGCAAGAGAAATGACCACTGAAGAAGGTTGAACAGGCGAAAAAAGTAGAGCACTTTAAAGGCTTGAAAAAATCTCAAAGGGTATAAATTTACGGTTAATGTGAATATTTTTATTGATTCATTCTTATTATCAGGTGGCGCGCTATTTATTATTATTGGTCTTGTATGCTTGCTGCTACTCAATAGAAAAAACATAGTTCTCCGTTTGTGCGAGTAACGAGAATGTCGCGTATAAATCCTACTCAGGCAGAACGATAAGCGCATGTTCCACTGCGTTTGTTTTCCTAGCTTTTTAAATTTTATATAGATAACCCGCTGCGCAATATATAATGATAGAGATTTTGGGTTGTAAAGATGCAGCTCCGTAACCGAACGGCCCTTATTATATTATTCTTAAATTTGACTATCGCGGGTCTCTGAAATCATCCATGATTAATCGCATGGCGCAATTAATCTTGCCAATGTGTCTATTTTGAGCTTACTTTTTATATTTCTGACGATGAGCCTCAACAGTTCGGTAACTAATGTCGAGTTTTATGGCCA
>CALNXX010000006.1:0-117891 GCA_942490545.1 uncultured Gammaproteobacteria bacterium | reverse complement strand
CGTGAGGTTTGTATTCGTAAGACCCTAATCAGGAGAACAATTGCTCTCCTTCAATAACTCCCAATTCATCTCCAACCCACACTTAATGCAGGCGAAAAACATTAAATCTTGGTTTTGATATCAAATTCTTAGACGGTTTAGTGTTTTATCATTCCAAATTCTTATTGATATTTATGGTAATAAAATGCCCCTGAAAAGAGATATCTCGTTGTTTTTTCACCCTCTACATGATACTTATCTGACCATCAAAATCTTTGGAATGAATCAGGCAACCATGCATAACGATATTTTCAACTTGCTTAATGAATCAATTTGGCTTCTTGTCATCGGAATGGCTGTTGTGTTCAGCTTTTTAACTGTGCTTATTGGCGCTGTAAAACTGATTCAACGATTTTGTGAGGCTTTTCCTGGGGTTGAAGAAGCTCAACCGTCCCCAGTTTCTCAGCGTGTCGTAGGTAGCACTGCCAGCGGAGTTTCTCCGCAAGTTGTGGCAGCGGTTACAGCTGCTATTCACCAGCACCGTCAATCACGATAACAAAAAATAAAAATTTTCTAAGGAGCACACTATGCCTAAACCATTGGCACTTACAGAACTTGTCTTGCGTGATGCCCATCAATCACTATTGGCAACTCGGCTTCGTTTGGAAGATATGCTTCCGATTGCGGAGAAACTGGATAAAGTTGGCTATTGGTCGATGGAATCATGGGGTGGCGCAACTTTCGATTCTTGCATTCGATATTTAGGCGAAGATCCTTGGGAACGCATTCGCGCACTAAAAAAAGCCATGCCAAACACCAAACAGCAAATGCTTTTGCGTGGGCAAAATTTGTTGGGATATCGCCATTACGCCGATGATGTAGTGGAAAAATTTGTAGAGCGAGCTCATGCCAATGGTGTGGATGTATTCCGCATTTTTGATGCTATGAACGACATGCGTAATTTGGAAACAGCCGTTAAATCAGCAATTAGTGTTGGTGCGCATGCTCAAGGCACAATTTCTTATACGGTTAGTCCGGTTCATACCATGGAAACATGGCTGGATCTGGGCAAGCGCTTACAAGACATGGGTGTTCAATCAATTTGTATCAAGGATATGGCTGGTTTACTTAAGCCTTATGTGTGCGAAGAGCTTATTACCCGTTTAAAAGAGACCGTTAGCGTACCCATTGCCATGCAATGCCATGCCACAACCGGTTTAAGCACAGCAACATACCAAAAGGCCATTGATGCAGGTATTGATATGCTGGATGCGGCCATTTCATCTATGAGTATGACATACGGCCACAGTGCTACTGAAACAATGGTTGCCATTGTTGAGGGGACCGAACGAGATACCGGATTAGACTTGGGCTTGTTGGAAGAAATCGCCGCTTACTTTCGTGACGTTAGAAAGAAATACGCTAAATTTGAAGGCAGCTTAAAAGGGGTTGATTCCCGCATTTTAATTGCTCAGGTGCCTGGTGGCATGTTGACCAATATGGAAAATCAATTGAAGGAGCAGGGGGCGGAAGAACGCCTCGATGAAGTATTGCTGGAAATTCCTCGGGTACGGAAGGATTTAGGTTATATACCCTTGGTTACGCCGACATCACAAATTGTTGGCACACAAGCTGTATTGAACGTGTTAACGGGTGAGCGTTATAAGAGCATAACCAAAGAAACCGCTGGAGTATTAAAAGGCGAATATGGGGCAACAGCAGCGCCGGTTGATGCAGAGTTGCAAGCTAAAGTGTTAGACGGAGCAGAGGCGATAACTTGTCGTCCTGCGGACGTACTACGACCGGAAATGGATAGGCTTACTGCTGAGCTAAATGAACACGCAAAAGCGTCTGATATTCGCGTTGCGGATGAATTGGTTGATGACGTACTAACCTATGCTTTATTCCCTCAGATAGGATTGAAGTTTTTACAAAATAGAGATAACCCTGATGCTTTTGAACCTGCACCGGGTACCGAACCCCCTGCGGCTTCTACCGCTCCTGCTTCAGTGGCGGCATCGCCAGCTGCAAATGCTAATGGGCCTGCTAGTTATTCTGTAAGAGTTGACGGGAAGGTGTATCAAGTTGAGGTGGCTGAAAGTGGCGAGTTGGAGAGTATTGCGCCAGCCGCGCAGACTAGTCAGTCAGAACAAATGCCGCAAACGGCTTCTATTGCGGCAGCGGAAACGCTTAATGCTCCCTTATCGGGAAATATCTTTAAAATCCATGTTCAGCCTGGCTCTCAAGTGAATAATGGGGATGTAGTGATTATTCTTGAGGCAATGAAAATGGAAACCGAAGTACGGGTTGCTCATACCGGAACGATTGCGGAGTTAATGGTAAAAGAAGGGGATAGTGTTCAAGTGGGACAACCTCTGTTGACTTTGGGCTAGCTGTTATGAATGAAAAATTACTGACTCTTTGGGATACCACGGCACTGGCCAATTTTGAATTGGGACAGGTTATAATGATCGTCGTCGGTTTATTATTGCTGTATTTGGCGATTGTTAGAAAGTTTGAGCCTTTGTTGCTTTTACCTATTGGATTTGGTGCCATTTTGACCAATATCCCGTTGGCGGGATTTTCCGACGTTGGTGGTTTACTTTACTACGTATATAAGGTTGGGATTGAAAGTGGAGTCTTTCCATTATTGATCTTTATGGGGGTTGGTGCGTTAACGGATTTTGGTGCGTTGATTGCAAACCCTAAAATGTTACTGCTAGGCGCGGCTGCTCAGTTTGGTATTTTTGCCACCTTGTTCGGAGCCATTGCTCTCAATTTTGTACCTGGGTTTGAATTTAGTATGAAGGATGCGGCGGCTATTGCCATTATTGGTGGTGCTGATGGACCCACTGCTATCTTTCTTGCTTCTAGATTAGCACCTGATTTGCTTGGTGCTATTGCTGTTGCGGCGTACTCATATATGGCATTAGTACCCATTATTCAACCGCCTATTATGAAGGCATTGACTAACCCGGAAGAGCGCAAAATAGAGATGCAGCAACTGCGTCATGTCAGTAAGAAAGAGAAAATTATCTTTCCGCTGGCAGTCTTGGGTTTAACTATCTTGATCTTACCTACGGCAACGCCTTTAGTGGGGATGTTTTGTCTTGGAAATTTAATGCGTGAAAGTGGTGTGGTTGATCGTTTGAGCAATACTGCCCAAAACGAATTGATTAACATTGTGACTATCTTTTTAGGTCTAGGTGTCGGGTCCAAATTATCGGCAGAACAATTTTTGACGGTTGAAACTTTGGGGATTTTATCGTTAGGAGCGGTTGCTTTTGCAATAGGTACAGCAACGGGCGTTATTATGGCTAAGGTCATGAATAAGCTGTCTGGTGGTGGAATTAACCCATTAATTGGTGCTGCTGGCGTTTCTGCTGTGCCAATGGCTGCTCGGGTCGTTAATAAGGTCGGGTTGGAAGCGAATCCACACAACTTCTTGTTAATGCATGCTATGGGACCAAATGTTGCTGGAGTCCTTGGTTCTGCTGTTGCCGCTGGTGTTCTATTAGCGCTTGTTGGTTAAATGAAACCAATGCTGAATTAAAAAGATTGGTGAGCATTCATCTCAGTTGTTTGAATAACTGAGATGAAAGCCCCATTTTTATGATTATGTGGGTAATTTATCAATTCACATGATAAAAAGCATAAGGGTGTAAAACCCTGCGATAACCGCTGAAAAGGTAAGAATATAAATATAGCCCTGCTTTCCTTGAGCGAAAGAATATTCATTGCGCTTTAAGTACAAAGTCCAGCCAAAACAAAGTACTAATGGAATAAGAAAAATAAGTTGTACCAATTTTAAGTCCTGCCAAATCCTGAAATTACATTGATTAAGTTCATTAACCCTCCGTTTTTATATTGTAGCCGATTTTGCCGGAAAATTTAGCCTGATGACATTAGTATGTCGCTGTTTTACCATCAATTTGTTGGGGTGGAGTGGTTCTTCTTGCATTCGACCATTATTGTTAATCGATCTGTGCCATTGAACGACGCTGCTCACCGGCCTTCATTAGTGCTAATTTCTTATTATTGCGCGTGTCGTTTGTGCCGCTCTTTCTTGTTTGAACCTTGCTCATTTTTAATTTGCACCACCAATTACCAAACACTGTCCTATAATTTCACTTGTTCCGCTTTTATAACTTGATATTGGTTGGAAAGATGAATGATCATTTATTGCGTTGTTTTTGCTTATTCTTATTTACCGTAATAGTGAACAATGCTGATGCAAATAACGGTTTTGCCGACTTCAATTACTACCCTTACCTTTCTGATGTTGAAACAGACAATGCGCTTACTATTAATTTAGCTTCAAAACTGCCTGGGCGTTTTTCCTACTTTAGCCTTACAAATATTCGAAGCAAAGACGGCAATGGCCTGCTTGAAGGTGGGCTTAAATACTACACTGAGCAAAATATACGTTACAAATTGAGCGAAGACTTACCGCTAGACTTGACCCTACAAATGAATTTTCGTAGTGGAGAAAGCAATGATAGGCATCGATTAGGCGTGCGATGGCGTATGCATGATACGGCTGCGTTAAGGGAGTTATTCTCGGGTATAAATTTGAAGTGGTCCATTAACTTCCACCTTTATCAATATGATCAAAATGATGCTGATATTTGGCAGATGGAACATGGTTTTAGAATGACTTTTCCTGAGCTGTTTCCTCGCTTATACATCGCCGGTTTTATCGATCATACATTCGGCGAAGATTTACCCGATGGTTTTCCCAATCACCCAATTGTAGGTGAAGCACAAATTGGTTTTAGATTGATTGATGACCTTTATCTAATTGGTGAGTATCGAATTAATCAATATAGGCGATCAGATGTTAACAATTTGGCGGTTGGGCTGGAATATGTACTCAAGTGGTAGCAATGCTAAAAGGGTGAGTCTGGTATTTTTAAAGCGGGCACCACGAAGTGATAGAGAAAAGCGCCTACACAATCGTATGGGCGCTTTTTATTAGTTTTTAATAAAAGTATTTAATAGAAGCTTATAACTTGTATTACAGCTTGGTTATTGTCATCTGTGGCGAGTCAGGGTTAGGACCACGCAATTCAAATTGATAATCGCCAGCTTCTGTAATGGTAATGCCAATATCCCCGCCAACGCGCGCTATGGGAAGTGGAGTACCAAATTGAATCTGATTTCCTGCTTGTCCTGCGCCTAAATCAACTGTACTCCAATCTTCTGATGCTACTTTGAACTCGTAGTTGCCTGGAACAAGAGAGAGAGTTGCAGTATAGATATGGCTGCCATCGAAACTGAATTCATCGTCAGTGCTCCAACCATTCATTGTGCCTCGAACGAAGATGGGGGTTGCACCGTACATACCCGACTCAAATATCGATATGGACGTATTTTCAGTGTTGGTAGCATCGAAAACGAAGATATAGTTTCCATCTGCTGGCACCGAAAGTGCAATATTAGCTCCGTTATTAACCAAGCTAACGGTTGTACCTATTGCTAAGGCATTGTCTGCGCCAAAGTTCACTGTGGACCAATCCGCAGAGGCGACCTTAAACTCATGCTCTCCGGCAGTTAGTGCAACAGATAATTCGTACTTTCCAGCACCAATATAACTGAAAGCATCCACTTCTCCCCATCCATTCATGGTGCCGCGAACAAATACGGTTGTTCCCGGATAAGGCTCTTCGGTGCGAACCGTTAGTATGGGAGCATCTGTATTTGATGAGTCTAGTTCGAACAAATAGCTGCCAGTCTCAGACGGTGTAAAGTTTAAGTTATCACCTCCTGAGGCTAACGTTTTACTGACGTTAAGCTCGACTATTACATCGCTACTGCTGCTACCAAGGTTAACGCTGCTCCAGTCTTCGTTGGCTACTTTGAATTCATAGGTGGTGTCGGCATCCAAAGTCAGATTGACTTGGTAAACCCCTTCTCCAGAGTAAGATAAAGGATTGCCAGTGCCCCAGTCGTTCATGGTGCCGCGAACAAATACTTGGGTATCACCATAAGGCGCTGTGTCGGGTGTACCAATGGTAGCGAAAGGCGATAAACCGGATCCTTGTGATGCGCCTTGAGTTTTCACAAACACAGCTAAACTGTATGCGGGAATGGTGAATGTGCCGCTTTCACTACCTGCCTCAAAACTGGCTGTTTGAACCGTTGGGTCGATAGAGCTTGCCAAAATAGGGTGCAAGGTAAAGCTTTCAGCAGTAGGGATTGTGTGGCTAATCGCCTCATTTGTACCATTGATTAGCATAACAACAGCGTCGTTATTAGGGTCTAAATCTGTTAGTCCTGCGCCATCATCGATGCTCATTACAATTAAGCCACCGGTTTGCTCTGAACCGACATTATGGAAACCGATACGGTCACTTATATCGACAGCACTGGTTAAGCGGAATAATGGGCTGCTGGTACGAATTTTCAAGAATTCTTGAAATACAGTACTGGCAAATTGCACATCAGACACGCTTGGTGAGCGATTTGCATCGTTCAAAATGTCGATGATTTGGTCATATTTGGCGCTGTTTTCTTGTTCCGAAGGCAGACCAATATCCCAGTTGCTGGACTGTAAGGTGAAATCGACACGGTTAAACCAATCGCCACCGTCAAAGGAGTTTCTATCCATTGACTTGGAACGCAGGAAGTCCCCCCCTATTTGTAAGAATGGGATGCCTTGGCTGAGTACTGGAATGGCCATTGAGATATTCTGTGCCCGCACACGGTTTTCGATAGAAATGTCGTTAGGCAACGTGTAGTTGAGTTGATCCCACAAGGTTTCATTGTCGTGCTTAGATACATAGTTGATGATATCTGCTGGATCACCGGCATAACCGCCCAGTGTGCTGGAATTTACAAAAGCATTATTGGAATTTAATAGTTGGTAATCGGTGAGGGTTCCGGCTAATGACATGCGTAATTTGTCTTGCACGACTAATGTACCGGTGCTGCTATTGCCGCTAAACAAAGCTGCTCCTCGCACGGCTTCACGAATTTGGTCGTTAAACGTACCGACTTCACTGTTGGCCATATTTTTCTGAGTGGCTTGTTCGAAAAGTCGGTCGCCAGCAACTTCACCAAAATCCCAACCTTCACCATAAAAATAGTTATCGGCATCTACGGCTTGCACGGCGTCTCTTGCTGCCAAGATGGAAGATTTGGGAATGTGCCCCATCAAATCAAAACGGAAGGCGTCGTATTTGTAGTGTTCAGCCCACATGACCAATGAGTCGATCATGAATTTTTCCATCATACGATGTTCGGTAGCGGTGTTTTCACAACAGCTGGAACGTTCTATATTGCCTGTTACTGCATTGTAGCGATGGTAATAACCGGGCACCATTTTGTCTAATACTGAGTTGGCGCTGATACCGGATGCATTGGTGTGGTTGTATACCACATCTAAAGCAACGCGCAGACCAATATCATGCAAACCCATAATCATTGCTCGCATTTCAACAATGCGCTCTTTACCTTCCGCTTCTGTGGCGTAGCTGCCGTCAGGTGCATTGAAGTGGTGCGGGTCATAACCCCAGTTGAAGCTGTCGTGATTGCGTAAATCATTGGCGAGTTGTTGAGCATCGCCAGTTGTAGGGTCAAAACTTTCAAATACATCTATTAGTTTGTCGCCTCCTTCATGAGAATTACACACTGCGGCGGTGCTATTTACTTCGCACAGGTCTTCAACCTCGTCTTCTAAATTAACTCTGGAGTCTTCCTCTTCATTAATGCTGGCAATATCGTTGGCTGGCAGCACATGGAAGTATGTTAAGCCCGCATCTACCAGTTGTTGTAAATGCTGCATCGGAACGGATTCTGGGTCAGTGAAGGCGAGGTATTTGCCTCGATGTTCATCTTCAACGGATTCATCTAATACGCTGAAATCTCGAATATGGCCTTCATAAATAACCGCATCTTCTGGGTTTGCCAGTACAGGTATGGCGTGTTCGTCCCAGCCTTCGGGCTTCATGTTGTCTGCATTTAAATCAACAAACTGTGAGTAGCGACCGTTGGTGGAAAGGCTGATTGAGTATGGGTCGGTAACGTCGATAGTTTCGATGTCGCCGGATACGGGATGGAATAAAGTCACTTCAAAACGATAGTATTTTTCGTCTAGCTCATCACTGACAGACGAACGCCATGCGCCAGAAAGTGAATCGTATTCCATCGCTGTAGAGGATATGAGTTCTTTGTCGTCATCATAGGTATTGAGTTTTACTTGCTGGGCCGTGGGTGCCCAGGTAGCAACATCAATGTTGTCGCCGTTATAGCTAATCCCAAAGTCTTGTTCATCGGCATCATTTTCTGCGGCAGTGAACAGTGCGTCCAGTAAGCGTGGGAATTGAACCCGGGTGGCTGCAATTACGTCACCGTCTGCATTCAGGGCAACAGCGATAAGTTGTGAGCGAATCATTTGCGCGACTAATTCGTCTGTGAGGTCTAGATTAAAAGCTTGCCAACTGGGTTGTTTAATCAGTTCTGCTGCGGAATCGTTTTCTGCTGCACCAGCAGTAAGATTTACAAAGCTCTCACCAGCTATGCCATCTTCAGTGAATTCTAAATCGGCTGTTAACGCATGGTAAAGCCTGACATCACTCGCTTCTTCGGTGTTGATATTCCAAATTAAAGTTGTTGGGTTAACCCAATGTGCTGCTGCACCATTTATTTCAACAGGTACTGATGTTGTTGGCTCGTTGAAAATATCATTGATGCCAGATAAGGTCCAGATCATACGTGAACCTGTTAGGTCCATCAGTAAATCTTGTTGAGAGATATCTTTTGTTCCTGCGGCATCGTGAACAATAAAGTTCATGCAGTTGGAATGGCCTTCCAGAAGCGGAATAATGAAATAACCACCGTAGTTAGGGTCGATACCTGCAACGGAAGGGCCATCTGGCCAGTTTGTTGGTTCGACAACTGTGGCTGGGCATACATCATTGTTCCACAGGTGGAGTACCCAACCCTCATAGTCCCCATTTGCACGGTTGTAGAAAATAATAGCTTCGTTGTCTTGAGGGGTAACAACAGGCTCTGGCATAACGCATGCGTCACCCGCAGCGTTAAGCAGTTGAGGTGATTCACACTCTAATGGTGTTTCAACTGCTGGTGGTGCAGGCGCTGGGGTTGGTGCTGGCGCAACAACTGATGCTGGTGGTAATGCATCGTCTCCCAAACAGCCGCTTAACAGAAAAACCAGCGTTATCCCAATTGCACGTAAGTTATTCGTGTAATTGGCGCGCTGGAATATGCTTCTATGTAAAATGTTACCCATAGCTACCTCTTTTGACAGGGGACGATACTCATCCCGAATGTGGGTTAGTTACCCAATTGTTAACAAATCGCTAAAAACTAGCGGTTTGTACGGAGAGGTCAAGTTTTTGGGCGTTGAATTCGTATGCATTGTTAAATCAGCAAATAACAGCAAGAAAAAGAGGAAAAACTAAGGTTGAGCATTTTTATTACTCAACTTGATAACTAGGTCGTTTGGGTGGTCTATAACTAAGCTTTATGGAAGGGATATGTGGGCGCCCCTGTCAGTTGATTTTTCCTCGGATTTGCTTTGCACTAATTGATCTGACAGATAGCGTTGACGTTTTTTATCTTTTATTTTTTGTAGGTCAACCAAAATCAACCCATCTATACAATCATTGAAATCTGGGTCAATGCCAAAGCTCAGGAATTGTGCACCACCAAATTCGCACAACTCAGTATATTGTTTGTATAGGGTAGGGATGGCTACGCCCATATTGGCCAGAAGATGCTTTAGTTGGGTAAAATCTTCTTTGTAGTTGTTGCCGCAAAAAGTAGACTGTAATTCTTTAGGAAGACGGTAGGGGTAATTGGATACGGCTATATTTTCTTGGCTACCAAAGTAAATTTGATAGAACTCAACCAACAGGTCTTTTGCTGGTTTAGGAAAGCTATTACTTAAGCTAACAGGTCCGAAAAGGTAGCGATATTGTGGGTAATGTACGAGGAATGCGCCAATACCGTGCCACAAATAATCCAAACTGCGCTTACCCCAATATTTTGGCTGTACAAAACTACGGCCTAACTCTAAACCTTCAGCAAAGTATTTATCCATGCCTTCACTGAATTTGAACAGGCTGGTGGAGTAGAGGCCTTTTTTGTTATGTAATTTGGCGGCATCGCCCAAACGATACGCACCAACAATTTCCATATCTTCTTTATCCCAGAGTATTAGGTGTAGATAGTCGGTGTCATATTGATCGATATCTCTGCGTTTATTACTGCCTTCACCTACAGCTCTAAACGCAATTTCTCGAAGGCGTCCAATTTCTCTCAAGATAGGAGAACTGCCTTTAAAACAGTACAAGTGGATTTGTTTTCCGTCGGCGGTATGACCTAATAGTTCGCTGTCTTTTTTTATGGCTTTTGCTAATTCTCTTCGATCTTCTGGGGGAGCAATGGGATTTTGGGTAGCGAATATCTCGGGTTTATTCGATGTTAATCGATATAAATGGCGTTTAAATAGTTTGGTTAGCAAGCGAATAGGAATTTTCATTTCACCATAGGAATCGTAAGGAATAAGCTTTCCAATTCGAATGGGAAGGTGGTTCCGGCTACGTTTGTGTTTGAATGCTTCTTTGACTAACAACGCAGTAGCCAAAGGCTTATAAATCATGGATGCACAGTAAAATAGTAGGGAGTTTTTGGCGTCAATAAAAATAGGTAGTATGGGGGCATTGGCTGCCCTTGCCATGCGAATGAATCCGGTATGCCATTTTGTATCTCTTACTCCGTGAGGTCGCAATCGAGAGACTTCTCCTGCGGGGAAAACGATTAACGCATTGCCATTTTCCAGATGTTCATGAATTCGGGAGATGTCTTCTTGGCGTGTACTGCCAGTCATAACATTTACTGGCAATAGCAACGGTCGCATGGGTTTTAGAGCCATTAGCATTTCATTTGCAATAACTTTTACATCAGGTCGAATCTCACTTATTAATTTTATAAGTGCCAAACCATCTAAAGATCCGATTGGGTGGTTAGCAATAATGACGACTGAGCCTTCTGTTGGAATGTTTTCTCGTTCGGTATCGAGAATGGAATAGCTAAAAGAGAAATATTCCAGTAATTGTTCAACAAAGTCTAAGCTTTGCAGATGAGGGTAACGTTCACTAAATTCTTTACACTCTGATTCGTGAAGAAGGTGGCGTATAACAAAGCTGAAAGCTTTAAAAAGCCAAGGGCGCGTGGCCAGTTTGGGATAATGTTGAGCTAATACTTCATTTACAGTAAACATGTCTAAAGCTAATCCGAAAATCTATTCCAAGCGGAATATAGCTTTCATGTGTGACGAAACGTTGTTGTTTCTATGGCTGTTTTATGACACCAACAATGTAGTTTGGAAGTCATAAACCAGATCTATGCTAATAAAAATAGAGTGATGCTGATTTTGTGCTTATAAACTGGAGAGGAAGGTAACCAGTTACGCGCAGACAAGTGAAATCATACGCGCATCAATTGAAACTTATTTTAATAGGTGACCTATGGCACCGGAAAACCCTCGATTTTCCAAAACTTTATATTCTTGGCAATTGGACTTTTCTTCTCCCAAGCCATAGCAAATATGCAGGTGGGAGGTTTGGTTGTCCAATTTAACGAAACTGGCATTGGCATCAGACAGCATGCCTGAAGATCCGAAACCATCCCAATAAATGGCTTCGGAAATAATACTGGCGCTTTTATATTTTATTAATTGGGGTTTGGGAACTAACACAAACCCCAGCAATAATATTGATCCGGCAGTTATTAACTGAAATTTCAGTTTCATTTGATTCTTCGTTTTTTATTGTGCAGGTTCTAATTCAGGTGCAGGACGAGGGTCCACATCAGTATTTGCCATCATATAAGCAAATATGGCATAGGCTGTTTGATTCTGCCTGATATCATCTTTGTTTACTTTATCCAAAGTGTCATTTGGCGTGTGGTGATAGTCGAAATAATAAGTGCCATCTTGTTTCATGGAGGCAACCGGAACGCCTTTTTTAGGTAGCATATAAATGTCGGGACCACCCCATGCTGTATTCGGACCTATTGTAATGCCTAGCGGTGATAAGGCTTTTTCAAGTTTCTTCACAAAGGGCAATGCAGGTTCTGCAAAACGCGTATCAAGCTGGTATATTTTTCCTGCACCAAAATCTGATTCTGCTGCAACAATAATATTTTGCAGACTGTCGATATTGGCTTTGACGTATTCTTTTGCGCCGATTAAACCAAATTCTTCGTTGGCATAAAGCACTACTCTGATTGTGCGTTTAGGCTGGCCCATTGTTTTATTTATTAACGCTGCTGCTGCCGTTACGATGCCGACACCCGCGCCGTCGTCCAATGCTCCTGTTCCTTCATCCCATGAATCTAAATGAGCAGCAATCAGAACAAATTCATTCGGTTTTTCAGAGCCCGTAATTTCACCTACAACATTGTAGGATGTTTGCCAACCGTGCTCTTTTGCTTGCATATTTACCGTCATTTTAACGGTTTCGGCTTTTTCAAACATAGCTTCCAAAGTATCTGCATCGGCGTTAGATAAAGCACCTGCGGGTATTTTGTTAATATCAGGGCTGTAGCGCATCGCCCCTGTGTGGGCAAAACGAGAGTTATCGGTGCCTACAGAACGAATGATAACGGCTTGAGCATTACCTTTTGCTGCCTCAATTGCACCTTGAGATCGACCCACAACAACTGGACCATAACCTTTCCCCGCTTTGTCTCGTTGCATTTTTTTGTTGATGAATACGATTTTTCCGGAGACTTGTTCAGGTGGTGTTTGTTGTAATGATTCTAGCGAATCCACCATGAGCACTTCGGCAGTGATGCCCCCTTCAGGTGTGGCAACGGAGCCACCAAGAGCAGTGACGACTAGGCTATGGTTAAAAGGAGTGATAATTTGTGCTTTCGCTAACCCTCGAGACCAGTTACGCACTCGAACCGGTTGCTTATAAACATTATCAAATCCTAAATCGGTTAGCTTCTTTTCAGCCCATTGCACGGCAAGCTTATCACCTTGGCTTCCCGCTATGCGGGGGCCTACTTCTACCGTAAGGGAGCTGACCAATTCATAAGCCAAGTCACTTTTTTCTGAGGCTTGAGTCAATTTTGAGATTGCCTCATCTATTGTCTGCTCTGCTGCTTGAGCTATGCCACAAGACAGTGATAATAGGCCAACTGCCACGATAGTCGATTTTAAATAAGCTAACTGCATTGCCATGATAGTACTTAATTCCTTGGGGGTATTTAAAAGACAATGGCGATTGTATAGAAAGTTCAATGCTTTTGCTGCAAAAAAGTGAGTACAAAAAGGTGGATGGCTTTGGTCGCAAGTTATGTGGATTTAATTGTTATACGGCTTAAGCTAGATACGTTTGTTAATTTGGGTAGACATTGAATTACAGGCAATAAAAAAGCGCCAATAGGCGCTTTTTCCTGAAACGATAACGATTAAGCTAAAGCTTTGATTTTAGAAGATAAACGGCTCTTATGGCGTGCCGCTTTATTCTTGTGGATCAAACCTTTAGTTGCCATACGGTCAAGAAGTGGCGTTGCGTCGGCATAAGCTTTTTCAGCCGCCGCTTTGTCACCAGACTCAATGGCTGCGGTTACTTTCTTTACGTAAGTACGCATCATGGAACGACGGCTAGCATTATGCTGACGGCGTTTCTCTGATTGTATCGCGCGTTTCTTAGCAGACTTGATGTTAGCCAAGATAAGACTCCCAAAACGATTCAACTGTAATTTCAAGGGCACGAATTCTGCCTATGTAGGGCTCGTTTGTCAATCGGTTTTACCATGAAATAAGTCTTTAACCCCATATAAATTAAGCAAGGCATGATAAATGCTTTTCAGCATCCTTAAAATCGCGCTTTTTTGTATTATGTTTACTGTCGAGAGAGGCACTTTCATAGCTGAATTTGACGCAGCAGTGCTAGAGTTCTGGTTACTTAACCCGAAATCAGGTTACTTAGTAAAGACTTTTATTAAAATAAATTGTTAATGCTTGTCAACCAAAGCCCATGTGGTGCGTTTATTAATACAAAGGCGTTGAATTTTGTAGATTGCCTAAATAAAGATAAAGGCATAAAGGAGTAAAGAAATAATAGGGATGTTGTCTGTGGTCATGGTCTGTGAACTATACAATGCATAGTGAATTTAAGGTATTCAGTGAGTAGGTTTTTTATTGGAATGATGGGTTTAACTTGAGAATTGAATGTCATTTGAATAGTCTGAAGATCATTCAACTAAAAAGACAAGATGTAAGGTCAACAGATCGAGTCATTAGATTGAATAAAGATGGGTAAATCGAAGCGAGACAAATTTAACAAGGCTGCTATTCAAATAATTCATGCAAACCAACGCCGAACAACTTCCTGAAGCTGTAACCATGGATGCCTTTTTACAGAGTGTAGAGAAAAAAGCATACCGAATGGCACTATTGGCTTTGTCTAACCACGCCGACGCAATTGATGTGCTGCAGGATAGTATGATCAAATTGGTCACTCATTATGAAAATCGCCCTACAAAGGAATGGAAACCACTTTTTTATCGAATTTTGCAAAATCGAATTCGGGATTTTCAGCGACAATACAAAATGAAAAATTTGTTGTTTTTCTGGAAATCTGACGACAAGGATGGTGGTTTAGATGACTGGATACCCGATGACAATGAATTACATGGCAAGCCAGAATTAGATTTAAATAAGGAAAGATTGCAAAAAAGGGTGTTACAAGCGTTGCAAACATTATCCGAGAAACAACAACAGTGTTTTTTGATGCGGAGTTGGGAAGGCATGTCTGTTATTGAAACTGCTGCCGCAATGGGATGTTCACAGGGCAGTGTAAAAACCCATTACTTTAGAGCCGTAAGTAAACTTAGAGAATTTCTAGGCGAAGAATATGACGTACAAATCTGACAATCAACCTAGACAAAACAACGAGCACAATGAGGACGACATTCGTCTTGAGAAGCGGGTTGTTGAGCAACTTGATAGTGCGGAACACGCATTATCACAAGATGTGGTGAATGACATCGCTCAAGCTCGTGTGCAAGCGGTGCAAAAAGCAAGGATGGCGAAAGCTCAAAAGCAATATAAGGGACATGCCTCTAGTTTGCCATGGAGGTTACCTGCATTAGTATTAGGTACGCCGGCGGCAGTTGCTTTTGTGGCGTTATTATTAGTAAGCTATGGGCCGAATAAGGCCATTCCTGAACTACCTGTTGGTGTGATTTTGGGAGATGTTGCAGTTGATGACTTGGCCTTGATAAACGATATGGAGTTTACTCAAGATCTTGAATTTGCTGATTGGTTGGCACAACAAAATGAAGAGGTGTTGCTTTAGTATGGTTGCAATAGCTTGTTCATTTTCCCCTGTTTTTGCCCAAGAGCAGGCCAAATTGAGTTTGGCGTTTCTTGAGTATTTAGCTGAGATGGAGCAAGTGGATGGTGATTGGATTGATGCTACCGACATTAAAACGCCAAATCCTGCTGAACCAGAAGCCAAAGCGCAAGAGAACCAATCAAACACGCCAGAGCCGAGTAAAAACGAATCACTCCAGAAACCAAAGTCGGATAAAAGTCAACAGCCTATGCTGGATAAAGAACAAGAAAAGGGGGAGGGCAAATGAAATACCTCTGCTTTTTAATGTTAAATGCAAGTGCGAGTAATATTGTTCGTTGTGCGGCGTTAGTTATTGGATTGTTTGCTAGCTTCATAGCATCTGCGGTTGAATGGCAACAGTTGTCGCCAGAGCAACAGCAAGTACTGAGTAAAGTGAAAGATCAGTGGACGGGCTTTAGTCCTGAGAAACAGAATAAGTTGTCATTAGGTGCCCAGCGCTGGGTAAGTATGGACAATAAGCAGCGGGAAAACGTTTCCAATAAGTTTCAAAAGTGGCAGTCTTTGCCGGCTGAACAAAAACAGCAGTTACGTAATAAATTTAAGCAATTTAAGTCCTTACCCAAAAATGAACGGGAAAAACTTAAGCAATCCTATAAAAAATTCAAACAACTTTCACCAGAGCGGCAAAAGCAAATTCGCAATAAATTTTTGAAAACAAAAAGTCAAAAGCAAGCTCAACGAACTAGGCAAGCTGGGCAGCGAAAAATGCGCAAGAGATAATATATTTGTTTCTTTATGGGCATTCTTTTTGAAGAATAAAATACAGCTGATATATTTAAAGGTGTATTTCGTTAAATAATTATTAGTTTGCAACATGAAAATACCAAAAATTCCCACCAATGAAGCTGACAGAATTTGTATGTTAAGAGATCTCGCTATTTTGGATACCCCTCCAGAGTCTAGGTTTGATGATATTACAAAACAGGCAAAAGCGTTTTATAAGGTGCCAATTGCATTGGTTAGCATTGTGGATGTTGATAGGCAATGGTTTAAGTCGAGCCAAGGTTTAGATGCGTCTGAAACGTCTCGCGATATTTCTTTTTGTGGCCATGCCATAAATCATGATGATATTTTGTACATTTCGGACACGTTGGAAGATCTGCGTTTTGCTACCAATCCTTTAGTTGTTGGTGAGCCATTCATTCGGTTTTATGCAGGAGCACCATTAATATTGGATACTGATCTTCGAATGGGCACGTTATGCATTATTGACAGAGTTCCACGTGAGTTTGAAGACAAGGATCTTGTTACTTTGCGGGAATTGGCCAATAAAGTTCAAGAAGAGTTGAAGGCTGGTTTAAGGTAAGTGGCTCCAATCCTAGTTAATACCTTTCTTAATTGAAGAGTGTTATTCGCCTGATGAAAACCATAATTCGTTTTACAGCAATAAATACGAATTATGGTTTGGTGATTTCAGGTAATCGTTATTTCATATGATGGTCAATCTAGATAGCGGCAGCCCTATATAGTCACTAGGAACGCTCCTTGTATGCTATATCTGTTTTTCCAGATTGCCTTTTCGTCGCGATCTTTTGATTTTTACCCAACAGCATTGACCATTGCCAAAATGATTCTCTTGCTAAAATTGCCCCATCATTCATATGCCACGCTTTATGGAATACGCGTTTAATTTTAGCGACTGCGTCTGGCGAGTTTTTTGAAATTTCTGCGGCAAGCTCTAATGCTCGAACAAAAGGATCTTCAACTATTTCGGTTAGTAGGTTACAGTCCAGCGCGTCTTGAGCCGTTATCTCTTTGGCTGTCATTGCTAATTCCAACGCTTTATCTACAGGCATAACCTCTCGCATAGAGATGGTTCCACCCATATCAGGAATGAGTCCCCATCGAGCTTCCATAATTGAAAGGGAAGCACTAGGTGTGGCAATCCTGAAATCGCCTCCCATGGCAATCTGTAAGCCGCCTCCCCAACAACGACCATGAATGCACATGATGACCGGGACTGGAACTTTACGCCAGTTAGTGCTGACACGCTGGGCCATGTTGGAAGATCCGGGAAACCATTTCCACAGAAGTTTTAGGCCGCTAGTGGGTTTTTTCAGAATCGACTTAACGTCAAGCCCGGAACAAAAGTCTTCACCATTTCCGGCTATCAATACTGCACGAATACTTTTGTTTTTACGAAGTTGCTTGGAAACTCGATCCAGTGCCAGAAACATATTCATATTGAGTGCGTTGTGCTTATCAGGCCTATTGAGTGTGACAATGGCTATTTTGTCCTCAATATTCACAGTGACACATTCCTGCCCCGTCTGTTTTAGGGTGCTATTGTTCGAAGGCGTTGTATTTACGGACATACAAAAAATTCCAATTTATCAATGAGAGTTAAAACGAGTATCCAATGTTGACTGACCAAAACTGGCTATTGTCTTCGTTACCGAAATCAATCCCGGTGTCTAAATCCAATATCCAGTGTTCAGTAATATCCCAAGACAAATAGACGTTAGCTTGACCATAACTGTCGGAGCCAGAAACAACTAAGGTATTGAGTCGATTAATAATGTTGCGGTTGTTTATTTGATTGATATTACGCCCGTTTCGGGATACCGCTTGAGAGTCGTCATCGGTTAGTTCATTCCAATTGACGCTACCCCCTAAAACCACATTACGGCTGCCTTCAATAGGGAAAAAACGAGAAGCGTTAATGCCTAGGCTGACAAAAGTGGAATCGCCTTTATCGACTGAATCCTGAGAAGGTCTTTGATCCAAAGGATTATCGAAGTGAGTAAATTGTTCCCAGTTACTGTAATGTAAACCACCGGAAAGCCCAAGTTGCCAGAACTCTCCAGACCAATAATAGGTAGCTCTTAAAGCGTGGCTTGGAGAGTCGTTGGTTTGAAAATAAATTTGTCGTTGTGCTACTGGTCTGCCAAGAGGAAAAGCAATAACCTCAAGTTCATCATTCCAATCGGAATAGCTATAGGAAAATGCCCAATCCTGATAAAAATAATTAACACTGGCTCCCCAGCTATCATTTTCAAATTTAGCAGAAGCGTTATTTTCAAAAGCCGCAGTATCATCCTGTTGTCCAACATCCAAGCTAACAGTCCAATTATCTGAAAGATCGAATGTTGCAAGAATATTTGCACCTGAAGGCTCTAGGTCCACTTCACGTTGCCCAATTACTGAAGTGAGCTCAGATTGGCTATATCCCACATATAGAGAATTTGCGTCTACTTGGTTTACCCAAACGATAGATAAAATGCTGAGGCGAATCATAGCTGAATAAAGTTTGGCGTTCATAAGAATATCGCTGCAAATTAGAAGTTTAAGAACAAAGTGTAAACCAAATTAAAACGAAGTGAATGAGAGATTTGTTACTCGTTTTCCATAATCCCCGATAACGCTTATTAATGGGTCAAATACGATCTTGACCAGTACAATTATTTTGTAAAATGAATGTAAAAAATATGTAAAGGGGTTGTAATAAAATATTACGCATTGTTTAATAAGCGCTCTGATCATATCAGACCTCTTACCACTTTACACGGTGATATGTACTCTGCGGTATTTAGCGTTTTGTAGAGCTGGGTAGGGTTAAACACTCGTGGTGTTGAATAAGAGCGGTTGATGTGAAGCAGAATAAAACTAAAAAAACACTTTTTGTAAAAGTAATGTTCGGCTCGCTTTGGTGAGTTGGTTGGATCATTCATTAACAAGATTGGAGTGAAAACGTGAGATTATTTAAGTTGTTAACCTCATTGCTGTTTTTAGGCTTCTCAGCCGTCAGTAGTGCAAATATGGGGGTTGCTTTTGTACATGGTACGGGTAACCAAACTGACGCCTATAATGATTACTGGACGGGATCGTTTGTTAATTCCGTTATGTCTGGAAACGGTAGTCGCTACACGGTTGTAAATTGTAAATTTGAAGAATATATGTGGACTAGCGCAGCTTCTGGTTGTTTGGCTGGTCAGTTGACTTCATTCATCAATGCTCAAGGCATTACTTCCCTTAATATTATCACTCACTCTAATGGTGGTAATGTGGTGCGTTGGATCATGTCCAACCCAACTTGGGATTCTCGTTACCCGACTATCATTAGCAAGATCAATAAGGTCATCGCTGTAGCGCCTTCTAGTAAAGGCACGCCTTTGGCAAATGCAGTTATGAATGGTTCTGTATTTGAATCTATCCTTGGCTGGATCTTAGGCTATAAGAGTGATGCAGTAAGAATGCAGCAAACAAGCTGGATGGCATCTTACAACTCTAATTGGTTGCTAGGTACTTCTGGTCGTCCAGCATTACCTAAAACCTTTAAAAGTGTAATAGGCTCTGATGTTGAGTCATCACCATTTGATGGCGACAGCTATTGTGGTGGTTATAAGTATCAAGTTGGTTTGGAAGTGACTCAAAACTGGTTGAACAACTGTTCTGATGGTTTCCTTGATTGCTCGTCTCAAGCGGGTGCAGGTAGCGTTTGGTTCTATGATACTTGGCGTACTAAAGGTGATGAGCCTTTAAGTCATCATCAATCACGTCGTGATTGTTTCAATCTAGACACGATTATTCGTGCCGACATCTAATCAGGAGCCAAGAACATGAAAAAGCAATTATTAACAGTGGGCTTTTCCTTGATGTCAGCAGTCGCATCAGCCCAGGTACTGGATACCCAGTCCGCGAACGATTATCTGCACTTTAGTTTTCCTATTGAGCAGACTAACAAGTTAAATGCCAGCAAAGCGTTCAATGCCCTAAGCAATGAATATCGTATGGAAGTGTCTGGCGCGCAATTGAACAAGGGTGTGGTATTAAACTCTACCCAGTCCAATATCGCGGTCATGATTTCCAGCGCGAAAGGCGAAGTGGGTCAATCTGCTCAACTGGATACCGGTTTGTTGCAATTAACTCACCCAGACAATGCGGCAGCATCGTTGGTTAAAACCCGTGCATCGGCAGACCAGTTAGCGCAGGTTGGCATGTTTGCCAATACGGTTGCGTTAACAACGAATGCCAATGCAGATTTTGGTGCGTTGACACTGAAAACTGAGCAAGCGTTGACGAAAGGCGACCGATACATTGTGCAGGTGAAAGAGAAGAATTCACCTTACAACTTGTCTGTTAGCATTCCGACGCAAAGCTACACCGAAGATGACAAGGTGATTGCACGTGGCGCGATGTTAAATGGTGGTGATGCATTCAAGGCTGGCAAAACAACAGCTCAGTTGGTTGCACCTAATGGTGAAGTGTCTCAAGTATCGGTTACGGTTAATGGCACTGAGCTTGAATTTGCAGCAGCAGAGCAAGCCAACATTGTTTCACCTATAAATGGTTTGTATGAGCTACGTGTACAGAGTGTTGCAAGTGATAATGGCATGACCATTCCACGTAATGCGAAAGTGGCGTTTGCCTTGTCTCGTGATACCGCTCAGTTAAATACGGTATCGATGAGCGACAAGATGGGTTTATCCGCTAGCGTAAGATTGTTAGCGAAAGAAGCCGGCCGCTTTGAAGTACGTGGCGTCTTGTATGGTACAAACAGCCGTGGTCAGTTGGTTCCGGTAATGGAATCTCATGCTGCACAAAACACGTCTGCAGGCGCGGATAGCATCAAGTTACCTTTTGATGCGGCTATTCTGGCGAAAGCAGGTGTGAAAGCGCCTTATGAGTTACGTGATGTACGTTTGTTCGACCAAAAGCAATTGGGTTTGGTTGACACGTTAAACAGAAGCGTTGCCTTTGGTGGCAAAACCAATATGTAAGGCTGATTGAATTCCCCATTTGGGGTTTTTATTCTTTTTAAAAAACGTCGGCTTTGGCCGGCGTTTTTTTGTTAAAGAAGTAAGTTACAAATTACCAGTATAAAATACTTCCCCTCAAATGCTTTTTTTCTGAAAATATTTTTAACAACATCTTTACACGGTAATAAAATTAACCTATCTTTTTATCCTTGCTCATCTGACCTGTGTTTCCTTTTTGACGGTTTGACGAGTAATAAAATCATAATAATCCATTAACAATATTGGAGTGAAAACGTGAGAATATTTAAATCATTCACGCTGTTGCTATTACTTGGCTTCTCGGCCATCAGTAGTGCAAATATGGGGGTTGCCTTTGTACACGGTACAGGTAACCCAAGTGATGCCTATAATGATTACTGGACAGGATCGTTTGTTAATTCCGTTATGTCTGGCAATGGTAGTCGCTATACGGTTGTAAATTGTAACTTTGATAAATACATGTGGGATAGCGCTGCAGCAGGTTGTTTGGCTAGCCAATTAACGTCTTTCATTAATGCCCAGGGCATTACTTCGATGAACGTTATAACTCACTCCAATGGTGGTAATGTCGTGCGTTGGATCATGTCCAACCCGACTTATGATTCACGTTATCAAAACATTATTAACAAGACTAATAAGGTTATTGCGTTGGCGCCTTCTAGTAAAGGTACGCCACTTGCTGATGCGGTAATTGCTGGTAATGTTTTTGAATCTATCCTTGGCTGGCTATTAGGCTTTAAGAGTGATGCGGTTAAACAACAACAAGTTAGCTGGATGGCATCTTATAACGCTAGCAACTTATACGGCACTTCGGGTCGTCCAGGATTACCTAAAACCTTTAAAACGGTTGTTGGATCTGATGTTGACTCTGCCATTTGGGACGGTGACAGCTATTGTGCTGGTTATCAAAACCAAGTGGCTTTGGAAGTGACTCAAAACTGGTTGAACAGTTGTTCAGACGGTTTCCTTGATTGTTCTTCTCAAGCGGGTGCAGGTAGCGTTTGGTTCTATGATACTACGCGCACTAAAGGTTCTGAGCCTTTAAGTCATCAGCAGTCACGTCGCGATTGTTTCAATCTAGACACTATTATTCGCGCCGACATCTAATCAGGAGTCAAGAACATGAAAAAGCAATTATTAACAGTGGGCTTTTCCTTGATGTCAGCAGTCGCATCAGCCCAGGTACTGGATACCCAGTCCGCGAACGATTATCTGCACTTTAGTTTTCCTATTGAGCAGACTAACAAGTTAAATGCCAGCAAAGCGTTCAATGCCCTAAGCAATGAATATCGTATGGAAGTGTCTGGCGCGCAATTGAACAAGGGTGTGGTATTAAACTCTACCCAGTCCAATATCGCGGTCATGATTTCCAGCGCGAAAGGCGAAGTGGGTCAATCTGCTCAACTGGATACCGGTTTGTTGCAATTAACTCACCCAGACAATGCGGCAGCATCGTTGGTTAAAACCCGTGCATCGGCAGACCAGTTAGCGCAGGTTGGCATGTTTGCTAACACCGTGGCGTTAACGACTAATGCCAATGCGGCTTTTGGTGCATTAACACTGAAAACCGAGCAAGCGTTGACGAAAGGCGACAGATACATTGTGCAGGTGAAAGAGAAGAATTCACCTTACAACTTGTCTGTTAGCATTCCGACGCAAAGCTACACCGAAGATGACAAGGTGATTGCACGTGGCGCGATGTTAAATGGTGGTGATGCATTCAAGGCTGGCAAAACAACAGCTCAGTTGGTTGCACCTAATGGTGAAGTGTCTCAAGTATCGGTTACGGTTAATGGCACTGAGCTTGAATTTGCAGCAGCAGAGCAAGCCAACATTGTTTCACCTATAAATGGTTTGTATGAGCTACGTGTACAAAGTGTTGCAAGTGATAATGGCATGACCATTCCACGTAATGCGAAAGTGGCGTTTGCCTTGTCTCGTGATACCGCTCAGTTGAATACGGTATCAATGAGCGACAAAATGGGTTTATCCGCTAGCGTAAGATTGTTAGCGAAAGAAGCCGGCCGCTTTGAAGTACGTGGCGTCTTGTATGGTACAAACAGCCGTGGTCAGTTGGTTCCGGTAATGGAATCTCATGCTGCACAAAACACGTCTGCAGGCGCGGATAGCATCAAGTTACCTTTTGATGCGGCTATTCTGGCGAAAGCAGGTGTGAAAGCGCCTTATGAGTTACGTGATGTACGTTTGTTCGACCAAAAGCAATTGGGTTTGGTTGACACGTTAAACAGAAGCGTTGCCTTTGGTGGAAAAACAAATATGTAATCGATGGGCTCTGGTTTAACAGAGTATCGTGGTAAAAGACAAAAACGCCGGTAAGCAATTATCGGCGTTTTTTGCATGTTGATAAGGGTACAAGTATAGAGTGATAAATATTCCATTTTGCTCACTTCGTTTGAAAAATGTCATTAACATTTTCTTTACACGGTAATTAATTTGCCCTATCTTATGGGTTCTTGCTCATCCGACCTGTGTTTTATTTTTGGCGGATTTGCGAGTCATAAAATCATAATAATCCATTAACAAGATTGGAGTGAAAACGTGAGAATATTTAAATCATTCACGCTGTTGCTACTTTTAGGCTTCTCAGCCATCAGTAGCGCAAACATGGGGGTTGCCTTTGTTCACGGTACAGGTAACCAAACTGACGCTTATAATGATTACTGGACGGGATCGTTTGTTAATTCCGTTATGTCTGGAAACGGTAGTCGCTACACGGTTGTAAACTGTAAGTTCGAAGAATATATGTGGTCTAACGATGCTGCCGGATGTCTGGCAGGTCAGTTGACTTCTTTCATCAATGCCCAGGGTATTACTTCCATGAACATTATTACTCACTCTAATGGTGGTAATGTCGTGCGTTGGATCATGTCCAACCCAACTTGGGATTCTCGTTACCCTAATATCATTAATAAAACTAACAAAGTTATTGCTGTAGCAGCGTCAAGTAAAGGTACGCCTCTGGCCGATGCGGTGATGAACGGTACTGTTTTTGAAGCTATTCTTGGCTGGATCTTAGGTTATCAAAGTGATGCGGTAAGAATGCAACAAGTAAGCTGGATGGCATCTTATAATGCTGATTGGTTATTGGGTACGTCTGGTCGCCCTGCGCTGCCTAAAACCTTCAAAAGCGTCGTTGGTTCAGATGTAGAATCTTCTCCTTTTGATGGCGACAGCTATTGTGGTGGTTACCAATATCAGGTTGGCCTTGAAGTTACTCAAAACTGGTTGAACAGTTGTTCTGACGGTTTCCTTGATTGTTCTTCTCAGGCAGGTGCTGGTAGTGTTTGGTTCTACGATACTTGGCGTACTAAAGGTTCTGAGCCTTTAAGTCACCATCAATCACGTCGTGATTGTTTCAATCTAGACACGATTATTCGTGCCGACATCTAATCAGGAGCCAAGAACATGAAAAAGCAATTATTAACAGTGGGCTTTTCCTTGATGTCAGCAGTCGCATCAGCCCAGGTACTGGATACCCAGTCCGCGAACGATTATCTGCACTTTAGTTTTCCTATTGAGCAGACTAACAAGTTAAATGCCAGCAAAGCGTTCAATGCCCTAAGCAATGAATATCGTATGGAAGTGTCTGGCGCGCAATTGAACAAGGGTGTGGTATTAAACTCTACCCAGTCCAATATCGCGGTCATGATTTCCAGCGCGAAAGGCGAAGTGGGTCAATCTGCTCAACTGGATACCGGTTTGTTGCAATTAACTCACCCAGACAATGCGGCAGCATCGTTGGTTAAAACCCGTGCATCGGCAGACCAGTTAGCGCAGGTTGGCATGTTTGCTAACACCGTGGCGTTAACGACTAATGCCAATGCGGCTTTTGGTGCATTAACACTGAAAACCGAGCAAGCGTTGACGAAAGGCGACAGATACATTGTGCAGGTGAAAGAGAAGAATTCACCTTACAACTTGTCTGTTAGCATTCCGACGCAAAGCTACACCGAAGATGACAAGGTGATTGCACGTGGCGCGATGTTAAATGGTGGTGATGCATTCAAGGCTGGCAAAACAACAGCTCAGTTGGTTGCACCTAATGGTGAAGTGTCTCAAGTATCGGTTACGGTTAATGGCACTGAGCTTGAATTTGCAGCAGCAGAGCAAGCCAACATTGTTTCACCTATAAATGGTTTGTATGAGCTACGTGTACAAAGTGTTGCAAGTGATAATGGCATGACCATTCCACGTAATGCGAAAGTGGCGTTTGCCTTGTCTCGTGATACCGCTCAGTTGAATACGGTATCAATGAGCGACAAAATGGGTTTATCCGCTAGCGTAAGATTGTTAGCGAAAGAAGCCGGCCGCTTTGAAGTACGTGGCGTCTTGTATGGTACAAACAGCCGTGGTCAGTTGGTTCCGGTAATGGAATCTCATGCTGCACAAAACACGTCTGCAGGCGCGGATAGCATCAAGTTACCTTTTGATGCGGCTATTCTGGCGAAAGCAGGTGTGAAAGCGCCTTATGAGTTACGTGATGTACGTTTGTTCGACCAAAAGCAATTGGGTTTGGTTGACACGTTAAACAGAAGCGTTGCCTTTGGTGGCAAAACCAATATGTAATCGATGGGCTCTGGTTTAACAGAGTATCGATGTAAAAGACAAAAACGCCGGTAAGCAATTACCGGCGTTTTTATGTATGTTTAATGTGGGATATGACTTTTTAGCTATTCTCTTTTACTGCTCAATTAAAATTGCTCGCACCGGGGATGCATCACCCCCTTGAATTTTTAACGGAAGTGCAATGAGTTCGTACATCTTGTTGGAATCGACATTGCGTAAATCCAAACCCTCTAATATGGTCATATCATGAGTGAAAATAGCGTGGTGGCAAGGTAGGTTTTTAGACGTTGCTGAGTCTACCGAAGGCGTGTCGATACCGACCGTTGTTACACCCTGCTCGGATAGATAAGTAATTAACTCTGGTGATAAGTAGGCAAATTCATTTTGCCAAGGGCCTTCATGTGGGAAGGAGTTGCTTTTGAACAATACTTTCTTACAGCTAACATTAATGCCGTTCAATTCCGTTACGGTAATTGCCGAATTGCTAATATGGGTCACATCAATTATTTGTGCTGAACCTAGAAAGCGATGTAGGTCTTGTTGTTCAATGGTTCGGCCATGCTTATGGTAGTGGTAGGGAGCATCAGTATGGCTGCCCAAGTGCACGGTAGTATTAATTGTTGATAGTGCCAAGTTGTCACCTTTTTCAAAGTCCATTAACACTTGGCGGGAAAAAGGTGTGTCACCTGGAAATACCGGCATATCAGGGGTGATTAAAGGGGATATATCAATAATGGTTTTGTTTGGATCAAACATTTAAATCTCATCTGGCAAATTTTGCATAAATTTTATTTGATGGGGCAAACTTCATCGGCAATCCAAACGGATTGATGTTCAGGAGGTGTCGCATTTGGTATATCAAACCCTAGCTGTGTCAATATTTTGTGGGCAACAAACCAAGTTGCTGTGCCATCCCAGCCATGCGCCATTTTGATGATAATGCCTAATTCATCTGGATAATCGTCATGACAAATGGCTAAGCCTAAAAGCCCATCAGCGCCTTCTTTAGCTAAAACCTTGCCATTACAAGCGGCCAAAATGGCTGAATCTAAACGACCTTCTCCGCCAATTAAGTCGGGGTGATTAACCATGCTGTCCCAAATCCAATCTTGGTTTTTGTTATAAGCAAGGGCTGCAAAGAGTTCTCCCATTTCAACCAAGGTATTACTGAAAGTTGGTAGTCCACAACCATCAACTGCGGTAGCTTTTGGCTGCCAATCTGTTCCTAATACTTGCTTGATTGCATCCAGAAAAGCTTGATGGTAGGGATGATTTTGTGACTGATAACCGGTTGTTGGCCAGTGTTTAATTTCGCAGCCTCTTAATATTCCAGCATGCTTGCCAGAACAAGGATGATTCCATTTACTGGGTTGATTAACCGCTTTGTTGGGCATTAATGGCATGGATTCAGGAGTATTGAGTTGGTTATGCTTTGCTTGTTCCAAAATCGATTGGGCAATTGATAAATGTTTCAGCTCGGCGTTATGAGATGCCAAACTTAACGCTTTTTGCTCCGGTGTCAGTACGCCTTTAAGCTCGTCGGTAAAAACCTTCATTTGATAGGGCTTCATTAATGAACGACCAAAGCAGAGAATATCGTCGCCAAAAAGGTGCACGATATTACTTTTTTTTATAGAGCTTTCAGCCGTTTTTTTGTGAGCATTCCCACCGGTAACCCAGCATACCGCGCCAAATTTAACGACTTCGGTTATGCCTTGACGCTGACATTTTACTAATGGAACCCAGTTACTCATATATTAACCTAGCTTATTATTTTAAGAGTGGGACGACATCATGCATAAAGGCATTCATGCTGTTTTTCACCGCTTCATTGTTATGGTTATTAAAGTCGAACCACAACATTAAACGATCATCGGGATGAAATTGTTCCTGAATGAGTTTGGCCACTTCTTGTGGGTTTCCTGCAATCGCATTGTTAACCGCTTCTTTTATTTTGGATTCATCAATGGTGCCGTCCATTGCTTGCCAATAGTTTTTCAGTGCTTTTTCTGCTGCCTGTTTAGCGGTTTCAGATTGAGCTTGAGGCGACTTATCTGTATCGCCATTTACAAACACCAAAGCTGTGCGAGGTAGAAGGTGACGATGCCAGGGGCCGCCATCTGGGTGATAAGCTTCTTGCATTAATTCGTGAGTGGTTTCAATTTGGCTTGATGGAGTAATAGATAGATTAAATACACCACAAGGCAGAATTGAATTTGCCATTTTTTGCACCGGTGGCTCGTGACTGCCTATGGTGAGGCGCAACAAATCTTGGCGAAACTCAAATGGCATAACACCCACTTTATCGAATTCCCAAAAAGGAGGAATAGTGATGGCTTGCGGCGATTCTTTGGTCTGGCCGATCTCTTGATGAGCCGCAACAATTTGTTCCCAATGCTCAGACGTTCGGCATTTATCAGCAGTTAGGACGATAGGCGTAATGTCGCTGGAAGAAATGACTTCGTTATTTAAGGCCCGCAGAAACACTTCTGTGGCTTCACGAAAAATAAGCCCTTTGATAATTGGCCATGCAATCTGCTCCAATTTGTTTCTTGGTCGGATACCATATGGTGAATTAGAGTAGGGAAATCTGCCAGCTGCGAACCCAACCTCAAGCAGTCGAGACTCACTGTCGTCTAACCCATGTAGTGACAAGAAATACTTAATGGCTTCAGCATGCGCTAATGGTCCGCCATTACATAAAATATTCATGATGGCTGAGCCAACATTGATGTTTTTGGTTTGAGCGAAAATTTTATGCGCTAATTGCAAAATATCTGCGTTTAACCCAATTTCGCCTTTGAAATACGGAATGACAGCGCCTGGATTTTGTTTTTGCACTTCTGAAGATAAATGCGATTCAGCTACCCAAGCTGTGCCAAAACCCAATTGATCAGCAAGTTTTACTTGATCGAAAAAGTTCTGAAACATGGTTTTTTCATTGGGAAGATAGCCATCTACTTCTGTTTGGCAAATGGAAAAAAAGATGTCGAATTTCACTTCGCTTCTCCGATTTTATTGTTGTTGGCATGGTGGAAAAACGTGGAATCACGTAATGAATTGAGTCTACCTTTTGCCGGAATGGCAAACAAGCTAGGGTAGGGTTAAACCTACTGTCAGAATATCTTTACGTAGAGGTGAGAAGGAGGAATGAGGGGTGAGAGAAGAGATGTAAACGGAGCTATGAGAACCATGGAAAGAAAAAGTCCACCGGAACAGAAAGTTTGTTGGCAAGTGGTCTAAACCTTACATGCTTGTATTGAGTTCCGGTGAAAAAAGCGGATTTTGAGTCTGATGATATGCCTCATCCCTGAGACATAATGGAGGATAAAAAACAGGAAAAACAAACGCTAACTAAAGTGGCCTGTTTATACGATGTCATCTTCGTTGGTTAATTCATTAATGCAGCTTTTTACTGCGCGGCGTGTGGCATGACGGCTAGTTTTTGCTGCGGAGAATTCTTCAAAACTAATTAAAGCATCGGAATCGGTATCCATATTGGCAAATGAGGTTACTGATTTTTCATCTGCTTTGACTAACACTTCGGTTAAATCTAAAACGTCATCGCCAGACGTATCGGCATTGTTAAATTTCTCTTCTGGTGACAAGAAGGCATCTGCGTCAGGCACTGTAATATCGTCGTTGCCAGTTTCTTCTTTAAGGTCAGCAACGCATTGAACGATATCATCTGCAATTTCGGATAAATCACGGGCCTCACCACGACGAGTAGTAGTGGCTTCTTCCAAGGTTAAGAACCCGTCATCATCGGCATCTTTACGGTCAAACATCTTTTCTGCACGAGCACTCGCCTTAGCGGACCATTCGGTGGCATCAATAAAACTATCGCCCGAGGTATCAATACGGTCAAAATGCGCTTGTAAGCGATCGGAATTTGCCGGACCTCTGGCGTGTGCAAGAGGTCCGGCTAGAATCGTGGTAACTGTGATAGCGGTAATGACTTTTTTTAGGTTTAAGTTATTCATGTTAATTCTCCAAAGATTAATGTTGTCATGCTTTCAATGGTTAAAACGCTACGGTTACAAATGCGTTGACAAGAAAATTAAAAAAATTTTAATTTTTTCCCGGAATAGGTATTTACAACTCAAGATGAATATCTCTCAATCCCGCATGAATTGTGGTTTACAGCGGGTGATGTAACCGCCATAATATTTTTCATAATATTGATAAAAAAGATCTACAACTTGTCTAAAAAACTTCTTAAATCAGGGGCGATCGTCAGTGTGATGACCTTGATTTCTCGCATTTTAGGGCTAGCCCGAGATGTCGTTGTTGCTAATATGTTGGGGGCGAGCGCTGCGGCTGATGTCTTCTTCTTTGCGAATAAAATTCCTAATTTTCTGCGACGGCTTTTTGTAGAAGGGGCCTTTGCTCAGGCTTTTATACCCGTACTCACAGAAGTTGAGGCCCAAGACGATAAACAGCAAATGCGTTTGTTTCTCGCTAAAGTGTCCGGCACCTTAGGGGTTATTGTGACAGTGGTGACGATAGTCGGAGTTATCGCTTCGCCAGTTTTGGCTGCGATCTTTGGTACCGGTTGGTTTATTGATTATATGCAGGATGGTGAAAGCGGTTATAAGTTTGAGATGGCCAGTACCATGTTAAAAATCACCTTTCCTTATATTTTGTTCGTGACCCTTGTTGGGTTGTCAGGTGCAATTCTCAATACAATGAACCGGTTTGCGGTTCCTGCCTTTACGCCGGTATTGTTAAACGTGGTTATTATCAGTTGCGCCATTTTTTTGAGAGACAGTTTTTCAGAGCCGGCTTTTGCACTTGCTTGGGGCGTTTTCTTCGGAGGAATGGTTCAATTACTCTTTCAAATTCCCTTTTTAATACAAGCAGGCGTGATGGTAAAACCAAAATGGGGATGGCGCGATCCGGGTGTTATTAAAGTCAGAAAGTTAATGATACCCGCTTTATTTGGCGTCTCCGTTAGCCAAATTAACTTATTGTTAGATACCTTAATTGCCAGTTTTTTGGTTACCGGTTCAATAAGCTGGTTGTACTATTCTGATCGGCTGCTTGAATTTCCATTAGGGTTGTTTGGCATCGCTATCGCGACGGTTATTCTGCCAACGCTTTCCCGAAATTTTGTAGCTGATAAAGCTGAACAGTTTTCTGCGAATATGGACTGGGCTGTGCGCATGGTTTGTATATTGGGAATTCCTGCCGCTGGGGGCTTAATTATGCTAGCAGAGCCGATATTACTGGTGTTGTTTCAGCGGGGGGCTTTTACGGTTGAAACTGCCCACATGGCGTCTTTTAGCTTGGTTGCTTACGCCAGCGGATTGCTTAGTTTTATGTTGGTTAAAGTGCTGGCCCCTGGTTTTTATTCTAGGCAAGACACTAAAACACCGGTTAAATATGGCATATGGACCATGGCGTCTAACATGTTTTTTAACCTTATTTTGGCCGTTCCCTTTGGCTATGTTGGATTGGCTGCCGCGACGTCAATTTCTGCAACGCTTAACGCGGGCCTGCTATATCAACATCTACATCGTGAAGGCGTATATCGCGCTTCAAAAAATACATTTGTTTTCTTGGTTCGAATATTCACGGCTACAGCAGCAATGATTGCTGTTATTTACTGGTTAAAACCAGAAATGGCGGTTTGGTACGAGTTAGCGCTAGCAAGCAAGATAGCTTTGTTAGGAAGGCTTATTGTATTAGGAGCATTGAGTTTTGCTATTGTTGCAGGGGTCGTTGGAGTGAGGATTCGAGACTTTGGCGCAGCGAGTGAAGCGATTGCGAAATGACGTTTTTTAGCTGTTAATTGCGCGGCTTATGTTGCATTTTTCCAAGATATAAACATGCTTTCTGTTATACCTAAACCGATAATGGCGCCCACATGCAGGTGATTTAAATCATTGGTTGTAATGGCAATGAATTTATCTGTTGATGGAATATTATGTTCGGCACAATAGCGTTGTAAATAAGTTTCAACGTCGTTTTTAGATATATTATTCCTGATTATTCCTCCCATAGCTTCTTTACGTGCCGCACGGTACTGGATACGGTAAGAATCTATTTCACCAAGTGATTCTTTGATGACATCATATTGTTCACATGACTTTGAATAGGCCCATTCGAATAGTTCTAGGGCGGGTAGTAATTCATTTTGCTCGTAGAAGTGCATCAAAGCTTTAAAGTAGTCTTCCTGAGGCACGTCAACAAAACTTAAAGGACACAGGTTTTGGTTTATTAAAGGGATATTGCATGCAAGTCTTGCTGTTCGTTTGTTTACATCCTCAAATGCTTGAAGATAAGACAAATGGATAAGTAAAAAAAAGCTTTGCTCAAAAGGGTTATCAATTTGCGCCGCTTTTCTTAACAATAAGGATAAACACTCTTCAAGTTGATGAGGATTATTTAAGGGGATATAGGCCGATTTGTTTATCCCGACTTCAACCTGACGAATATTGCCACATGAATTAGGATTTTTGAGAAGATCTTGAGACAGAAGAAAATGGATATTTCGAATAGTAAAGGGAGTAAGAGTGGTTTCTTCGGCGTGTTCAACTAAAAATTGAATGGCTTCTTTGTGATTGATTATCATCACCGTTTCTTCTTGAATTTTGCCTTCGGCTGAGAGTCCTTTTTCAATTAAATTTTGAGTATCCAGTTTTGAATAGGTATTGCCTTCTAAACGACTAGAGTTATATGACAAGTCAATTAGTAGGCGTTGGCCTATGTGTTTGGCATAAGTGCCCGCTGTTAAATTGGTATCGAAACGTTTTCCCAATGCTTCCAACTTTTCTCTAACTGAACTCGGTACATATTGGGTTTTGTTTGGAATGTAGTTTTCTACCAAGGTAAGCTGATAAGTACTTTTTGGTCTGCCAAAGGATGGCGTATCAAGAAATTCCAATAGAGAAAGAGCTTCGGGCGAATAAATAGGATGAGATTTGTCCTTATGTTGCTTTTCAGGAAGCTCTTTTTGAGGTTGGTGTTGAGTATCTTTGTCCATATTAATAGTGAATTCGTTTTTAGGCTCCTGTACTCCATTCCTTGGTATCGAATATTTGCGATTTCGCTTTTCACCTTCTGCTATAACCAATCCGCTCTCAACCAGATTTTTTAATCTGCGCTGTAAGGTCTTGTTTTCAATTGTTTTAATGGTATTTTTTTTGATTGCCTCTTTAATGTTTGAAAAAGAAACAGGTTTGATAAATGTCGCTAATATTTGAATAATCCATATATGCTCTAGCTGTATTTGTTCTTTTTTCATCTTTATTATATGGACACTTATGTGGGTTTTGTCCATATGTTAGTTGATTAAATGGACAGAAACAATATTTATAAGGACAAAATGTGGAAATTGTCCTTATGTGGTGAATAGTTATTGGACATTGTGGGCGTTTTTGTCGAAACATTAAGTGAAGTTGGTGTTATAAAAGAATTGGTTTGATTTCTGGCGTCGATATTTGGAGTCGTCTTCAGCCATTAAAAGGGCAAATGAAAAAACAGGTGGGAATAAAGTGGGTTGTGAACGATAATAGCCTGCTTGTTGGTTTGCGCTTTTTTAATGACTTAATGTTAATAAAGAAGAGTGGCATAGCAATGACCATTACAGAAAGCGACTTTTCTTCTTAATTCTATCGGTAATCTAATAAGTGAACTCAGTGAATAAATCATTCTCATCTCTTAATTTGCAAACTCCTCTTCTAAATAATCTCGAAACCATGGGGTTTAGCGAGATGACTGAAATTCAAGCCAAAAGTCTGCCGTTGATTTTGACGGGTAAAGACGTGGTTGGTAAAGCTAAAACCGGTAGTGGTAAAACGGTGGCATTTGCACTTGGATTGCTTAATCGATTAGATGTTGAACGGTTTCGTATACAGGCGCTGGTTATGTGCCCAACAAGAGAACTTGCTGAACAGGTTGCTCAGGAAATCCGTACTGTGGGTAGAATGGTCGATAATATGAAAGTACTGACCTTATGTGGTGGTACGCCTATGGGGCCGCAAATCGGCTCTTTATCTCATGGTGCGCATATTATTGTTGGTACGCCGGGTCGTATTATGGACCATTTACTTCGACGTCGATTGAATCTGAAAGAAGTGAATACGCTGGTTTTGGATGAAGCCGACCGTATGCTGGATATGGGGTTCGAGGAAGAGATGGCCACTGTTATTAAGAATGTGCCAGTTGAGCGCCAAACGCTTTTGTTTTCTGCCACCTATCCAGAAGAAATTCGAAATATTAGTTATCGCATCCAGAGAAATGCTGTTGAAGTAACCGTTGAAGCAACTCACGATACCAGCAAAATTCAGCAATTATTTTATGAAGTTGAAGATGCCCATCGAATTAAGGCGACAGCGGCCCTATTGACCCATTTTCAGCCAGAGTCGAGCATTATATTCTGCAATACCCGACAAGCTTGCCAGGAAGTCGCTGATGAACTTGCTGAATTAGGGTTTTCAGTTTTAGCATTGCATGGGGAAATGGAACAAAGAGAACGAAATCAGGTATTGGTTAGATTTTCCAATAAAAGTATTTCAGTACTCGTGGCAACCGATGTTGCCTCTCGCGGACTGGATGTTAAAGAAGTTGGCGCCGTTATTAGCTTTCATATTACTCCTGATCCTGAAGTCCATATTCATCGCATCGGTAGAACGGGAAGGGCGGATGCCGAGGGCTTGGCTTTAACTTTGTGCGCGCCTAAAGAAGTGCCAAGAGCGAATGCCATTGAAGATTATCAAAAAGCCAAAATAAAATGGACGGGCATTCAGGCAGTAAGATTTCATGCGAATCGAATTATTGCACCTGAATATCAAACCATATGCATTGATGGTGGTAAAAAAGCTAAATTGAGACCGGGTGATATTTTAGGAGCGTTAACAAAAGACGCTGAAGTGCCTGGAGATGATGTTGGAAAAATCAACATTACTGCGACTCACAGTTATGTTGCCGTTAAACTTCGTAGTGTGAAACGTAGCCTTAAACAGTTCAATGAAGGAAAAATGAAAGGGCGTAAATTTAAAGCCCGTAAATTGAATTAGTCGCTTATTTTTTCTAATTCCATTTTCTTAATGTTGCCTTTATAACCAAGTGAGAATTACATGAGAAAGTCGATAGCGGTGTTTGTAGATGTGCAGAATATTTACTACACCACACGCCAAGTTTTTAAGCAGCATTTTGACTACAACATGTTTTGGCAAGGTTACGTGGAACAACATAACGTGGTTGCAGCTAACGCTTATGCCATTGCTAGCGCGCAAGATAAACAACGCCAGTTTCATAATATTCTGCGTGGCATTGGTTTTAACGTGAAGCTTAAACCTTTTATTACCCGTGCAGATGGTTCTGCAAAAGGTGATTGGGACGTAGGTATTACCATTGATGTGATGGAATTGGCATCGAAGGTGGATGAAATGCTTTTACTCAGTGGTGATGGTGACTTTGATCTGTTGGTTCAAAAGATGCAAGATACTTATAACGTGCCAGTGACAGTTTTTGGTGTGCGAGCCACCTCGGCTTCAAGCTTGCAACAGACTGCTTCACAATTTATTGCTATCGATCAGGACTTATTGCTGCCTAATAAGAAATTCTAAACTCTACCCTTATTAGTCCTCCTCTTTTTCGGAATATATCCGGATTACTTCCCGGTTATTCCCTTTGGATACTCACTCTCAATGCCTTGTATGGCGTTGTTTTTGTGGGTTGATCCGTGCTATCGTCCCGGCCTTGCTTTTATCGAATATTAACATCATCTCATATGCATTTAACATGAGATTGAAATCATTTGCACAGGGTTTGAAATGTACAAGAGTACTGCTGAAATAAGACGCTCATTTCTTGATTACTATGCTAAAAACGGGCATCAAGAAGTCGCGAGTTCATCATTGGTTCCTGCCGACGATCCCACTTTGCTATTTACTAATGCGGGTATGAACCAATTTAAAGATGTGTTTTTAGGTAGCGATAAGCGCGCCTACAGCAGAGCAGCCTCATCTCAGCGTTGTGTACGTGCTGGCGGTAAGCATAATGATTTAGAAAATGTAGGTTATACCGCCCGTCATCATACTTTTTTCGAAATGCTGGGAAATTTCAGTTTTGGTGATTATTTCAAGCAAGATGCGATTCGGTTTGCTTGGACACTGTTAACGGAAGAATTAAAGTTGCCGGTAGATAAATTATTGGTGACTGTGTATTCCGAAGACGATGAAGCCTATGCCATTTGGCAAAATGAAATTGGATTACCAGAAGATAAGATTATTCGTATTGCCACTTCTGATAACTTTTGGTCTATGGGTGATACCGGTCCTTGCGGTCCTTGCTCTGAAATCTTTTATGACCACGGTGATCACATTTGGGGTGGGCCTCCAGGGTCAGCCGATGAAGATGGCGATCGTTATATCGAAATCTGGAATTTGGTATTCATGCAATACAACCGCAGTGCTGATGGTGAAATGAAGCCATTGCCTAAGCCGTCTATTGATACCGGCATGGGTTTAGAGCGCATTTCTGCGATCTTACAGAATGTGCACAGCAACTACGAAATTGATATTTTTCAAGCGCTTATTAAAGCCGCTGCCAATTTGTGTAACACCGATGATTTAGATAACAAATCACTACGGGTTATTGCCGACCATATTCGTTCTTGTAGCTTTCTTATTGCCGATGGCGTAATGCCTTCTAATGAAGGCCGTGGTTATGTTTTACGTCGCATTGTTCGCCGAGCCGTTCGTCACGGTTATAAAATGGGGGCAAAGGATGTTTTCTTCTATAAATTAGTTTCAGCTCTTATCGAACAAATGGGCGAAGCTTACCCTGAATTGAAAACACAACGCCCGGTGATCGAAAAGGTTTTGAAACTGGAAGAAGAACAGTTTGCTCGCACTTTGGATCGCGGCATGGCGATTTTGGAAGACGCATTAAAAGACTTGGACTCAGATACGTTATCGGGTGAAGTGGCATTTAAGTTGTACGATACATACGGCTTCCCCATGGATTTAACCGCTGATGTATTGCGTGAAAAAGAGCTTAAACTTGATGTGGAAGGCTTTGAGTCTGAAATGGAGAAACAGCGCCAGCGTGCGCAGCAAGCCAGCCAGTTTGGTACCGACTACAACAACTTAGTGAAGTCTGATCAAGAATCAGATTTTACCGGTTACGAAAATGAAGTTGGTCAAGCCAAAATCATGGAGTTGTACAAAGGCGCAGAGCAAGTAGAACAGTTAGGAGCAGGTGATGAAGGAATTGTTATCTTAGATACCACGCCATTCTATGCTGAATCCGGCGGTCAGGTAGGTGATACAGGCACGTTACGTACGGCGGCTAGTGAGTTTACTGTTATCGATACGGTAAAACTTGGCCAAGCGATTGCACATAAGGGTACGGCTTTGTCTGCGCTTAATGTCGGTGACAGCGTTAATGCTGAAATTAATGCTGAACGCCGCGGCAATATCAAATTGAATCACAGCGCAACTCACTTAATGCATGCTGCGCTGAAACAAGTATTGGGTGAACATGTTAATCAGAAAGGTTCACTGGTAACAGACGATAAACTTCGCTTTGATTTTTCTCATTTAGAAGCCGTAACGGCTGAAGAGTTGAGAACCATTGAATCAATTGTAAATGGCCAAATTCGCGCAAATAGCCCTCTACAAACCCAATTAATGAATTTAGAACAAGCGAAAGCAGCAGGCGCAATGGCGTTGTTTGGTGAGAAATACGCAGATGATGTGCGGGTTGTGTCTATGGGAGAGGGGGCGTTGGCACCTTTTTCTATGGAGTTATGTGGTGGTATTCATGTTGAGCGTACTGGCGATATTGGGTTATTCCGTATCGTGTCTGAAGGAGGCATTGCGGCTGGTGTACGCCGTATAGAGGCGGTAACGGGTGAAGCGGCTCTGGATAGTGTGCAAACACAAACCCTTTTATTGGATGACTTAGCCAAACAACTTAAAACGGATAGCCAATCCGTTGCAGCACGTTTGCAACAAATGTTAGAACAGCAGAAACAGCTGGAAAAAGAAAACCACACACTGCAACAAAAATTAGCAGCTAATGCTGGCTCAAATATGCTGTCGAATATGATCCAAATTAATGGCACTAACGTATTAGTTGCTCAACCTAAAGGTGTGGATTCCAAAGCGCTTCGAACCATGGTTGATGACTTAAAGAACCAGATGGGCGAAGGGGTACTGTTGTTAGCCCTTGTAAGTGGTGAAAAAGTAAGCTTGATTGCCGGTGTGACAAAAAAAGTTACCGAAAAAATTAAAGCGGGTGAATTAGTAAACTTTGTGGCGCAGCAGGTGGGAGGCAAGGGCGGCGGACGTCCAGATATGGCGCAAGCTGGCGGAAATCAGCCACAAAACCTTGATAAAGCACTTAAGTCGGTATCGACATGGTTAGAAGATAGGCTATAATCCCACGCCTAACCAGTTTTTGAGGTGACAACAAAAACAGGGAACGGTTGCGGTGAGGTTTAATTGGTATTCCAGTTAAACTGAACTAATTTTTAAGAGGATGTTAATTTTTCGGACTAACGGAACAGGAGTATTTAAATGCTGATCTTGACCAGACGTGTTGGTGAGACGCTAATGATTGGTGACGAAGTGACAGTAACCGTTCTAGGCGTTAAAGGAAATCAGGTACGAATTGGGGTTAATGCTCCAAAAGAAGTATCTGTGCATAGAGAAGAAATTTACATGCGCATACAAGCTGAAAAGAATGCGCAACTTGCTGCTCATGAACAAGCCGCAGCAGAGAAAAGCGACGACGAATAACCTACAGCTTGTACGGTTAACATCAAAGGCCAATTTTGGCCTTTTTTGTTTCTGGGGTATGCAGTTTGTGTTTGATAAATGGATGGTTTCCATCTAAAGCTAACGATAAACACCGCTATTGTGCAATATCTCGTCAGACGGTCTGAATTCATTAAAAATTCGTTGACTTCCTATTAGCAATCATTAAACTTCGCATCCACGTTTAGACCTGCATTGTTGTTTTGAAATGTAGCTAACGTATCAGCGTTAAAAACGGAGAGGTGGGTGAGTGGCTGAAACCAGTTCCCTGCTAAGGAACCGTACGTTAACTCGTACCGAGGGTTCGAATCCCTCCCTCTCCGCCATTCTTGAATCGATATCCCTAATATCCCTAATATCCCCTAGAGCCCTGAATGGGCGGGCGATTGCGGGGGTTCGAAACCCTTTTATAAAGTTTGACATGCTCTAACCTTCTTTTTCGATTTACCCCACAAATTCAATTTCTTCCATTTCTATTTTTTCGATGCATTACTCATAAGCTTCGATCACACAAGCAATATTGCTCTTCATTAATTTGTCGATCAAATTTCCATTATCCATTTCAAGCTCTCTATTTATTTTCTTCATGCTACTTTGCCGAGCGTTTTAATGTTTTAACCAGCGGACAAAGCTTTTTAATATGCGCTATGCAAAGCCTATAAGCTTTCTCTGGTGAGTTATGGGGTTTTAAGGACCTTACCACTTTCTGACGTTTGGTGGGCTTCTTATAGCACCCACAGCTTTATATGGCATAAATAGCAGGGATGGTTAGTATTGCGGTCTTAGGGCCAATGCTTTTTGGGTGATCTTCAACGGTTTCAGAAATTCTTTTAACAAAATAACACCTGATGTGTTGCCACTCTATTCGTTGAAATCATCTGTCATCTTTCGTTTAATGGTAGTCCACAGTCCGCATATCATGTGCGCATGAATGATATTAAAGGATGAATCCATAACTCTGTATTTGCTTGCTACTAATCCCCTAAATTACAGAAAGGGGATATATTGTGCTGCAACCGCTACCAAAGGAGATCGAGCAACTGGAAAAATTAAGATTAATGTTTCTGGGTGAGGACTCATCTACCTTCGAAGCCAAACTCAGACAGGAACAACTTAAACAACGAGGTGTTAAATTTGAACTGTTTTGACCATGTGTTATTTAATAGCTCAAGAAGGTAATATCATTTTGGTTTAAGGGTTTACTCTTTGTGGCGTAAGGTACTGAGCTAAAATGAATTTCAATGTCGTTTGGGTTAATTATCCATTGAGAGCATTATTATTTTGTACCGTCATTCTGTATATGGACTCTATAAATTCGCTTTTTCATAAGTTTGGCGCAGAACTTCATTGTTTTTACGTCTATAGTTTTACAACCTTTGCTGGTTTATGGATATGTAATGGACCTGAACAATGTTGCAAAGGGGATGAGTATTATTGTTAATTGAAAAGGAATCAGATTATGAAAACTGTCTATTTTACTTTCTTGTTGTGCTTTGTTGTTGTTTCTTCATTAGCACAGGCATCTAATAAAACCACACCAGATATTGATAACCCCGTTGTTGGTTTACTCGGGGCCAGTTTTGTCGATCCAGAAGCTTCGCCTTTTAATCACGTTGGATTAACCAGTCTAAATGGTTCTTCTTATCGTGGTATTTCGGATTATATGAAGTCACTCAGTATTCATAACCCAAGAGGAGTCGTTTATCGTGAGCAGGCGGAGGGCGGGGCGACAACTAATGGTCAGAATGGTTTTTTAAGTTTGCTAGAGCAAGCGACTCGAATGGTTGAGCATACAACGATGTGGGCAGATCGAACGCATTTAAAAGTGGCCGTGATTTTTCGATTCAATGATTGTTTGCATACTATCGCGGGTTTGTGCGACGAGCAGCAGGTGTTGGATACTACCGTTGCGAATATGGCAGAAACTATTCAGTATTTACAAAGTCATGGTGTAAAAGTGTTTGTAACGACATCAATTGATTACAACAATATGGATTTGCCATTGATAGAGCGTACATTTGCTGATTTGGTCCCAGGTTTTAAAGTGGCGACAAGAGAACAATATGAATTATACATAGATGTTTTTGAGGCTGAAATTGCTAAAATGCCTGAAGTCACCAAGATTGATGTTTGGGAAGGGATGACTCATATCGGTGATGGCTTGCATCCAGACCATAGAAGCAAAATGCGGGCAGCAAAAAGATTGCATCGTGCTATTAAGAAACACCTAAAAGCTCAATAATTTGGCGATTTGATTAAAAATTGATTAAGGGTGCGCGAATAAAGGGATTATCCACAATTAATAGTTGATTTTATTTAATTGAAATGTACAATGCGCACCGCACTTGAGAACTTGGTTGGCGGTAGCAAATCGTTAATAAATCGTCTAAAGTGCAGCAATGAACAGTGCGCGTGTAGCTCAGCTGGATAGAGTACCTGGCTACGAACCAGGTGGTCGGAGGTTCGAATCCTTCCACGCGCGCCATTTTCATTGCATTTCTGATTACGCGCGTGTAGCTCAGCTGGATAGAGTTCCTGGCTACGAACCAGGCGGTCGGAGGTTCGAATCCTTCCACGCGCGCCATCTTCTTTCTCTAGGTGTCTATTCTAGAATTCTCAATATTAATATTCTTGCTGTTCTTAAACTTAATTCCCTTTCTTGAATCTGATTTCTTACTTCTACTTTTCTGCCGAGATCACTTCCTTGTGACTTGTGTGCTGTTCTGTATGGTTATTTGTTAATTACTAACTGTTAACCTTTAGTCAACTTGTTCAAATGTTAAGCCTGCTTTTTCTTGTAGTCTTGCAACCAAAGGCATGCCGAATAAGCTTGCTGGGGTCCATAGTCCGCCTTGGCGGTCACCCGGCATATTGGCAAAGAAAATAGCGGTTTCGGCCAACATTTTAGCGGTAGAGCCGTAACCAGGGTCACGATCTCCTGTTACTTTAACTCTGATGTTTTTACCGCCTGCGGTTTCGCCAAAGAATTGTAAGTTAAAGAATCCTGCTTCTTGTTCTTCTTTGGATGGGCCTTCTCCCGGTTTGGGCAATAAGAGTTTTTCCATCGCACTTCTGGTAGGCGTAAAGGCAGCCCCAACCATAAAGCCTCCTAATACTAATGAGGTGCCTTTGGCGACCCATTTATTTTTCATTAGCATGGCTTCATCGTAAAGGAAGTTATTGCCATATTCATTATTCAGCATGGCATTGCTGCGATGTACGATTCTAGTGTTAATGGCAGCCATAACAAAGGGTGCAATCCAGCGCTTAAAGTCTGAATCGTATTTCGCGCTATTGTTGCTGGCTTGGTGTGCAAAAAAGGGATGGCCATCTGGGCAGCATGAATAGGGGTTTGCCAATTCTCGACGTAATCCAGGGTTGGCAGATGCTTCTTTTACAACATTAAGCAAGCTTGCTACTGTGCCGCCAGAGAATCCACCATTGGCGGCTTTCACGCGCATTTTGATACGGAAGCAATATTCACCAAACTGTTGTTTACTTTGCTCTTGCAAGAACAACACACCAAGATCGGACGGTATGGAATCAAAACCGCAGCTATGTACAATTCGTGCGCCAGACTGCTCAGCTGCTTTTTGGTATTTCTTAACCATAGCCGCAATCCACTGTGCTTCCCCGGTCAGATCGCAATAATCTGTGCCCGTTTCAGCGCAAACCTTAACGAGTGGTTCACCATATAATGCATAAGGGCCAACAGTAGATACGATGACTTTAGTTTGATTGCAAAGAGCTTCTAAGCTGGATTCGTCATTGGAATCGGCGATTAGAAGGGGCACATCGTTTGCTGCTTCGCCTAATTCTGCCTTCAAACTGTCTAGCTTAGTTTGTGAACGGCCTGCAATCGCCCATTTTACGTCACCTGATGAGTAGGCTTTTGTCATGTATTCGCAAAGAATTTTGCCGACAAAACTGGTAGCACCAAAAAGCACGAAATCAAATTTTTTCGTATCATTCAGCTTGTTATCTACAGTTGAATCATTTCCTGCTTGGGATTCAATCTTATCAGTTGTTTGCTCTGATTGCTCCACTGCCTCTGGGGGTTGTTTTTCTTCGTTTTCTTGTTGGGTGTTATCCGTCATTATAGATCTCGAGTGATTGAGTGGGCTTTTTGGGCTGCTGAGGTAGGTAAATAACAGCCCTTACTATTATGGTGCATTCAGAGTATCAATGCTACGGCTTGCAATAATTGGAAACGAATGTTGTTTACCCAATATTGTGTTGACGAAGTATGTCTAAATACACGTCCGGGTCGGGGCGAACTCGATAGTTGTCTGTTTCGTGCGTCCATAATACTGTGTTGTTAGCGTCAGTAATGATAACGGTAGGTAATACTGTGTCGCTGTCGTAGCCCATAGCTTGCATACCCATAGGTAATCCATTCTGTATGTCTATTCCTAATGTCTTAGCCGCTTTGTTTTCAATATCTGAGTAAAACTCAAAATCGACGTTAAATTTTGTCGCTAATGACTTTGTATGGGATTGCGATTGAGGGGATATTAGTGCGATACGTACTCCCATTTTTTCTAGTTGATGGTAATAGTTAACCATTTCTTTAATTTGGGCCATACACAACGGGCACCAGTTACCCCGAAAAAACAATAAAATACTGGGTTTGGATTGCAGATCACTAAATGAAACGGTTTTCCCCTCAGGGGTTTGAAGCGATATGTTTGGTAATACTGAACCGACTTTAAAAGTGGTTTCACCTGAGCGATCAAAGCGAGAATACCAGTAGATATAAATGAGTAATCCAGCCCAACCAATGGCTGCTGAAGTTAGTGCTAATAATGTTGTTGAGTTGGATTGGGCAAACCATTGCCACATTGCTAGCCCGGTTCCGAGAATGGCTAGTATGTTCAGTACTGTTAAGTTGTTACTGGTTCGTGCTTGATTTTTTAGTAACATCCAAAAAGCGATCATTAAGGCGAAAGGTCCATTTGCCAGTAATGTTCCTATCCAAGAGAGTGATACGTCTACACGAATCAATTCGGAAATTGCATAAATGGAAATAAGTACAGTGAGAGTTATGTAGGTGGATATATAAAAAGATTTAAGCAGATTCATGATGTTCTCCAGTGATTCATTATTGCTCTGGATTTGCTAGGAGGGTCATAATACACGAATTTGTTTGTATCGGTTAATTGTCTAACCAGCCTGCTGGAACAGAGACTTGCCGGCCAATTCTAGGCCTTGGTCTTTGCGATTTTTACCCTGTTTCCGAAAGCGACAATATGCCATGAGAAATGAACGGTTATAAAAGTTACCTTTTGTTCTGTTTGTCGATATTTGGTTAGCAAAACAATCCATATTTTCATATTTTTATATATTGAATTGGAAAATGCTTCATGGGAAATCACCGTTTTTCTTGCAGAAAGACTCCGACTCAAGGGTATAATTATGAATACGCTTAATATTGTTAACAAAAGTTTACAAATGTTAATTTATTCTGATATTGTGTCACGAAGATGATTTTAACATATTGAAAATAAAGAGTTATTCTTCTTTTTTTGATGTTTATTGTGTTGATGGGGTAGGCAAGGGTGATTTGATATAAAAACTTATATATAAGGTTTTATTGCTTAAGTTGTTGATTTTAATTTGTATTTTATTAAGTGCTTTGTTTTTTGTGTCTTGAACTTTGGTTTTGTAGCTACGAAATAAAATTGAAATGCATTTGGTTTTTTTGGCTAGCGTTGCCTAAGTAAACTACCTTGTGTTTTTTTCTATGCTACATTCAAATTTCAGTTAGGGTTTAATATCAATGGATAGATGTCGTGAAGCAATATGATTTAATAACTGGTAATGGTATGACATTGTCTAACGTAACATTAGGTCAATGGCGGTTTGGAATATTTTGCTGTTGGTTAATAGGGGTTGCGTATTTTAGTGCGGAACCACTTGGTTTATTGTTAGAGTTTGGCGTTTATACGTTTCTTGGCGTGCTTGCGGCGATATTTGCCAACGCAACAGGCGCTGGAGGCGGTGTGGTCTTCGTTCCTTTCTTTTCCCAAATGCAGTTTGAAAGTGCAATCATTGTTGCTACCAGTTTTGGTATCCAATGTTTTGGCATGACCTCAGGCGCTGCTACATGGTTTTCGTTTTACCGCAAAGAAAAAAATACCGACCCGAAGTGGCAGAGTTTATTTGAGATATTGCGTTTTACTATTCCGTTTTCAGTGATAAGTCTGGTTTTTACTCAATTTACAGAGCTTAGCGCGCCACAAGGTTTACAAATAACATTCGGTATTTTTTCGATTGTTTTAGCAATAGCCTTATTCGCTACTATTCCAATCCTTAAGCAGGGAAACCACCGAACTTCACTTGGGAACATTGATAAATTAATGTTGCCCACAATTTGTCTTTTTGGTGGAGTTATCACTGCATGGCTATCTGTCGGAGTGGGTGAATTAGTTGCTGTTTATTTAATATTTAGACGATTCGATGCACCATTTGCTATTGCATGCGCTGTAATACTGACTGCATTTTCAGTATGGGGTGGAGTCATGTATCATGCGTTCGTTAGTAATGTTATCTACTGGCCTATTGTTGCCTTTGCTGGCCTAGGAGCCATGGTAGGTGGTGTAATAGCAAAACGTGTGGTGTTATTTTTCTCAGCAACCAATCTTAAACTGTTTTTCGCCAGTTGGGTTTTGCTGTCTGGAGTGGCATCAATAAGCTAGGATCTGTTTGGAGCCTCCAGATTTTTGATGCAAAAAGTACAAGATATTTTCACTTCCGATGGTCCTTTAGCTAGGGCTATTAAAGGCTTTCAGCCTCGCGCCCCTCAAATAGATATGGCATTGGCCGTTGAACAAGCCATTGTTAAAAAGCAAATCTTACTGGTTGAAGCTGGTACAGGAACGGGTAAGACGTTTGCGTATTTGGTTCCTTTGTTCGCTTCTCATAAAAAAGCCATTGTTTCTACTGGAACTAAAAACCTACAAGAACAACTTTATCATCGTGACTTGCCTTTGGTTAAAAAGGCTTTAGCGTCGAATAAAAAAACTGCCTTGCTAAAGGGCAGATCTAATTATCTCTGTTTGTTTAGATTAAGGCAGCACAGCCATGGCAATGTGTTTTTTGAAAAACAGACTTTAAGCGAATTAAATCAAGTTAAAGAGTGGTCTACAGTGACTAAAGATGGGGATGTTGGTGAATTACACAGCATCCAGGAAGGTGCCAGTGTCTTGCCCTTTGTCACATCTACGGTAGATAATTGCTTAGGAAGAGATTGCCCTGATTACGAAGCCTGCTATTTAGTGAAGGCTAGAAAGCAAGCAATGGATGCTGATTTAATTGTTGTTAATCATCACCTGTTTTTTGCGGATTTATCACTCAAAGATACCGGGTTTGGTGAATTGGTGCCTGAGGCCGATTGCATCGTGTTTGATGAAGCACATCAAATTCCTGATATTGCGACTGAGTACTTTGGCGAGGCTGTTTCCAGTAGGCAGATTTTAGAATTATGCAAAGATATTGAGGCGTTGCAACGCACTGCCTTAAAAGATGCTGATCAACTTTCCAAAGCAGCAAACAAGCTTCAATTGGTAAGTGCTGATTTACGTATTCTATTTCCGGCATCGCCTGAAAAAGGCAATTGGCGTTTGATGATGAATCGACAAGATGTCTCTGAGCAAATAAGCAAAATGAAAGATTGTTTTGATGTTCTTTGGGAGGTAGTGAAGGTTCACTTAGGCAGAGAAAAAGCACTGGATCAACTTTTCGATCGTGCTTCCCAAGTGCGTGCCAAATTAAAGAAATTAACAGAGTCGGAACAAGAAAACGCAAGTTTGTGGTATGAAACAACTCCCAAGCATATTGTTCTGCACCTTACCCCACTTAGTATTGCTCAAAAATTTAATGAAATGGTGACATCTCCCCCCCGAGCTTGGGTTTTCACTTCTGCGACAATTAGTGTTGATAATGATTTTAGTCACTTGAAAAATCAATTGGGTTTGGAAGACTCACAAGATAAAATTTTACCGAGCCCTTTTGATTATCCAAATCAAGCAATGCTGTGCGTACCGCGCTATTTACCGGCCCCCAATCATAAAGACATGGCACAGGCGCTGCAAAATATTGCCAAGCAACTTATTAAATCCAGCGGAGGGCGCTGTTTTTTATTGTTTACCAGCCATTATATGATGAGAAAAGTTGCAGAATTACTGGCTAAAAAACTCAGTAATACCATTTTAGTGCAGGGAGAAACCAGTAAACGCAAATTGTTGGAAAGGTATATAGATGAAAAAGATGCCGTTTTGTGTGCGACAGGTTCATTTTGGGAAGGTGTTGACGTAAGAGGGGATGACTTAACTTGTGTCATGATTGACAAGCTGCCCTTTGCCGCACCTGATGACCCGCTTTTACAAGCTAAAATAGAAAACTGTCGTCGCTCCGGAGCCAATCCTTTTGCTACATTACAAATTCCACAAGCTGTTATTTCATTGAAGCAGGGAGCTGGACGATTAATTCGCGATCAGAAAGATAAAGGCGTATTGGTCATTTGTGACAATAGGTTGGTTTCTAAAGAATATGGTGATATTTTCCTGCGCAGTTTACCCGACATGAAGCGTACTCGTCATTTGGATGATGCGCTTAAATTTTTACAGGACATGACGAAATAATGAATATTCTTGCAATCGAAACGGCTACTGAAGCATGTTCCGCATCTTTAAGTATTAATGATGTTGTAAGTAAGCAAAGTCAGGTCGCACCGCAGCAGCATAGTCAGCTGATATTGCCAATGATAGATAGTTTGTTGCAGCAAGCCGATTTGGAAGTGTCGCAATTAGATTATCTGGCTTTTGGGCGCGGGCCTGGTTCGTTCACTGGCGTTAGAATTGCGACGGGGATGATTCAAGGTTTGTCTATGTCAGCGAATATTCCTGTAGTGGGTGTGTCGACCTTGGCTACAATGGCGCAAAATGCATTGGTGACGAACCATGCGCAATATGCGGTGGCAGCCATTGACGCACGTATGGGGGAAGTGTATTTCGGTATCTTTAAATCGAATGCTGAAGGTGTAATGACGCTGATTGAAAACGAGCAAGTATTAGCACCAAAGAAAGCCATTGAAAAACTTGCTGCCTTTGTTAGTTCAGTTAATGAGCCTTTTTTCACGGTTGGAACAGGCTGGCAAGCCTACCCTGAGCTATTAGAAAGCGATGAACAGGTTAAAGCTTTGAGCCGTGAAACCGAAATTCTGTATCCCGATGCTGAATTTATGCTGCCTTATGCGAAATCTATGATTGCTCAAAATCAAGTTTTGTCTGCCGACAAGGTTCAACCCGTGTATGTGCGTGATGAGGTAACTTGGAAAAAATTGCCGGGAAGATAACGTTAAGTCTATTGGATACGACAGATGGGAACAATTATTGCAGCTATTTAGCAAAAGTTACGTCTGAGATCTATTTACGATCCTGTTTACATAATAAATCGGTAATTGAGTGGAAATAGAGTCTTCTATAGTTGCATCACAAAACGCGATTGTCGTTAATCCCCAGGTCAAAGAGCCGCAGAGGGAGGTTGATGCACGTCAGCAGCAAGAGCAGCGCCAGAATAGCGAACTCCCTAAACTTCAGACCGTTGTTCGAAGTGGCGACAATCAGGTTTTTGAACAGGCTGAAAAATTTCGCCAAAAACAATCCTCCAATGAGCAGTATGGTGAGCCTAGAGATAGCAAGGCTCAGTCAGCTATTTCGGCCTATCAAAGCTTACAAAAAGAAGCCCGTAGAGACGAAATTCAACAATTGATGGGCGTTGATACTTACGTTTAGTTGTTTCTTGTTCAAGCAGGTTCAGGTTTGTCTTAACTATACTGCTAATTCAGCCATTGTTCAGTCCAACAGCGAATACTGGCTATAGGGCCGGATCTAATACCGTGCTTTCAATTTGGATTGAGGTTGCCATGTTTAATCGTTTATTTGTATATTCCTGTTTTCTTGTACTTGCTGGGTGTGCAAGTTTTCCCGATTCTGTTCAGCTACCGCCTGACGCGCCTACTGTTGTTTATGAGCAGGTGGCGATGGACCCTGAAAAGGAAAAGGGTTCATTTGCTCAATGGGGTGGAGTGGTTGCAGAAGTGCAAAATTTGCAAGATAAGACGTTGCTGGAAGTGGTTTATTACCCGTTGCGTGCTTATGGTCGTCCTCTTCTTGAAAGAGAAAGCATGGGTCGATTCCGCGTATATGTGAATGGCTTTTTAGATCCAATGGTTTACCAGAAAGGTCGCAGTGTTACTTTTTCTGGAACGGTTTTGGGGGTTGAAGAAGGCCTTGTTGGTGAACACAAGTATATTTTTCCGACATTAAACGCGAAAGGTTATTATTTGTGGGAAGATATTGATCGCATTGATGTAACAACGCTTTCAGTTTGGCCTTACCCTTATTATGGCGGTTGGGGGAATTGGTACGGTTCGCCTTATTATCAACAGCGTCATATTATTAAACGTCGCCATGATCATTACCGATATCCTGCAGAGGCTAACAAAAACTCATCGACTAATAAGTCAGGTTCAACATCGGGCTCTTCGAAGTCAAATGGCAAAAGTAATAAGGATCCAAGACCGGCATTGAAAAAAGCGGCAAAAGGCGGCAAAAATATTCCTTAGGTGGCAATATTTTTCAGTTGAATTTAAAAACAGGCGGCAAGAAATTGCCGCCTGTTTTTGTTTGCTCAGCGAAGCTGGCAAACCCGTCAGGTTGCAAGAAACCTGAATCACCCCGATTGAGGGGAAGATAATCTGAATGGCAAGGGCGTCACTGGCTAACGGTGGGGTCTGAAGGAAGCCATAGGAAGTTAGAGGCACACAACGCAAGTGAACCTGCTTCGGCTTAATCAAGGGGTAAGCGTGCAAAATAGCGCAATGCCCAATACTCAGTCAGCTTGATTAAGTGTTTGAGGGTGGCGTTTCTAACAGGGAGCCAGTGCAGTAACTGAGGAAGCCTGACACCACACCGTGAAGTATACGGAAGCATTAACTCAAGAGGTAACTCAAGGTTATTGTTGGTGCGAGGTGGCAGATGAACCCGTAGTAGTGAGTAAAGCCCGGCCTGTGAAACCCGGTAACGGGGTGGAGGATAAAACCAGGCTGACCATTGGCAATGAGTTCAATGGCGTACATCCCGGCCAAAAGCTTGGAGGTATGGTGAAGGGGGGAAGCATACTTTAAACCTGTGATGAGCAGTGATTTTTTTTTTGAGGGTACACAAGCCGAATGATCATCGGGGTATTCCAATTCGGTCAACCAGAAATGGCGCACTGATGTCAGAAACCGTACCGGGGAGTAACATCCACTCACTTTAGTAGATTGCCATGAGCTAGAACGCTAAATAGTGATGAGAAATAGACCTACCTCCATGAAGAATAGTTGAACCCACACAGTACACAGCGAATGAGGAACAAGTGAGAGTTTATTACAGTTTGTATGGTCAATTACTCAGTAAAGAACGGCTATACCGCGGATTCAAAAAGGTGAAAAAAGCGAAGGGCGCGGCCGGAATAGATAGGCAGAGCCTGAGTGACTTCACCCATGAACTGGATAATAATCTTGAGCAACTCCTTATAGAATTGAAAACTCGACAATACCAGCCGCAACCAGTCAGACGGGTAGAAATACCTAAAGACGATGGTAGCGTAAGGTTGTTGGGCATACCAACGGTGCGAGATCGCATTGTCCAACAAACACTGACTGACCTGCTCACTCCCATCTTCGACGCGCAATTCCACCCATCAAGCTATGGGTATAGACCGCAACGAAGTTGTCACGATGCCATCAACAAAGCCACCTTGTTCATACGTCAATTTGGATTGAAACATGTGGTGAATATGGACTTGTCAAAATGCTTCGATAAGTTGGATCATCGACTTATCCTACAAAGCATACAAAAACGAGTGCGAGATGGTAGCGTACTGAAACTTATAAAAGCGTTTCTTAATAGTGGTGTAATGGTCGGCTCTCAATGGCAACCGACAGAAACAGGGAGTCCGCAGGGAGGGGGGATAAGCCCTTTGATAGCGAACATTTATCTGGATGCGTTTGATCAGGAAATGAGAAAACGTGATCACAGGATAGTACGTTATGCCGATGACATACTGATCTTCTGTCGCAGCAAGGTAGGCGCTGAAAATGCGTTTGAGCAGGCCACGAAAATATTAGAGAAAGAGCTGAAATTGACAGTGAACAGAACTAAGTCTCACTTGACACATAGTGACGACAGGGTGAAATTTCTTGGAGTTGAAATTGGGAGTGTATACACCCGAATTCAGACGAGAAAACTGACAAGTATTAAGTTAAGACTCAAACAAATGACGAAGCGTAACAGTGGTAAACCGTTAAGTGAAATCATTAAAAGACTGAATCCAATCCTAAGAGGAGTCAGTCAATATTTTCGAATAGGGAACGCCAGTAGAGAGTTCAAGAAATTGGCAGCATGGCTAAGACGCAGACTACGTAGTATACAGCTCAAGCTATGGAAACGACCGAGACGGTTACACCGGAGATTAAAACAACTGGGGTATAAACCACCGTTTAAGTTTATTCTAATGAATAGTTGGAAAAATGCAGCGAGTCCGTTAGCGAGTTATGCAATGCCTAACAAATGGTTTAATGAGTTAGGCTTGTTCAATCTTGAAACAGTGAAAACAGGATTTGTGTTTAGTGCAGAACTAAATAAGAGTATGCAGGAGCCGTATACGAGGCCCGTACGTACGGTTCTGTGAGAGGGATGAGGCGTAAGCCTCACCCTACTCGATGTTTGTGACATTAGGGCCGGTTGAGCTGGGTAGGTAATTTAACATACCGATATAGGTCGGTTTCCGTGAATAGGCCTTGGGTTTTCCCAAAATGAGACAATTGATGCTTGGCATCAGAGAGGTTAATTAGTAATATTCGGCCAAGTAGTTTTGGGCAACGGAATGAGTAATGTTTGAATTTGTTATGGCATCGGGAAACCTTCCTTATACTTTTGGAATTTTGCTCATATTGGGCTTTGCACTAGTTGAAGGCGTTGGATTACTTGTTGGAATGTCTATCGCGAGTTGGGTCGATGAATTGACTCCTTTTGACCTAGATATCGACGTGAATGCCGATGCAACTGCAATCCCAGGGTTCATGGCCTTTTTAGGCTGGTTGTGCTTATCTAAATTACCCCTATTAGTCTGGATTATCCTATTTGTTAGCCATTTTTCTATCTCGGGCTTTCTATTAAATTATTTGTGGTTGAATTTCTTTGGTGAAATTCTAAATCGCAGTATTTCCCTCTTACCCGCTTTTATTTCCGCTATGTACCTAACCCATTTAATTGGTGGTTGGGTCGTTAAAATAATGCCAAATACAACAACTGATGCAGTGAGTGTAAGTAGCTTTCATGGTGCAATCGCTGTGTTAACTCAGGATGGTTGTAAAGTGGGTCGGCCTGTTGAAGCAAAATTGAAAGATGGTGCAGGCACACAACAACAGGTTTTGGTTGAGTTACAAACAACAGACGTGGAACTAAATTCCGGTTCAGAAGTTATTCTTGATACGCAAGATGAGCGCGGTATTTGGCTGGTGATCCCTTTTCATAATTAATTATTCTTAATAACCTGGAGAAGCAATAAAATGGAAACAACAAGTAATAATTTTGATCTGATTTTTTTGGCGAGCATTGCGGGCATCGTATTGGTTGCTCTATTAACTATTGGTTTGATGCTGGCAAAGCTTTTTCGTCGAGCGACGAAAGAATTCTCATTTGTACGCACTGGCTTCGGTGGTGAAAAAGTGATAATGAATGGCGGCGCAATCGTACTTCCTGTTTTACATGATATGGTTTACGTCAAAATGAGTACGCTGCGTATAGAAGTAGAACGTTCTCGTGAAGAGGCGTTGATTTCTGCTGATAGATTACGCGTGGACGTAAAAGCAGACTTTTATTTACGGGTTCAGCCAACCGGTGATGGGATTTCAAAAGCGGCCACTACATTAGGCGCTAAAACTCAAAATCCAGAAGAAGTAAAAATGTTAATGGAGTCTAAGTTCGTAGATGTTTTACGTGCTGTGGCTGCGGAAATGACAATGCAAGAAATGCATGAGCAGCGTCCTGAATTTGTTCAAAAAGTTCAAGTGGCTATTGTTAATGATTTGCAAAAGAATGGTTTGGAATTGGAATCTGTATCACTAACTAGTTTTGATCAAACTAATGTTGATTTCTTCAATCCAAACAACGCTTTTGATGCTGAAGGCTTGGCAAATGTTACCAAAATCACTGAAGCAAAGAAAAAAGAAACGAATGATATTCAACAGCTAAATCGCATAGCCATTGAAACGCGTAATTTCCAAGCGGAAAATGATTCACTGCAAATTAGACAGCGTCAAGAAGAGGCTCGATTGGCTCAAGAGAAAGCAGTTGCTTTGGCAACTGCATCTCAAAAAGCTGAAATTGCGGCCCAAAGGGCTGATCAAGAAAGAGCTGAGCGAGAAGCTGAAATTTTAAAAGAAAAAAATATTGAAGAGGCGGAAATCGCTAAGCAATTGGCTGTTCAGCAGCAGCGTATTCAGCAGCAAAAAGCGGCTGAAGAGCAAGAAATTGCAAGAGTGCGGGATATTGAAGTTGCTCGACAAGACCAAAAAATCATTATTGCGAAAAAGTCGGAAGAAGAGTCCGCAGCCCGTGCTCAAGCGGCAGGTGCTGAAAAACTAAGAGTCGCAAAAGAAGAAGAAGTTGTTACTACGCAGAAATTAGCGGAAGCGGAACGCGAAAGATTAATTGCCACAACCAAGGCACGACAAGAAGCAGAAGAAGTAGCGGTTACGATCACTGTTCAAGCTGAAGCAACGAGGAAAGCGGCGGAAGATAGAGCAGAATCAATTCGTATCGAATCTCAAGCTGATGCCGACGCTGCCAAATTGCGAGCAGAGGCCGATAAAGTTGTTTATGAAGTGGAAGCGGATGGAAAACGTGCAATTAATGAAGCCGAAAATGCGGTTCGAGATGAAGTGTTAGAACTCAAGCGTGCTTTGGAAATTATTCGAGTATTACCGAGTATCGTGGCGGAAACAGTTAAACCATTTGAAAAAATATCAGATATCAAAGTATTGCATGGATACGGCGCTGCTCATGGTAACAATGGTGGTCAGGCTACTGGGTCTGGTTCCAGTAAAGGGTTAGCTGATGACATTACCAGTGCCGCGTTGTCTTATCGGGCGAATGCTCCTTTGGTGGATAATATGCTAAAAGAACTTGGTATGGTGGGGCCACAAGGTGGTTTGGAAGATTTATTACAAGGACGACACAATATTAAGCCGGAGTCTTCTTCTGAAAAAGTACCAGTACAAGGGCCAGAAATGCTTTCAGGTTCATCGGCTAGCGAATAAAAATAGCTTCCAACTAAAAGTGTATGCAGTGATAATGAAAGTCAAATCGAAAAGCCGAAGTGAGAACTTCGGCTTTTTTACAAAAGGCTCTAAAAGCGATAGAGGAATGAAATGCAAGAAATAACCTTTGATTTGGGGCACATAAAGCTTGCAGGATTAGCATTTGGCGATCCCTCAAAGCCTGTTATATTGGCTACTCATGGTTGGTTAGATAACGCCGCCAGCTTTATTCCTATTGCGCCTTATCTTGAAGATTACTATGTTGTTGCTGTCGATTTCGCTGGCCATGGTTTATCTGAGCAAAGGCCTATCGGTGCCCATTACCATATTTTGGATAACATTTATGATCTCCACACACTGGTTCGTTTACAGGGGTGGGATGATGTTATTTTGCTAGGGCATTCAATGGGGGGAATATTGGCAAGTGTTTATGCGAGTAGTTTTCCTGATGTCGTGAAAGCAATGGTTATGTTAGAGGCTTTTGGCCCTTTGACTAAGGAAGCGGCTTCCAGCCCTGAGCAGTTGCGAGATTCCGTTCAAAGTCGATTGAATATTGCAGAGAAAGTACAACATCATCCTCGTTCATTGGATAGTGCTGTTCAAGCACGACTAATGGCCGGTGAAATGACGCAAACCTCCGCAGAGTTATTGATGCATCGTAATATTCGCATAACTAATGACGGCCTTGAATGGCGGACGGATTTACGTTTGCGAACCTTGTCCCCATTGCGTCTGACTGAAGGGCAAGCCGATGCTTTCTTGGCAGGCGTAAAATGCCCATCGTTTTCCATCTTAGGTGCTCAGGGATTTGAAGATCTAAAGGAAAAGCAGGCAGCAAAACGGCATTTGATGCCGCAATTTAAAAGTGCGGAGTGTGAAGGTGCTCATCATTTACACATGGACAATCCGGAAGAAATAGCTCGCGAAATAAAATCGTTTCTGTCAGCGCATTTAAATACTTAATTTAAAGGCCCAATGTTGTCAGCTTTCAAATTTGTGACAAAGAAGGCTGGCAAGTAAAAATAATGGCGGGGACTATAACTGCTATTTATGTAGAACATTGATGTAGCTAGGTGTTTTGGGCTTTTTGCGTGGTGAAGTGACTCTGCAGTGATTAAAAAACGTTCAAAAGATGATAAATTTTTCACAGTCTCTTAATTTACATTTAACTTTCTCAAGCCATTCGCTACTATCCTACAAAAGAATTGAATCTAAAAAATCTGCCCAAAGCATACACAACAAAGAAATCTGGGAGTACAAGTGTGGAAAAAATTTGGCTGAAGAATTATAACGTAGGTATTGCAGAAGAAATTGACCCAGATAGATGTCCTTCTCTTATGCATGTTTTCGAAGAGTCCGTTTCCAAATATGGAGATAAGGTTGCATTCCGAAACATGGGTAAAAACCTTACGTTCAATGAACTGGATAAATTAAGTCAGCAATTTGCTGCCTATTTGCAAAGTAGTGGCCTGAAAAAAGGTGATGCGGTCGCTATTATGATGCCTAATTTATTGCAATACCCAATAGCGATGTTTGGTATTTTAAGAGCTGGCATGGTGGTGGTTAACGTTAACCCCATGTACACCACTCGAGAACTGAAGCATCAAATGAATGATTCAGGCGCAAAAGCGATTGTTATAGTGGAAAATTTTGCTCACACTTTGGCCGAAGTGGTAGCGGAAACGCCAGTCGAATCCATTATTACGACTCAAATCGGTGATCTATTACCCATTCCAAAACGCTGGCTTGTTAATTTTGTTATTAAGCACGTTAAAAAGATGATCCCCGACTTTTCGCTGCCACAGACAACCTCATTCCTAAAGGTATTGGCGGAAGGCGAACAAAAAACCTATGTACGCCCTGAATTATCTGGTGAAGATTTAGCCTTTTTGCAATACACCGGAGGCACTACAGGTGTTTCTAAAGGAGCAATGCTAACTCATCGTAATATGGTGGGGAATCTTGAGCAGGTGTCCGGCTTGCTGGAACTGGTCATTACTGAAGGTAAGGACATGATTGTTACGGCTTTGCCGCTGTACCATATCTTTGCTTTAACGGCTAACTGCCTTACATTTATGAAATATGGCTGTGCAAACCTTCTTATTACCAACCCTAGGGACATGCCAGGTTTTGTAAAAGAATTGGCGGATAACCCTTTTACAATTATTACAGGTGTTAATACTTTATTTAATGGTTTGTTAAACACGCCAGGATTCAAAGATCTTGATTTTTCCAAATTCAAACTGGCTCTGGGCGGCGGTGCGGCGGTTCAGAGACCCGTCGCAGAGCGGTGGCATGAAGTGACAGGATTTCCCTTGCTTGAAGGCTATGGGTTAACGGAATGTTGTCCTGTCGTTATGGTGAACCCGCCAACCTTGAAAAAATACAAGGGAGCTATTGGTATTCCCGTTCCTTCTACAGAGATTAGAGTTGTTGATGATGATGGTAATGATGTACCAATGGGCGAATCTGGTGAATTGCTGGTAAAAGGCCCTCAGGTCATGAAAGGATATTTGAATCGTCCCGAAGCTACGGCTGAAACTTTTCGAGATGGTTGGTTGGCAACGGGAGATGTCGCCAAATGTGATGAAGATGGGTATTTTTATATTGTTGATCGCAAGAAAGACATGATACTTGTCTCCGGATTTAACGTTTTCCCGAATGAAATTGAAGAAGTTGCCGTGATGATGGATGAAGTGCTGGAAGCCGCAGCTGTGGGCATCCCCCATGAAATTTCTGGTGAAGTAGTGAAACTGTTTGTTGTGAAGAAAAACCCTGATTTGACGGAAAGCCAAGTTAGAGAACATTGCAAAAAGCACCTTACCGGATACAAAGTACCTAAAATGGTAGAGTTTAGGGACGAATTACCTAAAACTAACGTAGGAAAAATTCTGCGACGTGAGTTGCGCTAATCGCGCTTCTCATGAGCAATCATCATATGCAATTTGATTATATAGATACCCAAGAAGCGTTCAATGAAAGATGTCGTCTTGCAATGAACGCGGATTACATCGCCTTAGATACCGAGTTTGTTAGAACACGGACTTATTATCCCAAGTTAGGTTTAATTCAGTTATTTGACGGGAAACATTTATCATTAATTGATTCTTTGGCCATTGATGATTGGACGCTTTTTAAGGAATTGTTGTCTGACCAAGGCGTTGTAAAAGTTTTACACTCTTGTTCTGAAGATTTGGAAGTATTTTGGCATTACTTCAAAACGATGCCGTCGCCTTTATTCGACTCTCAGTTTGCCGCAGGATTAGCAGGAATAGGGAGTTCTATTGGCTATGGAAAACTAGTCTTTGACGTACTGGAAGTGGCGTTGGATAAAGGGGAGTCGAGAACCGATTGGTTGCGGCGACCTCTTAGTGCCGAACAGTTGGATTATGCTGCTAATGATGTTATTTACCTATTTCAACTTTACCCGATATTGCATGACAAATTAAAAGCAGAAAATAGGGATGCGTGGGTTTTTGCTGAAATGGAACAGTTGGCGCATAAAAAAAGCCATCCGTTACCGCCTGATTTTCATTACCTCAGTGTTAAGAATAATTGGCAGTTATTTGACGAGTCGTTAGCTGTGCTAAAAGCGTTAGCGGCTTGGCGAGTCACTAAAGCTCGCGAAAAAGACTTGGCGCTAAACTTTATCGTTAGAGAAGCCTGCATATTAGAAATTGCGAGGGCGCATCCCACAGATAGGCGTGCTTTGTCTGCGGTGGGTTGTTTGGGCGGTAAGGAAATGCGTTTATATGGCGATGAAATTTTGGCTGTCATTAGTGAAATTCTTCAATTAGATGTTGATTCATTCCCACCTAAAGTTTGTCGCTTGAGTGATGTGTCTGGATACAAGAAAGTACTGCAGACATTGCGGGAAACTTGTATTGAGCGGTCAGAAGCCTTAGATATTAAGCCAGAAGTGTTTGCTTCGAAGAATCAGATTAATCAGCTATTAAAATGGTATTGGTTTGATATTAATGACTTTAAGTCGTGCGGAACCATACCTGACTTGGCTACGGGCTGGCGGAAAGCACTGATTTATGAACAATTGCTAACCATTTTGAAAGGACAATCGCTTGATTAGGTTGCTTCCGGTATAATCCGATTCAAATCCAGTTTAAAGGTAAGCTAATGCTTTGCTCAATATATAAAAGCCCTAAGCGGAACGAAACCTATCTATACATTGAAAAACCTGGCGATTTTTCCAAAGTACCAGAGGCCTTGCTCGATACCTTTGGTAAGCCAGAGTTGGTGTTTACCATGAAGTTGAATGAAAATCGGAAATTGGCTGGTGCAGATATCCAAAAAGTGATGTTTGATCTACTGGAAGCGGGTTTTTATTTGCAGATACCAAAACCAGAAGAAAACATGTTAGATATTCATCTAGCGATGCTAAAAGCCGAAGAAGCACTATCTGGAGAACAGGAAGAGCGAGAAATTAATCAGCTAACGGGTGATTAATGATGCAATATCAACATCGTTCAGTAGATGGTTCAGGCATTGAGTTATCTGTAGGCAAAGCAGTATGTGTCGGTCGGAATTATGCTTTTCATATTCAGGAATTGAACAATCCAGTTCCTGACGAACCACTACTCTTCATCAAACCCAATACCACTATGATGGACATGAACAAGCCTTTGTTAATTCCAGAAGGGCAGGTTTGTCATAATGAGCTGGAAGTTGCTTTGTTAGTTGCGCAACCACTTCAAGCTGGTCAAGAGCATCAGCCGGAGGACATTGTGTCTGCGTTGTGGGGCATTGGTTTGGCTTTGGATCTTACTTTGAGAGAAAAACAAGACGAATTGAAGAAAAACGGGCACCCTTGGGAAAGATCCAAAGCATTTGATAACAGTTGCCCACTTTCTGGTTTTGTTCCTATGCGGGAAATATCTGATTTACAAAACTTACAATTTAAATTGTGGGTAAACGATAATATAAGACAATCTGGAGATAGCGCTAATATGATGTATAACTGCATCTCCTTAATTCAGGAAATTACTGGCGTTATGACCTTACTTCCTGGTGATGTCATCCTGACAGGCACTCCAGAAGGTGTAGGCCCCTTGTATTCAGGTGACAAGTTGTCGGTTCAAATGTTTCAAGAACAATCTAATGACGCCTTGCTTTCAACTTCCACTAATGTTGTATGAAAAGTGATGCAACCGAAATGACTGCTGAGCGATTCTGGGAACAAAAAAGATTGCAAGAGATGTCCCAAGGAGAATGGGAGGCATTATGTGATGGGTGTGGTAAATGCTGCTTACATAAGTTCATAGAAGATGAAGCAGTGGAAGAGCAAACTGCAACGGATCAAATTGATGAAGGCGAGCAAATACATTTTACGAATATTGTTTGCAGCTTATTGAATACCAAATCTTGTAGTTGTACTAAATACAAAGAAAGAACACGTTTAGTTCCAGACTGCGTGCAATTAACTAAAGACAATCTTACGGACATTTTCTATATGCCGACCAGTTGCGCATATCGGCGACTTCATGAGGGAAAAGGTTTGCCTGTTTGGCACCCATTACTCCATCGAGGTTCTAAGAGTAAGATGCATAAGGCTGGAATGTCGGTAAGGGGTAAAACAGTCTATGAACATGATGTTGATTTGACGCAATTCGAAAACTATATCGTTTCTTGGCCTCTAGACGAAGTAGACTAGAAAGTCGCGGGCGAATACCTGTGATATTTACACATTTATAACGACCCGCTTTATCAAGTTCAAATCCATTCGCTTCTATCAAATAAGAGTTCCCTTCAAACTAGCGAACCCGTTTGTTCATTAACCTCATATACGGGAGGAGACCATATATGAGGTTAACTAAATTTATTTGGTTCTTGGTAATCTCACGGCTATATAGAGCGGTGAGAGAATAATCTCGCCAACAGGGTTATCGTAAAGACAGCGGAATAAGCAGCAAAAATAACAATCATCCATTGCGGCATGCTCAAGCTAAGAAAGATCCAGTCAATATCACCACAATCTCCCGTGGCGGCAAAAAAGAAGGGGACCCAATCGTAAAGTGGAACGGGAAAGTTCGGCACAATTTCACATGTAACGAAAAATGGGTTAACAGCGGATTGAATATCCACATGTTCAATTGCGATAAGCAAACCCCAAATAGATGAGACTCCCCAACCAATAAACCCAATTAATCGCGTTAGCGCATTGTTTACAGCAAATACTAATAAGCTTGATAGCAAAATGCCTAATACGGCAGTGCGTTGATAAATACACATGATGCAGGGCTCTAGTCCCATTCCATATTGGAAGTAAAGCGCAAAGAGTTCTAGTAACAGGGAGGAAATAAACAAGATTCCCCAAGCCCATTTCTGTTCGGATAATTTTGCAAAGAAATTGATCATCTATAAGGCCTTATTATCATTATTATGGCGATGGTGCAGATTTATCTACGTATAGAATTAACGCACAGGTTAACAGTAGAAGAGGTTTTATTGTATTTTTGGGATTGTGGCAAGCGATAGAATGTATCAACTTGCCACAAAATAGAGTCGTGGGTTAATGGCCGTTAACTGCATCTAGGCTGGGTGTGTGATGTTCTATCCAATGTAATTCATAGAACAATTCAGTCATGTCATACAGATTAAAATAAACGGATGCTAAACCGACAAGAGTTAAAACAATGGTGTAGGGCAACGCCATATACACCATTGTACCGTAAGATAAACGGAGTAATGGTGCCAAAGCCGATGTTAACATAAACAGGAAGGCTGCTTGACCGTTTGGTGTGGCCACGCTGGGCAGGTTGGTACCGGTATTAATGGCAACAGCTAGCATGTCGAACTCGTCACGTGTAATTGCGCCCTTTTCCAATGCGTTGCTGATTTCTGTGATATATACGGAACCAACAAAGACGTTATCACTGACCATCGATAACACACCATTTGCCATATAAAACAACAGCATTTGGCTTTTACCTTCAAAGGTTAGTACCCAATTAATAACAGGTAAAAACAACTGCTGTTGAATAATGACAGCTACAATGCCAAAAAATATACAAAGCAGGGCGGTGAAAGGTAAGGCTTCTTCAAATGCATGACCCAATGCATGTTCTTCCACAATGCCGCAAAAAGACGTTGCCAAGACGATCACGGATAAACCAATTAAGCCAACAGCTGCCATATGGAAGCCCAGCCCGATAACAAGCCATACAGCTACAAGAACTTGTACTACAAGCTTTGCTTTGTCTTTTGTTGAGCGCTTTTCGTCAAGGTGTGAATCATATTCAGCCAGTATTTCGCGCACATTGTGAGGCAATTGAGCGCCATAACTAAATGATCTGGTTTTTTCTAGTGCATAAGTTGTTAATAAACCAGCGATAAAAACGGGTATGGTGATGGGACTCATGCGGATAAAAAATTCTAAGAAATCCCAGTTGGCCTTGTGAGCAATAATCAAGTTTTGAGGTTCGCCCACCATGGTCATTACACCGCCTAAAGCTGTACCAATGGCTGCATGCATCATTAGGTTACGTAAGAATGCTCGAAAATCTTCTAAATCTTGACGAGTCAGGTGGTGAAGATGTTCATCTTCAGAGTGATCATGCTCGTGATGGTATTCTTTTCCGGAAGCAACCTTGTGATAGATAGAATAAAAACCGGTAGCGACAGTAATAATAACTGCAACGACGGTTAGTGCATCAAGAAATGCCGAAAGAACCGCTGAAGAGGCGCAAAAAGCGATAGACAGCGCAACCTTGCTTTTTAATCGAATTAAAAGCTTGGTAAAAGCATACAGCAGCAAATCCTTCATAAAGTAGATGCCTGCAACCATAAAAATCAACAACAAGAGGACTTCTAGGTTAACTTCTATTTCATGACGCATTAATTCAGGGGTGGTCATGCCAATGAATATGGCTTCAATGAGGAGTAATCCTCCAGGCTGCAGTGGATAGCACTTAAGTGCCATTGCTAACGTAAATATAAATTGTAGTACTAATGCCCATCCGGCTAAGTAAGGACTCATTGTGAATAGGAATGGATTCAAAATAAGAAAACCGATTATGGCTTTTTTGTACCAATCAGGAGCGTTACCCAGGAAATTTTTGTATAACGCCTGGAGCATGGTCTGTTGCATTTTTGTTTATACCCTAAACGAATTAATGATTTAATCTTATGTATTTAGCGTAGCCTAAAAAAGCCCTAGAAAACAGGGGTTAGTTATAAAATTATTGTTCTTATATGGCTCTTTAGAGTCAAAAATCGCCCCCGGCAAGCGTAACTATCTTTCCCGTTGTTGTTGTTAAGGATACATTCGAGGCTGGATGATGCTCATTGGATAGCGCGGTGGAAATAGAAGGACAGGCTTAATTTTGTCTTAACAAAGTATAAGTAATGCGGATTCTTTTAATAAAGTGTCGGGCTTACTGTTCAAGAAATGGTATCATTAAAACTTACAAGATGTTTTTTCATGTAGGTTTGGAACGTAGGTTTTTACCCAATAAAATAAGCATGTGAGCAAGTAGATGATTTATAAAGCGCAAAGCCCTGCTGGATTTGCAGAAGAATATATTGTTGAGTCAATTTGGAGTGGTCGATTTTCCCCGGGCACGATACTTCCTGCAGAGCGTGAACTTTCTGAGCTAATTGGAGTAACCCGTACCACCTTACGTGAGGTGCTACAGCGTTTGGCGCGAGATGGCTGGCTAACAATTCAGCACGGCAAACCCACCAAGGTTAATAATTTCTGGGAAACTTGCGGATTAAATATCCTTGAGACGTTAGCAAGACTAGACGAAGAAGGTATTCCTGAATTAGTAGACAATTTATTGGCTGCACGGACTTATGTTATTGCTGTGTTTATTCGAGGGGCAATTAAAAGTTCGGCGGATAAGGTTGTTGATTTACTGAAGGATTATGAAAAAGTGCCTGATGAAGGCAAAGAGTTTGCTAATTACGATTATCAAATAACCCATGATTTGGCACTACTCTCTGGCAATCCTGTATTTGTATTGATGATGAATGGCTTTAAAGGCTTGTATTCAAGGATTGGTGGGTTTTATTTCTCGTATGATAAGCCACGTGAGATTGGTCGCAATTATTACCGTGACTTGACTAAATTGGCACAAGCTGGCGATCATGAAAGCGTTGCAGCGTTGGTGCGTCAGTACGGCATCGACAGTGGTAAAGTATGGGCTGAAATTCGTAATGAATTGCCAAAAGGAATAGTTGACTAGTCAATGAATGTTGGGAGTCTTCCTCCCAACGTTTTCCATTTGTTATGTCCCACCGATTAATTTCTTTATACGGTTTCTAGTCTTCTTACTCATTTTCCTGTTTCTTCATTCTTCTTATCCAGACTTCAAGTTAAGTAATTTACTGTCAATCTACATTTCTTCAACAGACCCTGAGGAATCCATGTTTTTAATATTAAATTAAGTTTTTTAAAACTTAGTATGCGGTTTCTAATTCTTTTCTCTACTCTGTGCCCATAAAGACAAATAAGTCGAAACGAATATTTTTAACTCGACTTAATTTAATTGACAGAAATCTGATTCCAAAATAATTGAGAGTACAACAATGACTAAATTAGACGCTATTAAAAACAAAGTTGGTAACGCTGAAGAATTCGCACGTAAAATTTGGTTGGCAGGCCTAGGTGCTTATGGCAAGAGCTTCGACGAAGTTCAAGGTCAATACGAAAAATTGAATGCTGAAGCTGGCAAAATGTTCAATGAATTGGTTGATAAAGGCGAGAAATTAGAAGGCGAAGCCAAGGGTAAATTCAAAGAAAAAACGGATATTGAATCTCGTGTTGCACATGTACGCTCTAAACTAGGCTTGGACAAGCAAAGCAATGACGACAAAATTGCAGAATTGACTGCAAAAATAGATGCATTAACTACAGCCGTTGCACAGCTTTCCGCTGAAAAGTAAGTGGAACGATAAGGGTAGCTCTAGGGTTACCCTTTTTATTTTTTGCCAAGGGTTTATTGGTTACTGTTGATACATGAACCTAAAAGATCAACAAACCCTATTATAGTCGGATTCTCATTCATCAGGCTCACTATATACAGGTTGGAGACAAGGTATGAAATCAGTAAGAAGTATTGAAAAAGCTGGGCGTCAAGTGGTCATGGCGGGCTTAGGCGTTGTTGGTTTAAGTAAAGATATGGCAGCGCATAAAATTGATACCTTAATGGATGGTTTCAACAGTCTGGTTAATGAGCTGCTAACGAGAGGTGAATCCTTAGAAAATGAAATGGAAGTCAAAGATAGAATGCAAACCATCAAGGACAGACGTATAGCTCAAATACGTAAGCAACTTGGTTTGGCAAATAACCCTCAAACCAGTGATTTGGATAATTTATCTCATAAACTTGATGAGCTGACTAAAGTTATCACTAAATTAGTAGACCAAAAGCAGGCTGCCCAAAAAGCGGAATCAGCCACAGAAGCGGCGGCGAAGAAAGGTGTAGCTGATAAAGTAAAAGCGACGCCAGCGAAAAGAACGACTTCAAGAACAGCAGCAGCTAAAAAAGCGGTGACTAAAACGGCAACCGCTAAAACGACCGCAAAGGAAACTGGAGCTGAAAAAAAGGCGACAACTGCGTCAAAAGTAGCATCTAAGCCAGTAGCCTCTTCAACTCGTACTAAAAAAGCGACAGGTGAGACCAAAACACCAACGCGTCGAGCCAGTTCGGCAGCTAAAGTAAATACTGCTCAGACTGCTGCGGAAAAGGCAAAAAAGCCGATTAATTCCTCTGTTGAGAACAAAGTAATCGAGCCTAGTGGCAACTCAAACCAAGACAATTCAGGCCATGAAAGCTAAGTATTAGGGTTTTTTGAGCCGTTACAGCGGCTTATTTTTCCATATTTGTTCAAGCTAAACAGGCCCTTATCACGGGCTTTTTTACGGGTTTTTGTTACAGAACTTTGACGCCGTAGATGCTGAAAAAGCACATCGAATATCGCAGTCAGTACTATTTTTCCAAAGTGCCATAGCTTAAGAGTCTGCATCGCATTTTAATGAAGGACTTGAAAGCGCAGCAAATACTGCAGGATCTTACCGCTCGAAATATTCATCGATCATTTCCGCCAGCTTTTCTTGTAAGTTCTCTTCAAAATCATCCAAGCTCTTACCTAGCGTTCCCAAATACAAAAAAGCACGTCGTTGTGACAGTATTTTATTTCTAACTTTATATTCCATTTCGGGTAGGGACTTGTCGTAGCGAGGGGTGATAACCCAGCGAATATATCCCGAATCCAGTCGGGATATTTCTTTTTTGGCAAACTTACAAAATTCTTCCACATGCTCAACACCATCCGGACCCAAACAACCCGGTTCAATCCTGAACAGTACGTTTAATTTTTTATAAAGGGGTAAAGGCACCTTTTAACTTCCACCTTACTTCGCTATTTCAAACTGTCAGCGAGCTAACAAATAGGAATATCTTGAGATATGTTGAACATAATAGCCCAACAACCAATGGAGCATGCTACAAGTATAGCTGCTTGTCAGGGAATAAGAATAACTAGGGTTCCGGTAAAACGGAACCCTGAATATGACGGTAATTTAAATTATTTGCAGAAAATGGCTATTGGTTTTGCACTAGACGCAAGCCATGCTGACCAGAAAGCAATTGAGCTTCTCTTTTCTTTAGTAGTTTTACATACTTACGGAATGTTTTGCTGATTTTCGTATTCCGCTTAATCAGGTCGAGCTGAGGCCAAGTTGCTTTTTCCGCAGTTCTAATAAGGTCGGTGATACCTTCTAGCGTCGGATTCGAAAATATTCTGGTGATGTTGTTGATGCTACGTTGTGGAATAATATTAATGTCGCCCACGTATTGTTGATCAACAATAGAACGTACCTTATGAATGCCTAGTTTCAGACTTTCATTTCCAATTAAACTTTCCATCATATCAAAGGCAAATACACTATTTACCTTGGCCAGGTTGGTTAAATGACGTTTTGTGATGGACAAGATATCTGTCGAGTGCTTTTTACTTCTGGACAAAAATGGCACCGCAACAGGGTTAGTTTGACTCACAATGCTGTGGTTAACGCCATATAGTCTTGCTAATCGGTCATAGGGCATATCGGCCATAATGGAACCGTCGCAAAATTTTCGATTGGGTATATAAGGAACAATTTCTCCTGCCTGATTCTTCGCCTTAAGCTGAACCGGATTGAAAAACATTGGGATGGCTGTTGAAGCGCGCACTGCCATGGTTATGATGGCATTGGGAGAGGTTTTTGCGTTTAGTAAGCGAGAATATTGGTGCAAATCTGAAGGAGAAACCGTGATGGTTATTTTCCTACCAGTCCGCTTGTACGCCTCTTCAAACGTGGTTGTTCCAAACATTTCGATTAAGGCATTTTCAAGGTTTGTACTGTCTAGTAACCCTTTATTATTAAAACCTTGCCAAACACTCCAATGTTTAAATTTGTCATAAATATTTTCCGCAGACACTTCATCTCTAAGTTCATCGTCAGTCCGCGTTCCGACCATTGCAGTAATGATTGAGCCGGCGCTTGCGCCGCTTATTACATTGGGCAGCAAGTCGTGGTCTACTAAAGATTTGATCACGCCGGCATGGAAGAAGCCTAAACCGGCACCGCCGCTAAGCATTAAGCAGCTCTTGCCATAAGCATGATAGGTTTCTTCAAAGAAAGAGAGTTTTTCGTAAAAATCGATCTCATTTTCATCTGCGTGATAAATCATTTTTAATGCATCACACACTTGATCGATGAATTCGAGGATTAGATATTTGCTACCCACTTTTGCGTAGTGGTTCATTTCTGGGTTGGCGATGTTACCTAAGTTTCCGTGAATGCCCTCATGTAATACCGACATGAGTCCATTTGGATCGCCGTGAGATTTGGCAAATTTTAAGCGTTCTACACGTTTGCGGATTAATTTATAATCGTATTCTTTGGCGCTGTCTTCGGCTTTCCAATCATTGGCTCCGGATAGAGCGTCATGCTCAAGGCAGGCGTCATAATACTCTTCATAAGTATCCGCATTATGGATTGCTTGTTCGATACTGGCTAGATTCGATAATAATGACATAGGCTCTTACACTGATTGAATTACACTTTTAGCTAAACTTTCGTCTTAACTAACATCTAAACTGATTTTTTTAGAAACCGCTACCAAGTTTTATAATAGACAACCAAATCAAGTAATAATTCGTTAACATTTGACGGTTTATTGTAAATTACCATCCCTGTTGAGAGTTATCCAATACAAAAATGCTGCTTCCAATCACGTAAAAGTTCTAATCAACCTGCAACAGAAAAAATCACAATTGGAATAAATTGAATCATATTGGGCAAAATACTTGGTTACCTGACTCCATATGGTTGTTTTAGATTGACCATTCTAATTTCAATGGTTAGCCTGACGGTTATATATAAGGCCTATTGTTTATTGATGTTCGCTTCTGCTGTTAGAATAATGAATCGACGATACTTTTGAGAATATATTCTCGGAACAGAATAGCACTGAGCAATAACGGCTAAAGCATAATAACAAACATAAATAGCGCTAAAATCACCCTATGGAAATTACTTCGGAACATATGCTATTGCTAGCAATCCCACTCATCAGTGCGTTCGTGGGATGGTTTACTAATTTCCTCGCGGTCAAGATGATGTTCTATCCCATCGAATTTATTGGAATAAAACCATTTTTAGGATGGCAGGGTCTTATTCCTAAGAAAAGACGAGAAATGGCGGAAATTGAAGTTGAATTGGTTTTGGGTCGCCTGCTGAGTGTTCAGGAAATTGCGGCACGTTTGGACCCTGATGAGCTGACGAAAAATATTCAACGACGTTTAAAGCAGGTAGTTCGCCGTTTGGTGAATGAAATTATGCAAGAGTCTGCACCAACCGTCTGGGCATCTTTACCCGTGCATGTCAAAAACTTAGTGTATACCCGTATTGAATGGGACATTCCTAATGTTGTGCAAAATACCATATCTGACTTTCAGCATAATGTGACCGAGATTTTGGATATAAAAGAATTGGTTGTAAAACAGCTGGTTGATAGGCCCGAACTAATTAATGAAATTTTCCTTAAGGCTGGCGAAAAAGAATTCCCATTTATCGAACGCTCAGGGTTGTATTTTGGTTTTCTCTTTGGCATTCCTACTATGTTCGTTTGGTATTTTTACCAACTGTGGTGGATCCTCCCATTAGGCGGTTTAATTGTTGGTTATGCTACAAATTGGATTGCAATTAAGATTATATTTGAGCCAAAGCACCCTATTAAAGTCGGACCCTTTGTTATTCAAGGAATGTTTTTAAAACGCCAAAAAGAGGTTTCCCAAGTTTATTCTCAAATTATTGATGAAAAGCTGCTTAACTCAAAAAACATCACGGATATTGTTTTACATGGCTCTGGCTCTAAAATTTTGCTCGAATTGATTGAGCTGCATGTCAACGATGCGATTGAAAGGTATGTTGCAATTGCTCAACCTTATTTTGCCTTGGGTGTTGGATCTGAAAATTATTATAAAATGAAGGCTCTGGCTGCACAGCGATTATTTGATAACTCAGAAGCCTATCTTTCCTATGCCTACGAATACGCCAACAAAGCATTGTGCATAGGTGATGATTTGTGTGAAAAAATGCAGGAGTTAACGCCTGAGGAGTTTGAGGGTGTATTGAGGCCTGCTTATCAAGCAGACGAATGGAAACTCGTCGTCACAGGTGCTTTTTTAGGAATGGCGGCAGGTTTCTTTCAGGTTTACTTTGTCTTTGCATAGTTCTTGTTCTCCTGTTCGTTATTTTCAGTGTTAGTGATCTTAAGATCAAGACTCATTCATACTCACTTAAAAGCATTCCTATGTAAATTAGCGCGTAAACTAATTGGCTTTAGGATTATAAATTTCCAATGCGGCATCAACCGCTTCCCCTTTGGGCAGAGCGTGACCCGAACGGCGCAATACTGTTTCTAGAGATTGTAATGTGTGTAAAACTGTATCTTTGCGAGCATTAAATCCCATTGTGCCAATTCGCCATATTTTGTCCTTTAATTGCCCGAAGCTAGTGCCTATCTCAATATTGAAATCATGCAGCATTGTGTGGCGGATTTGCTCGCCATCTATGTTGTCAGGAATGTTCACACCTACAATATTGTTCATTTTGTGCCTTAGATCACCAAACGGTTTTAAATTCATTGCTTCAATGCCTACCAACATTGCATTTCCTGCGGTTTGATGGCGTATTATCGATTGGTTGATGCCTTCTTCCACTAAATTGATGGCGCACTCTCGTGCACAAAACAGCATGGCGGCGGCTTCGGTATGATGATTTAAACGTTCATCTCCCCAATAATCCATAATCATGGGTAGATCAAAGTAGTTTGAACGAATACGGCTTCCTGTGGCATTTATGTGTTCGTCTGTTTTAATTCCGGCTTCAATGTGGCGACGCAGATTGACGCATTTAACAAGTCGTTCGCTCAAGGTTATCGGTGCACTACCAGAAGGACCGCCAAGGCATTTTTGCAACCCGGCTGATACCGCATCTAATTGCCACTCATCTGTTTTTAGCGTGTTTCCGGCAATTGAAGCAGTAGCATCGGTATAGAATAACACGTCATATTGTCGGCATATTTCGCCTAAATTATCGAGGGGTTGAAGCATAGTGGTTGAAGTATCACCATGAACAATAGCAAGCAACTTTGGTCTGATTTTCTTAATGGAATCTTCTATTTGCTCGGGCTTGAATACTTCACCCCAAGGCACTTCTATAGTATGAACTTCTGCGTCGGCCCGGTTTGCGATTTCAGCCAACAGATGACCAAAACGTCCAAATATAGGTATCAACACCTTATCGCCGGGCTCAATACAGGAAATCAAGATCGCTTCGATACCGGCACGAGATGTGCCATTGATAAGCAAGGTTTGTTTGTTTTGGGTGGTGAATACCTGTCGATAGAGCATCATTATTTCATTCATATAACCCGTCATCACTGGATCATATTGACCGATTATTTGCGTAGACATAGCGGTCAGGACTCTGGGGTAGCAGTTAATAGGGCCGGGGCCCATTAATAGGCGAGGTGGAGGGGAAAGCGTTTTCATTTTAGTTCCTCTAAATTCGAAATAATAAGAAGAGTAACTTTGCTTATGAGGCCCACAAGTCCGTTATTAGCGAACAAAATAAGAAGATAATTTGTCATTACCAACGCGAGGCGCTTAAGTAACCAGAGATCAGGTTAAATAGAATTATTTGCCCTCTATATGCTCATGAATTGCCAATAGGCATTGTGTGAGTTTATGTTTAGGCGCTAATTGCAATAAAGGTTTCTTCTCTTGATGCGATTCTCGCATCTTAACTGATTGAGAAACATAGGTCGGAAGTACAGGGTGTCCATCGTTAATTAGCGTTTCGATTATTTGATTGGGCAGTTTTGCATTGCTCAAATATTGATTTGCGATAATGCCTTCAATTTGAAGGTTTGGATTATGGTCTTCCCTAATTTCATCAATATGTTGTTGTAGATTAAACAACCCTTGTATGGCGAAATCATCGCAATCAATGGGTATTAGCACGGAGTCTGCTGCTATTAGTGCTGACAAACTGTAAAAGTTTAATGCTGGTGGGGTATCAATATAGATTCTATCGAATTTTCCTCGGGCGACTTCTAATGCCTCTTTGAGTTTGTAAATTTTATGCCTACTGTGTAATTCACTCTCAATGTCTGCCAAGTTTTGTGAGCCTGGAATAATAGACAGATTCTCAATGCTTGTCGGAATGGCAAATTCTTCAATTGTGCGGCGTCTGATATGAAAAGTAATTGTTTGTTCAAAAAAACCGGCGATCGAGTCATCTCTTGGTGTTTCGGGTATATTCAAATAGCTGGTTGAATTACATTGGGTATCTAAATCCAAAAGTAGCGTTTTTAAACCTGTTGAGGCAGCAATTGCCGCAAGATTTACTGTTAGGCTGGATTTGCCCACGCCTCCTTTCTTATTGAACAACACTCGAATCATACGTTTTCCTAAATTTTATACAAAAAGCGTTCAAATTAGTTGGTTTGAGATAATAACGTTTACCATAATCGATAAATTTACGCCTTTTACAGGGGCACTTTAGATTGAATTGCCAATCTGGTGCAAACTAGCCTTAATAGGTTCAAATTTACAGTTACGGTTCTCAAATAACGCTGTCGATATTATTAACCGAGTTATTATAATTGAAAAAACGACATGTTTTAGTGTTCCTGCTTATTTTTTTACCAAGTTAAACGTGGGTAACCTCAGTTCTGGGTAAGAAACACCTTCCAGCACCACTAAATACGCACTTTTCATCGTTATGTTTGTTCTAAATAGCCTTGGTATTCATTCACAAACAATCTTTGGTAGTCGCGTATCTTTCAGAACGGGACCGAAAACAACCTGCATCTGATATTTAACTCTCTGTTTTTTAAATAAATACGTAATAGTCTATCAATAAAAAACAATGTTTCTTATCCAGAATAGAGGTTAAGTAATTGAGAGCAATTTAAATTTCTGAGCAATTGGCCCTAATTTAGGGAATAAAATTCCAGAGAGAAATAGCATTACCAGCATTATTAGCATATGATTCTGTCACTTGTGCAGCTCATCTGTGCGGGTGGCTTTTTGATTCGCAGGCAGGAGGACATACTCCAGTATGAAAACCGCAGAACGTATATTGCTAACATCCCTCGAATTGTTTAATCAACACGGCGAGGCTAATGTCAGCTGTGTCGATATTGCGGTGGAGTTGGATATTAGCCCGGGAAATCTTTACTACCACTATAAAGGCAAAGAGATTGTTGTTGCCGCGTTGTTTGATATGTTTAAAGAACGTATCAATAAAATACTAATGTCACCCACCAAGTCTGAATTAAGTATTGAAGAGTTTTTCTATTTTCTTTTGATGCTTCTTGAAAGTATTCATCTGTTCCGATTCCTTTATCACAATCCTGCCGATATCATTGATAAATACCCGAGTATTACGAGGGGCTTTAAGAACATCTTGCTTGCAAAAGAATCGTGTTTTCGCAAATTGCTGCAAGAGTATGTAAAGCAAGAAAAATTAATGCTAACGGAAAAGCAAATTGACCAATTTGTTCATATGCTGTCAATGATGATAACTCAAGCACAAAACTACTCTCTATTAAAGGGAGAGGACGTTGACACTGAGCATTATCTATTTCATATGCTCGCTAATATGTTATTTATTTTGACGCCCTATATGCAGATAGAAGATGAAATATTGCAACAACTAAAACGTAATATCGAAAATGAAACTTTATAGAAAAATGGGAACAGCCAAATGAGACAATCCATTCGTTTTCTAGATAAAACATTTTGGATAACTGAATCAGACGATAATCCCAAACATGTCGCCAGTTTGCAATTATTAGAGATGCCTGAATATGCAGGGATAGATTACTTAGATAACCTAATTGTTGAACTGCGTAAATTCTCCAAGGCTGTTTCGCCATTCAACATGGTTGTTAAATCCTTTCTTGGTTTTCCGCTCTGGTTACAAAGTGTTGATGAACTTGATATGCAATATCATGTGCAAGTTGTTGATATTGAAGATGTCTCAGACCAGAATGCTTTGCATGAGTTGGTTGCACGGTTACATGAACCAAGATTGGACCGGACCAAACCATTATGGCAATTCACTGTTATTCGGGGCAAAACCGGTAGTACCTTTGCAATTTATGTCAAAATTCATCATATGTATGGTGATGGTGCCAGCTTAGTAAAGTGGTTTCAGGCTGGATATTTACCAAAGCCTCAGCAAAGTGGTTTTGTGCCTATTTGGGCCATGGAAAGGTCACATAAAAAGCGACCGAAAAAAAATCCGATTGTGCAATTTTTTGCTGGGGCGTGGGAATTGTTGATCGTTACGGCGGACTTGTTCTGGATACTGTTACGCCTGCTACTTAAAATATTGCGTATTAACCGGGAGTATATGCCCATTCCCTTTACGGGTACAAAAACCATGCTTACCGGGCAAGTCAAGCGAGGAAGAGTGGTTTCTACCATTGATATGGATTTTGGTCGGGTTAAGGAAGTGTCTAAAAAATTGCGGGCAACCGTTAATGAAGTCTTATTGTGTTGCTTTGATATTGGGGTTCATCGGTACTTGGCTGATGAAGGGCAGGTATTCGAAAAAGCACTATTCACCAATATGCCCATTAATATGCGAAAGCCGGGTGAGCAAACATCGGGTAATAAGATTGCAATTGTGCCGGTAAAGTTAGCTCATGGATATAATGACCCTTATATGCGGCTTCGACAGATTATTGAAAATCACCGGATAGTGAAGAGAGCGGCAAAACGCTCTCATCCTGCGGCCTTTAGCTATTACACAATCCTAATTCAATCATTTGCTTTGCTATTTGAAATACTGCGAATGTCAGATATCGTTCGGCCTATTGCTAATATTTTGATTTCCAATGTACCTGGGCCAAAAGATATTCGCTATTTTGGGGATGCAAAGTTAGAAGCTATTTATCCAATTTCGACCATCGTTCCTGGTGGGGGAGTGAATATTACTTTGCTCACTTATGGCGATGTCGCTAATGTCGGTATTGTTTGTACCGACCTTAAGATTAAGTCATTGGAATCGATGGCGCATTATTTTAATGATGCTTTTGACGTGCTTGAAAAAAGCGTTGGGGATCACACGGTCAGTATTCAGGATATCGGTGAGCGTATTGTGGTTGACCATAAGGCGGTAGTGGACGATCACCCTCATCATCATATTTCAGATGATCACCATATAACCGACGAACATCAGCAGCATAATGGAATATAGCTATTGAAGATGAAGAGCATTTAGTTAGGATGGAAGACAAAATAAAGTAAACCGTCTTCCACTTTCACATCCCTCCCGAGTTCGGCAAACAGCTGTTCTTCCAAAATATCCTGATCCATTTCATATTCCAAATCCCCGGATTCGACCAACTCTTTCACAATTGTTTCCACTTCTGGGCGATGAAAGTCGATTATCTTTTGTTTACTGCCAGTTAAGTAGAGTGATAGATAATTCGATACTTCTGAATAGGCACCGGCACTGAGTAAATTAAGGGTGGATTTAAAGGTGTTACTCACGAGGTTTTTTAACGGTGAAGGTGTGAGTTGTGTAATAAGGGTTTTCGTATCAGTGAGCAAAGAGTATTCATCTTTTACCAAATGCACACCTAAAACTTCTGGGGAATGCATTCTAACCATGCAACTCTCTTCATGGTAACAGGGAATGCCAGATAGATTGACAAGCAAATGTGCTCGATAGATGGGATTACCTAATGTTTCAATTTTCATCGCGCAAAAGAGTGAAACATTGAGTTTGTTCTCGTGTTTTGGAAGCGTTAATTCGGCTTCTTCAACAATCAATTCACCTTTACAACCAGGTACGTCTAGCGCAAAGGTTTCAGGTAAATTGGTTGCGAGCATTTCATTAAGTTCCGCCGCCGTAAACGACACCTGTTTTATTTGCTTGCTGTATATTAGTAACTTGTAAAACCACTGCTTAAGTTTGATTGTAATTGACATTGTATTTTTGGTTTAGCACATACACTGACGATGGCGTTATTCTACACATGCATCTCAATTTTTCCTATTGAGATGCAGCATAAGGAAATTGTACTCCTTTATATCATCCTGAAATAACGTCACACCTTATCTATCTAATTGATTTAAGTACGATTGATAAAATCGATTTTCTTACATAACCTCGCGACCTCATCTCTATTTTTTCTAGGTCAAAACGCTTTTTTATTGCTCTTTATTTATGTTTTTATGCTTTAAATCAAGAGTGAATGAAAAAGGTTATTGGCTAAAAATGCTCTCTGTGCTTTAGTATGGATTAATTCTTATGAATCAATGGAATGATTAGAAATAGACTGAGCAAACACTTAAATAACATTCGAATAATCACTCGTGTGGTGTGTTCTATTGAAAGTGTACTTGGTTGGGCACTTGAGTGAGTTGTGTGAAAACACGCTTGATAAGAGTCATTGAAATATGCACTGATATGGATGTTGTTCGTTTCCTAACCATGAATAATCGTGGACTAGATTCATTGTGGAGTACCCGTTTAATGTTTGTTCCTAGTATTTTATTAAAACAACTGTATACACGTGGCAGCCTGACGAATAATCAAAATGGCGTTCATTTTACGATCAAAAATAGATTAAAAGATTCTACCATCAACAAAATTACCTGCGTGTCGATAAACGGAGAGCGCGTGCCGCTTGAGCAGGTAACGGTAAAACTCAGTGCCGACCATGAAATTAGTGTAAATGACCTCAATGAACAACAAGGAACGGGTTTTCCGCTACGTAAGGTCATTCACTTTCATATTTCAGGGCATCCTAATTTAAGTCATGACCGTAAGCAGTTGATTGGTTTGGCGTTTGAAGCAACACCTTTTGGTAAGCTCAAATTTGAAGTGGAAGACGTTATTGCGCTGGAAAGTGATCAGCAGCAAATACGTATCCCCAGAGACGAAGATGATGATTACAGTGCTGAAATTATCAAGGAAAGACAAGAGTATTATTCAGACTTCGCGGATGCGCCGATTAAACATATTGCACAGTATTCTGTGGATCCCCATGATTTACAAGGCAATATAGAAAGCTTTATTGGGGTCGCTCAAGTACCTATTGGGGTGGCTGGGCCCATGATTGTTAATGGTGAACATGCAACGGGTGAGTTCTTGGTGCCGTTGGCCACAACAGAAGGGACATTGGTTGCATCCTATAACCGTGGCATGAAGCTAATGAATATGAGTGGCGGTGTAAAGTCGACAGTTGTTGATGATGCTATGCAGCGGGCGCCGGTGTTTGTTTTTGAAGATGCGCGGGGAGCACGTGATTTTGTCGCTTGGATTAAAGACAACTTTCCTCAAATTAAAGAAGAAGCTGAAGCCACATCGTCAATCGCAAAATTAACCTATATCGACAACTTCCTTTCCAATAAATTTGCATTTCTTCGTTTCAATTTTAAAACGGGGGATGCTGCTGGCCAGAACATGGTAGGCAGGGCAACATTTGCAGCCTGTGGTTGGATTCTTGATAATTATAAAGACAACAAAGTGACTGATTTTTATCTAGAATCGAACTTTGCGACAGACAAAAAAGCCTCACACATTAATATTATGCGCACACGCGGAAAGCGTGTTATCTCTGAGATTACTTTGAAACGTGAGCATCTGTTACAAGTAATGCGCGTCGATCCAAAACAAATTGATTATCACGGACGCGTAGCTGCGGTTGGTTCCTTTTTATCGGGAGTCAATAATACAGGGTTACATTCTCCCAATGGTATTACAGCTATGTTTATTGCAACTGGACAAGATGTGGCGAATGTATCTGAATCTTCCGCGGGCATTTTATACTCAGAATTGACGGACGATGGCGATTTGTACTTGTCGATTACGATACCTTCCTTAATTGTGGCAACCTATGGCGGTGGAACAGGCGGCGGAACACAAAAAGAATGCTTAGATCTTATGGGTTGTTACGGTAAAGGAAAAGTAATGAAATTCGCCGAAATTGTTGGGGCTGTTGTGTTGGCTGGTGAGATTTCTTTGGCATCTGCTATATCTTCGTCTGATTGGGTTTCTTCTCATGAGCAATATGGGCGCAATCGTTAAGAAAGCAGTGATTTCTAGAACCTCGCTTTTCTAGAACTCGCCGGACTCGAAGAGGCAGATCGTAAATAAATCGAGATTGTCCCATAAAGCGTTGTATTTTGGCCTAGATATGGCGCTTTTTTAACCTTCTCAAATGCATTTAACATGGTGTGTGGAGACTTTGCTATATTTATCATATAGTTATTAGGGCGTGTTGATTTTTCGTGTATGATTTTGCAATAGTCTGTATGCGATTTATACAAGGCATAGACTGTGTAGCATAGCGGGCCTATGAAAACAGGCTATAACGAATTAGAAATCGTATACAGGCACTGCCCTTCGGGTTCGTTATCTACGCATTTTACTCTTTGTTGCAGTCTTTTGACTTAGTCCACTAGGCCTTCAAGACTGCCCTGCGTCTCGATTAAAGTGCGTAGATTTAGAACAAAATTTATACACGAAAGTTCAACACGCCCTAGTTGCTTTCAGAATAAAAATAAAAAGACAAATAAGAATGAAAATCGAACTTGGCCGAGGAAGCTTTGTTTTTGACAAAAGCTTAAATAAATTGACTTGTCGTGGAAAGCCCATCCATCTTACTGACAAGGAATGTCAAGTGTTGTTAGAGTTGGTAAATACACCTGAAGTGGTAACCAGAGAGAGGCTTTATCAGAAGGTTTGGGGGACCACATTCAAATCTGAAAGTACTTTAAGTCGAATTATTAAGGATCTTAGAAAAAAGCTTAATGATGACGCCTATAACCCGCAATTTATAAAGACGATTAAAGAGCCTGAAAGTGGTTATCAATTTATAGCTAGTATTAGTGAACAAGCACCAAAAACAAAGAACCTAGCGACAGCCTCAATACAGAAGAAAGGGATTTTTTGGTTGATTTCGGGCATTGCTATTGTTTTAACTGTTTCCTCATTTGCTTGGAATTTGTTAGAACAAGCTTCAATTGAAAAGAAAACTTCCGACATTTCCCTAAAAAATATCACGCTACCTAAACGTTGGTATTATGAAATCTCTGTATCTCATAATCAGGAATATTTGGCCTATTTAGGTAACGATATAGGCCAAAGATCAGAAAAGGTACTGTATTTGGCGTCAAATGTTGACGGCTATCCTGTTCTTTCAGAAGTATCACAAGCCCTGTCCCCTGTTTTCGATGAAAACGATAAGTATTTGGCTTATGCACAAATGGTAGATGGCGAGTGTGAATTGTTGACTCTTACCTTACAAGATCAACCCATTAGGACTAAGGTAGCCAAATGCGAAATGGCTGAAGGAGACATAAGCATTGCCTGGGGTAACCAAGGGAAAGCCTTGTATGTTGCTGAATCAGGTAAAAAGAACTTAGCCAGAAGCTTATACAAATATGATATTGAAACCGGCGTCAGAGAAAATGTCCTAAGTAGCAAGTTTGGTGGTTTGGGCATATATCGAGTGTATTCCATACCTAACAAGAACAAATTATTGCTGTTTGAAGGAGAAGACTGGACCAACATCGAAGTATTTTTGTTGGATCTTGCAAATCTTGAAAGGCATAAAATTACTTCTCTTGTTTATCCTCTATTTAGCGCAGCGGCTTTTGAGGATGGTTTTGTTATCAGAGATTCCCAAAACAATAGTCTGATCAAAGTTGATTATGACACCGGAAAAAGAACAGTTGTTTTAGGGCCGCAATCTGAAATGGTGTTTGTGCCAAAGAGAGCGGGTGCAACCGGCTTAAGTTATATAAGTGGCGAATTGTTCAATATTGAAATTGCCAACAGTGCTGATGGGCAGCTGATTACCAGTGAAAATGTCGATTATTTTCCACTTGCTTTCCAAGATGATCTTTATTTTGCAAGTCGACGAAGCGGTAAGGACGAAATATGGAAAATAAAAGATGGAATAATGTCTCAGCTTACCAATATTCCCTTTCCAACTGTGATTTTGTCATATGACGCGAAAGTTAAAGATGGCGATGAATTTATCGCGATATCGACAAGTAGAGGCATTCTTACTTACAAAAATGGGCAAGAGTGGACGTCGTCATGTGGTATGGAGAAAGGTTCAACTCATGGAAAATTCAATCTTGACGTGACCAAGCTAATGTACGCATTTCCTGTTAATGATACTTATCAGTTAATTGAGTGTGATTTGATATCGGGCAATACTAATCAGTTAACTACACAGGGCGCATTGGTTGGTTTTTACGCAAGAAATGAGATTTACTTTGTTGATAATGCAAGAGAGTCTCTTTATCAAATTAACCCTGATGGGGAGCACAAGCTCATCAGCGATGGGGTGAATTTGATGAACCCTCATTATGGTGCCTTGGGTGAAGAAGAGTTGTTCTTTACCAATAGAAATGAACAAGGTGTTAATGCACTTGATCTGAAAGATGGAAAGGTTAGAAGGCTTTTTAATGAAATAGAAGGCCCAATTTCATTATCTTCAGGAGATGGCATTATATATACGCTAAAGAAGGTTGTGAGCACGAATCCTAAGTTATTGATAATAAACGAATGACACATGATGTCATGTGATGTCGCATGACGTCCTATAGTCATGGTTATGACTTCCTTATAGCTTCGAAAACAACGAAATTCGAAGTTGTTAAGGAAGTTATTAGGCATGAATGCAAAAAATATTTTACGAGTCGCATTAGCGTCTACAATTCTAATTGCTGTACCGGCAATGTCTGGCGATAAGTCTGCTGCAAAACCAATTGCTCCAACTAAATTAAAGTCTAAAACGAAAATCAGGCTGCCGCTTGCGTGTCAACCTGCACCAGAATGTTTGGTTTATCCACACTGATTAGTTTTAGTGGAGTTAACGTTGTAGTTGGTAAGTTTTTATGCAAACAGATATGCACTATTACGGCACTTATGCGATGGCTAGGGCCGCTGGATTAAATAAACAAACGTGCAAAAAAATTGCATTTTCAGCTCAATTTGTGGATGACAATGTTGACCATATTGAGCTTCCATCAGATGATGGGACTTGTTTGTCTGTGACGGCAACTTCTCGCCATCTCGCGACAAGAAGCCATCTGGATGAGAGAGAGCAGGTTTTAATTTGCATTCCATTTCACTTTTTGCCTGGCGCAACAGGTGAGAGTCATGAAGGCAGATTGATTTGCAGGAAAAATAGTGCAGTTGCTCAGGGCATGTTTGAACATTATTTGTCTATGCCTTCCTGCGATTTTACTCCTTATCTCTTTGGCATTGCAGCTCATGTGTATGCCAATACCTTTTCCCATTATGGTTTTTCGGGAATCTCATCTGAGGCCTGTGAGACTGATAGGGAATCGTTTGAATTTAAGGATAATCTTACCGGTGAAATTCGAGATTACCGACCCAACAACCTCAACTCATTTTGGGCCCAATTAGCGGAAAACACCGCGAAAAGAATATCAGATGGCCTCGATCATAGTGCGGCGCTGATATACGCGGATAGACCCTCTCTTATTTGGCGTTTTGTATGCGAATCAGGGAAAAAGTCCGATTGGCGTGATAATCCTCAAAATTTTTTAGAAGCTTGTGAAAAACTGCATTATCAATTTCAAAGATTTGCCCACAATAATCACGAGTATAGAGAAAGTGAAGGGGTGGCCTTTGATGCGATTAAAGATGTGGTCGTTTCCATTTTATCTATTCAGAAAAAAATGCCTGAGAGAATTGACGCATGGCAGGAGTTTGCAAAAAGTGGCAAGCTTTTTGGGAAGGAAGAGGCTATTCCCAAATATGGCGCTCGAATTTGGCAGGATAAGATAGACAATGAAAGCACCGGTTTATCATTCCGTGAGTCAAATGGGGATTTATTTAATTTCTTAAAAGCAGCCGATTTACATAGAACTTATGTGTTGAGCGAATTATTACCTAAACATGGATTGTTAGTCGTATGAAAAGGAAAAACGAAAAAGTACTGTATTTGATTTCCGCCTTGGCGATTTTGGCTGGTATCACTTATAGCGTTCCCGAAGCATCAAAATCATCTGTTACCCATTCGCGTCACGATATGATTAAGGTGTTAAATAGTTAAATGCGCTAAAACTCTGTAGGTCGTGTTTAATCTGAAGTAATACAGACTAAACACGACTGAACATTATTCTTCAATTGTGGTTCCGAGACTCACACCTAAGCTAATTTAGTCATCTCATTAAGTGTAAACTCTTCAACCGCGCCATCAGTGGCTGCCATGTAATTTTGTAAATGTTGCGTGTTCATATGGGTTTGCCATAATTCGCGTGAGTCCCAGTTCTCATAAAATAAGAAGTGAGCAGGGTTTTCGTTGTCCTGATGTAGATTATAATTAATGCATCCTGCTTCTGAACGGGTGGCAACGATTAACTTCTCAAGCTCAGTTTTTACGAGGTTAATTTTGTCAGCTTTTGCCTTGATATTGGCGACAATTGTCAATTGAGACATGATCACTTCCTATGCAACTTGGTTAAATATTCTTTCTACTGCGTTCGTGTCTAAAAACCTTGCAATACGATCTTTCCAATTGAACGGCCTGATTCTAATTCTTCATGAGCCGCTTTTAGGTTTTCTGCATTAATAACACCTAAGTTTTTGCCAATGGTAGTTTGAATATAACCTTGGTCTATTAAATCGGACATGCGGTTTAGCAACTTCCCTTGTTCATGCATATCTGCTGCCTTAAACATGGAACGCGCGAACATAAACTCTATGTGTAGTGATAAGCTTTTAGGCTTTAACTTCATTACGTCCAACGTTTTTGGATCATCAATCATGGCAATTTTTCCAAAAGGTGGGAGCAGTTCGGTATAGCTTTCAAAGTAAGCATCGGTGCCGTTTAGGCTGGCGACATGTGTCACTTGGCTGATATTCAGAGCATCAATTTGAGGTTGAAGTGGTTTGGTGTGATCAACAACATAGTCTGCGCCTAATTTGGTCACCCAATTCTGAGAACTTTCGCGGGAGGCCGTAGCAATTATGGTTGCGCCTGTTATGGCTTTTGCAATCTGAATTAGAATGGAACCGACACCCCCGGCAGCGCCAACAACTAAAATAACTTCATCTGACTTTGTTTTCGAATCAGGAGTCTGTTGCTGAACGGAGAGGTGTTCAAATAACATTTCCCAAGCAGTAATCGCGGTTAGTGGTATCGCCGCAGCCTCTGCATCTGACAGGCTCTTAGGTTTGGATCCAACAATGCGTTCGTCAACCACCTGATATTCGGCGTTGCTTCCTGAGCGGTTCAGATCCCCTGCATAATATACGGTATCCCCAGGTTTGAATTGAGTCGCCAATTCTCCTGTTGCGATAACTTCACCGACGGCATCCCATCCCAATACTTTGTAGTCGCCTTTTGCAGGGCTTACTCTTTGGCGAATCTTGCAATCTACTGGATTAACAGCAATGGCGTTGATTTTAACCAGTAAGTCGTGTCCAGTTGCAATAGGTTGTGGTAGTTCAATATCGGTTAGTGATTCTAAATTATTGATAGGCAATGATTGGTTATAACCAATAGCTTTCATGGCTTGTGTCTCGTTTATTATTGTTGATAGGAGAATAATAGAGCTTGATTGGAATCTGATAAACAGCATAATTATTGAATCATTATCAAATAATATTTGAAAATATGCTGTTAGAAGATTTACAGGTTGTATTAAAAGTTGCTGAATTCCGCAGTATTACTGCTGCTGCAGCCAGTTTAGATATGCGCACGGCAACGGCAAGTGCGGCTGTGAAAAGAGTTGAAACTGCTTTGGGTGTTGAGTTATTTATCCGTACAACACGGCATCTTCGACTTTCCAATGCAGGTGAACGCTATATCCCCAACTGTGAGCAAGCCCTTCTAATGCTAGATGTAGCTAAGCAAAATGTAAGAGATGACATGGATATAGTTGATGGTGAACTACGCATTGCAGTGTCGTCGGATTTGGGACGAAATCGGGTGATCCCCTGGCTTGACGAATTTATGCAAGCCCATTCTGGCGTTAGTTTAAAGGTACATATTAGTGATAGTAATATTGATTTCTACCGAGACCCGGTAGATATTGCACTACGTTATGGTTCACCCAATGATGCTAATCTTTATGGTTTTAAAATATGCAATGTTCCACGAGTACTGTGTGCAACACGGGATTATTTGGAGGCAAACGGTACGCCGAAACACCCTCACGAACTAGCATCACATAATGGCCTCTTTTATCAACTCTACGACATCATTCACAACGTTTGGGAATTTCATCACGAGGATACGACATTAAAAATTAAAATGAACGGTAATCGCGCAACCAATGACGCTGATCTTGTTAGACGTTGGTGTATTGCTAGTAAGGGATTGGCAGCGAAATCTTGTTTGGATATGTCTGCTGATTTGTTGTCTGAAAAAGTTGTAAGCCTGTTACCGGAATATAAACTGACAGCAACGGAGTTATGGTTAATTTGTCCGAGCAGGCAATCCATTACGCCTGCGGTTCGATTATTGAGGGATTCGTTAAGAGAGAAATGCTCTCATATACTACAGCGTCTGGTTGAAGCCGGTGTTTTGAATACCAAAGATGTTAGCTTGGGTAGCTTAGGTTAGTTATAGTTAGCGCATAAATGAGTGATGGTTGTCATGGTTTTGTCTTTTCTGTCGAATCTTCATATTTAGTCACAATTACGCCGGTTTTTTTAGAAAGGAGTTAAGCTTACATAGGGTCTTCTAAAAAAAGAGGAGGTGTGATGGTGATAAATCGGCTCAGTCTTGTTTTCTTTCGGTATTGCTTTTCCTTGTCTTTCTTTTTTATGTCTTTTTCTATTCAGGCCAGTTATTGCAGTGAAAATTGGGCTTGTGCAGGTGTGACAGAACAGGGGAAAGGGCATCAAGTTTGGTTGTCTAATCAGCGTCCTTATCCCATCACGATGACGTTGCAAGTGACCACTAAAAATATGCAAAGTGGGGGAGGCCGAAAAGGTGATTTTGAGATCACTCGAGTTGTACCCGGTAATCAGAAAATTCCCGTATTAAATTTGCAGAAAGTTAACCCCAATAAAAAAGGGTATTACGACTATAGCTTTGATTGGAGTGTGGGTGATATGAATGCCAAGCACAACAACAGTTATCGTTATCGTTTGCCTTTCGCTAAAGGAAAGCGCTATACCGTGGTACAGGGCTATAACGGTGGTTATAGCCATAATGGTTCAGATCGTTATGCTCTGGATTTCGCGATGCCAGTAGGTACGCCTGTGCATGCTGCTCGCGAAGGTATCGTCATTGATACTGCTGAACGACATACTATTGGCGGCACCAGTGAATGGCATGTTAAATACGCGAATTATGTGATTGTGCAGCACAACGATGGTACTACTGGGGAGTATTTTCATTTAATGCATCAAGGGGTTGAGGTGTCGGTTGGGCAGCCAGTGAAAGTTGGACAATTGTTGGGGTATTCGGGTAATACTGGGTTTTCTTCTTTGCCGCATTTGCATTTTGCAGTATACCGGGCAAGGCCTAAAGGGGATTTTCAGTCTATTCCAGTGAAATTTCAATAGGAATAGAAAAGGCCAGAACCGCTGAAATTGTCAGTAATTAAACTGATTTTGTTTCGACGACTTTGACCTTCATTGATTTATTTCTCTCTAGCCTTTCTTCCTAAATCAAATACTCTTAGCCTGACACTCATAGCGAACACGCACTTACTCTTCTTGAGGCGGGCATGTTGCTAGAATGTAGGGAGGCTCATTGTTTTCAGGTTGAACTTCCAGTTTAACGGGGAAGCCCCATAACCGGTGCAAATGCTTCAACACTTCGGCACTATTTTCCGAAAGCGGAATATCATGCTGAGGGATGTATCTTAACGTTAAAGAACGATCACCTCTTACATCTACATTGTAAACTTGAATGTTGGGTTCTAAATTCGATAAGTTATATTGGCTCGACAGCTTTTCTCTTATTTGCTGGTATCCTTGTTCGTCGTGAATGGCGGATACTTTTAAGTAAGAGAATTTCTCATCGTCTTCTATGGCAAACAGTCTAAAATCACGCATTAGTTTGGGTGATAAGAATTGACTGATAAAGCTTTCGTCTTTGAAGTTTTTCATGGCGAAGTGCAACGTTTCAAGCCAATCAGAACCTGCTATATCTGGGAACCATTCTTTATCTTCTTCCGTTGGTTCCTGACAAATTCGTTTAATATCCACGAACATATTAAACCCCAAGGCATAAGGATTAATACCTGAATAATAGGGGCTGTTGTATTCCGGTTGCATAACTACATTGGTGTGGCTGTGCAAAAACTCCATGATAAAGCGGTCGGTAACCTTACCCTCATCATAAAGGTGATTTAAAATAGTGTAGTGCCAGAATGTTGCCCAGCCTTCGTTCATTACTTGAGTTTGTTTTTGAGGATAAAAATATTGAGAGACTTTCCTGACTATTCTCACCAATTCTCTTTGCCAAGGCTCCAATAGCGGGGCTTTTTTCTCAATAAAATAAAGAATGTTTTCCTGCGGTTCTTCCGGAAAATGAACTTCCTTTGGTTCGGCTTCTAATTTGTGATCAGGAATGGTTCGCCATAACTCATTTACCTGAGATTGCAGGTAGCTTTCACGATCATGCTGTCGTTCTTTCTCTTCTTGCATTGATATTTTTTGAGGGCGCTTGTACCTATCTACGCCGTAATTCATAAGCGCATGGCAGGAGTCGAGTATATTCTCTACTTCTGAAATTCCATATTTCTCTTCGCAGCCGCTAATGTATTTCTTTGCGAACACTAGGTAATCAACAATGGAACTGGCATCGGTCCAGGTGCGAAATAGATAATTGTTCTTAAAGAAAGAGTTGTGTCCATAACAGGCATGGGCCATTACCAGTGCCTGCATGGTGATGGTGTTTTCTTCCATTAAGTAAGAAATGCAGGGGTCGGAATTAATGACTATTTCATAGGCTAATCCCATTTGACCACGGCGGTAATTTTGATCAGTTTGTATGAACTTTTTACCGAAAGACCAATGCGTGTAATTAATGGGCATACCAACACTTGCATAGGCATCCATCATTTGTTCAGCAGTGATCACTTCAATTTGATTAGGGTAAGTATCGAGACCGTAAAATTTAGCTACTCTGTCTATTTCTTGCTCGTATTCACCGAGAAGATCAAAAGTCCAATCAGGTCCATCGCTTAGGGGAGAGGTGGTTTTTTTCTCTCCCGCAGCGTTTTTACTTTTGGGACTCGCTTTAGTTTCTGCTTCCTTTTTGGGTCTTGCCACTAGCTTTCCCCCTCACTGGTTACGCCTTTTTTGAACAACTCGCGGAATACTGGATAAATATCATCCACTCTGCGAATATGCTTCATGGCAAAATTGCTGTTTACCTCACCAAGCTTCTTGTACTCCCGCCACAGGCTTTGATGTTGTCGTTCGGTTATTTCAATGTAGGCGTAGTAACGCACGGTTTTGAGTAAACTATTGTGAAGAATATCGGTACACATTGGCGAATCATCTGCCCAATTATCGCCGTCTGACGCTTGCGCAGCATAGATATTCCATTCTTCGCTGGGGTAACGATCAGCAACGATTTCATCCATTAGTTTTAAAGCGCTGGATACAATGGTGCCGCCAGTTTCTTGTGAATAGAAAAACTCTTGCTCATCGACTTCTTTGGCTTGGGTGTGATGTCGAATATATACCACGTCCACATTTTTATAGGTTCGTGTTAAGAACAAATACAGCAAGATATAAAAACGTTTAGCAATGTCCTTCGTTTCTTGATCCATTGAACCTGAAACATCCATTAGGCAAAACATAACCGCTTTACTGGTTGGTAATGGACGCTTCTCGTAATTTCTGAAGCGAAGGTCGAAAGTGTCAATAAAAGGAACTTTAGCAATTTTGCGTCTTAATACTTCAATTTCCTTTTCCAAAGCCAAAATTTCAAGCTGGTGATCGTGTTTATCACTGCGTAGCTCTTCTAGTTTGGCTTCTAATTCTTTTAGTTTTTTCTTCTTGCCTGCGGTGAGGGCTATTCGCCTTGCAACGGAACCTTTGAGCGAGCGGACGATATCCAAATTGCTAGGCATACCATCGGTTTGATATCCGGCACGATAAGTTTTGTATTGGACCAGTTTGTCTAATTGATTTTTTTGCAGATTAGGGAGTTCCAAATCCTCAAACAATAAGTCTAAATATTCGTCTTTGGATATTTGGAACGTAAAGTCATCTTCTCCTTCTCCAGAGTCGCTGGCTTCACCTTCACCGGAACCTCCACCACCTCCACCAGGAGGACGTTGAATTTTGTCTCCTTGGGAAAATTGGTCATTGCCGGTGTGCACCATTTCACGTTTACCGCCTTTGCCTGTATGAAATACAGGCTCGGAAATATCGCGAGTAGGAATGCCCACTGACTCACCTGAATCGATATCAGTGACGCTACGTCCACTAATGGAATCCGAAACGGCCTTTTTAATCTGCTGTTTGTAGCGTCGGATAAAGCGCTGTCGATTGACAGTGCTTTTTCCCTTGCTATTTAGCCTTCGATCTATGAAGTGTCCCATAAGCCACCTCTTTCGTTAAGACGATTTTCTAACCCGTAAGTACCATTCACACAGCAAACGGACTTGTTTTTGCGTGTACCCTTTTTCGGCCATGCGATGTACAAAATCATCGTGTTTTTTCTGATCTTCAGCAGAGCCTTTGGTATTGAACGAAATGACAGGTAGTAGATCTTCGGTATTCGAGAACATTTTCTTCTCGATAACGGTTCTAAGTTTTTCGTAGCTTACCCAAGACGGATTCTTGCCTTCATGGTTTGCTCTAGCACGAAGTACAAAGTTAACTATTTCATTTCTGAAATCTTTAGGATTGCTAATGCCAGCGGGTTTTTCGATTTTTTCTAATTCGGCATTCAACGCTTCTCTGTCGAATAATTGCCCTGTTTCAGGATCGCGATACTCTTGATCTTGAATCCAGAAATCAGCATAAGTGACATAGCGATCAAACAGATTTTGACCGTACTCAGAATAAGATTCCAAATAGGCAGTTTGAATTTCCTTACCGATAAACTCGACGTATTTAGGAACCAGATAACCTTTTAAGTGCTCTTTGTAGCGGTCTTCCAATTCACCAGGGAATTGCTCGCGTTCAATTTGTCTTTCTAGCACGTAAAATAGGTGTACCGGGTTGGCGGATACTTCCTGATGGTCAAAGTTGAAAACCTTCGACAATATCTTGAATGCAAAACGTGTAGACAAGCCGTCCATGCCTTCGTCAACACCGGCATAGTCCCGATATTCTTGGTACGACTTGGCTTTTGGATCCGTGTCTTTTAATGATTCACCATCGTACACGCGCATTTTAGAGTAAATGCTGGAGTTTTCAGGATCTTTTAATCGAGATAGTACACTAAACTGTGCCAGTGTTTCCAAGGTGCCTGGAGAGCAGGGCGCCTGACTAAGTTCACTGGATTGCAGTAACTTGTCATAAATTTTCATTTCTTCGGAAACACGTAAACAATAAGGCACTTTGACGATGTAAACACGATCGAGAAAGGCTTCATTATTTTTGTTGTTTCTAAATGCTTGCCACTCCGATTCATTGGAGTGAGCCAAAATTAGCCCATCAAATGGTAAAGCGGAGAAACCTTCTGTTGGGTTGTAGTTGCCTTCTTGCGTGGCAGTAAGTAATGGATGAAGTACCTTAATAGGCGCTTTAAACATTTCTACAAATTCCATTAAACCTTGATTTGCCTTACATAATGAACCTGAGTAACTGTAGGCATCTGGGTCGTTTTGAGCAAAGTCTTCCAAGCGGCGTATATCCACTTTACCAACCAAGGTACTTATATCTTGATTGTTTTCGTCACCAGGCTCCGTTTTGGCAATACCCACTTGGTCCAGAATGGAAGGGTAGACTTTGACTACTCTAAATTTACTAATATCGCCATTGAATTCGTGCAACCGCTTGCGTACCCATGGAGACATAATGGTTTTTAAATAACGTTCTTCGATGCCATATTCTTTATTTAAAAGTTCACCGTCTTCGTTAACGTCGAATAAACATAGCGGAGAGTCATTTACCGGGCTGTCTTTAATGACATAAATGGGGACTTTCTGCATAAGCGATTTAAGCTTTTCAGCAAGAGAAGATTTACCACCGCCTACAGGGCCTAACAAATATAAAATTTGTTTCTTTTCTTCCAATCCTTGTGCGGCGTGTTTTAGATAAGAAACAATTTGTTCAATTGCTTCTTCCATGCCATAGAATTCGTTGAATTCTGGGTATTGGGAAATAACCCTATTAGAAAATATACGGCTAAGTGTTGAATTTTGAGATGTGTCTACAAGTTGTGGCTCACCGATAGCTAGCAGTAAGCGTTCTGCCGCGCTGGCGTAAACCGTGCGGTCTTTTTTACAAAGCTCCAAGAATTCCTGAATGGAATACTCTTCCTCCTTATAAGCTTCATACCTTTGTTGATAATGCTCGAAAATACTCATGACGACCTCCAGCTTGGGAAACGGGTTGGTGCGCAATCTTATTTCTATTTTATGCGTCTGCTTATTTTTAAGGTTAGACCTTAATTGATATATGTGCGTTGCAAAATTTTTAAAGAACCTACATTACAAAATATTTTATTATCAACATTTTGCCCAACATTAACAGGGATCAGCCAAGGGCTAATTCAGTGGTAGATTCAAGGGCATTACTTTTGGCAATGTGTAAAACCTACTCAACTATTTGGATATTGTCCATTACTAGTTTGAATGATTATTAGGCAAAAAGTATTAGAGAGCCTCACCAATCACTTGGTACTACAGGGTTTATGTATTATCCCTAAATTTAGAAATATTTTTCTTTTTGTTCGTTTGTTGAGCAAAATCAATAAGTAAGCTATTTTTAAATAATTCTAAAAATACCGCTAAATATAGCCCACGTAATATGCTCAAAAACTGTATTGGAGACGTAAACCGGTGATAACAGAATCCTTTAGTTCAATGCCATTTATTAATTGCCCATTATGCAATTGAAATGAAGGAGTGATATGAAGTGATTTTCCTACGGGATATCGAAAATAACCTTCGATATTACGCTCTCGACTACGCCATAGGTCATAACGTTCGGAATAAGTCCACCCTATGCCAAATTCACCTTTTGATAAGGGGTACCTAATTGACAACCCAATGAATTTTTTATTTGGTGCTTCTTCAGTCAATTCTTGTTCAGGCGAATTGGGCATATTGGCTGCACCTAAACGTGCGTTGAACTCAATGTGATTGAATGTTTTATCAATTGTTGAATACCAACCTAAAGATTCTTCGACCGAGTTTTTCCATATCCCTATGCTCAATGATAGATCTTCTTTAAGCCATTGAAACTCGGTTGCCAAAAATGCCCCTTGGCCGGACTTAAAAGGGTTCAGGGTTTTGGCGTAGTTTCCGTCATTATCTGCCAAGCCATGTCCGCTGGCGAGCAATAGCACTAGTTTGCTATTGCGGAATATATCATTAAGCACCACACGGCTCGAAAGCGCGTAATCGGGGAAGGGAATGGTTTCGTTGTTAACGAGTCCCGCTGAGAGAAATTGTGCCACTTCGTCATTGGCAATGTCGCTGGCATCAATTAGTGTCGAAACCTCGGCTAAACCAAATTGCCAAGAAATGGGCTGATTTTCGTCATTCTGATAATAATACAACGAAGAAATTTGAACACGACCATTACCAGTCGCATCGGCTGTTGTACCTGCATCGCTGTTGGCATCGTCGAAGAATTGCGTTACGCCATTATTTTTAGTGTTGTTACTGAATTCTATCCAGCCAAACCAGCCAGAGCCATTATGTGACTGCTCCAATTCTAAATCCATAGAGAACAGCATTTCATTTTCAATGTCCTGTAGGGGGAGAGTTCTATTGCTCTGTTGGTATGTCAGAACAAGATTAGTTCCAACTTCCAGCTCTCCATCTAGCGCGCTTGCAAAGGCAATAAAAGGCGTGAATATCAGGCACCCAATTAGCGTTTTTAGTTGTTTTAGTGGCATAGGTTCATCCTTTTGAAAGCCGATTTAAATTGTATTGGAAGAATTACCGGAATATCTGAGGTTAAGCTACATTTTGCCTACTGATGCAACGAGGCTGATTCTTTTAATTTATCCATCATTACCTTCAAGTTGAGGTTACTCACAAAGGCAATTTGATTAGAAACATAAACCTCCTGATTAGTATCCAAAGTGTATAAGCGAACCTTTCCGGTACTGCCCCAAAAGGTATTAATCAATTGCTGATCTTCTATCGGGAAAGTGCGTAGCGTTTTTGAACTGTATTGTATGATGTTGGTGCTAGACGGAAGTAGTTCGGCGTGTTCCTGATAGTTTTTCATATGTAAGCGTATATCAACGTAATTTTCACCACTAATTTGTACTCGAATAAGGGCCAGGGGGCGAAGTGATGTGCTGACTCTGCCCATGTTTGAGGCGATGATATCGACTTTGAAGAAAGTGTGTTTTTCAAGTTGAATTTGATTTAATTTGAGCAGCTGACTTTCGATACTAGATAAGTTATCCCGTAGTTTTTCGTGACGAATACTGCTGCTTTTAATGACGTCATTTATGTCTTCCCTGACATCTGTTAGTAAATATTCAAGGGCTTCGGCATTAAGATTTGGTATCCCCTCATTACTGAACTGCATTGTAGAATAATCGCGAGTAAGTTGGAGCACTTGGGTTTCATAGTAACGGGCTTCGGCGTCATCAATATAATTACTTAAATTCCACTGTTTTAACTCGCTTATCCTGAATTCTGCCAAATGACTGTGTTTGTCTTCTGCTAGCAATATTTGATCAATTCGTTCAATGGATTTTAGTAATGTGGACTTTATTTCGGAGATGTTTTTTTGTAAGCGGCCATTTTAGGCCGTCATTGACAGATTAAATACTTGGCGTTTGACTTATTGCTCGATTGGCTTAACTAATCCAGCGGGTACTTTCCACTGATTGCTACCATCTTCTGATGCAATCAGGACGGTTTTGCGATTTCGTTTAATAAGGGTCCCTGACATTACACTACCATCATTGTTAAATTGTACCTTCATTCCGGGTCGTAATCTGGCAAGCGCTTCACGATCCTGCCTTACTCGCAGCTCATCAATGCGTTGGCATATTTTTTCGTTTAGTTCATATAACTGCTCAATTGATAAGTCATTAATATCCATTCTGATGCTCTTTGCTGTGTAATGGGCTGACATCCGATTTTAGTGGTGCTAATGCAAACCGCTCCTTCCATAGGCGTGGCGTCAAGTCGAGCACATCTTTAGCAGGATGCAGGCTAACACGTTGTAATACGTCCACCAAATAAGTATAGGGATTGATGTCATGCAGGCGGCAGGTCACCATTAAACTTTGCAGAATGCCCAGCTGTTCTGCGCCTAATTCGCTCCAGCAAAATAAATAATTTTTTCTACCCATGGGAATAACACGCAAAGCTCTTTCCAAATGATTGGTGTCCATTGGAACATTGGGATTAGCCAGGAACACTTTGAGTTGTGCTTCTCTTTCACTGGAATAGAACAAGGCTTTTGATAGAGGGTTTTTCGGTAACAAGCCTGGATTTTGGCGTTGCGAGTAAACAAATTTAAAGAATTCCTGCACCAACGGCTCGCAGTGCTGTTGGCGATATTCCATGATGGTATCAGCATCAAGTTGTTTGTCTCGAATTTCTCTTTCGTGGCGGTACAACGTGGCAATGATATCCAGTGCCTGTTGTGCCGCTTCGGGCTCCGCCTTTAGTGCCTTTTCGTAATACCTTCGGTTATGCACCCAGCAACTGGCATGCTCTACCTTTAGCTCATGCTTGTTAAGCGCGGCCACGGTTCTTTCATAGGTTGGATAGCCATCAGTAAGCAAGATACCCTTGAAATCTTTTAGTTGCTCTTTGGCATGTCGCATTCCCCGGCCGGAACTCCAGGTAAAGGCAACTTCATCATCTTCACCATAGATGGGCCAATAGTAGGTTTGCTTCATTTTTCCTTTGGCTTTTCTGCCCGCCTTAATGGGCACCTCATCCATAGCCAATACTTTACTGAGTAGAATGTGCTTATACATGGCTCGATAAATGGGACGAAGCAACTCAATGGCTTTCATTATCCAGTTGGTTAATGATGCGCGACTCACTGTGATACCAGAATCGAGCATGCGTTGATGCTGGCGATACAAAGGTAAGTGGTAAACCGCTTTATCGACCATCAATCCAGCCAATAATGAGACATCGACATAACAGCCTTCCAGTACATTGGCAGGGGCAGGTGAAGTGGTCAGTGTTTGTAAGGCTTTATGACGTAAAACCGGACGGCGATACCTCAGAACAACATAACTGCCCGGTTGTTGAGCCAGTCGGCAGGTTTCTTTGTAATCAATCACTTCATACTGGTCGGCATTCTCGCCTTCAAGCTCAGGAGCGGCCAAGTCAATAATCTGTTGGGGAACTGACTCTTCAAAGCGCAAACCAGTGTCATTCACATTCTCGTCACTGCGCTGCTTGTTCGATTTGCGTTGATGGCTTTTAACTTCGGTTGTTGCGGGCGGTGACGAAGGAGGTATTGGAGCACTATCAAACAACCCGCCTTGTTGCGGGTTGTCGATTATTTGTTTCTCTGATTTGCGCCCAAACAACTGGCGTTTGAACCAGTCGAGCTGGTGTTCCAATTCAGCGACACGCGTTTCCAACAAAGCATTTTGTTGCTGCTGTTGCGCTATAATTTGTGCGGTATTGGAGGACGTTTCCATAGCCGAAATTATAACAATTTCAGCTAGGTAAATCGCCTGTTTTGTTTATCTTTTTGCCAGTGAATCCCATCAATTAAGCACTGCAATTGCGCCCCGTTTAATGCCAGCGAATCCTCGCTATGAGCGACTTTAGCATAGGTGCCTTTTTCCAGTCTTTTGCTCCATAAACAGTACCCGCCCTGGTGGTAATACAATACCTTCATTTGGGTACGGCGTTTGTTAACAAACACGAACCAATCGCCCTTGTTGGCCCGCATGCCCAAGTTCCCCTGAACCAACGCCACTAACCCGTCAAACTGTTTGCGCATATCAGTAGGGGGAATGTATAGCCAGATATGGCCAGAAGAAACGGCAAACATCAGCTTGCCTGACGCATGCGAAGCACCACACCGCCGGGCAGAGATAATTCCATATCCCAGCCAGCATCAACATTGCCTGTATTGGTTTGCGGAAGTTGCAGCCAGGAAGATACATCAGTTTGCTCACTCTGCTGCACCGAACGATTGCCCAGCAGTTTCTTTTTCCACTGATAGAAATTGGACTGAGCTAATCCTTCCTGCTCACAAAACTCTGTTATGGATAAATTTCCTTGCTGCCATTTATCAACAAAGCCCTGCCATTGTTGTGCGGTTCGTCGTGTTCTTGCCATCGGTATATCCTGTTGGATTAAATTTCAATGGCACAAAGATAATGGTTGTCAGGAGGAAAAAACAGACGGCCTAAAATGGCCGCTTACGTTTTTTTGATCTTGTTTGGCCTTTTCGTAGGCATTCCACAGCGTTGACACATGGAAGGTAGGATAGCTGATCTTGTCTCCCTTATTTCCCTGATTATCAAACTCATACAGCAGAACCTCGTCAATATAGGGGGATAAAAGTTGTAGTTCATCAGTTTCCAAAGGAACTTGATAAAGATCATCTTCAATTCTGTCAATGGAAGAAATTTCTATTTTAATCTCAGATGTTTGTACAACATAAATTTGCCAAATTGGAATAAGTGCAGCGGAAAGTACACCCAGTAGCGCCAATGTAACGGTTTTGGTGTGATTTTGTATTAATGTTTTTAACTTGTTTCTATTCGATGATTCGGAGTCTGCATTCTTACTATTTTCAGAATGTTTCTGTTCACTATTACCTGTCGTCATCGCTGTTCCCATACTTTGCGCAATGGGGACGAGTTTACAATTTGTGGGCTGGGAAGCTCGGGGGATTCAGGGAAATGTGTAGGGAGAATGAAATGACAGAGGGCGGATAAAATCCGCCCTCCGAAAATTTAACTTAACGTGGTTTGACTTAACCGAAATTCTTAGCTGCGAATTCCCAGTTAGCCAATGCCCAGAAAGCTTCTAGATACTTAGGACGAGCATTTCTGTAATCAATGTAGTAAGCGTGTTCCCACAAATCAACAGTAATCAAAGGCGTTACACTTGCATCGGTAAGCGGTGTTGCTGCGTTGCTGGTGTTTACAATGTCTAAACCGCCGTCTGCGGTTTTTACTAACCAAGTCCAGCTAGAACCAAAGTTGTTTACTGCTTTGTCATTAAACGCTGCCTGAAACTCAGCAAATGAACCCCATTTAGCATTAATTGCGTCAGCTAAAGCACCAGAAGCTTCGCCACCGCCATTTGGGCTTAGGCTATTCCAGTAGAACGTGTGGTTCCAGATTTGAGCTGCATTGTTAAATACACCGCCTTCTGAGTTTTTAACAACATCTTCAAGTGACATGTCAGCTTGAGCTGTGCCTTCAACCAGGCCATTTAATTTAGCTACATAAGTCGCGTGATGTTTACCGTAATGGAAATCAAGTGTTTCCGCAGAAATATGTGGCTCAAGAGCGTTTTTTTCATAAGGAAGGGTGGGTAATTCAAAAGCCATGGTGATTCTCCAAAATTCAGTTGGGATGCAATCCTAGTATGTTGTTAACGCGAATTAAAGACCAGGAGCATAATTTTTTGTTATGACGTTACTGCGTCATACCGCAGACTTCGATATGGGTACACACAATGCAAAAACAAGAGCATATTTTGCAAATAGTTATAATAAAATGAACTAACCAGAACTTGAATTTACACATATTGACTCAATCATATAAACACTCTGTATTTGAATTTTCTCCTCAATAACATTAATCATTAGTGTTTGATTAGTTGCATGAGTTAGAGTGTGAATATTAAAGGCGTTGAGCCGATAGTTCTTGACCGCTATTGGCTAATCGAGATCAATAAATCTGTTATAGGTAAATTAGATGGAAACCCTTGATAAAATTAAGCAGCAAATTTCTGAAAACCCAATATTGTTATATATGAAAGGGTCACCCAAGCTACCCAATTGTGGTTTTTCTTCCCAAGTGTCTCAAGTGTTAATGTCTTGCGGAGAACCGTTTGCATATGTCGATATTTTGCAAAATCCCGATATTCGTTCGGAATTGCCTAAGTATGCAGATTGGCCTACTTTCCCGCAGTTATGGGTAGATGGAGAATTAGTCGGTGGCTGCGATATTGTCTTAGAAATGTTCCAGCAAGGAGAATTGCAGCCCCTAATTAAAGAAGTATCTGATCGTACTCAGCAACCGAGTGAGTAGTATTAGCGGATTCTAGGGCTTGTTGATCTTTAAAGGTCAACTGGCTCTGGTGCGATTAACGCAAAATATGAAATGAAGTTTACTACTGGATTGGAAGATACTTTAAGGCGTTAGCCTCTTGAATAAGGATATTTTAAGTTGGCGTTTAAGATATTTGGGAAAAACTAAGATACTTCTCTAAATAACGTGCAATCAATGATCGTTTCATCAACGATCTGTTGCGCAACCTGCGAACATTTTCCGCACTGATTAGCTACCCCTAACGCTTGGCGTAATTCACGAATGTTACCCACACCTTGCTCTTCGACGGCTTTGCGAATGGCTTTATCAGTTACTGCATTACACAGACAAACGTACATAGGCTCTCACGAAAGTTGAAAAAAACAACATTAGTTTCTTAACGGTAGTGTTAATGATAATAATTGTTATTTGTAATAAAGCAAGCGGAAATTGAATCAATACTTATATTTTGTGTAAACAAAACTTACCCATTTGTGTTGGTGTGATGCAGCTCACATATTCATCTGTCCGCAGTGATTTCCAGCGTATTGAATTTCTCGAACAACACAATTAACTAAATCAATTGTTTTTTTACTTTCCGTCACTATATTGTGTATCAACCAACTCCTACTGGGTTAGTGTTACGTAAATTTTGGGTGATGTGACCCTAAGTGGCAGTTTGAGGTTTGCAAATTGTTTGTAAGCATTAAGTTGTCCAAAATTTGTTGCCCTAACCCAGTAGGAGTGGCACAAACTTTCGCGTGATTGTTTTTGCGAATCCTTTTTTGATTGTTATCTATTAATCGGAGAACTCAATGAGTGTATTAGTTGGTCGTCCAGCTCCTAACTTTACTGCCGCAGCTGTTAAAGGAAACGGTGAGATTATTGGCGATTTCACTTTATCTGATGAAATTAAAGGTAAAAAAGCAGTAATTTTCTTTTACCCACTTGATTTTACTTTTGTTTGCCCTTCAGAATTAATTGCTTTTGATAAGCGTTATGAAGAGTTCCAAAAGCGTGGTGTTGAGGTAATTGGTGTATCAATCGATTCTCAATTTTCTCACAATGCATGGCGTAATACTCCAGTAGATAAAGGTGGTATTGGTGCGGTTAAATATACTTTGGTAGCCGACGTTAAACACGAAATCTGCCAAGCATATGACGTAGAGCATCCTGAAGCCGGTGTTGCTTTCCGTGGTTCTTTCTTGATTGATGCTGAAGGTAATGTTCGTCATCAGGTTGTGAACGATTTACCTCTTGGCCGTAACATTGATGAAATGCTACGTATGGTAGACGCTTTGAATTTCCACGAAGAGCACGGTGAAGTTTGTCCTGCTGGTTGGGAAGAAGGCAAAAAAGGTATGGATGCTAGCCCAGAAGGCGTAGCGGCATATTTGTCAGAGAATTCTGAAGAGCTTTAATTAGCGCTTTTGATTTGTTTTTGAAGCTATTCTCCAAAGAAATGTTTCTAAAACCAAATTGTTAAAAAGGGAAGCCGTTGGCTTCCCTTTTTTGTTTGCTCAGCGAAGCTGGCAAACCCGTCAGGTTGCAAGAAACCTGAATCACCCCGATTGAGGGGAAGATAATCTGAATGGCAAGGGCGTCACTGGCTAACGGTGGGGTCTGAAGGAAGCCATAGGAAGTTAGAGGCACACAACGCAAGTGAACCTGCTTCGGCTTAATCAAGGGGTAAGCGTGCAAAATAGCGCAATGCCCAATACTCAGTCAGCTTGATTAAGTGTTTGAGGGTGGCGTTTCTAACAGGGAGCCAGTGCAGTAACTGAGGAAGCCTGACACCACACCGTGAAGTATACGGAAGCATTAACTCAAGAGGTAACTCAAGGTTATTGTTGGTGCGAGGTGGCAGATGAACCCGTAGTAGTGAGTAAAGCCCGGCCTGTGAAACCCGGTAACGGGGTGGAGGATAAAACCAGGCTGACCATTGGCAATGAGTTCAATGGCGTACATCCCGGCCAAAAGCTTGGAGGTATGGTGAAGGGGGGAAGCATACTTTAAACCTGTGATGAGCAGTGATTTTTTTTTTTGAGGGTACACAAGCCGAATGATCATCGGGGTATTCCAATTCGGTCAACCAGAAATGGCGCACTGATGTCAGAAACCGTACCGGGGAGTAACATCCACTCACTTTAGTAGATTGCCATGAGCTAGAACGCTAAATAGTGATGAGAAATAGACCTACCTCCATGAAGAATAGTTGAACCCACACAGTACACAGCGAATGAGGAACAAGTGAGAGTTTATTACAGTTTGTATGGTCAATTACTCAGTAAAGAACGGCTATACAGCGGATTCAAAAAGGTGAAAAAAGCGAAGGGCGCGGCCGGAATAGATAGGCAGAGCCTGAGTGACTTCACCCATGAACTGGATAATAATCTTGAGCAACTCCTTATAGAATTGAAAACTCGACAATACCAGCCGCAACCAGTCAGACGGGTAGAAATACCTAAAGACGATGGTAGCGTAAGGTTGTTGGGCATACCAACGGTGCGAGATCGCATTGTCCAACAAACACTGACTGACCTGCTCACTCCCATCTTCGACGCGCAATTCCACCCATCAAGCTATGGGTATAGACCGCAACGAAGTTGTCACGATGCCATCAACAAAGCCACCTTGTTCATACGTCAATTTGGATTGAAACATGTGGTGAATATGGACTTGTCAAAATGCTTCGATAAGTTGGATCATCGACTTATCCTACAAAGCATACAAAAACGAGTGCGAGATGGTAGCGTACTGAAACTTATAAAAGCGTTTCTTAATAGTGGTGTAATGGTCGGCTCTCAATGGCAACCGACAGAAACAGGGAGTCTGCAGGGAGGGGGGATAAGCCCTTTGATAGCGAACATTTATCTGGATGCGTTTGATCAGGAAATGAGAAAACGTGATCACAGGATAGTACGTTATGCCGATGACATACTGATCTTCTGTCGCAGCAAGGTAGGCGCTGAAAATGCGTTTGAGCAGGCCACGAAAATATTAGAGAAAGAGCTGAAATTGACAGTGAACAGAACTAAGTCTCACTTGACACATAGTGACGACAGGGTGAAATTTCTTGGAGTTGAAATTGGGAGTGTATACACCCGAATTCAGACGAGAAAACTGACAAGTATTAAGTTAAGACTCAAACAAATGACGAAGCGTAACAGTGGTAAACCGTTAAGTGAAATCATTAAAAGACTGAATCCAATCCTAAGAGGAGTCAGTCAATATTTTCGAATAGGGAACGCCAGTAGAGAGTTCAAGAAATTGGCAGCATGGCTAAGACGCAGACTACGTAGTATACAGCTCAAGCTATGGAAACGACCGAGACGGTTACACCGGAGATTAAAACAACTGGGGTATAAACCACCGTTTAAGTTTATTCTAATGAATAGTTGGAAAAATGCAGCGAGTCCGTTAGCGAGTTATGCAATGCCTAACAAATGGTTTAATGAGTTAGGCTTGTTCAATCTTGAAACAGTGAAAACAGGATTTGTGTTTAGTGCAGAACTAAATAAGAGTATGCAGGAGCCGTATACGAGGCCCGTACGTACGGTTCTGTGAGAGGGATGAGGCGTAAGCCTCACCCTACTCGATATTGCGGATTATTTTCCACGACTAAAGCGAATTTGATTCTTTGGGTGAATTATTTTAGGACTTGGGCCAGCCCATGTTTTCCTGCCATTTATTGACAATAATGCAATACAGCTCAGCGGTTTTTTTAGCATCGTACAAGGCTGAATGAGCTTCTTTTTGATCAAACTCCATACCGGCTGCTTTGCAGGCTTTAGCCAATACAGTTTGACCAAAAGCGAGTCCCGCTAAACTGGTGGTGTCGAAGGATACAAATGGATGGAATGGACTACGTTTTAATTCCAGGCGATCTACCGCGGCGTTGATAAACCCCAAATCGAATGCGGCATTGTGGGCCACAATAACTGAACGTTGGCAATTTGCTGCTTTTTGACCCTTGCGAACGTTTTTGCATAAATCTTTAATTGCTTCGCATTCTGGAATTGCACCTCTTAATGCGCAGTAAGGGTCGATGCCGTTAAAATCTAAAGCGGATTGTTCCAAGTTAGCACCTTGGAAAGGCATTACATGGTAATGGAAAGTCTTGTCTGGGCGAATTAAGCCATTCTCATCCATCTTTAGCGTTACGGCTGCAACTTCTAATAGCGCATCTTGCAGAGCATTAAATCCCGCGGTTTCAACGTCAATAACAACCGGGTAATAACCTCGGAAGCGGTCGCTTAATTGATAGTTTACGTCTGCCATAGACATGTCTTGTGCGCCAAATTCCATAATATGCCGTAGTGTTGACCTGTATACAGGTTTTAATTAAAAAAATGCTGAAGCGATACTAGCAAAATCCATAGGCTGTTTGCGATTTTTGTGGCTGTTTTTTCATATTTAGGTGGTTTTTCGTTGTGACCAAATGTTTACTGGTTCTAGTTTTATACAATAGGCGTATCTTTGCCGTACATTAAGTAGGCAATTTATGCGCAGTAACATATAAAAATAATTAAAATAGTAGTAAGCTGTTTTTGAGGTTGAGAGGAAAAGTGTTGAGACTGAATGTTCGGTAGCGATTTATGACGTTGAACAAATCGTTTGAATGAATATTTATCCCGTAATTGGAATTGGATACATCAAACCACGTTTGTAAAAAGTAGTGGGTTCGTTTGTAAGCAAACTTAACCCAGGAAGCGCAAAATAACAGCGTTATATGGGTTTGATTAATCTAAGCACCAGTTACTTAACTGTATTGGGTTTAAGTGTTATTAATTTGTGCCGATAAAGAAAAAGTATCGCGGCCTTAAACCTGTTGAAGTTGGACATTTATCCATATGAGAAAATTTGCATTTCTTCTTACTGTACTTAATTCTGCTCTATTAAGTTCTATCCTGTTTAGTTCTGTTGTTCATGGAAGTGTTCGACAGTATGCCGCGGAAGTGGAGGACTCCATTTGGAGTATCAATGTTCCTAATCGCCTTGCATGTACGCTTACTCATGATCTTCCAGGCTATGGTAAGGCTGTTTTTTCCAGTGTTGCCAGCAAGCAATTAAATATGGAATTTACGTTAGAGATGCGACGCTTGCCTAAGAATTACAGTGTGGCATCAGTCTACTCTGTTCCGCCAGCTTGGATGCCCGGCGAAATGCAAAAACCGATTGCTGAAATGGCCATTAGAAAGCAGTTTGATGGTGATTTACCTGAACAAGCTGCTTGGACCATGTTATCTGAATTGGAAAAGGGCTATTGGCCAACCCTTTATTATCAAGACTGGTACAGCAAATACGACAGCATTTCAGTGGCTTTGAATGCTAGTAACTTCTCTTTACCCTACGAAAGCTTTGTTAATTGCGTTTCCAATCTACTTCCATTCAATTTTGAAGATATTGCCTATACAGTTTTAAGTTACGAAAAGAATAACGTGAACTTAACCAAAGGCTCTAAGAAAAAGCTGAATATGATTGCCGAATACTTAAAGGAAGATTCCGATTTAGAATTAGTGTTACTAGATGGTTATTCAGACAGTTATGGTGGACGTTGGAATAATAAAGAGTTGTCTATTCAACGGGCTGTCACCATTAAGTCCTTTTTTACCGAAATGGGTGTGGCTGGAAATCGAATTGAAGTGACCGGCCATGGTGAACGTCGCCATGTTGCACCCAATAGCAATGCTATGGATCGTGCTCGTAACCGTCGGGTTGTTATCAGAATGCAGAAAGCGTAAAGCGCTTCTATTTAACCATCACATCAGGTTATTTAAGTTCGCGCTTTTCACTTTGTTTAGATTGTGTTTTTGATTAGAACATTAATGAATTGGGTCTCAAAGGCATAACGCCTCAAAAATCAGGTATCAAGAAGTCACGTATCAGAGACAAAAACAGCGCTTAGCGCGCTGTCCAACCCCCATCTAATACCAGTGTTTGCCCTGTGATATTTTTAGCAGCGTTGCTCATTAAAAAGGCAGCGGTTTCGGCAAGTTCATCCAACCCAATAAAGGCTTTTTTCGGCATAGGCTCTAGCATTATTTTGTTTGTTACTTCGTCTTCTGATATGCCGTGCTCTAAAGCCTGTGCTGCTATCTGTTTTTCCACCAAAGGTGTTTTAACATAAGACGGACAGAGAGTATTTATCGTCACGTCTACATCACCCGTTTCAAGAGCAATGGTTTTGGAAAAACCTAATAGCCCGTGTTTGGCAGCGACATAAGCTGATTTGTAAGGCGAGGCAACCAAAGAATGAATAGAGCCGACGTTAATAATGCGCCCGTATCCTTTTTGTTTCATGGCAGGGAGCAGCGCTCTGGTTAACATGGCAGGACCAACTAGCATCACTTGAATCAGTAGTGCCCATTTGTCTGCCGGGAAGCTTTCTAATGCCGATACATGTTGAATGCCTGCATTGTTAATTAGCACATCTACAGGGGAGTTTATAAGTTGCTCAGACAGCTGCTCAATTTGTTGGCTGTTCGATACATCTAGCGCAATGGCTTTGGCCTGAATGGTTTTTTCACTTAGTGTTGCGACGGCACTTTCGGCAGCGTCAGCATTTAAATCAGCGATAATAATTTGATGTCCCAATTGGCCTAAATGTTCGGCCATGGCCAATCCTATACCACTTGCTCCACCCGTAATAAGTATTGTTTTGCCATTTGAATTATTCGACAGGCTTTCGTTATTTGACATTGGAGTTCCCCATAATATGCTCAACTAGGGCCTCTATGGCCATGATTTGTTTGCCTTGGCGGTTGGCATAGTTTTCATCTGTATAACCCCACCAGTCCCAACATCCTTGAGGGTTGAATGGCATCATATTGCTGTTCTTGGTTTGTGGGTATAGCACCACAATATTATTGCTTTCTGCCCATTGGTTGTAGCCAGTATTGGACACAAATTGTAAGCCTATGGTGTCGGCGTTTTGATTACAGCCGTGAAAGCTTATATGTAGGCGACAGCTATTGCCGTCGGCACAATGTTGAGGGACGTAAACATAGGCATTGTCTCCCAATGTTTCCCTTTTCTCTTTATCGAGTTGTTCGGTTGAGATGCGCCAGATATTTTCTTCTTTACTGGTTTTGGCAGCGTTCAAGTCGGGATAGAGGTGAGACAGCAATTCTCCTGCTGCGTCATAACGACAGTTGCCGATAAATGGCGATTCAGACTTTTGGCAATCGCCACCTTTATTGTAAGTGGGGAAGTGATGTGCGAAAGATTTTGTGGCTTCAAATTTAATTTGTTTTTCAGGTATCCAATTCGCGTATTGTTGCTGCAAAGCGCTAACAATTCCTTTGCTAACCTTTTGATCTAAAGTGCCACCTAACAACCAAACTTTATCGTTTTTTAGGTTATCAAGTTTGGCAATTTTCTGTTGCGATTCCCATTGTTCAATTTGTTGATTTAGAGTTGTTAATTCAACCGCGCTTTTGGGTTGGCCAATGCAATCAGATAATGCGGTTGTTAAGCTGTTTTGAGCACAATAGTAGGGACCAGCAGCAATAATGCCAGCGCCTTGCACCCAATCGGAATGAGCCAAGTGAAACTGAGCGGCCATAAATCCGCCACTGGATAATCCTGAGACCGTTGTTTGATTGGCTTCAATATTAAGGGGCTTTTCTAGTAATTTAGGTACAGTGTTTGGCTGTGTTGCGTCTGATTGTTCTTTGGGGGATTCGCCCGCAAAGAGATTGCTTGTGAAAACCGACATGGTTAAAACAAAACAGCAACCGAGGGTTTTTGCAGCAAAATGTCTTTTTTGATTTCCAAACAAAACGCGCTCTCCTTTTATTCTTACAAAATTGGCATTTGGATTAATGCCAATAAATATTCTTGTGCCCAAAAAGCTTAACGCTCCCAAAGCTTGGTTTCGCTTATCCCATCACATTAAAAAGGGCAACGGCTATGACCAATCCAATCAATGGCACCACTACCGTTAGAGCACCCACGGAAGCATAGGCTCGTTGATGGGTTTCGCGACAAATAGCTCGAATGGTTGTAACAACATATCCGTTGTGGGGAAGTGAATCGATGGCACCTGATGATATGGACACGATTCGATGTAATTGCTCAGGATCAACGCCTTGGTCCATGTAATGAGGACCAATTAAGGGTAGGGCAATGGCTTGTCCACCTGACGCGGAACCCGTTAACCCAGCGATAATACTGACTGCTACGGCGGCACCAATGAGTTCATTACCCGGAATGCTGGTGGTAAATTCCACAGCAGACATGAACGCGGGGGTTGCTTTGGCAACGGAACCAAATCCCACCACTGCGGCGGTGTTTCCGATTGCAATCAATGCGCCAGTGGTTCCTTCATTAACTGCTTTTGATAAATCACTGAAATACTTAAAGTTAATAATCATTAACGTTAGCACTCCGCCGCCTAATGCCAGAATCAGGGCTAATTGCTGCAAAGTCTCATGAAACGAAAATGAAATAACGAGTACAACAATAAGGGGAATAATGCCCGTTATAGGATTTGGGAGACGACGTTCGGTAAGATCAGGATCGCCAGCCATGTCTTCGAAATGCTCACCCTTTGCAACTGCTTTTTTAATCATTCGGTTAAGCCACACGAACCCAATTGACGCCATAATAATGGCAACTATCAGACTGACTTCCCAAGCCGCAAATGGTGAAGTGCCTAGGTATTTTATCGGGATCCAATTTTGAATTTCCGGAGAACCAGCAGAGGTCATAGTGAAAGTAACGGAGCCAAATGCCAAAGCGGCAGGAATAAAACGTCTAGGCAGATTAGCGTCTTTAAACAAACTTAGCGCCATGGGATAAACCGAGAAAGCGACCACAAATACACTCACGCCACCATAGGTTAATATGGCACAAGCCAACACAACAGCGACGACGGCGTGTTTTTTACCTATTTTATTTACTATCCAGGCGGCGACAGCATCTGCTGCACCGGTGTCCGACATAAACTTGCCGAATATAGAACCGAGTAAAAACATGAAAAACCAAGAGGCTATGAACCCTGAAAATCCGGACATGTAATTGGAAACAAAATTAACTTCGCCAATAAAGATGGGTAGTCCGCCAGTTAGGCCTACAATAAGCGCACATAGAGGTGCTGCAATGAACAGGTTCATCCCTCGAATAGTTAGCACGATAAGCAACAATAAGCCGCCAACCAAGCCAATAAAGCTCAACATATTAATACCTTATGTGATGTGAAGTGTGCTGACCTTACCTAACTCACCTTCATATTAAAACAATCAAAGTGATTTTAAATTGGCCATACTCAATGGTGGGTATGGTGTTACAACTATCCGGTCATGACCATAGTACTATCGTACTGCATACGAACAACATTTCGTGGAGTATCCTAATCGCGGCTAGTAGCTTTTGACTGTATCTGAGTTTTTTCTATATTACTTATCAATTGTTACTAGAGATTCGGTCATTAAGATGATTTGCCAGTTTGGGCACATTCGATGATTCGGTCGGTGCAGTATGAATGTCGGCATAGCAGCTTTTTGTCAACAAGATGTATGGTACGAGTAGTTGCCATTCAACTGACCGTTATAAAGTAAATAAAGGTAATATTATGAACACACCCAACAACATTCTTTCATCACGCCCTACACTGTGTGCCCTTGCGGTCTGTTTGGCTTTTTCAGGTAACGTAGCCGCGCAGGCAGATTCTCAGGAGAATGACTCCGGATTAGAAAAAATTGAAGTTACCGCTCGAAAAGTGACGGAAAATTTGCAGGAAGTTCCTGTCGCCGTAACCTCAATTGGTGAAATTCAACTCGCCGAAAAAGGTATCTCTGTATTAACGGAAGTACAGCAGTTCTCTCCCAATACAACATTGCAAAAAAGTCGTGGTACAAACTCCACTATTACCGCTTTTATACGTGGCGTAGGCCAACAAGATCCGCTTTGGGGATATGAACCTGGGGTCGGGATATATATTGACGATGTTTATATTGCTCGTCCACAAGGTGCAGTATTGGATTTGCTTAACGTAGAACGTATCGAAGTTTTACGCGGTCCACAAGGCACATTGTATGGTAAGAATACCATTGGTGGGGCCATTAAATATGTTACCAAGCCAATGACGGGTGATACGACTTTTAATGTTAGAGCGACGGTTGGTAGCTACAGCCAGCGTGACTTAAAGCTAACAGGTCAAATCCCGCTAATTGAAGATAAATTGTATTTCGGATTTGGTATCGCTTCATTAAACCGAAATGGTTTTGGCACTTTCTTGCAATCTGAATTGCCAGATCAAGACCGAGAAAATTACAACAAAGATCTTGGTGCTGCTCGTGCTACTTTAGAGTGGGCAGCAACAGAATCTCTATTCCTGAAATTTAACTGGGATAGAACAGAAGACAATTCCAATGCGAAAGGTGGTTTTAGATTATTGCCAAGTTTGTTGACTGATGCCCCTGTGCCAGACAGTGTTTTTGATTCCTACACCAGTATGCCCACGGAAAACAAAGTGGAACTTGAAGGGATTAGCTTCACGGCAACCTGGGAAGCGACGGATGACTTAACGTTAAAATACGTATTTTCAGATCGTGAGAGTGATTCACCTACCAATATTGATTTCGATAACACGCCTTTGCGAATTTTTGACGTTCCAGCGTTCTATGATGATGAGCAAACAACTCACGAAATACAGGCAAATTACTTTGGTGATAATTATAAAATTGTAGGTGGTGTTTACTTATATGACGCTGAATCATGCGGTCATTTTGATGCCATTTTGGAAGTATTGGGTAATGGAATCGGCTTCCCGGGATTAACCCGTGAAGTGTCAGGTTGTAGCAATAGCGAAAGTATTGCTGCTTATGTTCAGGCAGCCGTTGATTTGAGCGACAAATGGTCCATGACGGTTGGTGCTCGCTTTACCGATGATGAAAAAGAAGCTTTTGTACGCAATGGCTTGGCGTTTGAAACACTTTACCCTCGAAGTGGATGGGTGCCAGGATATGTGCGTGATGATGCCGCCATTGCAGCAGCCATACCAATGGTGCTTGGAAGCGATTCAAATGGTGACGGTATACTTGATGCACCGGCTAAAGACAGTTGGTCTCGTTTTACCCCACGCGTTGGTGTTGAGTATAAAATGAATGATGATGTGATGTTCTTTGCCAGTTATGGTCAAGGCTTCAAATCAGGGACATTTAATCCAAGAGCGCAAACAAACGAGCCAGCAGTGAATCCTGAAATAGTTGATTCCTTCGAACTTGGAATGAAGAGTGACTGGAACGACGCGTTGCGTGCCAATGTAACTATTTTCTCTTTAGACCATAAGGATCGTCAGTACATTACGGCTTTGCCTAGTGATGAGCCGGGAGCGCTTAACCAGTTTTTAGGGAATGTGGGTAAATCTGAAGCTTGGGGTATTGAGACCGATTTGACTTTCATTGTGACCGATGATTTAACGGTAACCGCAAATGTGGGTTACATCGATGCAGAGTTCAAAGAAGTCCTGCGCTTCAATTCAGTGACTGAGCAATTCGATAACATCAAGGATCAGTTTGTTGTATCAAATACGCCAGAGATCACTGGTAACCTTGCGGCAAATTATGAGATTTCCAATAGCTTGGGTGATTGGGTTTTCAACGCCAACTACTACTATCGTGATGACTATGCCATTAATGAAGAAAATAACTTGTTGAATCAAGAGGGTTATGGCTTGGTTAACCTGGGTTTAAATTGGTATCACCCTGATGGAGCATGGACAGCGTCTTTGCATGTTAAGAACTTAACAGACAAAGAGTACATTGTTGGTGGGTATCAATTTGTGACGCCAGATACGTCAGATCCTACCAATATTTCTCTTTATACACCGGGTTTGGGTGGAGACAATACTTTGATTGGCTACTATGGCGATCCTAGAACAATTCACTTTACCGTCGGTTATCAATTCTAATTCTCAATGTGTGTTGAGGTTTGGCCATCCGCCTGTTCGGATGGCCGTTTTTATAAATCATGACTTCCTGAATCTTGACTTCTTGAACAAGTCCGATTTAATTAGCTTCACAAATCACACATGGCAGATCATTAATGTCCGCTCAAGCTATAGTTGCAGACGACCACCCTCTTTTTCGAAGTGCACTGGTGCAAGCCGTTCAAACGGTATTGCAAAGCGAGATTCTAGAAGCCGCTACTTTTCAAGAAGTGATTAGCTTACTTGAACAGGAACAGGGAATAGAGCTGGTACTGTTAGATTTAAATATGCCAGGGAATGATGGGTTAACCGGGCTAACGTCCATAGTGAATGCGTTTCCTGGCGTGTCGGTTGTGGTTGTTTCTGCTCAGGAAGATCCACTTACAATTAAGCGGGCTATAGATTTTGGCTCTAGTGGATTTATTCCTAAATCTTCCCCCATTTCCGTGCTGTCTGAAGCGGTGGAAACCGTGTTAGATGGTGGGCATTGGTTGCCTGAAAACCTTAGTTTCCAACTCCAACATATTAAAGAAACAGATAATCACCAGTTTGCTGAAAAATTAAAATTACTGACGCCGCATCAATTTAGTGTGCTGAAATTATTGGCCGACGGTTTGCTCAACAAACAAATTGCTTATGAGTTGAATGTTCAAGAGACCACTATTAAGCAACATGTGTCCGCTATTTTAAAAAAATTGGAAGTGTACAACCGCACTCAAGCTGGCGTTATTTTTAAACAAGCCATGGGCGTTGATGGGGGAACAGAATTGTAACCCTTTTTGCTATTAAACGGCTTGTTTTGCAATCTGATGACAGATGTCGCTCTAATCTCACTTTTCCCCAAAAGATAAAATATTCACTCGATATTTTAATCTCTCACTCGTTTTACTTATTCAAATACGGCATTAATCGGTCAAATAAATTGAACGCGGTTAAAGTGCGCTTTTGAATCATTAATTATCCCGAGCAATAGTTTATTTCAAACGCATAAGCTGAGACTTACCCATATGGGTAGCATTTTGAAAAAGCCGTGTTCTCTAATGCTTATTTCGTATTTATGCCGCTTGTTCATGTCACATAAACTGCGTTTTTTCGCATTGTTACCACGATTTTTTCGAGACGAAATAAAATTGAGAAGTAGGATTCAATCTTACTCGGGAGAAAAAAATGTCTACAGATCGTTCAGGTTTTCGTTATGAAACCAGAGATTTAAATCGTCAAGAAAAACTTAAACTTAATACTATTTTGTTGGACTTAGGTAAGTCTTATCAAACTGAACATACGTTAGTTATGCTATTACAGGATTTTATTTATAGTAGAGTATCGCCTTCCGCATTAGCAGAATACTACAAAGGTGCGCATGTTGTTTTTAACGATGGCGGTTCTATATACAGTGAGCTGAAGCAATTTGCAGAAGCCCCTGAAATTCAAAATTTTTATCGATACGCTAAAGATTCGATAGTGCCAAAAAACCAACGAAAAACACCACACAAGTTAACGTCCCACTACTCAGTTGCTGCTGGTTTTCCCACCAATGATGAAAATGACTACCCGCAAATAGGGATTGATCTGACCACCGGAGGACACATTTTATTCGGGCTGGTGCCAGATGAGGATGGGAGTCGAGCAAATGGATGTACATTTGTGCAAACGGAGGGGTACGGATTTCAGGACGTTGGTGCTGTGGCAATGCATGGTTGGGGCTTTTTAGTTAGCGCATCGGGGAATGGTAATACCGGACTATTGGGGTACAGCCCCCATAGTGAAAAGGAAAAAAAGGAAATTAGAGAGCAGGAGAGAAATAACATCCCTTATGAACAGCTAATCTTTGAAGCGAGAATGCCTCCCTTTGATTGGCAACCCATTCAGCAGAAGTTGGCGAACTATCAAGTCCTTAGCCCACGGCAAGATAAGCTCGTTCAGTTCTTATTTGAATCGGGCTTGGAGCAGGATGAATTTGAGCGGAATGTGGATCCCAACTTGAACATTAATGTCGAGATTGAATACCGTTGCCCCAAAACAGGAAGTAGCATTATTTATGTCAGAAAGAGTCTTTAGGGCAAGTCCGGTAAATTTAAGGGGGAATGTATGAGTCAAGATAATCAAACTAATCATGATATACAGTCTGCGAGCTTTCCAAAAAGTGGTATGACTCAAGAAGCCGAAAGGCAATCAACATATATTAACCAACTCAGGCAAGTATCAGAATTGCCAAAACAAAGTATCAACCCATCAAGTAGTTTCATTTCTAATATGGAAGAAATCGTCGGTGAAAGATTATTAGACGATTGGTAAGGGGGGAATAAGTCTATTCCAAGGACGGAATTCATGCATCATCAGTTTGCCTGACTTTATCGCATTTTTATCCGAGTTATTCATCATCAAATCTAGAATCATATAGTCCATCGAAAGCGCCGAACCCAAATTGTTTTAGGCTCTTGAAATCGTTAATTGGAGAAGATGATGGATACTGATTTTCATTTTTTTGGTACTGGAACGGCTGCGATTAGCAGTGGTTTCACTGGTCAAGATGCGACGACTATTGCAAATGCCGCTGAATATGTCGATTTTTTTAATTCCGATTATTGGTCTTATTGGTCCATAAAAGATACGGGTAACCAAGAATTATTAAAGATTGATTATCCCCATCTTTCTTGCCAGACCATTGATTGGAAAATGGTCGGTGATTATGATCAGGATTTATGGAACGCCTTTCATTTTCCTCCCGGCAATAAACATCATTCTGACGATGAAAACCTTACCAAATACCTGGGCAACTTAGATGTTCCTGATTGGGTAGCAGATTTTAAAGCTAGCCTACAGCTCAGAGAAACTAATTTAGCCCCAAGCACAAAACCATTATTGTGCCGTCCATATAGTCCGTTTGCTTTGCATATGGCGTTGGACACCATTGCCAAATACCGTGAATTGTCCAATGCCAATGCCACAGATTTGCCTGATATATTGCGAAAATATCTTGGTCACACGTCTCATGTAGCGCCAAAAGATGCGAAGTCTTTAGCGTTGATGTTATTGGGAATTCGAATGCATGTGTTGGCAGATACGTGGGCACATCAAGATTTTAGTGGTGTCGCAAGCAAGGAAATTAATGGGGCGGGCACATTAAATTATGTTTATGCGACAAAAGAGAATCAACAAATTCTGGAAGGCACTAATTGGAAAGGAACGTTGTGGGTGTTCTCGGAAGATACCGATTGTGCAGCGGCTCCCAATGCGCCAGGAAGCGCAGCCTGTCGAGGACATGGCCAAATGGGGCACTTTCCCGATTACTCATGGCAAAAGTTTGTTTATCCGGCTGCTTGGCTAAAAGATGGTGGCTATTTGCTGAGGGACAATCCGTTGCAATATAAGCAGGCTTGGTATTGGTTACGTTGCATTCTGTCTAGCTGTTTAAAGGATGAAGCGACAAATTCTGAACATAATCGTAATCCGGTTTCTGTCATACCTCAAGGTATTAAAACCTGCATTGATACTTATCACCAACTGGACGATTCCAAACTGTTTGCTGTCGGTGAGAGCGAGCAATTATGGCGCAAAACAGCTTTAGCAGCAGAATTAAATGAGAACCGACGTTGGAACAACAACAGTGGTAGCTTCAACGACACTCAACGACAGTTATTAGGCGTCATAGATGGGTTACCCACAACTCGTTACGGCACAGTGAACATATCCCAGAATAGCATATTGCATTTAATGGAGCTTGCATCAGCAATACATTTCAACTGGTGTGTTGAGTGGGCACGTGAGCATCCCGAATTCCAATGGAGTCCCAATCCAAAAGGATAAAAAATAAAGGGATAAGTAAAAGCTAAAGGGGTGCTGGGAAAGAATGCAGAGGAATGAATCTGGGGGTGGCCAGCAACAGGGATGCTTTTTTCACAGGGAAGTGTCATCAGCCAGAGTAAATAATTTGTCGGTTTAATTTAAGCCGGCCCTCACTCAAATCTTTAATCAGAGCTTTTAATTATAACCCTTAGCCAGAGCACTTAATCAGACATGGCTTATCTCTAACCTGACCGAACAAACCAAGACGGCCTCTGTGGAAAAGTCTTTCACTATCTGCGTGTTAACCGAGGCTGCTGAATACAATACATCGTCTAAAGGAAATGCAAAATGGCTGAAATTTCTAAGCAGCAGTTAAATGCGATTATGACCCATGCAAGCGAAGAAAATATAGAGCGTTACTTACCGGCTTTAAATGAGGCGTTGCCAAAATATGGCATTGATACACCAATGCGAGTAGCCCATTTTATCGCTCAAATTGCTCATGAAAGCGGGAGTTTAACGCACAGTATAGAAAATCTTAATTACAGTTCCGTCGCGCTACGAAGTGTTTTTGGTAAGTACTTCACATCGGACGAAATAGCCGAGGAATACCACAGGAAACCGGAAAATATTGCCAACATTGTTTATGCCAATCGAATGGGTAATGGGGACACTGAAAGTGGTGATGGGTGGCGATATAGAGGTCGTGGATTAATCCAGCTTACGGGTAAAGACAATTACTCGCTCTGCGGCAAGGCAATTGGCGTTGATCTAGTGAATTCCCCTGAACAAATTAGTGATGATCCCAGTGTGTCGATTGCGGCAGCTTGTTGGTATTGGAATAGCCGCAGTATTAATAAAGAAGCTGATTTGGATGATGTTTTGGCGGTGACTAAAAAAATAAATGGCGGTACCCACGGCCTGGAAGATAGAACCGCGTTTTTAAATCGTTGCAAAGCAACGTTTAATCTTGAGTAAAGAGGATTACCATGAGTCAATTTGATAAAAGCCAGTTTATTGCAAGAATGCCTTTATTGCATTATTTGAAGAACCAACAGGTGTGTTGGAACGATCTGGAATTGGGAGTACGTGAATTTGCAAAGCAGTCCATTGTAGCGGAGGAAATTGAAAGCCAGTCCGATACACAAACGTCTAAAAAACAAATCTCGAAGAAAGCTTCGCCATATCAAAGCTGGTGGAGTTCGGCATTTGAGCTTTTTTCTTCACGCCAATTTCAAGTTTCCTACGTGAATTATAAAGCGTCAGATTCAGGTGAAGAAGAATTCATTGAGATGATAAACAATGGGCCAGCCATATTGGATATTTCAGATTGGAACCTGAATGCCGGCGATGAAGGTCAGAACTACCGGTTTCCATCAAAAACCCTGGTTTTTCCTCAGCAAAAATTACGTATCTACACTCAGGACAGGGGGGAGTTAAGCTTTAGATCTGCACAGAATATTTGGAACAATAAAGGAGATTCTGCTTTTCTGGAAAACAAGCAAGGTCAACAAATTTGTGCTTGGTCTTATGGCAAAGATGCGCACAATCATCTCAGTATTACCCGAATAAACTTTGATGGCGAAGAAAAAGGTTCTGAAGGTGATGAATTCATCGAAGTTACTAATACGGGCTCTCATTGGCTAGATATTTCCGGTTGGAAAGTTGAATCACAAAAGCATCAATCTTTTGTTTTTCCTGCTCAATCCAGTTTATCGCCGTACCAAACAATTCGTGTGTATACCAATCAAATTAATCACGAATTCGGTGGTTATTCGTTTGCAAGCAAAACCGCGATTTGGAATAACAAAGGCGATACTGGAATTCTCTTTGATAATTTAGAACAAATCGTGTCGCAATTGACATACTAGGTCACCTCAACTTTAGATTAAGTTAGGCGCAACTATCGACAAGAACAACGTTGAATTTATGTGCAGTAATACGTTGTTTTTGTTTCATTAATCTAAACTCGGGATAAGCGGGTCTCTTTAGAGTAAACATAATGCTGAGAGTCCCAGATTTAGTGGTGCTGGAAGGTGTTGCTTATTCCAAGTTCAGGTTCATAAGGTACAAGTAGAAAATCTATGGCCAGCATGAGCAAAAGAAACAGTGAAAACACTGTTTATATTTCCCCTGAAATACAACGAGTTATCGCAGATGGGCAAAAACTGGTTTCTTATATTGCCAGAGAAGGGCAATTACAACTCGACCCTGAATTAACCGAAAGTGTCATTTCTGCCAAACATAAATTGGCTAACAATGAATGGAGTGAAGAAGACGAGAACAAGTTTCTTATGGCCTATGATAAATTAGCAGCAATGGTATACCCGGTTACGGTTGAAAGTATTGATGCAGTGATCCCAAATGAGACCGTAAATAAAGGTACTAAAACCAAGGCTGAACGGGCTGTTGCTTGGTATCGTCGATACACAATGTTGGCGTTAATCTGCCTTATTATGACTCAAGTTTATTGGTTATTTGGCAATGATTTACGTGTTAATTTACATGACATTTTTGAAGCCCGTGAAAAAACCAGAATTGCATTATTTGACGCGGGTGAAAATCCAGATGAAATGCGACAACTTGAGTCGCGTTTGAAAATTGAAAATCAGCAACTAGATGCCAATTACAAATTACTGTTGTTATGGAACAAGGTTTGGACCTTTGGGGGTTCGTTTGAACTTAGCTTGCCTTTGTATTTTAAGACTGATTATGAAATCAAGAAAAAAAGACTGCTGAAAGATCCTGATTTCAATGAGGAAAAGCTGGCCCAACTTGAACTGCAACGAAGTTTACATGAAGTCCGCATCGTATTTTTTGAGAATATTTTATCGGCAGATTTTATTTTAAGTGCGTTTCAGAATTATCTGTTGCCATTGCTGTATGGTCTGCTGGGGGCGTTTATTTATGTGCTTCGAGAGTTGTTAAAGGAAATTAAACACCTGACGTACAGTTTTGACAGTGAAATTCGCTATCGCCTAAGGCTTACATTGGGAGCATTGGGCGGCATGATAATTGGTTGGTTTCTACGGGCAGAGGAATCAACGGCATTGGCATCTATGTCGCCAATGGCACTGGCTTTTTTAATGGGATACAACGTAGAAGTGCTGTTTTCGATTATGGATAAAATCATTGATAACATTCGCAAAACGGCTGAACAAGCTCCACCTCAGTCAGCGGTCCAATCAGCGCCTCAGCCAGCGTCTCAATCGAAGGTGGAATAATCGTTAGACTTAGTTAGGCTCAAATTCTATGTAAGTTCATTGTATAGCCTTTGTAATAAGCAAGAGTTGTAAGTGAAATGGTGTGTGAGTGTAAATGAGGGGCAAGGATGCCTTTTTATTTTGGATCGCAGGGCGAGTTCTTTTTAAATGTTTTTTCCAATTCAGAAGTGAAGTCTTCAAGGGTGTCTTGAAGATTTTTCGGTGTCTTTCGACCACTCAACACCGCTTGAATATCCATCATAACGTCGCCTAACGATTGAACCTGTTGTGGTGAAAGTTTGGCATTCTTCAACGCAATTTTTAACATTTCTAGTGAAGCTTTCAACATGTCGGAGGGCGGTTTTGGGGATTGACTCTTAGTGCGTATACCCTGAGTACTATCCTCTTTGATTGATTCAGCCATCATCTATCCGCGATAGAAATTAGTGGAAAACGGAAATTCTTACCGGCCTCTCACACCTACCCTAAATCATCCACCCTATACCAGCTGCTTTAATCACTCTCGGATTATCCTATGAATTCATTTCATCTGTTTCCCCGCGCTTATTTATGAAGAGCAGGCTGTAATTGGTGGGTCCGGTGAAGTGCCCATATAAGTGCTCTGTCCGGTAAGGAATGAATGTCTGGAAAATACGTTACAACAACCTTAAGTCCAAGGAAAAAATAATGAACAAAAGCATCTTTAAATCACTGCGCATGCCGGTGGTATTGCTCTCTCTAATATTATCAGCTTGCTCCATGCAGTTTATCTCTGATTTTGATAAGCAATCTATGCGGGATATGCAGCGTGTAGCCAAAATGGTGGATGGCTTTTATATCAGATTGGAAGAGTTACCAACTGACCAGCGAGCCTATGCAAATAGTTCGGAATCTTATGCTGCGATAAAAGCTGAATTAAATGCTCTGAAGCTAAGCCAGGAGATCCGGCCACTCAACGAACTCACCACAAAACAAACTCAAATAGCGATTGATCTGTGGCAGGAAGATATTGATTCCCATAAGCAATTCGACTCAATATCAGATTTTATTATCCAGCGTCATCGTTCTCAGTTTAACCGTTTGTTCCGCTCAATGATTCAAGGGGAACAAGCTAAATCTAAAAATCCAGTAGTTCCAAATAGAGGGTAAATTATGAGTATAGATATAGGTAAGTTATTTGGTGATATGGCCAAGAGTGCTAGCACCTCATTGGGGGAGGGTGGAGAAGCCGTCGGTAATGAAATGAAAAATATATTAGAAGGAAATAAAAAATCAATAGCAGCGTTGATACAAGCAAAAACTAATAAGACCATCTCAGAGGAGACTTTTGAAAAGGAATTAGCTCGGGAAAAAAGTGTTTTGGAGGCTGAATTGATTGGTTTAGAAATTCAGGCAAAAGCCGCCATTCAAAAAGCGGTTAATGCTGCAATGACTACTCTTAAGCAAGCTGTATCGGCAGTGTCTTAAAAATAATAAAAAGATACTTTTCGAACGGATAACAGGGATGTTTTTATCAAGTGTAGGCGTTTTTGCTATTTATTCTAAATGCTTTTTATAGAGAGTTTTATATTAAGTTAAGTGTCTAAGTAATTGGGTTTTATAGGCGGTAGATCTGGTTGCGGTTTGTTTTTTTATTATTGTGAAAAATATTTCTTTATTGTGTGATTTTCTTTATTTTAAATAATTCATTAAGTGAAAAATATTATCTAATTTTGGTTGTTCTATTTTTAAAATGAAGTGTAGCTTTTTATCTTATTGGTCTGTAGCTCTTTGTTGAATTCTGTCTTCCGCCAAAAAATATTGACATATAAGTGTCTTGATTAGTTTGCTTATGCATTTTTGTAAGGGGATGTAATCGTAGCTTTAGCCTAAAAACATTATCCTAATTATAGAAAACGCATAAGTTAACCCGATTAAAACAAATTTAATTATTTTAATTTTGTGGCTCCCTATGAAGAAGTGCGAAATATCTCAGGGAGCGTTGAGTAGTACAAAAACAATGTGAAGTGTCAAAGCGGTAATACATTTCCCATAACGTTTTATCAATCTAATTATTGTGCGTTCAAAGCTTCCTTTTCGCCTTCTTTTTTCTTGAAGTGTCAAATTGGAATTATTGTCAAATGAACGAAGAATATACTGAAAATAGCCAACTAGCATCAGTTAAAAAAGCGAATGTTTTACATCATCAATTAAGCCGCACCTTGGTGGACAATCATTTTAAATCTGCATCCATTCATCTTGTTGATACTTCTTTTGGCAATGCCATTCCGAGCGAAATAAAGTTTGGGAATTTGAATGGAAATAATAGTGATTACATTTCCTATCCAATTTTGTATCAGAAACGAAAAATAGGTGACTTAAGGCTTGAAGATCCGGCCGAGGTTCGTAATCACAGCGCGTTATTACCAGGGTTAACAAAAAAAATAGCGCTGCTTTTAAAGCGCTTTCAAGCAACAGAGTTAAAAGAGCATTACATTGGCAAAGAACTGTGCCTCGCTGGATACAGCGAAAACTTGTTGATATTAGAGGACTTTATTGAAAAAGCAGCGAGTGCATGTTGCCCCGTTATCATAACTGGGCCGACTGGAAGTGAAACTTTGTCTGTAGCCAGTGCAATTCATAGTAACAGTGCGATATCTGAACAGCCCTTCGTTGAAATTAACTGCGTGACTACAGGAGAAAAGATTTTCCATAGACAAATTCTAAGAGGATTTAAAAGGGCGCAAGGTGGCTGCGTTTTTATAAATCATATTGATGAGCTGTCATTGGAACAGCAAAATATTTTGACGGAGTTGCTTTCTTCAAGAGTCAAACTCAGAAGCTCATTTTACCAACGTGCAAATGCAGAAAATGTGAGGCTAATTGTCTCAGCGAGTAAATCTCTAAATTCACTTGTTGAACGCAAGCTTTTTTCCCGAAGATTATTGGCCGAATTAAATTTCTTAAGTGTTCAGGTTCCTCCCTTAACCAAGCGAAGAGAAGATATTCCGAGCATTATTGATAAGTTGCTTTGCAAATATCGAGTGAGTGCTGAACAATTTCTAACGCCGGATGCAATAGTGGTATTGCAAAATCATTCTTGGCCCGGCAATTATGAAGAACTGGAAAGAGTGCTTGCTCGTGTAGTGAGTTTGTCCAACGAAGTGGAAATAGATGTCCCTCAAATTCGCGAATTTGCGCCCGATATTTTGGATTGTTCAGCCATCAGTTCCTCAATTATTC
>CALNXX010000005.1:0-445465 GCA_942490545.1 uncultured Gammaproteobacteria bacterium | reverse complement strand
CGCCAGTGAAACCGACCTTTCCAGCCAGTTTATTTATAGCTATAAGATCAATCCTCAAACCGTTATCTTTGCAGGCTATTCAGACCATTCTCTTAAAAATGCTTTAATTAGTTCATTAAAGCGTGATAGCCAAAAGGTTTTCTTAAAATTAAGCTACGCTTGGCTTAAATAGAGCTATGAGTAATAAACCTGAATTCTGATTAACCAATAAAAATAACAAAACCGTCCAATATTACTCCCCAAAGTGAAATATTATTACTCAAATAATGACAAATGATAAATATTGAACTATATTCCACCTGTTTCTGTAATTATATTACAACCCTTCCCCTCAGAAAAAGGAGATACAGCCGTGAGTATCAAAAAACAATTTTTAAAATCTAAACCCGTTTGCAAAGTCACATTTAAAATTACCGAAGAACAGGCAAAGCACGCTAAATGTGTTCGATTATTAGGAGAATTTAATGATTGGAATAAAAGTGCAAAACCAATGAAAAAACTGAAAAAACGGCATTTTTACCACTACCGTTGAGTTAGAAGCTGGAAAAAAGTACCAATTTAGATATTTACTTGATGACCAAAACTGGGAAAACGACTGGGCAGCAGATGCATATATCCCATCCTCAGCCTGTTACGACGATAATTCCGTTGTTTCTTGTATTCAATAAGCTCTCATGTGCCTGACACATCAACTTATTTACTAGGACAACAATGACGGATCGTTTAATACAACTGCGGTTAGAACAAATTGAGTCCTTATCCGCAGTTGAAACCAACCGAACTGCCATGACTTAGAAAAAGTCTCAACTTAGAAACTCCCTAACGCTTTTTTAGAGGTTGAGTAAACTCACTCAAAATATCATCGATATCTTCTATGCCAATTGAAAATCGAATCATGTTGTCACTAATCCCCACTTGAGCTCTCGTCTCCGCGCCCATTTCGTAAAATATGGTATGGGCAACCGGAATTGCCAATGTTCTGGTATCTCCCAAGTGAGTCGCATTTAACGCAATATCTAAAGAATTGACGAATTTGAAGCAATCCATGCCCGGTTGCAAATCAATACTCAGAATTCCGCCAAAGTACTTAAAGAGCTCAGTAGCGAGGTGATGCTGCGGATGTGAAGCTAATCCAGGATAATAGACCTTGGCAACTTTTTCGTGGGTCGCCAAAAACGCGGCAAGTTGAACCGCATTATTGCAGGCTCTCTCCATTCTTAATGCCATTGTTTCCATACCAATAGAAATGGCATGGGCAGAATCGGGCGATAAGCTTCCCCCCATATCCCGCAACCCTTTCTTTTTAATCTGAGTTAACGCCTGTTGTTGCAAAGGAAGCGAACGTAACGATTCTAAAATTCCAGGAAACTTATTCCAATCAAACAACCCAGTATCAACAACAGCTCCACCAAGAACATGACCATGTCCTGCAGAATATTTCGTTAAAGAACTAACGATAAGTGAAGCACCTACAGACTTGGCGTCAAATAAATACGCCGGCGTCATTGTATTGTCAATTATGTAGATTAAGTCATTGTCTTTACAAACATCCCCAATATTTTTTAAATCCGCTACTTGAGTAACCGGATTGGCAATGGTTTCAAGCAGTACTGCCCGTGTATTGTCTTGTTTTGCTGCGATGATATTATCGGCATTAGTGACATCAACCAGCGTTACTTCAATCCCCAATCTTTGTAAGGTATTTGCAAAACTATTGGTATTGCCAAATACAAATTGGCTTATCAGAATATGATCACCAGCTTGCAACAGCGTAAGTAACGTTGTGGTAATAGCCGCCATCCCAGTAGCAAATGTTAATGCTCCAACCCCTTGCTCCATCTCATTAATAATATTTTGCAAAGCTTCAATGGAAGGAGAAGATTGCCGGGAATAGGCATGGCCAGCAACTCTTCCCTGAAAAATATCGACTAAATCTTCAATTTTTTCATATTCAAATAACACTGAGTTGGTACTTGCCTGATGGACTGCACCATTTTCCAGATTATTAAGGGTTCGGTCGGCATGAACCAAGCGAGTGGTAAACGCGTTGTTTTTCAATTTACTTCTCCTGAAAAGGTAGTCCTGAGGTGTCACATTTCTCAGGATATTTGGCGGGTATGGTTGCAAAATAAGCTAAAACCGTTTTTAGCTCTTCATCAATATCGGCACTTATCTTTCGATGTGGCCCTAAAATAATCGTTTTGCTTTTGTAATCCAATGCAACCAACTGCAAAGGCACATCCGCTTTATGAGCAATTTGTAAGAAGCCCGTTTTCCACGGACTAACCCGCTTGCGTGTTCCTTCCGGCGCTATGGCTAATACCAAACTATCTTGATTGTCGAACTTATCGACCATTTGCGATACAACGCCATTTTTTTGTTCGATCGACTGGTATACCTCCCAGCCAATCCATAAATAAGCTAAAAGGCCAGAAAAATAAGTTACTCTTCGCCATAAAGGAAACCATTAGGCGTCTACAAAACATTATTCCTATACCCAACGTAAAATCCCAATTGGAGGTATGCGGCGCGACAACCACAATAAACTTACGCTCATTGGGAAACTCACCTTCAACGCGCCATCCTGACAACTTAAGAAACAAAGCGCCAAGAAAAACCAACACTCTATTCCCTCTTGAAGGAACATTCGATGGCAACTTGGTAGCTACATTGATTTGCTTTAAAAGACGAGTAATCAGAGGACAAACTCCTTTGTACATCAACGGCTGTCAATATTGCTGCATATAGGTATTACTTTGCGTAAATTTAATACCCTCTACTTACAACGAGCAACACTGTAAAATAAAGATACTGCCTATGCTAAGCGAAAACGGCTTTTGTTCACAAGTTCCTTTTAATAACTTATAAACCCAAAACGACTGAGCAAATTCATAGCTCAAACATCTTCTACCAAGTATTATTATGCTTTTGCCTCTCAGGAATCGGTTTCATCTATGTGTATTTTGTTTATAGCTGTCAATAAACATCCTCAATATCCTCTCATTGTCGCGGCCAATAGAGATGAATTTTATGCACGCCCTACTGCTCCTTCAAATTTTTGGACTGATAATTCGAACATACTCGCAGGCAAAGACTTACAAGCTGGCGGCACATGGATGGGAATAAGCCAACAAGGGAACTTTGCAGCCTTAACCAATATTAGAGCACCCAGCCCTCCAAGAATTGAAACTCGAACGAGGGGGGAGTTAGTCTGCGAATTTCTGGACTCTACAGAAGGCAATGATAAATACTTGGCAACGCTTCGAGAAAACAAACAACGTTATCGCGGATATAACCTAATTTTTGGCAAGTGGAATCAACTACAAGTCTATAATAATCATCAAGATCAAACAGACGCTCTTGAAGCGGGTTTTTTTGGATTATCAAATGCGTCGCTAAATAGCCCATGGCCTAAAGTATCTTCAGGGGTTGATAAGCTAAAGCAACTTTGCAATACCATGGAACACTTAGAATATGATGCCTTGTTTGAATTATTGAGAGATGGTAGCCGTGCCGAAGACCACATGTTACCCAAAACGGGGATGCCTCAGGAATTGGAGAAAAAGCTATCCTCCGTTTTTATTCACTTACCCGATTATGGCACTCGAAGTTCTACAATTATGGCAATCAACAACGATCAACAAGTGCTTTGGCGTGAAAGAACCTACGATGAAAGCGCGCAAATTACACAAGATGTAAGCTTTGACTTTGCATTGCAGTCCTAACACTTTTATTGGAGATTGCTATGGCTAATCCAACCACAAAAACGTTTTATCCCAATTTTGAAATTAGGCCTGTTAGCCAGTCTGATGCGCCCGCAATTTGTGACATCTATAACCATTACATTCAACATTCAACAGCCACTTTCGAAGAAAGCTTAATCACTCCACTAGATATTGAGCAAAGAATCTCTGACTTAACACCTGATTACCCGTGGTTAGTTTGTTTGAATAATAACAAACTGGTTGGTTATGCCTACGCATCACGATGGAAAGAACGAAGTGCCTATAAACACACCACAGAAGTGACTATTTATATTGATCCTCAAAGTACAGGGCAAGGCTATTCATCCGAACTCTATCGTTCATTATTGAACACCCTTGAAAACAATTTTCACGTTGCCATTGCCGTAATTGCATTACCCAATGATGCCAGTATTAAAGTGCATGAAAGTTTTGGGTTTAAGAAAGTTGCTCACTTCGAAGAAGTTGGTATGAAATTTCAAAAATGGATAAATGTCGGCTTTTGGCAAAAGAAACTCAAAGACTAACCCTGCTTATGGTTGTTTTTTAAACGCTTCTATTCCAATCACGGATCCAGATGATATTTCTGTATTTTATTTCTTCAAAAAACGACAACTTTCGGCTATTTTCACCTCGAAAATTTCTGTATCAGTGTCATAATAAACAGCTACTTCGCTGACTAATAAATTGAGGAAAATATGTTTGACGTGCTACCGCAATTACCGGCCGATCCAATACTCGGTTTGTCTACAGCTTTTAAAGCGGATACCAATCCGTCAAAAATTGATTTGGGTGTTGGTGTTTATAAAGACGAAGCTGGTCGCACCCCTATCCTTAGTTCTGTTGCAAAAGCGCAACGAATTCTTTTAGCAAATGAAGATTCCAAAGTTTATATTTCCCCTCAAGGTGTTCAAGGCTTCATTGACGGCATGATTGAACTGATCCTTGGATCTGAGCTAAAAGGCAACTTGCAAGACAGAATCGCTGCAGTGCAAGCTCCAGGCGGATGTGGCGCATTGCGCATTCTCTCAGAATTGATAAAGCGCAGTAACGGCGATACCACCGTTTGGGTAAGTGACCCAACGTGGGCCAACCATGTGCCACTTATTGGAAATGCCGGTTTAAAAATTGAAAAATATCCGTACTTTGACAAAGCAAGTACCGGTATTAATTTTGAAGGCATGAAAGAATGCCTGCAAAAAGTAAACAAAGGCGATATCGTATTGTTGCATGGGTGCTGCCACAACCCCACAGGCGCTGACCTGACTAATGCACAATGGGATGAAGTGCTTAAAATTGCGCAAGAAAGAGAGTTCATACCTTTTGTAGACATCGCCTATCAAGGCTTTGGAGACGGCTTACTTGAGGATGCATACGGCGTAAGACTGCTATGTGAAAATCTTCCAGAAGTCGTCATAGCTGCATCTTGCTCTAAGAACTTTGGTCTATATAGAGAGCGTGTTGGATTAGCCACCATCGTTACCGCCAACAATAAATCTCGAAATGCCATCCAAACTCAAATTCAATCCATCGCACGAGGCATTTATTCCATGCCCCCATCTTATGGTGGCGCGCTTGTTGACATTATTTTGCATGATGAAGCATTAAAAGCTGAGTGGGAAGGCGAAGTCTCTGAAATGCGTGACCGCATGCAGTCTTTAAGAGCTTTGTTAGTTAACAAACTAAAAGAAAAAGGCGCGAGTAAAGATTTCGATTTTATTAATCACCAAAAAGGCATGTTCTCTTTCTTATGCATAACGCCTGAGCAAGTTTTGCAACTAAGAAACGATTTCAGCATCTATTTTGTCGAATCCAGTCGCGTTAATATTGCTGGCATTAGCCTTGGCAATGCCGATTATCTCGCTGAGTCTTTAGTTTCAGTGCTATAACGTAAACAGCGCATCTTAATACGATCGTTTAGTTGTTGTATCTGATGACAATATTCACAACCCGGCTTAAATTGCCGGGTTGTTTTATTTAGAGCCTTACAATACAACTAGAAATCATTTTTACCGCGCTTGACTCTGCTATCAACACAACATCGCCTCTGCCTTGTATGAATAACCAACAGCCCACTGAGAATTGAACATAAAATAACAACTCGTGCTAGCAACCCTCTGAAAAATATCAACTACACAATCCAGCTACAGATCAATTGCAAATAAAGGTTTTTCATTAATTCCTGCTACAATTTTAGCCATCCGCCAATAAAAACCTTACTAACAATGAGTAAGACTTGTAGATATAAATCATTGGAAGGTGAATGCTGTGAAGAACCTAACTTAGGTTCTGGATATTGTTTTTGGCACGACTCAAAAATAGATAAAAGCAAAGTTGATCTCATCGAAAGGTTAGAAAACCATGTTCGCAGTGGCAAACTCAGCAAAGGTTTAAAGCTCCAAAGATGCAATTTACAAGGCATTAATCTAGTCAATCAAAACAGTAAAAAAGGGTTCGATCTATCTGAAAGTGATTTGTATCGAGCCAACTTGCAACAAGCTCATTTGTTCAATGTTACCCTAATCAACGGTTCGCTCATGAAAGCAAACTTATGCGACTCGAACTTACATTGTGCAAATTTCCTTCATACTAACCTGCTTGGAACCAAGCTTAACGGGGCAAGAACCGACAACCTGCAAATCGGTAATATCCTGATGCAAGAAAGTGTCGCCGTTACCAAAATGAATGCAGGTGACAAAGAAGCAGCTCTGGACCACTTTGAACAATCCGAAGAAATCTACCGTAGTTTACGAAAATGTTCAGAAGACCAAGGTTTGTTTCAAATGGCAGGCTTGTTCAGTTACAAAGAGTTATTAATGAGGAGGAACCAGCAGAAGAAATGGTCTTCAAGTTGGGTCTTTTCAAAATTAGCCGACTTATTATGTGGATACGGTGAGAAACCTGAAAACATTGTGTTCTTTTCGGTCTTTTTGGTTTTTATAAGCGCTTTGTTATATTTCTTCTTCGGCGTATCTTACGACGGTACTTTGCTCAAGGCCGATGCATCTCTTACCATTACCCAAAACCTAGCCAATTTTAGTATGACGCTTTATTACAGTGTCGTAACCTTTACAACATTGGGGTATGGTGATGTGATCCCTGTAGGAGTCACTCGAGTTGTCGCAGCCATAGAAGCGTTTGTGGGAAGCTTTACCCTCGCACTTTTCGTGGTTGTATTCGTTAAACGTATGACTCGCTAAATTCTTGTTCTGCCAATAAAAATAACAAACTAAATCAAGTTTTTGCATTTGTCATAAATTGCATCTGCAATTGGCATCGCTGATGTTGCAGCGGGTGATGGAGCATTGCCTACATGCAAACTACGCGGGCTTTCCACAAATTTAAAGTCATGAATAAGATCACCATTTTTAGATACCGCTTGAGCACGAATACCACTTGGATAGGGCAATAAATCAGACTGCTGAATACTCGGGCAGTACTTTTGTACCAATGACAAATAACCACTTTTAAAAAACGAATTCTTCAACTCGTTTAGTCCACTCTTTAAGTTATTCTTTAACATTGGCCACATTCCGCTAAACATCATCATTTGAGCGACGTCAGCTATATCAACATCTGTTTTATTATAGGCTTCTCTTCCCATTGCAAGTACCGCATTTGGGCCAACGGTAACAGTACCATCAATCATGCGAGTTAAATGCACACCCAGAAAAGGTAAATCAGGATCAGGAATGGGATAAATTAAATGGTTTACAACCTGATTATGCTTTTCCGCTAGTAAGTAATACTCGCCCCTGAAAGGAATAATCTCAAAATCCATCTCCAATCCCAACATTTTGGTCAGCCTGTCAGATTGCAACCCGGCGCAATTGACTAAAAAACCGGTTTTATAATTTCCATCCGCTGTGGTAATCGTAATGTCTTGTTCGCTTTCCTTTAAATCCAATACCTTAGAAGAAAATAACACTTCCCCTCCTAAAGAATGAAATAGCGATAGCATGTGCTCAGTCAATTCCACATAATCAACAATGCCTGTATCTTTAACCCAGATTGCTCCTAATCCGGTTATATTGGGTTCTTTTTTAGAAAGTTGTTTGGCATCCAATAATTCAGGCTGAAGTTGATTTTCCTGACAGCGCTGATAAAGCCCCTGCATTCGCTCCATTTCCAAATCATTGGTGGCGACTAATAACTTACCGCATTGCTCAAAAGGCAATTTATATTGCTTACAATACGCGATAGTCTTTTGTAACCCTTCCCGACAATACTGGGCTTTTAAACTGCCTGGGGGATAGTACACGCCAGCATGTATTACGCCTGAATTACGGCCGGTTTGGTGACGTGCTGGTGAGGGTTCTTTTTCCAGCAATAAAATCCGCTTTTGGGGATTGGATTGGATTAATTTAAGTGCCGTGGCAGCCCCAATAATACCGCCGCCAATGATACATATGTCAGAGTGTTGCATGCTTTGGATCTGGTTCTATAGAAAATGCCCGAATACTAGCAATATCGTATCCAATGTCACAGCTTTATATAAAAATAATTAACTTCAAATAAAGACTTGGCATCTAACGCTTTTATCGCACTACGATAGCAGCTAAAATGCCATCCCTTTTTAACGTCGTATACTCATGGAATACACGGTATGTCTCAGGAACGCTTTGGGGGTCTGGAAAGGCTCTATGGCAAACCACAACTACACTATTTAATGCAAACACACATCTGTGTTGTTGGTATAGGTGGCGTTGGAAGTTGGGTAGCTGAGGCATTGGCTAGAAGTGGAATTGGTCATATTACGCTGATCGATTTAGACGACGTGTGCGTAACCAATATTAATCGTCAAATCCATGCTTTAGACAATACCGTAGGACAGTCCAAAGTTATTGCGATGGCCAAGCGTATAGAACTCATCAATCCGGAATGCCAGGTAAATGCGGTGCAAGATTTTGTAATACCTAACAATGTACAAGAGCATTTAACTCAAGCACTATCTTATGTTGTTGATGCCACTGATAGCATCAAAGCCAAAGCAGCCATGATTGTGCACTGCAAACGCAATAAAATCCCCATTCTAACCATTGGGGGTGCAGGAGGGCAGATTGATCCAACGCAAATCACCATAGGTGATTTAGCAAAAACCATTCAAGACCCGCTAGCTTCAAAACTACGTAATGACCTGCGTCGTTTCCACAATTTCAGCAAGAATCCAAAGCGAAAATTTGGAGTGGAATGCGTGTACTCCACAGAACAACTTAGATATCCTCAAGAAGATGGCAGTGTTTGCCATACCAAGAATTTGTCGAACGGCAGTGTTAAATTAGATTGCAATAATGGCTTTGGTGCTTCTGTAGCGGTGACGGCCAGTTTTGGTTTGTTCGCTGCATCCCGCATTATCAACAAGCTGCTGGCAAAAGAAGATAGTAAAATCAACAAACAGGGTTAGTAAATTAGGGAAAACCAAGCTTCGTACAAGCCTATCAAAAGGGACCGGGGAAATTTAGCTATGCAAAAAACCGAAGCCTATAAAGCCTTATTCGCCATTATGACACTGACTCTGTTAAGCGTTATCGGCATGGCTATGCCCTACCCTATACTTACCCCCTTATTGCTCGATTCTCCTGATAATCAGCTCAGCCTGTTTATGGGTTTGCCCCCTAAAATACTGTTGGCTTTGTTAATTGCGGCTTACCCATTTGGCATGTTAGTCGGCTCATCCTTTATTGGATCGTTATCGGATATTTACGGGCGCAAAAAAACCTTATTATTTACCACCTTTGGCAGCGCCGCAGGCTACTTAGTTGCAGGCTACGCAATATTCGAACAAAACTTTGTACTTTTAATGACTGCAAGATTAGTTACCGGATTATGTGAAGGCAACATATCAGTAGCAAGAGCGATGATCGCTGATTTACACCCCATTATTGATAAAACCCGGGGCATGGCTTTGATTTATTCCGTCACTTATGGTGGTTGGTTAATAGGTCCGCTAATTGGTGGGTATTTAATGATATTGGGGGCCGATATTGCATTTGTTCTCGCAAGTCTTGTAACGATATTGTCAGCCTTAACCATTGTGTTTTTTGTCCGTGATGCGAAACAAGAAGCCCTACAGCATGCGGCCAATAAAAACAATACTCACATTTCTATTGTGCAGCACGCCATAAGACATAATTCATACACATTGCTGACTCTATCACCCCTTAGGCACGTTTTCTTTCAATACATATTGATTATGCTAGGGCTTAACGCTTTCTACGAATTTCTGCCGGTGTGGCTATTTGAATCCTTGTCCCAAGACAGCGTTGGCATTGGACACATGACTGCTTTAGTTACTCTGGCCATGATATTCACTTCGGTTTTTCTTATTGAAAAACTTAAAGCCAAATTTGAGATAAGATCGTTAATAACCCTAGGACTAGTAATCTTTGGTTTAACTCAGGGCATGGTATATGTCGTCACCTTAGATACGCTGTTAGTTTATTGCTTGATAACCGGATCCTCTATTGCCTTTTTCAATGTTCTTCTGCCAGTATTTCTAAGCGATAAATTCGCGGACATAGAGCCAGGAAAACTATTTGGATTGCTCACTAGTACTTTTTGCTTAAGTAACGCGCTGATTGCACTCTTGGGTGGCGTAATCAGCTTGTACGGTTCCGAATTTACATTAATGTTTGGTGGTATCTTGGTGCTTATCGGAATGCTTTATTTCAATGCTTATTTTAATCAATTTGAATCCGAAGAATCGGTGACCAAACAAAGCTAGCTCCAAGTACTCTAAGAATTAGTCACATTAACGTCTTAATCGCTCAGCCAAACCTGATGCCCTAACACATAGGTTATTCACGGCGTGATAAATCGCTCTGTTATCGGCAAATAGCACAAACTCTTTTTTCGCCCGTGTCACGCCAGTGTAGAACAGCTCACGACTCAACAAGGATTTTTGTTGGCTCGTTTCCGGAGCAGGCATACACAAGATCACTTTGTCGAATTCTGAGCCTTGGCTTTTATGTGTCGTCATCGCATACACGGTTTCATGTTTAGGCAATTGCCCAGAAAGAAAATGTTGATAACCACCATCTGATTTAACAAACCAAACCCGCAATAATGTCTCGCTGGCAGCATCAATTTCTTCATTTTGAAGATGATTTGGCAGCACTACACCAATATCGCCATTGTATAAGCCTAATCGATGATCATTTTCGACTATCATCACGGGCCGACCTGGATAATATTCAGTTCGCGGGGTAACCCAGCCATGACGAATAAAGTGTTGTTCCAGAAGCTGATTAATGGCTTCCGTTCCCCAAGGTCCAGCCCTTTGCATACTCAATATTTGTAATTGTCGTAATCCCTCAAAAACAAAGTTGGCATTTCCTGCCTCTGCGGCTTGAAAATACAGCTTCCAATGCTCTGAAACCTGATTTAATAGTTTTTGATGCGTTAAATCACTTTCCCAAGACAAGTCTGTTAGGTTTTGAGCATTGAGCACCGCTAACGATGTTGCAGTGTCACCCACATTAATAGACGCCGCGAGTTGCCCAATACCGCTACGATTATCAAACCGATAGCTTTTTTGTAAATGAACTAAATTGTCAGTAAGCGGATTGAGCGTGCCTGAGCCTATAGGAGAACAAGAGCCAGAGTGAGAATGAGATTGAGAAAGAGCACGAGAAGAAGACAATTCATCTTGACTCATCACTGGCAAATTTTCCCCGCTCACTTGATTAAGCTGAAGAATCGTTGCTTCGGTAAACGCTTCTTTATTCCGCTTAACACTACAGATATCACCCAACACTGAGCCAACTTCTACTGAGGCAAGCTGATTATTATCCCCAAGTAAGACAACACGGGCATGATCTGGTATCGCTGCAAACAGTTTACCTAGTAGCGGTAAATCGATCATGGAGGCTTCATCAATAATAAGCATATCTAGCCGCAATGGATTTTGTGCATTGTGCAGAAACTGAGAAGAGTGGCGCTTTACACCTAACAACCTATGAATAGTAGTGCATTCGTCAGGTAAACTCCCCCCGGCAAATTTTGGCAGTTTGTTCGCGGCATCCCGCAACGATTCAGTAAGCCGAGCGGCAGCTTTACCCGTAGGCGCAGCTAATTTTACAACAAAGGGCTTTCCCGCATATTGCTTGGTTAACAACCAAAGCAATTTTGCAACCGTAGTGGTTTTGCCTGTCCCAGGTCCACCAGTGATCACACAAAAAGGTTTTATTGCAGCTAAAGCTACCGCTATTTTTTGCCAGTTTTTATCAGTTTCAACTGAGCTGGTTTGCTGGGTGCCTGAAACTGGAAAAAGGCTATTCAAATCTGCTTGAACCTGCTTCATTTCTGTTTCAGAAAACACATGATTGTACTTTGAAAATGCGAGTAAACGAGTAACTAGGGCTTCTTCATATTGCCAATATTTGTGCAAATACAACAAAGTGCCTTGTAAGACGAGAGGTTTAGTAAGGTTGTGGGGATCACTCGTAATACGGGAATCGTTTTCAAGTAAACGAATTAAGTCTTCTCTATTGGGAACTGACATGATTGGTAACAATGGGAAACCCAACATTTGAATTTCACTCATATCAATACAAGTATGCTGTTGTCCCAGTTGCTGACTACAATAGGCACCAAGCAACGCCACCCAATCAGGCTCATCAGAACCAGATTGTGTGGTATTCAGTGTTGTTAGGAAAACCCCAAACGCTTTATCTATTGGGCGAATCAGTGATTTTTGCAGTAACTCGTCTAATAATCGATAAGTCGGTGAAACGGGATTAAACAATGATCTAGTTTGCATCCTTTTCTCCATCAACATTGCCACTAAATAAGTTATCTAACGCCATCACCAAGTCAATTTCAGGCCGGAAATGCAATACACCGCTTTTTCCTTGTTCTCGGTGCATGCCTCGAACAAACAAATAGCACGCACCACCAATATGAGTGTCGTATGAGTAATCTACCAACCTAACCGACAAATACCGATGCAATGCCACGGTATAAAACAACGCCTGTAAATAATAATCATGGTGCTTCATTGCTTCATCCAATGAATGATTTTGATAATCGGAATAGTCATCACCCAGATAATTAGATTTATAATCCGCAACGTAAAAACGTCCATCGTATTCAAAGGTTAAATCAATATAGCCTTTTAACATGCCATTCAATTTACCAAAGTCGTACGGATAAAGCGCTGGAAACCCATGTTCTTGTATAAGCTGATTAAAAACACTTTCATGAAAATCATTCAGCGGTAGGTAGAACTCCATTTCAGGTATGCGTTGCGACTCAGGAATATCAACCAAACTAAAAGCGTGGTTTCCATGGGTCAAACTATCCGATGTTGCTATAGGCGTTCTTAACGTTTCGGTGATCCACTCATGCATCAAATTTAAATCAAACTCACCAATGCCATAACGTTTCATTTGTTCACTGGCTATTTGTTGAATATCACGAGTGCTGTCCTTTTCGGCCCAATCTGATAACTCATAAATTGCATGTAAAAAAGAACCGGGATTGACACCCCGCTCAAAAGAAAACCGCAAAGGTAAAGGCAATAATGACGACGAATTAAGATCTTCCCTTGTGGAATTTCCATCCCGCGCAGTTGATGAGTCATTTTCATCAGCAGCTTTTGCCACGTCTTCCACCATAAAATCATCTTCGCGACGACGTTGCTGTTGGCTGATATGGGAATAACTCGTGAGGATCCAATCGCCCAACACCTTCCGCTTTAACTGAGCAGCAGCATAATTTTCACTGCTTTGGGGTTGAACAAGTAAACGCTCATCTGCATCAGGTTGCCCTTGCTCAACTTGCGTTTCTTGTGTCTCTTGTATTTCTTGTGTAGCTCCCTGTATTAGCTCAAGTTCTATACTGCTTTCAGTTTGTAAATTAGTAATGGCATGTTGAATGTCGGCATCGGTTAACTTGCTATAGTCGAGATTTTCAGTGGTGCTTAGTAACACTTGCCCAACGGCAGAAAGCACAAATCCGCTATTTTTCTTGCTAAGTCCCAGCGTGTTATTCCACAAACCGACCCAACAATGGTAAATAGCTCGGGTCATAGCAACATACAGCAACCTGGTGTCTTCTCCCATACGCTGCTGTTCTTGCAGCATCTTACCTTCAGCACTGGGTTCAAACTCCCAAATAAGCCCTTCATCGGCTTTATGATAAGGGCTATCTTTGGCTTCTTTATAGCGGCTCGCGAATGGAATAAATACGAGCGGATATTGCAGACCTTTTGAGGCATGAATTGTAATTATTTGAACCAAGTTTTCATCGGTTTCTAAACGTAATTGTTGCTCTTCGTGATTATGATTCGGATCGGCCAAGCGATTTTCAAACCATTTCAGTAGCAGCCCTTCACCTTGAATGGAAGAGGCTTCAACCTGCAACAATTCACCTAAATGCCTAACGTCGGTTATACGCCGTAGCCCGTCGTCAAATGATGAGATTAAATGCTGGGTTACTTCAAAATATTGTAAAACATGATTTATCGCCCGCATCACACCTTGAGTAGACCAAAGCTGATGCGCCTCTTTAAAACACGCCAATACTGCATGCCACGCGAGTTCATTTTGGAGTAATTGATCAAATTCAAGAGCATGATAAGGAAATAATTCGGTTAAGAGAGCGGCCCTAACTAACGACTCATCCTGAGGGCTGTGTAATGCTCGAAGCAAGAGTAGTAATTGATAAGCCACGTCTCCAGCAAACACGCTTTTTCGTGCCAAATAAACGCTGTCTACGTTCTGATTAAACAAGGCATCTTTAACAATTTGTGCCTCTCCCCTATCTCTCACAACAATACAAATATCCTTTGCTTCAACGGGTTTGTTATCGAGCAAGGGTTGAGAATTAGAATGAAAACTAAGGAGGGAGTTAGGTGAAGATTGACCTTGTAATAGTCCTGCAATTTTTAAAGCGAAATGCTCAGCAATAAGTGCACTGGATTGCGCCCAACTATTGAGTTTGTCTGGCTCTTGCTGCGGTAAAAAACAAAAGCTCAATGCATCAATTTTGTGCTCATCAAGCTGTAATCCACTGGCCTGCTTATTCGCACCCACTTGATGATAAGGAATGTCTTCACCAAATTGGAATGGCTCACCGTTTGGCATAAACAATTTATTTAAACTGGTAACGTAGTCTAACTGCGAACGATAATTAGTGTTAAGCGTGAATTGACGCGCTAAGGGAACAGTATATTTAGCTTGCAGATACGTAAATATATCTCCGCCACGGAAACCGTAAATGGCTTGTTTAGGATCACCAATTAACACCAAGGTTTTACCTTGCTCATTGGGTTCCTCTTCATTACCCATTTGTTGCATATATATTTGTTTGAAAATATTAAATTGAATCGGGTCGGTATCTTGAAATTCATCCACCATTGCCACAGGGTATTGTCGCGCGATGGTTTGAGCCAATCGTTGTCCGGCCTCTTCTTTTAGCAACGCACTTTGGATCCGCTGCAACAAATCATCAGGGCTAACAAGGTTAAACCGTTGTTTCTGTTCAACGAGTCGCTGTTTAACCCAGTCCAATGAAAACGTTATGTAATATTGTTTTAATAATCGATGACAAGATAACTGTTGTTCTGCCAATTCATCAAAACGAGAAAAGTCTAAATGACTTAGGTCTTTGCTCCCCTTTTTTGCCGCTTTTGTCATTTTTTCTGCGGTAAATATCTCCCAACTTTCTTTTTTACTGCCTTTGCCTATTTTAAATTCAAAGTCGGTACTTTGAGCAAAACGTTGCAGGTGCTCTAATGTTTCTGGCTTGGCTACCTTAGCATTTGCTTTTAATCCGGCTTCCAAAATCTGTGTCATTACTTGATTGTTTAACCACCAGTGCTTAAGGCTTTCCACCGATGAAGAGTATCTATTTAAGGATTGGGTAAAAGTCGCTTCCGATGTGCTTTCTAATACAACATCTCGATTCAGTAATGGACGAATGGTTTGTAGTAATGACTCCGGTGAAGGCCATTTACCTAAAAACAAAGACAACTGCGTAAGTGGCAAATCAACAATAAACTGCCGCCAAAAGTCAGTCATGGCCTGCAATTGCCATTCTGAATCGTCTAGAATAAGTGTTTGCTCATACAAAGCACCGCTTTCGAAGGCATGTTGCAATAACATGCGCTGACAAAAACTATGAATGGTATAAATTGCGGCTTCATCCATGCTTTGTTCGGCAACTAATAAACGCTGTTTTGCCAATCGCATATCAGGTTCAACATCAATTAACGCCTGCACAAAAAGATCGTCACTGTGTTCGTTATCAAAATCAACAAAGGCTTGATGCAATCTAGCGTGCAAACGTTCTTTTAATTCGTTAGTTGCGGCATTCGTGAAGGTAACAATTAATATTTGATCTACCGAACGTGGTTCGCATTCATGACCTAAAATTAACCGTAAATAAAAACTGCTGATGGTATAGGTTTTCCCTGTACCGGCGCTGGCCTCAATGAGTGATTGTCCGTGCAATGGAAAGACAAGTGGTATTAATGGCTGCATCTTAATTTCCCTTTTCCGTATTCACATCACCATTAGCTTCTGATTCTATTTGAAACAACGTTCCAAATATTCGCTCTGCATAAATGGTAAATTCCTCAAACTGCAGGGCCAAGTTTGGACAGGCTCGGTAAAAATGAGGATCCGTGATTTCAGCTCGATTCCCCCCGCCACTTCCAAAAGAAAAAGAGCTACCAACATAGGTGGAAATCGTTTTGGTTTCATTCTGCGTTGTCACCCACGCCCATGCTGATTCAGGGAAAAAGGGTAAGGGCTGCAACTTCGATTGCTGCCAAAATTCAACGAGTATTCGAAGCTGTTCCTGTGCTGCTTGCTTGTCTATTAAGGGAAGAACAAACACTTTATCCGTGCCAATAAAAGCCGATTCAGAAAAGGACGCCTGAGTATCCCCTGCAAGTAATATCAGCCACTGCACCCAGAGGTGTAAACGGTCTGCCGCTCTTAGTTTTCCGGGTCGCCATTGAATAAAAAGGTTACGCGTACCCAAAGAATAAATTCCATCCACACGACCTTGTACGTTAATTTCAGTAGCTTGTGAGACATCTTTCCAATGCACATCAAGCCAATTAGAGGAATGACCTAGTTCTAACCCCGGATAATGTTGATTAGTCAGTTCTTTGATTTTTCGAGTGACACTATCTAATTCACTTACCGCTTCCACCGCTAAGTTTCCAACCGGTAATCGGCCATCTAACGAGAAGCGTTGTTGTGTGTTGATATTGGAATGCAGCGACTCCTTAACAAGCAGATAACGTGATAAGCTATCAAGCATTAAAGGTTCATTGTCTTCATTTGCTGAGTGCGGGGAACCAAATCGGGTATGCCACCGATTTTCAAAAAAGTAACGAGCAGGATTACTCAAGCAAGATAGTAACTCTCTAATGCTGAGCTCTCCCTGAGAAGAGGATTCGTTTTGTTCTAATTCTCCATCGGAAAACCTTAAATCAACTGTTTTAGCAACTTGGCTTGCCTGTAATACCTTTAACCACTGGCGATTATAACTTTGCAACAATCTTGTTTCTGTTTGGTTTTTGACAGAAGTATTCTCATGCTCTTTTGATTGACTCGCTTGCGAAAAATACCCCTGATAAAAAGGTTGTAAAGGCTGCTCCAGAATAGAAGAGGCTTTTCTTGGTTTCGCTAAATCTTTATTTAACTGCTCTTCATCAACATTCTCTTCATCAAGCTGGTCTTCATTCATGGCCTCGTATTTTTGGCAGTAGTGCATTAATTCCGTTAACAGAATTGAAGGCATTCGTTTGGTATTATCTCGTTCATTGCGCCCGATGAAACTGAGGTATAGCTTTTGTCTGGCAGACAAAATGGCTTCCAAAAACAAATAGCGATCATCCCAGCGACGAGAACGATCGCCTTTTCTGGTTGGCAACATTGCCATCAAATCAAAGCCTATTGGTGCCACAACCCTTGGGTAACCAGGGTCGTTCATTCCCAACAAACATACATGTTTAAAGGGAATACTTCGCATGGGCATCAAGGTACAAAAGTTGATTTTCCCCGCAAGAAATCGCTGACCAACGCCTTTTGAACCTAATTGTTGTTGTACTGCTTCAGCAAATACGTCTTGATCAACAACGCCGGAATACTGAGTAGTGTGTTCCGACAGTCGAGCCAAAGCATCAAGTATCTGTTGTCGATAATAGCTTTGCTGCTCTGATTCATGAAACAGTTGCGCCAGCCAATTCTCAGCCATGTTGGCCTTGTCTTTTAGAGGCGCGGGTTGCATGGCCTCTTGCAATACTGCATCCAACTGCCCAAGAAATTCGATAAATTTACCCAGCACTTCAACCTGCTGACCTTCCAAATCACTATAAGGAAATATCGGCGTAAACCCTTGTTCAGTAGCAACCAGTACTTCATCGCTATGGCCCATGGCATAACCCGCGAGTAACCGCTGCAAACCAAATACCCAGGTATTTTGATCTTGGCTTGGAAGCTCCCAACGTTGCTTATCATGCCCGTCCAAGCCCCAACGTATACCCGCATCACGCAACCAGTGATGTAATAATTCCAGTTCCGACTCTTCTACATTAAATTGCTTAAGTACGTCTGGAACCGCAAAAACCTCCATCACTTCGGTTAACGTAAACCGGCTATGATGCAAATTAAGCAATTGCATAAAAGCTTTAACTACCGGGGATTCTTCAATAACATTTCTGTCTGATATGGCATATTTCAAATAGCTGTCGTGAGCAGCACCACCGAAAACTGCATCAATAAAAGGCGCATAATCCGCCACATTGGGCATCATGACAATGATGTCACCCAAGTCCAAATCTCGCTCATCATCTAACTGATGCAGCAAATAATCATGCAACACTTCCATTTCACGTAATTTTGAATGACAGCTAACCACTTGTATGGATTTATCAGCAGCATAAGAATCAAATGGAATTTGGGTTTCAGGAGCAGTCAATTCAAGCACATCAGCCTGAATATTCTCGAGTAAACTGCTTCGTTCTTGAGGCACAAAACAGTCAAACTGATTCAACACACCTTCATTTTCGCACTCTAGCAGCATGTCTTGAAACTCACGCCCTAATTTGCCCCAAGTAGCCAATAGTGGATTGCCGGTTTCATACAGGTCTAAACTAGATAAAACTTGCGTATCACCGCCCTTCGCAGCCTGTTCAAATAAATCAAGTTGCTGCTTTTCTTTTTGCTCCGTAGAAATAATATCTCCCCAATAATGCTCACAGGGATTGGCCCAGAAAATCACAACGTCTCTGGATTGCGAGAGTACCAACAATATTTCTAATTGCTGCTTAGGAATAGCAGAAATACCAAATACAAAAACAGGAAGCGTTTCAGGGGGCGATTGTTTCAGTGCGGCTATCAATTGCTCGTGCAAGTTAGCACGATGCCAAGGTGATTCGCCCAGCTGTTGTGTTTGTTCAATTAATGCATGCCACAATATTGGCTGCCAAGCTTGAGAACCATCATTCAGCGTTAACAAATCAGCATCTGGTGTCGGTTCCTGATTCTCCCAAGCTAACAACCAATCAGGGCGATACACTAAATATTGATCGTAAATATCAGCTATTTTGCCAGCCAGCTGAAAAAGCTTACGGGAATCATCTACTTCACCGGCATCAGGACCATTGCTGGATTCAGACAAATAATCTTCAATTGCATTAAATGCTTCATGGCCAAAAAAGGATGGCAACAACTGCATCAACTTCCATTGCATATTGTCTTTTGTAAACGCCGATTCTTTTGGCAAATCCGGCACATGTTGGCGATATAGATCCCAAATAAAACTGGAAGGTAATGGAAAAGTAAAATTAGCCGCGATACCCAAGGTTTCGGCAACACGGATTTTTAGCCATTGGGCCATTCCCGGACTTTGCACCAAAATAGGTACAGGTTGAAGCACATTTACATTACTTCCCTGGCTCCCCTGATAATACTGATGAACACGAAGAATTAATTGGTTACACAGCACTTCCATTTTGTTGGATTGCACAAGGTGTAGCATGATTTAATTAGCGCTTTTTATGTTGCTGTTGAATTGACTGGAAGTTTAACACAGGCTTTAAAAATTTAGTGTAATGAGATGGTTATGAAGTCAGATCACAACCATATCATTATGCTTGAAAAATTTAGTTATAGGCACCGCTGGCATAGTGAAGTTCATAGCTATGGCTGTAAATTTCAAGGATGTTACCAAAAGGGTCTTCCATATAAATCATGCGATAGGGCTTTTCTCCGGGATAGTAATAACGTGGCGCTTTCATCCGCTTCTTTCCGCCAGCCAAAACAATACTCTCTGCCAGTTCTTCTAGGTTTGGATCTTGAACACAAAAGTGAAATACGCCTGTTTTCCAGTATTCGAAATTATTTTCAGGGTTTTCCTGATTTTTAAATTCGAACAATTCAACGCCTATACGATCACCTGTCGATAAATGAGCAATACGGAACTTGTCCCACCCGGCACCGAAAACATCTGTGCACATTTCACCTATTGGGCTGTCATCTTCGGTTATTTCCGTTGGTTCCATAATTAAGTACCAACCAAGAACCTCAGTATAAAACTTAACAGCTTGTTCTAAATCGGGTACTGAAATACCAATATGTGAAAATGCCCGTGGATATGGATTTGCCATTGTTGCCTCTTTGAATCATTGCAATGAATCGGTAAAAAACAAAGATTAGCTTAACTGTGGATCATCTAAAAATTATCATTTATGATTAATTTCATAAATATTTATTATCAACTTTGCACGTACCTTCAATGATTAATCCTAACTGGCTCAATACCTTCAAAACCCTAATAGACATAGGTCATTTCACGAAAACAGCTGAAAAGTTGGCAATGACTCAACCTGGCGTAAGTCAGCATATTCGTAAGCTAGAAGAGATGTGTGGGCATTCATTAATCCGCCGTTTCAATAAAAGCTTTGAACTGACAGAACAAGGCCATCTAGTTTATGGCTACGCTAAGCAGCTTATGCAAAATGAAACGGATTTGTTGGAAAACCTCAACTTTGACAATCCCTTTGCAGGACAATATAAAATTGCTTGTTCCGGGTCACTTGCATTACGCCTTTATCCGCAACTATTAGATATGCAAATTCAATATCCCCAATTAATTGTTGAAATGGAAGCAGCGCCCAATCATAGAATTCTCAGTGAAGTGCAACAAGGTAGGATTGATATTGGCATTGTTACCCATATACCAAACCAAAGCCTATTTGATATTGAAGAATTAGGCAGCGAAACATTATGTATGATTTTTCCAAACAGCTATGATTTAGCTAACGATACAGCTAAGTACCTGTCTGAGATTGGGTTGATTCGTCATCCTGATGCAGACCATTATTTATCACTTTATTTTACGCAAAGCGGAGAAGAAGCGTTTGCAAATATCAACATCAACGACATTCCAACATCTGGATACGTTAATCAAATTAGTCAGATATTACAGCCGGTATCTAAAGGGTTAGGTTTTACTGTACTGCCTCAAAGCGCCGTGGACAGTTTTCATGATATTGCCAATCTCAAAGTCTTTAAGCCCCGCGCTCAAGTCAAAGAAACCTTATACTTGGTAAAGAAGAAAAACCGAGCATTGCCTATTCGCTTTAATACCATTTTGTTAAAGATAAAAGCTCATTTTCAGTCATAAAAACGCTAAAGTTTGTTTTTCTTAGTTATACAACTTTATCAGCTATGCATTCCCAATTTGTTTCCCTTGAGAAAATACCTGTAATTTATCTGATAACACTAACTCAAAACCAGTGGACGCCAACAAGGTATTGTATCGAGATGGGTGCTGCAGATTATTATTCCAAAACTGAATAGTAGTTGGGCAAATCAGCACAGCGGGACTGCGACTACCGGATTCATCGTACGTCATATTTACGCCGTGAATTAGAGGGTTATTTTTTAATGCAATTAATGCATGTTTTATGTACGACTCAGGAAATAATGAAATGGTAGGTTTTTGGTAAACATTGCCTTGAATATCACTAATAAGAATATCAATACTTTCCCCATCAAGTTCATGATGATGCTTAATGACGACGGATAAAGACTGTGCAATTGTTTGATTTGCTGCAATCACGCTAATGCGATTGTCATCCTCTATTTCTGTAACGATGACATTGGCTGATTGCCCCAATGTGTAAGATAAAACCCGTTGCAAATAAATTCTTGGTTCCGAAGTACAAACCGGCAATTTTTGCGTTGAGGTTTGCGTTAAAGTCCTCTCGGTTTGAGTCTTCCCAGTTGAGCAACTCTCGTTATCAATCACCTGATTTCCAAACATTCTTTTCTTTCCTGAATCAATTCATTCCGCCCCCTCGAAACCGCACATATCCAAGGAATGTAGAGGGTTGTTTATATAGCCAAACCCACCGAATAGAATATATGTTTTATTTTTGCACAATTAAATTACAAGTCATTACACGAGATACATGAACATAAAAATTTTGGAAATACTCACTAGCAATTAAGACATGGATGACGTAAACCGACTTAAGCAACTGGCAACCCACCTGTTATTTCTACATGGTTAGCAGAAAATCTAATTTCACTTCTACGGCTCTCAATTATTGGCGGCATTAATTCATCATCAGGTAAGGATTTAATAAGTTGCTTTCTAAAGCGGAAAATTTGCATATTGAGGTGGTTGGTATCATCCAGCCCTAACATTTTGGCAAAGTCTTTGCGACTTACCCACCCCTGCTCCAGTTCGTTAACCCCTGAATTCATGTCTGCAAGTCGCTTTCTGGCCAATTCTAGTAATACATAGTGATGAACCCGTTCTTCCATATCAATTTCTTCACCGTTTAAACTTACTTTAAGAAAAACGTGCTCTTCATTTTGGCTAACATTAAATCGGTAAGTAAGCTCTTTAGACTCATTAAAGCATACTTCATCAATCACCTCTGTTTCAGACAATGGAATAGCCTCTACAAACTTCCACTGCTTTTCTGGTGTTCCCACAATATCTCCAGTTTCTAACCAATGACTATAGGTTTCAGTTTCACAAATCCAGCGTCCATCAGAAGAATAAAGAAACAATTTAGGATCATCGACTGATGGTAATGGGTGATGGTCATTAAGTAGGATTTCATCCCCTCCTTCCCTAGGAACCAACATGGTTTTTGGTTCGCTAATATCCAGTATTTGCCACGGTTGTGCCTGTTCGGATCCAAAAGCAATCTTATCGCCCAGTTTTAATACACAAGCATATGTAAGATCTTAAGCGGTAGATATTTGAATTTATTAGAATTAAAGGAAGGAAATGCTTGAGATTGCGCATCAGGCATGATCAAATTTATCTGTCAAAAACAATCTAACAACACCGTCAGCGCAAATGAAGTTTAATACGTTATCCCACCCTTTGAAAACACTTTTTTCTGTTCCTTTGATCAATCAACTAGCCAGAGATACCGGGTTTGTTTCTCGTATCAGGGGAATGCGTCCACTTAACCTCATTGGTGCATTATGTAATGTACTGGGTACAAAAAAGCAAGCCAACCTTGCTGATATCCAACGCGAGCTTTGCGGTTTATCATTGCAGGCTCCGGCCTATAAGCCCTTTCACAATCAGTTTAAAAAACCACAACTGACGGTTTTTATTCGTCGTCTTGTTGCATTGGTGACAGAGCAATTGCTCATCGCTCCTTTTGTGGCATCCGTCCCCAAAGACGTGCCTTTTCAGCGTATTCACGTACATGATGGTAGCACTCTGAAATTACATGAAGGACTCAAAGGCACCTTCCCTAGTCGCTTTACTAAAACGATGCCCGCAGCGGCAGAGCTTCATCTAACAATGGACTTGTTAAGTGGCGGCATTGAGTATTTGGGAATTGATGCCGACAAGGAAAGTGAAAGGCTGTACCAGCCCTATGCGAATGAGTCCGGAGGCACGTTACAATTACTGGATGCCGGTTATTTTGATATTGGCTATGTCGCCCAAATCAACCAATATGGCGGACATTGCATTATCAGGGCAAAAAGTAATATTAACCCCACCATTGTTGAAGCAGTGAATACAGATGGCAACCTTATTCCCTCTCTGGCCGGTAAACAGCTTAAATCCCTTAAATTACAACAAGGCGAAATCATCGACCTGAAAGTTTCCTGGAAAGAACATCGGGGTACATTTCGCCTGATTGCAGCATGGGACAAGAAAAAGCAGCGCGTTGGATATCTTATCACTACCCTTTCTCGTCAGTGCCTTTGTGCCCGACAAATACAGCAATATTATGCGCTTCGCTGGCAAGTTGAATTGTTGTTTAAAGAGTTGAAGTCATATTGTAGTTTATCCACCTTTGCCACCCAAAATACCGATATTGTCAAAACCCTGATATGGAGTTCGGTATTGGTTATGTTGCTTAAAAGATATCTGGCATTTGGGGTTTCTGCACTTTATCAGACGCCGATTTCGACCCACAAAACCCAGCGTAGCGCGACGAGTTGGATGAATAATTTGGTCCGGGGACTTTGTGGACAAATAGATATGGATACTGCTGTGGAGCATATTGCAACATTTCTGAACACAAATGCCAGAAGAGCACATTCCAAAAGGGATGAGGGAAGTCTGGCTATGCAGCTAAAGCTGTTTGTTGCAGACTTCAATAATACTGAATTGATTAAAATGTAACCTTAAAACCCTACATATAAATACACAAGTGCTGTCGCGTTTTAAAAGTTTGCTATTGATAAAGGTGCCATTTCGGCTTAAATCTTTGATTTGCCACTCGTCTCCATTCCATGTCATTACTGCGTGATTACGAGAAACGTAGGATTCGTTTATATGGGTGGTAGCAGACACTGGGTCTCGCCCAAAAGTATGCTGCATATACAACTCTTTTTGTTCACCATTACCTAAATTAACAATACGGGCCATTTTTTATCCTTACCTTTTTGCTCTGTCTTTTCATCACTTTAGCACTGCATCTTTAATAACGTGAATAACAAGTCATTACGCGCCTAAACTTAAATAACCTCAGTTCTGGAGTAAGCAACACCTTCCAGAACTGAGGTAAATTATGAACAAGCTCGTTATAGTATCGTTATCTTCAAATGAAACAATGGTCGATTATTAGGCCAACAGATAAAGACAAAGTAACAAAGTTGGTTACGATTCATTCAGGTACACTTCCCTCTCTACCTACCTTGCTCTGCTTCTGGTAACATGAGGCCAATCTAACTAGCTTTGTTTTTTCTTATGAAATTTATCTCCTTTAATATCAATGGTCTAAGAGCCAGAATTCCCCAGCTACAAGCTTTAATTGATAAGCACCAACCTGATGTAATCGGGTTGCAAGAAATCAAAGTTCACGACGACATGTTTCCTTTGGCTGACGTGCAGGCGCTCGGATACAAGGTGTATTACTTTGGTCAAAAGAGTCATTACGGTGTGGCGATAATGTGCAAACAGGAACCGACCGAAGTGCAGTACGGGTTTCCAACTGATGAAGACGATGCACAACGACGTATGATCATGGCAACTTTTGATCTACCCAATGGTGAGAAGGTACGCGTTTTAAACGGTTATTTTCCGCAAGGAGAAAGCCAAGATCACGAAACCAAATATCCGGCCAAACGTAAGTTTTATAAAGATTTGATGTCTTATCTTAATGAAAACTATAGTGCTGACGACAACGTAGTTGTTATGGGTGACGTGAACATTTCACATACTGATTTGGATATTGGTATAGGCGAACCTAATCGTAAACGTTGGCTCAAAACCGGAAAATGTAGCTTTTTACCCGAAGAGCGGGAATGGCTAGATACCTTAATAAATTGGGGATTAACTGATAGCTTCCGCAGTTTATATCCTGAAGTTGACGATCAATATAGTTGGTTTGACTATCGTTCCCGCGGCTTTGATGACAACAGAGGGCTACGCATAGATATGATATTAGCAACCGAAAAACTACATAACATGCTCGACTCTGCCGGCATCGATTATGAGTTAAGAGCACTAGAAAAGCCATCTGACCACGCCCCTATTTGGGCGGTATATAAATAATTTAGGGGTCTATATCTGAGTTCTATGCTCAGTTAGAAATCCGCAACAATAGGCTGAATAATAATCACTAAAGCAATGGAGTTGGATAAAGTCGTTGTTTGAGTTTACTTTTTTCCAAGCTGGTGGCTTGATTGCTTACTTGGCATTCATTGCCTACATATTCAAGCATTCACTTGCATCGAAACGGCTGGCAAACAAAACAGACTTACACCTGTTGTTTGGTAGTTCTACAGGCTTATTGATTTTATGGACATTTAGAACGGGAATTTATCCGGGTTTAGATGTCCATTTTCTGTGGCTAACCGCTTGTTTATTAATTCTCGGCTATCGATTATCGCTAATAAGTACAGCCATTGCATTACTTGGTACAACCCTTGTCGGAAAAGAGCCTTGGCATATGCTAGGTATAAATGGATTATTAGGTAATGTTGCCCCACTCAGCCTGAGTTACTTAATTTATAGCTTTTCATTTCACCGTCTTCCCAAGCACCTTTTTGTTTATATTTTTGTCAGTGCTTTCTTTTGCGGTGCAGCGGCCATTACATTAAAAATGGGACTGCTTGGAGGGTATTATGCCATTGAAGGCATTCATTCTTGGGAAATCGTGCAAGGAAATTATCTTGTGCTCATACCGTTGCTGTTGTTTATGGAAGGAATGTTAAATGGTATGACTTTGGTCTTTCTGGTTATTTATAAACCAGCTTGGGTATACACCTATCACGACAAATATTATTTGAATAAATAGACTGAATTCGGCAAGAACGAAATAGTCAAAAAAAGGAGCCAAGGGGCTCCCATTCTCGAACTGGCTTTATTCTATTTATCTAAAAACAAATCCATAATATTCGCCAGATCAGTCTTTCTTTTTATTTCCTCATCCGTTAATCCTTTCAACTCATGAGGAAACACTAACCAGTCACTGCTTTCATGTACAAAGTAATCTGGAATAATGTCCGTTTTATTATTCCCAGGCTTGTACCAAGGTGTCGCGATGCGCACATCTTTAGGCATGTTTAAACGCATTAACTGCTTGGTTTGCGTGATTAATGCATCAACACTTCTGCCGGAATCGAATACATCGTCCACGATCAATAAGCTGTCGTCCGCATTGGCATTTTCAATCAGATACTGCAAACCATGTACTTTGATGGTTTTAGACTGTTTATTGATACCGTAATACGATGAGGTTCTTACTGCTATGTGATCAGTTTCTATGTCTCTGAATTCAAAATATTCTTGTACAGCGATACCTACAGGCGTACCACCGCGCCAAATACCAATAACAAACTTGGGACGAAAGCCATCTTCATAAACAATGTCAGCTAATCTAAAAGAGTCTTCTAATAAAGACTGGGCACTAATATAGGTTTTTTCCATGTTTTACCAATTATTCAACATAAGGAACTTACAACCGGGGGGTGATTATAGAAGAATTTTCAACGAGACTTCATTAAATGATTAGAAAAAATTAAATTTTTACACAATTGAAATGATTTTACCCATACGAGAGGGTTTTACATTTTTCTTTCAGCACCTTATATAGCACGGTATGAGTAACCAGCTGAGAAATATTACCTTGTCTAAAACCATTGTCGAGTAAATGCGCGATCCAGTTCTTTAAATGCTTTCTTAAGTAAAAATGCCAATTCTTTGTATCTTGGGGTAGACCGTGTTTCCGCAATTTCACAACCATGCTCGCGCATCTTGGCATGAATTTCGTTATACCAAGCTTTAATAGAAGGTGGGAGAGCTTGATTAGAACGATGCCCCAACCACAATAATCCCTGAAAAGGTAAACTAAGGAAAAACGCAGCAAGTGTAATAGCCTGAGGTAAATACTCTATTCCATTCACCTCTAACATAACGGCTAAACATAAAACAGCCATTGGCGGCATCCATTTAATGGAAAACTGAGTCGCACTAATAACCCGTGATTCTGGAAATAAAGAATACAATTCTTTTTTCACTGGCCATTCTTTCATATAAGACTGGCCATCTTGAACCATACTCATGAATGTTTGAGACATAGGGCAATTCCTTAAAACACGTTATTTATCAAAGACGACCTCGACTAAAACTGCACTTCTGAATTAAATACCGAATATATAATAGCATTTGCTATTTCACAGCCCGGTAAAAAAACAGGTCGCTTTTCACTACAAAATTAATGACTTACCAACTTAAGCATAAACAAAAATATAGCACGACGCCAAGATCTTCTTACTATTAAACCAGAACTCAGGATAAGCAACACCTTCCTTTAGTATTAAATCTAAGATTCTCAGCGTTATATTTGTTCTAAAGAGGCCCACTATTCATTCATAAACAAGCCTCGCTAGTCATTTTCTATTAATAAATTTAAACTTAACAACCATCGTCTGAAGACGATGGGTTAAAAATGCGGACTGAAAGTCCAGCGTTTCGGCTAAAGCCGATAGAACTATTCAACTTCAAATTGGTCATTGCCTTTACGCTCAAAGTGATGCTCTAAATATTCCTTTATCATTTCTTTTGTCAGCTCTCCTGCCGTAACGCAAAAATAACCTTTTGCCCAAAAATGCTGACCCCAATAACGCTTCTTCAACACCGGATATTCTTGAAATAGCTTTGACGAACTTCTGTCTTTTATTCTCCGCATTATATCCGAGGGGGAAAATGTCGGTGGCGCCGAGATGAGTAAATGTACATGATCCTTACTAACCACACCTCTCAATATTTCTATCTCTAAGCGCTCGCACGTCTGCCGTATCAGCTCTCTAAGTCTCAAACCTACATCACCAACCAGTACTGGATAACGATATTTCTTATACCAGTTCAGGTTATTAAATGTACTAGTTCACTATTTCAGATAAGATTATAGTCAACGGTTTAACTCTCACTCTGAGTTTTTGCTTCCATTTGCAGTTGAATCGGCAAGGTAATAGTAAAGGTTGTACCTTCATTTTCAACACTACGAACATCAATACGACCATTATGCTCTTGTACTATATCGTAGGAAATTGAAAGTCCTAAACCCGTTCCTTCTCCAACCGGTTTAGTCGTGAAAAAGGGATCGAATATTTTTTTGATAACGCCTTTTGGGATCCCTTCACCGTTATCCGAAACTTTAACTTGCACATTGTTGTCGCAACAACTGGTTGCAATATCAAGCTGCCCACCCTGTTTTACTGCTTGGCTGCCGTTGATCAACAAATTAGTTAATACCTGAATGATTTTTCCAATATTTGCACTTATTATTGGAAGCGGTTGCAGGTCTACTTTAACATCACAATGGTACTTTATTTCGCTGTTTACCATGTTAAGGGATGTTCTAACGCATTCGTTGATATCACATTCCTGAAATTCATCTTCGTCTGCTCGCGAGAACTGTTTGAGGTTTTTTACAATTTCTGCAATTCGTTCCAAACCACTAATAGACCCTAAGATTAAATCGGTACTATCAGCATCCACAAACTGAAAATCTGCTTTTTTAAAATGCTCGATTAAATCAGACACCAGCACTTTTCGCTGTTCAATAGAATCACTATCCACAAAGGCTTTTACTTTGAAGCAGGCTTGTTGGTATTCCTCTATGTATTCTGTAAGCACTTTTAAATTACTGGTTACATATCCCAGTGGATTATTAATTTCATGGGCAACACCGGCCGCCAACTGCCCTACGGACGCCATTTTTTCTGACTGAACAAGTTGTTCCTGAGCCAACGCCAAGTCTTTGTTAATTTGTTCCAACTCACTATTCTGAGCTTGCAATTGCTCAGTTCTAAGCTCTACCCTTCCCTCTAGTGTTTCATTTAAGCGAATCAATTCACCTTCAAACTCCGTTCGTCTACTATGTTCACGTAGCAAGGTTTCAGCCAATTCATTAAAAGCAATAGATAGGTCCTGCAATTCATCTTGGCTTTTAATCGTCACGTTAGTTGATTCATACACACCGTTTTTGATATTTTCCGAAAGCAGCCCAGTCACTTTACGTAAGCGGTATATGTTTTTAGTTAAGTAAACGCCCAAAATATAAGAAAATATTGCAACCAGAAACATTTCCATAACCGCAATACTGATTGTCCAATTACGCACTTTGCTCATTGCTGCGGTTATGCTGTCTATTGCGATTCCTAATTGAACCTCACCATAAACCGTTTCATCTTGCTTAATTTCAGACAATACATCAAAAACACCATCAGTTACCGTCTCTACTGCGTTATCCGGAAGAAATTTTTTGTTGATAAAGTTTTTGTCTCCTGCTGATGAAAATACCGTACCACCCGCAGACAGGACTTTAACGTAGACAATATCGGGGTTAAGCATTAAATCGGAGGTATAAGTATCAAGGGAAGCTAAATCATAAGATAAAACGGCGTCTTTTGTTGTCGTAGCAAATAACCTTGCAGTGGTGTTTGCTCTTTTTAACAATGCTTCATTAGCTGAATCACGCATAAAACCAACGGCAACAGTTACTAATGCAGCAAGCAGAACTGCCTCAATAACCGCCACACCCAGCATGGTTTTACTGCGTAAAGACAACCGCATAAAATTTAAGCTAAAATCCGGTCGGTTTTTTAATATCAAGACTTCTAACATCATCCCAATCTTGATTTTCTGCACGCTCAAAACCATTGAAATTAACATTTTTCAATAATTTTAACCCTGTCTCAGAATTATCCATTGCGAGTAAAGCATCTTGTAACCGCTTTACTGCATCTTTATTAATTCCTTTTCTATGGGCAATGGCATGAGGTGTGTACCCTTGTGTTGTCCACAACACCCGGAGTTGCTGTTTCAATTCTCCATTGGTATTTCCCAAGGTACGCAGCACGCCTCCCCCAGCAGGGAACATTTCTCTTGCAACATTGAGGTATACCGAATCGTGAGAGGAAACGAATTTAGGGATAATGTGGATATTGCGTTTAGAAAATTCGGCTCTGGTCAACAAGGTTGCGGCAAACGCAGCTGGCGCGGGGAAAACAACCATATCCCCTTCCATATCGGTTAAGTCCTTAATCTTAGAATCTCGATGAACGACGATAATGCCTTTAATTTTCTTATTTTTTTGTTTAGAAAGTGCTTGGTATCCAGGAACCTGATTAAAAACAGTAAAATGATACGGATTCATGTAGGCAAAATCATATTCCTCATTGGCTAACCTCATTTCAAATGTGGGGATATTTTTGGCTGTAGCAAAAATATATTTATCCCCGGTTTTAATGCTGAGGTAATCGAGAACGGGCTGCCATTTTTTTACCAGTTTTTTTGCTGACTGTTGTGGAACAAATGCAAAACTAAATGTTTCGGCATTACACAAAAATGTGAACATGCATAAAACTATCGGTAAAATTAGTCGCATACCTTCACCTTTTATAAATTTAAAATCCCAGTCTATAAAGTATATAGAACAATTAACGTTACAAATAAATTAAACAAAAGTTTAGTGTGTATTATAAAAAATCTCTTCTAAAGTAATAAATGCTTGAATTTTTTCTGGAGCTCGGAATGAAACATGTCATTTTAATTATTTCCACGTTATTTATACAGAGTACTTTCGCCCAAGAGAATACATTTTATGGGGATACACTGTTTAGATATGAGAATGAAAACAGTCATATTAATATAGACTCAAGAGAGCGAATCAGAGTTATTGCACATGGTGGTTTAAAAACTCAATGGAGCAACCTTTGGAGTACTAATATACGAATTAGTACTGGTTTAAAAAACAAGCAAAATGTGCCTGCAATTACCGTCCACAGATTCAGTGACCAACCTCAGCCTGACAGTGACCTCTTTTTAGAACGAGCCTTTGTACAGGGTAAATCCGATAAATGGCTGTTTCAGGGAGGTAAAATACCTTGGAAAAGCTTCCAAATAACTGACATATTTTGGGACCGAGATATAAGCCCGTGGGGTATCAATACCGAGTATTCACTTAACAAAGATCACAAACTTTATTTCTCCTACTACCAACCTCTAGATGGAAATTCCAGTACCATCGGTGATATGTATATCGTCCAACTTCAGAGTAAATTCAAATTCGATAACTGGGAATTTGGTTTCGCGCCGTGGTTTGTCGATTATCATGGAGAAGCTAATGCTGAATTTGCAAAAAAAGATACCCAATACGACAACCAATTTTTACGTTTAGCAACTTATGCTAAATTCGGAAAATTCCGACTTGGGTTAGATTATGGCCATTCTCTAGACGATTTTTCCGATATAGACAACGGAGATTATAGAAATCAAAAAGATAGCTTCGGTATTGAATTAAGACATGGCGGTTTAAAGAATGTCGGAGATATTCTTTCTCAATTTAAAATTCTACGAGTAGAGCGATTTTCAGTCATCACTGAATTTGCGCAAAATGCCCTATCAAGACTTGCTACCAATAACTTTAAAGGTTGGGATTTGAGGGTTAGAAAAAGAATTAATAAGAAATGGTGGGTTGGAGTACGTCTTTCTGAAGTAGAACGAATTATAGCTCCTGTAGAAGAAGGACTTAGACTAAGAGTAGAGGCCAAATATAGTTTCTAATTACTTTGGTATTAACAAAACCGGGCTTTTAAAAATGAAAAGCCCGCTAAAATAATCATTTACTTCATCGATTTAACTTTCCGGCTCTTCAACAGCAATGTGCGGAAAAACAAATAATATCATTGGTAATGCTCTATTCTGATCAATTGTTTTCAAACTCCTCACATTATCAATCGTCAAAACATGACCTTTATTTAAATAATTTGCCTTCGCAGCTTCCAATGGTAAATCATGGGCTAATGTCATACCTGCCGACAATTGTTGTGTTGCCACTGCATAAATTACGGGCTGCTTAGTCGATGAAACCAGTGCAGATATCATCTTGGAGAATGCAGAGATAACTTTAGGGTTTAACAAATTCCTCTTCTCAGACTGAATTTGAGTTAAAGCCTGCGCCGGCAATACGGTTTCACCGGTGGTTTTTCCAATAACCAATTTGTCGTACGCCGCACAAATTTGCACAATTTGACAAGGGATAGGCACCTTTTCAGCTTTCAATCCTGAAGGTGCGCCTGAGCCGTCAATAGTTTCATAGATATGTCTGATAATGGCTGAAACCCCATGAAAATCAGTAAAGCCTTTTAACAAGCCAGCACTAACCTCAACGAATGACTTGTTCTTTCGATTGTTTTCAGAAAACCTCTGCGGGTCTGACAATGCTAATTCAGACTGAAGATATTGCATTTTCCCCAACTCATATAATCGGGCAGCAACCGTGGTTTGGTAGGTTATCAAGCTAGAAAATTTGAATTGCTCACACAAGTATTTTACTTGGGTAGCAATTCTGTCTCCGTGGGAATAAGGGTCTTGATTGTGCATTTTTATACATTGCACAAGCACTTCTACAGTGGTTTGAAAATATTGTCTCAATTTTTGAGTATTGTTTGCTTTTTTTTCTTCTGATTCACTTAATGCGGCTTCATTTTGCTTAAGCTGAGACGCCAATGCTTCTTGACTCGCCATTAGTTCTTCATTTCGGTTCATTATCTGTTTATTAATCAAGCGTTGCTGGTATTCGTTTACAAAGCTTTCAATACATATTTTCAACTTACTAATAAGATCTTCGTTATCCCAAGGCTTATTGAGGTAAAAATCAATGTGACCTAAATTAATTGCGTCACTCGTATCCTTAAGGTCAGAGTAACCTGTTAACAATATTTTCTGGCTAAGTGGGCTAATTTCATGGGCTTTTTTAAGAAATGTCGCGCCATCAATGCCAGGCATACGCATGTCTGTGATCAGAACAGAGTAAAGATGCTTATGTAATTCTCGCAACGCTTCTTCGCCACTAGTGAAGCAAGCAATGTCATAATCTTTACGTAATACTCTAGTAAGGGCCTTTAACACTTCAGGCTCATCATCCAACAAAAGGATTCTATGTTTTGACATTTCTCCCGCTCCCACAATTTTCGCCAACTATCATTTATCTATTTAATGTCCTGTTTTAATTTAATCTCTCAATTTTAATCAGTGGTTTAAGTGGCTATTGTCCAATTTCGTCCATTTATTCCAAATTTGCCAACATATAGTAAGTTAAAAACACATTTAGTGTGTTCTCGTAAGAATAATCATTGAACAATAGCCACACTAATTTTTAACCAAACAGAAAATTACGCCATTAGATTTTAGTTGTAGTTTTAATACTTATTACGGATGTTTTTCCAAAACTGCATGTTGATATACCGATTTTTCAGCACCTATGATTCGGACAGATATTAAGCGTAGTTACTATTCGACATATATAAGTAAAAATTTGTCATGGTTGATTCAGGCTAGACAATTTAGAATACGCGACAAAAATCGGAATGACTTGAGAAAGTCCGTATTGGACATATCAAGATCAACCAAGTACAAGAACTGTCTTGTTCACTCTACCCAGAAAATTCTTTGGAGAATATTATGCCGAATTCTAAGCACTGCCGATTACTCATTTTAGGCTCTGGCCCTGCTGGTTATACGGCAGCTGTTTATGCAGCAAGAGCTAATTTGCAGCCTGTTTTAATCACCGGCATTCAGCAAGGTGGCCAATTAACGACAACTACGGATGTGGAAAACTGGCCCGGCGATCCTGGAGACTTACAAGGTCCGGAGCTGATGGCTAGAATGCAACAACACGCAGAAAAGTTCGAAACCGAAATTATTTTTGATCATATCAACAATGCAGACTTATCTAAGCGCCCATTTAAACTAACAGGCGACAGCGGCGAATATACTTGCGATGCTTTGGTCATTGCTACCGGCGCATCTGCTCAATATTTAGGTTTAGACTCTGAGCAAACTTTTATGGGTAAAGGCGTTTCGGCTTGTGCAACCTGTGATGGATTCTTTTATCGAGGCAAAAAAGTTGCCGTTGTTGGCGGTGGTAATACCGCCGTAGAAGAAGCCTTGTATTTGTCGAACTTGGCGTCTGAAGTTCATATTATCCATAGACGGGAAACTTTCCGCTCTGAAAAGATTTTAACTAAACGCCTAATGGACAAAGTGGAGAACGGTAATATCACCTTGCATCTCAATCGTACCTTAGATGATGTTGTAGGCGATGAAATGGGTGTTACCGGTATTAATATTAAAGACACCCAATCAGATGAAATAGAATCCATTGATTTAATGGGCGTTTTCATCGCCATTGGCCATAAGCCAAATACCGATTTATTTACCAATCAATTAGAAATGAAAGATGGTTATTTGATTGTCAATAGCGGTTCTGAGGGCAATGCAACACAAACCAGCATTCCGGGTGTTTTTGCTGCCGGAGATGTATCTGACCATATTTACCGCCAAGCAATTACATCAGCAGGAACGGGCTGCATGGCGGCATTAGATGCCGAAAAGTTCCTCGACAGCGAAGAGTCTGCATAAATTTCCAGTATCAATGTAATGGCTTTCAAACCATTACATTGATACAACAAAATTATGGCGATCACACTCCCCAAACTAGATAATAGCAACCAATTCCCCAGCCCAGAGCTTGCTTTGGAAGATCCTAACGGGCTGCTGGCCTTTGGTGGTGACCTTTCCAGCGATAGACTCATAGCAGCCTATAATAATGGTATATTCCCTTGGTACTCTGAAGGAGAGTCCCTGCTTTGGTGGTCACCAGATCCCCGAGGGATATTGTATTTAGAGGATTACCATGTCTCCAAAAGTTTTCTAAAGTTCTTACGCAACACCTCTTTGAAAGTAACGCTAAACCACAATTTCAACGATGTCATTGAAGCTTGCGCATTAATTCCAAGAACCGATCAAGGCACCTGGATCACTGTTGACATGCTAAATGCGTATTCTCGGCTACATGAGTTGAATCAAGCGCATTCTATTGAAGTGTGGGAAAACGATATATTGGTAGGCGGCTTATATGGCGTCTCCGTAGGAGGTGTGTTTTGTGGGGAATCCATGTTTCATTCAACAACTAACGCTTCAAAACTGGCTATGTATTGTTTGGTTAATTTAATGCGAGCTAGCAACGGCGTTTTCATTGATTGCCAGATGCAAACCGGACATTTATCAAGCCTTGGCGCTAAAAACATCCCAAGATCCCTATTCCTTAAAGAACTTAATCAAGCAAGAAAAATTAAGCAGCCAGAAAACACTTGGAAATCAAAAATACTTTTCGCAAAGAATGAATTAATTGGGTTAATATAATAGCCGATTAATAATACCTTACGACTAAAGCATAATAACTATGCCAAAACATTTCGAACTACAGTTGATCAAGAGTCTAATGTGTATTGGCAATACAAGCAGACAAGACGAAAGCATTTAGTACAGCTCGTTTAGATTAATCTCTTTTCATTAAGATAAGGGGCATTGGTATCAATCCAACCATTACTTGATAGTAGTAATCGCGTAAAGGCAAAAGAATAGCATCATGACATCAATGAAATTTGGCATCACTGATTCCTTTGAGTGTAGCTATCTAGACGACAGACAAGAAAGACTTCTCGTTTATGTGGGGAACCAACGCTTCTCCAGTATAGAAGACTATGAGATGATGTTAGAGGCCGGATTTAGGCGTAGCGGTGACCAGGTTTACCGACCTCAATGCCCACAATGTAATGCTTGCCGATCACTACGACTTCATGTCAATGATTTCAAACCGAGTAAAAATCAAAAACGTATACTCAATAAAAATAGTGACTTGGTATGTCGCATTAGCAGAGAAGACAAACCAAAATATTACGAATTGTATCGCGACTATATCAAAGCCCGGCATTCTGACGGTAGTATGTTCCCACCCACACCTGAACAATACACTCATTTTCTGCATAGTGCCTGGGCACCAACTTTATTTATAGAATTATCATTAAATGACCGCATTATTGCTGTTGCCGTAACCGACGAGCTTCCCAATAGTCTTTCGGCTTTATACACCTTCTACGATCCTAATCTGGAAGAACGTTCTTTAGGAACGTTGGCAATTCTAAATCAAATTCAGCAAGCTCAAAATATTGGCAAAAAATACCTCTATCTTGGTTACCAAATAGACAGTTGTCAAAAGATGAACTACAAAACTAAATTCATGCCAAATGAACAATATATCGACCATCAATGGATTACTTTTCAAAAAAAGCGTAACTGAACTTTACAGATGCCTTTTATTTGGGCAAGATCTGCGCCGCATTCTGCAATATAGCTAAGGTAACCGAACTAAATGGCAAAAGAAGATTGTATTGAAATGGAAGGAACTGTGCTTGACACGCTTCCAAATACCATGTTCCGAGTAGAATTGGAAAACGGTCATATTGTGACGGCGCACATTTCTGGAAAGATGCGCAAGAACTACATTCGAATTTTAACAGGCGACAAAGTTACTGTTGAAATGACGCCCTACGATTTAAGTAAGGGTCGCATCATCTATCGGGCAAGATAGAAAAAAGCAAGTCTAAAGAGTTAGCCACGACTCACCAGATACACACTAAGAATTTCTGCTTGTGTCTGGTGCTTTCAAGCGAAACCTTCTTTTAACACAGTATTGCACTGTGTGGCTTCTTGCGCTTAAAATTTAACTCCAAATATACTTCGAGAAAAACTCACCCGAAGAAACACTCCGATAGTATTGCTGTTACCGAGATAAATTTATAAAAGTGAAATAACAAAAAAACGGGAAGCCAAGGCTTCCCGTTTTAATTTTTCTTTTGCTAAATAGCTATTTGAACACTGGCTACTGCCAAACCTGACTAGTTTGTCGCTTTACTAGCCTTCTTAAGTGGCTGAAATGTAAAGCCTAGTTTGTCATCTTTCAGTTCAATTTTAACACTACCGCCATCAACCAATTCACCAAATAGCAATTCATTAGCCAAGTTTTTCTTCACTTGCTCCTGAATTAATCTAGCCATTGGTCTGGCCCCCATATTCTTATCGTAACCCTTTTCAGACATCCACTCTCTTGCTTCATTGGATACTTCCAAGGATACCCCTTTGTTATCCAGCTGAGCCTGTAGCTCAACAATGAACTTATCGACAACTTGAAGGATCACATCAGAGTCTAAATGATTAAACCAGATAATGCCGTCAAGGCGATTTCTAAACTCAGGGGAGAACGTACGATTGATTTCAGACAACGCATCGTGACTGTGATCTTGTTGTTTAAACCCTATTGACTTTCTAGCCGTCTCCTGAACACCCGCATTGGTTGTCATCACCAACACAACATTCCGAAAATCGACCTTACGACCATTGTTATCAGTTAACGTGCCGTGGTCCATAACTTGTAACAGGATGTTGTAGATATCGCTATGAGCCTTTTCAATCTCATCTAGTAATACTACTGAATAGGGATTTTTAATGACTGAGTCCGTTAGTAACCCGCCCTGATCAAAACCTACATAACCAGGAGGTGCACCTATTAATCGGCTAACAGCGTGGCGTTCCATATATTCCGACATATCAAATCGAATTAATTCAACGCCCATAACCTTAGCCAGTTGCTGAGTTACCTCGGTTTTACCAACCCCTGTAGGGCCAGCAAATATAAAACTACCGATTGGTTTTTGCTCATTACCCAATCCAGATCGAGACAAACGAATCGCGTCGGTTAAGGTGCCAATTGCATTATCTTGCCCAAACACCACCATTTTCAGATTGCGCGACAAGTTTTTAAGCACTTCTTTATCAGAAGCTGAAACCGACTTTTCTGGTATGCGAGCTATTTTGGCAACAATCTGCTCAATATCTCCAACCCCAATCGTTTTCTTCCGCTTTGAGGCTACAACCAATCGTTGACTTGCACCTGCTTCATCAATCACATCTATCGCCTTATCTGGCAAATGACGTTCGTTAATATATTTAGCAGACAGTTCAGCGGCAGCAGAAATTGCTTTTTTGGTGTAATGCACATTGTGGTGTGCCTCGTAACGAGACTTCAAACCCAATAAAATTTTGGTTGTGTCTTCAACACTAGGTTCGTTTACATCAATCTTTTGGAAACGTCGTGCAAGTGCGCGGTCTTTTTCAAATATTCCCTGATACTCCTGATAGGTTGTGGAACCAACACAACGTAACTCTCCACTCGCTAGTTTAGGCTTAAGCAGATTAGATGCATCCATTACCCCACCAGACGCAGCACCTGCACCTATGATGGTATGAATCTCATCAATGAATAGGATGGCATCAGGATCTCTTTCAAGTTCCTTTAAAATGGCTTTTAGGCGTTTTTCGAAATCACCGCGATATTTAGTACCAGCAAGCAAGCCACCTAAATCTAAAGAATGAATTGTTGCGGTAGAAATAACATCAGGAACCGTACCTTCAACAATACGGTAAGCCAGTCCTTCTGCGATGGCCGTTTTCCCGACACCAGCCTCGCCCACTAACAATGGATTGTTCTTCCTACGTCGGCATAAAACCTGAATGGTTCTTTCCACTTCGCTATCGCGTCCAATTAGGGGGTCAATTTTCCCTTCTTTGGCAAGCACATTCAAATTCGAAGAGTATTTTTCCAAAACGGTAGTTTGAGACTCGACTTCACCGCTTTCATCTTCCTCAACCTCACTAGAATCAGGCGCTTCTTCTTCATTTTTGCGTACGCCATGAGAGATGTAATTAACGACATCTAGACGAGTGACATCTGATTTTTTCAATATATAGACAGCTTGCGACTCTTGTTCACTGAAAATAGCAACAAGCACATTTGCACCGGTTACTTCTTCTTTGCCAGAGCTCTGTACATGAAATACGGCTCTTTGAAGTACCCTTTGAAATCCTAAGGTTGGTTGAGTTTCCCTTTCGGTTTCGCTGTCCTCCATTATCAAAGGGGTGGTTTCCTTCACAAATTGAGTAAGCTCATTTTTCATCGCCTCAATATCGGCGCCGCAAGCTTTGAGAGCGTCTTTGGCTGATTGATTATCCATTAACGCGAGTAACAAATGCTCAACGGTCATAAATTCGTGTCGATTTTCCCGGGCGAATATAAAAGCCTCATTGAGCGTTCTTTCTAAATCTTTATTCAACATGTTTGGCGCCCCCAATCAAATTTAATCTTCCTCCATTGAACACATCAATGGATGCTGGTTTTTCCTTGCATATTCATTAACTTGCATTACTTTCGTTTCTGCAATTTCGGCTGTATATAAACCACAAACAGCCTTGCCACGATAATGCACAGTTAGCATTACTTGATTCGCTTGTTCAGAATCTAAATTAAAAAAGCGCATTAATATTTCCACGACAAAGTCCATTGGTGTGTAATCATCATTATTCAATAGGACTTTATACATTGACGGCGGTGCTACCTGCTTTTTTACCGCCTCTAATTGCTTTTCGTGACTTACACCGATTATGTTGTTTTTGGACATAGTTTTATTTTAGCTGACAGATTTCAATTGACCGAAAAATTTAACTTATTTTGATAAATATTAATTATTTTCTTGACACCAACAGAGTACCATAACTACATTTAATTTGTTACTCACAACTCTCGCAGGCGTTGTTAGCGTTTAATAAGTATGTAAACGCTTAATAATATTGTGGGGTCTTCGTTAATCATATCAAGGAGTTTACTGGAAATAATATTATGGCAGTTGGTAAAGTTAAGTGGTTTAACAATGCTAAAGGGTTTGGCTTTATTGTACCAGAGGACGGTGGAGATGATGTGTTCGCACATTTCTCTACAATACAAATGGATGGGTATCGGACTCTAAAAGCAGGTCAAGAAGTTAACTTTGATGTAGAACAAGGCCCGAAGGGTCTTCATGCAGCAAATATTACTTTCACTGAAGACGGCTATCGTTAGGAAGCAAGAAAAGCAGGCAGGGGGGGCTGCTTTTATATAAACCATCTAGGTTGTTGCTTTATATAAGTTGTAAGTAGATTTGTTAAGCTTGCGATTGTCTTCAGAAGATTTGAGAATTACTTTACCGGTAGGAGTTGATTTATTAGCGAAAGCTAATATTTTCATTGATCATTATTTATCCTTTCAACACATGAAGCGATACAACGAAAATTGACGCATACGCTCTGTTAAACTCGGCATTAAGCACGGCTGTGTCAATATTACTATCTTTGCTACCTGCGACATTACTCTTGAGGATGTTATCGAGTCTGCTATCTATAGATCGACCCGATTTGAATTAACAGCTTAAATCAACAAAATAAGTCTCACCTATTTATCTACCATTTCAATTTTTCAGGTTCGGAGTAATACCGAGTTCATCGAGAAAACCACCACTATTCACTGAAGTATAGAAACTCTTCAATTATCATGCTTTTCGACGTATTTTAAAGAACATGAGTGAACTTAGAAGCAATGTTACACACAAAGCCGCTGACAACCTCCAATAAAAGCAGTGTGTAAAAGAGAGAGTTCCCTTGCCATAATCGGGTAATCATCCCCATCTAAACCAATTCAAATCCAATAAAAAGACTAATCCTTCTTATCTTTCATGTTCAATTTTACATCAGCTTACTATGCGTTTTATACAAGACAGATAGTTTGTAGCACTGTAGGCCTGCGAAAGAGGCTCTAGCGCGGTAGAGGTTACATACCTACTCTGCCCTCTCGATAAAACAAGAGGGGCGTAATATAGGCATTTAGCTCGTTGTTGCCGACTTTTATAGGCCTCTAGGCCTTCAAGTCTTCTCCGCGATCTAAATGCGTAGATTTAACCTGAGCCCGGGATAAGTAACACCTTCCAGAACCACTAAATCTATGCCTTTTAGCGTTATACTTGCTCTAAAGAGGCCCAAGAACAATAAATAACAGACATAAAAAAAACCTGGTCGAAACCAGGTTTTTTAGCATTAAATTATTGCAAAGTTATACAACTTGCCTTAGCAATATTCTATACCGCTAGAGCATTGTTTAGGATTTCACTAGGACACATTGCCTTTGCGGTCTTAGCGTCATCAGGCATGTAATAACCACCGATATCAAGCGGCTGGCTTTGAGTGGCATCAATTTCTGCCAATATGCCAGACTCATTATCAACCAACGTTTTGTGTAACTCGCTAAACTGGCTTGCCAATTCTGCATCATCAGACTGATTAGCCAAAGCTTCAGCCCAATAAGTTGCCAGGTAATAATGGCTACCACGGTTGTCCAATTGCCCAGCTTTACGCAAAGGTGACTTACCGTTATTAAGTAGTTTTTCAGTGGCTTGATCAAGACAATTGGCCAATACTTTCGCTTTGGTATTGCCCTGCTTCTCAGCAAACTCTTCCAGAGATACTGCTAACGCCAAGTATTCACCTAAAGAATCCCAACGTAAGTGGCCTTCTTCAACAAACTGCTGAACATGCTTAGGCGCTGAGCCACCGGCACCGGTTTCAAACAAACCTCCGCCAGCCATCAAAGGCACAATAGATAACATCTTAGCACTTGTGCCCAATTCTAAAATTGGAAATAAGTCTGTTAAATAATCACGTAACACGTTACCGGTTACTGAAATGGTATCTAATCCTCTGATAGCGCGCTCCATAGAATAACGGATCGCTCTTACAGGTGATTTAATTTGGATATCCAAGCCAGCGGTATCGTGATCTAGAAGGTATTTTTCAACCTTAATGATAAGTTGTCTATCATGAGCACGCTCATCGTCCAACCAAAAAACCGTTGGCATTCCGGATTGACGAGCACGAGTCACAGCCAATTTCACCCAATCACGAATAGGGGCATCTTTAGCCTGACACATACGCCAGATATCACCTTCTTCAACCGCATGTTCGATCAAGACTGTTTCGTCTTGGTCAATAATGCGCATTGTGCCATCAGCGGTCATTTCGAAGGTTTTATCATGGGAGCCATATTCTTCTGCTTTTTGCGCCATCAAACCAACATTAGGAACGGTTCCCATTGTTGTGGGGTCGAAGGCACCATGAGTTTTACAAAAGTTAATAATTTCCTGATAAATTGTTGCATAAGTACTTTCTGGAATAACCGCTTTGGTATCGTGTAGTCTCCCGTCCGGTCCCCACATTTGACCTGAACTACGAATCATTGCAGGCATAGAAGCATCAACGATAACATCACTAGGAACGTGTAAGTTGGAAATGCCTTTATCTGAATTTACCATCGCTATAGGTGGGCGATCGGCATAACATGCATTAATATCACTTTCAATTTCAGAGCGTTGTGATTCAGGCAGTCCGGCGATTTTGTCATAAACACTACCCAAGCCGTCATTAGGATTAACACCTAATTTATCGAACAGCTCTGCGTATTTTTCAAACAGTTCTTTGTAAAATACTTTCACACAATGACCAAACACAATTGGGTGAGAAACCTTCATCATGGTTGCTTTAACATGCAAAGAAAAAAGCATGCCAGTGTCTTTTGCATCTTGAATTTGCTCTTCGAAAAACTGACATAGCGCATTTTTACTCATGCGCATGCCGTCAATCACTTCACCTGCAAGTAAATTAATTTGAGGCTTAAGTATTGTCACGGCACCATTATTATCAGTGAACTCAAGACGAACATGCCCTGCTTTTTCAATGGTTAGGGATTTTTCTCCAGAATAAAAATCACCACCACGCATATGCGCAACATGAGAACGAGAAGCTTGGCTCCATGCTCCCATTGAATGCGGATTATTTCTCGCGTAATTTTTTACTGCTTTAGGGGCCCGGCGATCTGAATTACCTTCACGAAGAACCGGATTTACAGCACTTCCCAAAACTTTGCTATACCGCTCCTTAATAGCCTTATCTTCGTCAGATTTAGGATCTTCAGGGAACGCTGGTACATTAAACCCTTTGTCATTCAGTTCTTTAATAGCTGCTTTTAACTGAGGAATAGACGCACTAATATTTGGAAGCTTAATAATATTGGTTTCAGATTGCTGAGTTAACTCGCCCAAAATGGATAACTCATCGGAAACCTTTTGTTCGTCTGTTAAGTAATCAGGGAAGTTGGCCAAAATACGACTAGCTAACGAAATATCACTTAGCTCTACATCTACCGCAGCGGCTGAGGCAAATTTCCTAATTATTGGCAACAATGAATAAGTTGCTAATGCCGGTGCTTCATCGGTTTTTGTATAGATGATCTTTGACTTACTTTGGGTCATTGTATACCTCAGTGTTTGGGGTAGTATGCTACCTGTTTTTGAACGGCCGGGAATATCCTGCTCAATTCATGAACATTAGACATTAAAAATAATCCCAATCCAGTTTTATTTAATACAGGCTGAAAGTTAATTCATTGCAATTAAAATCCTGACTCTGTATTAAACTGAATAGAAAATTCGTAGGCGAATGATATAAGGGTAAAATAGAGAGTTACAAGTGCATATGAAGAATAATCTCCCTATTGCGAAACTTATTGTAATATCTTTTCTTCGTTTTCAAAAGGCCGGTTAGCTTATAGTCAACAGGCCCTACCAGTTAACAAAATAAGAGTAGTTCGTTAAATCCATGCAATATTCCAAAAAACAGACGAGTAAAACCGTTCAATCCAGAACCATTCTCTTCAATAAACCATATGATGTTTTAAGCCAATTCACCGATGGAAACGGTAGAGCGACGCTAAAAGATTATATTGATATACCCGATGTATATGCGGCAGGGCGTCTAGATAGAGATAGTGAAGGACTATTGTTACTAACCAACGATGGTAAATTGCAAAATAAAATCACGTCGCCCAACAAGAATATTAGCAAATCCTATTGGGCCCAAGTGGAAGGTATTCCGTCCGAAATCAAATTAGAAGAATTCAGAAATGGATTAGAGTTAAAAGATGGATTAACTCAACCCGCTAAAATTAAAATTATTGATGAACCCCAAATTTGGGAGCGTGTCCCCCCAATAAGAGAGCGAAAACACATTCCAACAACTTGGTTATCAATTACACTTACAGAAGGTAGAAATCGACAAGTTAGAAGAATGGCAGCATATATTGGCTACCCTACTCTTCGCTTGATTAGGTATCGAATTGGCAATTGGACTGTAGACGGCATTGAGCCGGGAAAATATTTGCTTTTGTAACACTTACTATGGCAAAAACACTGAATTTTCATGAAACATTAGCTGTTTTTTGCTAAGATGCGCATCCGATTTCATACCATACTTATTTTTTATCCCAAAAAGGTACTGAATGCCAGCGACAATCTCCCACATCGACGCGCTGCCCCCGGAACAAACCAAAGTTATTGTTGGTATGTCTGGAGGCGTTGATTCTTCAGTGTCAGCCTTGCTTTTAAAAGAACAAGGCTACCAGGTGGAAGGCTTGTTCATGAAGAATTGGGAAGAAGATGATAATGATGAGTATTGCGCAGCGGCTGAAGACCTCAAAGACGCCCAAAGTGTCGCCAATAAGCTAGGTATAGTACTACACACTATTAATTTTGCAGCTGAATATTGGGATAACGTTTTCGAATATTTTCTGGATGAATATCGGGCCGGCAGAACACCGAATCCAGATATCATATGTAATAAAGAAATTAAATTTAAAGCTTTTCTCGAATTTGCGGCTGAAGAACTAGGTGCTGATTACATTGCTACTGGTCATTATGCTCAAAAACATTTCTCAGATGGCCATTGGCAACTACATAGAGGCTTTGACAACAACAAAGATCAAAGTTACTTCCTGTACACACTGGGCGAACAACAAATTGCTCAAACACTTTTTCCTATTGGTCATTTGCCCAAACCGGAAGTAAGAGAATTAGCCAAGCAACATGATTTGATTACCCACGACAAAAAAGACAGCACTGGTATCTGTTTTATTGGCGAACGTAAATTCAACGATTTCTTATCCCGCTACTTGCCCGCTCAACCGGGTATTATCCAAACAGCGGAAGGTGAACCCATTGGCGAGCATCAAGGTTTGATGTATCACACGTTAGGCCAACGTAAGGGATTACTAATTGGAGGAAAAAAAGAACATGGGGACGATCCTTGGTATGTTGTAGACAAAGATGTTGAACACAACATCTTAATAGTTGGGCAAGGAGCCGAACATCCCAAATTATATTCAAAAGGCTTACTGGCTAAGCAGTTACATTGGGTAGACCGTAAAGGCCCCCAAGAAAGCCGTGAGATGACTGTAAAAACCCGCTACCGACAAGACGATATCACTTGTACTGTTACCCCAAAAGGGGACATATTGGAAGTAATATTCAACACCCCGCAAAAAGCAGTAACTCCTGGCCAATCAGCCGTGTTTTATCAAGGTGATGTATGTTTAGGGGGCGGAATTATTGAGAGTTATATTCGATAATGGATAACTATATGGATATGCAGCTGGCATTAGCGGGCGTTTGCCAATCCGCTTTTTTAGTTAAGAACTTGGCAAGATCTGGTAAAGTTGATCAAATAGCTTTTGAATCAAGCATTGGTTCGATTGTAATGACCGACCCCGAACAGACCATTGAAACTTATGGTGATTTAAAACAGCTAAGCATCGGGATTGCCACGCTTGAAAATCAAATAAACAATAAATCAGGTCGCAAAGATTCGGAAATAACCCGATATATTGCAGATATTCTTGGATTAGAACGAAAACTTACTAAAAACCCCAATAGCATGGGGGAGTTAGCCAATAGAATTGAGCATATCAAACGACAAAAACTACATAGCTCGTTATTCGAGTCTTCCATGGTTGCTAATCTAGCAAGCATTTATAAAGACGTAATAAGTCCCCTTGGTAGTAAAATACAAGTTGCTGGAAATCCAGATATACTTAAACAAGCCGGGGTTCAAGACAAAGTTCGAGCGATGTTACTCGCTGGAATTCGTTCCGCAGTACTTTGGCGACAATTAGGCGGAAAACGCCGCAACATTATATTCCAACGCAGCAAAATCCTGAGAGTCGTGCATCAACTAATGCAGCAACTCGAAGAAGCTAAATAATTGAGGTATTCATGGATTTATCATCGCTTTCTGCGATATCACCTATCGACGGTCGATATGGCAAAAACACTACAGATCTAAGAACATTATTCAGCGAATTCGGATTATTTCGATTTCGGGTACAGGCAGAAGTTAGATGGTTACAGATGCTATCAAAGCATCCTGAAATCACTGAAGTGCCTGTATTCAGCAATGAAGCCAATGAACTTTTGAATGGTATCGTTTCAAATTTCTCTGAAACTGATGCCCTTCGCATCAAAGAAATAGAACGAACAACTAATCACGACATGAAGGCCGTTGAATACTTCCTAAAAGAGCAGGTAGCCAACAACGCAGAACTTCATGCCGTTAACGAGTTTATTCATTTCGCCTGTACATCAGAAGACATTAATAATTTGTCTCATGCTTTAATGCTGATGAATGCGCGTACCGAAGTAATTCTGCCTTTCTGTGACAAACTACTAGATGCCTTAAAGAAATTGGCTCAGGAATACAAAAGCATTCCAATGATGGCCCGTACTCATGGTCAACCCGCGTCTCCAACGACGATGGGCAAAGAAATGGCAAATGTTTACGTACGTTTAAAGCATCAAAGAGCAGCCATCGCCGATGTGAAAATACTTGGCAAAATTAATGGCGCTGTTGGTAACTACAATGCTCACATGTCAGCCTATCCTGAACAAGATTGGCACGCCATCTCAAATGAGTTTGTGTCGAGCTTGGGATTAACCTGGAATCCGTCTACCACGCAAATTGAGCCTCACGACTACATAGCAGAAATGTTTGATGCCATGGCCAGATTTAACACCATACTTATCGATTTTGATCGAGACCTATGGGGTTATATTGCACTGGGCCATTTTAAGCAAAAAACTGTCGCTGGCGAAATTGGTTCATCAACCATGCCTCATAAAGTTAATCCAATTGATTTTGAAAATTCAGAAGGTAATTTAGGATTGGCAAATGCGATATTCAATCATCTATCCAGTAAGTTGCCAGTTTCCCGTTGGCAACGCGACCTAACGGATTCAACGGTATTGCGTAATCTGGGCGTTGGCGTGGCCTACTCCACCATTGCTTATCAAGCATCATTGAAAGGGATAAGCAAACTACAAATAAACGTAGAGAGCTTATCAAAAGAGCTAGATGATAATTGGGAACTGCTGGCCGAACCGATTCAAACCGTTATGCGTCGTTATAGCGTAGAAAAACCCTACGAAAAGCTTAAAGAGCTAACCCGGGGCAAAAAGGTTAACCAACAAATTATCGCTGAGTTTATTGATGGATTAACGATTCCTGATTCAGCTAAAGAGCAACTCAAACAGCTAACACCTGCAACTTACCTGGGTGCAGCTGAAAAATTGACTCTAGAGTTAATAAAATAAACTCAAAAACGCTATAGCGTTACTGACCTTCACAAAGCCAATCAAGTTCGATACACTCGACTTTGATTGGCTTTTTGCTAAGTTCAACAGGTTCTAGAAGTTAAGGAAAACATAAACATGGAAAGTTTAGTCAACCGCTGGATATGGTCCGGTATTCAAAAAGATCACTTACGAAACATCAACCCCGTACGTATTACCAACATTTTAGCCCTAATCAGTTTTAGCGTGATGTTATTACAGCTACCGACTGGCATTTGGTTTTGGAATGATGGCGGAAAATATGCAGCAATATTAGCTTTAATACACTCCCTCTTCTTAATTTTTGTGCCCATTTTTAACTATTTACATCTGCGACTGTTTGCAAAATTATGGCTGATTACCGCTTACAACAGTTATTTATGTTGGTCGGGATTGCACCTTGGTACAGAAGCCGATATGCATCACTTTGTACTCCTAGGAATATTTGTCATTCCCTTTATGTTCGCCACAAAACAACGCCGATTCACCTTTAGCTTTATGTTAATAATGAGCCTTATATTCTTAAGTTGGGAATTGCAGCTTATTCCACTTGCATCTAGCGATATTAGTCCTGCATACCTTTCCATAATAACGCTATCGAATAGCCTTAGTTTTGCCTTGGCTTGCTTGTTATGTAGCTCTTATATTGTCAGAAATGTAGACGTGAGCTGGCAGAAAATTGCAGAAGAACAGCAGCGTTCAGATCAACTACTCTTAAACATATTACCTTTTTCCATCGCCCAGAAACTCAAGAAAAGTTCCAACCCAATTGCAGACCATTTCGAAAATGCCACTATTTTATTTGCCGATATCCAAGGGTTTTCTCAACTTGCTAAAACACTTTCCCCGAAACAATTGCTGTCCTTACTCAACGACGTGTTTACTGCCTTTGATGAACTCTGCATAAAATACGGTTTGGAAAAAATAAAAACCATTGGCGACGAATATATGGCTGTCGCCGGCGTGCCCCACCCTAATTCAATGCACGCCAAACAATCCTGCTTGTGTGCAATTGAAATGCATCAGCGTTTTCTTATTATCTGCAAACAGCACCGTATCAACTCAGCTTTACGCATAGGGTTAAACACGGGACCTGTGGTTGCAGGCGTTATTGGAACAAGCAAGTTTAGTTATGATTTATGGGGAGAAACCGTTAACCTTGCATCCCGTATGGAAAGTCAGGGGCTTGCTGGTAAAATACAAATTTCACACAATACTTTTGACTTAGTAAAAAATGAATTTCTCTTTGAACCTGCACACACTCTTTGTGTAAAAGGAATAGGCTCTACGTCCTGCCATTTTTTGATTGGAACAAGACATCATGATAAATATCGACCCAAGCGTTTTTCTACAAAAACATTGGCAAAAATCCCCGTTGGTCATTCGCCAAGGCCTGCCTAATTTTATTGACCCGCTAGATGAACACGATTTAGCTGGCCTAGCCCAGTTGGATGAAGTAGACAGCAGACTGATTAGTTTAAATGGAAACGACTGGGAAGTTGCTCAAGGGCCAATAGAAGACTTTGAGTCTCTTTGTAAAGGCTATTGGAGCCTTTTGGTTCAGGGCGTCGATGAATATCTGCCTGAAGCGTGCCACATTCTGGATCAATTTAACTTTATTCCCAACTGGCGAATTGATGACTTGATGGTTAGCTATTCAGTGCCTAATGCAGGGGTTGGTCCCCATATTGACCAGTACGATGTTTTCATTGTTCAGGGCAAAGGTAAACGCAATTGGAAAGTTGGTGCCAAGGCCAACTATGCTGAACTCTTACCCCATCCCAATTTAAAACAAATTGAAGACTTTGAACCTATCATTGATGTTATTTTAGAGCCGGGGGACGTCATTTATATTCCACCGGGTTTTCCACATAATGGTGTTGCCCTGGAACCCTGCTTAAATTACTCAGTAGGGATTCGCGCACCAGATCAAATTCAATTACTGGATAGGTTCTTAGAACACTGCATGGAACAGAACCAGACTTCAAAACGTTACTCCGACCCAGATATCCAGCAACGACAACATTGCGCCGAAATTTCTCAGGACGAAATGCAATCGCTAAAAGATTTAATGGCGCAAACATTCAACTCTGATCATTTTGAAAAGTGGTTTCTGTCGTTCAATTCAAGCTTAAAATCTGAAGGCGCTGACGAAGACCTCTTTGATAGCGTTGAAGAAAGCATTACTGAGGGTACTGGCGAAATGGAGGATACGTTACCGATTAGTATTGAAACGCTTTTGGCTGCCCATATTATTGAACGTAATCCCGACACCCATACTGTTTTTATTGAAAGTGAAGACGGCACAGTAAAATTTGCGATTAATGGTAAATACCAAGAATTTCAAGGCAGTCAATCAGAATCAGATTTACTCAAACGTTTATTGTCGAATCGACAATTTAAGCTTGAGCAATTGGCTTCATTAACTTGTGAAAATGGATCAAGCTCAAAAATCAACGCATTGATCCTTGAGCTAATTTCCGAAGGGCTTTGGGAGATAATAGACTAAGCCTATTCGCTATCAATCAACCAATTTCAATTGGCTTAGTCGATAAAAACTAACCTCAATAATGGGGTTAGTTAATCTTGTTAGCTTTATCCCACATAATTTTGTTGTCAATAAACGCGTATAAGGCTTCAGCTTTAGTAACGAGTAACTGTGCAAAATCCCGTTGCACGGTATCTCTTATTCCCGCCGCAATCATATTTTCAGCTTTCATTTGCCAATGCAGAGAAAAATGCCGCATTGCAGCTTTAAAATCTTTAGCGGCGCTATCTGGTGTATAATCTGTCGGTAAATCGCCCGCAATTACCCAATATTTCTTTCGATCTTTACTACGAATTTTAAAAATCGCAAACATAGGAGCAACATAAGTACTTTCGTCATTAAAAACAGACTCAATTAATACACCTTGATCCGCCAAGTGTTTTGTCGCTTTATTAAATTGCTCATTAAACCATTGAGCTGCTTGAACTTGATCCATACCAGCTTGATTTGAAGTAGAAGTGGTTTCTGTCATATAAATACGCCTAACAAAAATCTAAATTATTTTTTATATACTTAAATGCATCCTCTTATCTTTCGAGGTGCATTCGGAGTACTTGTAATGGGTGCTTGGGCTTTTGGCTACCAAACCGTGCTACTTGGCTACGGCAAGAATAACCGGTCGCAACAACGTGTTCGGGATTATACCGATCCAATGCTGGTTGCCAACTAAGTTGGAACAGTTCTTTTGATTCCTGCAAATGTTTGGTCTCATGGCCAAAGGTTCCAGCCATACCACAACATCCCACAGATACCGGCTTCAAGGACAATCCAAACACCTCAAAAATCTGCTGCCATTGCTTTTCAGAACCCGGCAACATGGTTTTTTCAGTACAATGCCCTAACAACGCATATTCAGTTAATTCATTGGTTTTGGGCCCTGCTAAACCTTTTTCTAATAGTTTCGGCAAGAGCCATTCGTGAACTGTCAAAACCTGAAAATCACCTCGTTTATCCCCTAACGCTTTAGCATATTCATCTCGATAACAAAGCACCATGGAAGGGTCAACGCCCACTAACGGTATTCCCGTTTGGGCAACTTGATTTAAAAAGTCGGCTGCATTTTTTGCAGTATCGGCGAATTCTTTTAAAAACCCTTTAACGTGCTGGGGTTTTCCATTTGGTTTATAAGGCAAAACCATTGCCTCTAACCCTAAAAGTTCAGCAAGCTTAACCAAGTCTTCTATTAAGTCAGCTTCGTAATAGCTGGTGAAAGGATCTTGAACAATCAATAATGTGCGTTGCTTTTCTTCTTCAGAAAGCTGCATTAATCTTTCAAGATTAAATTTACGATTTTTAGATGGAACACGCTGTTTTAATGTCGGAGTAGATAGCGTTGGGGCATCCACATAACCAATTTTATCTCGCACAAATTGCTTAACCCAGCCTATTGATTGCACGCCGTTTACTATTTTCGGCATGCTTGCCATCAAAGGTGCCATTTTTTCGATGTTGGCCACCAAATGATCTTTAAATGGACGTAAGTAGCGGCTGTAATATAAAGATAAAAACCGCGCTCTAAATTCAGGGACACTAACATTAACAGGACACTGGTTAGAACATGCTTTGCACGCTAAGCAATCATCCATTACATCGAATACTTCTTGAGAAAAATCGTCAATCGTCGCCTTGGAATTGGCTTGTCTTTGGAGAAATGAACTGGATGAGACAGACCCAATCCCCATTGCTTTATTTTCCAAATCGGTAACATCAATGCCTTGCTCTTGAGTTAATCGTAGCCACTCACGAATCATTCCCGCCCGTCCTTTGGGACTATGCCTACGATCACCTTTAACTTTATAAGAGGGACACATTGGAGAGCTAACGTCATAGTTAAAGCACAAACCATTACCGTTACAGCTCATGGCAGGTTCCCAGCTTTCTCTCAATTGCACCGGGATCTGTCGATCATAAAATCCTCTTTTGGTATCCCCTACTCTTACCAATGATTCTTCACTGTCCAATGGTGTGCAGATTTTACCGGGATTCATCTGATTAAACGGATCAAAAGCCGCTTTGATTTTTCGAAGTTCGGTAAACAACTCATCACCGAAAAATGCAGGACCATATTCACTACGATAACCCTTACCGTGTTCGCCCCACATTAAACCGCCGTATTTGGCGACCAGCGTAACCACTTCATCAGATATACTTTGTAGTAACTGTTCTTGCTCAGGATCGCACATGTCCAAGGCGGGTCTTACATGCAAAACGCCAGCATCAACATGGCCAAACATGCCATATTTCAATCCTTTTTGATCTAATAAAGCTCGAAATTCCATAATGAAATCAGCTAGATTCTCGGGCGGAACAGCGGTGTCTTCTGCAAAGGCAACGGGCTTTTTCGTTCCTGGGGTTTTCCCCAACAAACCCACCGCTTTTTTGCGCATACCGTAGATTTTTGCGATATCACTCAATTCATAGGTAATTTGATAACCAATAACGCCATAACGTTTCTGTTGAATATCGTCATCCAGCTGCCGAGCTAATTGCGCAATGCGTTCTGTTAATTCATTGTTGCTGTCATCATTGTATTCAACAATATTTAAACCCAGTACGTCTTTACCCGGTATTTCCTGAATCAAATCGCTCACGGAATGCCAAACAATGTCCTGCTTGGCCAAATTTAGAACATTGCTATCAACCGTTTCAACCGAAGTTGCATTTGCCTCAACCATTGCAGGGGCATGACGCAATGCCGACTCAAACGAATCATACTTAATATTAATTAATGCTTTGCTCTTAGCAATTGGCGTGATATTAAGTTTTGCTTCGGCCACAAAAACCAATGACCCTTCTGAACCAGCAATAATGCGGCTAAGGTCATACTCATTAAGATCACTCGAAACACCATGCTCTAAATCATAACCGGTTAAAAACCGATTTAATCTGGGAAACTTTGCTAATACAGCTTCTCGCTTATTAATACAGGTTTCCAGAACCTGCGCTGTGGCATTAGCATGCCGTGAGCCTGCAATCAAACTATCTTGGTTTGCAACCAGCTTAGGTTGAGTTTCAACAATTTCGCCATTTGCCAATACGGCAGTTAAACCCAAAATATGATCGCTGGTTTTACCGTACACCAAAGAACCCTGTCCTGATGCATCGGTACTAATCATTCCGCCAATAGTGGCTCGATTACTGGTAGACAGATCGGGTGCAAAGAAAAACCCATGTGGCCGCAATGCATCGTTTAATTGATCTTTAACAACGCCGGCTTGAACTTTAACCCATTGCTCATCCACATTAATTTCAATAATTTCGCGCATATGTCGCGACATATCCACGACAATGCCTGGTGTAAGTGACTGGCCATTAGTGCCTGTACCGCCTCCTCTGGCCCCAACTTTAACCAATGGATGCTTCGCTAGCATCTGACCAATAGCCTCAAGGTCTTGCAAGGTACGAGGAAAAACAATGGCTTCAGGCAACTGTTGATAAATTGAATTATCCGTTGCCACAGCCAAACGACTGGAATAACCACGCTCAATCTCTCCTGAGAATGAGCATTCAGCCAATTCATCAAGAAAAACCAAGTAATGATGGGTAATAGACGAGTCAGATTTTACGATAGGTAGCATTTGATGTTAGAACTGAATACAACTGACCTCACATTATCCTTAAAATGCCCTATATTGGCTACCATAAGCTACATTTGTCCCCTATTTAATACTGAATTATAGCTATACAGCGCTTTATTCTTTATTCAATCAGTAATAACAATACATGGCTTGTAACATCTATTACCCACAGTTCAACTTAGACATAATCTATAATCAACGTGGATAGAGTTATAGATTTTGAAATAAGAGGCATATTATGAAATCGTTACGAATTGGATTAGGAGCAGTACTTGCAGGTGTTGGAATTGTTTTCTTTATATTGCCCGGTTCCATTTTATTTTTGGTAGCTGGCCTGTTGGTATTAAGTTACGACTTCCCGATTGCAAGACGATGGTTAGGCCATTGTCAAAAGGCAATGTCTAAAGGCGCACGCACTCTAGACAACTTTATTGAGAAACGTCGTTTTTCAAAAAGATAAAACCTCGTTAGCAAATCCAAACAGCGAACTCGCTAACAAATAATGAACGCCAAGAATACAAAAAGCCCGGCAATTTCCGGGCTTTTTTAATACTTAATTTAGTACTTTCTAACCGTGTTTTTTACCAAGATAAGTCCAGGTTTCTACAACCGTATCTGGGTTCAACGAAAGACTATCGATACCGTGGTCTAATAACCAAGCAGCGAAGTCTTCATGGTCAGATGGTCCTTGACCACATATACCTACGTATTTACCACGCTTTTTAGCCGCAGTAATAGCCATTGCAAGCAATGCTTTAACAGCTTCATCACGTTCATCGAACAGATCAGCAATTAAACCTGAATCCCTATCTAATCCGAGTGTAAGCTGAGTTAAATCATTAGAGCCAATGGAGAAACCATCGAAAATATCCAAGAATTTATCAGCTAACAAAGCATTTGAAGGCAATTCACACATCATGATTACCCGAAGACCGTTCACACCTTGAACTAAGCCTTCTTCTTTCAGTAATTGAATGACTTTGGCGCCTTCATTTACAGTACGAACAAATGGGATCATAATTTCAACATTGGTCAAACCCATTTTGTCTCTTACACGTTTGATAGCTTCACACTCTAGCGCAAAACAATCACGGAACGATTCAGAAACATAACGACTTGCACCACGAAAACCTAACATCGGGTTTTCTTCGTCAGGTTCGTATTGATAACCACCAACCAAATTGAAGTATTCATTTGATTTGAAGTCTGACATACGCACGATAACGGGTTTCGGATAGAACGCAGCACCTATGCTGGCAATACCTTCCACCAATTTTTCGATATAGAACTCAACAGGAGACGCATAACCTGCCATCAAATCATTGATTTCGGCTTTCACATCTTGCGGCTGCTGATCGTAGTTCAACAAGGCTTTAGGATGCACACCAATCATACGATTGATAATAAACTCTAAACGAGCCAAGCCTACACCTTCATTTGGCAAACGCGCAAAATCGAAAGCACGATCAGGGTTACCTACGTTCATCATAACTTTAACCGGTAATTCAGGCATGGAGTCAATTCGAGACGTTTGAACACTGAAATCCAAAATATCACCGTAGATATAGCCCGTGTCACCTTCTGCGCACGAAATCGTTACTCGATCGCCCGTTTTAAGTGAATCGGTTGCGTTGCCACATCCAACTACAGCAGGAATACCTAACTCACGTGCAATGATTGCTGCGTGACAGGTGCGGCCACCACGATTAGTAACAATCGCAGACGCCTTTTTCATGATGGGTTCCCAATCAGGATCCGTCATGTCGGTAACTAACACGTCACCTTCTAAAATTTTGTCCATTTCATCAACTGAACCCAGTACTTTTGCCATACCAGAACCAATTTTGTGGCCAATAGCTCGGCCTTCACACAAGACTGTTGCTTTGCCACTTAATTGATAACGTTCAATTGTTTGAGAATCTTCACGTGAACGAACCGTTTCAGGGCGCGCTTGTACAATGTACAACTTGCCATCTTCACCATCTTTGGCCCACTCAATATCCATAGGACGTTGATAGTGTTTCTCAATGATCACGGCTTGCTTAGCTAATTCCATGACTTCATCATCAGTCAATGAAAATTGATTTCTGCTGGACTCATCAATAGGCACAATTTCCACTTGTTTACCATGTGCGGTATCACTTGAATACTGCATTTTAGTAAGCTTGCTACCAAGATTACGTCTAAGTACTGATGGATTACCCAACGCCAACAATGGCTTATGTACATAGAACTCATCTGGATTAACTGCACCTTGAACGACCATTTCACCTAAACCATAGGATGAAGTGATAAATACAACTTCTTCAAATCCAGATTCAGTATCAATACTGAACATAACACCAGAAGAAGAGAGGTCGCTACGAACCATACGTTGGATGCCAGCAGAAAGTGCGACACCTTTATGGTCATAACCTTGATGGACACGATATGAAATAGCGCGGTCATTAAACAATGATGCAAATACATGCTTAATAGCTACTAATACTGACTCGTAACCTTTCACGTTTAGAAAAGTTTCTTGCTGACCGGCAAATGAAGCATCCGGCATATCTTCCGCTGTTGCTGATGAGCGTACCGCAAATGAAGCACTATCACCTGCATCACCTTGCAACTTTTCAAATGCACTTTTAATTGCCGTTTCCATTTGAGGTAGAAATGGCGTATCTAAAATCCACTGTCGAATGTTGGCACCAGCTTCTGCAAGTGCGTTGACATTTTCTACGTCCAAAGCATCAAGCACCTCATGGATACGCTTGTCCAAACCACTTTGGTCTAAAAATTCATTAAAAGCATGGGCTGTTGTCGCAAATCCGCCGGGGACTTGTACCCCTGCATTAGCCAGATTTGAGATCATCTCACCCAGAGAGGCATTCTTACCGCCTACTCTTCCAACATCACCCATACCTAACTCTTGGTACCACAGAACATAGTCGCCCACTCGCGAACCTCCCGCATTCAATGAAATAGATTTACATTTGATTGTCGTATTAATCTGATAAATACACAACACTAAAACTGCTATCAATCAAAACAATATCGTTTCCAAAATAGCTAAAAGAACAAGCAAGTCATCCAAAGCATTAAAAACGCTCAAGGAAACCAATTAATCATTTAAATTATAGCGCTTGCTAATAGCCCGAATAAGCTTGATGAATACTGAATTAGTACATATGTGGCGTGGATTTTAGATGGCTGGCCAAGGGATGTAAAATTTAATTTTTTCTGTAATTAAATTACTACATTACGTTTTTTACCGACAACCTTGCGTTCAGAATTTCAAGCCAAATTACAGAATACATGTCCTAATTTAATTACCTAATCGTTCTTTAGTATACATCGCACTAATGCAGGATTATCATTACTAAATACAGCATAATAAAAACGATCTAACCGTGACAGAATCCAAGGAGAACACGTGCGTACAGCTTTTTATATTTCAGACGGGACGGCAATTACAGCAGAAGTATTTGGGCATGCTTTACTCTCCTTGTTCCCAATTGAATTCGAACACAAGACCGTTCCATTTGTCGAATCTGTGGAAAAAGCAGAAAACATCGTAAAAAAAATATCTGAAAGTTTTCAAGATCCTTCAGAACGACCTCTCGTGTTTTATACAATTGTTAACCCAGAGATTAGAGAAGTTATCGCCAGCTCGCCCGGAATTAACTATAACTTTCTCGATCAATTCGTCGCGCCTCTGGAAAAAGTACTGGGAGTACCGTCCAAACCGGAAAAACATCGCACTCACAGTATTCATGAAAAAACCTATGATAATAGAATAGAAGCTGTAAATTTTGCGCTGTCTAATGACGATGGCGCTAACCTAAAAGACTATGCAAGTGCAGATATCATTCTCGTTGGCGTCTCCCGTTCAGGTAAAACACCAACCAGTTTATATTTGGCATTACAATATGGTATTCGCGCTGCCAATTACCCATTCACCGAAGAAGATATGGGTGACATATTAAAGCTGCCAACCGCTTTACGTGCTTATAAGAAAAAAATATTTGGCTTAACCATTTCAGCAGAAAGACTTCATCAAATACGTTCAGAAAGACGCGCTAATAGCCGTTACGCTTCAATGAAACAATGCCGAATGGAAATTCGAGAAGTGGAAAACTTGTATAGAAAAGAACGTATTTCCTTTTTAAACAGCACTCACTATTCAGTAGAAGAAATCTCAGCAAAAATTCTTGCAGAAACCGGATTAGAACGCAGAAAATACTAAAACACAGATCAATCCCAAATACAGAAGCAAACAAGAAGTATGTGAATAAGGAAAATAAAAAAGGCTCTTAAAGTAAGAGCCTTTTTTTGTCACTTTTATTAGTGATTAAACATGCTTACGCAAGTGATCAGCTACAAGGTAAGCCATCTCTAGAACTTGATCACCATTTAAGCGTGGATCACATTGAGTTTGATAAGCCTCAGCAAGATCACTCTCACTAATGCGATATGCGCCACCAGTACACTCGGTAACATGTTGCCCGGTCATCTCTAGATGAATACCACCGGCATGGGTTCCTTCTGCGCGATGAGCAGAAAAGAACTGCTGAATTTCACGTAAGATGTCATCAAAGTTACGCGTTTTGTAACCACTTGAAGCCTTCTTGGTATTACCATGCATAGGGTCAGAACTCCAAACTACATGACGACCTTCTGCTTTCACTCGGCGTAATAATTTTGGCAAATTTTGCTCTAAATTATCTGCACCCATACGGGTAATAAGCGTCAATCTTCCAGGATCATTTTCCGGGTTAAGTGCATCAATGAGTTTAATAAGATCATCTTCCTGCATGGAAGGACCCACTTTAACGCCAACTGGATTATGAATACCACGGAAAAACTCAATGTGCGCATGATCTAACTGACGAGTTCTTTCACCTATCCACAACATATGTGCAGAACAGTTGTACCACTTGTCCGTTAAAGTATCGACACGAGTCAAAGCCTGCTCATAATTAAGCAATAACGCTTCATGAGAGGTAAATAAATTGGTTTCATGCACAGAAGAAGTATTATTGGTATTAATACCAATTACTTCCATAAAAGACAGCGCATCCTGCAAGCGCTGAGCCATATCTTGGTAACGGTCTTTTAGTGGGTTATTTTCCACAAAGGCCATATTCCAACGATTAACCTGATGTAGATCTGCCAATCCACCTTGAGCAAACGCTCTTAGTAAATTTAGCGTTGATGCTGAACGGTGATAAGCATCTATCATACGTTGAGGGTTCGGCTCTCGAGATTCAGCCGTAAATTCGAAATCATTAATGATATCACCGCGATAACTTGGCAATGATACGCCATCAATAGTTTCTAAGTCAGTCGAACGAGGTTTAGCATATTGACCTGCCATCCGCGCTACTTTTGTCACCGGACATCTACCAGCAAATGTTAACACTATTGCCATTTGCAGCATGACTTTAAACGTATCTCGAATTTTGGGTGCGTTAAATTCGCTGAAGGATTCGGCACAATCGCCGCCTTGCAACAAAAATCCCTGTCCTTGTGACACATTAGCTAACTGCCTATACAACTCACGTGTCTCTTCCGCAAAAACAAGCGGAGGAAATTTGTTTAATTCACATTCTACTGAATTAAGTTTTGACAAATCTTTATAGTTTGGCTGTTGGAGAATTGGAAACTCACGCCACGAGTTTGGTTGCCATTGGCTCACAAAAAACACCTTCAAAGTTAGCAGCAATAAAAGATGCTGACATCATAAACATGAAAAAATAGGAGTTGCAAGTAGCTTTTAAAGCAAAACCACTATAAACATACGAATTCATTGATTTAACTACGGATATTAGGGGTTTTTATAGAAATAAATGGATTTTATGAGGAAAATACAGAAAAATTAAAGCCTATTTTTTTATCCCGAATTTTTTGTAATAAGTAAAGCCACTTCTTCAGTTTATGTGTATATAAGTAGCGGGATATTTTGCGTTTAACACCACTCAATTATAATGATACCCCTACAACTATGGTAAGAATGGTAACCAATTGTAATTAAACGTTAAATGTTATTTCCGAGTGTTTTGTGCGGGAAAGCTGTAGAACTGCGAGAAACAATTATTTATTTTTGTTCCTAGCTACTTAGATTTTCTCCTTTCCTCTTCATATATTTCCCCTTCTTATCAAAATGTAATCAATCTCATAAAAGAAAAAAGAATGAAGAAAAGCTAGATATTCCTGAACATCACATTATAATGCGAATCATTCTCATTAGCATGTCAATAGAAGGTTTACCCTAAATGAAAACAAAGAATATCGCATTAGCCACATTAATAACATTTGCTTTAGCTGCATGTGGAGACGGAAATGATGGTTCCATTGGGTTATCCGGTGACGCAGGGATAGATGGCCTGCCCGGTCAAGATGGTATTAGTGCATTTGTTACTCGTGCTGACGTAATATCCACTAATGCCAATATCGCTTATGCCACATATTCTGACTCTCTTATCGAGGCGCAAAATCTACGAAACGCGATCACAACATTTGTTTCCCAACCTTCAGAGGAAAACCTGGGTTTGGCTAAACAAGCATGGCTTTTAGCCCGCGAACCTTATGGGCAAACCGAAGTTTTTCGTTTCAGAGTTGGACCCATTGATGCGTTAAAAGAAGATGGCACCATGGGAGAAGAAGGTGAAGGACCAGAAGGTCGAATTAACGCTTGGCCATTAGGGGAAGCAATCATCGATTATGTTGCTCCTTTTGTTGATGGGGACTCTGGTCCAGAAAATCCAGCCAATTCTATCTCTACTAATATTATTGCTAATGAAGTTGATTTCCCAGTGATTAATCAAGTGACTTTAGCGAATGCATTTGAGTTCGGGGAAGATGAAAGAAACGTTACTACAGGATACCACGCCATAGAGTTCCTACTTTGGGGACAAGATCTTAACACCGATTTAAGCGGTGCAGGACTGCGCGATACATCCGGCGGACAGCGCCCTACTACCGACTACCATACAACAGAAAACGGCAATCCAAATGCGTGTACATCAGGAGTTGACGGGGTTCCAGAATCCATCTGTAAACGTCGTGCAGACTATTTGTTAGCAGCTACGGATTTACTAATCAACGACCTCACTATTTTAACCAAAGCATGGGAACCAGAAACAGGCGTACATTACATCGCATTTGTCAATGGTGGAGATGTTTCCTTAGCAAAAATCCTTGAAGGCATGGGTCGATTAAGTTTTGGAGAGTTAGCCGGGGAACGCATCAACATTGCTTTAACAACTGACTCTCAAGAAGATGAACATTCTTGCTTCAGTGACAACACACATAGAGACATTTTCCTTAATGCCAAAGGAGTTCAAAACAGCTACAACGCCTCTTATATTCGCACTAATGGTGAATTAGTTGAAGGCGCATCCATTCACGATTTATTGGTGGTTGAAGGCGAGCATGAATTAGCAAACAAACTTCGAGGTTCACTTGAAGCAACCATGGCTGCAGCATCAGTAATAGACACTAAGGCTAAAACCGGCACGCCTTTCGATCAACTTATTCAAGAAGGTGTTAATCAACCCAATATTCTGGCCGTTATTTCGGCTCTTGTTCAGCAAACTGATGATATTGAACAAGTTATTTCTACCCTTGGCGTAACAACAAATGACTTACGTCAAGATACAGAAGAAGGTATTGGAGGATAACAACTCGCTCCATTCATTTTCAAATCACTTCTTATTCAATTAGGGGCCTAGTGCCCCTATTTCCTTCAATCAGGTATACGAAAAAATGTCATCTACACACAAGAATATATTTAGGTTGCCCCCAATTCTTACCTACATAACAGTATTTATCCTAACGTCTTGTGGAGGGGGTGAAAGCAATGATGGAAATCCAAATGTCGTTACGCCACCTATCATTACAAATCCACCTATCGAACCGATTACAGATCACAGTGGCCTTACACCATTATCTTCAAACAATATAGAAAACAACGAGCACCTTTCTGGTGGTGATGCGACATTGTTTATTAGCAATGAAGATGCTTTTTCCACACGCCCAACTCAAATTGCACAGGACTTTCAACTAGACGGCAACTTTACTAGTGGCGATCACATATTTCGCAGTTCTCATGATGGACTTGGCCCGCTATTAAATAACAACACATGCCAAGGGTGTCACATAAATGATGGTCGCGGTGTACTACCCGCTGACAACACTTATCCTTTTATTAGTACGTTAATAAAAATTGGAAACCAAAATGGCACAGCTGATCCAGTATACGGAGATCAAATACAAGCCCTTGCAGAGCAAAGCTTCAATTCCTCTGATTTTCAAAGCGGATGGCCTCTCTATGATGGCTCACTTAACGGCAGTACGTTATTGGGGGAGGCCTTTCCTTTTATCGAATTTGAAGAGATTACAGGCACCTATCCCGACGGTGAAACATACCAATTACGAAAACCTATATTAAAACTTAAAGATATAAGTTTTGGGCCTTTCATGGAAAACATTCGTTTTTCTGCTCGTGTCGCCCCTCAAGTATTCGGGGTGGGATTATTAGAATCCATCCCACAAGAAAACATATTTGCGTTAGCCGATGAAGACGACGAAAACAATGACAATATATCTGGCAAACCATCTATGGTAATTGAAGTCACAACGCAACAATCTAAGTTAGGTAGATTTGCATACAAGGCACAATCACCCAGTGTATTACAGCAAATAGCCGGAGCCTACCGAGGAGATATCGGTATTACCAATAGTATATTTAAAGAAGAATCATGCACACCACAGCAAATAGCCTGCACCAACTCGGCCTCTCAAGAAAACCAATCTGGAGAAAATGTAGACATTACCGACCGCGAATTGGCTTTAGTTGAATTTTATAATCGAGTTCTAGGTGTACCTGCCCGCCGAGGATACAACCAAGCAAGCGACACATGGGAACAAAACATTCAAAGCGGTAGAAAACACTTCTTTGAAATCGGCTGTGTTAACTGCCACACCCCAAGACATGTTACCGGTGAAGCTCAAGGCAGCATATTAGGAGAAATAACCCTAACCGGCTTAGAACCTAATGCATCACCTGTTGCGATGCTATCAAATCAAACAATATATCCCTATACCGATATGCTTCTCCACGACATGGGAGGAAGTTGCACGGTAACCCGCGAAACTCAGAGTAAGCTAGCTTGTGAAACCGGAGAGGAATGCTTATACGTGCAACGGTGTGAAGGATTGGCCGATGGATTGCCACAAGGTAATGCCAGTGCTTCTGAATGGAAAACCCCACCACTTTGGGGCATAGGTTTAGTTAAAACCGTTAACCCTGCTGCAACTTTTTTGCACGATGGCAGGGCAAGAAACATTGAAGAAGCCATTCTTTGGCATGGCGGAGAAGCCGAATCGGCTAATACTGCTTTTCAACAATTATCAGCAGAAAACCGCCTGCAAATACTAGCCTTTATAGAATCTCTTTAATCATCATGATAACGACATCATTTACGTTTAAAAATACAAAACGCCGTAAGCTCGTCAACGTGGCAAACCTTACAGTACTCGCCTGCATTGCGTTAAACGGCTGTACCCAAGATAAATCCATTCCTAAATTCCAACAGACGGAACTTAACCCAGGCGGTGCATTCACAACACAACGATTATCGACTCGATCTTACGTTGAGCCCGGGAATAACTTATCTGCATCTCAAAAACTGAATTTTTGGACCGGGTTTTCGTTATTTCGAGATCCATGGGTTATTGCTCCTAGCTCCACCAAAGACCGAGACGGGTTAGGACCACTATTTAACACACGCTCTTGTATTAGTTGCCACACCTCAGGCGGCCGAGGACTACCACCCAAATCAGAAATATCAAAACCATCAGCATTGGTGATTAGGCTTGGAGGGACTGAAATTAAAGGTCCAGTGATCGACCCTAATTATGGCGGTCAAATACAGCCCAGAGCAGTTGATAAAACATTGTCTGGGGAGGCTCAATTGAAAGTGCAATACGAATCAATTAACGGTCAATACGCCGATGGTGAAGCCTATCAATTACAACGGCCACAATACCAGTTAGTACAATTAGCATCGGGTCCTTTAGCAAACAATATTGGCTTATCCCCTCGCCTAGCCCCCATTGTTTATGGTGCTGGATTACTTGATGCCATTGATGAAAGTGATTTAATTTATCAGGAAGATATTAACGACAAAAACAACGATGGCATATCAGCACGATACAACCGGGTTCCAAATGTTGTTACACATACAAAACAAGTAGGAAGGTTTGGTCACAAAGCCAAACACCCAAACCTACAACAACAGGTAGCCGCAGCATTTCGTGATGATATAGGTATTACCAGCACTCTGTTTCCAGAAGAATCCTGCATTCCAGAACATATTCACACACCTACCCAAGCACAAATAGCTTGTAACGAATACGCAAAAAAAGGAGGCCACTTAAAAGAAGAAATACCCAACAACCTCTTAAATTTAGTAGTGCACTTTAACCAAGGTTTAGCCGTACCGCCAGCTCGCCATTTGCAATCAAAGCAAGCTCAAGAAGGAAGAACTCTCTTTTACCAAATAGGCTGTGAATCATGCCACACACCTAGCCACACAACACGAAGTGATTACCCATCTCCGGCTCTGGCCAATCAAGTCATTTGGCCTTATACCGATCTAGCCCTACACGACATGGGGGAAGGTTTAGCAGATGGCGTTATTGAGTTTCAAGCTAATGGTAATGAGTGGCGCACACCGCCACTATGGGGATTGGGAGCACAATCATCATGGCGTAAAGAGCGTCACTTTTTACACGATGGCAGAGCCAAGTCATTCTCCGAAGCCATTTTATGGCATGGCGGGGAAGCGCAAAAAAGCCAACAGCAATTTATTCAACTTAGCCAATCAGAACGCAAAGCGCTGGTTGCATTTTTAGAAGCCATTTAAAAACGCTTTAGGAGTTCAAATGATAACTTGTTTCAACAAAACCCTGCTCGCATCCAGTATTGCCTTATGTATAGGGATAACCGCCTGTGGTGGGTCGTCTGATAGCGCGGCACCATCACCAACAGACCCCAATACTCCCCCCTCAACACCAACAACACCTTCTCAGCCAGAAGAAGTCAATCTAGAGGATGAATTTAAAGATTACTTAACCGACTTAACTGACCAACATATCTTACCAGGATATCAAAATTTTCATGCAGCAGCTTTGGAATTTAACACTTCCAGCCAGCGGTTTTGCGCATTAGCAGCTCCCACAGAAACAGACCTAACATCGTTACAAAACAAGTGGATTTCCATGACACAACGTTGGCAAACCATAAACTGGATTAAGGTTGGCCCCATTGCCGATGAAAACCGTTATTTTCGAATCCAATTTTGGCCAGATAACAACCAAGCAGTTAGCCGTGGTGTTGATAGCTTGCTATTAGAGACGCAAATCGTCACTTCCACTCTAGTGGCACAGCAAAACGTAGGAGGACAAGGTTTACCCGCTTTAGAGTATTTGCTTTTCCCCTCGCAAGATACCAGTTCACTTATCCATGCTCAGGATCAATCAAAAAGATGCGAAGTTACGCAAGCAATAGCCAATAACCTCGTTAATATATCTAATGATATTTTTGACGGGTGGGACTCAAATGCAGGAAATTATCGAGAGCAAGTTATTACCGGAACCGGCGACTTCACATCCGTTCAAGACGCAATAGAAGAATTGGTCACCGATTGGCTAGGACAACTAGAAGTAGTAAAAGATGAAAAGGTGCTTGTACCTTTAGGCCCAAGCACCCCCGGAAAGCCTGAATTAACAGAGCATTTTTTAAGTGATATTTCGTTACAGAGTATCGAAACCAATCTTCTTAATTTCCAAATTATCTATTCCGCCAATAACGCTAAAGGCTTCGATGACATATTGGCCAACACTCTGCAACAAAGCAGCATCAACGCCAACATGCTAAATCGTATCAACGCCGCAATTGCAACAATTGGTAGGTTAAATCAACAATTTGATTCTTATATTGAAGCCCTTACGGACGACTCTGGACGCGCAGAGTTATTACAACTAATCACTGATTTACAAGCAATAAGAGAAGTACTGTCCGCGGATTTCATTCAAGCACTGGATATCAATATTGGCTTTAATTCTAACGACGGCGACTAATATCATGAATAGAAGAGCATTCCTAACAGGCACATTTAATAGCACCCTCAACGTAGCCTTAAATAGTAATTTGTTACGGATAAATGCGCTAAATTCATTTGCGTTAATGGCCTGCACTAGCGGCCTTAAAAATGAATGGTTGGTTAGCACTGCTATTGATAGTTCTATAAGCGGCCCTGTTAATGCAGCTAACAACAAGCAATATTGCGCAGTGGCGCTAGATTCTACCGGGAATATAAAAAGTAAAGTCTACCTACCCGCCAGGGGACATGATGTTTTGGCATGTTCCCATAAACCCGGCCACGCTCTTGTTTTTGCTCGCAGGCCCGATCGCTTTGCAATGGAAATCGATTTTGTTAATGGCAAAATAACCCATCAGTTTAATACTCAAACAGATACTCACTTTTACGGGCACGGCTCGCTTTCAAAAGATGGTCGTTATTTGTATACCACTGAAAACCTTTATAACAAAGGGATTGGCCTAGTTGTCGTTCGGGATACCCAAAATTATCAGGTAATAGAGCGCTACACTTCTGGCGGGATTGGTCCGCACCAATTGGCCTTTTTGCCAAACAGCAATATCCTCGTTATCGCCAATGGCGGGATTAACACACATCCCGACTATCCCCGCATTAAGCTAAATCTAGATGATATGTCACCAAACCTTTCTTACATGGACACATCAAACGGGAAAATTATTGATACCTTTACTCCCCCCTATTCGCAGCAAAGCATTCGTCATTTAGACATCAATGAAAACGGAAAGGTATTTATAGGGATTCAATATCAAGGCAATAAGAATGACAATGTACCGCTGGTATACAGCCATCATGGAGAAATGGAAATAACTCCCTTTTTAGCCAATCAAGCACAATGGAGATTAATGCACCAATATACTGCAAGCCTAAAAGCAAACCAAAACAACCTAGCAGTGAGTTGCCCAAGAGGAAACCATATCGCCTTTTTTAGTACCGAAGAACAAACTCTGCTTCACCAACAAGAACTAACCGATGCCGCAGGTTTAACCTTAATAAATAACGCACTAGCAGCATCTAATGGGCAAGGAATTATAAGAGGCTATGCAAATAATGGGGATAACAGCCAAGCGCCTGACAAACGGCTTTCCAATTTACATTTCGATAATCATATGACATCAATTTCAATCGTATAGCCCTGCTTTAAAAAGATAGACTCAAAGGGTTTGGGTACTATTTCGATAAAAGAGAAACCAGCTGAACAGAAGCGTCTTCAATCAGGTTCAATACATCAGTAAACCCACTCGTTCCACCATAATAAGGATCAGGCACATCCATGGGCTGGTTATCAATTAAACTCAAGAACAACTGAACTTTATGTCTGTGCTCCTTTGGACACATATCCAACATATCTTCCAAGTTTTTAGCGTCCATAGCGAAAAGATAATCAAAATCACGAAAATCGGTCTTCTGTAATTGACGAGCAACCTGCCCTTCAAAACTATAACCTCTCGACTCCCCTTCTTTTCGACTACGGGAGTCTGGAGCTTCACCAACGTGATAGCCGGTAGTACCCGCAGAATCAATAAATACGTTAAGACCCGACTCTTCCGCCTTATTTCGAAATACAGCTTCTGCACTAGGAGAACGGCAAATATTGCCCATGCAAACGAAAATAACTCTATATTTTTTCATAATATCAATAATTTACGCCACGTTCTTTGTATTGCTCGATGGTAATTTTAGACTATCTTCAATCTAATAAAATCAATAACTTACACAATTGATTTGGGGAAAGATTTCTACTTTCACGAGCGGTTTAACATAGTTACTAAGGAGCATAGTACACATAAAAAATGTCAGGCATTGAAATAAATGTAGGTTCTAATTTTTTAGTTACAAGTCAGACTACTAAATGTCTAATTTTACAAAGCTCAAACTCTGATGATATGTCGAAGGATTCAAATCCTACCTCAACATTATCATATCGAGTGCTAGTAATTTATGAGGCATGCTCTGTCTAACGGCCTTGTTATGCAGCAGACTCTTGTTTAACATCCCAACCAGGAAATACTGTACTGGTTAACTATTTTATTTCTGGACACTCAGTTAAGGCTGTTTTGTGCTAATGCAGATATCAATTATTCCAACGTTTTCAGACAAGTCAGATTTGCCGCTGAATGGTTGCATTGCCAAGTCGCTTGCTTCAAATTGTGGTTGCGGTAGTTGATTGTCGGGATACCAATCTAAATGCTCGTGTTTATCTTTTTCCCTAAGCTTGGGTTCACCGCTAAATTGTTTGGTGTGAAAGACTAATGAAACGACGTGCAGGCCTTCGGTGTGGTAGGTTTTTATGTTGTTGGTGACGCCAATAAAGGAGAGATCATGCGCCTGAATTCCAGTTTCTTCTTGTAGTTCTCTAATAGCTGATTGAGTCAGGTTTTCCCCTGCTTCTACGGCACCGCCAGGAATGGAGTACTGGCCTAGCCCATGCTTTGATTTTCTCCGCATCATTAATATTTCATTGTTGTCGTTTTCGACGATGATACCAACCCCTACCCAAACTTTACCTGTGGTCTGAGTCACGGGATGTTTATCTCTTTATTTGTTTATGTGAGGCATGTTTTTAAAGCAAATCGGCAATGATTCTCTCGTTAGAATAATTGCCGATAGGAATTGCCAGTAATAAGTAACTAACTGTAGCGATTATCAGTAAAGCTAATCCAGTGAAGAAACAGCTTTATACTAAACTCTTTTTCACTTCCTTGGCTTGTACCCAAGACAAACGCGGCCCGAACTGTGCCACTATTTGTGAGCTAGCCAAACTGGCTAATGACCCAGCGCCAGCATAGGTGTGACCATTATTAATTCCGTATAGGAATGCACCTGCAAACATATCGCCAGCACCATTGCTGTCGATGGTGTCAACAGTGTGTGGTTCAATATCGATAAAGGTAGTGCCATCCCAAATCATCGCGCCATTTTTACCCAGCGTAATAACAAAGTGCTCTGCAAATTTCTTAAGCTCTTCTCTTGCCTCAACAATTGACTCTTGGCCTGTAAAATCAAGGGCTTCTTGCTCATTACAGAATAATAAATCTAAACCAAAGCTCATCAATTGGTTCATATTTTCTTTGAAGAAATTAACCATGTTAGGATCGCTCATGGTTAACGATTTCTTCACGCCATATTTGTTTGCAAGCTCCAATGTTTTTAGTGCCGCTTTTTGGCCTGTAGGGCTTGCAACCAAATAGCCTTCAACGTACACCCATTTAGAATTCTTTAGTGCTTCAACATCTATTTGTTCTTCGTCTAGAGCAGCGGTAATTCCAAGATAAGTATTCATAGTGCGTTCGGCGTCTGGTGTCACCATAACAATACATTTACCTGTAATGCCTTCAGGTAACTTGCCTTCTGCGTTCTTGGTTCCAATGCCATTTTCTTTGATGTCATTTAGGTAAAAATGCCCCATATCGTCATCGGCAATTTTGAATGAGTAAAAAGCACTGCCACCAAATTGGGAGACGGCAATCATCGTATTGGCAGCCGAACCACCGCATTGCCTTTTGACTTCAAATTTATTTTTATCAGTCAGCTCTTTGACGATTTGAAACTGACGTTCTTCCTCTACCAAAGTCATTAAACTTTTTTCAATTCCGTGGGTATTCAGGAAGTCATCATCTACTTTGAACTCCATATCAACTAAAGCGTTTCCAATCCCATAGACATCGTATTTCATATTTAAAACCTATTTATTACTATTCGGTAATATTACACAATCCAAGCTCGACAATTTCAATCGATGAAGCATAAAAACGATCAAACCCTGTAAGAATTCTGTCACTCTCTGTTGATAACCTGTAGCAGCACCTAATTAGAATACGGCGAGTTGTTACAGAATTGAAACCGACAAAAAGGCGCAACTTTATCATTTGAACTGCTGCTTAAAAAGCGCAAATTTAATAAACCTGCTTTTTGACTTACTCTCTGTCCTGAGTTTTACAGCTTTTAACAAAGTTTTAAACCGTTTTTGGTAAATTATATTTATCGGCCAATTCAAGGTTTTTGATTTGTCTTGACCTGATTCGTTTCCCACTTGCCGCAAAGATAGCATTAAGCACTGCAGGGGCAAGAGAACATATTGCAGGTTCACCTAAACCCGTTGGGGCTTCATCACTAGGCAAAAAATGGGTTTCCATCTTCGGTATAGTGGATATGCGTAGTAATGGTGAATCATGAAAGTTTGTTTGGATTATTTGGCTGTCTTTAAACTGCGTTGACGGTGTAAACAGCGCGTTCAAAGTCCATATAATAGAACCTTCAATTTGCTGTTCGGTCCCACTTTGGTCAACAACCATTCCACAATCAACTAATGACGTGATTTTATTAATTATGCATTGGTTATTCACTACCGTTACATCAACAACTTGCACAATGGCTGACCCGCCATAGGAACCTGCCGCCACACCTAGCCTTTGTCCAGTTTTGAACTTTTACCTCAAGAAAACCGTTTGCTTAAATAGGAATTATTCATTATTAACGCCAAAAGTTGTTGATACTTTTCACGGTATTTTGTGGCGTGCTCAACTACCCATTCATTTTCCTTATTTAACCCAATAAGTTGCTAAGGTTGCTTAAGCAACTTCAATCGAAGTTAGAAAATATTTTACCGAAGCAAATCAGTTATTGATTTAAACTCAATACTTTTGGAGCACATTGGATTACTTGTCTAGACTTAGCACAGACATTGCTATAAGTTGCGCGCGTTATTCAATCAATCAGTAAAGTAGAAGTTGTTAGATGTTTGAACAAATCCTGTTTTTAGTTACCTCCTTTTTCACCATGATTAATCCCCTTGGTAGTGTGCCACTGTACATTTCCATGACGGAGTCCTTCTCCAAACAGTTGTGCCGCAAGGTCGCCATAAAAGCGTCAGCAACGGCGTTTTTTGCATTGGTTTTATTTGGCTCTCTAGGCGAATGGATTTTTGAGTTTTTTGGGATCTCCGTTAGCGGATTAAAAGTCGCAGGCGGAATACTATTTTTTATAATGGGGTATGAAATGCTGAGAGGTAAAACAGTTCCTAAAAAACAAGAACAGGAAACCGAACACGAATATGGCAGCGATATCGCTATCGCGCCGCTAGGCATTCCTATGATTGCAGGCCCTGGCGGCATCACCATGGCTATTCTGTTTTATAAGGAAGCGACCGACATTGTTGCCAAGAGCGAAATCATTATTAGCTTATTCATTGTGTCGGTATTAACTGCTCTTACTTTTATATACGGACGTCAATTATTGTCATTGCTTGGATCTAGCGGCAGTAAAGTAATGATGCGGGTGATGGGACTAATCGTTATGCTGATTGCTGTTGAGTTCTTTTTTGCCGGTATTACACCCTACATCCATAAGATAATGGCACCTTACCAATAAAAACCTTGAACACAATATAGTAGAATTGGTACAACACACGTTAACCAACCACTTGGGAAATGAATAATGTTTAAAATTAAAACGCTTTTCACTCTAGCATTCAGCTTTTTTGCCTCGACAGCATTTGCCGGAGATACCCCTCCCATTTCCCAGCAAGAATTATTAACCGCACTTAAAGCATCTAATCATAATATTGTTGTATTGGATGTTCGTTCCGAAGGCGAATACAACCAAGGCCATATTGCTAACGCTATTAATGTTAGCCATGACTTGGTGAAAGAAAAGCTTGGCGAACTAACTCAATATAAAGACAGCACCGTAGTTGTTTACTGTCGTTCAGGCCGTCGTGCTGCCTTTGCTGAAAGCATTCTTGCTAAAAATGGCTTTAGCGATTTACGTCATTTATCCGGTGACATGAATGGTTGGGTTGAAGCAGAATTACCAGTTGTTAGCAGTGAACATTCCCACTAATTATTACACCAGTTAATAGGTAAATACCCCTTTCCAATACATGAATAAATTAGTACTACCGTTAATGCGCATATTAGGCGCATTAACGTTAGTAGATAAAATAGCAAGTCGATAAAAAGACATTTGCATTATTTTTATTCAAGAACTTTACTCAAGAGCCAGCATTAAAGCAATGATGCCAAAGCATAAATTATGGAAGGATTTTATAAGGGGTATCGATAACAACTTAGGCGAGATCATGGCACAACAGCCACTTACATAGAAGATTTTCGCTTATTATCTACCCCCTCCTGCAGGGACACTTTTGCAACCCAACCATTGATTATTGAATCCCATTCGAATAGACTAGCCACAAACAAAGAGACACAATTAAACCCCTTTCGATATTTCAAAACTATATGATATGGATGTTATATGAACAGATATACCAAACAACGCTTTGTTGCCCCTTTTAATGTTAAATACGTGATCTCCTTTTTAAGTAAGGCCTTCGAGAAAAATTCACAAGTGCATCACTCGCTATGCCAATCAGATAAAGCCCAATCTAATAAAGATAAACCAGATAAAGACCACACTCAAAATATAGACATTAATTCATCCCACAATACACACCAATCTGCACCGAGAACTTCAACCCAAAAAGAAAAAATGAAAGCTCTGGAAGAACAGGAAGAAACACGAAAGTAAGCTCTTAAAGAGCAAAACATTGGGGGTTGAGAATAATCACTGCTGATTTTTAAATAATGGTACGAGCTAGACCTGACTATTACTTTATACTTTACCTTTCTATCATTAATTATTTTCCGGAACATTCTCGCCATGTACACCATCGGTAAAGTCGCAAAAATGTTTTCCCTGTCTCGCAGTACTTTACTGTATTACGACTCCATAAAGCTTTTATCTCCCAGTGGCAGAAGCCAAGCTAACTACCGGTTGTATTCTGAAAGTGATGTGGCTCGAATGCACAAAATAAATATGTATCGAGAAGCTGGACTGCCACTAGACTCGATTTCACGATTGTTGGATTTGCAAGATTCTGAAATGGTTTCAGTTCTGGAAGAGCAACTGGAACAGATACACGCTGAATTTCAAAAACTGCGTCAGCAGCAGCGCGTTATTTTAAAAATGCTAGAAGATAAAACAGGTATTCTCAGCCAAAAAGTGATCAACAAACAACAATGGGTTGCGCTGCTTTCCGCCTCTGGAATGAATGAGAGCGATATGAAGAACTGGCACGTAGAGTTTGAGAAGATGTCACCTGAAGCTCATCACGACTTTCTTGATTCTATTGGTATACCCAATCAGGAGATCGATAAAATTAGAACTTGGTCACGAAAAGAAGGGAATTTGAGTTAGCTCATCAAAATGGAAGTCGCACACCAGCCTACAGCAGTAGACGGGCATGCGAATGATTTGCTTATGTTGTTTTATTTATTAAAAAGTAAGGTTTTAGGATGAAAGCTATACCAAGCAAACCAGTATGTCATCGTTGCAACAACTGTTTTCTTATCCGTTAAATTACGCACTTCGACAATACCGTCAGCTTTCAAAACGATATTCACTTTTTTACCATTAATGATTTCAAGTACTGCACGATTTTCATGTAGGAATTTACTCTCTACAGCAACGGCTTGACCGTCTAATTCAAAACCAAATACTTCAGCTTTATTCAGTAATCGCGCATCTTTAAGTGATACAGGGAACATTACCTTATCTTCTGATTTATACTTGGCGTAATAGTCTTCGTTATATTCTGCACTACTGCCATCAGGTGGTAGCAGCACTTCCAAGTTGGGAAATAATCGCTTGGCTCTTTTCCAGCTATGCTGGCTAACATAAACACGTTCCAACTTGTTACCTGTTTGACTACCTACAATACTTGTACCGGTGATTTGTCCCCACAAAGATTCCGTTTCCCGATCGTACATCACTAAATCACTATTGTGCAGTACACCCGAAACACCGAATGTCGTTATCTTACCATTCACTTTTGGAATAAAAGCGACAGCAGAAGCGCATAGTGGGCAGTAAGTTACCGCCAGTGGTTTACCGTTGAAATGATCATTCACAATTTCATGATTCTGCATAATATAAAGACTATAGGCTCTTTGCACACCGTTGTAGTCCACAACCATTACCGGCTCGTCATCTGCGTATTTGGTAAGTTTAGAGGTAGTAAATGAAGGGTCGTCAATAGATGGAATACAATCCCGTTCTGGGCAACCTTGGTGAAGATCAGCTAGGTTAACGGTTGCTTTGGTTTCTTGAGTGAATTTGAAAGTTTCTTTCAGGATATCCTTCTCGAACCTTCTCTCAGCCTGGGCACTAACCGACGCCAAACATAGTAATAATAATAAGGTAAATCTTTGCATTTTTTTAATTCTACTTATTTACAACAGTGCTTAGGGTATATCAAATATTTTCATTTTAAAAACTATCCATATTGAAAATCACTAAAATGCATTAACAAATCTAAATATAACACTTTATTTTCAAACACTTACAATTTCACTCATTTGGTGAAGATAAAATAGCATTTACAGTTGAGCCTTTTAATCGGAAAAAACAATTATTTATCCAATTGTCATATTCGATTTATCAATCCATGATAGGGACGAGTCTTTTATTAACCATAACGAGGAACTATCATGAAAAAAACCATAACCTTGTCATTACTAACTTTAGCTTTTTCAGCCAATGCTAGCGTTCATTGTGGAACGTATGGCTGCCCTACTGGCGCTCCTTCCAATAACGATGTGGTTGAACGATCGATCTATATAATGAGTAGCAACCGAAGTACTAAATTTGTAGATTGGGCGGCTTACAATGTAAAACCCAGCACTATTGATGGCCCTAGCCGTTCACGCAATTGGAAAGCTGATCCAGCGATTTACAGCGGTTATACATTGGAGCCGAGTGACTATAATGATGCTAATGCGGTTCTTGGAACTGACCGTGGTCATCAAGTGCCGCTAGCCAGTTTCAGTAATACGTCTGCGTGGGCCGACACCAATTATTTGTCGAATATCACCCCACAAGACTCAGACCTTAACCAAGGACCTTGGGTTAAACTGGAGAATGCTGTACGTAATTATGTTCGAACCGGCAACGATGTGTTCGTCTTTACTGGCCCTTTGTATGAGTGGTATTTCGGTACATTACCTCAAGCGAATGAAGGCCACACAATCCCTTCAGGTTACTTTAAAGTTGTTGCAACAATATCGTCATCTGGATGGGTTGAAGCCTCTGCATTTGTTATGCAACAAAACAGCAGTCGCTACGATAATTACTGTGCCAAAGAAGTAACGATAAATGAAGTAGAAAGTCGTGCGGGGTTAAACATTATGCCTAGCCTACCGGGATACAAAGAATCATCAGTTGAAGGCCAAACAGGCGGCCTAAGCAATGAATTAGGTTGCTAATTTAAATAATTTTTATGAGCATACAGGGATGTGCTCAGGGAGTATGTTAAAAATAGTTGTTATGCCCATGCAACAGATATTTACATTAACCGCCTCTTCATTTCCTTTCTGTTATTTGTCTTGAGTTATCAACTAACTATAATAACCCCAGTTTAAAAACGAACATAACGAGTTCTGATGAATTTATTATTACTTAGCAGCTCTAGAGCCGGGCAATCCAACTACTTGGAATCAGGCAGAAATGCCATTTACCAACAAGTGGCCAATTGTAGCAACATCGTGTTTATTCCCTATGCGGGTGTGACCATGAGCAATGACGATTATCTCTCCAAGGTGCAATCAGCCTTACCAGACATTTCGATAAGAGGTGTGCATGAATGGGATATTCCACTCGCTGCAATAACACAAGCCGACGCAATTTTAGTGGGTGGCGGAAATACATTTAATCTTTTATACAGTCTTTATCGTTATGATTTAGTGGGGGCGATAAAAGAACGAGTTATGGATGGCACGGCCTTTATAGGTTGGAGTGCAGGTTCAAATATCGCAGGAAATAGCATTCGAACCACCAACGACATGCCTATTATAGAGCCGCCTTCATTTACCGCGTTAAATTTAGTCCCATTTCAATTGAACCCGCATTTTACCAACTATCAACCACCCGGGCACAATGGTGAAACTAGGGCTGAAAGGTTAGCCGAATTTATGCAACTTAATCCCAAAATGCCAATTTTAGCGATACCCGAAGGAACGGCATTTAAGGTAAATGATGGCCAATACGAAATAATAGGTGACGGTGAGAGTTTTGTTTTTATTGGCGGGGAGCAAATACACATTGAAAACAATTCGCAACTATCTACCCTGTTAAACGTTGATTAATAAGCTCATGCCCCTTTTTTACAAAAGGGGGCATCTCCATTATCGATGAAATAATGGTGTGAAATCCAGATAACTCCAAGCTTGAGAAGTATCGCTAACTAAAGGAACTTCTCCTATAAATGGCGCAGGAATAAGCTCTTTCAAAGCTTCAACATTTTCAGAGTGATAGTCCATATTAGCGTCTACATGGTTCGCTACCCAGCCAATAATTTCAAGGCCATCATTTTGGATTGCTTCGACGGTTAACCTAGCATGATTTAAACAACCCAAACGCATTCCAATCACCAACAATACCGGCAGCTTATGTAGCTTCACAAAATCAGACATAAATATATTACTGCATAAAGGTAAACGCCACCCGCCAGCGCCTTCAATCAATAACAAATCCGGATCTTTTTCTGTTAGGTTTAAATAGGCGTCCGTTAGTGTAGATATAGAAATAACAGAATCCATTTTTTGCGCAGCAATATGCGGAGCAATGGCTTCTTTAAAAGCATAGGGATTTATTTCCGAATAGCTTAAGTCAAAATCACTTGCCGCTTGCAAGGCTAATGCATCGGAATTAACCAATCCGAATTCACCCTCTTCACATCCAGACGCGACTGGCTTAAAACCAATACAAGACGTGCCTCGATGTTTTACATAATCCATTATTGTACAAGCGATAAAAGTTTTACCGACGCCTGTATCGGTTCCTGTAATAAAAAACGTTGTCATTTAGTTAATTCCAAAAAACTGACTTGGTAAGTAAGAGGTAACTTGCCTTTTTGTTGATGCAACCGAAAATAGTTGTCTTGTAACGCCGTTAGCTTTGATTTGTTTAGTCTGTGTTTTGTCATTCCCGATTGAGCCACTCCTGCACCAATATCTTTTATTGAATGCATGACCGAATTCACCGAAGAATGCCAAGTGCAGTAATATTTTTCGGTTATTTTCGCCGAAAAACCTGAACTTACGGCAACATCATACAACGTCACACCTGAATAAAATTGATTAATTTGCTGCTCATTATCGATTAGATCCCATGTTGACCGTAGTTCAGTTAACGAACCATCTGTCATTATGGCCAAAACGATCCGTCCATTGGTTTTACAAACCCGATATAATTCACGAAAGCATTGTTGAGCACAACTGCTCCACTGTAAAGCCATTGATGAAAATATAGAATCAACCGAGTTGTCTTGTAGTGGCAAATTGTCTACATCGCCAACGATCCATTCAATGTTATCGGTTAAAGGACGGGATTTAGCAAAGGTAATCATTCCGTAAGCAAGATCGACCCCCACTACACGCTCTGAATATTGCTGTAGCATTTGCGTAATTCTGCCAGTGCCACATCCAATATCAAGTAACACTTTCGATTTCTGCCCAACCATTAATTCCAATGCATCAATGGCAATTTCTTCCTGAACACCCGCTAAAAGATCGTACCGTGCAGCTGCCATTCCAAATTGCTGTGCCACACGCTGTTTAATATCTATTGAATTTGAATTAAGCACTCTTTACTACCTTTTCTATGCAAATTCGCTTAGCAATTTTTTTATTATCAACGTTAACCTTTTTATGTCCTCTGACTCATGCAAAGCAGATAGTGTAATTCGAATTCTATCGGTTTGCTTAGGCACTGTTGGGTACCGAATAGCTTTCACCCAAAACCCGGTTTCATGCAGCCGCTTTTCCATTGCCAAAGCCTTCTCGGGGTCGCCGATAATAATGGGCTGAATCGGCGTATTTGAAGGGAGTAGTTTATCCGACACTTGTGTCATATTTGCTTTAAAGCATGCAATATTACTGTTGAGTTTTTCTCTGCGCCATTTCTCTTTTTGGCATCGCTTAATATTTTGTAATGTCATGTCTGCATGGAGAGGGGAAAAAGCGGTGCTATAAATGTAGTGCCGAGAAAAGTTTTTCAAATAATCAATTAATGCTGCGCTTCCCGCTACAAACGCCCCACCCGTTCCAATCGCTTTACCAAATGTTCCCATTAGCACCGGGGCTTGTTGCTGCGTTAGTCCATATTCTTCAATGGTTCCCATTCCCGAATCGCCCAACACACCAAATCCATGGGCATCATCAAGGCTTAGCCAACAATTATATTGATGACACTTCTCAACAAGGGCGGGTATTGGTGGTACGTCACCGTCCATGCTAAACACACCTTCGGTCATCACCATCACATCCCCTGAAGCTTTTTGAATCTGGGCTTCAAGGTGTTCTAAATTATTATGTCTGAACCTTAAGAAATTCGAATGCTTGTTGAATGCCCCTTCCATTATGGAAGCATGTGCAAGCTTATCGGCAATAAAGTGAACCTTAGATTCTTGCCCAAATGCTTGGCAAATGCCGGCATTTGCTGCAAACCCTGAACTACAAAGTAATACTGCTTCTCGGCCCAATTGCTCAGCCAGAAAGTCGCATAATCGCTGATGTTGAAGGGAAAAGCCGGTAACTAGTGGCGAACCACCGCTTCCCATTGGTAATGCCGGTTTGCAGTCAAACTTTTCAGCTTGTGCTAGCCCCAGATAATCATTACTTGAAAAGTTGAGGTATTGCTTACCATCAACCACGACAAACTGTTGATGGTAATTTTGAACAACTCGCTCCTGACGAAACAAGCCTTGCTCTTGTCGTTGCTTTAAAGTGCTCTGGATAAATTCAAATGACATAAATGCGGAAACCGGTTAACTGGCTGCATTATGGAATAAGCTTTCCTCCGTTTTATCCTGTAAAGCATCCATTAGCACGGATTCATGCGCTTCATCAGAATAGTCTCGCGTTTTTTCTGGATTGATTCCAAGCTTGCGAAACAGTTGTACATCTTCATCAGCATCAGGATTGGAAGTGGTTAGCAATTTACAACCGTAAAAAATTGAATTGGCCCCGGCCATAAAACACAGCGCTTGGGTTTGTTCATTCATTTCTTCTCGTCCAGCGGAAAGGCGCACATGAGATTTAGGCATCATAATTCTTGCTACCGCAATGGTTCGAATGAAATCAAATGCATCCAAATCTTCTTGCTCATCTAAAGGTGTACCCTCGACTTTCACCAACATATTAATAGGTACACTTTCCGGTTGCTGTTCCAAATTAGCCAACTGAACTAGTAATCCAGCTCTATCAGACACACTTTCCCCCATACCGACAATGCCACCCGAGCAAACATTCATGCCTGAATCACGAACATGCTTTAACGTGTCTATGCGGTCTTGATAGGTACGTGTAGTAATAATATCGCCGTAAAATTCTGGGGACGTATCAAGGTTATGATTGTAGTAATCCAATCCCGATTGTTTTAGTTCTAACGCTTGATCCCGCGTTAACATGCCCAGCGTCATGCAAGTTTCCAAGCCAAGAGCTTTTACACCTTCAACCATTTGAACGAGATATGGCATGTCTCGTGCTTTTGGATTTCTCCAGGCTGCGCCCATGCAAAAACGAGTGGAACCCGTTTTTTTAGCATCTTTAGCACGCTCTAAAACCTGCTCTACTTCCATCAACTTTTCTCGTTCCAATCCGGTATCATATCGAGCACTTTGGGGACAATACTTGCAGTCTTCCGGACAAGCCCCGGTTTTTATCGAAAGCAAGGTGCTTACCTGGACTTCATTTGGATCAAAATTTTGACGATGGATAGTCTGCGCTTCAAAAAGCAAATCGTTAAATGGCTTGGCTAATAATTGATTAACTTCTTCTACGGTCCAATCATGGCGTACTGAGGCAGACATGTATCTTTATCCTTTACAATTGACTTTTGCTTGCCTAGTCTATTGGTCCACCAAGTCTTGTCAACCACACCGCAAACCAAAAGGTTTACAATAGGTTATTATTTAATCATGAACATTCAGTTCGATCAAAAACACATTTGGCACCCATATACCTCATCCATTAACCCTCTCCCTTGTTATCCGGTGTCAAAAGCTGATGGTGTTTACATACATTTAGAAAATGGTCATAAATTAGTTGATGGCATGTCTTCTTGGTGGTCCGCCATTCATGGCTACAACCACCCCGCTCTTAACGATGCTGTACATAACCAACTGAGTAATATGTCCCACGTTATGTTTGGGGGCTTAACTCACGAGCCAGCTATTGAGCTATGCAAAACATTGGTTGAGTGGACACCTGAAGGATTAGAAAGAGTATTTTTGGCTGACTCTGGCTCGGTTGCTGTAGAAGTCGCGATGAAATTGGCCGTGCAATATTGGGCTTGTCAGGGAAGCGAAAACAAAAGTAAATTTATCGCTCCACGAAATGGTTATCATGGCGATACACTGGGTGCCATGTCTGTATGTGATCCGATAAATGGCATGCATAGCCTGTTTAAAAAAGTCTTGCCTGAACAAATTTTTGCACCAGCCCCCCAAACGCAATTTGATGCGCTTTGGAACGAAGATGAAATGCTGGTTCTGGATGAATTATTACAACGACACCACCATGAAGTCGCAGCCATTATTTTAGAGCCTATTGTTCAAGGCGCAGGTGGTATGCGTTTTTACCACCCCAACTATTTAAAACGCTGCCGTCAGTTATGTGATCAATACAATGTTTTGCTCATAGTAGACGAAATAGCGACCGGTTTTGGACGAACAGGGGAATTATTCGCCTGCCAGCATGGGGATATTACACCAGACATTATGTGCCTGGGTAAAGCATTAACAGGTGGTTATATGACCTTAGCTGCAACCTTATGTACTGAAGATGTTGCCATGGGAGTATGTCAGGGCGAACCCGGTGTATTTATGCATGGGCCTACCTTTATGGGTAACCCCCTTGCTTGTGCAGTTGCCAACGCAAACCTTGCTTTACTGGCTAATGGCAATTGGCGTAATCAAGTTGAGCAAATAAGCTTACAACTTGCCAATGATTTAGAGAAAAACAAAGCATTGGATTGCGTAGAGGACGTGCGGGTATTGGGTGCAATTGGCGTTGTTGAAACCAAAAGTGCTTTTGACATTGCCACGCTTCAAAAGCATTTTGTGCAAAAAGGTGCATGGATTCGCCCATTTGGAAAGCTCATTTACTTAATGCCTCCTTACACAATCGGTCAGGAAGAACTACAGGTGTTAACTAACGCTATTTTCGACACTTTACGCATCTTGGATAAGGCCTAAAGCAAGGCGATATTTTCAAGGTTGGTTCAAATTGAACCTAATAAGCGTCATTTTAGTCACTAACCTTACTCGCTAGCTTGGGTTTAGTTCAGTTTGGTAAGGTTAGCAATCCTCTTCACCAAGCACCATTTCATCTACTTGCCCCACTCAAAACGCCTTTTTTCACGGTTTCATAGCAAATACTTCCAAAACCCATGGATTTTTTCTTGTTTCTTCTCTCTGGGTAAGTAAGATTACAGCATTTCTTGTCACAATCTGGCCACCAATTAGGAAGAGCCGGTATAACTTAAAATTGGAGCATTGAATGGCTCACGCCACTGTCGCTGAAGTATTATCTGGAAAATACGCCATAGGCGAAACAATCGTTGTAAAAGGATGGGTTAGATCCCGTCGAGACTCGAAAGCGGGTCTATCTTTTATTGCTGTTCATGACGGAAGTTGTTTTGATCCGGTACAAGCTATTGCGTTAAATACTTTATCAAATTATGAAGATATCCAAAAACTCACGACTGCCTGTTCTGTCTCTGTTACAGGAACAGTGAAAGCTTCCGAAGGTAAAGGCCAAGCGTTAGAAATAGATGCGAATAATGTGGAAATATTAGGTTGGGTTGAAAATCCTGATACCTATCCTATGGCTGCTAAGCGTCATAGCATTGAATACTTACGTGAACATGCCCACCTTCGTCCTAGAACAAATATTATCGGCGCAGTAACCCGTGTTCGTAATTGCTTATCTCAAGCAATTCACCGCTTTTTTCACGAACAAGGCTACATGTGGATAAGTACCCCTATTATTACGGCCAGCGATACCGAAGGCGCAGGGGAAATGTTCAGAGTATCGACTCTAGACATGCAAAATATACCCAAAACAGATAAAGGTGAAGTTGATTACAGCCAAGACTTTTTTGGTAAAGAGACCTTTTTGACTGTATCTGGGCAACTTAATGTGGAGAGCTTTTGCTGTGCCATGTCAAAGGTTTACACCTTTGGACCTACGTTCAGAGCCGAAAATTCAAATACTAGTCGCCATTTAGCAGAATTCTGGATGATAGAACCAGAAGTGGCTTTTGCAGATTTAGCAGACATCGCCCAATTATCCGAAGACATGCTTAAGTATGTGTTCAAAGCCGTTTTAGAAGAAAGACCTGATGATATGGCCTTCTTTGAACAACGAGTCAATAAAGAAGTGGTCAGTAGGCTTAAACAAGTCATTGATCAGGACTTTGTTCGAATGGACTACACCGACGCCATCGATATTTTACTAAATAGCGGTAAAAAGTTTGAGTTCCCGGTTGAATGGGGAATTGACCTTGCGTCAGAACACGAACGCTACCTAGCCGAAGAACATGTTGGCGCACCAATTATCATGCAAAACTACCCTAAAGATATTAAATCTTTTTATATGCGCATGAATGAAGATAACAAAACCGTCGCATGCCTTGATGTTCTTGCTCCGGGAATTGGTGAGATTATTGGTGGTTCTCAACGTGAAGAAAGGTTGGATGTGCTAGATAAGCGCATGAATGAAATGAATCTTAATCCTGAAGATTATGGCTGGTATCGAGATTTAAGACGTTACGGCACTGTTCCTCATTCAGGGTTCGGGTTGGGATTTGAACGTTTAGTTGCTTACGTTACCGGTGTTCAAAACGTAAGGGATGTTATTCCATTTCCAAGAGCGACCGGAAGTGCGAATTATTAATAAGGGCATGTTGAGCTTTCGAGGTCAATTTTGCCGTAGTCTGTAGGTTGTTAATACAAGGCAGAGTCTATCCGGCGTAGTTATCTACATAATTAGACTCTAACGCAGTAGAAATGACTTACAAGCTTTGCCCTATCTGTAACAACAGGGCTTTGTCATACACACGTTTTGTTCTTTGTTGCAGACTTTTAACTTAGCCCAGGAATTTTGAATTGCATAACTTACTAATAAACAATCCGGCAATAACTCGCTTATCTAGTGATGACTCTTCACCTTCAAACGTGAGAGTGATTGCCTTTCCTTTTGCGGGAGGTAATGCCGGTGTTTATCATCCTTGGAAGTCTCACCTCGACAAAAATGTCGAGGTACTAGCATACACTCCACCAGGAAGAGCTGGACGATTTCAGGATAAGTTAGCAATGACAATGGAGGAATTGGTTGATGATGCTTGGCGGCAATTTAATCAATTCCTCGACAAACCCTATATTTTATTCGGCCATAGCCTTGGTGCACTGGTTGCTTTTGAGTTTCTTCACAAGCTCAAAAGCCAAAGTAAAACCATGCCAGTGCATTTTATTGCATCTGCCAGAAAAGCTCCTCATCTAAAATCAATGACGGATTGGACCACATTAAATGATGAAGAATTTACACAAAAGCTTGATAAATTAGGCGGATTACATCCTGATATTGCTGCAAATAAAGAATTGTTGGAATTGCTTATGCCTATTCTTCGTGCAGATATAGGAATTGTCGAGCAATACAATCCCGATGACCGTACTCCACTCACCTGCCCTGCCACAGTATTTGGAGGTACAGAAGACGCCAACATTCCAGAAAACGATCTTGAACTGTGGCAAAGCTGTTTCGCTAAACCCATTAAATTAAACATGTTAGATGCTGGACATTTTTATTTAGACACCCACGCAGCCGATCTAACCAACTGTGTGCACAAAATATCCAAACCGTTTTAACATAGCAGTTTCAATTGCCTAAATACCATCTAAAGAGATGAACAAGGTTTTTCTGTCGTCTCTTTTTCGAAAATTCCTCGTTAAGCATTATCAGTACTCTTACCAATAAAATACAAAACAACACCTTCAAAAATGTTTTATTTTTACTACTCCCGAATTCAGAGAATAAATGCCCCACTCATGGTTACATTGTTATTTTTCTAACAACTTTTAAAACCAAACAATTACCTCTGTTTTTTAAGAAATATTAAGCTAATCAATCAAAGTAAAACATTGGAAAGAAGAAAAATATTAAACATCAATTTATTTAACTAACAATACCAATTCAAAAGTATTATCAATAATTAAAGCTGTAAATTCTGACACAACAATTTGATTTTTCATTACTCATTAAAAACCTTAATTAACAAACGGTTTTTCATCCTATAAAAAATTTGAGTTATATGCCGTTTTTTCAGAATAGGAAACAGAAGACATAGTTTGAATAAGCTATTCAAATCATTATGTTGAAGGTAAAAATGACAAAATAAAAACTGATAATCAGTTATAAAAAAACCAGGCAAAAGCCTGGTTTCTAATTATCATGAAGCTTATTTACAAGCTTTCATTCTATTTCTATGGTTGGTAACTTGCGTTCAATGTTACACCAGAGAAAGTCGAATAAGCTCTAATTCCTATGTGCCAAATACCGGCTTGAGGGTTTGTAACTGTACAAACTTCTTCATTACCGGATTTATATGGACGACAATCATAAGTTGATGTAGTTGGCTGTGAACCAAAACGAAGATACAAGTCAGCATCTCCAGTACCACCCGTAATATCTACATCCAAACTTGCCATGCCAGCAGGAATATCAAGTGTATAATTCAACCAGTTATTTTTAGTTGCAGAAAGGTTAGGTACGGTAGAAGAACCACCTGTGCCACCACCAGAACTCGCAGCAGTATAATCAGCAATAAGAGATGAACCTGAGAATGCACTATAAGCATGTACTAATACATGGTAAGTACCAGCCTGAGTAGTTGCAAAAGAACAACTTTCAGTATTACCTGATGCCCATGAACGGCAATCATAAGTGCTTGTACTTGGCTGTGAACCAAAACTCACATACAAATCAGCATCACCTGTACCACCAGACAAATTAAAGCTTAAGTCTGTTGCACCAGCTGGTACATCAATAGTAAAGAATTGACTAGTCTTAGATGCGCCTGCAACACCAGTTTTAGTAGTGCCTTTTGTCAACACACTATCACCAGTTCCGCCACCGCCACCTGTGCCACCGCAGTTTGCTGCCATATAGTCAGAAGCCGCTTTAGCTTGTACTAAGCCATAACCAGTACGATCATCACGACCAGCAGTATCTAAATCAATTGCCGTTTCTTTCAGCGCGGTACGTACTTCAGTAGCTGTACATGTAGGGTTATTACTCCATGCCAAAGCTGCCACACCTGCAACATGTGGTGTTGCCATTGATGTGCCGTTGTAGTAATCATAATTCCTGCTACCCAATACATCCAAAGTAGCGGAAGTGCCCGCAGCTGCTACCAACTGTTGTCCCAATGCTCTATTAACAGAAACATAAGGAACGGTTACATCAAGACCGGCATCAACCAAGAATGGCTTTTGCAGTCCAGGACGCGCGGCATTACTGTATACGATAACACCTGCGGCCCCTGCATCTGTACAGGCTTTTGCTGCATTGATTTCAGGATAAGTGCTACCAACCTGGTTAGCATCACGTTCTGCAACACAAATTTTCCCAGCCATATTGCCACATGTATAAGTGGCCCCTGAACGACTACAAGCCGCTAAATCACCCGTAGCAGAGCCATTAATGTTATCAACAGCAAAGCTTGTACCACTTGGTGTGAAACGAGTTTGTGGAGCAGCGCGGTCATCACCTACAGAAACAGAACCATAGCTTATGAAACCTTGGCGTCCATCTCCTGCTACTGTTGAAAGAATTGCTTCACCAGGGCCTACCACTTCAACTTGACTAGTAAACTGAGAGAATTCAGCATGCTGGTTGTTTTCATCAACAGCACCAACAGCCATTACAGCGTCATATGATGCAGGATAAGAGTGAGTAGAATTTCCATCGTTACCTGAGGCGGCGATTAGAAGAACGTTAGCATCAGCTACAGCTTGTAATCCGTTACCTTCAGCGGTTGTTGAGCCTGAACCACCCAAAGACATGTTAACGACATCGGCACCAGCTTGCTGACATTTCTCAACAGCAGAAACCAAACTACTACTATAAGCCCAACCACTTTCATTAAACACTTTAATGATATGCAAGTTAACTTTTTGATTAGGAAGAATACCTTCCACACCCACGGTATTATTAATAGCAGCTATCGTACCTGCAACATGTGAACCATGAGATCCGCCAGCGGTGCTCCAACTACCTGTACCGCTATCGTTAGTACCAGATACTGTAGAACCTGAAGGTAAGTCCGGATTGTTAATGTCATAACCAGAGTCGATAATACAAACTGTAGTATTACCAGCAGCAGAATCAGACAACAGTTGAGCCTGCACGTCCGCTAATCCCCAAGGAGAATTTTGCGCCATAGGATAGCGACGAGGATCCGCTTCAACACTAGAAATGTTCTGATTTCCTTGAAGCGCTCTGGCGATATGATTAATTTCTGTCAGGGATTTAGTGACAGAAATTCTCATAAGTGCAGCACCAGCTTTAGTCGCTTTAACAAAGGACAATGGCATACCTGCACTTGCACTTAAAGAACGCATTAGTGCTTTAGCAGACGAAACATCTCCAGCTTTTGCAGACGCTAAAGATGACGACTCAGTCCCTAAAGACATTAACTGCAATTGTTTTAATGCGGTGTTGCTATTAAATCGAACAATAAATTGGTCCGTAACAGCTGCATTTTTCTCACGCTGCTGCTCCGCATACCAACTTGCGAATTCCAATTTCTTTTCGATACTAACATTTTGGTCCACACCAGAGTTTTTTGCTGGTGTTAGTTCGCCAGCTTGGGCGAAACAGGATGCGCCAATTAAGGCTACCGTAATAGCACTTAATCTAGATAGATTTGTCTTCATTAAAATTCCTTCAACACTTGTTGTAATTATTCTTTTTATATTCGGGCTACTACTAAATAAAACCCATTATTATAAAAAAGTTACTAACCAACTTATGCTCTATCCTTTGCCTTGTTTTTATTTTTATTACATTTTTACGTGTAAATACTTTCCAGTATTTGAACTCAATTCAACAATACGAAAGTGCCGTCCAACAATGAATATTACGGTTTAAAATTAAAATAAATTAATGATTAACTATGAAATAGACATTATTTGAAACTGCATTACCACACTACTTATTGAAGAGAATTAAGTGAGAACAACTTGTTGGTTACTTTTAATTATTTTTATTATTTGAAGTAAGTATCGCTAAGCAACACTTCTTACAAAACATGTAATTATTTGTAATTAAATTTTATTATTAATTACATATTTTGCGACAAAGATGGTGAATGAATATTCCACAAAACACAAAAACATTTAAATTATATTATATCTCTTTTTAGAATATCATTGTTTTTAAATGAGTTTTTAATTTAAAAGAATAGAGGACTGACCAGAGGGGCGGTTTAATTATTATCCGACCTTAATTTATAACAATTAATTAACACTTGTAACTAGAAAGTAAAGTGATTTTTAAAAAATATTGCAATGATCAAAATAAAACCAGTCCAAGGACTGGTTTTATTAATAACGTTTATTATTATGTAATTGTTAAATTGGATCGCCTTTTGTTCCACCTGAATCAGACCCAGAGGAATCATCAGAACCCGTCCCTTGTCCGTCAGACGGGTCACCTTTAGTTCCTCCAGAGTTAGCTACTCCATCTCCATTTGATTTTTTTACTATTGTCATCCAATCCAAAAAACCTTCAACTGTCAAAGTCTCAGTTGCACTACTTTGTATAGGTATAAATAGAATGGTTGTTATTGTAAATACAGATAGAAAGTGTTTAATAACATTTTTCATAAGCTCCTCCACACACTGTTGTGAGGGTAGTTTTTTTCCCTCCAAATTCATTATGACACTTTTTATTAAAAATACTACACCATGGGCACTCTATATGAAGTTTTCTTACCTGATAGTGTTATAAGGTATGCAACATGTGATTTGTGGATTTGGATAATTTTCTTTATTTTTTAATAGATTAGTTCACATTAAAGTGTCTATAATCAAAAAAATTAAGCTTTTAATAGAAAAATAATTTAAGAGAATTTTAGGAGAATGGAAAGAAGTGGGTATTAATGCCTATTGCTCTTTTGTATCCGATTTAGTATCGGTCTGTAAGCTATTGATACAAGATAGAGGTTATGCACTGTAGTAATCTAGATAATTAGACTGTAACGCCGCAGAAATGACCTACAGGCGCATCCCTGCTGATTCCAAGTTTGAGTACAAAAGATCAAAAGCCTTAATACGGTTTTTTGCATTAAGCTTTCAATATACGTTCACTTCTCATGTAACTTGAAACAGTGGCAAAAACAGCTATAAATTCAATGAAGTTCAAAGAATGCTTTACGTACTCATAGTAGTCCCAAATAACACGCATATTGTTAAATAGGAAAATTGTATATTCAGCATCGGAAGGAAAGCCAAAATCGTCTAAATGCCTAAAGGCATGCTCAACAATGGCAAGTAAATTTATAATACAATACGTGATGTAGATTTTTCCAACGAGCAAATCGGCATTGGTTACGATGAACCTTTCAGGATCGTCGAGTTTCCCAAGCCTACGATATTCCATATATCGGCACAGAGGCACACGCAATCCAATCAATATAATGGCGGGTATATCGACTAAGAAAAACGAAGAAAAAATTAAGTAGTTACTTTTAGTATCACGAACCAACTCCAATATCGCCAGCTCGCCAGTTTTGGCGCCTAACAATATCAGCAACAGTGACACTATATTTATATATGCCCGATTCTGGTAAATAGAATAGATACAAGCTACCAAAAACAGCAATATAAACATCTTTGGTACTTGTATGAACGCGACCCCAAGAGCCGCTATGCATACATAACCAACAATGGCTACAAATTCAGTTTTTGAGGTGGGCTTCGGTAAGATTGACTTCATCTTCTAAAGTACGGCGTTCCAAATACATTGTAACCAATCTCATGGCATTAAACTGGCAACCAATCGCCATTGCCAAGAATTGGTTCATACTTGGTGCACCAATGTCCTTCTCCCAATTTTCGTAAGTTTTACGCGTTTTAACGCTTGCCAACTTCGCCATCTGCATAGTGGTCATTCCAGCTTTGCGGCGCATTCTTCTCAAATCATTACCTGTGATGAACATAACAAACGTACCTTTATGTTAGATTTTCAAAAGAGTATAACAAAAATCTATCGTCAGGTAATAATTATATCCCGACTACTTCGGGATTACTTAAACTTATTCTGCATAAACATGTTCGATTTAATACTAAAAAAGTTCTATACGGTAAAATTATGTATCAAATAAAATATTGTTCTGCACTATTCCCACACCTCAAAGTAATCCTTACAGTTTTTAACCGGTTTTTTACTTGAAGTAGATGATGGTGTGCCTAAATACAAAAAACCTACAATTTCATCTTGCTCTTTAACAGCGAGTTCCTTTTTCACTATCGAATTTGATGCATAAGAACCTGTTCGCCATACACCACCAAATGATTGAGCTAGAGCCGCCATTTGCATTGCATGAACAGCACAGGCCGCTGAGCATATTTGCTCTATACGAGGCACTTTTTTACTTTCTCTATATTCAGCTATAGCAATAATAACCAAAGGGGCTCGTAAGGGTAACTTGGCCGCTCTTTCAACATCAGCTTGAGACATTTGACTTAAACGAGCTGCCGTTTCAAATATCTGACCTAATTTAACCAGCCCATTGTTTTTGCATACTATAAACCGCCACGGAGCCAAAGCACCGTGATCCGGAGCTTTCAAGGCTGCATTCATAATATTCTGCAACTCTTCGCCTTCAGGGGCGGGAGATTCCAGTCGAGCATGGGACGTTCTATTTAAAAGTAAGCTTAGCGCTTCCATAATTTTGAAGAGAGAATTAATTTAGTCGGGGTAATATGAACCAACTTGCGTAGAGCCGCAAGTTTTTATCTTATATAAAACAATGAAGTTAGCAGGAGCGCTTATGGCTCCTACAGGGGTTATTGATCTTTCGTGCTAAAATTTTGTTCTAAATATGCACTTTTGGTTGAGGCGCAGGCTTGTTGGCCTAGTTGACTAAGTTAACAATCTGCAACAAAAACAAAACGTATGTATAGAAAACCTGCTGAGCAGCGTCTAAAGGTCATTCCTACAAACTACTGTAAAATTAACCTCGAAAGACCGGCCTGCCCTAGCTAACTTAAACCAATCAACCTCAATTCTAGATAGGGAACACCTTCCAGTCCTGAGGTTAATCAACTGCTTATTTTTGAAGAAACTTCTTTGCAATAAAATAATCAACACTGGTAAAACGCCCACCACCAGTAAAAAATAATGACAACAGCATGACAAAATAAGTGAAAGCAAACTCAATTCCATTATTTAAAACAACAAGTTTTCCGCTACTTGTTATCCATTCATAGTTTCCATGCTCTTGCAATATTGACTTAGCGGCATCCAACTTATCAGGTGCACTCATGATCGATTCACTGTGCATTATAGTCCCATTCGCCAACCAACTGCTTGAATCGGCAATTGCCAACCAACCATTCCCCCAATGCACACTAAACGCAGCGACTAGCATCGTTACCATTAAAGGAATGCTCACCCAGCGTGTGGCCAAACCAATTAAGATAAATGCGCCACCGATAAGCTCAGCAGCAATGGCCAAAGTTACTAAAGCCTCCGGCATTGGCAAACCTAAACCCCAATCAGGATTTCCAAACCAAGCAACGGTATCAGAAAAGGCGATATATTTATTCCAACCAGCTTGTATTAGTACAGGGGCAAGATAGATTCTAAGCAACAAAGGTGCAATTCCATCTGCAAAACTCATCTTGTTTAAAAGGTTGTGTAGAGGTAGGTACTTATCCAATATAGTCATTTTTGGCTTCCAATATATAAATCTATTTGCAAAGACAGAGAAAAAAACCATTAACTTTCATTCTCAAACCAGCTTTTACAACACCAAAAAAGTAAATGAAAATGTAACCTACAGGAAAAGGTTACTGTTTTTCAAAGGTTTTATGCCATTTCATTCACTAACCTAAACTTGGGATAAGAAATGTCGTTTAATGTCTTTTCTTTAAGAGTCTTTCATTTTAAATCACATAATTTAATATTTTCTTTCATTGTATTTGGTCCGTTACTGAGAAGCCTGCGTCTATCAAGGCTTATTTGCGAATGAATAACCGGTTTATTTAAAACAAATATAACGCAGAGAGACGTCTGGGTTAGCCATGCTGGAAGGTTTTTCTTATCACCAGTTCAGGTTCATTAGATAAACAGGAAAACATACACATCCCTAGCAAAACAACAAATAGTTCAGATTTCGATTTGAGCAATCTTGAGCAATTTATAAATTTTAATATCAAATGCTCAAATTACATTTAAACGGTTTTTGAGTTAGTAAAAGGAGGGCTTTACAAAGGGAGTTGGAAAAATAACAAATTTGGAAAGGAGTTGCCTCTGGAAGAGAGCAGAGGCAACGTGGATTTCGTATTTATTTCTTAAAGACCAAATCCAGATAATAATTCTGTCCAGATAGTATCGGTAGTAGTAGGAGCGGGTGCACTGGTTGTATTCACTGTAGGATCACCACCTGATTTGCTTCCTCCAGCAAAAGCATTTGCGCCGAATAGAACACTTGAAAGTATAAGAAGAGCTGCGATTTTATTTATGTTTTTCATAGTTATTTCCTCGTAACATTTTTGACAATGTGGATTGCAATACACATATATAGACAGTGATGTGGATTATAATCCACACCATTATTATTAAAAAATATTACATTTCTTTGAAATTAAACAAAACTACTACTGCTAACCTTGCTAAATAAGGGTTACGGAGCATTCCCATAAACATTGTATGTTGATTAATATCAGACACTTACACTTTCAGTAAAGTATCTAGATGATACTTACTTCACCAAGCGTAGAAAAATACGAAAATATCAAGATGAATTACAATATGTGTATATTTAAACTGAACTCTGAATAAGAAATATTGTTAATTGGCAATGCATTTTACTTTTTAACGATTAAGTGATTTTGACTTTTCATCTAGTGCTGACAGATCTTCGCCTATCAAGGCTTGTTTGTGAATGAATAGTGGGCCTCTTTAAAGCAAACTTAACACTGAGAGGCACAGACTTACCTGTGCTGGAAGCTGTTGCTTATCCAGAGTTCTAGATGAGCTAAAGTCAAAAGGTATAAGGTTAACACTGCGAGACAGCGCTTAACTATTTTAAGATGGGGATTAGAACTACTTAAGCTGATGGGAACAAGACTTGAAGCACTTAAGTATGCATTATTTAAAAAAGCAACATGACCACGACAATCAAAAATAAATGAACTAAGCAGCCAAGTATCTTTCCCGTGTCATACGAACTGTTTCGTTAAGAATAATCCAAATGATCGTGCAAGCCAATGCTTGAGTTACATAAGCATACAAAGTGTAAATGACAATTATATCCGTAAAACCCAATATATGCCGAACGTAATACTCCAGAAGCCTTAAAGATTCAATAACAACAAACACAAACATAAGTTGATAAATCTGCCAATCTGTATTTATCCAACGTATCTCTTTCCACTCAGGAAAACGTTGTTCCATAATAGCGGGTCGAAAGAAGATAAAATGCCTAACCATAAGACTTTGAAATAGAATAACGATACTCCAATATATACGAGGAGTGTCATAATCGGTGAAATGCCAATAAGCTTCAGCAAGAATCAGAGAGAGTAAAGCCCCCACCGCAACCCATATCATTCGATCGTATCGGAGTTTATAGCATGCGAAGGCACATAGAGAGATGACTATAATTTTAAAGCTCATCTCATCAGAGTTAAGCATGAACATTGTCTCTTCGAATATACGTTCAAGAAATAAAATTACGAAGATACCAAAAATGTTTCTGTCTATATGATAACTATAGGCCGCTGCGCCTAGTAACAGAACGAGGTAGATGCGATCGAACAGTAAAGGTTGCCCAAAGCTAAACACGAAAAGACACAGAGCGATTAAGCCAGTTATGGAAGCAACTTTTTTACTTATATTGGGTGTGAGTAAAGAATACAACTTTTAATTTTTCTTTTTAAGCAATGTTTAGGAAATTTTTAACGTATTCAACGAATTCATTTCGAGACTTTTGAGATATTCGTTGGTTACACACCTTCCACCATTGTTTTAGCGTACCTACCGCCAGGGAATCAATCGTGCCGGGGTGTTCATTCTCAATTGCAATAACAGTCTCTCGGCTTACACTCAAGCGGACTGCCAGTTCCGCTTGAGTAAGGCCCGATTCTTTGCGCATTTCTTTCAGCTTTTTACCACTAAATGCTTGCAACACTCTTTACGCTCCGATTTTACACCCAAAACATCTGGTCGGTTAAAATAGTATAAAAAAGTTAACAGGTAAAGAGTCTAGATAAAAAATTATCCTTGCCTGCTATTTAGCTTTCGATGCTGCGGTTAAATCCAGCTCTTGTTCAACATCATTGCGGTCAACGTACATTTTAATTAGATCCGCTGGTTTAAAGCCACAAGCAGTTGCCATTGCCAAATATTGATTCATACTTGGAGCACCAACGTTCTTTTCCCAATTTTCATAAGTCTTACGAGTTTTTACGCCCGCAAACTCAGCCATTTGGACGGTTGTCATTCCAGCGGTCAAACGCATTTTTCTTAAATCTGCACCATTGATAAACATGTTACGCACCTCATTTTCAATTCTTTTATATGTTGGGTCTTTTCCTTTGACGTTACTAGTGTAGAAAAAAGAAAGTGGAATGTGTTCCACACGGGTGTTTTTTTTGCACTAAAATGGATAACTTACTGACAGATAAGGAAATTTTTTTTCTAATTTTTTTTGTGTATGGCGAAATTTTGATTTATATCAATAGGATTGATTATTTTTCAGACAAAGGATAAGGGAATTTGGCCTACGTTGTAGACTACTCCTAATAGCAAATTAGCTTCCTTATACCGCTCAACAGCATATCTAACAGATTCATATTCCAAATATTTATATCAAACGCTCATGCAGGAACCGGTTTGTTCAATATCTTTTATCAATGAAAAAGTTTAGGGGTCATAAGTTGAGAATAATCATTGTAACGCTTGGTATTTTGGATAGATTGATGTGTTGAGGTAATAAGGTACTAAAAATACAGGTCAATTAAGCCCCCCAGCATTTGCTCGGAGGACTAAATTATAAAACGGTAGGAGGGTTCAACTAAATTGTTGCTGCCAATTCAGCACCTTGTCTAATTGCTCTTTTAGCATCAAGTTCAGAGGCCACATCAGCCCCGCCAATAACTCTGGCTGGCAATCCAAGCGCAACCAGCTCTTCATACAAATCTCGATTAGATTCTTGGCCCGCACAAATAATCACATTATCGACATCGAGAACTTTATTTTGACCATCAATAGATACATGAAATCCTTCATCATCAATTTTTTGGTATTCAACTCCAGGAATCATTTGAACATTTTTTTGCTTAAGAGACTGACGATGAATCCATCCCGTGGTTTTACCCAAGTATTTACCAACCTTTGTTTCTTTTCGTTGCAACAAGAAGATTTCTCTTTCACTGGGGGTTATTTCTGGGCTTGTGATCGCGCCTCTGTTTTCATACTGAGTATCAATACCCCAAGATTTCAACCAGCTCTCCGGGTTTTCAGTTAATGACTTTTCTTCAGTTAGAAACTCAGCAATATCAAATCCGATTCCACCCGCCCCAACAACAGCGACTTTTTTGCCAACCGGTTTATTGTCGCGCAAAACATCAAGGTAACTCATTACTTTTGAATGCTCTATGCCAGGTATCGACAGTTGTCTTGGTTTTATCCCGGTGGATAAAATTATCTCATCAAACCCCGCATCTTTTAGAGAATCAGAGGTTTGATTAGATTCCAATTTCACATGAACGCCAGTGTCGATTAATCGATTTTCGAAATAGCGCAGCGTTTCAAAAAACTCTTCTTTGCCCGGAACACGCTTAGCATAGTTGAATTGGCCACCAATTCTGTTGTCGCGATCGAACAAATGTACTTCATGTCCCCGTTCAGCGGCATAACAACTAAAAGCCAACCCCGCAGGACCCGCCCCTATCACCGCTATTTTTTTCTTATGATTCGTTAATGGGAAATTTAGTGTCGTTTCATACGCCGCTCTGGGGTTTACCAGGCAAGTCGCTCGCTTACGCTCAAAAATGTGATCTAAACACGCTTGATTACATGCAATACAGGTATTTATTCGATCCCCTTTACCTTGCTCAGCTTTATTAACAAACTCAGAGTCTGCCAAGAACGGACGAGCCATTGACACCATATCAGCATGCCCGTCTTCCAAAACCTTTTCAGCAACTTCAGGAGTATTAATTCTGTTTGTTGTAATAAGTGGGATTGACACTTCACCCTTTAACCTTTGAGTGATCCAAGTAAATGCAGCTCGTGGAACCATGGTAGCGATTGTAGGCAAACGAGCCTCATGCCAACCAATTCCGGTATTAAGAATAGTTACGCCTGCCGACTCCAGCAATTTTGCTAATTCAACCACTTCACTCCATTCACTACCACCTTCGACCAAATCCAGCATTGATAATCGAAAAATAATAATAAACTTATCGCCAACTGCTTTTCTTACAGAGCGAGTAATTTCAAGCGCAAATCGTGCTCGATTCTCAAAAGAGCCACCCCACTCATCAGTTCTATGATTAGTACGGGGGCAAAGGAACTGATTAATCAAATACCCTTCAGAGCCCATTATTTCCACACCGTCATAACCCGCTAATTGCGCCATTTTGGCACAATTGGCGTAATCACTAATTGTAGATTTAATACCCCATTTAGAAAGCGCTCTAGGTTTAAACTGATTTATAGGCGCTTTAATGGCTGAAGGCGCAACAATTAAAGGATGGTAGCCATATCGTCCAGTATGCAGTATTTGCATACAGATTTTTCCACCATGCTTATGGACTGCGTCAGTAACTACTTGATGCTTGAGAGCATGAGATTTTCGCGTCATTCTGGATGCAAAAGGCCCTACCCAGCCTGAAAAGTTAGGACTAACACCACCAGTAACAATAAGACCAACCCCACCGGCCGCACGTTCGCCATAAAAGGCAGCCAGTTTTTCAACGCCCCCTTTTTCTTCTTCAAGGCCAATATGCATTGACCCCATTAGCGTACGATTACGTATCGTGGTAAAGCCTAAATCTAGCGGTGTAAAAAGGTTTGGATAATGCGGATTTTTAGTCATATATTGCAACTGGTCTTACCTGTTTGGTGCTAGTTTACCCCAACTCAAAAACTATTGAAGCCATTTCTTATATAAAAAATTACAATTGTTATTTTTTAATAGCGAATAGTTCCGTTAGGATGTAACACATCAATGAAAAAAGAATAAGGCTAAGTTAGCCTTTTAAAGTGACAAAAGTAAATACCTATGGCATCTGAAAAAAGTTGGACCTCTAGATTTTTTGTTGGCGTTTGGACTCTTCTAAACTTCACTCGTAGATTATTTTTTAATGCAATCTTCATAATTATCATTGTATTCATTGGGGCAACGTTGTTTGCCGATGATCACCAATCCATCGTTCCCAAAGAATCTGCATTTTTGCTCAATTTGCAGGGTGATATTGTTATTCAAAAACAAATCGTCGACCCTTTCGACGAAATCATGATGGAAGCCATGAATGAACAACAAGGTGACCCCGAAGTTCTACTCAAAGATATTATCTTCGCAATAGACAACGCCGCAGGTGATAAACGCATTAAAACCATGATTTTATCACTTGGGGGAATGCGTAATGCCGGGCAAGACAAGTTAAGGGAAGTTGCCAAAGCAATAGAGCGATTTAAAGAATCTGGAAAACCCGTTTACGCCATCGGCGATTACTATAATCAAAACCAGTACTTCCTTGCTAGCCACGCAGACCACCTTTATTTAAACCCAATGGGTATGATTTTACTAGAAGGATACGGTCGCTATAGAATGTACTATAAAAGCGCAATCGAAAAATTAAAAGCCAAAACCCACGTATTCAAAGTTGGAACGTTTAAATCGGCAATCGAACCTTATATAAGGGATGATATGTCTGACGCGGCCAAAGAAGCCAATCGTGAATGGCTGAATGGGTTATGGCAACAATATAAGAATGATGTGGCGACTGCTCGTGGATTTGATATTGATAACTTTGATGAAGATATTACTAATTTCAAAGTAAAGTTTAATAGTTCAAATAATGACTTTGCCCAATATGCCTTAGACAACAACTGGGTTGACGCCCTCAAATCACGAGAAGCAATTCGAAGTGAGTTCATTGACTTGGTTGGCAAAAACAAATCAAAATTAGGCTTTAAGCATATTAACTTCTACGACTACCTTGCTGTTATCAACCCTTCCTTTAATATTGGTGTAAACGGTGACAACAATGTCGGAGTTGTCGTTGCTAAAGGAACAATCTACGGTGGAAATCAAAAGCCAGGCACCATTGGTGGTGACAGCACAGCAAATCTTCTTAGGAAAGCACGCTTAGACGACTCAATTGAAGCTGTTGTTCTGCAAGTTGATTCTCCCGGGGGAAGTGCCTTCGCATCAGAAGTTATTCGCCAAGAGATTGAACAATTAAAAGCCGCCGGTAAACCGGTAGTGGCGTCGATGAGTTCCGTGGCAGCATCTGGCGGTTACTGGATTTCAGCTAGTGCTGATCAAATTTGGGCCAGTCCTTCAACCATAACGGGTTCTATTGGTATTTTCGGCATGTTTATGACCTACGAAGATTCCTTGGACTTCCTAGGCGTACATACTGATGGCTTAGGCACAACTGATTTCAGCGGACTATCCCAAACCAGAAGTCTTGATCCCAGAGTTGGTGACATATTTCAGCTCAGTATTGAAAGAGGCTACGATAGATTTATTAGCTTAGTTGCTAAAGAAAGAGAAATGTCTAAAGAAGATGTCGATTCTATTGCTCAAGGGAGAGTTTGGATTGGCACTAAAGCAAAAAAGATAGGTCTGGTAGATGAGTTGGGCGATCTAAATGATGCCATTGCAGCCGCAGCTAAATTAGCCGAATTAGATGACTATGGCACAAAGTACGTTGAAACGTCACTCTCCGCCAAAGAGCTATTTTTGAAAGAACTATTTGGTGAATCCTCCAAATTTATAGCCCAAAATATTGGAGCTATTTATAAAGAAAGCGCCGTTTTACAGCAACTTAACAAACTTATTGGCGAAGTAGATGCGCTGGCACAATTCGACGACCCTCATGGAGCGTATGCATTCTGTATAATGTGTGATTATTAGGGCCGGTTGATCTCGCCTATTCTTAAGTGGCAGAAAAAGTGGTGGAAAATGTCTTCGCATCTTCTGCCACTATTTTAGCTTACAGCCCATTCTTCCTGCCTGATTTTTCAAACCATTCATCAGCAAGACGTGACTCTTGTCGCACAAACCAGCTAAAATTAGCTTCAAATATATTGTTCCAGAGCAATCGATGAAAAAGAAGATTTACATAGCCTATACTGGCGGCACTATCGGAATGCGAGCCTCAAGCAATGGCTATGTGCCAGTAGCAGGATTTCTTGCAGACACGTTGAACAAAATGCCAGAATTTCACCGGCCAGAAATGCCGGAATTTACTCTACACGAATACCCCCAGTTGATTGACTCTTCCGATATGAACCCGCATCACTGGTTACAAATTGCACAAGATATTCAACAAAACTACCAACACTATGATGGATTCATCATATTGCATGGCACCGATACCATGGCATATACAGCTTCCGCACTGTCATTCATGCTAGAAAATTTGGAAAAACCGGTTATCGTAACAGGCTCCCAAATACCATTGGCAGAGCTTCGTTCAGATGGACAAGAAAACCTGTTAAACGCAGTATATATAGCTGCAAACTACCCTATTCCTGAAGTTTCCCTGTTTTTTAACAATAAATTACTACGGGGAAATCGCAGTCGAAAGTTAGATGCTGACGGATTTGATGCGTTTGATTCTCCAAACTTTAACCCTCTTCTGGTAGCCGGAATAAATATTGAGCTTGTAGCAGGTAAAGTCCACTTTCCTACTAAGGCCAAAGAATTGAGTGTCGCTCGTATGAATTCCCAACCGGTGGGAGTAATAACTCTATATCCAGGCATCAGTGCTGATGTGATCAAAAACACATTGCAGCAACCCGTAAATGCGATGATTTTATTAAGTTTTGGCGTTGGAAATGCGCCACAAAATTCAGCCATTCTCCAGAAGCTTAAAATTGCCTATCAAAAAGACATAGTAATTGTAAATTGTACACAATGCCTACGTGGCAAAGTCAACATGTCAGGATATGCCACAGGGCATGCATTACAAGACGTTGGTGTACTATCCGGATTAGATATGACGCCTGAAGCGGCTCTGGCAAAACTCCACTATTTACTCAGTCGAGAAATGGATATTAAAGAATTAAGAAAGCAGATAACACTTAATTTACGTGGTGAATTAACGTCGTCATAAGCATTTTAGCTATGTCATCGACGTTAGGCCGGTTGGTCTTACATGTTCAATTATGCCGCCGTTTATACTAGGCAGAGCATGTGTAGCATAACAGCCCTACCCTAAAGGCTATTTGCCCTCTATTAGCAATGAATTTAAAACATGTAAGGGCGGAATTATCTAAATAAACGCAAAGAGATAAGAAAGAGAAACAGGAAACAGAGACGGTAACGAATAATTTTTGCTAGGGTTCATACAAACGACGAAAACCTATACGAACCAACCTAAATTAGGGATAATTAATTTACAAACACCGAAAGTCACAAGCAGGTCGTGCTGTACGGTGTTTTCCCCCTAATTCAGGTTGTCGCCTAAGACTTAACGAGCTTCTACTGCAAAAACAGCTTTAACTCTTGGCATCAATTTCAAATCATCACCAGACAATGGGCCTTTGCTAATCCAAATTTTAAGCAACTCATCCTTCTCAGTTTGATCACCGTGTTGTAATTTTGAAGCCATCATTTTCAATTGAATATTCTTTCTCAATGATTCTTCACCATTTACAACCGGTTTGTCTTGCAGCAATTCCATCGCGATCAAAAGTTCATGCCTGTTGTTACCATTTAATCCTTCTGAATCATCTAGAGCAGATATCTGAAAAGCCTGACGCCAATAATTGGGTAATTCAGCCACAGCTTCTGGTGCAGCTTCGCTACGCCATTGTTCTAAAATACCCAGTGCATTTCTATACTGCTCTGTATTTTGATATTCAGACAAGTAAGCTAGCTTTTCTTGAATGCTACGTTTTAACTTTTTAGATGCTTCACGTCTTTGTTTTGCTGAATTTTCCTTAATTTCGGCAATATCTCGATCGATACTTGCTAGTGTCTGAGATTCCAATTCGAGTAATTCAGCTTTATCAGAAGCTTGTGCGATAGCCTCTTTCAAAGACGCTATTCGCTCGTCAATACCGTGTAACTGGCCTTCAACTAACGCATTTCGTTCTTCTACTGCCTGATCTCGTTTCGAAAATATCTGATCATTAACAACCCTAAACTCATCCCAAAGCTTACGTTCCATCTTAGAATCTGCTCGGGGGCTATTTCGCCACTCATTTTGTAACTGCTTAGCTTTTTCCGTCGCTTCTTTCCAATTACCTAGTTCAAGTAAAGCTTTCGTCTGTGCGATAATCCCTGTCTTCACTTCAGCATTATCATTATAGAATTGCCTAACGACTTTCTTAATTGGATTGACGACTTCTTGATAACGTTGATCCAGCTTTTCCTTAACTTTGAAATCAATATCGCCTACGTCTTTCCAATTTTTCCTCATCGAGGCTAGTGCTTTTTCAAGCTCATCAGCTGGTTTTTTAGCCTGAAATGCGGCAGCGAGACCATCCAATAATTGATATTTCTCGGACAAATTCTGCTCTCGCCTTACATCCTGCTCCGCATAAAATTCTCGACAAGGCTTAAACGCATGCTCACACGCCAAATCAAAAGCCTTATTCAATAAACCATCCGTCTCGGAACCAACCTTACCTAAACTGTTCCACTCTAAGCGTAATGCTTTTACTCTTCTAGCTTGGTCAATGGCATCTATAGGATGTAATGCTAATTGTTCAATTTCTCTTAACAACTCAGGCTTTCTGGGAGTCGCAATATAGTCCTGCCAATCCTTTAAATTTTCTATCTCAGATGCCACAGCTTCATATTGCTTCATCAATCTAGCTTTCTGCGTCTCAGGTAAAGCATCGAACAACATCTTCATCTTTTCGTAATGACGCATTGCATTTTTGAATCGGCCTTGTTCAATTTGACCCGTTATAAGGTTAAATTTAGCTCGACAGTTTTTAACTTTATCGTTTAGTTCATTACGTAGTGCTGCAATAGCCTTCGTCCACGCCTTCTTCGCTTCTTTCCATTGAGCATCAATGCGCGTTGGCCAAATTTCAATATAAGGAACCTTTAATGCTTTCCATTTAGTGCCAATTTCATTCACATGCTCATTTGCAGCTTCCAATTGGCTAAAATCACTTGGTAAAGGTAATTCAGAAAATTTAACAATGAGTTCTTCGGCTTGTTGCAAAGCAGTTTGTAACGCAGGCAAATTATCCAAGTTAGTACGGCAAACCAGCATTTTATTTATCAGGTTTTCTATACCTTTCTTTTCCTGCATTGATAGAGCACGGTGGGCAATTTCGTTTAACTTGTCTTTTGCTACATCCAAGCCTTCAATAAAACCCTCCAACTCTCCTAAAGTTATCGCACTGGCATCCAAATTAAGTGCATCATTAACTTTAGACAGAATAGCATTGGCGGTTTCATGGGCCTGAACCAACAACTCACTATGGCGTCTACTCTCTTGTTCTTCGTGCCATTCTCCGTGGAGCTGCTGTGCTTTTCTATCCAGTTTTCCAATAATTTCCTGATATTTACCCAAAAATTCTTGTTTTACTTCATCACCCAAATATTCAAACTGACTTTCCAGGTTCGAATATTCAGATTCAAATTGATTTCGGTTATCTATTAACTTCTGATAGTCAGAAACATCAACTAATGACAGAAGCTTAGACAAAACCAATCGCACATCTTTTGCTAACTGAATTGGCTTCTGTCTCTTTTCTTGTAAAGCCAATAACTTGTCGTTTGCCATTTTAAGTAAATCAGGTTGCTGTGCTTTCTTAGCAACCTTAGCAATATCAGATTCTTCGTTTAGCTTTTCAAAAAGTGCTTTGCGTAAGTCAGAATTATCGCTATTAAGTAAAAGCTTCAGGTTAAGTTGAGGTTTTTTCAACTTATCTAAAACGACCAACATCAAGTCAGTGTCTTGCTCATCAATAGCGTGTTCTCTTAACAATAAATCCAAAAGCACACTATCTTGGCACTCTTTTATAAAAGTGCGGCGTGCACTATCACTAAGCTTAATATCGCCCTTGTCCAATAGGCAATCTTCTACCCTTGTTTTGGACTTTTTGGCAACCCTTTGATCCTTGGAAATGCCTGCCATTTTCCACCAAAGATCGAAGTTATTTAGCTTATCTAATGCAGCCAAACTCACGGCGGCATTACTATCATTAAACGCCAACTCATGCAGTATTGTTTTCTGTTGAGGTTCGCTTGGATTAAGTTGTTGGAGAGCCTGAATACGTACGGCTGGATCTTTATGCTGATACTTAGGTTGGAATAGTCTTTTAAAAATCATCCTGTTTAAACCGGGCAATACTGTGTTGAGTTGTAAATTGTTGTTTTAGTTGCTCACGACTCTTAGTCACAATTTCTCCATCGGGACCAACAGTGAAATGTTCACCAGATGGCTTCACCTTTGACTGATAGAGCATAACAGCCTGCATACAACTGGAAAGTTGATCATCATTCAACTTTGCGCCATCGGGCCACTTTCCAGTTTCAACGGCTTGCTGTAATTTATGATAAGTGTCCTGAGTCATCGATTGGACAAGCTGGTCTATATTCATCTACTTGAACTTCTTTTCTATTACGGTACGAACACGATTAACGACATACCAGAACAAGCCAATACCTGAACATGTCATTGCAATATAATATTCAATTTCATTGGGCCGCGTTCCGCCCCAATACATATACCAAAATCCAGCGACAAATAACATCATTGCAAGCAATGATTGATTATTCATAGATTGAGATTTTTTAATCCGATGCAACCGCCGTTGCCGTAATACATCTTCTTCTGTTGCAATACCTGCTTTAAATCCGCAACTATTGCACGCCGTTGCTTTATCCGAAATAAGCTTAGAACAAGAAGGGCAGTTTGTTAGAGCCATAGTTCACTCCGTAATTAACATCGCGAACTATACCCTATCCACTGCCCTTTTTAAAAGCACTTATAATGAGGTTATTTAGCTTTTGTTATCTTGTTCCTTATTAAAATCGATCCAGTATTTGTCTACGGTCTCGCGCATCTCTTTACGTAGTAGAAAAATACCAAATAGGTTTGGTAAGGTCATCACCACAATTGCAACATAGGATAAATACCAAACGAGAGTGGTATCTGAAAAAGATGCCCAGAAAAACCCAGCCACATAAAATACCCGATAAGGCATAACTGAACGTGGCCCTAGCAAGTAAGTCATGGCACGGTCACCATAATAAGACCATGATATTGCAGTTGAAAAGGCAAATAATAACAAACCCAGCGATACAATATACTGTCCAGATTCTCCCAAATATCCTCGGGTAAAAGCTTTTGTTGTTAATTTTGCAGAATGAATTAAGGACTTACCTGTAACAATAATATTGTCCTTAACAATCTTCCCATCCACAACCATTAACTCACCATTGTAGACGTCTTCACGATTACCAACACTGAAAGTCACACCTTCAGCAATAGAACGCGCATTGATAATAGTAAAATCTTGATTCAGTGCTTTTCCTGCAACAATTTCAATGGATCCTGTAAACGTTGAAACTTGATGGTCACGAGTTTCATTTAAGAAGCCATACAATTCTTTTCTGTCGGAATCAGCGCTTTGAGAATAGATCCCAGCAACAATTTTCATATCGGTGTGATCGAACTCATTTTGGAATTTCTCATTCCAAACACCAGATGACAAAATAACCAGTCCAGTTAATGTACATATTATGATGGTATCAATAAAGGGTTCAAGGATAGACACAACACCTTCAGAAACCGGCTCATGAGCTTTTGCTGAAGCATGTGCAATAGGAGCAGAACCCTGCCCGGCTTCATTTGAGAACAAACCACGATTCACACCACGGTTAAAAGCATAAGCAAAACTGGCACCCAAAAATCCGCCGGCAGCAGCAGAACCAGTAAACGCATCACCAATTACAGCAACAAATGAAGGACCAACATTTTCGATGTTATAAAAAATAACAGTAAGCGCACCTAGAATATAAATAACAGCCATAACCGGGACAATGCGAGAGGTCACCGCCGCTATGCGCTTAATGCCACCAAGAATAACCAAACCAAGCAAAACAGATAAAATACCTCCCGTCATCATTGGATCGATATTGAAAGACGCTTCCATACTAGTAGAAATACCATTGATTTGAGGTAGGCTACCCGTACCAAAAGAACTAATTACAGTCGCAACAGCAAACCCACCGGCTAGCCATTTCATATTTAGGCGGCGATCCATATAGTACATTGGGCCACCGGCCATGGTGCCATCTTCAGTTTTAACTCGGTATTTATGTGACAAGGTTACTTCTACAAATTTGGTTGTCATCCCAAAAAATGCCGTGACCCACATCCAGAACAATGCGGCAGGACCACCAAGAAAGATTGCTAACGCAACACCACTGATATTTCCGGTACCGACTGTACCTGATAATGCCGTAGCTAGAGCCTGAAAATGTGACGTGTCACCCGGGTCGTTCTTTTTGTCGTACTTACCACGTACCACATTAATAGCATGCCCAAAATAGCGTACTTGTGGGAACTTCAAGTAAATAGTAAAAAATAAACCGACTCCCAATAATACATAGGGAAACCAGGCAGAACTGCCCAGATAACCGTCTAATAACAGTAGAAAATTACCATACGCTTCCAAATTTAATTCCTCTTTGTTGTTATTCTTTTTCTGTCTAACACAAGTCACCAATAATTAAAATTACTGCGATTTCACCTTTGCAGGCACTCGTGTTTTTTAACCATCGCTATTTAAATAGCGTTATCTTAATTTAGTCACGACGCCATGCACCGCAACAAGTAAATCTTCCCCTAATTGCCTACTTCGAGCAGGAGACCAGCCATATGCATAATCAGGAAGATTGTCATTGTCTTTAAATGGCATTTCCAACGTGAAAGACAAACAATCAAACTTTTGACCAACAGCATTGTTCGCTACCGTCATATTCGCTTGGCCAGGCTTATCTAACGGATAACCATATTTAGTTTGAAATTCAGGTGACACCTGTAATAAAAGCGCTTTAAAGCTATTTTCCAAATCCGCAATACGTTCACTATATCCAGGGTTACCTTCACACCCTGCAACAAAGTTATATGGAATGGCTTCATCACCATGAACATCTAAGAATAAATCGACCCCGGTTTCCTGCATTTTATTCAACACATAATAAACTTCTGGGCTTTTTTCTAAACTGGGTTGCTTCCATTCACGATTCAAATTAACACCAACAGCATTGGTTCTAAGATGACCTCGAACAGAGCCATCAGGATTCATATTAGGCACTACATAAAACACCGCTTTTTCCAATAAGCTACGAGCAATACCATCATCTTCATCCAGTAAACGCGCGAGTAGCCCTTCAACTAACCATTCGGCCATTGTCTCACCGGGATGTTGGCGTGCCGTTATCCAAATTTTCTTTTTATTTTCTGCTTCATCGCCAATAACGAGCAAAGACATGTCTCGTCCATCAATCGTCTCGCCTAAATGAGTCTGCACACAATTGTAATCACTTTGTGCCCACGCGAGTAAATCTAAATGCTGCTCATAAGAATAAGGCGCAAAATAGGCAAAATAGGTTACGTCATGATCAGGTTCAAACTCGACCACTAATTGATTGTCTTGAAAAGAAGTAGGAACGCGAAACCATTCATTTCGATCATAGGACACGGCAACACTATAATCGGGCCAGCCATCGGGAAAAGCGGTTTTATCCAAATCAACAATCGTTAATCTATGAGTCGTTAATGGCTCACTATCCAAGCGAAAATAAAACCACTGGTTAAAATCTGACTGATTATCTTTGCGAATACGTAATTGAATATCTTGAGCCTGATCGGCTTGAACTACGTCAATATTTCCGCCATCAAAATTGCAACTTATTCTCATTATATTTATCCGTGTTAGCAATGAGCGGCTAATCTAGCATAAAACAGGCAAGGATCCAGCCCACAAGCCTAATACTTATAGCGAGAATTTAATGCCAATTGTCATTATTAATAGGCACTTCCACTTAACCATCTCATTATTCACTTACCATATCTAACGATTTATATTCAGGAGTTAGCTAACCAATTTTGCAGTTTAATATGAATTGAAGTACTCAATCCAAAATGCTTGGCAACGACTTGGCGCTCCTTATTTAACATATAATAACTAGGGTAGCCTTTTATACCGAACTGTTGTCCAATTGCAGTGTTACCTAAAACAACATCTACTTTCATTTCGTGATCTTCAACAAATTTTTCAACTGCTTCCAGAGACTCGTAATCCATTGCGATTGCGATAATATTGAGATCGGTGTCAGCTAAATTATCCAGACTACCCACACTCCAACCGCAAACCTGACACCAAGGGGCAAAAAAGTAAAGTAGTGTGCTTTTCTGGTCCTGAAATAATGTAATTTGACCACCGTCTAATTTCACCGCGTCCATAGGCTCAACCGTTATAGTGCCATTGGTAGCAAGCATATCTTTTGTACGCCAGTATTGAACACCTACAATGAGCGCAATAATAATTAACACTTCCACCAAAAAACGCAGCAGATTTTTCTTAGTGAAGAAATTTTGAAAAATAGAAGATATTTGCATAACAAGATCCGCAACCACAACAACTAACTAATAAGGCAAGTAATAATATAGATATCGAGCGAGCTAATAATCAGACAATTTCCGATTAAAAGGCCACTCATACTAATGTGGGCAATTTATACCTCTAACACCTCCGGTGCAAGGCAAAAAAAAGAGGCCGAAAGCCTCTTCTCTATCATCTTAGCAATTATGGTGTTACCACTGAGGCAAAGAATTAAAGGTTAAACCTGTCATAGCCAAGGCTACCCTCACAACCTGACAGCTGTATCCAAACTCATTGTCATACCAAGCATACAAGGTAACTCGATCACCGGCTGTAATCGTCGCTTGAGAATCAACTACACAGGCTGCACGCGATCCCACCAAGTCTGTTGACACAATTTCCTTTGAAGCGGTGAAATCGATCTGTTCCTGAAGATCAGAAAACAATGACATCTCTTGCAAATAATCATTGATTTGATCGGTCGTGACTTCTTCGGCCAAATTCAAATTCAAAATAGCCAACGAAACATTGGGTGTGGGTACGCGAATAGCGTTTCCAGTAAGTTTGCCTTTTAATTTAGGATAGGCTTTTGCCACCGCTTTTGCAGCACCCGTTTCAGTAATAACCATATTCAAAGACGCACTTCGACCTCTGCGTTCGGCCTTGTGGTAGTTATCAATCAAATTTTGGTCATTAGTATAGGAATGAACGGTTTCAACATGACCATTTTTGATACCAAATTTTTCATCCAGTGCTTTTAACACTGGCGCAATAGCATTTGTGGTACAACTGGCCGCGGACATAATGGTATCGGATAAATCAATATCATTCTCGTTTACGCCATAAACGATATTTTTGATATCCCCTTTTCCTGGTGCGGTTAGCAATACTTTCGCTGCACCTTTGGATTTTAAGTGACGCCCTAACCCTTCTTCATCGCGCCATGCACCCGTATTATCAATTACTAGAGCATTGTTAATGCCGTACTGTGTATAATCCACATCTTCTGGCTTATCTGCATAGATAACTTGAATAAACGCACCATTTGCTTTCAGGGCACTACGTTCATGATCGACTGTAATGCTGCCATTAAAAGGCCCATGCACGGAATCTCGGCGTAATAAGCTCGCTCTTTTTTCCAAATCCCCATCTTTACCACCACGCACAACAATGGCTTTCAAGCGCATTTTATTGTTTTTACCATGACGACTAATGAGTAAACGAGCGAGCAATCGCCCAATACGACCAAATCCATATAGCACAACGTCTTGCGGCTCGTGCTCGTCTTCACTTCCAATAATATTGGCCAATTCCTTTTCTAGGTATTCTTTGATTTCCATCCCTTCACCACGATTTTCGTGATAGAAACCATAAGCCAATCTACCTAAATCAACTTTAGCAGGCAACAAAGGCATATCAATCAATTCATCAAGCAAAGACCAGCTATAACGAACCTTTAGTTTTTGCTCGCGGTATAATCTAACACTACGGTGAGCTTTAATTATATCAATGGCACTTGTACCTAAAAGAGGTTTGCCAAAAATAGTGAACTCCACGGCTTTGTCGCGGTAAAGCTTACCTAGCATAGGTAGCATTTGTTCAGCGTATTCTTGTCTTTCTTGCCAACTATCGAGAAGGACTTGTTCGTACTGTTGGTTCATAGTGAATTAACAACCTCTTTTGTCATTGGTTTATTACTCATGCTAAGCATAGTAACTCACCAGAAATAGTGATATTCAATATTGCGTATCAGCTGAAGGAAGTCTATTTTAAAAAATGTAGATAGATGATCCAAATTGTTGAAAATTTTCAGAATATTGCGCAAGCTTGTGTTTAAGGGATTTTTTTACGTAATCTTTCATACAATATAGTGAGAAACCATGCTTCGATTCAGTCTAATTGCCGGACTCTTTTTATTAAGTGGCTGTGAAAACATGTTTGAAAAAAGCATATCAGACATTTGTGACGAGTATCCACAAATGTGCAGTGACCTTAATAAAGATGCTTGGTGTCGAGCAGAAAAATCCAACATTATTAAAAATCGATTCCTGAACTTTAAACAGCCACAAGACTCATGGAAATATGAGTTGCTAATGAATTTTGAAAGTTATAAAAAATGCATTACAAAAGCAGCCCAAATTGAGCACATTAAATTAAGAGAGAAAAAATCAGGACGTATCGTCGGGCTTATCGCAGCCGAAAAAGAACTGCAACGATTAGCCAGAGATACAGCTGAATCAACCGACCCACAGCTGCTTTACTACCATTGGTCTCGTTTTGGAAGTGAGCAACATTTAGACAAATTTCTGGAATACCGTGATTCTGGACTTTTAGAAACGCCTGAATTGCAGATTGCATTGGCAACTTTTTATGTCAAAAATGACTTAGACAAAACAATTCAATCTCTGTTACATGCACTAGAATTGTACCAAGAAGACGATGAAGTTGACCCGGAGATTTTCAAGAGTTTAGCTAATATTTTCATCAAAAAAGAAAATTTTTCTGCCGCCTATACATGGGGATATATTGCGAGAAAATTTGAGGTTGAAGAGTTAGATTTATCTCAAATAGAGACACTTGTCCGACAATCTGGCGGCAATATAGATAAGCTAAAAGATGGTGCTGAAGGATATTTCGACAATATTGAGTCCGGGGTATTTCGCGCATCAAACTGACCCAAAGTGAAATTCAATTACATGAGATTTTTTAATTTTATTTAATATATTTCTGTAAAGAATAGATTGCGGATAAATAATCGCCCTCTTTTGAAGGGCTGCAAGCTTTAGCGGCATTAAAACGTTATTTGGGTTGGTTGATATTTGTTCAGCGATAGAGACGTCTTAGCTGCTGTAACAGAATTTAGGAGGAGCCTTTACCACATGAAGCGCAAGCTTTTTTATGGCAAAGGCGAATAAAACAACACGAGTCTGTTGCCTATTCAATATTAGAAAGAGCGGCTTTATTCAATATTACGTGTTCATTGAACGCAATAAATCTATTCAACCTCAGCCGCTCTGAATTTAATCGACACTGAATTAACACAATATCGTTTGCCTGATGGCTGTGGCCCATCATCAAATACGTGTCCTAAATGGCCCTCACAACTGCCACAAACAATTTCAACACGCTTCATTCCATGACTAGAATCCTCGCGATACGTGATATTGCCGGGTACTGCTTCTTCATAAAATGAAGGCCAACCACAACCAGATTCATACTTATGCTCAGACATAAAGAGAAGCTTTCCGCAGCAAGTACAAACAAACTGCCCTACATCAGTCACACTGAGCAACTCCCCCGTGAAAGGTCGTTCTGTACCCGCTTCACGGCACACTTTATACTCATCAGCAGTTAACTTTTCACGCCATTGTTGATCGGTAAGCTTCATATAACCCTCTTCGAATTCATTAAACCTTTGGGTAACAGCATTTTAATGCTGATCAACAGCAACAGTCGTATTGGTCAATATCAATGGTTAATTAGACCGGGCTAATCATACTATTTTTTAATACTCTGTTGTGGTCGTCCCGGCTTGCTCCACTCAACATGATATTTTTTACCGGGAAGTTTATCTACCCTTTCAAAGGTATGAGCACCAAAAAAGTCTCTCTGTCCTTGTAAAAGGTTCGCAGGTAAGGTTTCGCAACGATAAGCATCATAATAATGAAGAGCCGAAGACATAGCAGCGCAAGGAATCCCCATTAAGGTGGCATTTGCGATTGTTTTACGCCAATTTTGCTGAAATTTACCTATTTGCTGCACAAAAAACGGATCGAGCAACAAATTTTTCAATTCATCATTCTTTTCATAAGCTTTAGCAATAGATTGTAAAAACACCGCTCGAATAATGCATCCAGCTCGCCAAATCTTGGCAATAGCAGCAAAATCAAGGGACCAACCGTGTTCCTTAGAGGCAATATCCATTAACTGAAAACCTTGTGCATAAGCACAAATTTTCGAGCAATATAGTGCATCTCTTAATGAAGTAATAAACGCTTCTTTTTCAGAATCTGAAATGACAACTGGCTCAGGCTTCTTTAAAATTTTGGATGCTTCAACCCGTTCTTGTTTAAAACTAGACAAACAACGGGCATAAACCGCCTGGGTAATACTTGTTGCAGGACTACCCACTTCCAAAGCACTCACTGCGGTCCAAAGACCTGTCCCTTTTTGACCTGCCTTATCCATGATTACGTCAACCAATGGTTTACCGGTTTCTTCGTCGTCCTCTTCCAAAACCTCTACGCTAATTTCCATTAGGTAGCTATTCAGTAACCCCTGATTCCAGTCTCTGAAAATAGCAGCAATTTCCTTTGGCTTCATGCCTAAGCCATCTCTAAGCGTATGATATGCTTCACATATTAATTGCATATCTGCATATTCAATACCATTGTGAACCATTTTGACAAAATGTCCTGCACCTACTGGACCAATATAGGTAGCACAAGGTTCACCATGCTTTATTGGTTTACCCGGTTCAAATGATTCAATGGGTTTACCTGTTTCTGGATCGACTTTAGCGGCAATAGCTTCAAAAATAGATTCAATGCGTGTCCATGCATAAGGATCACCGCTTGGCATTAGAGAAGGCCCGAACCTTGCGCCAACTTCGCCACCAGACACAGCCGTAGAGAAAAAGATAAATTTACCCTTGTATTGCTTTTCCCTCTCAACAGAGTCAGTCCAAAGACTATTTCCCGTATCGATAACAATATCATCAGGAACTATTCCGGCATCAATTAAGCGATGACAAACGTGATCAACAGGTTCCCCTGCTGGTACTGACAAAATAATAAGATGCGGAGCTTTTAGCTTATTTAATAGCTCAGTATAGGAGCTACACGCAACGAGCCTTGGCTCTGAGGACGAATTTTCTTCCTGATCTTGGGCAATAGCCGCAGCAACCTTGTCTTTGTCTAAATCAAAGCATGCTATTTTATACCCGTTATCAGCCAAATTTAGTGCAATATTCTTACCCATCACACCTAAACCAATAAAACCAATATCACATAGATTATTGTTCATCGTAGAGCCCATGTTGGATACCTTGAAATTAGGTTACTTAATTTTTGACGCACCAAAAAAATAAGGCGCAGATTATACACTGCTTTCAAACGTATATCTTTACACTGCCGTCAGCTTTCTAAAAATTCCAATGCTTTTATAAGACTGTATAAATTCTTTCTCAATTGCAATACGTGGAATATCTTTTATATGTTGGTAACGAGTATCGAGTTCTAATAACCAGCCATGGTTACCTTCCAAAACCGGAAGTTTAAATTTAACATCATGATCACTGGCGTTGAACAATATAAACCAATGCTCCTGAGTACTCTTTTTACCATGTAATTCCACTGCAAAAGCTTGATTATCGTAATCATGCCAGTCATCAACGACTTTATTTTTACCGTCTGGACGAAACCAACCAACATCGGAGATATTAAAACTATTGTAATAATGATCATCCTCAAGGTTTAAATTTCTAAATAGTTCGCTGCTTTTACGTAATGCAATCATTCGACGACAAAACAGCAAAAAGTCTTCGTCCCAATGATCTAAATCCCAATCGTACCAACTGGTTTCATTGTCTTGGCAATAAGCATTGTTGTTGCCCTTTTGAGTACGACTGAGTTCATCTCCTCCCAAAAAATGAGGGATCCCCTGAGACATCATTAAAGTAGCAACAAAATTACGCTTTTGTCGTTCTCGGCGTAAACGAATGTTTTTATTTTTCGTTTCACCTTCTTCACCATTATTAAAGGAGACATTGTGTCCGTGTCCGTCTCGGTTTTGCTCTAAATTATCTTCATTATGGCGTTCGTTATAACTCACTAAATCATGCAAAGTAAAACCGTCATGATAAGCAACATAATTAACCGAAGTATGTGGGCTACGATGATGTTTTCTAAAAACATCACGGGATCCAAGTAACCGCGTAGCAAAATCTCCGGTTAAGCCCTTATCACCACGCCAGAAACTTCTAACATTGTCTCTGTATTTGTCATTGCACTCTAACCAATTACTGGGAAATTGCCCCAATCGATAGCCACCAACACCAATATCCCAAGGCTCTCCAATAAGCTTCGCAGCTTGCAAAATAGGATCTTGGCGTAGTGCACGAAAAAATCCGGAGTTATTGGAAAATTCGTGAGGGTCTCGGCCCAAACTTGCCGCTAAGTCAAACCGGAAACCATCAACACCCATCTCTTTGTACCAATAGCGCAATGCATCCAATACCATTCTTAATGGATAATGATGAGCAGTATTTACACTATTTCCACATCCAGAATTATTACTATAAAAGTGATAATTACTGCCGCCACTATCATTATGTTCAAATAAATAAAAGGCACTGTTATCTAATCCCTTAAACGACAACAAAGGGCCTTTTTCCCCGCTCTCAGCGGTATGGTTAAAGACTACATCTAAAATCACCTCTATGCCTTCGGCATGAAAGCTTCGTACCATGGTTTTGAATTCGGTAATGGCATCGTTAATTGCAAAACGAGGATCAGGAGAGAAAAAATTAATGGGGTTGTATCCCCAATAATTACTTAGCCCTTTATTGGCGATATAGGGCTCAGACATCGATGCCGCAACAGGCATCAATTGTACAGCAGTCACGCCAAGTTGTTTTAAATGCTCAAGAATTACCGGATCACATAACCCCAAAAACTTCCCTCGATGCTTTTCAGGTATATCTGGGTGGCAATGGGTTAACCCCTTTACATGGGTTTCATACATTATTGTGTCTTTCAATGACGTATAGGGCTTACGCGTCCCCAACCAATCAAAATGCTGTTCGGTAATAACACCTTTAGGCATCATATTGATATTATCCGTATGATACTTCTCGTCATCCCAAACAATCGCTTTGTTTAAAGATTTCGCATAGGGATCAATAAGCAGCTTTTCGTTATCAAAACAAAAACCTAATTCTGGCTGATTAGTGCCTGCAACACGATAACCATACAGCGCCCCTTCTTTTACACCTGCAATATGGCAATGCCACACTTTGCCAGTTTTAGCAGGCATAATAACGGCCACAAGCAACTCTTCCGTATCCGAGTCGAACAAACAAAGTTCCACTTCGTCAGCGTAGGGGCTGTGAATAACAAAATTACAACCGTCCGGAGTTAGCGACGCTCCAAGAGGATAAGGATTACCTTCGCTAGTGTGCCATGAGTGGACCATTTTCAATTCTCTTATTCAATATCATCGAAAACGAGATATTGGGTTGAAAGTGGAGGCAGATTTAACGAAAGAGAAAATGGTTTGTTCTGCCACGTCTGTTCATCAGATTCAATCTCTGTTTTGGAGTCAAACCCACTTCCCCAATAATCTACTGAGTCAGTATTTAAAATTTGACGATAAGTTCCAGCGTCTATCACACCAATACGATAGTTTTCTCTCGGAACCGGGGTAAAGTTACATATAACGTAGACTTTCTGCTTACTTGCCTGAGACTTACGAACAAACACAACAACACTTTGCTCTGAATTATGGTGATCAATCCATTCAAATCCTTCGTGATTACAATCAAGCTCATGTAAAGCTGGGTACTGAGAGTAAAGCTGATTAAGCGTTCGATGAAGCGATTGAATACCATTATTCTTTTCATATTCCAGGAGGTGCCAACTAATGGAAGAAGAATGATTCCACTCTTCATCTTGTCCTAGTTCATTCCCCATAAAGTTTAGCTTTTTACCCGGGTGTGCATACATAAATGCAGCATAACATCGTAAATTAGCCGCTTGTTGCCATTCATCTCCCGGCATCTTGCGTATCAGTGAGCCTTTACCGTGCACAACTTCATCATGAGAAATAGGTAATACGAAGTTTTCATCAAAGGCATAAACCAAACTAAATGTAATCTCATTATGATGGTGGTTTCTGTATGCCGGATCTTTCGAAATATAGTGCAATGAATCATGCATCCATCCCATATTCCATTTAAATCCAAACCCTAAACCGCCATCATAAACTGGCCGAGAAACTTTAGGAAAAGCCGTAGATTCTTCTGCAATAGTGAAGGATTTAGGAAACTTGTCGTACACTTCCCTATTCATCCATTGCAGTAAACTAATAGCCTCATAATTCTTATTGCCACCATCAACATTTGGGATCCACTCACCGTCTTTACGGGAGTAATCAAGATAAAGCATAGACGCCACCGCATCGACACGTAATCCATCGATATGATACTTATCTAACCAAAATAAGGCATTTGCTACTAAAAACTGTCTAACTTCATTTTTTCCGTAATCATAAATGCAAGAATTCCAATCAGGATGCCACCCTTTTCTTGGATCTTCATATTCATAAACATGGGTTCCATCAAAACAGGCCAATCCATGTGGGTCTTCCGGAAAATGCGCGGGCACCCAATCCATGATTACCCCAATATTATTGAGGTGACACTGGTCAACAAAAAACTTGAAGTCATCGGGAGAACCAAATCGGCTCGTGGGTGCAAATAAACCAATCGGCTGATACCCCCATGAACCATCAAAAGGATGTTCGGTAACTGGTAATAGTTCTAAATGGGTATACCCCATATCTTTTACATAAGGGATGAGTTCTTCAGCTAATTCACGATAAGTAAGAGATTCCAGTTTTCCATCGACTACTTTTCTTTTCCATGAACCTAAATGCACTTCATAAGTGCTCATTGGCTGGCTATAAAGATCACCTGCTTCTCTATTCTGCCAGTTCTGATCTTGCCATTGATATTCAGAATGATCGTATACTTCAGAAGTATGCGAAGGATATTGCTGAGCATGAAATCCAACAGGATCGGCTTTGTGGGGTAATTCATGCCCGTCAGAATCCTTAATTTGGTACTTATACTGTTCGCCCGCTTTTACGTCTGGAACAAATAGTACCCAGTACCCCATATCGGTTTTCTGCATAGGATGGCGTGAACCATTCCACCAGTTAAAATCCCCTACTATTGATACTGCTGAAGCATTCGGCGCATATACGGCAAAACGGACGCCTTGGACAGATTCCGCCAATCCCACATCATATTCAATTAATTGCGCACCCAGTTGTTGATAGATATTTTCAGGAAGGTGATCAACAAAATGAACTGCATGGAAAGCCTGCTCTTTAAACTGATAAGGATCAATTGTAGTAAATGAGCCATGAGGAGTCATAGCCTCAATTGAATAAACAAAATCCGCACTCTGAGTTGGCAATTCCAAAATGAACAAAGCTGATTCATCAACTTGTGACATCTCTCCTACACGGTTTCCATCTCGCAAATCAATCACTAATACTGCTTCAGCACCAGGCACAAAAACACGTAATATCGTTCCAGTTTCGGTTTCATGTAGCCCCAAAAAATTAAACGGATTGGGGCATTTAGCTTGCTGGAGAAATTGCTCAGTCTGCATGTCTTTCCTTTGTGTTCACGTCAATAATAATTAAATGACATCAAACAATTAGTTATGTTTTTTCAGACGCTTTTTCACGTGTCTCAGATAATCCTAAGGCCAAACTATTTAACACCGGATCAGTAAATATCTGCTCTAAATTACGTGTTAGTTTTCGCTTCCAGTTTGGGTACTCTGTAGACGTTCCCGGTATATTCACAGGCTTATCCATTTCCAACCAATCTTCTAATTGTAAACAAAGCAAAGAGCTGGAACCTGTTGCCATGTGATGTTGCATACCATGGTTCAATTCTTTATGCATCGCCATCTGATCAACCGACCTACCGGTCCATTCAGGAATAGATTGATGACCATGCAAAGTATCTAAAATTTGTTGCTTGTTGTCGTGTCTGCTTCGATAAAGCTCAGCCAAAACGTCTTCATCAGGATAGAGATTCAATTCACTTCCCAATTCCAAATCCAGACAATGCCAATATCCCATTAAAGTTGGCATATCGTGAGTTGTTAATGTAGACATTGACTGCACAGGATAGTGACTAGGTGAAAAGAATCCACCATCCTCAGCTTGTTCAAAGAAAAACACACGATATGAATGAATGCCATTTACATTCAATAAATCCCTGATCTCATCAGGGACTGTTCCCAAATCTTCCCCAATTACCAAGCTCTTATGACGATAGCTTTCCAGCGCCAAAATACCCAGTAAATCGCTAACAGGGTAATACACGTAGCCTCCCTGATTGGCTTTCTCTCCTTTTGGCACCCACCATAGTCTCAGTAACGCCATAACATGATCAATACGCAACGCTCCACACGACTGCATATTGGCATTAAACAAATCAATAATTGGCTGATAACGTTGCTGATAAAGAATGTTGGGGTCCATTGGCGGCAATCCCCAATTTTGACCTAAAGGCCCTAATACATCAGGCGGCGCGCCAATGCTGGCATCAACAACATAAAGATCTCTATTTCCCCAAATCTCGGCACTGCCCTCGCTCACTCCTACCGCCAGATCACGATAAATGCCAATATCCATACCCGCATCACTGGCAACTTGGTTGGCCCCCTCTAACTGAAGAGCAGCCTGCCATTGTAAGAACATAAAAAACTTAATGCGCTTACTGTTCGCCTTTTTAAACTTAGTGACAGCCGGTTTGTGAAATTCATTTAAATCCTTTGGAAATACCGGCCATCCCCAAGACGCTTTTCCTTTTTTAGCCAAGTCTTCTTGAATAGCGTCATAGCTAGCCAAAACTTCTAAACTTTCTCCACCTTCGGCAATAAAGGCTTTAAACACTTTATTTATTTTGCTGTTTTTGGAAAGGTGTTTCGCATATTGAACCTCGAAAATAGCGTTCAATGCTTGCAGTTTTAAACGAGTTACGGCTTCATAATCCACATATTCAATTTCACGTACGTGATTCAAGGTTGCTTGGAATTCCGCACCATTAACGATTTTCTGAACCGATTCGTGCTCATAACCCGCTATTTTAGACACGTCTAAATAGATAAAGTTGATCCATCGACGTGAAGAAGGAGAGTAAGGGCTGCAGCTGTCTGGGCTAGCAGGATATAACGCATGAATAGGGTTTAAACCAAGAAACTGCGCGCCTTGACGACCCGATTGCTGTAGCAGATAAGATAAATCACTAAAATCACCTACGCCCCAGTTTTTATCACTTCTTAAACAATATAACTGAACACTGAGTCCCCAAACCTTTTTCCCTTCTTGTAGGTCCTCTGGAATATAACAACTCTCAGGTGCAATAATCAGCCGCATATCAGCAATTTGATCACCGTCATCGGCTCTTAAGGTTAAAGTATGGTAACCCAGCTCCAACGGCTCTTTTATTTCGACAATATATTCCTGAAATTCCGAGTCTTGTATCTCGGTAGAATTAATCAGTTCACCATCAAACGGGACAAAAGACTGCTTAATCTGCTTCCCACTCTCGAGATTTATATCAAAAAAGAAACCATCACTCACCAATTCAATGGGAAGACGCACTGGAACAATTAACGCTTCGTTAGTTCTATGAACTTGAACCGGATTAAGCGGCGATAACCAACTTATATCAATTTGTTCCGACAACTGCTTTTCTAATAACTCTTCGTCCTGCACTTTGTAGCCCATAACCCCGAGTAACGCGGCTTTACGTTCGTCACTAACTTGAACAGGCTTGCCCCATGCATCCACATAATTTGATTCAATACCGCGTAATTCGACAAGCGTTTCGATTACTGAGTTAGTCATTTGGTTTCTTTTTTCCTGTAAACGATTTTCTGATCTTAAATCTGACTAAATTAAAAGGCACTACAATATTAGAAATGAGGCCAATTTGCACGAGGCATTTTTTGTAATTAAGCAACATTGCGCCCTAAATATTTTGCTATTATAGCCAAAGTGATCAATAATTTCTGTAATTTAATTACATAAATAAGTTCAGCATTCGAGGGACTCTCATGACAATTAAGGTTGGTATTAACGGTTTCGGGCGCATCGGTCGTTTAGTATTTAGGGCCGCGCTTGAACATAACGATATTGAAATAGTCGGTATCAATGACCTGCTAGAACCCGATTACATGGCGTACATGCTGAAATACGATTCAACGCACGGCCGCTTCAAACACGACGTGATTGTAGAAGGCAATCAATTAATCGTTAATGGTAAATCCGTTCGAGTAACCGCAGAAAGAGATCCGGCAGCATTAGCGTGGGGAGATATTGGCGTTGATGTAGTCATTGAATGCACAGGGCTATTCTTAACCGATGAATCTGCTCGTAAGCATATTCAAGCCGGTGCTAAAAAAGTTGTATTGTCAGCGCCTTCTAAAGACGCGACTCCCATGTATGTGCTGGGTGTTAACCACAAAGCCTATGACGGACAAGATATTGTGTCCAACGCGTCTTGTACAACCAACTGTTTAGCGCCTTTAGCAAAAGTGGTACACGATAACTTTGGAATCGTTAATGGCCTAATGACCACTATCCATGCAGTTACCGCCACTCAAAAAACCGTTGATGGGCCTTCTCATAAAGATTGGCGCGGCGGCAGAGGTGCATACCAAAACATTATTCCATCTTCCACTGGCGCAGCCAAAGCTGTTGGAAAAGTTATCCCTGCCTTAAACGGCAAACTCACTGGTATGGCTTTCAGGGTACCCACCGCTGATGTCTCTGCAGTAGACTTAACCGTAAACCTTGCTAAAGGTGCCAAATACGATGAAATATGCGCGGTTATTCGTGAAGCATCTGAAAATGAATTAAAAGGTATTTTAGGCTACACAGAAGATCCTGTGGTTTCTCAAGATTTTATTGGTGACACCCATGCTTCAATATTTGATGCAACAGCCGGACTCGCGCTCACCGATACCTTCGTTAAACTCGTAGCTTGGTATGACAATGAAATGGGTTATTCCAACAAAGTGCTAGATTTAGTGAAACATATCAGCAAATAATAAAAGCTGATTAAACGAAAAAAGACGAAAAGCGGCATTTTGGCCGCTTTTTTTATGAATAAATAACCATTCTATAATTAATTTGATGAGTCCGTTATGCATCTACCTTCATCGACATCGATTAAAATTCAAAACAACAATCAGATCATTTGTGTTAACAACAAATTCGCTACAGCAGAAATATCTCTGTATGGCGCACAAGTCATTAGTTTCATCCCCAAACACGACCAAAGAGAAAGGCTCTGGCTAAGCCCTCATACACATATCGATGGAAGTGAAAATATACGGGGCGGAATACCGGTATGCTGGCCTTGGTTTGCCAGCCAGTTCCCAAACGATGATACCTCACTACCAGCACATGGCTTTGTGCGTAGCCAGTATTGGGAACTAACAAATGCTGAAGACAATAGCAAAAATACGCGTTTACTTTTCCGTTGCCCACAGGTACAAGGAAAAGGCTTTGAGTTTCAATCTAACCTCACTTTAGAAGTATTGATTGGTGACTCTCTCACTGTGACGCTGATGACAGAGAATAAAGGGGATGTGCCATTTGAAGTTACCTCTGCGCTGCACACCTACTTTGCCGTCACCAATATCCATAACGTACACATAATCGGATTGGAAGGTGAGTACCGAGACAAAACACGAGCCATGCAAACATTTCTAGCATCAGACAAATGTTGCATTAACGAAGAAACCGATCGCATTCAATTAAATCAACCAAACGCACTAACTTTAATCGAATTAGACACTCATTCTGAATCGGCCTCTGATACAGCCGTTGAAACAACAATAAGCGCTACTGGTCACGACAGCGTAGTGGTCTGGAACCCTTGGAAAGAAAAAACTAAACAAATTAGTAATATTCCAGATGAAGGATATCAACAGTTTGTTTGTATTGAAGCAGCTGTCACGCAAGGAAAGATGATAAAGCCTCAAGAAATACATTGCTTACAGCAGATAATTAAATAAACATTCAAAAAAAAGGTGGCAAACGCCACCTCAAAGCTACTCTTTAAAGCAGCACTCATTTACACATAACTCACTTTACGCGAGTAATTTGCATCAGCTTGCTTTCGCTAGCCTTTCAGCTCCTAAAATGGCCTGCTTAGCCAACTCAGTAATTCTGGAATAATCACCACTTTTCAATGCGTCTTCCGGCACAATCCACGAACCACCAACACACTTCACATTAGGTAAGGACAAATAATCCAAATAGTTGTTCACATCAATGCCACCCGTTGGGCAAAAAGCCACATTGGGAAACGGACCGCCTATAGACTTTATCGCCTTTGCACCGCCTGAAGCCTCAGCAGGAAAAAACTTAAAATGATCGTATCCCAAATCAATGCCTGACATTAATTCGGAAATCGAAGAGATACCGGGAATAAGCGCAATTTTTCCGGTATTCCCCGCAACGAGTAAGTCGGTTGTCATTCCCGGACTAATCGCAAACTGCGCACCCGCTTTTTGAACTTGATCAAGCTGCTCAGCATTGATGACGGTTCCCGCACCAATGATGGCGTCTGGAACCTCATGAGCAATAACTGAAATCACATCCATTGCAGCCGGCGTGCGTAGTGTTACTTCTAATACTTTAATCCCGCCATCCAATAGCGCTTTTGCCATAGGCACTGCGGTATCAACATTATTAACCACCAGAACCGGAACAACCGGTCCTTGAGAGAATATGTCAGCAGCAGAGCGCACCCAATTCTTTACTTGCATAACTAACCCTTATAATACTGTTCTAAATAAGCAGCCGCACCGAGAAGCCCATGATCTGGCTCGGTAATGACATAGGTAGGAATGGCAGCCACATACTGATTAAACCGCCCCTTTGCTTCGTAGCGAGTTCGAAAATCACTGGCTTCCAAAAAAGGAATAAAACGAGAAACAATTCCCCCGGCAATATATACACCACCAGAAGTTTCTAAATTTAATGCTAAGTTACCTGCGAAAGACCCCATATTGGCACAAAACTGTTTTAATGCAGCCACACACACATCACAGCTACCGGATAACGCATTTTGACTCACCTCAGCCGGTTTGGTGTAAACAGGCGTGACATTTTGATGCAAGGCCAGTGCAGTGTAAATCTGAACTAAACCAGGGCCTGACAATAACTGTTCTGCGGAAACACGTTGGTATTTCTTGCGTAAGTATTGCCAAATAATGACATCAATATCATCAACTGGTGCGTAATCTACATGACCACCTTCACCAGCTAAAGACTGCCATCCAACAGGCGTGGACACCAAATGCCCTACCCCAAGCCCAGTACCAGGACCAAATACAGCGATACTGCCTTCTGGTTCTGATTTCCCGCCACCAATTTGAATTTTTTGGTCACTCGATAATACCGGCAGCGACATGGCTACCGCAGTGTAATCATTAATGACTTCCAACCAATCCAGCTTAAGGTCCGCTTTTAATTCGCTAACCGAGAACTGCCAATGATGGTTGGTCATTTTTATCGCATCACTTGTTGTGGGACAAGCAATCCCGATACAACCAGCCCTAAATTTGATGTCTGGAAATTCGGCGACATACAAATGAATAACGTCTGCTATTTGGTCATAGTCTTGGCACAGATATTTTTTAACATCAAATAATTCGCCATGTACTTCTCTGGCCAAACGAATATTGGTTCCGCCAACATCCGCTACAAAACGTCCACTCATAGTATTTGCTCCTGGGTAGCAAATAATGAACACGCACCTTCTTCGGCACCAGTGAGAATACATCTCATACCGGTAAACATTTCTCTTCCCATGCCAACACGATGATTTTCAATATCAGCTTGTTTAGATGGTCTTGCAACAAGTTCTTCATTTGAAACGTGCAATACCAATTCACCGGTTTCTACATTCAGTTCAACAATGTCATCGTTTTGAACTTTCGCCAACATGCCACCATCATAGGCTTCGGGCGTTACATGGATAGCCGCTGGTACTTTGCCAGATGCACCAGACATCCGCCCATCCGTTACCAATGCCACTTTATAACCACGATCTTGAATTACGCCCAATGGCGGTGTTAAGCGATGTAATTCCGGCATACCAATGGCCTTCGGCCCCTGAAAACGCACAACAACCACACAATCTTTATCCAGTGCACCGGATTGAAAAGCAGCGTCTAACTCAAATTGATCTTCAAACACAACCGCTGGTGCTTTAATGCTCCCCGTCCCTTCCCGTAAAGCAGACGTTTTAATAACACCACGGCCTAAATTGCCGTTCAAAACACACAAACCACCATCGGGTTTAAATGGTTTAGCAACTGTAGCAACAACTTCGGCATCATAAGATTCGATTGGACCGTCTTGCCATACCAATTGTCCGTCTTCCAGCTTAGGCTCTTGGGTATATCTTTCTAGTCCGCGCCCGCAAATGGTATTCACATCGTTATGCAGTAATCCTGCATCCAAAAGTGTTTTGAATAACAATGCCATTCCACCGGCTGCGGTAAAGTGATTAATATCAGCAGAACCATTAGGATAGATACGCGTTAGCAAAGGAACTGATTTTGAAATATCCGAAAAATCATCCCAATTAAGCTGATAGCCTGCGGCTTTTGCCACAGCGATCATGTGCATAGTATGGTTAGTGGAACCCCCTGTAGCAATCAATCCCACCAAACCATTAACAATCGCTTTCGCATCAACAATATGGGCAATTGGCATATATTCAGAGCCAAGTTCAGTAATTCTTGTCACCTGTTTAGCAGCGGCATTTGTTAATGCGTATCTAAGTTCGGTGCCAGGATTAACAAATGAGGATCCGGGCAGGTGCAGCCCCATAATTTCAACAATTAGCTGATTACTATTGGCAGTGCCGTAAAAAGTACAAGTTCCAGCTGAATGGTATGAACTTGATTCTGCTTTCAGTAATTCATCTCGACCAACTTTGCCTTCGGCAAATGCTTGGCGAATTCGGGCTTTCTCTTTATTGGGAATACCTGATGGCATAGGGCCAGCAGGAACAAATACTGTTGGCAAATGACCAAAACTTAACGCCGCCATTAATAAACCTGGGACTATTTTATCGCAAATGCCCAACATTAAGGTGCCATCAAACATATTATGAGACAGCGCCACGGCAGCGGATTGAGCGATCAAATCCCGGCTCATTAAGCTTAAATCCATGCCTGGATTACCTTGCGTCACACCATCACACATGGCCGGCACACCGCCTGCAAATTGCGCCACACTGCCAATAGACGCAATCGCTTCTTTAATTTGCTGCGGGTAATTTTCATAGGGTTGATGAGCAGACAACATATCGTTGTATGACGAAACAATAGCAATATTCGCTTTGGTCATACTGGTAAGTGACGCTTTATCTGCTGAATTACAAGCCGCAAATCCGTGGGCTAAATTACCACATGACAACACACCGCGATGAGGACCTTGTCGCCGTGCGTTCTCAATTTTATCCAAATAAGCCTTCCTTGACTCTACACTTCGCTCAATGATGCGGTCAGTCACATCCCGGATAGTGGAATTCATCAATATCTCTCCAAATATTTCCTACGGTGCCCACATTAGTTCAATATCGGCGTTCTGTAATACAGCTCGAATTGGCATCTCATAGGCATCATCACCCGCTAGTGCTTTTTCCAGTACTGTTTTCTTGCTATCACCGGTAAGGTGTAAAAATAAATTTTGACTATTCAATATCGCTTTTAATGTTAGTGACATACGTTGATGCGGCGCGCTAGTCGGCTGAACAGCAATATATTCAGCATCAGTGGACAAATCTAAACCCGCTTTAATCTGTGCAGAACAAGGAAATAAAGACGCTGTATGCCCGTCCTCTCCCATCCCAAGAATTAGCACATCAAAAGGACGTTTAAAATCGGCAAGGTTTTGAGTACATTCAGATACCGCTTCTGCTGCATCATCAGCCGCCATTTTTAACCCAACAAAATGAGCTTTAGCAGCCTTGCCTTGCAACAAATGCGCTTTCACTGTTTTAGCGTTGCTCGCATCATCAGCTTCAGAAACCCAACGATCATCTACCAAACTAATACTGACTTTGCTCCAATCCAGATCTTGCTCAGCAAGTAACTTGAACATAGGAATGGGGGTTCGGCCTCCAGACACCAACAAGCTAGCCTTGCCATCGTTTTCAATAGCGGATTGCAAGATGCCCACAATGCGTTTTGAAAATGCCAAACTTAGTTCGTCGGCACTACTAAATATATTTTCTTTGAATGATTTTTGTGTTGTTTGATGCATCAGAAAACCCTATTTCCTTTTCTTAATCGTGTTGTCATACCAACCACGATCTTCTCGTGCCAGCATCGCTATTGATTCAGTTGGTCCCCATGAACCTGAAGAATAGGCATAAGGCTCTTCATTAGTGGCTTTCCATGCTTCCAAAATACCGTCAACCCAATTCCATGCCTGCTCAACTTCATCACGACGAACAAATAAAGACTGATCACCCAACATCACTTCAAGCAACAACTTCTCATATGCATCAGGAATGCGTTCATCTTTGAATTCTTCTGAAAAACTCAGGTTTAATTTGGACTTCTGCAAACTCATTGCACTCTCGCCACCCAAACCCGGTACTTTATTCATAACCGTAATTTGCACACCTTCATCGGGCTGCAAACGAATCGTGAGTTTATTAGAGGGAAGCTTACTGAAACTGTCTGAAAATAGATTGTGCGGTTGACGTTTGAAGTAAATAACAACTTCACTGACCTTATTAGGCATGCGTTTACCCGTTCTTAAATAGAACGGTACACCAGCCCAACGCCAGTTATCCAACTCTGCTTTTATTGCCACAAAAGTTTCGGTTTTACTTTGCTTATTAGCACCTTCTTCATCCAAATACCCGGGGACTTCCTTGCCTTCAACAAACCCACAAGCATACTGGCCTCGAACGGTATTCTGCATCACATTATCAATGTTAATAGGACGTAATGCTTTCAAAACCTTTAGCTTCTCGTCTCGAATACTATCCGCATCTAAACTGGCTGGCGGCTCCATCGCAATAAGCGAGAGAATCTGCAACAAATGGTTTTGCACCATATCGCGCATTTGCCCCGCTTCATCAAAATATCCCCAACGCCCTTCAATACCAACCGACTCACCCACAGTAATCTGCACATGATCAATACTGTTATGATCCCAATTAGTGGTAAAAATGGAATTAGCAAACCGCAACGCAATCAAATTGAGTACGGTTTCTTTTCCTAAATAATGGTCAATACGATAAATCTGGTTTTCGGCAAAGAATTCAGCAACTTGATTATTAATAACTTCGGAAGAATCTAAATCGTGGCCAATGGGCTTTTCTAAAACAACACGAACGCTTTCATCTATAACATTGGCGCTATTAAGACCTCGGCAAATGTCGCCATAAATGCTCGGCGGCGTAGCCAAATAGCAAACCATTGTTCTGCCGGTATCAACATGAGAATGCAACGCTGAATAGCTTTGCATGTCCTTTAAATCAACTTCCACATAATCAAGCTTAGCTTTCATACGTGCCCAAGTTTCTTGACAAATTTCTTCATCAATAAAGGTATTTAGATTTTCCCAAACCTGTTCAACAAATTCTTCTGTAGTGTACTCATATCGAGCCACACCTATTATTTTTGTTCCAGCATGCATCAAGCCAATTTTTTCTAATTGATACATCGATGGTAAAAGCTTGCGTCGAGCTAAATCCCCTTTTGTCCCAAACAGAACAAAATCACAGGGTTCAAGCGCTTTATTGGGTACCATGAAACGTTACCTTCTAATTAAATTACATACAACTGATAGAAAAACGCAGTAATTTTACTATACTTTAATGAGTAATTGGCCTTATTGGGCCATAGTAAACTATATTTGTAGTAATATTACAACTTAATATCTTTTTTTTGACGTCAGACGGAAATACTGTCAGCCTTATATTGTAACTATTACACAATTTAATGTTATAAAATTACAAATATTAATTAAGTATTATAAAAGTAGAATTCGTAGAAAGCATGAATATTCTAGAAAAAATTACTCAAAATAAAGGGGCATTCAGCAAATCAGAACGTAAAGTTGCTGAAGTCATCTTGGCAAATCCTCAAACAGCCATTCATTCTAGCATTGCAACACTTGCTAAAATGTCAGATGTAAGCGAGCCGACCGTTAATCGATTCTGCCGTCGGCTTGATACCAAAGGGTTTCCAGATTTCAAGCTCCACTTGGCCCAAAGCCTCGCCAATGGCACTCCCTATGTAAATAGGCACGTAGAGGAAGATGACGGCCCAGAGGAGTACACCAATAAAATATTTGAATCTACAATGGCCGCTCTAGAAGTCGCGCGCCAATCTGTAGATCCATTAAGTATCAATAGAGTAGTTGATCTGCTCACCCAAGCCAAAAAGATCTCATTTTTCGGTTTAGGCGCATCGGCATCTGTTGCCCATGATGCCGTTAATAAGTTTTTCCGTTTTAATGTACCTGTAGTGTATTTCGAAGATATTCTGATGCAACGGATGAGCTGTATGAATAGCACTGAAGGTGATGTGGTTGTTTTAATATCCTATACCGGCCGAACCAAAAGTCTGGTTGAAATAGCCCAAATAGCCAAAAGTAACGATGCAATCGTGGTCGGAATCACTTCCGCAGGTAGTCCCTTAGCGGCAGAGTGTAATTTAGTTTTAGCATTGGAAGTCCCGGAAGATACCGATGTATACATGCCTATGGCTTCTCGAATAGCACAATTAACAATAATTGATATTCTGGCAACAGGATTTACATTGCGCCGAGGCAGCAAATTCAGAGAAAACCTGAAACGGGTGAAAGATACCTTACGAGATTCTCGCTTCGATCGGCTCAGCAAATAAGTTGAGCCTCTTTCGTTGCACGACTTCTCTTGTATCTTTTTATGCTTTCTTGGTTCTGCAATCTACTTTTAAGCCCTATTCAACCTAAACTTTTGATAAGAATACCTTCCAGCACTGCTAAATACGCACCTCTTGTCTCGAACTGAGGTTATTTAACCTCGCCCCTTCATAAGCATCGTACGCTTTTATTAACTGCTTTTCTCTTACCAGTCCCTTTATGGGCCAAACATTTACCTGACAGATCATTAAATTACCTAACTCTTCACATCATCAATCGGTATTTCAATTTTATGTACGTTAGTTATTTATTTAGCTAAAAGGCTGATTAACCAGAAGTTCACTTCGAAAAGATAGCCATATCGTTAGGTAAAAATGACACTATCATCAACATTTGAAACAAGAGACTTGCGGGATTACTGTCATTAGATTTCACTTTAATCCATTTATCGGCTAATATTCTGTAATAAAATTACATAATATTAACAAATAATGGCCAGTTCCAAATTATTGATTAAAATAACTTCCTGCAACAACTGTAGTAACAAAGAGTTAGTAACATTTGGAACAACAACGGCTATCGACAGAGCGGTGGAATAAACGATTATGCTAAGAAGAACAAAAATACTCGCGACATTGGGCCCTGCAACTGACTCCATTGAAAGCATAACGGCAATAATCAAAGCTGGTGCTAATACAGTGAGAATGAACTTTTCACACGGCACAGCAGAAGATCACATTCAACGCGCACTACGAGTTCGGCAAGTCGCCAAATCCCTAGGTAAATACGTAGCCATTTTAGGCGACCTTCAAGGGCCCAAAATTCGCGTCGCTAAATTTATAGATAACGCTATCCATCTCAACATTGGCGACCATTTTACGTTGGATGCCGAATTAGACCAATCTAAAGGCACCCAAACCGCCGTCGGTATTGATTACAAGGCATTACCTAACGATGTGGTAGCAGAAGACATGCTGCTACTAGATGACGGTCGTATTCAACTAAAAGTATTGCAAGTAGAAGGCGCAAAAGTACTTACTAAAGTAGTGGTAGGCGGAAAGCTTTCTAATAACAAAGGAATAAATCGTTTGGGTGGCGGATTGTCCGCTGAAGCGCTAACAGATAAAGATAAAGAAGATATCAAAACCGCCGCCAAAATTGGGGTGGACTATTTGGCCGTTTCTTTCCCCCGTACAGGCGACGATTTGCGCTACGCCCGAAAACTGGCGGAAGAAGCCGGATGTTTCGCAAAAATATGCGCCAAAGTTGAACGCGCCGAAACAGTGGCATCCGAAGAAGCAATGGATGATGTTATTGAAGCCAGTGATGCCGTTATGGTTGCCCGTGGCGACTTAGGGGTGGAAATTGGAGATGCCGAATTAGTAGGCGTACAAAAACTATTAATATCTCGTTCTCGTCAGCTTAACAAAGTGGTGATCACCGCAACCCAAATGATGGAGTCCATGATATCCAGCCCCATGCCAACTCGTGCAGAAGTCATGGATGTGGCCAACGCAGTTCTTGATGGTACCGACGCAGTTATGCTGTCTGCCGAGACCGCTACCGGTGAATACCCTGTTGAGACGGTCGCAGCAATGGCACGGGTGTGTGAAGGGGCTGAAACCCATCCCAGCGTATGTATTTCCAAGCATCGAGTCGATGAACGATTTAGCTGCATCAGCGAAACCACTGCACTTTCAGCAGTCTATGCCGCCAATCACTTACCCACCATAACGGCCATTGTTGCATTAACTGAAAGTGGTAAAACGGCATTGCTAATGTCACGTATTACTAGCTCACTACCTATCTATGGCCTAACTCGGCACACAGATTCACTGAATATTATGGCGCTATACCGAGGCGTAAAACCGGTATTTTTCGATTCCTCGTCCAGCCTACCCGGTCAACTTAAAATAGATGTGATCAAATGCCTAATGGACAAGGGCTTAGTGAAATCAGGCGATCAATTTATTATGACCTACGGCGACGCCATGGAAACCGTAGGTGCAACCAACGGTTGTAAGATAGTTACCGTTCCTTAAATAAAACGGTAACTTCCCAAGCTGTTAATTCCCAATATCGAAACGAATAATCCTGCTCTGGCACTAGAGTAGGATTACAGTTAATTCGTAATCGTCTGGGCAAGCACCTATTAATTCCCAAGCCTCTAACGAATAACCGTTAATTATCTAACCCAATTACTATCGTCGTATGGTTATCGTCTTATAACGCTAATCTGATAAACTGAATTTCCCTCCTGAATATTTGATTTAGTGTGCAGCGTTTTTTTAATCACTTCGAGCAGATCCAACAATGTACCTTATCTTTAAGCTCTGACTCTTCGCTTAAATGCTGTCATTGTCATCAAACCGGACAACTAGTCTCTCATGGTGTGGTGTATCGGCAGCGCTCTATTGATTTGGCTGAGAAAATAGGTAAGCAGGTGGCTCTTCTACGGTTGTCTGTATAAATTAAGGCACTGAATAAAACATATCACCACTATCTGGAATGGATGTTTGTTGGATTTTTAGTTTGAAATAATCAGTATCTCTGATCCCCCTTGCTCTCTTTCTGATCATGCCAATAGCAACATTACCAGCCTCAATTCTTGCTGAGGTCAAAGGGTGTCGAGCATAGTTACAAATACCAACAGTATGACGCTCCATGAAACCAGCGAACTTCTCCATGTATACCAAGCTACTTTCACGAGCAAGTGAGCACCATTGCTCAAGTCGGTAACGCATTTCCCTCGTGTCTTTCGGGGCAATCCAGAGTGTTTGTAATTGTTCTTTGAGTAAATAAATGGTGCTAAGATTTTGGTTTTCTTCAAGCAACGTATCCAACTGTTGTGACTGCTTGCTACTCATGTTTTCGCGATTTCTCTGCAACAGGTAGCGACTACCTTTCATCAATTTCTTTTCGGGTTTGGAAGCGCGTCTAAATTCAATTCGTCGTTGGTTGGCTATCGCTTTTGAAAAGTTTTGCATAATATGAAAGCGGTCGAACACAATGTCAGCGTTGGGCAAACATTCTTTTACCGCCGCTTGATAGCTACGACCCATATCCATGGCAACCGCTTCAATTCCCTTGACGGTCTCTGCTGACAGTTGTGATAAAAACTCGCTCAACACTGCTTTATTACGCCCCACTCCTACCCATAACAAAATGCCACTATCCATGTCATAAACCACGGTCATATAGTCATGTCCCTTCGCTCTGGCGACTTCATCGACACCCAAATAACGGATACCTGTTAACTGACTTGGGTCTTGTTCTGGCAATGTGTTTTGGAGATAGGTTTTATCTATTTCCTTGACTGTTTCCCATCGAATTTGAAGGTGTTTGGATACCACCGATATTGGCATATGACGACACAAGCCACTGATCAATCGGCAAAATCGATGGGTATAACGAGCCCCCACATCGGCAAAAAGTGGCGCTTCTACATGCCTTTTCTGACAAAAAAACTTCCGCAAATTCAACGTCAAGCACACAGGGCTTGCCTAATAATGGCACATCCCTTATCTCTCGACGATACAAACGATTGATGCGACCTGACAGGCCTGATGCGCTGTCTACTGCTTTAAAACGCTTATCTCTTTCACATCGAATGATTAACGTTTGCCGTTCTTCTGACAACTCTATTTGCTTGACACATTGACCTGGAATATTGAATATTGATGACGAGATAGCTGCGCTCATGTATTTCTCTTGTGGTATTTGTTTCAACACCTTATTTCTACAAGGGTTTCATGCAGACAGCTATCTTTTTCTATACAGACAACCGTAGAAGAGCCAAGCAGGTTTATTGCTCTACAACTTGGGTGTAACTTCTCAATTTCAAGTCGAATAATAGTAGATTATCGAACCAAACTACCATCACAATATTGACGAGGCATTATAACGGTAATTTGATAAACTGAATTTCCTTCTAGAATGTTTAATTGTTATTTCCCAAGCCTCTAACGAATAACCGTTAGTTATCTAACCCAATTACTATCGTCGTATGGTTATCGTCTTATAACGCTAATCTGATAAACTGAATTTCCCTCCTGAATATTTGATTTAGTGTGCAGCGTTTTTTTAATCACTTCGAGCAGATCCAACAATGTACCTTATCTCTTAGCTCTGACTCTTCGCTTAAATGCTGTCATTGTCATCAAACCGGACAACTGGTCTCTCATGGTGTGGTGTATCGGCAGCGCTCTATTGATTCGATTGAGAAGGTCGGGAAACGCGTATACTGTTCCACTCGTTATGGGCGAAAAGGCTGTGGACGGACCTATCAGCTATACGTTAGAAATGTCATACCCGGGTTACGTTATTCAACCGAACACCTGTGGGTCTTTCTCTCAGCGTTGTTAGCGGGGTTATCTGTCGTTAATGCATGGCATAAGGCTACCCATAGCGCCTCTTCTCGACAAGCATGGCGCTGGTTAAACCATTGTTTTAGAAGGTTAACTGATTATCGTCGCGTTATCCTGGTCCCCTCTGCGGTTTCACAGGTAATAAACAGGTTTGGCTCGCGTAAACTCACATTGCTCCTCGGTACCGTTAAACAATTGCTTGAGGGTTTTAGTGGTGACAGATGTCAGAGTTATCAACGTCAATATCAGTGTGCCTTCATTTGAATTCCTTACCCCAAGCGGTAACTTTAACGGATGTTTTTCATTCCCAACACGACTCGCCCACCTTATATTTCTGCTCTTTTTGGTATCGAACATATTCATTGAGGCCACATAAATTATTTCCATGCTTAACGCGCAACCATTTGTGTCAGTGTTCAGCAATGTAACAGCCCTTTATCCTCCCGAGCCTTTATTGCATAGGAGGATAATATGTCTGACATCTTTTCTAATATTTCATCCAAACCCCTTCCAACACTGGAATTGCGTTTGCGCGTATTAAGTGCCGTGGATTATGCCCCGGGAAACACTATTCGGGAGCGTATCAAGCACGTTGCCAAACGTACTTTCACTGACTCGCAATCCGGTTATAACTATCAATTTACCTGGCGCACTATCAGTACCTGGTTATATCGTTTCAAAAAAGACGGAATGACGGCACTGGATAAGAAAACGCGTAAAGACAAAGGGGCTACCCGCAAGGTGCAAGCCAATGAGCTGGCGGAAGCCATTAAAGAAATATTACCCACACTACGCCCGGGTAAATCCGGCTCCCTTCCCAAGCTGGCCTTGTATCGAAAGTTAATGCAACAGCAGTATTTTAGCCGCAGTCAATTGTCACAAACCGCGTTTTACCGTTTGGTACATCGACATGAGCTACTCAATGTTGAACAAACTAAAAAACTGCGTCAGTCTTTTTGTATGCAATTTGCCAATGAGCTATGGCAGGCCGATACTATGTACGGCCCTTCCATTAAACAACCCGATGGTAAGTGGCGTAAAACCTTTTTAATTGCCTTTATTGATGATGCCAGCCGTGTCATTACCCATGGTGAATTCTTCTATAGGGATAACACGGCGAATATGATTGATGCCTTTCGTAGCGCCTTGTTTAAGCGCGGAAAACCTCAGCGATTATATTTTGACAATGGCAGTAACTATACCTCAAAAGAAATCTTTCAGGCCTGTGTCAGGTTGGATATTCGCTTGTCTCATACGCCTATTAGAGATGGTGCCGCTAAAGGCAAGATTGAACGTTTTTTTAGAGGGTTTCGTGACCGATTTTTAGTGCAGCATCTTGATTTCGAATCACTGGATGACCTGAATAACAAAACCCATCAATGGATTGAAAATGACTACAATAGTCAGTACCACAGTGGTATCGGAATGAACCCTGTTGACCGCTTTAATCTGGACCATAAGCGCATTGAGTTTCTCACCGATGATGAGTTTACCGAGGAAGTCTTCTTCGTTGAAGAAACTCGCAAAGTCTCTAAAACCAATGTCTTTTCCATCAACAGCCAAAAGTACGAATGTCCGGTAGATTTGCGCAGTAAAACCATACAGGTGCGTTTTGACCGTACCCGACGTGACAAATTCTTTGTGTATTTTAATGAGCTACGTATGGGGCAGGCTGAATTGCTCGACCTGCATTTTAATGCCCAAAGCCAGCGTACCATGTTGGAGGATAATGCATGATTAAATCCCTTCATGGCATTACCAAAGAGCCTTTTAACCGAAGCGAACATATCTTACTTAAACAGCAACGTGATATTCTGGATATCATCAAAATCCACTCTCAACAGGGCGGCTTCTCGGTGGTCGTAGGCCAGCCCGGTACAGGTAAAAGCGTCTTACGTGAGCATATTGAAAGCCTGGCTAACGAGCGCAATATCACGGTGGCTTCCTGCTCACGCACCTTACATACCTATCTAGCCATTCTTAAACAAATCACCGAATCCCTGAAAATGGATGTGCCTTCAAACCAGCTAGAAAAAGAACTAATCAAGTGTGCTTTTAATCATATTCGTGAGCGTAAAACCCTGTACATCCTCATTGATGAAGCCCACCTTTTAGATATGCATGTACTGCGTAAATTACGCCTACTGTTTGAGCAATTCCCCAAAAAACATAACCTCGTACTGTTTGGACAGCGGGACCTGTTGCATTACCTGTCTTTGGGGATAAATCAGGACATCAAAAGCCGTATTACCTATTCCGCCACCATCAAACCACTCAACAGTGACGATATGGAGCGATACATTGTGAAAGAGCTAGAAAATGTGCGCATGGGCATCAACACCTTCGACCCGGCCGCCACTGAGCTGATTATCCGCTCCAGTGAAGGTAACTTAAGATTATGCCGAAACCTCTGTTATGGCAGCCTGATTGAAGCAGCAAGAGAAACACAAAAAATCGCTACCATCACTCACGTTAACGCCGTGCTGATACAACCCCACTGGCGAACGCATAAGGAGCTTATTACCCAACAAACTGCCTAACCACAGACATCATTCCAACCAGATAACCTGATGGCTAGCGCTTTCAGGTTATCTTTTGACATTTCCCATTCACGTCATAACCAGAACAATTGAGGCCAAACTCGGCCTAAAAAGACGATGTCAGTTTGGCTAAACGTATGATGACAGTTTGGTAAAGCACCCAAAAAGTTATGATGAGAAAGTGGTAAGGCAGTCATAAATCACACAATGGATACGACCGCTAATTTGGTAAAAAGTACGATGGGAATTTGGTGCTCTACAGTCAGCCTACATCCGGCCAAAGATGTCCTAGATCTGACCCCTCGAGAATGGAAAACACGATTTGCACAGAGCCCATTGAAATCTGATATCAGCAGCCCGGAGTACCCACATGAACATTGATGACCTGACCATAGAGCAGCTTCTGGATTTAAATGACAGAGTTTGTCGGCGTATAGATGAACTGCGAGCAAAGCAGGATCGTGAAGCGCTTGCACTATTGCGACCAGGTATGCAGGTGAAATTCATCAATGATGATGAGCAAATCACTGGCGTACTGCTAAAACGAAATAAAAAAACGGTGGTAATCGCTTCAGAAAATGGTGAGCGGCATTACAAAGTTCCAGCCGGACTAGTTAGCCCTGTGAAGATATAAGCAGACAAAACCAAGCTAACTTAAACGGTCTAAAATGATCGCTTACGTTGTTCGAATAACGCTAGCCATTGTTCTTTGCTGCGTTTGGGCATGAGATAACCTCCTGAGTGTGATAATCAGGAGGAGAGTTTAAACGGATGTTGATTTAACTGAAGGTGTGCTTGCCCAGACAGTCACCCTAAAAAGACGATGTCAGTGTGGCGAAAAGTATGATGGCAGTTTGGAAAGGCATCCAAAAAGTTATGATGAGAATGTGGTAAAGCGGTCATAAATCACACGATTGGGACGACCGCTAATTTGGTAAAAAGTACGATGGGAATTTGGTGCTCTACAGCTATATCAAATGAAGTTTACACTGACCCCATATATATTAAGCAGCGGCTCAGTAGAGCCGCCCTTCAATGCAGATTTACCAAATCAACAACTACGATTCCTTTGATTGCTTAATTCATATGAGACTTTATGTAATAGCTCCGCTAAATCTTTATCGAATGTTTCAATATCTCTGGCCGCAACTTGTCCTATAGTCATATTTCCATGACCAATTGGAGTCCCCGCTTTCTCAGCCTCGATCAAGCTTTCTAGCTGTAGTATCACTTCATTTAGAGGGAACATATAAGGAGCATTTTCTAACGCCCCTTTCGCTTCTATCAAAGCAGTTTGAAATAACTCTATACGGTTCATTAATTACCTCTAAACGATTTGGATGTTGTAAAGAACTGTATACCCCCTCCCGGAGCATCTATTTTCCAATCATAGACTTTCATTGACCAATGATCTATTGTCGATGCAGCCGTTGACCGTAATGCTTTAACATCACTTGTAGTAACATAGTTCGTTGCTACCCTTCCCGATGTATAAAAGCCTAGTGTATTACCCGGAGTTCCCGGTAAAGCAAAATAATTACCCGCTGGGGCATTGGGAATCTGGAATTGAATTAAATCAGTACCCGGATTCAAAGTTACTACATCGACAGGTGCTTTGAAGTCGATCCCTTTGAGGTGATCAGCCGTAGCCTCTATTGAATATCCACTCTCTTGGTAAAAGCCGGTTGCAAGTCCTTTCCTTTCAGTTATTAGCCTTTGTTGGAAATTAATATCTAATTTACCAATATTGCCAGTTCCCAATGCAGTAAAAGTCGCCCCCGCCAAAGCTTCACCAAACAACGTACCTGCTAGCGCCCCAAAACCATCACGCTCATAGATACCTGCATAGTTATCATATGTTATTTCCCAAGTCGCTTAGTGTGCAGTTTATTTTAAGTCGTGGTTTGCCACCTTTAAAACCATGTTTTAACTTTTCCTTCCAGCGGGAAACAGTTTCGATAACGTCTCCATTTGCTCTTATCGTGTAGTAGTAGGTCATTTCTCCAGTGTTACCTTGAATTTCCAAATAAAGTCGGTTTTCGGTTCCCCCAGGATTCCAATCATTTTTATAGCTTTTCATACACTGAACAAACTTACTCCCCAATTTCCCAAATTTTATAGGGTTGTTGTTATCCATATCATCTAACCTGTCATACAAATAGTAGGACGAGTTAGCATCAATATTATTTAGTACTTCTATATGCTTTGAATAATCCGGTGTACAAGCTTGCAATCCCAAGGTTGCAAGCCCTATATGCAAGATATTCTTAAATAAGAGGTTGTTTATCATTACTTGGTTAACCTGCTCCAAATATAATCGGGGATCTTGCCAAATTTAAGCGTTGTATCATTGTCGAATTCACCATAACCAAACTGGGTATGTACTTCCACTGTTGGTGTTGCTACTCCAAAGGTTGTTTGTACACCATGAATAATTTTTTTGCCCGGAAAAGGCATGGAGGTAATTTTTTCTAAGGTAAAAGAGCCACCGGCACCTACCTGACCACCCGAGGAGTTAAACATTCCATCTAATGCCCTATCAAAATCTGGCGAGTTAAAGATTGTCAATTCCACCCCTGCGTCAATGCCGGGGACACCAATAGTAGAACCAGCTTGAGCAGACCAATAATCTCCAAAGGATATAGTCCTTTCTTCAAAGTTGATACTAAAAAACTCCCCAATAGCGCTTGCTGCCCCTATTCCAGCATCTCCGGCAATTGTTCCCCCATAAGCAAATGTATACCCTCCATTTTCAGGTATTAAGTGATTACGGACAGCATTGCTCCCAGAATCATATATTCTATCAAAAACATCACCGTAATATTCGAAAGAGTTCGTCACAGCATTAGTCACTAAATTAACCCCATTGTTAAATGACTGTAACCTGCCTCGAGCATCTGAAAGCGAACTTTGCCCAAAACTCAAACCAAACTGAACATCCGGATCATTCAGATCAATCTGCCAATCAGAACGTGTGAAATTACTCAACTCCTTCGCATTAATTGAGTTCTGAATGCCTGTCACTTCACCTTTAATTCTGGCATTTTCTATTTGCTTCTGAGCAAACTGCCTTCTTAAGTTGTAGCTTTCAGTCTGTATTTCACCCGCAAATCTCGCATTTTGAGCCCCTACAGAACCAATAACGGCAGTTTCAAGTCCATCATAACTTAATGAAAATGGTATTATCTCTGGCTCAGAAATTGGAGCATTGGCAATAATTTCAATGGCTCCATCAGTAGCTTTTTGGAACTGCGTTTCTTTATCGTCTATAAACGCTTGATTGTTTTGTCTAGCCGCTTTATCAAAGACTGCCCCGACTTGTTTACCGAATTCATCGACACCTTTAAGCGCATTGCTATATTGGACCCGACTTCTAACAACCGAATTACCAATCGCATTACCAAACACATCGCTAGCGACATTCTCAAAGTTCCAGCTTCCCTTGTTAAAGACACCTTTGGAAATTCCGTAGCCAATACCCGCTCTGGCAAATCCACCAATTAGGTCTGAGCCGAAGTCACCATTAAGAGTTCCGCCTTCAAACAGTGAACCCCCATCTAGATTCAATGATGAGGCAATTGCTGCCGTTCCTGCTGATGCTGCAACACTGGCCCATGAAAAACCACTGGGATTACCCACGAGTTTATTCGTTGCAGCGTTAGTTAAAGCACTGGTCGCTGCTAACGCCGCTTTACCTGCATGACTTAAATTAGCGCCATCAACCGCCCACTCAGCGCCTCTTAAGACTGAACCTGCCCCAGCAGTTAGCCCTGCTGTCAAACCAGAAACAAGTGCCCCCTTTAAGCTAAACCCGTCTTGTACTCCAAGGATGTTGCCTACAGCTTGCCCTGCCAATGAACCGGCAAAACCACCTATTCCTGCGGCAATTGCCCCCTGAAGACCCAAGCTTCCGCCTAGCGCAGCTGAGCCAGCAGCAAACGTTGTACTTGCAGCACCCGCTGCTCCAAAAGAAACTGCGGAGCCAGCTGCACCTGCGGTTGCTGCTGAACCGGTTGCGGCAGCAGTACCGGCAGTAGTTGTCGTTGTAGCCCCTGTGACCCCGGCAGCGGCACCAGCGGTATACACAGTAACCACAATCGCTACAACAATTATAATAATACTGGCTAACGCGTTACATCCCGCTTCCTGAGGCGGCGGTATGTACGGCAATGTCGGTGTGGTGCTGCCTATCTTGTCGATAATGCTGTCGGGCTTGAAGTTGTCAAACCGGTTTTCATTGGTTTGACGGTCTGGGATTTCCAGTATTTGGCCTTCGGTTAATGGCGCATCGCCATCGACCTGTAATCCGTTGATATCGGCCACGATGTACCAGTAATCCGAATTACCGTAAAACAAGGTGGCTATCTGACGTAATGTCTGGCCCGTTTGTACTGTGTAACGCTGGGATGATCCTACGTTGCCCGGGTCCAGACTATCAAAGTGCTGACTTTTAACCTGTATACGGCCGTTTTCATTAAACTCGCCCAAATACTGTTTGTTGGCGTACATGTAATGACTGGCTGTACCTTCGTGTGTTTCAAAGCCAACAGTATAAGGAGATGGCACTCCCGCATGGCTTCCGTTCTGTGTTCCCGTTTGCTTTTTGACCAAGTTGCCATCGGCACTGTAATCAAAGTGCCGGGCCTCTATCTTGTGGTTGGTATTAATAGTCCCATTTTCATTTAATACAGCATGCTCTACTGCTGTGCGATTACCTTCAGCATCGTAAAAACTGGAGGCTTCTAAAGTTACATCTACCATTCACGTCATAACTGGAGAAACCAAGGCCAAACTCGGTTTAAAAAAACAATGTCAGTGTGGCTAAGAATAGAATGATAGTTTGGTAAAGCACCCAAAAAGTTATGATGAGAAAGTGGTAAAGCGGTCATAAATCACACGATGGGTACGACCGCTAACTTGGTAAAAAGTACGATGGGAATTTGGTGCTCTACACTCTACATTATAGTCACTGTCCTTTATCTATTTTTTGGGACTTTCTAGATGCAGGACAATCAAGAACCATCCTTGCTGCTTTAACCATATCAGGAAGCTTCATAAACTCTTTGCCGCCCATTTGCTGCGCTTGAGCAACGATGGGGTGCGCTTCGTCGTTGCGCCCTAACTTACAAAGCGCAGTAGCAATAGCCAATACCGCATCTGGTTCACTGAAATAATTCTTTTCTCCCTTTTGTACAGCAATTTTAATCATGCGCAGTGTTGCTTCATATTCCCCCATTTGAGTCGTCACCACTGCACCCAGTGAGAAGAAGCGGGATATATCAGGTTTCAAATCGGCGCCAACTTCAAGGTGATGCATGGCTTCTTTCAACCGACCATCTAATAAAGCAGTTTCAGCCCAACCTAAGTGAATCATAGGTTCAACCTCATTTTCTTTTTCTAGAGCTTGCTGGTAAATACCAATGATACTCTCATATGTTATGTCCAAGTCAACACCAGAACTTTTTAGTACTCTAAGACTATTAGCCTTCGTATTTAATAAATTACCAACAGGTTTAATACCACGTTCAATTCCCCTTTCTATCTCGTCCAAACCTTCTTTATACCTTCCAGATTCAATCAAAGCCTGCGATTTATAAGCAATGGATAAATCGAGTTCGCGACATTGAGGTTTAAGCGCATTAAGGTAACTCACCCGATCTTGTGGTGTATGTTTATTCTTTCCTTCCTTAGAACCATACTCTGTTTCATATAACCTAAGCTCATCATAGCAAGCTTCATATGAAGTTTCGGTCACTGCATTGCCTCCACAAGATACCGCGCCCAGAAGCAGGGCAGTTTTTATCAATTGTTTACGCATATTTTTTCCCACATATATTAGTCCTTTATAAAGAAGTCTTTGACGAAGTCTGGAAGGTACAGGTTATTTTGCAAGCGTTGATGATTGATATCAATCTTTACATCAGCTTGGACCTTACCTCTGAACAACGAGCGCTCAGTAGTGGCTTTACTCCCCTGCTGAACAAACTTGACTCCGGGACCAAAGCCGAAATTAGCATCTACTTTCGCAGTTACATCAAGTATTGAAAGTGCATCCGTACCTTCTAAGCTAAATTGTGTATTTATTAAGTTAATGTGTCCTCCAGCGCTGCCAGTTACATCAACAACTTCCCCAGTAATAGGATTAACAACAGTATCTAACTTTCCTTCTGTTCCCACACCAAACACACTAATGCTACCAGTACTACCAAAGTCGGTATTTTCATGTTTAAACAAACCAATTCTAAAGTCAGTGCCACCGCCAGTTTCATTAACGGTTTGGCCGTTCTCATTCAGGAATGTATTGCTAAAACGCTTGTTCTCTGCATTGACTGTCACTCCAAACGCATTCGTACTATCAGCAGAGGTGATCTGGTCACCAGTGAACACAAAGGAGTTTTTAACTTCACCATCTCCTCCCACTTGGCCTTTAAAGCCAGCTTTAGGGATTGTTTTGCCTCGCCCGTCCTTTCCTGTCCCAACTTCAAACGATGTCTTAAACAATGTTGTACTGCCTGATATCATCTCTCTCGTAACAGTGGACTTAGCTATAGCCTCTGCCGCAGCGATAGGATCAATAGCCCTTGCTTCCCTAATAGTATAAAGATCTCTAGTCGAATCAATTCTATCTTGAATTGCTGCAAATGAATTATCTAAAACATTTAACTGGCCATTAACAAAAGCTGACTGCTCCAAAAACCTAGTCACGATACCCCGCCCTTTAGCCGTCGAAGAGAGCGGTGTTACATCTATAAACTCTGTACCCGGGAGACTCTTCGCCACTTCCTTTGTTAAATCTATCGTATTTTTCTCAACAATGCTGTTTACACGATTATTAAGCCTTTGATTTACCGCACTTGAAGCAATTTGCCCTATCGCTTGGGATTGCGCTTCTTGGAAAGCTCTTTGCGGCTCAAACTGCTCAACAGGGCTGAATTTACCTGTATCTGGGTCAGTAGAAGTCTGACTCCTCACTACCGAATTACCAATGGCATTGCCAAATACATCGCTAGCGACATTCTCAAAGTTCCAGCTTCCCTTGTTAAAGACACCTTTGGATATGCCATAGCTAATTCCCGCTCTGGCAAATCCACCAATGAGGTCTGAGCCAAAATCCCCATCAAGAGAACCCCCTTCAAATAGTGAGCCTCCATCAAGATTCAATGATGAGGCAATTGCTGCCGTTCCTGCCGATGCTGCCACACTAGCCCATGAGAAACCACTGGGATTACCCACGAGTTTATTCGTTGCAGCGTTAGTTAAAGCACTGGTCGCTGCTAACGCCGCTTTACCTGCATGACTTAAATTAGCGCCATCAACCGCCCACTCAGCGCCTCTTAAGACTGAACCTGCCCCAGCAGTTAGCCCTGCTGTCAAACCAGAAACAAGTGCACCCTTTAAGCTAAACCCGTCTTGTACTCCAAGGATGTTGCCTACAGCTTGCCCTGCCAATGAACCGGCAAAACCACCTATTCCTGCGGCAATTGCCCCCTGAAGACCCAAGCTTCCGCCTAGCGCAGCTGAGCCAGCAGCAAACGTTGTACTTGCAGCACCCGCTGCTCCAAAAGAAACTGCGGAGCCAGCTGCACCTGCGGTTGCTGCTGAACCGGTTGCGGCAGCAGTACCGGCAGTAGTTGTCGTTGTAGCCCCTGTGACCCCGGCAGCGGCACCAGCGGTATACACAGTAACCACAATCGCTACAACAATTATAATAATACTGGCTAACGCGTTACATCCCGCTTCCTGAGGCGGCGGTATGTACGGCAATGTCGGGGTGGTGCTGCCTATCTTGTCGATAATACTGTCGGGCTTGAAGTTGTCAAACCGGTTTTCATTGGTTTGACGGTCTGGGATTTCCAGTATCTGACCTTCGGTTAATGGCGCATCGCCATCGACCTGTAATCCGTTGATGTCGGCCACGATATACCAATAATCTGCATTTCCGTAAAACAATGTGGCTATCTGGCGTAAGGTCTGGCCCGGTTGTACGGTGTAACGCTGGGATGAGCCAACGCTGCCCGGGTCCAGACTATCAAAGTGCTAGCTTTTTACCTGTATACGGCCGTTTTCATTAAACTCGCCCAAATACTGTTTGTTGGCGTACATGTAATGGCTGGCTGTACCTTCATGTGTTTCAAAGCCGACGGTATAGGGGGATGGTACTCCCGCATGGCTTCCGTTCTGTGTTCCCGTTTGCTTTTTGACCAAGTTGCCATCGGCACTGTAATCAAAGTGCCGGGCCTCTATCTTGTGGTCAGTGTTAATACTGCCATTTTCATTCAGGACGGCATGCTCTACTGTGGTGCGATTACCTTCAGCATCATAAAAACTGGTAGTATTGGAACGGTCAAAAGTGCCTTCTAATGGCGGGGTAATGGGTATCAACACATTTGACTCGGCCGCCATAGAGCTGATTATTCGCTCAAGCAAAAGTAATCTGAGATTATGTCGAAACCTGTGTTATGGCAGTCTGATTGAAGCGGCCAGAGAAAACCAAAAAATCGCCACAATCAGCTAGGTCAACGCCGCACTGATACAACCTCACTGGCGAACCCATAAGGAGTTGATCACACAACAAATCGCCTAACCGCTACCATCATTCTTTTTATGTAAGACTATCGGCTCACCTGTTGATTTAATCCACAAGGTGAGCCTTTTTACATTTACCATTCACGTCATAACCGACTTAATTAAGTCCCAATTTGGCCTAAAAAGACGATGCAAGTGAGACAAAAAGGACGATGAAAGTTTGGCAGAACCCCAAAAAAGTTATGATGAGAAAGTGGAAAAACGGTCGTAAATCACACGATGGGTGTGACCGCTAATTTGGGAAAGAATACGGTGGGAATTTGGTGCTCTACAACTATGTCCCAGAAGAATCATTCAATCTCAAAAACATAAAAACCAAAACGAATAACAGCACATCCATTTCGGACTCTTTTTCTGTGAGAAACTCTATTGTATAGGTTTCCTCGAACTTGAAAAAAGGAAAATATGTAACTAACTCTGCAACCTTTTTCTTGTTAATTTCAATATCATATTTAGCTGTAACAGAATCTTTATAAAAAGGTTCATGTATACAAATGTCATAACTCCCCAGGGAAATTTCAATTGGGTATGAGCTTAAAAATCGATTCACTACTTTTGCTTCGTGAGTTTTGTGTTTCGAATGAGCATAACTTAGGTGCTCAGAGTAAATCATTGCATCTTCTTTTTTTAACTCAAACCCTTTTTTAGAAGTAAACCTATAATGCCCATTTAAATTTGTTTGAAAAAATATATTACTAAAAAATAAAAACCTTTTTCTATTTACTAAACTAGCAAATTTTATATTTGCTTTAGATGCTGTCTCATTCAATCTATTTACCTCTGAATTCCGTATTAATGCTAAAACCAAATGGCGCTTCCAATCCAATATTTACAGCAGGGACAATCTTCCCATTAGTTGTTCGAAATCCCACGCTGCCTTTTATCTTTCCAACATTTCCGAGCCTAAATAATTCCCCCTTCACTAAATCCGACTCAAATATTGCATCAATTGAACGATTTCCAGTAGCAAGGTCTACCCCACCTCTAAACGAAACATTTAAGTTATCTTTTGAAGCTCCTGGCAACCCTTTTAAATTTAAATCATTTAATAAGCTTTGTGCAAAGTCTGCTCCTACTTGAGGAAACTTACCTTGAACAGCCAATAAACTATCATTCAAAAAGCCCACTACTACTTTACCTTCCAATTCCCCGTTAAATGCTTTCTGAGCAAAAGAAATCCTAGCCAATCCACCTTTATCAAGTATTTCGGATGCTGCTCCCCCCAACTCAAGCACCTGTCGGGCTCCAGCAACAGTCGAATTAACTAAATCACCCGTAGCAAAACGACCATTGGAAATGCCGCTGACTGTAGCATTTATACCAGCTTCAGCAATCGAAAATCCAGCGTAAGATTTAATGCCACCGGCCAATACGCCACCAAGACTTTTAGAGGTAAACCCTCCCACTACAGTTTTAAACCCTGAAAAAGCTAACCTAGCTCCAAGACCAACGCCTCCCCCGGCTAACAAAACAATATCGGTTGAAACATCCAACCCTGTAAGGACTGCATCGGTAAACGCATCAGATTGACCTGATACAAATGACGCTCGGGTGGCGTAATCATTTAAATCGACGTTAAACCCAACATTCCTATTCGAAACACCACGGTTGTAATTGTCAATGCCTGTAACTTCACCTTCAATTCTGGCATTTTCTATTTGCTTCTGAGCAAACTGCCTTCTTAAGTTGTAGCTTTCAGTCTGTACTTCACCTGCAAATCTAGCATTTTGAGCGCCCACAGAACCAATAACGGCAGTTTCAAGTCCATCATAACTTAATGAAAAGGGTATTATCTCTGGCTCAGAAATTGGAGCATTGGCAATAATTTCAATCGCTCCATCAGTAGCTTTTTGGAACTGCGTTTCTTTATCGTCTATAAACGCTTGATTGTTTTGTCTAGCCGCTTTATCAAAGACTGCCCCGACTTGTTTACCGAATTCATCGACACCTTTAAGCGCATTGCTATATTGGACCCGACTTCTAACAACCGAATTACCAATGGCATTGCCAAATGCATCGCTAGCGACATTCTCAAAGTTCCAGCTTCCCTTGTTAAAGACACCTTTGGATATGCCATAGCTAATTCCCGCTCTGGCAAATCCACCAATGAGGTCTGAGCCAAAATCCCCATCAAGAGAACCCCCTTCAAACAATGAACCACCATCCAAATTTAACGATGATGCAATGGCAGCCGTTCCTGCTGATGCTGCAACATTCACCCATGAGAAACCACTGGGATTACCCACGAGTTTATTCGTTGCAGCGTTAGTTAAAGCACTGGTCGCTGCTAACGCCGCTTTACCTGCATGACTTAAATTAGCGCCATCAACCGCCCACTCAGCGCCTCTTAAGACTGAACCTGCCCCAGCAGTTAGCCCTGCTGTCAAACCAGAAACAAGTGCACCCTTTAAGCTAAACCCGTCTTGTACTCCAAGGATGTTGCCTACAGCTTGCCCTGCCAATGAACCGGCAAAACCACCTATTCCTGCGGCAATTGCCCCCTGAAGACCCAAGCTTCCGCCTAGCGCAGCTGAGCCAGCAGCAAACGTTGTACTTGCAGCACCCGCTGCTCCAAAAGAAACTGCGGAGCCAGCTGCACCTGCGGTTGCTGCTGAACCGGTTGCGGCAGCAGTACCGGCAGTAGTTGTCGTTGTAGCCCCTGTGACCCCGGCAGCGGCACCAGCGGTATACACAGTAACCACAATCGCTACAACAATTATAATAATACTGGCTAACGCGTTACATCCCGCTTCCTGAGGCGGCGGTATGTACGGCAATGTCGGGGTGGTGCTGCCTATCTTGTCGATAATACTGTCGGGCTTGAAGTTGTCAAACCGGTTTTCATTGGTTTGACGGTCTGGGATTTCCAGTATCTGACCTTCGGTTAATGGCGCATCGCCATCTACCTGTAATCCGTTGATGTCGGCCACGATATACCAATAATCTGCATTTCCGTAAAACAATGTGGCTATCTGGCGTAAGGTCTGGCCCGGTTGTACGGTGTAACGCTGGGATGACCCTACGCTGCCCGGGTCTAGACTGTCAAAGTGTTGGCTTTTAACCTGTATTCGACCATCTTCGTTGAACTCACCCAGATACTGTTTGTTGGCGTACATGTAATGACTGGCTGTACCTTCATGTGTTTCAAAACCGACGGTATAGGGGGATGGCACTCCCGCATGGCTTCCATTCTGTGTTCCCGTTTGCTTTTTGACCAAGTTGCCATCGGCACTGTAATCAAAGTGCCGGGCCTCTATCTTGTGGTCAGTGTTAATACTGCCATTTTCATTTAATACGGCATGCTCTACTGCTGTGCGATTACCTTCAGCGTCATAGAAACTGGTGGTCTGTGACCGGCCAAAGGAGGCACCACTTGGATTGGTGACTACACCAGAGCCAGTGACCACTTTTTCCAGATATTGCTCCCGAGCTTCGTATTCATAATCGAAGGTTTGGGTAAACTCTATCGCCGTATCACTAGCATTAATTTGAAGATGTTGCTCGTGTATGACCTCGTCCACTAAACCTGAATTGTAAGATTGAGTATCTGTAGTCAGCTTTTGGTTAGTGTATTGTTCCGTATTAGGCTCAACAATACTCCCCTTAACTAAATAGTCCTGGTCATCTTCCAAACCTGAGTATTCGCCTGAAATTGCAATATCAAACGCAACAGTTTCACGCCACACATCCCAATCTAGATTTGTCATGCCATAGGTTAATGTTGATTCCAGTAATCCATCACCCGTGTAAGTGAATTCTTGGCGTGACTTTTCAATTCCAGCCACATCAAAATCCACGTTTATCGGGCCATTACTCCCACTGATCATAATTCGGCGATTTTCTCCACCGCTGTAATATTGAATGGTTTGAGTCACCTGACCGAGATTATTATAGCCATGTGTGGCCGATTGAATATGGCGTTTCCCAGTGACAAAACTTTCAGCTTCTACACTTGGGCTTACTTGACGCTGTGCAAAATAATCTATTTGGGTATCTGTTGACTTGTTCGCATCATCTTCCTTGTAGTTCCAAATGGTTTCAAAAGCCCCAACCAGTTGGCCTCGCTGGTTGTAGTCCATGTAGTTGGCCTTGTAACCACCAGCCGTGATACTCAGGTTATTTCGGCCTGCGGCATCATATTCTAAATATTGACCTTGTGTTTTTATTACAATGGAGCCGTTTAAGAACTCACCACCATCTATTTCTACTCGGTTGGCATCATCGTAGGTAAACCAGAACTCTTTAACTGCCGCTTCCCCGTCTATGTCAAGATTGGTGCTAGTAGTCAGGTTATGCTCACCGTCCTGGGCCATGAATTCGACTGTTAAATTCTCGATAGTGCCTGCTGGCGGATTACCTGTCAGTAAACCGGTTTGCGGGTCAAAACTGAGCCATGCCTGATAATCCAGTGGAATTTCAACCAAGGTCGTGCTTTGTGATGGTGCTGCGCTTGCACTGGCAAGCGGAGTCGGTTCTGGTTCGATAATTGAAGCTGGTTGCAACTCTTTACTGGTTTTCAAGCGCGATGGAGACAACAAGCTGTTAAAGCTTTGCACTGGCTCACTGGCTAATGCCAATGATGGCTCGCTCAACGTCTGCGTGCTCGGTATTGGTGTGCTTAGTGTTTGCGGTGCTGCTGGCGCTGTAATTCGAATGCCATAGGTAGCACTATCCCCTAATCCCTGGAAGTACTGACTCACGTCTAAAACAAAGGTTTTATTCGATACCGCTTCAATAACCGGAACGGTTTTTGCCAATGGCCCAGACACGCTAAGTTGGGCGTCAACTTCCACCTTGTCGCCCAAGGCATCGGTGGCCACTATGCGTAATTGAAGCGGTTTTTCTCTTACATTCGCCAAACTGGCATTACCAACCAGTTGCCCTTCTACCACGCTCAACCAGTATCCACCAGCAACTGGTTGGTATAAGCCGTTATCGTCTTTTACCTCTACGCTAATGCTCGGATTACCCGATAGGCTCGCTAGGTAGTGAGTCAAATCAATGTTAACTGAATCTTGATAGCTCACCGTTTCAAGCGGCATATCAATGCTTGTCACCACCACTTCTCGTGGCTGAGTAATTGTGAGCTCCAGCGTAACAGCGCCCACTACGCCCAAGCCATCTGTTGCAGTAACATCAATGGCGAGTTGGTCCACCAAATCCGCAGGTACGGTGCCGTAAAACTCCGCATTAACAGGATCAAAGGTTAACCAGCTAGGCACATTGGTCGCATTTAGGGTTAATACATCTTCTTCCACGTCAGTGAAAGGCACCGGGATACGCACAAAGCTCCCGGCTTCCAGGTTACGTGACGATTCACCGGTGAATACTGGACCTGAGTTTTCTTGCAACAATGGCAGAATATGAGAACGTGCCAAGGTGTGCGATGAGGTCACTAATCGGAAGCCATTTTCTGCGGTTTGGTTTATCCAATTATGTAAACGCACGCTACCCGATGCGTTACCGAATCGAATCAATAAGTCATCGCCATAACGAATAAATAATAAATCGCTTTTGGCAAAGTCCGTCATTCGGACGATGTTCTCACCCTGCGAGTCAGATAAGGTGTCATGACCATCGCCTAGGTGGTACAGGTATTCATCGTGTCCACTACCACCAACTAGCGTGTCGTCACCCAAGCCTCCATCAAATCTCATATTAAGCTGCGATGCGCTCAAATTAATATTGTCGTTTCCATCTGTGCCGGCAATTGTCAGAGCAAGTGCAAGGCCGGCTGCTGAAACGTAATCACCATTGGCAAAGGAGAAGCCTTCGATTGCAACAACACCGTTCTGCAACCAGTTTTTGATACTGATGCTTTCTTGAGCCGAAATATGGATTAGTAGCTCTTCACCATTGGCTGTATAGGTTAGAGCGCTTTTGTTGATACCTGCGCCGAAATAAACAAGATCGATACCACCCGCGTCGGTAATAACGTCATGTCCATCTCCTAGGTTAAAGTAGTATTTATCAAAACTACCGCCACCTTTAATGGTGTCATCGCCTAGCCCTGCATCATATTTAAGGTCGGTCAGTGCATGGCTAAAATCAAGAACATCGTTACCGTCGGTACTTTCTATATTTAGAAGCTGACCAATGCCTCTTCCACTAACGTAATCGCCATTCGTAAAGGACAAACCTTCAATGGCAATTTGACCGTTTTGCAGCCAGTCTTTAATGGTAATGCTATCTTGCTCAGATACGTGGATAGTTAATTCATCTGCATTGGCAGTATAGGTGAGCGCATATTTGCTGATACCTGCACCAAAATAAATAAGGTCCGTGCCACCCGCATCAGTAATAACATCTTGGCCGTCGCCAAGGTTAAAGTAGTAATGATCAATACCGCTACCGCCGTATATGGTGTCATTACCTTGTCCACCTTCTAATTTGAGGTCGGTCTGGGCATGCCTAAAGTCGAGTATATCGTTACCGCTTGTGCTATCTATGTTCAGACGCTGACCGATACCCCGGTCGCTAAGATAATCGCCATTAGCAAAAGACAAGCCTTCGATGGCAATTTGACCGTCTTGCAACCAGTCTTTGATGGTAATGCTATCTTGCCCAGATACGTGAATAGTTAATTCGTTTGTATTGGCAGTAAAGGTGAGTACGTCTTTGCTGATACCGGCACCGAAGAAAATAATATCCGTGCCACCCGCATCGGTAATAACGTCTTGTCCGTCACCCAGGTTAAAGTAGTAGTGATCAATACTGCTGCCACCGTAAATGGTGTCGTTACCTTGCCCACCTTGGTATTTAAGGTCAGTTTGGGCGAGCCTGTAATCGAGTACATCGTCGCCTGCGGTAGTGAGAATATTAAGGCTTTGCCCTATACCGCGGCCTGTAATGTAATCACCATTGCTAAAAGCAATCCCTTCAATAGCAATGTGGCCATTTTGCAACCAATTGTTAATGGTGATGCTATCCTGCGCAGACACATGAATAACTAACTCGCTGCCGTTTGTGGTATATGTCAGCGCACTTTTATTTATACCGGCACCAAAGCGAATTTGGTCGATACCACCAGCATCGGTTATTACATCGTGACCATCGCCCAGATCAAAATGATAATCATCGTTGTTAATACCACCTAAAATGGTGTCATTACCCAGACCACCTACAAAGTTTATGGCTCTTTGTGAGGTGCTATAGTCAATAACATCGTCTGCACCCGTTCCGTGCAGGCGAATAGAATCGGTGATAGCGCCAATCGTTAAATAGGTTCCATCTGTGAGAGAGATCCCTTCTAAAGTGATGGTATCGTTGAGCACACCGTTTTTAATGGTAATAGAATCGTTTGGAGAAATGCCTATGACCAGGTCGCCTCCCTCTTCGGTAAAGGAAAGCATGCTTTGTGTAATGCCCACACCAAAGTGCAACTCATCACTACCACCAGAATCGGTTATCACATCGTGACCATCCCCAAGATTAAAGTAATAGTCATCATTTTGGCTGCCACCATGGATTACGTCGTCACCAACGCCACCAGTGAGCTGGTTCTCTCCTGCGCCACCGACCAATAAATCGTCACCCAAACCGCCATATAGAGTGTCTCTACCTTCATCGCCATATAAGGAATCGTTCCCTTCACCTCCATATAACGTGTCGTTACCTGCACCGGCATCCAATACATCATTTCCGGCAAAACCTTCTAGGGTTTGGTCGCCATCATAAGCAAAAATTGTATTATCACCACTATCACCCTGGTACTCCGACGGCGTGCTCGTTTGCGTTGCAAGTGGCGTTATAAGGGGTGTTGTTGAACTTGGGCTCAATGACTCCTTAGAAGGAGCAGCCAATAATTGAGAATATGGCGTAAAGCTTGTTGAGGCTTTATTTAGTGAAGGTGAATTAAGAGTGCTTGAATTAAGAGATGTTGAGCTTAGAGAAAACGCACTAAAAACACCAACAGAAGACACACTCAAGCCACTTACGCGTATGCTTGAGGAGCGTCCTCTACCATCGCTCCCGATTACGGTGACCGTATAAGAGCCCGAAGCAACATTGCTAGGTACACTAAAATTGACACGACGATGTTTTAGTCCGCTGTGTAACGAACCTTGACTGAAGCTGATGCCATTACTTGAAAGAATGGTATAGCTTACTGTATCACCATCAAGATCATTCCAAAGTGGCAACCAAAAATAGCCCGTTTGCCCAGCGCTAACGCTACTCATTGTCGCCTGAATGCGTCCCGTTGTTTCCGCATTAACCGTTGGGGAATACACATTGCGATCGGCCACTGTAAAGGTGAAGCTTCGTTGTGCCGTGGCACCGTAATTATCTTTTACGATAATTTTTGTGCTGTAAGTTCCCGCTGCACTGGAAGTTAATGTGCCACTGACCAAACCAGCACTAGAAATACTTAGCCCAGGTGGTAACCCAGTTGCAGTAAAGGTTAAGGGATTACCGTCTGGATCTGAGGCTGCCGAAGACACATTAAAGCTAACCGAGTTACCTTCGGTGTATGAGCGATTAGGCAAGCTACTTAAAGAAGGACCTCGATTTACATTCGACACCGCAAGGGTGAAGGTTTTATTTGCGGTTTGCCCTGCTGAGTCCCTTGCCGTAATAACAACGGTATAAATTCCGGAACCACTGTAACTAGGCGTACCACTTAACACCCCGGAACTACTAACGGAGATACCACCGGGCAAACCTGTTGCTGAGAAAGTTAATCCGCTGTTATCAGAAGCATAACTTGCCAAAGAAACGGATCTGTATTGTGCCTCGCTCCATAATTGGCTTGGGATTGTCCCCCATGTTGGAGGCGGATCAACATAAGTAATGGTATTGTTGGCAACGCTCTTTTTACTCACACTGCCTTGCCCATCACTGGCAGTAATATTAATGGTAAATGTAGATGATGAAGTAATGCTGCCAGGCACGCTAAAGTTTACTTTTATGTGTGTACCCGGGCCATTTAAGCTACCAAGGCCGTAAGTTAAACCACCACCACTGACACCATAAGAAATAGAATCACCATCGGGGTCTGTCCATACTGGTAGCCAGAAATAACCAGATTGTCCCGGAGACAAGTCTTTCATGACCCTGCCTACCCACAAGTCCAAATCTGCTTGTGAGGGAGGAACAAGATCTCGGTTAACATCCGCAACAGATATTGTAAATACACGCTGGCTTGATATACCTCTGGAATCGGTCACGTTTACGGTAACATTATAAGTACCCGAGGCATCATAGTTAGGGCGACCAGAAAGCGTACCACTAGTGGTTAAACTCAAACCAGGTGGTAACGAAGAAGAAGTGAAAGTTAACGTTCCTGCGCCTATAACTTGGCTTGCCAGATTAACGCTCTTAAGTTGATTTTCTGACCATGAAATATTTGTTCCACCAGTCCAAACTGGTGCAATACGTGTTGCGAAGTTTCCAACCGATACAGTGCTGGAACCACCCCGCCCGTCGCTAGCGGTGATACTTAAGCTAAAGTTCTGTTCCGTTGCGTTAGGTGCTACAGCGAAGAGAACTTGGACATGACTTCTATCTCCATCGAAGCCATTTGGCGTATAAGTAATATTACCGCCCGATATAGCGTAATCGGTGTAATCTAATTCATCACCATCTGGATCAGTCCAAACAGGCAACCAGAAATATCCGGTTTTCCCGGGCGTTAAGGTGTGGAAAGTATTATCAACCCAATCAACTATTTCTGCACTAGGGGGGGCAATCGGTGCACGGTTCACAACATCAATATGCAATTGCACCTTTTTAGAGCGACCAGTTAAAACACCATTCGCGTCCAGTTCTTGAATAGTTATTAAATTGTCGTATGCACCGTCATTCGTTGCGCCGGGATTAGCCGTTAAAATGTTGCCTGACTCGCTCAACCATGGGTAAGGCGAATTTTGTAATTGCAAATTGGTATAACCCGTTAAGGTACTTAAATTGAGATTCCAAGGCTGGTTACTATAAGCCGTACCGCTAGCGCTGAGCCTATTGACGATAGAGCCTCCAGTAACGGTAACACCTTCACCACTCACATAAGGGAAAGCATTTTCGTGCGCATTTATCTGAATATCAAAGTTTTGGTTAGCAACGTTATTAACGACAAAGTCATAACGCTGAAAATTCCCACTGACATAACTTGGTGTAAAGGTCATCACACCTGATGGGACAGTAACGATACTATGTGTCAAAGGTTGAGCTTCAGGGTCACTATACAGTGGTAGCCATACATAGCCCTTTTGCCCAACCGAAAGTTGACTAATATAGGGCTTAAATCGATTGTCGTATTCAGTTTGCGCTTGGGGCACAGGTGGAGAATTAACATCAACCACATTTAGGGTTAAGTTAATGTAAGTGCGGTTTAAATAATTATCGTCAATTCTTATGGTGAGGTTGTGACTGCCAAGATCCGCAACGCTTAACGCACCTTGTAAAGAAGTGCCATTTAATGTTAACCCTGACGGCGCACCAGAGACGGACATTACGCTAAGTGTCACGCCAGTATCGATATTAAGTGCGCTGAGTAAATCCCAATTCACAGAAACATCTTTATCCGTTGTATAACTTGGTGTTACTACGCTGAAAGTTGGCGCTACAAAAGAGGCATTCACTTCCTCTGTGACAGACAAGACCCCATCATCCACAACAACTTTGACTTTAAAGTTACCTAGTGCCATCCCTTCTGGTACTTTATAAGTCACCTTTTTGAAGGCACCAAAACCAGGAACGTAATCTGTCACGGTAAAATCAAAGCCATCGTATTTCGGCTCTGTTGTGACAGTGTAATTTGCTGAAGTTAGCGCGCCACCAGATACCGTGGTGTATTCAGGGAACCAAAAATAGAAATCTTCACCTTGTGTGACTTGCGCTAACGGCACTTCAACATAAGTGTTTAAGTTAGTTGCATAATTTACTTCATCCAACGGTTTGGGTACGCGATCGCTATTAGCTAAAATATTTAAAGTCACACGCTCTGAAAGTCCGGTAGCAATTCCTTGAGTGTCCAGTTCATTCACAGTAATAACAATATTCTGCATTCCCACAATGCTATTATCCGGTGTTACTTGGATAGCACTTCCTGCGGCAGTAATCCAAGCGGGGTTTTCCGTTATATTAAAGGCACCAAACCCTGTTAAGGTACTGATGTTTACTGAGCCTGAGGTATGTGAAAAGGCACTTACATTCTGCTCATGCCCAGCAACTACTTGACCACCAGTAACCGTAACAGCCTCCCCTTCTAGGAAAGGAGCATTTTGTTCTTTTGCGTTGATTACAACTGAGAAATTCGTACCGGCAGCAGCATTAACTGTAAAGCTATATTTTTGATGAAAACCATCGGCATGCATCGCTCCGGACTCCAATGTAAGAACATTAGGTGGATCCGTTGTCACTACATGATCTATCGGCTGTCCTTCCGGATCTAAATGGAGAGGTAGCCAGAAGTAACCTGTTGCTCCCGGTCGCAATTCGTCAATTATTCCAAGTACCTGAGTCTCATATTCTGCATATGCTTGCGGTATGGGTGCAGAGTTTATGTCCAACACATTCAAAGACACTGAAATTTTGGTTTTGTTACCAATGTTGTCCGTAATAACAGCAATAAAAGTATGAGTTCCAAAAACTGGCGTATCCAGCTTACCAACAATTTTGTTGCCTTCTACCGTTATTCCGCTTGGCGCTCCCTCTAGTCGGTCCAAATTCAGAGTAACGCCATTTTGTGGTTGAAGACCTGCTAGCAAATCCCAATTAGCGAGAATATCTGAATCCGTACTATAAGCATTATCAGTAATAGTGAAAGAAGGTGCTGTTACTGTACTTTGTACTCGCTCAACTTTGGTTCCAATACCATCAGAGATGGTAATAACAAATTGAACATCCCCTATTTGAGTGTTAGCAGGGATCGTGTAATCAATCCTTCTGAAGCTCTGTATATCATCAGCAGGCCCTCTGGTTTGAGTAGATACATTGTTGGTTACGTTAGTGTATAAACCCGGAATAGGAGGTTCTGTGGTTAATTGGTACTGAATCGCATTTCCTGAAGGGGATATATGTTCAGGCATCCAGAAATAGAAGTCTTCTCCTTGCATGACCGAAGACAAAGGACCATTGGCATATTGTGTGAAATCCGCAGCATAAAAGGCAGGTAATTGCGGCTGAGGTATTAAATGTACATTGGCACTTAAATCAATCTCGACCAACTCAGAGCGTCCTGTTGCTATTCCTAGACTAGATAACTCTTCAACTTTAATGGTCATTTTGTCTTGAGCTGCATCGGTATTGGTCGGCGATACAATTAGCTTGTTTTCCAACTCGGAAATAAAACCATATTTAGTATCGATTACCTGCATCGAACTATAGCCCGTTAAAACTTGTAGATCTGCCCAATAAGGATTACCCGTTGTAGCCACTGCCACCAGGGAATGTCCATTTATCACAGTACCGCCTGTGATAGTTGTCGTTTCCCCTTTAACTGACGGATCATCCACTTCGTGGGCATTAATAACCACATTAAAAGCTTCACCAGGTAAAGCTTTCACAACAAAATTGTAACGCTGAAATTTGCCTGCATCAGCGCCGGATGTATTAATATTGCCGGCAGTTAATTCAATTGCTCCTGACGGCACGGTTTCAACCGTGTGTACCAGCGCTTTGCCTTCTAAGTCTTGGTATAAGGGCAGCCAAAAATACCCTGTTTCACCTGGTCGTAAATTCGGGATGAAGTTCCCAATTCTGGTTTGGAACGTCTCTATCGATGGCGCTTCTGGCGGTGAATTAATATCCAGCGCATTCACGGTTATCGTAATTAGGTGTCTGTTGTTTAAGTTGTCATCAATGCGGATGGTTCTTTCATAGATTTGGGGGGCTAAAGAACCAGGCGTTGCTTTAAGTCGGCCATCTTCAAAGTAAAAGAGATCTGAAGACGAAGAGAATATTAAAGAAGACGATACCGTAATCCCTGGATCAAGAGTCAATAACCCAAGAATATCAAGATCTACCCCTTCATCTGTATCAATCGTAATGGTGGTTTTTGATTCGTCAACAACAAATGTGGGTTCAACGATTTCGCTTTGAACTTTATGCTCAACGAGGTTAAACCCGTCCGAAACCGTAATAATAAATTCAATATTTCCTAATGGAGCAGTGTCTGGGATGGAATACTTAATTAAGGGGTTTTGCGTTCTAGAATCAACAATGTCCGTTTCTTCATAAGGAAAACCAGCGAGTTTAGGTACAGTGTCGATCTTGTACGAAACATCTTGTCCTTCTCTATCAACATAATGCGGGAACCAAATATAAAAATCTTCGCCCCGAGCCACTTTAGCCAACGGGTTAATCACGAATGTATTTAAGTTGTCTTGGAATTTGCTGGCATCACTTGGAGTAGGTTTATGATTCACGCTCACAAAATCTACAATCAAGTCTGTTTTCATCTCTGGGGCATTTTCTTGAGAAACAGATATTTTTAACTCCCCGTCCACCAAACTTCCAGGCCAGTTAGCGTTTGTCTTGTACTCCACTTTATAATGCTGGCGCCCCGAGTGAATCCCTATTTCCTCAAAATCCAACCCCAGTTCGGTTAGTCCCTGATAATCATATTTCAGTGAATCGCCATTGGCATCATGGAAAATAGGCATCCAGAAATACCCTTGTCCCGATGAGCTTAACTTTAACGGCGATAATACATTTGCAACAAGCACAGGATCGACTCGCGGACGTGTTTGCAATTCGATGCTGGTTCGATCACTCCCTACTAAAACGCCATCTTTGAAGACTTCTATGGTGACGCTACGAATTGCCTCTTGAATAAAGGCACTGGAATCAATATTGAGAATATTTCCAACAAGGTCAGGTGATTGCAACAAGGCGAAAGGTTCAGAATTAGATACCGGATGTTCTGTTATTCTGAACTCAATACCTTGGGTTTCACCAGTAAAGTAATCAAACAAATTAATACTGCTTAATCCATCCTCTTGAAGTACCAATCCCTCAATTGGTAAGACTATACTGCTTTCTTCTATAACATTAAGATCCAACACAAAATCGGTTGATAAAGGTACCAAATTGGTATCCGTGGCGATAATGTGCAATTTAAAGCTTTCATTAAGCGCTGTTGCAGGCACTTCAGTATTAAGTTTTGTTTTAACTGTTAATGTTTGAGACGGAGCGTCGTAATGATATTCCAACCATTCGCTGGGGAACCCTGTTATTGCATCGGTCTCAATACGGAAGTTAAACCCATCCCCTTCTGGGTCTTCGATGAAATTAGCAAGTTCAATATGGTATTCAAAGGTTTTACCCGGCTCTAATGTTAGTGGTTCAAAGCCTGTTATTCCCTCTTTAAATCGAGGGCCTTGATTAGCCACAACAGGTAATGTAAACGGGATTAGAATGAAACTATCAGGAAATTCTGAGTTACCATCCTGCACTTTAATAACAAACTCTTGTACGGAGTTTTCAAGTGACGTTGGTACTTTCTTGTTTGGTTTTAAACTTACAACCAGCTCATCATTAATTATTTCTGCTTGTAACCAGTCAATTTCAAGCAAAGTAGCAGGGTCGATAAGGCTAACAGAGGGAGTATCTCCGTCTTCGTCGTAAACAATATTATTAATATTACCAAGCACGGCTTCATAAACCGTCGCACCTCCCGTTGCAGGAGGGTAGCTAAAACCAATAAAGTCAGAGGCAATAACCGGCGCTTGATTTTGCTCTTTATCAAAGTTTCCACTGTAACCATTAAATGCCTGTATAGCGCGGCGATTACCCATGATATCGTAATGATATTGAATGGCAGACAGTAACGCATTGTCACCATTTTTTACTGTGACACTATCGATTCTTCCAGCCTTGTCATAACGGGTGGTTAAGATTTCGGTGGTTACCTCATTTAAGGCATTTTTGGTCGTGCGTACTTCCCTTACAACTCGACCTAACTGGTCATATCCAAATTCACTTTGAGTGCCGTTACCATTATTGATTGAACTAAGCGAACCATAATCGTAGTCATAAATTTTAGTTAGATCTAAACTACCATTTGAGCTCAAATCAATTTTAACTTCGGTTAATTGACCATTTTGGTCATATTGATACTTGGTCGTGTTCTCACCAAGATCATTCAAACTTTGAAGTTGACCATAATAGTTGTAGTTCCAAGTATTAATGTCTTTATTACTATTGGAATTTTGAGTGTTTGCCAAGTTGTCGTAGCGTTGCATTGTGCGATTGCCACGACGATCGTAATCATAGGTCATTGTGACGGAATCAGGCGTGCGCGAGTACAGTAAATTGTCCTGAGAGTCATATCTATAGTAAAACTCAGCGCCAGCGGAATTTATTTCTGCAGTCCTTTGCCCTAAAGCGTTATATTGCCAAGTTTTTAATCCTGAATAATCGGATGTTCCATTGGCTTTCTTAATAATATCGCCTTGTTCAACAATTCGGCCAAGCAGATCGACAGTATCAACTTTGATGTATCCCAAAGCGTCCTGAATAGCGATTTGTTCATTGAATAAGTTGTGAGCGTATTGTGTGACATTGCCCGTGGCATCTATGTCTTTCGCTAATAAACCATTTTGGGTATATCGCTTATAAATGGAATGTCCGTTGGCATCTATGCGTTCAATTAGCCTGCCGTCAGCATCATAACGATATTCAAACACAGGGCGGGAATAGGACTCCACACCATCGGCTGCTACATGACGGGAAAGTGGACGAGTTTCTTTAATTACCCGATTTTCATTGTCATATTCGTAGCTGTAAACGTTGCTTTGTGCATCGATAACTTCAACAACATTGCCCCAACGATCGTATTTCTGTCTGGTGACCACTGCCGTTGGTTCACTATTTTCATTAGCGAAACTATATACATTTACCAATCTACTTTGGGAGACAGCTCTTCCTAAGGCATCAAACTCAATGCTAACCGTCTGCGCATAGGTATTACTGGTGTTATAAGCAGTAGGGGTATTTCCCTGCCAAGTGCTGTTTCCTTGCCAGACCTTGTTGCCTTGCAAGTCTAGTAAGTACGTTCGCTGAACTCCATCACTTCCCTGCCCGGCAACCAGATAACCGGCGTCATTGTATAAATATTGTTCCTGCAATGTTGCGGTGCCAGTTGAATTATTGAAATGTCGATCACCTTTAGCAACGACTTCACCAAACGCATTATGTTGGAACTGCACACCACTTTCGGATTTTTCCAGAGTAAGGTTGGCCGCACTGCTGCCACTGTAACGGTATTGTGAAATACTGGTGCGTCTTCCCAAATCATCAAAACCAAAGCTGGTGACAGCTTTTTTATATTCTATTCCAGGAATAACGACATTATTCCAATTCCCAGATTCAGGAGTTGCCGTTTTAAAGTCGATGGAAACGGACTGGCCTTGTAATACATTAATCGCTGCTTTGGCACTAAAAACCTTGTTTCCAGCAACACCAATTACATCAATAATGATTTCTTTATTAAAAGCATTTTCGGCTACCCCGGAAAGTATTCCAGTTTGATAATCGAAATTTAACCAAGAAGGTAAGGCTACCTTTTCTTCTTGGCCACCAATGATTTCGCCTCCATCACCGATATCTAATTCGACTTCAAGGTAATACAAGGAAAACGAATTATCGTTATGATGCTCTTCTTCATAAATACGTTCCTGCCGGATTTGATTTCCGGCGTAATCATATTCAAATTCGGTGGTGTGACCTTCAGCATCAATCATTGATATCAGCTGATTATTGGCATTGTAAAACTGTTGGGTTACTCTATCCGAAGACGAACTTGTAGCGGAGTTACCATCACCGTCTTGAGTTACTTTCAGGGTATTTCCATGTGCATCATTGATGAACTTGGTGATCTGTGACTTGGTTGATAAAGCCCCTTCTAATCCACCATAGCTAGTGCTTTTACCGTTTAGTAATACATCGGTTGCACCGGTATTAACTTCTTTTACCCTACCTTCATTATCGTAGCTGGTAACCGTCTGGTTGCCGTTTTCAATAACATGGGTTACATTACCCAAAGCGTCATAACGCGTTTCTGTTGTTAAATCTCCGGCTTTATTATTGGTGCCATATCCAGAGACATCATCAGTCTCATAATAGTTAACACTCTTTTGAATGCTATGAGTGAGTCTTCCCATATCGTCATAACGTAATTCTGTTTGACGATCTTTGGTTTGGTCAGATACTGCCTCAGGTAATCCAGAACTAGGGATAGAGGTTACTTTATTGGCGTACTCGGTAATGTTTTGCACTTGTCCGTAATCATTGAAAGTCCAATGAGTTAAGTAACCTTCGGCATCAATTTGATGGGTTTTGTTACCCACTTGATCGTAATAATAGTATTCGGTGCTCCATTCACTACTATTACGTTTTTCAAGTTTTTCAGTTACTTCACCAAAAGCGTTGTAACGGAAAAGGGTTTCCGGTTGGCCCGCTTTAGTTTCAACGTCACCACTTGCATTCAACTCTGCATAAACAATAGAAGGCTGCTTAACAGACGTCTTTTGGCCAAGATTGTTATAGGTGGTTTCTACGGTGCGGCTACCGCCCGAAATTGTTGCCTGAATATCTTCAAGTTTGATCTCTTTTTCCCGGTCATTGTAAGAAACAAAATACTTATCTTCGTAGCGCGTTAAATGCGTTCGATTGCTCAACGCATCGTACTGATATTCTGTTACATACCCTTCCGGATCGACATCAAATTTGAGGCGACCAACTTCGTCATAAATTTTATAGCTGTATACGTGCCGCCAATTACCAGAGCCTTTCTCCGAAATGTCACTGACAACAGCCTGTCCCAACGCATTGTAAGTGACAGTAGAAATGGTCGTTGGAGCGCCGTCTGTTTGGGATTCGGTAATCGTTGTTTGGCGGCCTTTTTCGTCATAACCAAATTCAGAAACCTTACTATCTTCAATTAAAGCACTTGCTGAGTTGCTCCTGACAAACCCTTGAGTAATTGAGATTACGTTACCAAGTACGTCATACTCCATTGCTTTAACAATGCGTATATTTTGTTCAACAATAATACTATTACCTTGCTGCACACCCACTTCGGCTAATGGGGGACCTATTTCTCGGGTCATTCGGCCAGCGTCATCGTAGTGGTAATGCCATACCTTGCTTTGCTTATTGGTATAGGTTTCTTTTAATCCTGCATCATTGTAAGTCCAGGATTCTGTGTTCCCCTCGGCATCCGTCACACTTTTTACACGACCCGCACTGTCATATTGCGTGACCGTTGTTCTTTTTGACGTAAGAGGCGCATTGGCGGATACAGTAGTACTAGTTAATTGTCCGGCTTTGTTATATTTATATTCAGTAACCGTGCCTTGGCTATTGGTTTCGAATCTTAAACGCCCGGCTTCGTCATATTGAAACTGTGTATTCCTATCAGCATTACTTGTTACCAGCAATGCTTCTATTTCAGCTTCTGTGTAGCTTGCACCATAGGCAATTTCTGTAGAGTACGCGATGGTTCGGGTCACGCGACCGGCTTCGTCATACTCACTTTCTTTGACGATGGCCCCTGAAGCCGTTTTATGTAAACTAAACCGAGCTTGCCCGTTGGCATCGTATATCGTTGCAGTTCTTTGATCTGTTGAAAGGTTGGCACTTGGCAGCAAGGCATTCACTTGAGCCAAACTCAAATTACCTACCTGAAGCTGCTGCTTTTGTACTTCTGTTAACGAGGGAATATTGGCAAATTTAGTTTGAGAAGTAACACGGCCAGTGTTATCAAAATAATTTCTTGTTAAGCCACCAGCAGCATCAATATTAACAATTAATCGACCGGCATTATCGTAAACGAAATATTCAGTCACATTATCGGTATTGGTTATTCTGGCGGCAATGAAGTCGTCATCAATCAAGGAAGGATTAAACTTTTGCAGCGTAATACTGGCTGTATAGCGGGACTGAGAAGTCTTTTTCCCTACGGCGTCATAGGTGTAATAAGTGACCGCGTTAACTTCATCAACAACATAGGTCAACTGGCCTTTGGCATCGTAAGAATAAACTGTAATCTCACCTGCTGGATTTGTTGTTGATTTTACACGACCAGCATGGTCATACTTAAACTCAGTGGTTAACGCGGCTCCCGCAGGATCGACAATGGTATGAGTGCGTCGATTATTATCATCGAAGACATATTCTGTTGTTATTGCATCAGATGATGCATATCCGATGATTTCACGAACACGGTTGCCGTTTTTATCATATTCATAGCGAATATGTTCCAAATCACTTTGTATCGTGTTGCCAGAAAACGGCCCTTTTCTGATGTCAGTAACTTCACCAAATTGATTGTAAGTAATTTCGGTCGCGTTATTCTCGCCATCGACAATAAGTTCGTTTCTTTGACCATCTAGGTATTTAGTAACCGTTGCCTTTCCGGAGGCATCGATAATTGAGATTTGCCGACCAAAAACATCATAGCTAATCGTACTCCGATGAGTAGCCCCGGAAACGACTTGAGTTTGTATTACAGAACCCGATTTGTCGTTATACTCAAAATTGACAGCTGAGCCATTAGCATCCGTCGTTTCAATAATTCTGCCAAACGCATCATATTCGGTGGTTTGAGTAATTCCAGCTCCGGCACTATCAACCTCTAACCGTGTTAATAGACCCAGATTGCTATATCCATATTCATTTACTCGATATTGGCTGGTTGATAATAACGTATTGGTTTGCTTCAAATCACCGAATGCGTTGTAATCATTATCGACCCAGTTTCCAGCATTATTTTGCTGAACATCCAATAATCCACGTTTGGTATAAGATTGTTCAAGAACACTGTCTTGGGCAGACTCAAGTGTTGAAAGATAGGAATTAATCTGGCTGATATCGCCACTGTTCAACGTTTCTGTTGATAACGTGTTAACGGGTAGAAAATTTGCGTAGGTTCGTGTTTCTTCCAGCTCTCCAAAGCTGTTAAATTGATAATGAACAGCTTCTCCAATTTCATTCACTACCGCCGCCAATCGGTCTGCTTTGTCATAAAAGAAATATCTGGTATGCCCTTCTGCATCGGTACTACTGGTTAATCGGCCAGCAACATCCCAAGTTTGATGCACACCTTTTGTTTGGGAAAGAGCAGCAATGTTGGCCTCTGTAACATTCGTGATACTGGCTGATTCTTCACCATTTAATGTGCCTGTAACACGCCCAAGCTTATCTAACTCAATGAGCCCTTTACGGTCTCCAACTTGAGTGCCAATTAGCTGCCCCACGTCGTTATAAAAATACTCAGTAACCTGATTACTTAGTTCTCGAGTTTCAGTTTCAACCAATCCCAAGGAGTTATAGGTAAATATTGTGAGATGATCTTTGGCAAAGTCGTACTCGGGCAGTTCATCTTTTGTCGTCAACACCCAATTGAGGTTAAACCGTTCAGCATACTCTCTTAGTGTTTCCAGCTGACCGTTGTTATTGTATGTGTAAACTTCTTGTTTACCTTGGGTATCAATATGAGCAATAACTTGATTAGCACCGTTATATAACCACTGTTCGAATCGAGCATCTTTATCGGCATTGAGTTTTTTAACTACAAAATCAATATTACCCGCGTTACCAGATAGGTTAATGCCTTGCTGCAAATAGGTTAGCTGGCCTGTTAAGTTGCCCGTAGCATCCCTGAAGTATTCGGTTACACGCCAATTCTCGGTAGCTTCTCCCCTTGAATGTAGAGTCAGCTCAGCAAATAGTTCACCATCATCATTGTAGTGATATTGGGTTAAGCGATCTTCATCACTTGCAGAAACCGTTGGGGGCACAGAAGCACTTAATAATGGTACGGAAACACTGGTAGCAAATTGAACAGTGTGTGTTAATTGCCCCAACCCATTGTATTGATATTCAGTCACGTAACCGGCTGGGTCTACATCATGGGTTTTACGCCCTGAATCATCAAAGAAATGCCATGTATGGCGATCTTTCCCTTGGGTATCAGCCAAACTTGCGGGCAGAGACACTATGGGAGAGCCTGTACTCATCCATGTTGAAGTATCCACCGCAACTGCATAAGCAATGGTTTGAATTATCTGGCCTGCAGCGTCGTAAACGAACTCAGTTACAGCACCTGTGACATCAACTGTATACTGCAATCTTCCTGCTTCATCATACTGACTATAACTCAACGCACCATTTTGATAGCGCTGGCCTATCTCCCTGCCTTCCTCATCATAAAACCAAGCTTCATTACCTAATTCATCAGGATCAATGCTTTGACCATACTCAAGCAATACTAGCCGTCCTGCAGCATCGAATGTTTGCGTAGTAAGCAAACCATTGGCAGATTCAATGCTGACCTTTTGTTGAGCATCGCTATATACGTATTGAGTGGCATTACCGTCTGGCGCAGTATTTGTTGTTATGCGTCCCAAGCCATCATAAGTAAAAATTCGGCTTTGCCCTCCTGATGTCACTTCAGATAATAAGCGACCTACGGCATCATATTGGTAAGTTAGTGTTTGCCCATCTAACCCTTCGCCAAGAGTATTAATACTTTCAAATAGCGTTCTGGATTCAAGGTTACCCCGAAAGTCATAGGTAAAAGTGGTTAGGCTATAATCAAAGGAGCTTAACTCCTGATTGGCAATATTGTTCGTCCATAGAGTGAGACTTTCTAACGTTGGATTGCTGTTTAGATCTAATGAAGTGATTAGTGTCGCTGCATTGAATTCCCGATAAAGCAGCTGTTCTGTACGCTGTCCTAAATTATTGTAGCGATATTCAGTAACATCACCTTCGGGAGAAATCACAAAACGCAGCTGAATACCTGCAGCATCATAAATAAAACGAGTTACTTTGGGGTCAGAAGCTTGTTGGGCCCCAGCGATTCCATCAGGGTCTGGTGTGGCAAACAATATTTCACGAATAATTTGGTTTTGAGCATTGTATTGGTGCTCAATACGATTGCCTGCAGAATCCTGTTCCCAAATCTGGTTACCAAATTCGTCATAGCCAAATTCAGTCCGCAACCCCAAACCATTAATAACGGCGCTTACATTACCTTGTGCATCATATTCATAGAACGTGGTAACAGCCTGACCACTGACAACGACAGATTTATCTTTTAATTGCCCGGTTGCATCAAAATTGAAGGTATAAGTATTTCCACCAACAACGATCTCTGTAGTATCTGCATCAATGTAATTGTAAGTCGTTACCGTGCCCACACCATCAGTAACGGTTTTAACGCGCCCTTGCGCTTCATAAGTAAATGTAAGACTGGTTCCATCCGTCTGAGTAACAGTGCTTATTTGTTGGCTAGTTGAACTGGTATAGGTATAACGAGTTTCATAAACTGGCGAGCCGACTTCACCCGGTTGTAAATCGACAAAAATGGCTGTTAATCTTTGTTGTGCATCGTACTCATACTCGTAAATACTGAGTGCTTCACCATCCTGCGCGACAACAAATGATGTTAAATTGCCGTCACTATTGTAGTTGAGGGTGGTGGTTTGAGTACCCAAGTCGGTATCGGTGAGGATTGTGTCTAATCGGTTGGTATTGGTGTCATAATTGAAATGCTGACCATGGCCATTTTCATCAAGTATTGCTCTAAGCTTCCCACCACTCGCGAGTGAATCATAAATCATTCGGACTTGAGAGGAACCTTCGATGAAAGTAACAATGCCGGTATCTGCATCAACTGAAATTGTATCGTGTGCACCACTCCCCTGCTCGCTCACATACCCTTTTCCGGCAACATAGCCAAACACCTGAGTAGCACCATCGGCAGTAATTCGGCGAATACGGCTCCCAGCAGTATTCAACTCGCCTTCTAGAGTTACTGAACTTAAGAAGCCTAGCCTCCAGTTATCAGCACCAATGCCATCATCAATACTACCCAGGCTGTTATAGGTACGTAATACCCCCATATCAACGCCCAAAGCAGCCAAGCGCTCATCTTGTCCCTGAATGACCAGATTTCCTGTTGCAGCATTAACATAAATGCCATCCCTGGTTTGCCCGGTTCCAGCTTGTCCAAACGCTCCGGATTGCCCAAGACCGTTCAACGAACTGTTAAATAAACCAGCTAAATCACTTGTTACTACTGCAACCACAATATGTCTCCTTAACCTGGGTTTCGACGCCAGTGATTAATTCTGTTTAATGCTTTATTGGAGTGCTTTTAATTTCACTTAGCATTTTGCTAACAAACACTCTTTCACTTAGGAAACAACTCCACTCCTTTGGGAAAATGTTTAATACTTTTTGGGATCTTTTTTTATGTTTATGGTTTTATTGAGTTTTTAAAAAACGATTATGTTTTCAAAGAGGTAGTGAGTAAAAGAGCAACGAATATGTCCTTCTGAAAATCGATTCTTGTTGTTAAGCAATTTCTCCCCTAAAATTCTTAAAAAATATAGCTCTGATAACAGACTATTGTATTGAAGAAACCGTAACAAAATGGAGCTTACTTAATGGACGAAAACCGTTTATTTATTCAAATATCCGATACCTTGTCCCAAGGGAAGTTGGATCAAGCTGCGGCAATTGCTGATGAAGCTATCAAGCAATTTCCTAAGAGCAGTCAATTGCAATTTATCTTTGCCGCCATTGCTGCTCAATCTGAGCAATATGATTTAGCAATCCAACGTTACCAGGAAGCTTTGGGCCTTAATCCCGAATTACACATTGCTAGGTTTCAACTGGGACTATTGCTGGCAACTCTTGGACAAAATGAGGCATCTACGTCTACCCTAACCCCACTATGTAGGGACAATGCCGACTATTTAGGGTACTTTGCCAAGAGCCTAGTATTGATATTGACGTCGGAAAGTAATGAAAACTCGAATGAAGAGCAATTAATACAAGCGGTTGCTTTATTGAAGGAAGGGATTTTGATGAACCAGGAAAATTTGCATCTGAATGATGATATGCGAGCAATGATGACGAGAGTAAAGGCTGAATTAGAAAAAGCAGAGCCTGAACAGAGTCATGTTAACGCTGAAACATCTGACGAAGTGGACCAAAGTCATTTGTTAGATATTTATAAAAGTTCTCATTAATAGCATGACATTTAACACTTCTCATTCCTTTAAAAAGCATACTTTGAGGCCATCAAATGGTTGATCGCATTTCCAAACCCATTCCCCCTCCACCGCCCCGGCCAGTGCGTAAAGTCAATAAGTCGGAAGCAGTAACACAGGAAAATCAGGCTGTTAACGCTGCACCGGAGCCATTGGTTAAACGTGTTATGTCGAAAGTGCAGCAAGAGGAAGTGCAATCAGAGGCGAAACTACGCAGGCAAATGATATTCCACACTCTCACAGACATTTTGGGAGAAAAATCAGCTAATGAACCGAAATTCATTGAATTAGTGGACAAAATAGATCGTACATTGTCGAATAGTCCCGTAACCAGCGAACAACTAAAGGATATTCTAAACAAAAATCTGAAGAAATAATAAGCTCGACTCACTTCCAGGAAAGTTTATTTCGTAGCGTTTTTAACGCTTGCTTGTGAAGCTGAGATACTCTACCAACCGTAAAGCCAAGTTGGACCGCGATATCAGAAAAGCTAATGAGTTTTCGATAATGTAGTATCAGGATATTTTGTTCAACATCAGACAAACATTCCATATATTGCCAAATTCGATGATGCAAGTGTGCAAATTCAACTGAGTTATATGACTGTCCTGCCAATACCAGACTGTTGTTTTGTGCGGTTTCATCTTCCAGTAGAAAACCAACTGCCAATTCTAGAATGCTACTAATAACGGCTTCTTCTGATGATGCCGATAAATCCTGCTGTTGCAGTTTCTCCAACCGATCTTCCTCAATATGTTTTTTGTAGGCATATTGACTACTGCTTTCTGAATAACGGTGGATATTATTGAGAACTTCCCCTCTGATCCGTTTTTGAGCAAACGCCTTAAAAGGCACGCCGTAAGCAGGGTCATATCTTTCAATCGCTTCGAGTAAACCAATTGATGCATACTGCTCCATATCTTTCAATTCCACGTCTTTGCTAATTGAACGGCCATACATTTTACACGCAATGGCTTTGCTCCATTCCCTGTATCGTTCAAATAATTGCTGGCGCTTTTTTTCCCAATTCACATCGCGGTTAGGCCATATTTCCAGATGGCCTGTCCAATTAATTCTTTCCTGTAGATTGTTAAAAAAGTCCATATCTAAATTCAACTACGTCAATATACTTGCCATTAAAGATTGGGTGACCAAAGTCCAACCATCCACTAAAATAAACAGCATGATTTTTATCGGTAAGGCGATTGAAATGGGCGGCACCATAATCATTCCAAGCGCCATTAACGTACTGGCCACAATTAAATCAATGAGTAAAAATGGAATAAAAATCACAAATGCGATTTGAAATGCCGTTTTCAGTTCACTCAGCATAAATGCAGGAATTAAGTAGATAATTTCAATGTCATCCGCGCTTGCCGGAGGTGCAACAGAAACCATAGTTAGAATGGCTGCAAAGTCTTCCTCACGAGTTTGTCGGATCATAAATGCCCGGAATGGCTCAATCCCTTTTTCAGCGGCTTGTGAAAAAGAAATTTCTTGGTTGAGGTAAGGTGCTAAAGCGTTCTCCTTGGCCTCATTAAATACTGGCTGCATGGCAAACCAGGTAAGAAAAAAAGCTAACGTTATAATGACGATATTTGGCGGTGTTTGCATTAAACCCAGCGCTTGACGCAATAATGACAGCACGATAACAATCCGGGTAAATGCCGTCATGGCAATTAACGCTGCTGGAATGAGAGACAAAGCGCTAAGTGTAAGCAATACCTTAAGTTCAGGCGCTAAGGTGTTGTCCGATGTCGCTTGCTCGATCATCTGCAAAACATCGCTTTGAGCCCATGCCGATTCAGGTAAAAAGACCCATAAGATGAGAACTAATAATATTGAAAACCTCATGATTCAGACTTCCCAGTTTGCAGATCCCCATGATGTTTCTGATAAGCATTCGCTCTTGCTTCGCCTGACTTAACTGAATCGCTATCTAAAAGCACTTTATCTAATAACACAGGGCCAGAATCAGTCTTCAACACTAAATAAAGTGTGTCGCCACGAGTGATTTCCTGTAAGCAGGTTTGTTTGTCGAAGTGCTGCACATGACAAGTTGTCAGCTCAGATGCTTTTCTGGAACGTTTCATTTTCAATAAGCCATTGCCATTTGCTGCCCGGCGCTTTAAATATAAAGACACACCAGCAAGTAATCCCAAAAAAACAATAAGTACAATGAACTGTGAAAAATCAATACTGTTTTGCGTTTTGAATCCTAAACCTTGCATTAACGACTATTCCATAATCTCTGTAATTTCTATGCCAAATTGCCCATCAACAGCAACTAAATTACCCATAGCAACGACATGACCATCGACAACCAAATTAACAGGTTCATCAACTTGTTTATTTAGGCTCAAAACTTCACCCGCTTTAAGCGCAAACAATTGCTTCAGTGTTACAGAACTTGTCCCCAAGCTAACATCTACTTCAACAGGAACAGATTTCACTAATTTGAACTCTCTGCTGGAGAGCACAACTTCTTCATTCGCCTGAGAAGAGACTTCCGTTAATTCGATATGTTTTACACTTGTCTCAGTAGTCATTTTATTCACTTAACAGCAATGCTTTGCTGCCCTCCGATTTAACCAAATATGCATTTATTTCTATTGGCGCATCGTTTGTCGCCAATAACACGGACTGGTCCAATGAATGTCGTAGTGAAACAACATCCCCTGGTTTCAAACTCAGCAATTCATCCAGAGTCAATTGGGTGCCATGTAAACCTACTTGTATTTTTGTGGATCGTTGCGCCACGGCGATCTCCCGAGACACGAGAGAACTAACCTGCTCCGATTCAGAATGTTTATAGGCCCCCATTTCTATTAATAACCCAATATTTAGATGGAAACAGATTTGGATTTCACCCACATGAATAATTACCTTTATTGCGGATGAAAATTTGTCCGTAGAATCTTGGCTTGTAGATGAATCAACAGGCATCAGTCTTGATATCAAGTCACCCACTAATCGGCTTTTGAGTGTTTCTACTAGAGATTCTGTTTGATCGATGCTGTTTTTATCGCTGTTTGTCAGCACGCCCAACGCCAACAAGGCCAATTTCGGCAATGTGGTTGGAAGGTCAGAAAACAATAAACAGCCTGAACCTTTGGGACTCTGATACAGGCCATCTTCTTTTTGAATTTCATGTTCAAGAAAAAGGGCATCATTAAACTGCAGTTCAGTTTTTGCTGAATCTGCGATACCGACGACAAACCAGGCTTCTAACCAGCTCTGCAATACAGTATTGAGCCAATTTGATACAGGTTCTCTGGATATCTTGTTCACTACTGAAAGAGATTTCATTCTCTATCGACTCCGTGTGTTCTCGAATAATTGATCTAAAAGTTGGTTGGCAACATTTAGTATTCGAGAACTTGCCTGATATCCGCGCTGAATAATGATCATGTCCGCAAACTCTCGTGATAGATCAACATTTGACAGCTCAATACTTTCCGCAATTATGGTGCCCAAGCCGCTTTCCCCAGGATGACCAATTGTTCGAACACTGCCATCTGCCGCTCTGAATATACTCCCGGAAACTTGCTCCAAATTACTTTGGTCTGCAAACGTGGCTAGCGCTAAATTCGGCCCATCAAGGGTTTCACCATTAGCGTATTCCAGTTTTAATGTTCCATCATCGGCAAAAGAGACTTTTGTCAAACTGGTGATAGCGTGACCATCCGCCACCGTTGCTTGTAGTGTTGAAGCCGCACCGCCAGAAACAGAAGTGGAATCGGCAAAACTGCCATTACTACCAAAGTTCACGGTGATTTCATCTGTACCACCATTAGAATCGGTGATTTCGAATGAAAGACTGTTAAAGTCGGTTAATGGTGTGCCGTCTGCATCAAAGCGAACCTCACCATTGTGTAGTGTATTACCATCTGCATCTTCGATTTCAACCAACCAGCTGCCAGCAGTTACCCCTGAATTGTTAGTAAATTTAAAGGTAAGATCCTGTGATTCCCCTAGACCATTGAACACTCTGATACCAGCCACATCATGATCTGTCATGTCAGTAGACAAATTGCCCGCAAAGTCGATCTTGGTGGTAGGTGTTGGAGCCAGTATCCGAAAGGTACTGATATCAATTGGTACCAATTCGCCTTCGTCATTCACAGCGGCGACTTGCCCGCCTGAATTAGTGTCAATTAATTTGCCCTCATCATTGAACTGGAATTGTCCTGCTCGGGTATATTGAACTTCACCATCGTTTAATAAAACGAAGAAACCCTCTCCTGATATAGCCAAGTCGCCTGCGTTACCCGTTTGACGGACATCACCTTCGCTGAAGCGGTAACCATTACCTGAAATTTGAGCACCCAAAGCGCCATTCTCAGTGGTTAAACTCTGGTAAAAAGTATCTTTCCCTTTAAAACCGGGGGTATTCATGTTGGCTATATTGTCACTGATATTATCCAGATTTCTGGAAAATGAGACCATTCCTGCCAAACCATTGAAAAACGCTTGAAACATATTATTTCTCCTTACTAGCCGTCTATCGTTGTACTAATCTGACGTCGGCCAGTGCCACATCCGTCAGGAATTCATTACTTGCGTTTTTGATGGTCAAATGAACACCATTACTGTCGAAACTGATACCCTCGACCGTACCATCAAATAAGCTGTTACCATTTACTGCCTGAACCGTTTGTCCGAGTAACTGCAAGCCTTGAGAGGAAGATTCCATCGTCAGCATATTGGACAAGCTATCATTCATTAGCCGGGTTTGTTCCAAACTGGTGAATTGTGCCATTTGCGCCAAAAACTGGCTGTTATCTACTGGTTCAAGAGGGTCTTGATTGGTTAACTGAGCCAAGAACAAACGAATAAAATCTTCTTGATTAATTGAGTTATTATTTAACTCTTGAGCCGCACTGGTTACCGTGCCACCAATTGCATCGATCATGATGTTCTCCCATTTTCAATAACAGTTTGTTCATTTTGGAGACCCCAAATCAAACTACCGTTGATAATCAATTTGTTAATATTATTGTTATGAGCAAACTCGCTTTTTGCTAATCGTTCAGCCATCACAAGTTTGTCGGTATCATTCATGTCATAGTCTCGATACCAAAATGTATTGCCAGCTTGCCCTGGAGTTTGCAGGAAAAAACGTTTAACGATTTCGCCTTGAATGGCGCTTAACTCAAAATGCGCTGTAACGCGTTCGGTTGTGTTTGAGAATTGTTTTTGTGCGGACGTTGTATTCGACATTATGTGCAGCATTTCAGACATCATTGCCACAGAAGTATTGGCCGCAGGTTGATTCGCGTTATTAAACAGGCCTTGTTGTGGCGCAGTTTGACTAGATTGAGTGTTGAGTGAAACAGAACTCTGACTCCCAATACCTGATTCATTGGTTTGGGTTTGTATCATGTGAGCAATAATGGAAAGATACCCGTTGCCAATACTCCCAAAAGGCAACAAACGTTGTTGCAACAACTTAACGTCTTTCTGATCATTGCCAATATTGTGCAAAGAGCCACTTAATTGAAACGCATCTTTACCAGCCAACTCTTGGTGAACAGATTCATCATTGTTTTTAAGTTTAATTTCCGATTGTATTGAGAAAGTATAGAAATCTGATATATCCGTCTGCTTATCGCTGCTTTCAACTTGCTGGATCTTTGCAAGTTCAACCTCGGGGAGTTCACCCCCTTTAAGTTCAATTTCAGCTTCTGCGAATTCAACACTTTTCAGCCAGTCATGGGACTGCATAAACTCCGGTGCTACTGGTTCTTCAGATTCCGTAAGGTTAGTGGTGTCGATAAAACCCGTTTGCCGATCGTCATTTTGCTTCTTAAGTAAAATCTGGAATTGATTAGAATCAGGTTGCTGCATAGCATCTGAAGGCGTTTTCATACTATTCGGTAATACCGATACGAGTACTTTCATCATTTTCCTCCACGATTGACATGCAGTTGAACAAGTTGTTCGGTTTCAATTTTTTCCACTTCGCTTTTCAATTCGGTTTGATAGAAAGATCTTTGAGTTTCCAACCAATTTAGATTCGTTTTTGTATCTAAATAGCTCGTCAAAGCACCATTCATTGAATCTGTTGCCGCTTGCACCGCTTGCTTCGCATCTTGTAAAAATGCTTCTTCTCTAGCAATTACCGCATTTGCATTGGCCATAACGACTGGCGACACATTGTCACCCTGCAAATGCCGATTAAAATGCTCAGCTGTTTGGTCTAATTCGCTTTGCTTTTGTTCTAATACAGATTGCTTTTGCTGCTTGTCTTCAGCAGCTTTCAAAAGCTTCACTTGTTCATTTTGAAATTGCGCTTGTTGTAACTTTTTAAAGCGACTCATTTGAGTAAACTTCCGTTTATTAAGCAGCATTAATCTGCCCTCCCATTTTGATCAATTCAGCACGACAGAACTCAAGGGATGCTGATTTTTCAGTATCCTGAACCAGAAACGATTTAATTTTTTTCCAAGAGTTCAAAATCTTCTGTCGCTGTTCTGAGCCATCGCTGTCGAACAGACCTAACTCCAAAATATCTCGGTTTTGCTCGTAATCGGAGATGCACTGACGAACACTTTTAGTCACTTTTAAAACATCGTCAGAATTCAACTTATTGAAAATTCGGCTTACGCTTTTTAATACATCAATGGCGGGGTAATGATTGCGTTCTGCATAATCTCGCGATAACACGATGTGTCCGTCCAAAATAGCGCGAACACTATCCACTACGGGATCGGTAAAATCATCGGATTCGACCAAAACAGAAAACAACCCGGTGATCGAACCGCTTTCACGGAAGTTACCGCACCGTTCAATGTAGTAAGGCAGCTCAGTAAAAACGGAGGGGGTGTAACCTTTAACCGTTGGCGGCTCACCTACGGCTAATCCAATTTCCCGCAACGCCATGGCATAACGCGTTATAGAATCCACCATAAAAAACACATTTTTGCCTTGTTGAGCAAAATGTTCTGCATAGGCCATTGCGGCTCTCGCAGCTTGTACGCGCATTAATGGAGATTCTTGTGCAGTAGCAGCTATCACTACTGACTTAGCAAGCCCTTCAGCCCCCAAAGTGTGGTTAACAAACTCTTCGACTTCTCGCCCACGTTCCCCGATAAGAGCAACCACATTCACATCGGCTTCGGCATGTTGGCAAATAGATGACAAAAGCGTACTTTTACCAACACCACTACCCGCCATTAGTCCTAATCTCTGGCCTTTACCCATAGTAAGAAAACCATCAATCGCTTTTATGCCCGTAGACATGACTTCGGTAATCGGCTCACGTGACATTGGGTTTACGCTGACGTGCCGAACAGGCTTACGATTAGCCTTTAATTTAGATACCGGTTTGTCCAGTGAATTTCCAAAACCATCCAGAACATGTCCAAGGCTGTCATTGGTTGTGTTTACCCCGGCATAACTTCCGGTTCCTGTAACGACAGTAGCATGATGTATACCCATGGTTGATTGGTATGGCATCAGTAGAATGCGATCATCCTTAAAACCTACCACTTCGGCCAATATGGGTTGATTAGCTTTATGCGGATCTGACAATTGACACAATTCACCAACGAAAGCTCCTGGCAATCTAACTTCTACGGTTAGCCCTACAGACTGTAATACACTTCCTGTACGCGTAGGTTCTGGTATATTGTCAATGGCACTATTGATAGCACTATTGATGGCACTGTCGATGATGTTGCTCAACGCTGTCAATTTCATCCTGACTTCTCACCTTCCTGCGTATCTCCTTGATATTGATTTTCCATAGTGCTTTCTGCCTGGCTTTGAAGTTCTCTGACAAACTGCTCAAAAACCTCTTGCAGGTGATAATGAATATCCCCCGATTGCAAAGCCAATCGATAACTACCTATATCTAACGTAGAGTCTGGCTTAACTTCAAACGCTAGTTCCTTGTCATTCATGACTTCCATGAATTGCTCAAATTGCGCCTGTGGCAAAAATAAGGTTTTAGGTGAATGCTTCCCAAACCTAGCGACCATATCGCTCACAAATTCATCGACATATAGAGGTTTAAGTAAGTTAATTGGTAACAGTTTTCCTAGCGCTTTAGTGACCAGTAAAAGGTAGTTTTCAGGCTCCGCAATTGTCCACTGAGTTTGTTGTTCATCTTGTTTAACCAAGTCCAGCCATTGAGTCATCACTTGCTTTAATTCAGCTTTAACACCTTCAATTTGTTGTTCAAACTGTTGTTCTGCATTTTCTTTCGCATTGGTAAAACCTAGCTCTTTCCCCTCTTGTATTGCCGTATCTTTAAATTGTTGCAAGTCGTTTTCAAAGCTTTGTAATAGAATGGTCTTGCGCTCTTGCTCTGATAACGAAGCCAAGTATTCCTGACCCAACTCCTGACGCGCTTCCAGGGTCAAATTGTCTAATAACATTTGGGCCGACGGCTGAGAATCTTGTGAAAAATCAACTGCTACTTGCTCGTTTTCCGACAACGGAACGAAGCTGCTTTGAGAGCCGTTGACCGGAACAGATTTAATTACTGACATCCAATGTCCCTTCTGTTAATAGTTGTCGCACAAGTTCAGTTACTTGAACCTCTTGTGACTTTATTTTTTGTACTTGCTGTTTCAAATGAGGACAACAAAAGCTCATAGCGGTAGCGTTAGTATCCTGTGTAACCAGCGCTTCTTTTTCCCTGCCATCAATTAAACTTTCCTGCTGGGCATTGATATTATTCAACAGTTGTTCAGCAGCTCCCTTGCCTAATTTTCGGACAAATTTAATAGACTGCTTTAAACGTTTTCGCTCTTCACCCGGCAGCTTGGATAAGATCCAAAAACGATCACGCCAAGACAAGCAAGCTAACTTCAAAGAAAGCACTTTGTGTGAATCATAACTAGATTCATTAGTTTCCATTGCGCACATCTCCTTTGTTTAACCATTGTTGAGCTTCCAGTAATAACTGCTCTCTTTCGTGTTCATTTAGCGCCGGACGTCGAGAAAAAACCCATGCTCCAGGAATAATTAACAGGGTTAATAGCCACCAGGCATTGAACTGGATAATCCATGATTCAGGAACCTGAACTTTTTGTTCTGTGGAAATTTCCGTTCCATTTAAAGTCGAATCATTTGGAATAATGGGGATTTCTTCAGGAATGATCTTCCCAGCCGATATTTTGGGTTTTAGTACTGCGACGGCAATGTTGTCACCTCGGTAACTATTAACACCAAGACCAGCAACTAATAACTCTTTGATAGTCGCAACTTCTTTTTTATCCAGATTTTCACGCAGTGCTACAGCGACATTCATCACTTTTATTTCACCAGAAGAAAAGATTACTTCTTCGGTACGTTTTCCATGCTGGTATTCTGTTTCGCTTTCACGCGCCAGAACATTTTCTGTTTTTCGAGAATGGGTTGGATTGTTCTGTTGATTTTGCTCAGATTCCACCTTACGAATAATTGCACCTTCACCTTCTGCATTGGCGATATAATCTTGTACCATTTGCTTGCGCTGATCGAAGTTCAATATGACATCAACCGACACAGCGATATTCTCTGGAGAGATAGCCAGCGATAACAATTTGTAAGCTTTGGTTATTAATCGTTGCTCCAATTCATGCTTAGCTGCTAGCTGCTTGTCCATGCTTTTTAGGTTGGAGTCTTCACCACTTTTGGTTAACAAAAGTCCATCATCACTAAACACCGCGACATTTTTCATTTCAAGATTTTCTACAGCATTGGCCACCAAAACCTGCACGGCATTAACCTGCGCCTCGTCAAGTTTGCTTTCTTCTAACAATTCCAGATATACCGCTGCTTTTGCTTTTTCTTGGGTATTAGAAAACAATTTTTTCGGGGCAAAGGTAATATGAACACGTGCGCTGGAAACACCCGGCATAACAGTTATGGTTCGTGCCAGCTCCCCTTGCAGTGCTCGTTTATATGTCACTTCCTGTGTAAAATCTGTCATGCTGTAATCAGCATTTTCGAATAATTCCAAACCTTGTACCTTGGGAAGTCCCAAGTCGGAGCTCATTGTTACTTTTAAACGTTCGACTTGTTCTTCAGATACAGATATGGCGTGGCCATTGGCGGTTTCCATGACGTTATAAGGTATTTGCGCCTCATCAAGATAAGCAATAGCCTGAGCAGCACTTTGTTCATCCATTCGTTCAAATAATGGTTTTTGAATCGGGACCAAAAGCCAGATAGCTGTTACGATAAATACTGCCAGCAAAAGCATAACCGAGCTGAAAAACAATACCCTTTTCGCAGGGCTGAATTCACGAATAATGTCTACCATGTCACTACACCTGCATCCGCATTATTTCTTGATAGGATTCCAACAACTTGTTGCGAACCTCTACCATTAGTTTCAATTCCATTTTTGCTTTTTCCATTACTAACATGACTTCATGAGCACTCACATTTTTATCCAGAGACATTGCATGCAACACGCTTTCAGAGGCTTTTAAACTCTCATTTACCTGACCAATACCGCTATCTATTAAGTTTGCAAATGAGGTGCCTGCTACCGAATTAGCGGTCTGCAATTGCGATATATCCCCTACAATGACTTCTTTGCTGCCGGTCACAGCAGCCAAGGCTTCAATTCCTGTACTCATACTTTACTTCCCAATTTCCAAGGCTTTTAAGGTCATATTCATTTGATTATTGAACGCTTTAACATTGGCCTCATAAGTTCTGGTTGCTTCGGTTAACACCACCATTTGAGCGGCCATATCTACATTGGCAACGCGTACAAAACCCTGTGTGTCAGCTGCGGGGTGTTCGGGTCGATACTGTTTTTTTTCACTCACTTGGTACTGTTGTAATTGCAAGTTTTCTTTATCAAATACATCACCTGAAAAAGACATATTATTAACAACCGTTTGCAACGAAAATTGAGTATTTCCTGTTTGTACGGTATTGGCTTGAGCTATATTGAACGTCGCCGCATCAACTCGCATTTTCTGGTATTGCAATCCAAATTCAGAAATTGCCATCACTTCTGTTACAGCCATTAACGACCTCCTCCCAATACAGTTCCCATTAGCCCCATCTTGCGATTAATGACTTCTACCAATGCTTGATATTCCAGCATGGCTTTGGTTGAATCTGAGTTAGATTCCTGCAGATCAACCGCTTCATTCGTTGTTGTCTGCAATTGGTCCACCAAATCAGTTCCGATAGCGTTTAGCTCCTGTAAATAAGCGACTTGCTTCGCCTCAGGCATATGTTCCAGTCGCCCCAAGATGTCTGAAAAATCGACATTTAACTTATCGTGATTGCCTACATTGGCCATGTTTCTAGCAGCGACAATTTGTTTCATGCTGTGCATGTTTAAAGCAAAATTAGCTAGGTTTAAGGTCACTTCGTCCATAATTTTCCCTATTGAATAATGAGTTCTGCATGTAATGCTCCGGCCTTTTCAATGGCCTGCAATACAGAAATAAGATCACGAGTACTAAGGTTCAGCGCTTTCAATGCATCAACCAACTCACCAATACTCGCCCCATTAAGAGTCGCGGTATTAGCAGCTTGTGCTTCATCAACGGATATTTCACTATTGGCAATGACCAATGACCCGATACTGTCTCCCGTTTCTCTAAAAAAGCCGGCGGGTTGAGATGCGGAATATTTGGTTTGAATCTTGAGTTTGAGCGCACCATGGGAAATGACGACATCTTCAATGCGAACTTCTGCCCCGGCAACAACAGTACCATTGCGCTCATTCACCACAACTCTGGCAAACTTGTCTGGCTCCACACGCATTGATTCAATCTCGGACATTAGTTTCATCAATCCGGTTTCTTGTTTGAATTTCATACGGACTTTACCGGGATGATTAGAAAACACATCAGCCTGCGGAAATTGGTTCTGTAATGCAGTAATAATGCGCTGAGCCGTCGTGAAATCAGGTTTATTTAGCGCCAGGGTCAAGCCCTGTTCCGTTACGTTGAATTCATATTCAATAGCACGTTCGACCTTGGCACCATTGGGCACAACCCCAACCGTGGGATGATTTTTACGGACGCTGTTGCCGTTATAGTCAAACTGGTATCCACCAACCGACAATGGCCCTTGAGCCAATGCGTAGATTTCATCATTAGCCGCTTTCAATGAGGTGAGTAGTAAGGTTCCACCTTGTAGACTTTTGGCATCTCCAATGGAGGAAACATTAATCTCTAGCGTGTCCCCTATTTGGGCAAATGCTGGTAACGATGTTGTGATCATAACAGCAGCCACATTTCGGCTGCGAATATCACTTTCGGCGACATTAACATCAAAACTTTGTAAGGTATTTCGCAGAGATTGCATAGTAGCTTTACTATTGTTTGAGTCACCTGTTCCAGATAAACCCACTACCAATCCGTAACCCACCAAAGGGTTGTCTTGCACGCCTTCAATTCGAGCCAACTCTTTTAATCTAATCCCATTACTGGCAAATACTGGTAGCGCAAGCATTAGCAAAAACAGAGTGAAAAGGTTTCGTTTGTTCATAGCTAAAACCCCAACCATTTCACAAAGCGAGTCAGAAAATTGCTGCTCTTCCCATTCGTAACAGAACCATCCCCATCAATGCTTATCTCTGCGTTTTGAATTCGAAACGAAGGCACAGTATTAGTATTGCTGATATCCTCGGCCCGAACTTTACCGACGATCTTTATCACTTGAGATTCTTCATTAATGCTGACGGTTTGGGTACCTTCGATAAACAGGTTGTTATTACTATCAATATGAGTCACCACTGCAGTAATTTGAGCCTTTAAAAAACCATTTCGATTAGTACTGGCTTCACCATCATTACCCGTCCCAAGATTTAATCCCGTATTCCAATTGCGCTCATCTACAGAGGCCGTTCCGGATAAAATGAAATCACCACTGCTTCCTTCGCCTGCACTGCTTGTAGCCTGAGCATTTTCAAAAATCAAAATAGTAATCCCGTCACCAACACGGTATGCCTTTTTATCTTCATGTAATGCCTGAAAGCGTTTTGCGTCATATAACGAATTAGCAATAACATTCTGATGTGCCAATACCGAACAGAACAGGATTGACGACATCCAAATGATTGGCATTTTTCCTTTATCAAACCGAAACATTTACCACTCCTTTAGCCACAATAATGGCTTTACTAATTTTGGGACTGTTTTGCACTTTAATATTAATTTCTTCCCCTAGATTCCCCGCTGCTAGGGCCCGAGCCTCAGTAGAAATCTGAATAGCGCCGTGAAGAAGATTAACTTTGACCTGTTGACCTTGCGCCACTAATGGAATTGGAGTGACATCTCTATGCGTTAACACCGCCCCTTCATTACGTTGCCTGGAAAGTTGAAAGTCGTTGATTTCACTTCGGGTAAGTAATTTTTGTCCTCGCCATGGAATGCTTTTATTTATCAATTCAAGCTGCCTGACATGTGAGCCATTTTCCGCCCGTTCCATAAGTTGCAGACCCGTTGCCACAAGAGAGGCATTAAACTGAACAATGTGTTCTTGAATCCCTTCAGATGTCTCAACCAAGAGCTGTACTCTAATATGACTAGGGCGAGGTTCCATCACGCTATTTATCTGAACTGAGCTAACGGGAGAACTTAAACAAGGCAATGAGGAAACATCCAGGTTAAGGGTTTTTGCCGTCAAATATTGGGGTAAAGCACGATGAATTTTCTCTTGAGATTTAACTTCCCAATCGGCCACAGGTAAAAGATAACACCATTTTACCCACGCTTTTTTCACCCCCGTCCAATGAAAAGTTGAAGGCTGCTCATGGAATTTAGACAACCAACTGCTCACCTGCTTTTGATCAACCCACCCATGCATTGTTTCAGGCCAAGGTTGGCTAAGTAATTCCGGTGGCAGCTCGCTTTTTTCCTGCGTGTTAAACAACAAAACATCAGCAACATTAATGGGCATTTGCAAACGATAAATACTTCGGTGAAAACCCACAGCATTGGCTGAATTAATAGCGAATAGTCCGATCAACAACACGCCTGACATTAAGCTTTGCCAATGAATTTTTGAATTTACTTGAAACCGCAACATCTGTTAATTAACCCTGAGAACGGCGTATTAACGGCGCAAGTTATTGATAGTATCTAGCAGCTGATCTGAAATCTGGATGATACGGGCATTGAGTTGATATCCCCGTTGAGCCAGCATCAGATTAACCATTTCCTCTGTCATGGATACATTGGAAATTTCGGTTATGCCTTGCTGCAATTGGCCAAACCCGTCTTGTCCTGGTTTGCCATAATAAGCATCTCCGGTTTGCTCATTTCCGACAAACAGGTTTTGTCCTAAACTGTCCAGCATTTCTTGATTGGCAAAACGTGCCAATTCAATATCGCCAAGAATTACTCTTTCCCCTTGATGCCCTAATTTTGCAGACAATTGTCCTTCCGTTGATATCAGCATATCTACTGCATCAGGCGGTAATTGAATTTGAGAACTCAGGCGAAACCCTTCTTTAGTGACCAAAAAACCGTCTTGATCCAATCTTAATCGACCCGCCCGAGTGTACGCATAATCTCCACTGTCCAATGTCACTTCCAGAAATCCATTTCCCTGGATTGCTAAATCAAAAGGATTGTTGGTTTGCTTTAACTCTCCAACCGAAAAGTCCAGAACATTGGATGCAATCTGCACTCCTGCGCCGTTACTCTTATTTTCCGATTGTTGCAGAGAAGCGGCCTGATTAGCGTTACCTTGGTATACCAAATCAACAAAGTTTACTTGTGACTTTTTAAATCCCGGTGTCGAAGAGTTGGCTATGTTGTTGGAGATCACATCAATCAATTGTTGTTGTGAACTCATGCCGGTTTCGGCTATATACAAAGATTCAATCATTACTTTTTCCCTAATTCGTTGATACCGGCGTTTTGGATTTGGTCAAGAGCATGAAGCGCTCTTTGCAGACTTTCAGCGTGGCGTGATGTTTCAATAAGTTTGATCATATCTTGGGTAGAATTCACATTGGCGCTATTCAAAGAGTATTGCTCTACCCGACCTTCGGTAGGCTCAAAAATGGGGGTTTGATAAAGGCCAGAACCTCGATACTCTACTTGTGCAGGTTCACTGGTTTCGACTAGCACTAAACGGTCAACAACGTGTCCGCTCACCAAAATGTCGCCATTACTCGCTATTTTAATTTCACCTTCGGGTAACTGAATATATCCGGATTCACCTAGCATTTTTCCACCAGAAGCATGAAGTAAATTACCCTCTTTATCTAAATGTAATCGCCCATGACGGGTTAACAATAACTCCCCATTCAGCTCTACCTGAAAATAGCTTTCCGTTAAAATAGCCACATCCAACGAGCGTTGGGTTTTTTGAAGCGTTCCGTTGTCTTTGCGTAATACCGTATTTATCTGGTTGCCATCTACATTGCCTAAATATTCAGAAAATACTTGGGATGCCTGAAACCCCGGCGTTTGAGCATTAGCTAAATTTTGACTAATGATCTCTACTTTGGTTATGTCGTTTTGCAAGCTTTGCAAAATATAATCGATAGGTTCCATGGTACTGCTTTCCTAATTCTTAACTGGCTAATCCGGCTGATTGCTTATCCATTCCCACCTTTGCCCCTGCGCCATCATTAATCATGGCAAATGAGCGGACATTTACGGTGGTAGGAATTTCGTTTAAAGACAGCACGTGTAATTGCGGTAGAGCACGCTCGCAAAACAGATACAATTTGCGACGCAACATTGGTGTGCAAAGCAAAACAGGTGTTAACCGCTGCGATAACATACGTTCAACATTACTACTTAGGGAACGCAACAGCTTTTCGGTTGTTTCTCCATCCAGCATGAGTGAGTTGTTATCGTTTGCATCACCAACGCCTGCAACCATGCGTTGCTCTAAACGAGGCTCAAAAGTCACTACGTTGAGCGCATTATCGGAATCTGCCAGCCCTTGACTAATTTGGTTACGCAGGCGATGCCTTACTTTCTCGGTTAAAAATGCAATTCCCTTTTCATGCCGAGCCGCATCAACTAACTCTTCCAATATCTGCGGCAAATTACGAATTGAAACGCGTTCTTGAAGTAACTGTTGCAAAATCTTCTGTATATCGGAATAACTCAATACTGCTGGCACCAACTCATCAACCAATCCGGGTTGTTTTTCCGCAACGTGCCCTAACAGCTTCTCGGTTTCAGCTCGGGTCAATAGTTCCGGGGAGTGTTTCTTAAGCGTTTCGGTTAAATGGGTTAGAAATGACGTTTCTACATCGACCACTGTGTATCCAGCATTTCTGGCTAATTCTTCCAGTGGCGTCTCAATCCATAAAGCAGGTAATCCATAGGTTGGCTCTTTGGTTTTGATACCTGCCACACCTTGTTTTTTACCTGTCGGATCAATTGCTAACATATATCCTGGGTATATTTCCCCTGCGGCCACTTTGGCACCATGAATAAGTAATTGGTAATTCTTGGCAGGTAAACTTCGATCATGAATAACGGAATGAGCTGGCATGACTAATCCGAAATCAAGTGCAAATTGTTTGCGATAATTTGCTAAACGCTCATTTAAGGTGCATACATCACTATCAATGTAATCAAGCACCTCGGTTCCAACTCGCAACTCCAATTGTTCGATGTGTGTAAGTTGATATAAATCTTCTTGGATGTTTTCCGAGCCACCTTCCTGTGATGATTGGCCTTCATGATTCCGCAGAGACGATTGCTCAACATCTTCACTCTTTTCTTCCCTGTCACGTTTTAAGCTGAAATAGGCCATAAACCCAATCACAAAAGCCAAAAATAAAATAGGTAACGCGGGTAAACCAGGCATAAACAATACGATGAGAAGAGTCACCACAATCATTACTAAAATTCTGGGATGGGACGTAATTTGGGTGGCTAGCTCTTTACCCAGTTGAGCATCTGATGCTGCGCGAGTAATAATAATCCCGGTTGCTGTAGCAATAATTAGGGAAGGTATCTGAGTGACAATTCCATCGCCTACGGTTAGCAAAGTATAGGTATGTAACGCGGTTCCCCAGTCCATCCCCATTTGACCCGTACCAATAGATAACCCACCAATGATATTGATCAAAATGATGATGATCCCTGCAATAGCGTCCCCTTTTACAAATTTGGTGGAGCCATCCATTGCACCGTAAAAGTTAGCTTCTTTCTCTATGGCCAACCGACGCTCTTTTGCTTCATGTTCATCAATGATCCCCATGTTGAGATCGGCATCAATACTCATTTGTTTGCCCGGCATACTGTCGAGCGTAAAACGCGCGGCAACTTCAGCAACTCGCTGGGCTCCATTTGTGAGCACCACGTATTGCACAACGATCAGTATTAAGAACACCACCAGACCAATCACATAGTTGCCACCCACAACATGAGAACCAATTGAAGCGATCACTTGTCCGGCTGATGCATCATTTAGGATAAGTCGCGTGGACGATACGTTTAATCCTAAACGAAACAACGTCGCGATAAGAATAAGAGATGGAAAAGTAGAGAAACTTAACGGTTTATCGGTATAAAAAGTTAAAAGCAAAATAATTAAGGCCAGACAAAAATTGGTCAGCAATAACAAATCTAAAGCAATTCCAGGTATCGGAGTAAACAGCAGCATAAGTATGGCAATCACACAGATCACCAACACCAATTCGCTTTTTCCTTGTTTAAACATATCCATTACTTCGGCCCCTGCCTGTCCATACCCAAAATACTGCGGAACACAGGTGCTACATCGTTATAGCTTGATTCTGGGATGTAGCTATTGATGCTACAAGTGCGATAAAGCTGCCTTGCCAATTTGATATTACGTACGATAGGAACTCTATGTGTTCTGGCTAATTTTCGAATCGTTGCGGCATGATGATCGGCCCCCATCGTAAGAACCTTTGGCGCAACCATGTTTGCCACGTCATACTTCAACGCTACAGCGATATGTTCCGGGTTGGTAATAACCACATCCGCATCTTTCACACTGCTAAGAGAAGCCGCTTTTTGTAGTAATTCTTTTTGAGCCTGCTTCTGTTTTTGCTTAACTTGCGGGTCACCTTCTCGCTTTTTGTGCTCGTCTTTAACTTCCTGTTTGCTCATCATCATTTTCTTGGAAAACTGCCAGTTGGAAAACATAAAATCCAGAAAAGCGATAGGCAACAGAATACTCAAAGCCATCAGAACCAAAGAAAAAATAGATGATTGCCAGTGTTCATGAAACGCGGATACGCCCATACCATAGCTGTCTATAACGACGGCAAGCCAATCCTGTCCCCACACAAACCAAACAAAGGCTATAACAGAGAGTTTTAACAAGGATTTAACTAGCTCGAATAGGGTTTTCATGGAAATAATGCGCTTAACGCCTTCCACAGGATTAAAGCGCTTCCAGTCAATTGAGAGCGGGTGTGTTGAAAAAACAGGACCGGTTTGTATCAAGTTGACGAATATCGCACCAAGTATCAAGGTCAATAATATTGGAGCAAAAATTTTCAAAACGGACATAAGCAAATGTATGCTTAAAGAAAACAGAGTTGCACTCGACAGATTTAAATTCCCGGCATTAGCAAGTAAAGAAACAAACAAGCTTTTCACTTCTTCAATCAAGTCTTCTTGCAAAAACCAAAATGCACAGCCACTAATGACCAACATTAATACCCCGGTAACTTCCACACTTTTACTGACTTGTCCTTTATTCTTGGCCTCACGCAGTTTATAAGGTGATGCCTGTTCAGACTTTTCTTGATCTTCAGACATTACCTAACAACTCCCGTCACTCCGATTCCCCCAGTTTGTATCCAACCGGCTTGAATCCAGGCATCTACCGCAAAAAAGATCTTCCCTAATAGCGGTTTAAAATACTTCACACTTAAAGACAGCAGATACATTCCCAACCATATTTTCAGAGGTAAAGTGACGAAATAAACGTTCATTTGCGGCATGGTTTTAGAAACCAAACCGCTAAACAAATCCATTAACCAAAGCCCCATAATAACTGGACCAAGAAGTAACAATGCGAAACCCAATTGGGCGGAGAAGTAACTCATTATCTTGCTAATTTGTAACTCCCCATTCCAGCTTCCGGGAGGAATTAGACTGACCATTTCAGAGAAGGAGATAAGTAATTTGTGGTGCGTGTTTGTTAGAAACATCGCCAATACAACGAATAAAATAATGATATGCCCAAGCAGCGGATCATTATTATTGGTGTGAGGATCAACGACTCCGGCCGCTGCAAAACCAATTTGCATGTCGAGTACTCTTCCCATGATTTGAATCGCGGCAATGGCTAATTGAAAACCTAATAACATCAACATGCCAAGTACCATTTCGTAAAGCATATTGATTCCCCAATTCAAATTACTAAACGTTTGCCAAGTCTCGCTTGTCCAGCTGCTACTCAAGGTAAGAATTCCAGCGATAATCAAAAGCAATACCAGCCTGACCATCATCGGAAAGTACTGCATAGGTGAACCGTTTACGGCCATAAAAAACGGGCTTAACCGGGCTACCAGCAAGGTAAAAGGCTGAATAAAGACAGTAAATTCCATGTTAGAACCCTGCCGCCTGAGAAATCATGTGTTGGGTAAACGAAATGAGTGTGCTCAGCATCCAATGACCGAGAAAATAGAGCACGGTGCAACTGACAAAAATCTTAGGAACGAATGTCAAAGTCATTTCTTGGATTTGAGTGACCACCTGAAAAATAGAGATGAGTACTCCTGTTAACAAAGACGCTAACAACAGCGGGGTAGCCACAGACAAACCTGTAGCAAACATCTCGCCCATGAGGCCGATTGCCATATCCAGATTCATTAGAGTTTATCTCTGTAGCAGTTGTAATAGCTGAAGGTAGGTAGTGCCAGGTATATGAGTTGATGAATTCATTAGTTCTTGTACCTGATTATCAGCCTGTTCTACATCACCGGTTGCTCTTGCAACAAGGCTTAGGGCGAAGCGACCAGAGATACATTCAGGATCCAATCGAACCGCAATCTTTGCGGTACGCTCGGCCGACATCAAGTCCCCTTTGTTAGCCTGTACAACCGCTAACCCTCCATGGGATTCAGCAAAGTTTCGATTTAATTCCAACGCGCTTTCAAAAGAAGATTCTGCGGCAATTAGGTCATTACCAAGAAGTTCACACCAAGCTTTTAAGTGCCAAGTGCCAATATGTTCGGGCATCAACAATGTTGCATGCTGCAAAGTTTGAAGTGCTTCTGGTATTTGCTGACTAAGCATTTGTCCTTGTCCAAACAATGACCATAATCGGCCATTGTCAGGGTATTGTTGAACAGCTTGCTGAGCCATTACCAAACCAGATTCGTTATCAAGCTTCCACAACAAACAAGTAATTTTAGTGACTAAAGCATCTTGTTGGCTTACAGAATGCTGACGTACTTCGTCAGCCATTGATTCGGCTTCAGAGTAATTGCCCATATCAGTAACAATTAAAGAAAGAAGCCCTAAGGAGTCCAAGGTTTGTTGCGGTAATTTCTGTAACGTATTACGAGCAAGCTGTAACTCTCCCAGAAAAAACAACCCTCTTGCATATAATTCTACAATCTGTGCAGGTACAGACTTTAAATCTTGGTGGCAAATTGAACGAAGAAGATCTGAGGATTTCTGGAATTCACGTTGAAAAAATAGACACAGAGCCATTCCATATTCTCTCAAGAAATCTTCTGTATCGGGTAAAGATTGAAATATTTTCATCGCGTCGGATAAATGGCCGGCGTAAACCAGTTGCTGCCCAAAATGCCAACGGATTTCTAACTCACTTTGAATTTGAGAGGGAAGATTGCGAAAAAACTGCTGGGCTTCATCCAGTTCTTTATTTTCAACGTAACAGGACAATATATCTTTTATTATTAACAGATTTTTGTTGTCCTGATGCCAAAAAGACAGCAGTTTCTCTAATTTTGATGACTTCATACCTTGCATACCTTTCCCTTAAAACAGAATTAACTGCACAACTCCTTTATCTCGACAAATATCCGCCGAGCAACTGAATAACGCGATAAACAACACGTTAGATTCAATCCAAATCTAATCTAATGGATGCGCAGTATAAAAATCAGAAAAAACTTGTCAAACCAGTCCCTACTTGCCCGTTAATTTTACCATTAACAATGTAAACCATTAATTAATAACAATTAATTTAGTATATTGAGCTATATTCTGAAACATATATAAAAATTAAAAAAGCAGTGTCTAAACAGCTTTTACTCGGTTACATTTTGAAATGAATGGCTATCTAAATCCATATCCAGAGCGGCTTTTAAAGGGGCAGTAAAAGACATCAAAATACAGAAGAAAAAAGTTTTAATTTTTTTAATCACTTTTAAGAATATGATATTCCAGAACGCACTTTCACTGAAACATATTAATGTCAGAAGATCTTATCGTTAACGGCCAATTAAACGTGATTCTATGAAACTTATTATTAAAGGATTTAAGAAACAAAATATCATAGAGATTGAAGATGTTATAGCTGTGATTAATCAAGTTCCAACTCATCACAAGCATGGGATTACAACTATCGTTTATGATCCTGGCAGATTCTATCAACGAAGCTATTATCAAACAAAACCAATTAATTACTCAGCATCCGGCGAGTACAACTCTATACCGATTGATCATGTGATTATTTATAAATTTTCCTCATATACAGAATTTCGCCACATTGTACTACATGAAATTGGACATCATGTTTTCAAGCGTATCATGTCTAGTGTACAGAGAAAAACATGGGTGACAGAAATATATCCCAACAAGGATTATGTTAGCTCATACGCCAAAACAAATGCCCATGAAGACTTTGCAGAGTGTTACGCTAGCTTTTATACCAATCACGAGTCTTTACGTAAAATATCAACTAAATATCATTATATAAAAAAGATCATGTTGGCAAAGCAATAATTACCTTAATTAGAGGCAAGAAATACCAAACATTTCCCGTCATTTCATTTATTTAAATCTAAATTTATATAATTTAAACCTTCACATTAATTAGATTATTTCTGTAATAGGAGGTCTGTAACAATCAATTTAAATTCAATGTATGTTCTAATTATCACGCGCAGAAAATAGTCTACTCAAAGAGGCTATCGGTCAATATTATTCAACTGAATGTATAGGATCTCTCAAAATCATTATGTTTTTTAGAGAATGTTGCAACTCGGTATATAACGTCTGTAAAAGAGTTTCTGTTGACCCGAGAATGAAAAACGGGACGATAAATTCTTATCGTCCCGTTAACGTTTAATAAAGTAATTATTAAAGTATTGGTTAATTCAAAATATTAATTAATGCATTCCCTTATTTAATTCGGCTCTTTTTCTTGCGTAATACCTTCGCAAACCCGCCAAACCCAACAACAGTATTGCTCCAGCTCCCATGCTACCGCCTCCACTTCTTTGAACGGGTGGTGTTGGGTCAACTGGGGTTGGTGGCGTGGTGCCGTCGGTTACCTGAACGGCTACTTGTGAAGTCGAGGTTCTAATTCCATCGGTAGCTTTATAAGTAATAATTGCCACACCTACGAATCCTGCCGAAGGCGTGTAGGTTAAAGTGTTGTCTTGATTAATTACCACGGTACCCTGTTCGGCTTGACCAACAACGGCGCTTGCAACGGACAAGTTATTGCCATCGTCAGTATCGTTGGCAAGCACATTAATGGTGATCGCGTCGCCTGAGGTCGATGCGGAATCCGGCAACAATGAAGGAGGATCATTGGTATCTATGTTAACCGCGACCTGCCCTTCTGCTGTAGCTCCCAATGCATCACTAATGGTATAGGTGATGGTATCGGTTCCGACAAAAACAAACGGCGGCGTGTATTGCAAGGTAGAATCTGCATTTATTGACACCTCACCTATATTTGCACTTGCTTGTATTACGGTAAGTTGCTCACCATCTGCATCCTTGTCATTCCTGAGAACGTTTATGGTGACTGCAATTTTCAGGTTTACGTGGACCTCATCATCAAATGCCACAGGAGCATTATTGCCCAAAACAGTTACTTGAACTTCTGCACTACCTGTACCGCCGTTACCGTCGCTAATGGCATAAACTATGGTGTCTGTACCAGAAAAGTCTGCTTGAGGCGTGTAGGTTAAGGTGTTATCAGCATTAATCTCCACCGCACCAAAATTAGCTGCCGCATTGGAGATTGTTAGAATATCGTTATCTGGGTCAGTATCATTTTCCAATACATTAATCACCAAACTGCTATTCCATCGCATTTCCACACTATCGGCGTTAGCCACAGGCAATCTGTTGTTGCTTATTAGTACTGCAACACCACCTGGGTCAACTATGGCACCGTTTTGCTCACCATCGTCGTCATTAGGGCCACCATCTTCAATTTGAAGCTGCACGCACCAATGTCCTTCACTCAATCCATCTTGCCATTGTGCATCCCCCGGTGGCGGACAAACTCCAGGCGCACCTAAAGTACTAAAGACTTTGTTGTTGTCATCGCTAATAAAGGTAAACCATCCTTGAGACTGACTAAATTTGCGGTATACCGCTCCCGCAGGTACAGGCAAGTTCTGCGGAATAACAAGTTGGTAAGTTTGGCCCGCCTCCGGCAATCCATAAGCGATGAAATCAAAAATACCACCGATGTTAGATGCCTGATCATCGCCACCTAGCCGTGACGAGCTTTCATCTTGGGATAACTCTAATCCGCCATTTTCGCTCGTAGCCGACGTTGCACCTCGACGTAAACACACACCAGGGTCGCCTTCGATTAAGAAACCATCTTGAGTGCTAACTTGTTCCGGTACAACGTTACAATCTGTTATAGCATCCAAATAATCAGGTATACCATCACGATCGTCATCGGCATAACCTTCTTGATCGTCAGGTATCAAATCCCCATCAGTATCTTCATTACCCAGCTCTTCTAAAACCTGTAACACTTCAATAAATACTTCTGCTCGATTAGAAAGTACTGGGGAGCCAGTATCAGTAACTAATACGCTCACCTGATACACCCCAGATGACAATCCTTCGGGCGAAAATACAAAACGATTTTCATCAGTGCTCAGGTTAGACAATTCGGTACTTGATGACCAACTGAGTGATAAGAAGTCACCGGTGTTGTTATCTGAGGCATTGGCCACCACAACAACATCGCCACCCCCTTGTGTAACCGATAAACGACCTTCATTGTCCTGACTCACATTCAAGTCAACACTCGGGGCAATATTGGCTTCGCTAATCACGATTTCCGTTTGATTATTCGCACCTTGGTTTCCACCATTGAGTACAACAGAAACGGTTTCACCAGAATCTGCTACCAAGTCATCGAAAACGTTAAATTCGATAACACCGCTGGTGCCGGAAGCAATAATAATGTCCCCACTTTGGGCCGAATGATCCTCAAAGGTTGCCGAACCTGCAATGGTATAGGCAACAGAAAGCGGATATTCAGGAGCAGTACCGTTTAGCAGCACATCAACACTTACTGCACTTCCTTCAGAAACCATTTGATTTTTACTTAACGATATTAGCGGATGAACCTTAACATTTTGCTCTTCCACGCTGGCATTACCAAGGCTATCTTCAGCACGCCAAAATACAGTATGTTGCCCGGGCGTAAAAAGGTTTGTGCCATCGACAATTGAAACCGGTATAGGGTTACCGTTGCTATCTAAAGCTGTAGCAACACCCAAATCAACTCTAGTGAACAATCCTGTTGCGTTGGTTTCTATATCTTCTGGTACTGTCACTATGGGTGCTAATTCCGGCGCACTACCTTCGATAACGAGCAATACTTGCGCGCTATCTCTGGTATTGCTGTCATCGCGAATTGAGTAACGTAATTCTACATTCCCCACAAACCCGTCAGGACTCTGATAACGTACTTGCTCTGCTTCAATAGTTACAGCACCGATGTTGGCTGAAACGCCTTCCAAAATGAGCGCATCTCCATCGACATCAATATCATTGGTTAGTACGTCTAATACATATACTCCAGCTTCATTTCGCGCCAATTCAAACTCATCATCAACTGCAACGGGTTCATCATTAACGGGGGCGATGGTAACTGAAACCGTAGCAGGATCGGATACGTCAGTTCCGTTACTAGCGGTATATGTAAAGCTATCGGTGCCGTTAAAATCGGCTTCTGGACTATAACGCCAACCAATGCCTTCTTCAGATAAGGTGCCATTTTGCGGCTGGCTAGCCAGAGCGAATGTAAATTCACCGGCATTGACAGACTGAGGAAGGATTAATACAGAAGCGTCTTCATTTGTGTTTGCCTGCACATTTTGAGCCTCTGGCGCTTGAATGTTAGCTGTGACGGTTATGGAGAATGCCGCCAAACTGACAGATTCGGTGCCATCACTTACGCTAATAATAATCCCGCTCGTAATCCCCTCATGGCTATTATCTGGAATACCCGTTAAAGCACCGGTACTGTTGTCGAAGCTAGCCCAAGCAGGCGCATTGGCAATCGCAAACTGCAAGCCATCACCATCAATATCACTTGCCGTAGGTGTGAACTGATAATTATCACCAGCGACTATTTCTATGGCCGGAGAACCGGTAATAGTCGGCGCATCGTTTTCTGGCGAAATTGTAACGTTCACAATAATGCTGTCTACTAAATTGCCGTCGGACACTCTCACCGTAAAACTATCCGTGCCATGATAATTAGCCGTTGGAGCATAGGAAATGCTTTTGCTAGTGCCTGTACCACTTGCCGAAGCACTTCCCTTCGATGCTTGTGGCGCAACGCTCCAAGTTAATGTATCCCCTTCCGCATCCGTAGCCGTTAAGGACAAGGAGAATGCGTTGGGTGTAGCGTCTTCACTCATACTGACCGATACCGAACTACCTTGGTCAATGGTCGGAGCCGTGTTGACTGGGGGTGCAGCACTATTCACGGTTAAGTTGAATGCGGCCAAATCATTACCAGCGGTAGAAGTATCTTCCGCACGAATAACAATGCCATTAGTTGTACCAACGTCAGATGCAGCAGGCGTACCTGTTAACGCACCGGTATTGGTGTCAAATGCGGCCCAACTAGGCTTATTGGTAATACTGAACGTAATGGTATCACTTTCGGGATCATTCGCACTCGGCGTAAAAGTGTAATTTTGCCCTGCTGTAACGCTAGTGGATGGCGTACCCGATATTGTCGGCGCATCGTTCACGCCAGTAACATTAATCGTTGCATTTGCAGCAATGCCGTCAGTGGTTCCATCATTCGGCGTAAGGGTTAGAGTAGCAGCAGTTGTATCATTTGAATCCGTCTGGAACTTCAGTTTGGCCGCTATATCAAAATAGGCATCAAGATTTGCTGAGGTGCCGCTAAAGCTCATGCTGGCACTGCCACTGGCACCATTAGAACCTGCAACGGTAACGCCTGAGAAGGTGCCATCACCATCGCTCGCAACTAAAATCCCTTTATTTACTGCAAAGGTAGCCGTGACGTTATCGTTGTCGGCATCTTCAAAATCTAACGCATTAAGCGTTAAATTGGTCAATATATCTTCCGTTACTGTAACGGGTGTCGGTAATCCAACCAACGTTGGCGGCATGTTAACATTAACAACTGAACTATCACCTGCCACCAAACCTCCAGATGTAATATGAAGTTTGAAGTTTTCTCCGGCTCCCACCGCAGTGTAGGTCATTTGTAAACCAGCATAAGTAACCACACCTGAGGCAGGTGTTAGGGTAACGGTGGCATTACTGCCGTCAGAGTCGCCTGTTGCGATGATATTCGCTGCACCTGCGCCATTGATTTCAGACATAACGAAATCCGTTGAATAATCTGAATCAAGCAGGCCAGCAGCATCAACAGCGTGAACAACAGGAACGGTGGTAAAACTCAGTGACTGACCGGAATTAACTAATAAAGGAACAGGTTCGGTGTCAAATATTAGCTTAACAGCCACAACATCAGACGTTACGCTGTTGGTGTCAATGGTAGACAAATCACTTCCCACACCATCCTGATCATTAACCGTTAGTGTAAAGCTTTGCTGATCTGCAGTAGCGGTGTATGTCAAATTCGTAAAGGTTGCCACTCCCGCAACTGCCGCCTTGGTATTGTTAGTCAAGGCTCCTAAACTGGCTTCGGTAAGGGTGATGGTTTCTGTGAAACCAGTATCCACATTTCCAAAGGCATCTGTAGCTGAGATAACCGGTTGTGTACCCAATGCTGAACCCGATGTAGAAGTTGAAGGTTGTGTTGTCACCCGTAGTTCAGTTGCTAATATCTCTATGGCCGTTCCGGTTCCATTATTAATGGCACTAGTGGCAGCCATGCGAGTAGAACCGCCACCTAAGGTAAAGTCAGTATCACCATCAGTAGACAAAACTACGGTTTGAGCTTCAACCAAACTCGTATTGTCATTGAAATAAGCCTTAACGGTATAAACTTCGTTAGCCCCGTCAGCAACAGAAATACTTAATCCGGAAAATGTAACGGTATTGGCAGAAAATGAGCCTGTTACATCTGTGGCATCTGGCCCATTTAATACATAAGTGAGTTTACTCGCGTCTGACGTGCCGGAAGTATGTAAATCAATAGCGGTGACTGAGGTTACTTTGGCATCTGACGTTCCATCATCGGTTAGGGTGAAATCAAAGATGTTGACCGCTTCACCCAAGGTATCAACAGTACTATCGATACCAATGGGTTCTGTTACGCCTGCAGCTGCGGTAACCGTAGCATCAGAATCGAAGGTGCCAGATGTAAACTGACTACTATTAGCTGTTGTTAATCCACCTGATGAGGCTTGTAGATTAAAGTTTTCATCTCCCCCTCCAGAAGCCGTATAGGTAATTTGCATCGCGGTATAAGTGGAAACACCCGATGAAGGTGTAATAGTGACGGTAGCGCCACTGCCATCAGTATCGCCCGTTGCCGACATAGCCGCCGAACCCGCACCATTCACTTCTGCCAAGGCAATTCCTGTCGCATATCCAGTGTCCACGATATTGTTAGCATCTTGAGCAGACACCACTGGAATCGTTGTAAAATTTGTGGCTTGAGCAGACTCTAGGGATAGAGGTGCTGGCTGAGTATCGAAGACTAACTTAGTCGCTACTACATCTGACGTTACGGCATTGGCATCCACGGTTGATAAATCAGTACTAGTTCCATCTTCATCATTGGCAGTCAGTGTAAAAGCTTGCTGATCGGCGGTAGCGGTATAAACAACATCCGTAAAAGTGGCAACTCCACTCACGGAGGCTATGTCCAGATCCCCAGACAATGTGCCTGCACTGCCTTCAGTTAGAGTTATGGTTTCGGTAAAATCGATATCAGTATTACCAAACGCATCTTGCGCTGATACCACTGGTTGAGTACCTAAAGCACTCCCTGAGGTTGATGTGGCAGGTTGAGTAGTAAACGCAATGGCTGTTGCTACCACATCGACGGTTGAACCAGTGCCATTATTAACCGCACTGGTTGTTCCCATTTGTGTGCCAGAAGACACGGTGACATTGGTATCACCATCCACACTTAAAATAAATGTTGTATCTTCTGCCAGGTTTGAATTGTCATTGTAATAGGCACTAACTGTGTAGGTTTCGCTGGTATTATCTGCCACGGAAATGCCCAAACCTGTAAAATCAATTTCATCATTTGGCGCATCGTAAACCCCACCGGTCGCCATTAAATCTGGGCCACTTAAGCGCCATGTTACTTTCGCCCTTTCCGCATCGGTGGCCGTTCCAGAAACGGGGATGGAAATAGCACTAACAGCCATCGCCAAACCATCTCCACCACCCCCATCAGTAAGGGTGAAATCAAAGACGTTCAGCGCTTCGCCTAAAGAATCAATAGTAGTGCCTATAGCAACTGGCTCAGTTACAGTTCCTGAAGCTGTCACATTACCATCTGTATCTGAAGCAGTAACAACGACTGAGCTATCATTATTCGACGATGTTCCGCCATCACCATCATTAATACTAAAACGCACGGTACGAGTATTGATAGTCGGTGAAGCTCCGTCGGTATTTTGATAGGTAACCGCACGAATTAAAGATTGTGTCCTTGCTACGTTTGCATTTGCACCAAAATTCACCACCAAATCATTTCCAACGGCGATGTTATTACCTAGAGTACCCACAACCGTACCACTAACAGAAACATTATCACCTGCGGTTGATCCCGCCAAAGAAATCGTACCGCTAGTATCAAAGCTCAATTGATCTTCAGCTGCGTCTTTGTTAGTAACTATCGATACCGTAAGATTGCCCGAGTTAAAATCTGAAGAATCGATATCATTAACTGAAGCATTGGAACTTTGATCAACTAACTTGGCGCTTTGGCCTTGAATGAAATTAATGGAATCACTAGACAAGTTACCCAGAGTAGGCACATCGTTGACAGCTGAAACAACAACCGAAGCGGTATCGCTACTACTGGAAAACGCAGTGCTTCCTCCTGTAGTGTCTGCTGTTCCGCCGGCACTGCCACTGGATTTATCCCATGCTTTAAAAGCAAATGTGTCGGTACCACTATAGTTGAGGTTGGGTACAAATCGAATTAATTGGGTTGTACCACCACCAAGAGTACCATCCAACAAGCGAGCCGAAGAGCTGATATCAACTGCACTTCCAGTTGTTCCCGAAAAATTGTTCCAGCTAGTTCCGTTGTCGGAAGAGTATTGCCAAACACCGTTGGTATTATCAACATTGGTTACCGCTATAGCTTCTGCGGCAGCGGCATCCACATCAGTGATAGATCCATCCACTACGATGGTAGCGATGCTTGTACCTGCGTTATTCGCATTATTTGATACATCATCATCACCATCAGCCCCAGAGCCATCATCGTCTCCTGAATCTTCATTAATACCGGATAATGCAGGTGAAACACCTGTATTTAAAGAAGGTGCATCATTGACTGGTGTCACATTTAATGTGGTCGTATCGGCAGCACCATTAACCGTACCATCATTAGGCGTTAACGTCAGTGTGGCAGAAGTAGTTGAATTTGATGCTGTGGTATATGCAATCTTAGTTGTCGTATCAAGATAAGTGTTAAGGTTGGCAGCGGTGCCTGCCAAAGTCATGCTAGCAGAACCAGAACTAGAAACGGTTACACTGGAAAAAGTACCATTGCCATCACTAGAAGCTATTGTTCCTGCATCAACGCCTAATGTTAGCGTAATTGAATCGCCATCGGAGTCAGCTACAGTGACAGCTGAAAGATTAACATCTGTCGCAACATCTTCTGTTACGGCTGCGGTTGCTGGCGCACTCGTAATTGTAGGGGCGTTATTACCGTCTCCCTGAACGATTTCAAAAAGCATCTCGGCAGTTGCCTGAAAAGCGTTATCAGCATAAAGTGCTCCTGATGCATAATTATCCGATGTTTCATATGCAATATTAGAGCATCCTGCCGGTGAAATTTCGAATGTATAGACACTCGTTGAGGTAATATTTACTGCTGCATCTAGGGTAAAAGTTTGAAACGTGAAATTAGAAGCATCCGTCAATGTATCAGTCAACACACCAATATTTTGCGTATGTAGTAACCCACCACTAGTTCCTGCGCCACTATAAACGTTTAAAGTACAAGCTCCAGATGCACCAGCCTCATTAGAAAAAGCAACACTAGTCAAAACTCCTGTTTTAGTTGCCGTAAATGATTGTGCAATAACAAAACTAGCAAGGGAAGTGGCATCTGCCGTGCCATCATTGTTAGTAATAGATAGAGGAGCTGCGAATGTAGGTCCGCTTGAAAAAAAAAGAAATAGAAGAGATATAAACGGACATTGCCACTTGCATTTATAGTTAGCAAAAAGGTGCTGAAAGTTCCCGGCTCTAAAAGTAGGACCACTACAGCCTAGGCCCACATTTGACATAACTACTCCCCACATATTTTTATTTCAACTCTCAAAGGTATTTCATTTTATAAACTAAACAAAAAACACGACAAACGACTCACCATTATTTAACAAAATAATTCGTGGATTGCCATTTGCCGTATTTTAATATTCAAAATCTAGTTCCTTGAAGGAAAGACACCTTCAATTGCAATAACATAACTCATGCCTGTATATGGGTTTTGTATATCAACAAGTGAACTGGCTCCTGAATTTTCAACAGTCACAACTCCAGTACCTCCTCCACCTGATGCGCTAAGACCGCCAACCTCAACAGTTGTGCCAGCCGACTGAGCATCAACAAATCCCGTGACAGAAGCGATTCCAGCTTTTCCATTAGCAAAATAGAATCCATCAGTTGCAGATGCATTTCCCGCCTCTGTAGAGACTTCCAAACTAACGTCAACACTTCCAGCACTACTTGGCGTAAATACCGCCCCATGATTATGAACAGGCATCTGTGCTTGACTCAACGTAGTGTATTGAAGCCCCCCTCTTTCACCCCATCTTACTGGTTGTAATGGTGGTAATGGAGATCCCATTACACTTGAACCTACCGGCGCTCTGCCTCTCAGATCAGGTAACCCCATACTTGAGCGGCCATCGCCACCAAAGTTAGCACCTAGAAGAGCAAAAACCGCCTGATTTGATGAAATAGGAATAATTTGACCAGCACAAAAAGAAAAATCTCTTGGTGCAAAATTAAATCCATTCGGATAAACAAACCCTATAAAAGATTCCATGTAACCCCCGTTGTTAAAAAAATTTATCTTGCCTTGAAACTCGAATAATTACTCGGTATTAAATATCAACTTAACTCAATAATTAATTAATCCTAATACTTAAGTTATTTTTTAGCCAATTTACATGATCAAAATCAATTTTTACTTTATAAACAATTAAAGTAAACATCCGGCTTCAATACCAAATCGAATAGCAAATTGATAACCAGAAAAATAACCTTGCTGACTAACAACGACATCTAAAGAAATTGCCCCTTCTTTAGTCGCAACAATCAAACCTTTATATTTATCCACCATCAATACTGTACCTGCTTTAACACCAAAGCAGGGTTGCTGAACTTTAGATATTTGCATCACCTGAAATTGTCCAAACTGAGAATTTACAACCACCCCACCATGATGAGGATTTCCCGCTCTAGCAGCTCCAACAAACTCTAATGCAGAATTTATATTCCAAGACATATTTAAATCAGTGGGGTTCACATCTTTTGCGTAAAAGTCTTTTTCTTGTAAGTCACGTTGCTCTTTCCATTGCAGTTCTCCTTTCTGTTCTAAATCCAGAAATTCATTAATTAATTGAGGAGCTTGCTCCATGACTTTAAAGTTCAAGGTTTGAAAATTATCAAAAGGATGGATATAAATAGTAGTTTGATGACCTATAGCACCAGTATCAACTTTAGCTTCGATTCGATGTAAAGTGAGTTTGATTTCATCTAAATTATGTCTAAGCTGCCAGTAAACAGGCATACTACCGCGATAATTTGGTAAATCTGATGCGTGAATATTAAATAAATCCCCTTTAAAAAAATCGATTAGAGGTTTCGGCAATATTTCAGGAAAAGTAAACACTACTCCCCAATTAGCTTCCCATTGGTTTATTTGTTTTTGTAAATCATCCAAAGAATCAACTTGATATTGAATCAGTGGCACCGTCATTTGTTGTAAATTTGCAATCAATTGCTGCGTATCAGAATTCCGTTGCGGATCATTGCTTACAGAAATAATTACCCCAGCGAGAAGACCTCGTTGTAGCAAGTAGTTAATTAGTGGCAAACTCATACAACTTGAAGTAAATACAACGATTTTGGGAAGTTCCGTCATTCTTTTTGTTCCATTTTATTACAACCTATGGTTACGCCATCTGCGTTCTTACATACTACAATCTAAATTTTTATTACTTTAAAGACTAAAAGGAAAGCCCCTAAACCCTACGTTATGTATTACCTTTAATAGGCATGAAACCTGTTAATCCATTTAAACGATAGAAAAACTCAATGCTGTCACCGCTTTTTAATAACAAGTCGTCAGGCATAGTACTGCGTGGTTCAAAATCTATACACACCGACATATCCGGTAGTGGACTGGTAATACCCGAAAAATACTGTTCCAGATACTCATCATCATATGAGTGAAATTGAGTATAAATAACAAGTACTCTGTGGCTAATATCACCGCAATCATGGGGTAATTTTAAGGTATTGCAGCGTAAAACTTCTTGTCCATCTGGTAAGCTCAGTTTTTCAGCATTAAGTACTGATTGCTTATCCACGCTAAATATTTCTCCCAGTTCAACCCGGTTTTGAAGTGCTTCCTCATTTAGCTGTATTTGTTGTCCAGACCGCTGTTCTCGCCATTGCTCTACAAACTCTCTTTGCCCTAGAACCAAAGCAGCATTAATTGATACTTTGCAAGGAACTAAAACGCCACTTTCAGTAACATAAGGAAGTAATTGGCGGGCAATACTAAAATGCGCCTCTTTGCTAAATCCATGATGAGAAGCCTCTAACAATAATATGTCAACAGGCTTTGTCGGCTCATAGATAACGGCATCAGCTTGAATAACCTCGGTTACAAACTCATCCAAATCCAGATCACTAATGAGTTGCACTAACGTTTGGGTTGCTCCCTGATGAATATCAATTAAAGTCACTTCAATTTGATTTTCGTCAAAAGTCCCCTCTTCCTTGTAGTAAGTTAGCAGCGGAAGCAATAATGGTGCGAACGGCCCACATGCAGGATATAAAATATGAATCTTGTTTTGACGCTGGAGTAAATCACTGACTAGTTTATGTAAACCTGTAGCAAATACATCAATGCGGTTAACATCTTTAATGGTTCGACTGCAATTTATAGGGGATAACACCAAGCCATGAGAATGGATAAACTGACTGGTAATAACATCTTCCGCTATATCAGCCGCCTGCATGGATAACATTGCCTGTTCGTAAGCGGTTTCATGCAACGCATATAGAGTTTCAAACTTCACCGCCGTTTTTGAAACCACATGCTCCATGATAGCAGTAAAGCTTTTACGCAATGTCAGTACGCGCTGTTGCTCTGAAACATCGACTTTAGATAATTGTTTTAACTGTTCACGAAGAGACTGATTGAGAAGGCTCTGAGTTGTTGGATCGACTTCAATTGTTGAAACGCTAGCGCGAGAGTCCGGGCTGGTGGATTGTAATACCTTGCCACGCATTTTATTTTCCATTTCCCTAAAATGTATACTTCTTGATAATTAGCATACACGCCTATTCTGAAAATAAAAACGGCAATTCTATGATTTTTTAGACATTTTCTACGTCAAAAGTGCTTCCCTTATGATTTATATGCTTATAGGCAGAAAAACTTCCGCCAACATACAACGAACGCTGCCACCACCAACAGCTTCAATGGTGCGCACATCAAATTGTATTAATTCTCCATACTCGGCAAGAATTGTTTTTTGCTCATTTGTGAACGCTTCAAACGCTGTTTTGGACATAACCAAACAAGGATCACCGTTCTTATTATGTAATTGCAAAACATTGCCACAAAAAGCAGCCAGTTGTTCTAGTGAAATATCAATTAATTGCTTTCCTTTGAGCGAACCAAGCACTTTTTCTTTATGAGCTGAAGAAATGACACTAGAACAAATAATGGCGTACTTCTCACCAACGCTTAACATCACGTTGGTATGATAAACAGGACTTCCAGAAGGTAGTTCCGTCTCAAATGCAAAAACATCACCTGCCTGCATTCGCTGAACGCTTTGCTCCAACAATAGACTGTTGCAACGCTGTGAAATAGCAGCAAAAACAGTATTGTTGCAATGATCAATAACCATCGCCCCCGTCCCTTCCAAACAAGCATTTTCCATGGCCAATTCACGCACATCTATTACATTATTGACTGCATAATGGTGGTCTGAAAAAAGTTTGACCAATGACTCCGGACACACTTCTTTTTTCCGATTGTCACTAGACATTGGGTAAAGATATAAATTTCCATTTATGTCGGTGCTAAACCAATTATTAGGAAAAACGGCATCGGGGGTGTTGTCTTGTGGAGCATCCAGAACCAATACATTGATGCCATGCTTTTGCAGGACACTCACCATATTGTTAAATTCCAACATCGCTTGAGTTTTCAGTTCATTCTGGGACATTTTGCTCGGATGCTGAAACTCATTGTCCTTACCCGTTTCGGTATTAAATGCAAAGCACTGGGGAGGCACCATTACTACTGTGTTGGTCGTTAATTGTGGGGAACGGGTTTCAAGCATAATATTCAATCTCTTACTAAAAAACGGGAATTAATTGGCGACTGTATTTCGTACTGTTTTTGGCTGTAATTGACAATAGCCGTCTACAGCTGTCGCTTGCTTAATGGAAATAAATCATAGAAGTTTTTAGTGGTGATTTCGGCGAGCTCTTTTAAGCTCACCCCTTTGAGTTGCGCAACGTATTCCGCCACTTCCAACACATATCCTGGTTGATTCTGCTTTCCTCTATAGGGCACTGGCGCTAACCAAGGTGAGTCGGTTTCTACAAGCAGTTTTTCTAACGGTATTTGCCTCACGACATCGCGTAATTCATCGGCACTTTTAAAAGTAATTATGCCTGAAATTGAAATATAAAAGCCCATATCGATAGCGATTTTTGCCATTCCCCAAGACTCCGTAAAACAATGCAATACGCCTTTGGTATGTTCAGCTTTATGCTGTTCAAGCAGTTTTATAGTGTCTTCTCTGGCATCACGAGTATGAATTATTAACGGTTTGCGTAATTCGTTAGCGACTCGAATATGATCGATAAAAGATTGCTGCTGAACATCTTTGGTGTCATTGCTATAAAAATAATCCAGGCCTGTTTCCCCTACGGCCACTACGCGCTCATGTTGTGCGCAATTTAGCAATTCACCATAGGAGCAAGCGTCTTCTTGATGCAACGGGTGAACACCACAAGACACAGACACAGAATCAAAACCCAGCACTTTATCAAGCATTTCTGAAAATTCTCGAACAGAAACACTGACACATAAAAAATGCTCAATACCTCTTTGTTGGGCAAATTGAATGGTTTCTTTAAGTTGCTCTGGAGATTGCTCCAAACGGTCCAAATGGCAATGAGAATCGACTAACACAATAACTCCGGTAAAAAGTGAAAAACACAAGAAAACATAAAGCAATACTCAGATGCTGCGCATTAAATCATAGTTGAAGCGTATTACAAGTTACGGTGCCAGCATTGAGTCTTGAATTTATAATTTAGTAAAAGCCGTCAGCATGTGGGCTACCGTGCCACCCAAAATCAAAGACTTGTTAACACCTGTAAATGTAAGTTGCTGTGCAGCTGATGTTAGATGGGTATGGCAAGCCCACAGTGAATCATGATGACTTTCTTCATCGTTCTTAAGCTTTTCGTTTACTTTTAACTGTAACCATTCAATGCACAAACTTGCATGCTGTAAATACTTGTCAGTGAATTCACTAACACTCAAGCGATTATTCAACAAAGCCGACATATCCTGATTAATTTCGAGCAATATGCTGGCATTTGCGGTTTCACTGGTATTAGTAACCATTTCTTGTAAAAACAACGGGCGTTGCCAGTACATGTCGAACAATGTTGGATCAATAGATAACTGTTCTTGAGCAAACCAAGCTTGAACCGGTTCTTTCTGAGCAACACTAATTGCTTGTTTGTGGCATCGACTTTTAATAGTTGGCAACAATTTGTCTAATTTGTCTGTCAGCAAAAAAATATAAGTATCGCGCGTCGGTTCTTCTAAAGTTTTCAACAATGAATTGGCCGCTGCAATAGTCATTTTATGGGCTTCATTAATAACGAGGATCTTAGCCTGCCTTAAGTGCGACGATGTATTGAGTTTTGCAGCAACGGTACGAATATCGTCTACACCAATTTGGTTTTCAGGTTGAATGTTATAGAGATCTGGATGCGCTTGACCTAAAAACAATTGACATGATTTACACTGGCCACAGCCTATTTCAGAAGATTTTTGGCATAACAACGCTTGGCATAATTGTGCCACTAATCGAGATTTCCCAACGCCGGTTTTACCATAAAAAATAATGCCATGATGCAGATTACCTGCGGCTAAACTATTTTGTAGAAATTGATAAGACTTCAGTAACCACGGATACATAATCAACTCACCAACAATGCAAGTTGCTCTACAATATCATCCTGTACACATTGCATATCTTGCATCGCATTTATCACAATAATGCTGTCATCTTGCTCAGCTAACGCTAAATATCGTTCTCTTGTTCTTACAAAGAAAGACAAGTCTTCTAATTCAATTCTATCTAACTCACCCCGCCCTCTTGCTCTTTTCAAGCCTTCTTCTGGTTCAACATCCAAATAAAAAGTGAAATCAGGTTTAAAATCCCCCAAAGCAACATGACGAATAGAGTCTATAACAGATGAGGGTATTTGCCGGCCTCCTCCTTGGTAGGCTTGAGAGGATAAGTCATGCCGATCCCCCAAAACCCATGAGCCTTTTGTCAGGGCCGGTTTAATAACATTTTCTACCAATTGGATACGAGCTGCATACATAAGCAATAACTCGGTTTCATTGGTTAGCTTTTCTTCCCAAGATTTTTTTACAACTTCACGCAACGCTTCCGCTAAAGGTGTACCACCTGGTTCCCGAGTGCAACATAGTTCAATATTTCGAGACTGAAAGAATCGCTGACAGGTTGATATAGCTGAAGATTTTCCAGCACCTTCTAACCCTTCTATTACTACAAATTTGCCTGTCATACCCTAATGTAATCCTAATTGATAGCGACGCACTGCCGCATTATGTTCTTCTAGCGTTGCTGAAAACTGATGGCTGCCATCACCTTTGGCTACAAAATATAAATCTTCACTTTGACTTGGGTTAAGCGCCGCCAATATCGCCGCTTTTCCTGGCATTGCAATTGGTGTCGGTGGCAAACCATTTATGCGATACGTATTGTAAGGCGTCTTTTCTCTCAAATGGGCTTTGGTTAAATTACCATCGAAGGCTTCTCCAAGCCCGTAAATAACTGTCGGATCGGTCTGCAATCGCATACCTTTATTAAGCCTATTCACAAACACAGCTGAAATATGTGAACGTTCTTCGGCAATTCCGGTTTCTTTTTCAATAATCGAGGCCAAGACCAAAGCTTCGTATGGCGATGCTAGGGGTAATCCTATTTGGCGCTGTTCCCAAGCTGCTGATAGAAAGTCGCTCATTCTCTGATGAGAACGCAACAATAATGCAAGTGGATCACTACCCGCTTCAACTTGATAAGTATCCGGCATCATAATCCCTTCCAAATGGGTTACCTGCCATCCTGAAATAGTGTTAATTTGCGACAACAAATCCGAATAAGACACATTTTTCTGCAACCATTCAACATATGATATTTGGTTTTTCCATTCGCGCCATGTTTGCCCTTCAACCAAGGTTAAGCTGATATTTTTAGTATCGCCTTGATGAAACCGATTTAACACGTCTTCCACTGTTTCTCGTGGCACTAAATCATATATTCCAGCTTTAAATTGTGCAGCATCAGGATTTGCTTTAAACCACAACCTACTTGCTACTAACTCATCCAAATCAGAAACTGCGGCTAACCTTTGCATGACCTTATTAGCAGGCTCTCCCAATTTAATTTCAAAAACTTGTTGGGCCGGAATATTTAAAGGTTGGGATAAAAAAGAATTGATAAACTGCGCTATCCCCAATAAGCCTGCTAGCCCAGCCAAAATAACGAAAACAAGAATATAAAAAATCCGCTTTCTAACGTGCATCACTATTGGAAATATTTTGCTTTGAGTATTGTTTAACACGTCACATTTAACTCTTCAAAATAGGGCGAGAGAATATCAAAATGCTTAGACATAGTTTTAGCATTAGGTTCTCGTGGAATAATGAGTTTTCTCACTGGTATCATTCCCATTACGCTGTTACAAATAAAAAGTTCATCCGCATTCAGTAGCGCTTCGGGCTTACTGCGAACTTGAATCACCGGATGTTTTTGGTTACTTAGCTGCTCTATTATACAAGCTCTAACCACACCTTCCACACCACAATAATGTAGGTCGGGTGTATACCATTGTTGCTGTTCTCGCCAAAACAAATTTGCTGAAGACACCTCTACCATCATGCCATCGGTATCAGTAACCACCAGATCATTAATCTGAACGCTATCTTCCCTATTATTCTGAACATCACAATCAATGACACATGTTTGATTTAATTTTACTAGCACTTGCTCTAAGCGATTTAAGTGCTTAATACCAGAAAGTTCAGGTTGTTTCGCTAACTTTATTTTACTTAAGCCCAAAGTAATCCCTTTTTTCCAAGCTGAGTAGTGTAACGGAATGGGATGAAATGAAATATAGGATTGGCATTCAGCTCTAGCATTTCGAGCATACCCTCGCCCACCACTACCAGAAGAGATCAATACCTTTATTACACCTTCTTTGTGAGCCGAGATTTCAGCAACAAATTCAACAAGGGATTGCTTCAAAACTGACATTGAAAAATCAGAAATACCCAAGCGCTCACAGCTTTGCTGTAACCGCTGCAAATGCTTAGGCAAATGTTTAACGCTACCGTCACGATACAACATAGTTGTAAAGCAACCATCGCCATAGGCCACCGCTCTACTTGAATAGGATAAGATGTCTGGATTAAATTCAATTTTCATAAAAAAAGCCTGTCTATCGCAGGCTTTATTTTGTCAGTTTTAGCATGGAGTTTAAACGCGTTTAATCAATAAAGATCCGTTTGTGCCACCAAAACCAAATGAATTACAGAGCGCGTACTCGGTATCCAATGCTTTTGCCTTGTGTGGAACGAAATCTAAATCGCAACCGTCATCAGGATTATCCAAATTAATTGTAGGCGGAGCGATACCATCTATTAGCGCCATCGCGGTAAAAATAGCTTCAACGGAACCCGCCGCACCCAATAGATGTCCTGTCATCGATTTGGTGGAACTAACCATCACTTTCTTGGCAGATTCACCAAAGACTTGTTTAATCGCGCTCACTTCGGCTATATCACCAGTTGGGGTGGAAGTACCATGTGCATTTACATACCCAATTTGTTCAGGTGAAACGCCAGCATCGTTTAGCGCATTTGTCATAGCGTAGGCCGCACCTTCACCATTTTCTGGCGGTGCCGTCATATGAAATGCATCACCACTCATACCAAATCCAACCAATTCCCCATAAATTTTCGCATTACGGGCTTTAGCATGTTCATACTCTTCAAGTACCACAACGCCTGCGCCTTCGCCCATTACGAAACCATCTCTATCTTTATCCCACGGACGGCTTGCTTTTTGAGGCTCATCATTGCGCGTAGATAGCGCCCTGGCAGCAGAGAATCCGCCCATGCCCAAATTCGTCGTTGCCGATTCTGCTCCGCCGGCTAACATCGCATCAGCATCACCATACGCAATCATGCGCGCAGCTATTCCAATATTATGCACACCAGTGGTACAAGCAGTAACAATATTTAAATTTGGCCCTTTAAGCCCTTCCATAATAGAAAGGAAACCAGAAATCATGTTGGTAATTGTGGAAGGAACAAAGAAAGGTGAGATTTTACGCGGACCACTTGCCAGCATTTTTTTATGGTTTGCTTCGATTAAGCCTAACCCACCGATTCCAGCACCGATAGTGACACCAATGCGATGTGCATTGTCACTATTCACTTCCAATCCAGAATGCCGTAGCGCTTGTTTACCCGCAGCAATACCAAACTGAATAAACAAATCCATTTTCTTGGTTTCTTTTTTGGGAATATAATCGGTAGGATCGAAGTCTTTTACTTCCCCTGCAAAATGGGTCGGGAATATGCTGGCATCAATCCGAGTAATAGGGCCAATTCCACTGGTTCCTGACTTAATCGCTTCCCAGGCCGCTTCAACGGTATTGCCAACGGGTGTAAGCATACCAAGCCCAGTAATTACCACACGTCTTTTAGACATAAGGTCTCCGCATAAAACTATTTATTAAAGTAAAAGCAAAAAGCAGGTTGTCATTCTTCACTGCCCGATTTTGACAATAACGTTAATAAACCAGCGTTACAGTCAAAGCAACATCCAAATTCCATGACCAATCTGAAATTTAATGACATGCTCATTAACAGACATTATTGTATTCGAAAAGGAATGGATATAAACAAAGGCGCGTATTAAACGATATTCTAATTAAAGCCTTTATGTAAGAGGATGTAAAAAGCGGCCAAGAGGCCGCTTTTCGAAAGTCTTTTATCCGTCAATATTTGCGTTGATATAATCAACCGCGGCTTGAACGGTAGTGATTTTTTCTGCGTCTTCGTCAGGAATTTCAGTATCGAATTCCTCTTCTAATGCCATCACAAGTTCAACAGTATCAAGTGAGTCAGCACCTAGGTCATCAACAAATGATGCTTCTGATTTTACTTCTTCTTCTTTAACACCCAATTGCTCAAGGATGATTTTTTTAACGCGCAATTCGATAGTACTCATAATTCTAGTTATCCTTCGTGTCGCTAGATTTTAAATCGGCGGGTAGTGTATTCGTCTAAATTAGACCATGCAAGCTTCACACACACCTTTTTTTCTGGTCTAACCACAATCTAGCATAAAATTTAAATTAACCAAGAGTAACAAACTACTCAAAGTTTAACCCATAAATAACCCACCATTAACATGTATAGTTTCACCTGTAATATAAGCTGCGTCTGGTGAAGCTAAAAATGCAACGGCTGCTGCAATTTCTGAAGGCTTGCCTAATCTATCAGCAGGCACATCTTTCAAAAATGCTTTGCGCTGTTCTTCGTTCAATTTGTCGGTCATATCGGTTTCAATAAACCCAGGGGCTACAACATTAACAGTAATTCCGCGAGTGGCGACTTCTCGAGCTAAAGACTTACTAAACCCAACCAACCCGGCTTTTGCAGCGCAATAGTTAGTTTGACCCGGATTACCACTACTGCCGACTACCGAACCAATATTAATAATGCGTCCCGCACGTTTTTTCATCATGCCACGCAAAACACCTTTAGACATTCTAAAGATGGATGTTAAATTTGTATCGAGTATGGACTGCCACTCATTCTCTTTCATTCGTAACAGCAAGTTATCGCCCGTTACGCCTGCATTATTAACCAAAATATCAATACCACCATAAGTTTCAGAAACTTTCGATAACAAAGCTTCTACAGACTCTTGGCTGGAAACATCCAAAACACCGGACATTCCTTTATCACCCAAGTATTCAGCAATGCCGCCGGCACCATTTTCAGAAGTGGCCGTTCCAACAACTGTGGCACCACGTTCCAATAGTTTTTCAGCAATCGCCTTTCCAATACCACGACTAGCTCCGGTTACTAATGCAACCTTACCTTGTAAATCTGTCATATTTTCCTCGTCTTATTGAAGTACGCTTGCTAATGAGTCTGGAGTATTGATAAAAGCACCGGTTAGGTTGCCATCAATGCGTTTGGTTAATCCAGACAACACTTTTCCAGGACCACATTCAATAGTTTGAATTACGCCTTCACTTGCTAATTTTTGAATAGTTTCAGTCCAACGTACCGGGCCATAAAGCTGGCGAATTAACGCATCTTTAATCGCATCTGCACTGTTCACTATTTCAACATCGATATTATTAATAACAGGAATTTCTGGAGCGTGCATTGGAGTAGAATTAAGTTTTTCCGACAATTTTCCAGCAGCATCTTGCATAAGGTTGCAATGACAAGGCACGCTTACAGGCAATAATTTTCCCATTCTAGCGCCTTTATCTTTACATGAAGCGATTACTCGATTTACTGCTCCAACATGTCCGGCAATAACAACTTGCCCAGGTGAATTGAAGTTGACCGCTGAAACGACCTCGCCTTCCGCAACTTCGTCACATAATTCTCTGACCTTGTCATCATCCAACCCTATAATTGCAGCCATACTACCTGCTCCCTCGGGAACGGCTTCCTGCATGAAGTTTCCACGCGCATGCACAAGACTCGCAGCATCTGCCAATGAAAATACACCAGCGCATGTTAAAGCCGTGTATTCTCCCAGACTATGACCCGCTAAAAAGGCAGGTTTTTCACCACCCTGGGCAACATACTCTCGCCATATGGCTACACTAGCAGTTAACAATGCAGGTTGAGTAATACTGGTTTTATTCAGATCTGTTGTCGGACCATTTTGAACAATGTCCCAAAGATCGAAGCCCAACGCCTCTGAGGCTTCTGCGAATGTAGCTTGAATTGAGGGAAATTTCTCGGACATATCTGACAGCATCCCTACCTTTTGGGAACCCTGTCCGGGAAATATAAATGCAACTTTTGTCATAACTAATCCTGGCAAAAAAGAAAGATTTTGACGAAATGATCGATAGCGAAAGCTTATTTAATCACACATCCGAATTCAGGGAAAATAATGTCACATAATATTCGTAACTAATACGACTATTAGCAGCAACAATCTTTAATATTTAACTAACAACGATCCCCATGTAAAACCAGCCCCAAAAGCCTCCAACATCAAAGTATGCCCACGTTGAATTCTGCCATCTCTAATAGCTGTATCAAGTGCTGTAGGAACCGAAGCGGCGGAGGTATTACCAAACTTGGGCAAGGTTAATACAACATGATCCATCGACATATTCAGCTTTTTAGCTGTTGCCTTAATAATGCGAAAATTTGCTTGATGAGGTACTAACCAGTCCAAATCTGATTTACTCATATTATTGGCAAACAGTGTTTGTTCAACTAATTCACTCAATTTGGTAACAGCAACCTTAAACACTTCATTGCCTTTCATACCACCCCATGAGGTATCAATGGTATCTTCTTCGCCCCATACAGGCCGACCAGCATACAATAAGTCCCCATGTTTACCCGAGGAATGAATATGACTGGAAAGGATACCGGGGGTTTCGCTAGCTTCCAAAATAACAGCGCCGGCAGCGTCACCGAAAAGAATAATCATAGAACGATCGTTTGGGTCAACTAATCGAGATAGAGCATCAGCACCCACAACTAAAACACGTTTGCACATTCCCGTTTTAATATATTGATCAGCAACACTCATCGCGAAACAAAATCCAGCACAAGCGGCATTCACATCAAAAGCCGGGATTCCATCTAATCCCAACTCATTTTGAATATCACAGGCAGCACTTGGAAAAGCCCTAGGACCGGTAGAGGTAGCGCATACAAGCATATCTATTGATGAAGGTTCTATATTCCCCATTTCCATGGCGTTTCGCGCAGCGATTGTTCCCATATCACTAACCGTTTCATCTTTGGCCATTATCCGGCGTTCTTTTATACCAGTTCTATCTATAATCCACTGATCACTGGTATCAACCATTTTTTCCAAATCAGCATTAGAGCGAACTTCCGAGGGATAATAACTGCCTGTTGAAACAATTCTTGAATACATTAACTTTAACCTTCCAACAACAACATTATTGATATATTCGAAACTTCAGATTCGATGATCTTTTAAGTTTCATTAATTTTAATTTTTCCAAAACTATTGTTCTAAAAAACCATTTTAAAGAGTAAAAACACGTCATTAATCAACACAATGCCAGCGACATTAATGCATTGAATTGAGCTATAGTAAAATTTCAGCCCGCAATTCTCTCACGTCATGAGGAAATCGTCTTTATTCTTATGACACATCCGATCTCTTTCTGATACACAATTAGATTTCAAATAAATGCCCATTAATATCAACTTAAAATTAGAAATGCAAATTTTCAATGGTAAATTTGAACAACGTTAATAATTTCAATAACGAATTGATTATTAATGAATAAACATACTGGATATGCTGCTCAATGGTATTTTTTATACTTGAATTGAAGCTTATTCGCAAAATGACTCAACACTTAAAGAGTTCAGTATCAATATGCAATAAACTAATGTTATGGGGTGTTTCGAGAAAAAATGAAGGATAAAAAACAGATAAATTAAAGGGGACTCATACAGCCCCCTTTAATAATTAGACTTCAACGACTTTCTTGCCTTTGTAAAAACCATCGGCTGTCACATGGTGACGACGATGAGTTTCACCAGTTGTTGAATCAATTGACAGAGTCGCTCCAGGTAGCGCGTCGTGAGAGCGACGCATGCCACGCTTGGAGCGAGTTTTACGATTCTTTTGTACCGCCATTACTTACTCCTGATTACGCTTTAGTTCTTTCAACACTGCAAATGGATTAGGTTTACCTTCATCCTGCTCGATCTTGCCAAAGCTCATATCTCTTCCCCCACGATCACAATCCTCTTCCTTATGCATCGCGACAATGGGTAAAGACAAAATCAACTCATCTTCGATCAGGCTGAGTAAATCTATTTCACCAAATTCATCTACTTCGACCGGATCATATTTCTCCGGTATTTCTTCCACCATCTCAGCATCTTTGACCGGATAGTAACAAAAATGCATATCAATATTGTGGACATAGGAATGGTTACAACGCTGACAGATTAAACTCACAACAATTTGTGAACTGCCTTCAAAATAAGTTAGACCCTGAGCATCAGTGTCGAACTTAACTGAGATTGCAACATCCTCTAGCACTTCATCAACTGCCTCGGACAACCGTAACATATCGCAGGCCAGCATAAGCCCCTCATAACTTGAGCGACTAACGGCACTTTTGAACGGTTCAACCTTTTTAGGCAGTTTGACTTTCTGCATAGCGCGCGCATCATATAGAGGATTAGCTTATGAGTCAAAGAAATCTTAGCATTAACGGAGAGAAACCCCTTGTCTGGTCATAATTTAACAAAAACCCTTCCTTTATTGTTAGCAACAGAATCTAAATACAAAAAACAGGTATTGGAGAAAATCGGTATACCTTTTATATGTGAATCGCCAAATATCGATGAAACGCCAAAGGATGGGGAATTACCTCAAGCGCTTGTGGCAAGGTTAGCAATTGAAAAAGCTTCTGCTCTGGTCAATAAATATCATAACAACTATATAATAGCAGCGGATCAAGTGGCCAGCTTTAACAACAAGGTGTTAGGTAAGCCTAGCAATAAAACAAATGCCAAAGCACAATTACAACAATTTAGCGGGAAATCAGTCCTGTTTTTAACTGGATTAGCATTATATGACTTTCGAACTAATCAAATGCTAAGTCACGTTGAAACCTTCGAGGTTATTTTTAGACCACTACAAGAAGAAGAAATAGAAAATTACCTGGAATATGAAAAACCTTATGACTGTGCTGGAAGTTTTAAAAGTGAAGGACTTGGTATATTGCTCTTTTCAGAACTTAAAGGACGAGACCCTAATTCACTTATAGGCCTACCATTAATAGCCTTGTTCGACTTATTCCAACAAATCAACATTAATTTATTGGAATACATCGAATCAAAATAAGTAACCTGAACTCTGGATAAGAAATATCGTTAATTGGCAATGCACTTTTATTTATAACCATTAAATCAAAAGGTTAATCATCCAGTGCTCTTCGCTTTTGGTCCAGTTCTGATAAATCTGCGCCTAATCAAGCCTTGTTTGTGAATGAATAGCGGGCCTCTTTAAAGCAAACATAACGCTGAGAGGCACAGGCTTAATTTTAGTTGATAGGGGTAAACTGTTTTAAGGTTTTCTCTAAATGAGCATCCATAGGTGCATTGAACCTGAGTCGTTCACCCGTTCGCGGATCATCAAATGACAATTGATGAGCATGTAAAAACAGTCTTTTTAATCCCTTACTCTGCACCATCTCTTCAAACGGTTTATCATAATATTTGGAATCACCAGCAATACAATGCCCAGCATATTGACAATGTACCCGAATTTGGTGAGTACGACCGGTAATAGGCACAGCCTCTATTAAAGTCGCCCCTTCATAACGTCGCTGAATAAAAAATCGAGTTTCAGACGCTTTACCCTCATCAGATACTTTAACAACGCGTTCCCCTGAACGAAGCGTGTTCTTTAATAATGGGACATTTACTGATTTTTGAGACTTAGCCCATACCCCAGAAACTAGCGCGTAATAACGCTTATCAACTGTTTTATTGCGGATCTGTTCATGCAGATTGGTTAATGCTGACCGGCGTTTAGCTATCATTAAACATCCAGACGTATCTCTATCCAATCTATGCACCAATTCTAAAAACTTTGCTTCCGGCCGAATACTGCGCAATGCCTCAATAACACCATAAGACAAGCCACTGCCTCCGTGTACAGCTACACCACTCGGTTTATTTAGGATCAGCAAATGACTATCTTCAAATAAAATATGCTTCTCTAAATCCTGAGCTCGTTGAGTATTCACAATAGGTTTAGAAGACGGTTCGCTTACCCTAATAGGAGGCAAACGCAACAGGTCTTGGCTTTTAAGCTTATAATCCGGTTTTGTTCGTTTTTTATTAACTCGTACCTCACCTTTACGTAAAAGGCGATAAATCATACTTTTTGGCACACCTTTTAAAAGGCCGATTAAGTAATTATCAACTCTCTGACCTTCGCGCTCCGCGTCGATCTCTATTATTTGTACTGAAGAAAAATTTAAGTCTGTCATAAGCGCCGCATTCTAACTTAAAACACAAAATAACACCTAAATAATTATATTTCCTTGCTACATTTTAAGCTTTGATGCCATAATTAGCGCATACTCGTCTAAATTTGACGGTATTACAAAAATGTTTAGCGTGTCACATTAGGAAAATTCAAGAGTAGTTCCCTACAAATACATAAGGGAATGAAAAGATAATGAGCTTTGTGTCTGGCCAATATAATTCGGGGTAATCCCCTCTTCCAGACATCTACTATCAATAACGGCTCAATGTGCACAAATGAATGAATTTAAAATAGTTTGCGATCACGCAGCTAACATAGAAATTACCTGATACCTGCTGCAAAACTAAAGCGGGTTGACTCACTGAAAGAGAAAACGGCGTTTCAATAAAAACTTGGAAAACGCTTAGAAATACGGTCGAGAGACTGAGTTTAAACGAATTTAATTGTTGTGAGTGAGTAATAAAGCCGTCGCCAAAACTATCAGGCGCAACGGCCTATGCTGCTGTTGTGATCGATAACGTTATCGAGTCACAATATGAAAAGAATGTTGATCAACGCTACCCAGCAAGAGGAAATGCGTGTAGCTCTGGTCGATGGTCAAAAGCTTTACGATTTAGATATCGAAAGTCCTGGTCACGAGCAGAAAAAAGCCAATATATACAAAGGAGTGATTACCCGAGTTGAGCCTAGTTTAGAGGCCGTATTTGTAAATTACGGTGCCGAACGACATGGTTTCCTCCCCTTAAAAGAAATAGCCAAAACTTACTTTCCATCTGGTTATAGATTCGAAGGCCGCCCAAACATCAAAGATGTTGTAAAGGAAGGCCAAGAAGTAATTGTTCAAATTGATAAAGAAGAACGTGGACAAAAAGGTGCAGCATTAACTACCTTTGTCAGTTTAGCGGGTAGTTATTTAGTATTAATGCCCAACAACCCTCGTGCCGGCGGTATTTCTCGCCGCATTGAAGGCGATGAGCGGACTGAATTAAAAACGTCGTTGAGCAAACTAAATCTGCCTCATGGCATGGGTTTAATTGTCAGAACAGCTGGTGTTGGTAAATCTTTTGAAGAGTTAGATTGGGATTTAAATGTCCAATTAACATACTGGAAAGCCATTGAAACCGCAGCACAATCACGTAAAGCTCCCTTCTTAATTCATCAAGAAAGTAATGTCATCATTCGTGCGATTAGGGATTACCTACGCAGAGATATTGGCGAAATACTAATTGATAACGAAAAAGCCTTTAAACAAATACTTGAACACATGCAACTGTTGCGCCCGGACTTTGTTAACCGTGTTAAACAATATAAAAGCGATGTTCCATTATTTAATCACTATCAGATTGAAAACCAAATTGAATCAGCCTTCCAAAGAGAGGTTCGCTTGCCTTCAGGTGGTTCAATTGTTATCGACCCGACTGAAGCATTAACCTCAATAGACATTAACTCCTCTCGTGCAACGAAGGGCGGAGATATTGAAGAAACAGCTTTAAACACTAACCTTGAAGCTGCTGATGAAATAGCTCGCCAACTAAGATTACGTGATTTAGGTGGATTGTTAGTCATAGATTTTATTGATATGACACCTGTCCGTCATCAGCGCGATGTCGAAAACCGACTAAAAGAAGCAGTACAACAAGACCGCGCACGGGTTCAGCTAGGCCGTATTTCTCGATTTGGTTTATTGGAAATGTCGAGACAACGTTTACGCCCTTCTCTCGGCGAAGCCTCTACCCATGTGTGCCCTCGCTGTTCTGGTCAAGGAACAATTAGAAGCATCGAATCCTCAGCCTTTTCCATTTTACGACTAATGGAAGAAGAAGCACTTAAAGATAATACCAAGCAAGTTAGAGCAGATGTGCCCGTTGAAGTCGCCTCTTATCTGTTAAACGATAATCGCAATACATTGCGAAGAATCGAAGACAGATTAAATGTCACATTGTTGATAATGCCGCAGCGAGAGCTTGAAACACCTCACTACGAAGTAGTTAGAGTAAGAACTGATGACACGATAGTAGAATCAAGTTCTAAACTAGCTCCTCAACTTGTTTCAGATAAGAAAGATGACGCAGGAACGGCAGGACAAGAAGCCCCAGTAAGAGAACAACCTGCTTTACAAGGGTTTGTTGCACCAACACCTGCAGCTCCGGTTGTTTCAAAGTCATCACCTGGTGTTATTTCTACTCTATTCAGCGGATTGCTTAGCTTATTTAAATCTGACGACAAGAAAAAGAAATCTACCCAAGAAAAAGAGTCAGGCCGACCTAAGCAAAACAGAAATTCGAACCGAAAACGCAATCCTCGCGGTCGTAACAATAGAAATGACCGAAGTGATAGAAACGATCGAAATGATAGAAACGATCGAAGTGACAGAAATGCAGACAGAACCGCCAAACCTAAAGATCCAGTTGCTTCTCCTGCTCAAAGCACTAAAAGCAAACCTGAACATAATAAGCCCAAAAGCAAAGTTAATTCAGAAGAGCAAAGTAGTCGGAATGAAACCAAAAAGCTGGCCGAACGCAGAAAACGCCGCGACAGAAAACGCAGCGTAAGAGTGACGGATAAAGCAACTGAAGTAGATGCTAATGCAGCATCTCCTGCTGCTCAGCTTGATGCAAATAATTCAACCGCCAAATCGAATGCCTCAAAACAAAACGAAGCGGCAACAAAAGCACCTGTAGCTGAAACCTCGGTATCTTCAAAACCGGTTTCCACTGCAACTGAACAATCAACCTCTGCCGTTGTGTCCGAAAAACCAGCAACCAAACCTGCTCCGCTCGCAGATACAAAACCGGTGAAATCAGCGGAAAAACCAGAAAGCTCCGCAGCACCTCAGAAAGACGCAAAGAGTAAAACAGTTGTTGAAAAAGAAGCAGATACTTCATCACAGAATGAGGGAGTAACGACTCCTCAAACAGAAAATGGTGAAGACACAACGACTCCAAACCAAGAAACCTTGGATTTTGATGGTTCAAGTGTAAATGCTCCATCTTCAGCAGAAACTAAATCTGAAGACTCAACTATTGAAGCTAAAGGTCCTGATGGTACAGAAGATACTTCTGCAGGTTCGTCTCCTGCACAAGCTGACATCTTTCAGGCACAAAATAGCTCTGAGGATACCGTATCTGCAACACAAGCAGAGACGCCTGCGGAGCCAGCTGTTTCGGTTGCCAAAAATGAAGCTTCTGTTTCTAATACGAATGAAACAAATAAAGCCTCTACTGGTAACGCCGAGCAGGATTCAGAGACGATGTCCAAAGACATAAATGCTGATACTGCCATTACAGAGAAAGCTGAAGCTAAACCTAAAGCCAAAGTCGTTGAAAAGAAAGTTCATTTAGAGCAATTGCGTAAAGCCTCATCTCCTATGGCAAGGCCCAAAACAATTGATGCTCCGGTTCAAGATATTGAGATTACTACAGTTGATGAATCGCAAAGACCCGCTGTTGTAACTAGTGGACGTACTGCCGCAGTGACCAGTCTTACAAATAAAGCACAGGCACCGGCTACACGCCCATAAGCGCAATATAGTATAAGGTACACGAAAAAAGGTGGCTCAAATTGAGCCACCTTTTTTATGAGTTCTGCTTTTTAACTTATTTAACTTATTTAATTATTAATGGCCTAAGTTTTCCAATATTAAGTTTTAATTTAAACTTGCATTAATTTCAGTCAAAGTAGCAACCGGATCTATGGATTTAGTAACTGGACGCCCAATAACCAAATAATCCGAACCTGCACAAATCGCCTCAACTGGTGTCATAACACGGCTCTGATCATCTTGATTACTGCCTGCGGGTCTAATACCTGGTGTGACCAAACAAAACGCCTGACCACATGCAGCCTTAATCGCTTTCGCTTCTTGAGCAGAGCACACCACTCCATCCAAACCACTCTCTTTCGTTAGCTTGGCCAATCTTAAAACCTGCTCTTGTGGCGATACAGTAATCCCTACGGCTTTCATCTGTTCGGCATCCATACTGGTTAGCATGGTTACTGATATTAGCTTAGGACGGCTATCTCCAGCAGATTCAATGGCTAATCTTGCCGCATCCATCATTTTTGGGCCACCAGAAGCATGTACGTTAACCATCCATACTCCCAAATCAGCAGCAGCCTTGCAGGCTTTCGCAACAGTATTAGGTATATCATGAAATTTGAGATCTAGAAAAACATCAAAATCACGCTTTATCAAATCACTCACAAACTCAGGGCCAAAATGAGTAAACATTTCTTTTCCCACTTTGAGTTTACATATATCAGGTGATAACTTAGACACAAAATCCAAAGCCTTAACTTTGTCATCATAATCAAGGGCCACAATGACTCTAGGTTCTTTTAACAACGTCTTACTCTCCATCCAAACCTTTAATAGGCTTCATCGTTCCCCAATTTTTACATGATGGGCACAACCAATGAATTTTACGACCAGAAAAACCGCAGCCAACGCAACGATACTTGGGGCGCTGCAGCAGTTGCTCTTCTACTAATTTTTGCAGCATCGCCATGCTACTGCCATCATTTTGCAGATCAGGCTTTTGAATATAAAGCCCCAATAACGTATGAAAACCCCGCATTGTTGGACTAGTTTGCAGTTGTTGCAACAAAAACGCCGTTGCAGCCTCCACTGAATCTTTTTCTGCAATCAATTTAACCTTCGCTAAATAGGCCGTTGCACATTGAGCAGTATACTTTTCCAGTAGCGATTCCAATGCCGATGAATCACCAGAAGAAGTCGCGCACTTCTGTAATAAAGGAACAGCTTCACTAAACCAGGTGATATCTCTTAATGGAACCTGTTCTAAATAATTTGTGGCAATATCAAACTTATCACTTTCAATAGCCATTTCAGCTAACATGAGCCAAGGGCGCACTGTATGCTCATCGGCATCAATCGCGCTTTCCAAGTCTTTTTCTGCGGATGCGAACTCCTGCTGCTTAATTTTTTGCAGTGCTCGTTCGCAATAGAAATGGGCAATCCTTTGGCAAAGCTCATCACTATCGCCGTGGTTTTGCATCATATTTTCCGCTAACTCAATTGCCCTATCCCATTCCTTTGTCGTCTGGTAAATCCCGAATAATTGAATCTGCGCATTTAAAAAGTGTTCTTGGCTACCCAGTAACTGTAAAAAAGTACTTTCAGCACGTTCAAGAAAACCAGCCAAAGCATAGTCTCGACCTAACTCGTAAAGTGCCTTTTCTTTTGATTTTTCATCTATTTCTTCTCTAGAAACCAGATTTTGATGAACTTTGATGGCGCGATCTAACTCACCTCGATGTCTGAAAAAGTTTCCCATGGACACATGAGTTTCAACGGTAGCCGTATTTACATCAATCATCTTAATTAATGTATCCACCGCTTTATCAGGTTGGTCAGATAATAGGAAATTAAGCCCTTTAAAATAGTGCTTAGTCAAAATGCTTGACGATTTACGTTGCGCCTGACGAACACTATTGCGGCCCATAACCCAGCCGTAACCAGCGGCTACAGGAAGTAGTAAAAATAGCAATTCAAGCATTTAGTTAACTGATTCTGTATTGAATTTCTTACGTTGCCTTTCCAATGAACTTACTTTTAATTTTAGTTTTAAACAATACATAGCCCAAACAGTGGAAGCTAACCCCACTCCAATTATAAAACTAACAGCAAGTAATACAGAAAGTGTGAAGGATTGAGTTCCCCAAAAGTAGTCCAAAACAACAATATCACTATTATTAGCACCGATAACAATAGTGCAAAATAGCAATAGTATTGAAATAACAATAAGTAAAAATGATGTCAAAGTTTTCCCCTCGGTCAACCCGAATCAAGAGATGTGTTAACTCATTGATCGTTGCATTGAAAATCAGGTTTATTCTAGTGACACCATAACAAAAACGGCACCCATATTGGAGTGCCGTCTAATTATTTTTTCAACTTTTTAGCTACTAATCAGGATCATTGACCCTCTCCCGCAGCTCTTTTCCAGGTTTGAAGTGAGGAACATATTTTCCATCCAATTTTACCGACTCACCCGTTTTGGGATTACGCCCAACGCGTGGTGCACGGTAGTGCAATGAAAAACTGCCAAATCCCCTAATTTCAATCCGCTCTCCCTTCTGTAGAGTCTGTGCCATCTGCTCTAAAATTTCCTTTATAGCAATCTCAACATCTTTAGCCTGCATATGTCGGGCCTTGTTGGCCAATCGCTCAATAAGCTCTGATTTGGTCATGTAAACCTCTTCGTCAACCGGAAAAAATAACCTTGGTCATCCACAATAAAAAAGGGGTGAATAATCACCCCTTTTACTATATCGGAATAGTAGCGAAGTACTTATTCTTCTCCCTTCGCAGCTTTAAAGGCTTCAGCCATGGCACTTGCAAAGCCAACTTCTTCAGTTTTGTTGACTTTAGCCATCGCTTCTTTCTCGTCGGCTTCATCCTTGGCTTTAATAGACAAGTTAATGATGCGATTCTTGCGATCGACGCCAATATACTTAGCTTCGAGCTCTTCGCCTTCATTTAGAACCGTTGTCGCATCTTCAATGCGATCACGAGAAAGGTCAGCAACGCGTATGTAGCCTTCGACTTCGTCCGCAAGCTGTACAGTAGCGCCTTTTGCATCCACTGCGGTAACCTTACCAATAACAATAGCACCTTTCTTTTTATCTGTCAGATACTTATTGAACGGATCTTCATCAATTTGCTTGATGCCCAAAGAAATACGCTCACGCTCTGCATCAACTTGTAATACAACAGCAGTGATTTCATCGCCTTTCTTATAGTCACGAACGGCGTCTTCACCGGTCTTATTCCAAGAAATATCAGATAAGTGAACCAATCCATCGATGCCACCATCCAAGCCAATGAAGATACCAAAGTCAGTGATAGACTTAATCTTACCGGTAACTTTATCGCCTTTATTATAAGACTTAGCAAATGTTTCCCAAGGATTATCAATGCACTGTTTCAAGCCTAGAGAAATACGACGACGTTCTTCGTCAATCTCAAGTACCATAACTTCAACAGTGTCACCCAAGTTAACCACTTTAGATGGATGAATGTTCTTATTAGTCCAGTCCATTTCTGAAACGTGAACCAAACCTTCAACGCCTTCTTCGATTTCAACGAAGCAGCCGTAGTCAGTCAAGTTAGTAACTTGACCGGTTAGTTTAGAACCTTCTGGATAACGTTGAGCAATCTCATTCCAAGGATCGCTTCCCATTTGCTTCATACCAAGAGAAACACGAGATTTCTCTTTGTCGAACTTCAATACTTTTACGTTTATCTCATCGCCAACACTAACAATTTCGCTTGGGTGCTTAACGCGTTTCCAAGCCATATCAGTGATATGCAACAATCCATCTACGCCACCTAAGTCAACGAACGCGCCGTAATCAGTCAAGTTCTTAACGATACCCTTAACTTCTACGCCTTCATCTAGTGCCGCTAGGAATTGCTCACGTTCTGCACTGCTTTCTTCTTCAATAACAGCACGACGAGAAACAACAACGTTATTACGCTTGGCATCAAGCTTAATAACTTTGAATTCTAATTCTTTACCTTCAAGGTGAGCAGTATCACGTACTGGACGAACATCAACCAATGAACCTGGTAAGAATGCGCGAACAGCGTTAACTTCTACTGTGAAACCGCCTTTAACTTTACCGTTAATAACACCAGTAACAGTGGCTTTTTCATCGTAAGCTTTTTCAAGCTCAACCCAAGCCTCGTGGCGTTTAGCCTTTTCACGAGACAGAATGGTTTCACCAAATCCGTCTTCTACAGCATCTAGTGCTACGTCAACTTGGTCGCCTATGGCAATCTCCAAGTCGCCTTGAGAATTCTTAAATTGTTCGACCGGAATAGCGCTTTCAGACTTAAGTCCTGCATCTACCAAAACAATGTCTTTATCGATAGAAACTACTGTTCCACGTACAATGGCACCTGGGCGAGTTTCTAATTCTTTCAGGCTTTCTTCAAAAAGTTGAGCAAAATTTTCAGTCATAGTTTGATTAACAATAATGTCGGTCCACAGCGGTCCTTCACATGCGGGGTTATTAAATTATAATGCATGCATCCTTGCGAGCATCACCAATACAATGTTAAGCAAGTAGCTTCTCATTGATATGAAATTCTATTTTTTCAAGCACTTGCTCAACTGTCATCGTTGTTGAGTCTAGTACTACGGCATCTTCAGCCGGTACCAAAGGAGCGACCGAGCGGTTTGAATCTCGCTCATCTCTAGCTCTGATATCGGTCAAAAGGCGCGCTATGCTAACATCACGCTCGGAATCTTGCAATATCCCAGCATCAAGCAATTGATTATAGCGACGTTTCGCTCGCTCTTCAGGTGAAGCGGTTAAAAAAAACTTAACATCCGCATTTGGGAAAACTACCGTGCCCATATCACGGCCATCGGCAACTAACCCCGGAAGCTCTCTAAACGCACGTTGTCTTCTCAACAAAGCTTCACGAACACGAGGTAAAGTGGCAATTTTGGACGCAGATTTACCCACATCTTCAGAACGAATTGCATTTGTAACATCTTCGCCTTCCAAAACAGTCTTAGATTTACCATCTTCCAATGTTTCAAAATTTACATCTAGTCCCGATGCTAAGGGAACTAACGCATCTTCATCATCAGTAGGGATCTGATGATGCATTGAAGCTAAAGCAAGAACCCGGTATATGGCACCACTATCAAGGAAATGCCATCCCTTTGTCTTTGCCAGTGCAAGACTGATAGTACCCTTTCCTGCTCCACTAGGCCCATCAACTGTCACTACTGGTGCTTGATGCATATTGTCTCCAAGAGAGATTTACCCGAAAAAAACGGCGCAATTATACGCCGTTAAGGTGAAGGTGCAATGACGTAATGTATAAAAAAAATTATTCTCTGGTACTAATTGACTCAAATCGCTCAAAATAGTCAGGGAAGGTCTTGGAGGTACAACCCGGGTCATTAATTAATACAGGTGTGTCACTCAAAGCCACCAATGAAAAGCACATTGCAATACGGTGATCATTGTATGTATCAATTTCTGCTAATTTAATCTCGGCCGGAGGTGTGACTTCAATGAAATCTTCTCCCTCATTTACCTCAGCCCCCAGTTTACGCAATTCTGTCGCCATAGCATGTAAACGATCCGTTTCCTTCACCCGCCAATTATAAATATTTCTAATTGCCGTTGTTCCTTTAGCAAATAATGCTGCTGTAGCAATTGTCATCGCTGCATCTGGGATATGGTTCAAATCAAGATCGACCGCTTGTAGGGGTGCACCAATAACCTTGATGAAATCATCCCCACGTTTAATCACCGCCCCCATTGCTTCCAATACTTCGGCAAACCGAATATCACCTTGAACACTATTTTTGCCAATGCCAGTAACCTTAACTTCTCCACCTTTTATAGCGCCAGCCGCCAAAAAATAAGAGGCCGACGAAGCATCGCCTTCCACCATATATTTTTGGGGAGAAGTATACTTTTGACCACCTTTAATCTTAAAGGATTGGTAAGATTCATTACTTACTTGCACACCAAAACAAGCCATTATATGGATAGTAATATCAATATAGGGTTTAGATACCAGCTCACCCTCTACCTCTATTTCAGTATCCCCTTTAAATAAAGGGGCAGCCATTAATACAGCAGTTAAAAACTGGCTTGAAATGCTACCGTCTATTGAAATTTTGCCGCCCCTTAATGGCTTTCCGGCTATTTTCAAAGGCGGATAATCGGTATTTTTTAGATATGTAACCTCAGCGCCAACCTGCTCCAGTGCATCAACCAGCGACCCTATGGGACGCTCTTCCATTCTAGGTTCACCTGTTAGTTCAAATTCACCATTAGACGTCGCTAGCACCGCACATAGTGGCCTCATAGCTGTTCCTGCGTTTCCCAAATACAAAGAAAGCGGATTAGTACAATCGAAACAACCTCCCAAGCCTTCAACCACACATTCGGTTTTATCTTCTGACAAGCTAAAATTCACGCCTAATTGGCGCAATGCATTTAGCATATGTCGAATATCATCGCTGTCTAAAAGGTTAGTTACCCGAGTGGTGCCTTTGGCTAGAGCGGCAAGTAATAATGCTCTATTAGATAAGCTTTTCGAACCCGGTACATTCACTTCACCATATACGCGTGTAATAGGTTCTAAACGTAGTTGTTCCAAGTTAATTCCTTGTCATTATCAGTAAAAGTCATCGACCTTTGTTTTACATACAAATATCCCCCAATAAAGGGGGACATTTAATCAACTAATTTGTAATCAATTAATTGGCATAGATACCAAAAGTATCAAACCGTAGTTATTCAGTATCTGAATCATCTTCAACTGAACCATCTTCTGCAGGAGCTTCTGATGATTGCTCAGCCGCAGATGTCTCTACTGCATCAGCTTCACTTCCTTCAGTTACTCCGGCCTCAGAATCACCTTCGAGAAGCTCTTCATCACCAGACAAGCCAGCTTCAATTTCTTCTATTCGCTGTAATCCAACCACTTTTTCATCTTCAGCAGTACGAATTAACGTAACGCCTTGAGTATTACGACCGATGACTGACACCTCATTAACACGGGTTCTAACTAACGTACCCAAATCAGATATCAGCATAATCTCGTCGTTTTCGTCTACCTGAACCGCACCAACAACATCGCCGTTGCGCTCTGTAACTTTAATAGACACAACACCTTGTGTTGCACGACTCTTAGCAGGATATTCAGCTAATGGCGTACGTTTACCGTAACCATTTTGTGTGACCGTTAGAACATCCCCGTCACTCTTAGGCACGATCAAAGACACAACACGCTGTCCATCTTTTAATCGAATACCACGAACACCTGTTGCATTTCGTCCCATAGGTCTCAATGCTAACATTTCTTCGCTTGTTTCCGGATCAATTTTCACTTCACCGGTCTCTGAATCACGCTGCTTTTCGTTGAACCTTACAACCTTACCAGCATCAGAGAACAACATTATATCGTTGTTACCTTCAGTCAAAGCCACACCAATAAGCTCATCACCCTCATTCAGATTAACAGCGATGATGCCATTAGCACGAGGTCTTGAGTATTGCGCCAGAGAGGTTTTCTTAACTGTACCATTGGCTGTTGCCATTAATACATACTTCCCTTCTTCAAACTCTTGAATAGGTAAAATAGCCGTAATACGTTCGCCATCTTCCAGAGGCAATATATTCACAATAGGCTTACCACGAGCCCCACGGCTAGCAAACGGAAGCTTATATACCTTCAACCAATACAGGCGTCCTCGGGTTGAGAAACACAAAATATGATCATGTGTATTCGCCACCAACAACCTTTCAATGAAGTCATCATCCTTCATCTTGGTCGCTGATTTACCTTTACCACCACGACGCTGGGCTTCGTAGTCAGATAATTTCTGATACTTAACGTAACCTTCCCTTGAAAGGGTAACTACAACGTCTTCACGCTCAATCAAGTCTTCAATATCAATATCGTGAGAAGCGGCAGTAATTTCAGTACGGCGAGGATCGCTATATTCATCTCGAATTGCTTCAAGTTCTTCGCGGATAACTTCCATCAAACGTTCTGGAGTACCCAAAATATGCAATAACTCAGCAATCAGATCTAACAGCTCTTTATACTCAGCCAAGATCTTGTCATGCTCAAGACCTGTTAACTTGTGTAGACGAAGATCAAGAATAGCCTGAGCCTGTGGCTCAGTTAGATAGTATTTGCCATCACGAATTCCAAATTCAGGCTCTAGCCAATCTGGACGAGCGGCATCAACACCAGCGCGTTGCAGCATGTCTTCGACATTACCCAACTGCCATGCTTGAGCAACCAAACCTTTCTTGGCTTCAGCTGGACTTTGAGACGCCTTAATAAGCTCGATAATAGGGTCAATATTTGCCAGCGCAACTGCCAAACCTTCAAGGATATGAGCACGTTCACGGGCTTTACGTAATTCGTAAACCGTTCTACGTGTTACCACTTCCCTACGGTGCAATACAAATGCCTGTAGCAGTTGCATTAAATTCAGCGTTTTAGGCTGACCATTATCCAATGCAACAATGTTAATACCAAACACCGTTTGCAACTGTGTATTTGCATACAAATTGTTCAGCAATACTTCAGCGGACTCAGATCGCTTAACTTCAACCACAATACGCATACCATCTTTATCAGATTCGTCACGCAAGGCTGAAATGCCTTCAATTCTCTTCTCTTTTACGAGATCAGCTATCTTTTCAATTAGCTTGGCTTTGTTAACCTGATAAGGGATCTCGGTAACGATAATGGTTTCTTTACCATTATCCTCAGTTTCAATATTCGCTAGTGCACGCAGATATATTTTTCCACGGCCTGTGCGATATGCATCCTCAATGCCTTTGCGGCCACTGATCATTGCTGCCGTAGGAAAATCAGGACCAGGAATATGAGTAATCAATTCCTCAATGGTGATGTCCGGATTATCAATTAATTCAATACAACCTGTAACAACCTCACCCAAATTATGAGGAGGTATATTGGTTGCCATGCCCACAGCAATCCCCGAAGAACCGTTTACTAATAAATTGGGAACCCGGGTAGGAAGGACTTCTGGAATATGTTCCGTACCGTCGTAGTTAGGGACAAAATTAACGGTTTCTTTATCTAAATCAGCCAGTAAATCGTGAGCAATTTTGGCCATACGAATTTCGGTATAACGCATTGCTGCTGCCGAATCTCCGTCTACCGAACCAAAGTTTCCTTGCCCATCAACCAACATGTAACGCAAGGAGAATGGCTGAGCCATACGCACAATGGTGTCATAAACCGCAGAGTCACCATGAGGATGATATTTACCTATAACATCACCAACAATCCTGGCCGACTTTTTATAGGGTTTATTAAAATCATTTTTAAGTTCATTCATTGCGAATAGAACCCTTCTATGTACCGGCTTCAAGCCATCACGTACATCAGGAAGCGCCCTACCAACAATAACGCTCATGGCGTAATCAAGATAGGAATTCTTAAGCTCTTCTTCAATGTTAATTGGAAGAATTTCTTTGGCGTTATCAGTCATACACTGCCTTGTAATTATTATGTCTACCTGCACCTAAAAAATTCGGAATCCAAACCGAATAATTAAGGCTCGTTAGTACTCATCTTAGTTAACCAAATACCACAACGGAAAAGATAATAGAGAAAAATGAATTTTAAGCGCGGACGCCTTTAAAAGAAGAGTTTTGCTCACAATAAATGAGCGGATTGACATTGTAATCCAAACGCTTACGACACAAGACTGTATTCAACAGTTCTATGCTGTAAGATTTTCTTCCCCTAAAAACTTCTCGTTCTCTACGCCCTATTTTCTTACACCAACACTATAGTAGTTTTGATGTGGAATATTATTATGGGTCTAATTTGGTCAGCCGATTCTAACACCGCAAATAGATAAAAGCCATGCCCTACAAACCCGCCGAATTTATCCGTAATGGAAGTTAACTAAATTACGACTAATCGCTACTAAATAAGTGTCATTTTCCTTATAATGCGCCCAAAATACTGAGCACCCAATACGGTGCTTGTACAAAGAGTGCGCACCCAAAGTTGCATCAACCGTTAAAATATATGCGCCCCAATAAAGAGTGGTAATTTAGTGTGTCTTATAATGTCGATCCTCAAGAAATAGAGAAATTTGAACAACTGGCATCACGGTGGTGGGATTTAGAAGGCGAATTCAAACCATTGCACGTAATCAATCCACTACGTTTGGACTTTATTGCACAGCACGCCAACGGATTGTTTGACAAACAAGTTGTTGATGTGGGTTGTGGTGGCGGTATTCTCTCCGAAAGCATGGCAAAAAGCGGTGCCATTGTCACCGGCATTGATATGGGGGAAGCCCCGTTGCAAGTTGCACGATTACATGGATTAGAATCCGGAGTGGAAGTTCAATATCAACAAACTACAGCTGAAGCTTACGCCGAACAACACCCTGAACAAGCAGATGTTATTACTTGCCTAGAAATGTTGGAGCATGTGCCTGATCCTGAATCTGTGGTAAGGGCATGCGCAAAAATGTGCAAACCAGGTGGCCAAGTATTTTTTTCAACTCTCAACAGAAATATTAAATCTTGGTTAATGGCAATCCTTGGGGCAGAAAAAATATTGCGCTTAGTACCGGATGGCACCCATGATCACGCCAAATTTATTAAGCCTTCGGAATTGTTGAAGTTTGCCGACAATGCAGGGTTGAAAGCTAGAACAATGACAGGGTTGCACATGAATCCCATCACACAAGAGTTTTATTTATCAGACAGTAATGTAGACGTTAATTATATTGTTTACTGTGAAAAGATATAATCCTGTTGCTTAAACTAAGTGAGTGAAGAAAAACATGACGATACGCGCGGTTTTATTCGATCTTGATGGCACATTGCTAGATACCGCAGATGATTTAGGTAATGCACTCAATCATGTTCTAAATTTAAAGGGCCTGCCTTCCTGTCCAGCCGACACCTATCGATGCGTTGCTTCCCATGGCTCAAAAGGCTTATTGGAATTGGGGTTTGGCACGCAAATTAGTCAACATGATTTTGAAGAGTTAAAAGCCCTGTTTTTAGCTCACTATCAAGAAAACATCTGTATGCAAACAACATTATTTCCCGAAACTGAAGAATTGCTGGAAACGCTAAATACTAAATCAATACCTTGGGGAGTTGTAACAAACAAGCCGGGATTCCTTACTGATTTGCTTCTGCCGCATTTTGACATATTCAGTCATAGCAAAGTCAATATTTCTGGCGATACTCTGGAACAACGAAAACCTCACCCTGAACCTCTTTTGCATGCCGCTAGAATCATCTCAGCTGAGCCAGAACAAATTCTATACGTAGGTGATGCCGAACGAGATATTGCTGCAGCTAATGCAGCCAATATGACATCAGTCATCGCAGCCTATGGGTATATTTCTACAGACGATACTCCCAAAGAATGGCAAGCAGATTTAAGTATAAATAATGCATTAGAGTTATTAGCCCACATTTAGAGCAAACCACTATATATTGTGTGCACAAATTTTACCCACACAATATATCGTGGTTAACTACACACCAACCACAATTATTTTTAATAAAATAATTCATAACCATCATGACTTGATTTTGCTTAGTAAGGCATGAATTTTGATGTATTAAGTTAGTCACTACTAACTTAATAAAACATGTATATTTAATAATACCTATAACCCAACATATTGGGTTGAATTTATCAGAAAACCTCACTATCTTGTGTTTCAGATATCGCAATTGCTGAACATTTATTGCGATTTCTGGGAATGGCTAATAAAAACAATAAAAGCTATTCGTGCGCGCTAAGAAGATACCGATTAATAAGCAGTCAATTTGCTAAAAAATACGGTGTCTCGAAAATCATTATAAAAAATATAAAATGGCTGATCTGTATGAATAATGACCTTTTTGTCGCCAAGCGTAATGGCGAAAGGGAACCCCTTGACCTGGACAAAATCCACAAAGTAATTACCTGGGCTGCAAAAGGATTGGAAAACGTCTCCGTTTCCCAAGTCGAAATAAAGGCCCACATCCAATTTTTCGATGGCATCAAAACCGAAGAAATTCACGAGACATTAATTAAATCTGCCGCAGATCTGATTTCCACCGAGGCTCCAGATTACCAATACCTTGCTGCACGATTAGCTATTTTTCATTTACGCAAGAAAGCATTTGGACAATTCGAACCCCCGCAATTGACTACCCATGTGCAGGAATTGGTCGCAAAGGGCAAATACGACAAGCATATACTTGAAGATTACAGTCAAGCCGAACTGGAACAAATGGACGAATACATCGACCATTGGCGAGACATGGATTTCAGCTATGCCGCCGTTAAGCAACTCGAAGGTAAATACTTGGTTCAGAACCGAGTAACCGGTGAAATATTCGAAAGTGCGCAATTTTTATACATACTAGTTGCAGCCTGTTTGTTTGCTAAATACCCGCAAGAAACTCGAATGGGATACATAAAGCGTTTTTATGATGCGACATCTCAATTCAAAATTTCACTACCAACGCCTATTATGTCTGGTGTGCGTACACCAACGCGCCAATTTAGCTCATGCGTTCTCATTGAAGCAGACGACAGTCTTGATTCAATTAATGCTACCGCCAGCGCAATTGTAAAATATGTCAGCCAACGCGCTGGTATCGGTGTTAATGCCGGAAGGATAAGAGCTTTAGGCAGCCCAATTCGAAGTGGTGAAGCATTCCACACCGGCTGTATACCGTTTTATAAATACTTCCAAACCGCTGTAAAAAGCTGCTCTCAAGGCGGTGTTCGTGGTGGCGCAGCAACCCTCTTCTATCCGCTATGGCATTTAGAAGTAGAATCACTTCTAGTACTTAAAAACAATCGTGGTGTAGAAGAAAACCGTGTACGTCATTTAGATTACGGTGTGCAATTCAATAAAACCATGTATCAACGAATGATTAAAGACGATTACATTACGTTGTTCAGCCCATCCGATGTACCTGGTTTATATGACGCGTTCTTCGCCGATCAAGACAAGTTTGAAGAACTGTATATAAAATACGAACAAGACGATAGTATTCGCAAAAAACGCATCAAAGCGTTGGAGTTGTTTGGCTTGTTTATGCAAGAGCGAGCCAGCACTGGACGTATTTATTTACAGAATGTCGATCACTGTAATACCCATAGTCCGTTTAGAGCGGATGTTGCACCAATTCGTCAAAGTAATTTGTGTTTGGAAATTGCGTTGCCAACCAAACCATTGAAGCATGTTAACGACGAAGAGGGTGAAATTGCTCTATGTACATTATCAGCGTTCAATTTAGGTGCCATAAAAGACCTAAGTGAATTGGAAGAATGGGCCGACTTGGCAGTTAGAGCCTTAGATAACCTTTTAGATTACCAAGATTATCCCGTTCCGGCAGCTCTCAACGCCACTATGGGCCGCCGTACACTCGGTGTTGGTGTCATCAACTTTGCTTATTATTTAGCAAAGAATGGGGTGAAATACTCCGACGGCAGCGCAAATGGTCTCGTACATAAAACCTTTGAAGCTATTCAATACTATTTGTTAAAAGCATCTGTTGGATTAGCAAAAGAAAAAGGCGCTTGTCCCAAATTCAATGAAACGACTTATTCTCAAGGCTTACTGCCCATTGATACCTATAAAAAGGAATTGGATAAAGTTTGCCACGAACCTCTGCATTTAGATTGGGATTCCTTACGCCAGGATATACTTCAACATGGCCTAAGAAATTCAACTCTATCAGCTTTAATGCCATCGGAAACCTCGTCACAAATATCCAATGCAACCAATGGTATCGAGCCACCAAGAGGCCATATCAGTGTAAAAGCAAGCAAAGACGGCATTTTGAAGCAAGTTGTACCTGAATATCAAAAATATAAAAATCAATATGAATTGCTTTGGGAAATACCTTCCAATGACGGTTATATCCAGCTAGTTGCCATTATGCAGAAGTTTATCGATCAAACGATTTCTGCCAATACCAACTATGACCCCAGTAAGTACGAAGGTGGCAAAGTACCCATGAAAATGCTACTGAAAGACTTACTAACAGCATACAAATTAGGAGTGAAGACCTTCTACTACCACAACACGCGTGATGGCGCATCAGACGCTTCAAGCTCAGAAGTTAAAGCCCAACAGAAAACGACTGAAGCTACCGAAGTAGTGATTGAAGAAGACGACGATTGTGCTGGCGGGGCCTGCAAGATTTAGGGAAACCAGATCTAGAAAAACAATACGTTTTTCCGCTTATTAGTTTGGATTGGAAGGCAGAGAATTAAACATGAGATACACAACCTTTAACCAGTATACAACGAACCCATTAGCGGAGCCTATGTTCTTCGGTAATCCGGTGAATGTCGCTCGTTATGATCAACAAAAACACAGTATTTTCGAGAGGCTGGTTGAAAAGCAAATTTCATTCTTCTGGCGACCAGAAGAAGTAGATGTAAGCAAAGACCGGATTGATTTTCAAAAATTAAGTGAACCAGAAAAACACATATTTATATCCAACTTAAAATATCAAACTTTACTGGACTCAATACAAGGCCGAAGCCCTAATATTGCCTTTTTGCCAATCATATCTTTACCTGAGCTGGAAACCTGGGTCGAAACCTGGTCGTTTTTTGAAACCATTCATTCACGTTCATACACGCATATACTGCGGAACCTGTTTAGTGATCCAAGTTCAATCTTTGAAGACATCGTGGTTAATGAAGAAATAAAAAGTCGAGCGACGGATATTTCCAAATACTACGATGATTTGATTTTCTACACCCAATTGTGGCAGTCCCAAGGTGAAGGAATTCACACCATTAATGGCAATCGATATACCGTTACCAAGCACGAATTAAAGAAAAGGATGTTCCTGTGCATGAATTCGGTAAATGCATTGGAAGCAATCAGGTTCTACGTTTCTTTTGCCTGTACTTTTGCCTTCGCTGAACGAAAATTGATGGAAGGTAACTCTAAAATTATTCGTTTAATTGCCAGAGACGAAAACCTGCATCTTACTTCCACTCAACATATTCTAAATATTTGGGCCAAAGGCAAAGATGACCCTGAAATGGCTGATATTTCTGAGCAATACAAAACAGAAGCCAAAGACATCTTCTTAAACGCCGTCGAACAAGAAAAACAATGGGCCAAATACCTATTTCAAAACGGCTCTATGATTGGTTTAAACGAAGAAATATTGTGCCAATATGTAGAATACATATCGAACGAACGCATGTCCGCAATTGGAATGGGTAAACCTTTCGACATTAAAAATAATCCACTACCTTGGATGAACAACTACCTTAATTCCGACAATTTTCAGGTAGCTCCACAAGAAGCTGAGATCAGTTCTTACTTGGTAGGTCAAATAGACAGCGAAGTTAGTGCAAACGATTTTGACGACTTTGACCTGTAGTATAGGCCAATGTTTTCAAAATAATGTCGTCAAACAAAGAAACCTATTTGATTTCCATAAAATCCCGGCAGGATATTAACTATACTGCCGGTGATACCTTATTGGAATGTCTCGAAGCTGAAAAAATAGACGTGCAATTTCATTGTCGCGAAGGCTTCTGTGGTGCTTGCAGAACCAAGCTTCTTGCCGGAAACATAGAATACAAAATCGCTCCCCTTGCCTATATTGATGACAACGAATTCCTACCCTGTTGCAGCGTACCCACCAGTGATATTGAAATTGAATTGGATTAAAAAACCTCAATTATTGCTTTGCTATCCCCCTCTTTAACCAAAATCTTAATATAAAAGTCTGCTAGCCTACGGTTAATACCTAAGGCCTGTTGCTATTTCGTGTCCTAAATTGAACACGAAATAGCAACAGCCTCTAGAAAAGATAAAAAATTAGTGTAGTGGGTTAAGTGAAAGTAATGTTTTGGACTTACCAATAATTCATACTAGTGCACTGTTGTGTGCCAATTAATATCGTACAGGTGATTTCTAAATGGATAGTTCATCAATAATGCTTTGGGGTGTTTTGTTTAGTGGATTCGGTATTGGCTATTTCATTTATGGGAAAAAACAAAACGCGATTATACCCTTATGCTGCGGCTTGGCTCTTCTTGTGATCCCATATTTTATATCTAGTGTGGCTGCGCTGCTTATTATTGGCGTTATTTTAGTCGCAATACCCTATTTCATTAAAATTTAAGTGGCCGTAAAAGCTACAGTTTGAATTGACCAGCTTGTTCCTGAAGTGCTTCGGCACATTCCACCAAGTTTTGGCTGTCGGTTGTACTTAAATTGGATATAGCTTCTGTTTTACCTAACGACTCGACAATATTGGCAACACGGACATTAATATTGTCACTCACCTGATGCTGTTCTTCGGAAGCTGTGGCTATTTGGGCAATCATATTATTAATGCTGCTGATAGCCTCCGTTATGGCCATTAATGACTGACCAGTGGCATCAACCTTATGTACGGCTTCCTCAGAGTTTTCCGCACTCTTAGCCATAATATCAACAGCCTGTTGAGCCGCTTCATCCAATTTTTGAATGGTCTGTTGAATTTCTTTTGTGCTGTCTTGGGTTCGGCTTGCCAAGGTGCGGACTTCATCAGCCACTACAGCAAACCCTCTTCCTTGCTCTCCAGCTCTGGCAGCTTCAATGGCAGCATTTAATGCGAGTAAATTAGTTTGCTCTGCAATACCGCGAATAACATCCAAAACAGATACAATTTCCTGTACATTTTGTTCCAGATCACTAATTGCAGCGGCTCCCATAGAAACTTCATCAGATAGATGTTTAACCTTATCAATGGAACTATCTATTTCTACTCGGGCTTCTATATTTTGTGAATTAGCTGAATTTGCTGTCGTTGCTAGCGTCTCCGCATTTTCTGCAATTTCAATGGCTGATTTAGACAATTCATTCATCGCAGCGGCAACCATATCGGTTTCTGTATTCTGATGACTTAACAAATCATGTACTTGAATATTACGGTCATTAATATTGGTTGCAGCCTCACGAACTTTTTCAGAGTACTCCGTTACCCGCTCTACAATAATATGAATTTTTTCAACAAACAAATTGAAGCTTGTGGCTACCTGCCCAATTTCATCATTAGTTTTTACTTTTAGTCGTTTGGTTAAATCCCCCTGCCCTGATGAGATTTCTAACAGGTTTTCGTTAACCTCTTCCAGCGGCCGCATAATACGCTTTGCCACCAAGCGCACCAGAAAAACCATTAATACACTAACAAAAATCGATATTACTAATCCCATTATCAGTGCATTCGTCAGCGTTTTTTCTGCCTGAGCTTCTATTACTGCGACCTGTTGATCAATATCATCAATATAAAACCCGGTGCCAATCATCCATTTCCAGTCTTCTAACCAAATGGCGTAACTTAATTTAGGAAGCGGCTTTGAACCTTTCAACCTAGGCCAGTGATAAACATAATAACCATCCTTATCTCTTGCTGCTTTTATTAAACCCTGCACCACAAAATTACCGGTTGGATCTTTAACATTCCAGAAATTTTCTCCAAGACCAGAAAGATTGCTACCTAGAGCAATGCGGTCGCCACCTTCTGAGTAAGCAAATAAATAATTGCTACCGTCATATTTTAGAGATTGAATATGTTTTTGAATAAGAGCTTGAGCTTGCTCTTTTGAAAGCGTGCTATCCGATAACACCTGCTGGACACTGCTCATACTAAGCTCTAAATAGTGCTTAAGTTCGGACTTTTTCAATTCTGTTAACGTTTTTTGGGTATTACTAATCTGCTCTTCAGCAGTCAGTTTTAATTCCCAGCAAAAAAATAACACTAAAACGAGGGTAATCAATAATACGGGGACAAGAGTAAGAACGGTGAGTTTATTCTTAAGACTATTCATACAACAAAAGCCTACAAGTTGTTTAACGTCCGTTTAAAAATTCCGTCAATATTTGAAGTGGTCAATTAAATTGAGATCAAGCAAAGAAGCAAAGGTGAACTGTCTTTGTATGTTGGTAAACAAAGTGTGACTAGGGCAGCGCTCTAATATAAACAAATCAGCAACTAACATTATCTTCAATCTATCGAACGATGTTACTAGGGAGAGGAAGGATTAAGAATAGTACTTTAGTGCTATCAATAAATACTCGAAAGCAATAAAAAGAATTGACCAGGAAAACCAACTTTCCTGGTCTTAAAAAACAAACTAAAGTTTCAAACCCAAGCGGTTAGCAACTTCTTCGTATGCTTCAACCACTCCACCTAAACCTTGGCGAAATCGGTCTTTATCCATTTTTTCATTGGTGTCTTTGTCCCATAAACGGCAACCATCTGGCGTGAACTCGTCGCCCAATACCAGTTCACCATTTGATAGGCCAAACTCCAATTTAAAATCCACTAGCGACATACCACCGCTGGCAAATAGATCTTTTAAAACTTGGTTAACTTTGAAAGTCAGCTCTTTCATCTTAGCAATTTGTGCTTCACTCGCCCAACCAAATGAAACGATATGATAATCGTTAATCATGGGGTCGTGTAATTCGTCGTTTTTCAAGAAGAACTCAAAAGTTGGAGGGCTTAGCTCAATGCCTTCTTCAACACCTAATCGACGACACATGGAGCCAGCAGCAAAATTTCGGACAACACATTCAACTGGGATCATATCCAACTTTTTCACTAACGCTTCGTCATCAGAAAGCAGCTTTTCTACCTGAGTAGGAATTCCCGCTTCTTCCAACTTATTCATAATGAAATAGTTAAATTTGTTGTTTACCATACCTTTACGTTGTAATTGTTCGACCTTTTGCCCATCGAAGGCAGACGTATCGTTACGAAAGTGCAAAACCAAATAATCTTCGTTATCGGTAAGATATACAGTTTTGGCTTTACCACGGTATAGTTCTTCTCGTTTCTGCATGTTCTTATACTGCCTTAATCTTGTCTCTTAAAAGCGGGTAAACTTTTACCATTCGGCCTACCCCATAATGGAAAGAGCACGTTACCGTGCCCTTTTCTAAACTCTATTTTTACTATCCAAGCTGTGTCTGAGCAGCTTAAATATCCAAATTATCGGTTGCCATTATTTCCGACAGAGGTTGGAAAATATCTGTCAGAATTTTAGATGATAATGGCTGACTTTCTTTGTCCTGAAATGTAATGCTGGTTTTTGCGCCTTGTTCACGCACTAACAAACGGTACTCACCTTTCTCTAATGGTAATTCGTCTGCACCACCCCACAAATCAACCCACCAACTGGATTCAGCACCAACATAATTAACAAACAATAAGCCGTTAGATTTATCCAAATCTTTTACATTGAATCCAAGCTTTCTCAAAACCAGTAAAATTCGAGGCCAAGCAATTTCATATCCAGCATCAAGTACAAATGCAGGATCGCCATTACCATTAAAGCCAAGCTCCATATTCAAACCTTGCTGAATTTGCTTCAATCTTCGAGCATCAGCAATAAGAATTTGCCTGGCGTAATGACTAATAACGTTGTTTAAAACCTCAACCTCTTGCCGACGCATAGCGCCTTCGTCTATTTCAGCAATAACGTCTTCGTTAACCGTTTCAAGATAGTCTTTTAGCTCTACCTTAAGCGCAGCACTTCTACCATGAGATTTGATTTCAAGCGCAAATTCAAATCTTTGTCCAATACTACGTTCGGTTTTGGTCCAGCTATACCAAGAAGAATCTTCTGTGTCTTCAATGATCATCCAGTCAGACAACAAAACCTGATTTTCTTTATCAAATTTTACTACGCCAATGCCTTGCTCTTCCAAATAGCTTAGCAATGAATTCCAAATAGTGGTGTCTAAAGCTTGGCTATCGTCAATTTGATCGAACCAAACAACCGCTTCTCTGGAACCTTCCGTAATGTGGGATCCCGTTACCAAAGGTAATACCAATTGAGGCGACTCAATGCTTAAACTCGGCCCATAAATAGTTACTGGTGCCTCATCTCCCAACTTAGGTAACTCATACTCATCAGAATATTGTGGCAGGTCTTTTCCTTCCGGTACTTTTAATGAAATAGTTTTAGCTTCTTGCAGATATTCAAAATTGCCACTTGCTACTTGGCGCTCTTGGCTTGAACTACAAGCAGAAAGAGCAAAAACTGCTCCCAAACAAAATAAAACGTGCTTTTGCAACTTCAGTCCTCTACGCAATTATCCCCATTCCCAACAACAGTTTTTCAATTGTTGATTGGCTGGCAGATTTTGGTTCAACCATTGGTAATCTTAATGCCGGTGATGGAATCAATCCCATTTTATGCAATGCCCATTTGGGTATGACCGGATTAGGTTCGATAAATAATGTGTTGTGAAGTTCCGCTAGCTTTTCATTTATTTCTGTTGCTAAGGCAACATTTTTAGAAAGAGCAGCATCACACATTTTTTTCATTAGTGCAGGAGCAACATTAGCCGTAACGGAGATAACACCATGTCCACCACTACATAAATACTCACAACCGGTAGCGTCATCGCCACTAAATAGAAGAAAATCGCTGGGTAGCCGAGCCTTCATATCCGACAACCTAGTCATATCGGCCGTAGCATCTTTAATACCAATAATGTTGGAATGATGACTTAGTTCTTCAACCGAATTATTAGATAGGTCAGCAACGGTTCTAGAGGGTACGTTATACAAAATAACAGGTACTTTGGATGCATCGGCAATGGCATTGAAGTGGGCAACCATACCTCGCTGTTGAGGCTTATTGTAATAGGGTACGACACTAAGAAGCCCTTCAATACCCAGCCCCTCCATGACTTCTCCTAATTCAATCGCTTCACGGGTTGAATTTGCACCTGCTCCAGCAATTACCGGAATTTTACCTTCACAATAATCAACCGTCTTTTTTACGACTTCCGCATGCTCTTTCACAGGCAATGTGGCCGATTCTCCAGTAGTCCCCACAGAAACGATTGCATCGGTTCCGTTTTCGACATGGAATTGCACTAGCTTCTGCAATGAAGCATAATCGACCTCGCCTGACGGCCTCATCGGAGTGATAAGAGCGACAATACTGCCTTTGAACATAAATACTCCTGAGAAATTAGCGCCTAATGGTAATGACCTAGGCCTGCAAAAACAAGTCACCTAACAGTTTTAATATAAGGTTTATGACAAAAACATTGTCTTTGAAGCCTCACAAAATTAAGTAATTATGAAGCATCAACTAATTATGACCTTTTTAGGTGCCAATAGAACTGGCATTTTAAGTAAGATTGCGAATCTTGCGAGTGAAAATAAATGCAACATTTTGGATAGTCGCCAGGCAATTTATGGCGAAGATTTATCTCTCACGATGATTCTTGAGGGATCGGTTGCTTGTATTACCAAATTGGAATGCGAGTTACCCAACATGTGCCTGAAACTCGACCTATTGTCGATGATGAAACGGACTAAACATCATAACAAGCAGCATTTAGAAAGATTGGCAGACATGAATTTTTATGGCGTCAATGCAACCGATAAAATTGCAGATATTCTAGCTTTTTGCGCTAGTAAAGGTGTAAGGATTACTGCATTTAGACAAGCGAACCATGAATCCGAGAATGTTAAATGTAAGATGATTGCCAGTTTGCCTCAGGATACCTCGTATCCTGAATTTAGTTCAGACTACATGCAATTGCTAACATCATTTGACCTATCCGGACAAATAGAAGAAAAATCCAATCAATAACCGTTAACCGACAGGAAATTACTATGCCCCCACTTCAAGCAGGAGCAGTAGCCCCTACTTTTAGCCTGCAAGATCAAAATGGCGATCTAATATCACTAAGCGATTTTAAAGGAAAAAAGGTACTTGTTTATTTCTACCCTAAAGCGATGACACCCGGCTGTACGGTACAAGCGCAATCTCTTAGAGACAGTAAAGCAGATTTAGATGCAAAAAATTTGGTTGTTCTCGGCATAAGCCCTGATGCAGTGAAAAGATTAACCAAATTCACCGAACGAGATGAACTCAATTTCACTCTGCTTTCTGATGAAGGCCATGCCATTGCCGACGCTTATGGTATATGGGGACTAAAAAAGTTTATGGGTAAAGAATACGACGGTATTCATAGAATCAGTTTTCTAATTGATGAAAATGGCACTATCGAGCATGTATTTGATAAATTCAAAACCAAAGATCACCATCAAGTTGTACTAGACTTTTTAAGCTAAATGCCTTTTACGCTTTCTTGTAGTATAAAATTAAAGCAGCTAATAAAACGGTAACAGCTAAAAGAAACCCCGGTTTAAATACTTAGTGCGTTATAGCAGTGAGCATTTAAACCGGGGTTTTTGTATTTAAATAGCGGCCCAATTAAACGCTTTGTGCAAACTCTTTGGGTGACGACCATGCATTAAATAGTGCTCTGACCAAGCTCGCCAACGGAATAGCAAAAAACACGCCCCAAAACCCCCACAAACCACCAAAAAGTAAGACAGCAACAATAATATAAACAGGATGCAAGCTTACCGCTTCTGAAAACAAAATGGGTACAAGCGCATTTCCATCCAATGCCTGAATAATGGCATATGCCACCATTATCGACCAGAAATCAGATGTAATACCCCACTGAAACAAGGCAACCACGGCAATGGGTATTGTTACCAAAGCGGCACCAATGTAAGGAATAAGTACGGAAAATCCAACCAACACCCCAAATAACAACGAATAACGCAAATCCATAAACACAAAAGTAATAGTGGATACCGTACCAACAATAATGATTTCAATAACCTTGCCGCGAATATAGTTCAGAATTTGAATATTCATCTCTTGGCCTACTTGCTTTATCAAACGCCTTTCCTTAGGTAACAACTCTGAAATATTACCCAACAGCTGTTGTCTATCCTTTAGCATAAAGAACACCATAATAGGAACCAAAATGAGGTATATCAATAATGCTGCAAAGCCAAATAGAGAACTAAAAGAAGCAGACAACAAGCCTTCCCCTATTACCATTACTTTTTCGTCTACCCCGCTGAGTAACTTCTCAATTTGTTCCCCTTTCACAAATTGCGGGTAGTGATTTGGTAATGCCATAAACCAAGATTGGGCCTGCTCCCATATTTCCGGCATTTCATTCGCCAAATTCAAACTTTGCTGCCAAATGACGGGAATTAATGCAACAGTGACAACAATTGCCACTCCAACAAAAACAAGTAAAATCAGTACACTTGAATAGGTTCGGGTTAAACCCAAATTCTGTAAGCGCGTAACAGGCCAATCCAATAAATAAGCTAACACCACCGCAACAATGACAGGCGCCAACATATTTCCCCAAAACACCAAAATCAGACTCGCGACAATCAACAGAAACAGCAACATCGCCGAATCAGGATCTGAAAACTTGCGCTTATACCAGCGACCAAACACTTCAAACATAAGTTGCCCTTTATTAACAGAACCTAATAATCATTTACACAAGATAAGAACAACCCATCAATATGATGTTCTATAATTGAATCTACGAACCCGATATTACCAAACCAAGGGCCGTCCCTATATCCTTATTGCATGTTATATTAACCTCAGTTCTGGATAAGGAGCATCGTTTTTTATTGATCGGTTATTACATATTTTTTAAAACAATGAGTTAAATAACAAAAGTAGGTCGTTTTCGGTCCAATACTGAGGTTATATTAGGGTTTGATTATCTTTAAGGTTTATTTTTACAGCAGTTGATTTATTATCTATTCGAGGCAAGATATGTGACATGTAACGGCCTTTTAAAATATCCAAATTCGCCATATAAAGAAAAATTATCGCGTTAATTCGTACAATATTCAAACTCTAAAGGTAGGCCCAAGCAGTCCCTTAATTTAGTCCAATCTTTTATGATATAAACGGAAGGGTAAATGAGCGCACAACCAACACTGAAAGAGATTAACAGCTTAAAGAAAAAACTAGGTTGGGGGGAAATTCCGCCTTTCTTTCATATGGTATCCAATTCATTGGCCGACTTGGAAGGCATCCACACTCACGGATTCGACCACGCACTAAAAAGATTAGTTAATCGCCAAAACTGGAATTTGGATAAATTAAAAGGAAAAATGAATCAAGATGGCGAGATAGCAGTAACTCACAAACCAGAAATCACCCTTTACCGCCGATTTAATGAAGATCAAGACTATGAAATAACTTGCGCTCCTATTAGTCAGGGCGGCCCGGTACTAGTTTATGCCAAAGGAGACCCTTTCATCGATTTTAGACTTTGGGATCCTGCAACGATGGGGACCATTTTAAAAATTCCAAAATTTTCGGAGTTCATTGTTCACGCATACAAAAAGGGAGACACAGCTGACAGGTTATTAGTTCATTACGCTTCAAACATTGTGGACTCATTATTACAAGAACTATCCAAGGACATTCAAATCACCGAAGAAAAAGGCGAATCGCTAAAACAAATCATTCATGATATCGAAGCCAAAATTAACAATTAAAATACATTTACAACTAAATCCAAACTGAACAAAATCCAAATTAGCGCATAAAGCGAGCAAAAAATGGAATTTAGGTCACCACGCTTGGAACTAATCAGATAATATTGAATTCAAAGCATTGCCTTATAATCACTATTTGAATTTTAATGAAAAAAAGTTTTTATTTTTTTATATCCTTTTTCCTGAGCATATCCGCTTTCGCTCAGACTTCTCACTTGCATGCTCAAAAGAACACGTTACCGTCTATTGGCGTTGTTGCCTCTAGTGCGATCAGTATTGAAAAAGAAAAACAAATTGGCGATGTACTTATGCGTCAATTGCGCTCCCAAGCGCCCATGATCATGGATCCTGTGTTAGAGGAATACATCAATGACATTGGGAACCGCTTAGTTATCCAGGCCAATGACGTAAAGTTTCCATTCAAATTCTTTTGGATAAACAGCCCAGACATCAATGCATTTGCATTTTTTGGTGGCCATATAGGCATTCATACCGGGTTGATTTTACAAGCCGATAACGAAAGCGAGTTAGCTTCAGTATTGGCACATGAAATCAGCCATGTAACCCAACGACACATTGCTCGCTCCATTGCAGCAAAACAGCGCAACTCAACCTTACATTTGGCAACACTGCTTGGCGGAATTATTCTTGCCGCAGCCAATCCTGAAGCAGGCATAGCTGCAATTTCTGCGTCTAATGCCGCAAGCCAACAACTTGGGATTAACTATACCCGTTCAAATGAGCAAGAGGCAGATAGAGTAGGATTTCAAATTCTCGCTAAATCAGGATTTGACACTCAAGGTGCAGCCGACTTCTTTGGCAAGCTTGCTGCTAAAAACCGTTCTCGTTCCACGCCACCTGCGTTCTTATTAACTCACCCACTCCCTTTATCAAGAATAGCGGATGCAAGAAATAGACAATCCGGTGAAGTTCGCAATCGAATTCCACCCAGCAAATCGTTCCATTTGGTAAAAGCCAGAATCGTCGCCCGCTATTCCGGCAACACTCGCTACAACATCGAGTTGTTCCGAAACAAAATACGAAAGCATGAGTATGAATTTAAAGAAGCCGCCCAATATGGCCTAGCGATATCCTTGCACGACGGTGGTCAATATAAAGAAGCCCTAAAGCTGATAAACGAGTTGCTAAAAAACGATCCGGAAAACCTCTTTTATCTAGACGTGGCAACTGATATTCAAATTGCTAGCAAAAAAACCTCAAAAGCAATTAAAGATCTGGAATCTGTAGCAACTAAAATCCCCAGAAATAGAGTTATTTCACTCAATCTTGCCAATGCAGCAATAAAAGGTGGCGATTATAAGAAGGCCAATAATGTTATTAAGGATTATCTGCTAACGAATCCGGATCACTTATTGTCTTACCAACTCCTAACCGAGTCCTACGGTGAAAACAAACAGTTCTTGGAAATGCATCAAGCCAAAGCGGAATGGTATGCCTTACTTGCAGCCTATCCCAATGCAATTGATGAGCTGCATTCAGCATACAATTACGCCAAAGAAAACAATTTGGAAAAGCAGAGAATTCGTGCCCGAATAGAGCAATTAAGAGAAGATCAGGAACAAATTAAAAAGTTATAATTTGGAAAGTGAAAAATCACTTTCCAAATTTAGCGCTAATTCGCTTTTATTCCAGTTTTCCCTTTTGCCATTGCAATAGCATCGAATAGAGAATCGCTGGTTTGCTCACCCAATAACTTCTTTACCACTACCCCTTCAGGGGATATGAGAAAAGTGGCAGGCAATTGCTGTGGCTTAAATACCGGCATGACAGGTTGAGGATCGGTCCGGATAAGATCAAACTGCATGTCATATTTTTGCTGTAGATGCTCAAGTTCCTGTGCGGTTAACGCATCATAACTCGCTGCCAATAACTTTATTTGATGTTGCTGCGCAATTTGATGAAACTTATTAAGTTCCGGCACTTCTTTTAAACATGGCGCACACCATTCAGCAAAATAGTTTAATACCACCCATTCTCCATGCATATCGCTCCATTGAATTTTGTCACCTTGCACTGTTTGAAAATCAAAACGTGACATATTGTGTGTTACAACACCTAAAATTCCGGCAATGCCTGCCGCCAGCATGAGTAAATATTTATTCAATGTCGTTTTTCCTAGCAAATTTATACGTGTTAATTTAATGAAATCCAATATGCGTGTAAAATAGAGTTACAACTCATCTGTATGATTATATTTATGTCAAACATCACTATTTTACATAATCCCCGTTGTTCCAAAAGCAGACAAACTCTGCAAATTTTAAACGACGGCGGTTACGCCAGTACTGTTATCGAATATCTTAAAACGCCACCTGACTCAGACACACTATTAAACATCAAAGAGAAATTAGGTCTAAATTCGTTCATAGATATGATGAGAACCAAAGAACCTGAATTCAAGGAACGTCAATTGGGCGCTAAAGATATTACTGAAGAGCAATTGTTGCAAGCGATGTTAGACTGCCCCAAATTAATTGAGCGTCCTATCGTTTTTACAGATGAAAGTGCCAAAATAGGTAGACCACCAGAACTGGTGCTGGACATACTGTAATGAAAGAAATTTTGGTATTGTATTATAGCCAACAAGGTAGCACCCGAAATTTGGCTTATCAAATAGCGATGGGCATAGAAAAAGCCGGATGTTCAGCCCGTTTACGCTGCGTAAAATCACTGCATGTTGAAAATGAAACGGACCTTGTTGATCCTTTGGTACAAAAGCAGGACCTAGAAGAATGTTCAGGCTTGGCAATGGGCAGCCCTACTCGCTTTGGTCAAATGTCAGCTTCCCTAAAATATTTTTGGGATTCAACCAGCGATTTGTGGTTAAAGGGAGCATTACAAGACAAACCCGCCTGTGTTTTCACTTCAACATCGAGTTTACATGGTGGGCAAGAATCAACATTGTTATCAATGATGCTACCGCTTTTACATCATGGCATGCTGGTAATGGGAATACCTTACTCCGAACCTAATTTACATACGACTACCAGTGGGGGCAGTCCATACGGTGCCACTCACCTTGCTACTCATGAAGTAGGAACCGCATTAACTGAAGAAGAAAAATCACTGGGTATTTCTTTGGGTAAACGACTGGCCAATACAGTCTTAAAAATAGGATAGTGTTTTATCTAATGTCTAATCAAACCAAACTATTTCGACAACTTGCTTTGTTCGGCTATCTTGGCCTACTGCTGTGGGTTATTACTTGGCACTTTATCTTAGATACAGAGGTCATGAACTCAGTAATGTTTAGAGTATTATTCTGGGTCGTACCTTTACTTTTACCGATGCGAGGCATGCTAAGTGGAAAGCCTTATACACACGCATGGGCCAATTTTATTGTAATGATTTATCTCCTGCACGGCCTAACCGCTATATATACAAGTGCCAATGAATGGGTTTATGCGCTCATTGAAATTATATTGGCAACAATCATGTTTATTGGTTGTAGCTTCTTCGCCCGGTTGCGGGGAAGAGAGCTAGGCTTAGGGTTAAAAAAATTAAAACCAGAAGCCTAAATTATATTATAGTGCGGATAATATAATATCTATAATGATGATGTATCACGTGCAACAACCCAAAAATCAGGTGTTGCACACCATGATCAAATTTAACTTTAATGGAAGTGTTTTCCATTCAGTTACACTGGAAGTAGTGGAGAAAAGTCATGAGTAACAAACTAATTCAGTTTGCCATTGTCAGCATTTTCAATCTAGTTCTTATAACTGGATGTGGCGGTGGGGGTTCAGCAAGTACGCCAAGCTCACCCGATACACCATCGCCCCCAACACCTCCACCACCAACAGGTCAACCCTTAGACGAACGAATAAACATGATTTCCCCTACATTGGTAACCACAAACCAGCCCGTGGGATTGGTTGCGATGGTTACTAATGGCGCAGAAATTGTTAAATCTAAGTGGGTACAAACCGCCGGTCCCAGCACAGGTTTTCTGGCTGGTAACAGCCAAGTTATCGGGTTCGATGTTAAAGAAGTTGGTGATTATCGCTTCACTTACACGGGTACAGACAGTGGAGGCAACACTACAGAACAAGAAGTCACCTTTGTAGCAGAAGAATCAGACTCTTCAACGACAGCTCAGATCCGACTCGACCATGCTGTAACGGAGCGAGGTAAAGTGTCACTCCGTGCTGATAGTAGCAATCCACAGGTCAGATTCGCCCTGACTTGGCGACAAATTTCAGGCCCAACGATTCCGACAAGTGCCTTAACACCTCAAGATAATTTTTTATTTTTTAATGCCCCATCAGTTACTAAAGATGAGTTATTGCAATTTGAAGCGGTGCTGACGTTTGAAGACGGCACTCAAGATACCGATGCTGTCTATGTATTAGTAAAAAATACGGAAATTAATAGTAGTGGCTTTTTCCCTGACGCGGCCAGCCGAATCGTTTCCGAAGATGTCTACGCTTTTAATGCTCAAGGGCAGTATGCAAACGTGTTGGTAGGTTGCGTATATAACAATTTGATCAACGAATCTTGTACCTTCGGCAACCTTCCAATTATTGCTCAATCGGCCACCAATCCAACTATTGACGATATTATGGATAGAGTTGTGGTATCACACGATTGGATGGCCGAACGTTTTCGCCAATACTTGGAAACATCTCCAGTCTCTGCTGACATGATTAGATTACTAAAAGCAGTAACAGCAATCGTTATTGCCGTAGATGTCCGCCCTTCTTTTTATTGGGCAGCAACAGGTGCTATTTATCTAGATCCCGATAAGTTTTGGATAACACCTCAAGAACGAGACACATTAAATGACGCGCCAGACTTTCGCAGTAGTTTTGGAGGAGAACTTCAATTCATAATGCCGTGGCGATATGTAAAAGATGGCGAGAATTATTTAAGGGGAGCTGACTACCCTCAAGAACAACGCTTAAGTCGAGTAGTTGAAGATCTTCACGCTGATGCCACATGGTTATTATTCCATGAACTGGCCCATGCTAATGACTTTATAAAACCATCCGAACATAGCAACCTTAGCGCTAGCTCCAGCCCACTCACTTTCGTTAACGCAAACACCCTTCCCTCAGATGAATTAGACCAAACTCTACCCTTGGCTTCTAATGAAATGAAAGGATTAGCCCAAGTTAGTTTTGCTGGTGAAAATGCCACAAATACCGAAAAAGGCTATGTTGACTTCAACATTCAACAATTTTTTGCACCCGATGCTGCTGCCATGTATTACAGCTACCTCACAGACCGAGAAGACTTCGCGACAATATTTGAACGTTTTATGATGGCTCATCGCCTAGGGATAGCCTCGGATGTAGCCATTATCAACACAGAAACCGAAAACATTAATCTTATTGTTCACTGGGGCCAACGAAACCGAATTGCAGACCCAAACCTTCGACAAAGAGCAATATTTGTTGTGAATAGTATTTATCCCGAACTAGATACAGCTTCGATATTGAACACACTACCGGCACCACAAAATATGGTTTCAGGCGTGTCTTGGTTTGATAATCTAATGGGTAATGGCAATAGATCCGCGGCGCCAGAAAGTGCAAATAAAACGCAATCAAGGAAATCAACATTGAGGCCGACGTTAAGATTAGACCCTCATGATCAGCATGAAGGCAGACCTATCTTACCGAAAGTGAAATAACTAATGGGCCTCTTTAGAGCAAATATAACGCAGAGAGGCACAGATTTAATGGTGCCGGAAGGTGTTGATTATTCAGATTTTAGGTTAATTAGGTTGAATTGTCGCTTTAGAGAAGACCGAAATTAAAGCTGCAATTCAGCCTTAACAAATGGAATAGTAAGGTTTCGTTGGGTTTTCAAAGAACGATCATCAAGCTTATTTAGCACTTCAACCAAACTATTCATATCTCGCCGAAAATGCTTGATTAAAAAACTGGCAACTTCTTTGGGTAATTTTAAACCTTTTGACGTCGCTTTAGTGATTAACGCGGCAACCAATTGTTCATCAGACAATGGTTCCAAAGTAAAACAGACCCCCCAATCAAGCCTAGACACTAAATCCTTCAATTCTAAATTCAAAACTTTAGGCAATTTAGTCGCACTAAAAACTAAACAATGTTTAGACTCAAGCACCCTATTGATTAAATCAAACAATGCTTGCTGCCAAGCAAAATCGCCTTCAACTACCTGAATATTATCAATACATACCAGTTGATATTGCTCTAGCCCTAATAAACATTCCTGACTAAAAGACACTAGCTCACTTAAATCCAGGTAAATAACAGGCACATCCAAAGCCCCTGCATATTCAGCAGTAGCATGAAGCAAATGCGTTTTTCCCGTACCTGCTCTCCCGGTCAAATAACATAACGGACTAATATCGACCTGTTCTTTAACCAAGGCTTTCAGGTGCTCAATAATCTGTTGATTGTTACCAGGAAAAAAGTCGTCAAACTGATAAAACTCAGGCGGTGCAACAGGTAAAACTAACTGATCGGCAATTATGGGTTCCATACAAACTCCAACTCTCCGGTAGGCCGACCAAAAGCATCTGTCACTCTACGTACTTTATCGTCAAGCAGCAGCGTATTTATCAAGTCATCAATACGCCCTACCAAAGAAACATTAAATACTGCACGTTGTTCTTTTAGTGATGTTAATTGTACTACTGTTACCGCTTGCAATGATTCGAAGTATCGCTTGGCATGAACATAGGCATCGACTGAGCTTATATTCATTAACGTAATTTCAGACTGAGCACCTAAGCCATTTAATCCAACGCTTGCTCTAACAGCATATTTTGCCGCAAGTTTATCTGCTAGCAAATCAACAAGAACATTCGATATGTAAGATCTGTCTTCGCCTAAGACCGTACCGGTTTGCATTTCGCCATCCATAAAAATAAACCAATCAACTTGCCAACCACGATTCTCATCTATTAACTCGGCTTCAGGCGACGTATTTACCAATGTCTCATTGCTTTGCTCTGTCAATTCATCGGCTGCGTTATCCGTTAGCGAGTTAGATTCATTCTCAAAATCTGTTGCCAAATCTTGTTGAGGATAAACCCGGGCAGACATCACAATTTCTAAATCATACCTTTGGCTGGCATTAATAATATTATCGGTAAATCGGCCCCATACGTCATACAACCCAGCGTTAGACAAATCCGTTATATCCAAAACAGGAAATACCAAACTCAAGCCTCGCCTTCTCGCACCATCCAAAAAATGATGCTTTAGGTTGGTATCTGTATATTCTGAATAAAGCTGTCGTTCAAGAGATTCGTTCTCTTCCGCAAGCCACAAAATAGTTGAAGGACGATGACTCCCCCAAATAGGAAAGCCCGCATCCAAAAGTAAACCATCCACTTTAACAGAATCAAAATTGGCTAAAAAATAAAGCTGCTGCTGGGAATTATCATTTGATGGGCTATCGGATTGAACATTTTCGAATTGATATTGACGCAGGTACTGCCTAGCATTCCGCACCCGGGTGCGAATAACATTATCTTCCAATAACTCTCTGGAACCACTAACCTTTACCAGCACTTCTTTAAATGCCAGTTGAATAGCTTGTTCTTGCGCCTTGCCCGATTGACTGCTTACTGGAACCTTGGCCGCATAAAGCCCTGTCAATACATCGGCCTGTGCCAAATTCACCATGGACAACAAACACAAAAACACATATGGCGACATTCGAATAAAAAGCTTTAGCAATTTTTTCTCATCACAATGAATAAAATCTCAGGTCGAATTGTCATGTATTCTAACGGAAAGATCATCTTTTCTTTTTCATTTGCACATTTATTGACACTTCAAGCACAAGATCTGCACAGATGGCATACCCAAACAGACTATATGCCGCTATAATTCGCAGCTGAAATTAACATCTAGTGAATGAGAAGTACCTTGGCAACACCACCTACCCCGCTTAGTTATAAAGATGCAGGCGTTGATATCGACGCAGGCAACCAATTAGTTGAACGTATTAAAGACGTAACTAAACGCACTTCTCGCCCTGAAGTAAAGGGCGGATTGGGCGGTTTTGGTGCGTTATGCGCTATCCCTCAGAAATATAAAAAGCCGCTGCTGGTGAGCGGAACTGATGGCGTCGGCACAAAGCTACGTTTAGCTATGGATCTGGAGCAACACTTCGGTGTTGGTATCGATTTAGTTGCAATGTGTGTAAATGATTTAATCGTACAAGGTGCTGAACCTTTATTCTTCCTCGATTATTATGCAACAGGAAAGCTCAACATTGATGTTGCAGCGGAAGTTGTTTCTGGCATTGGTCGTGGATGCGAATATTCAGGATGTGCGCTTATTGGCGGCGAAACCGCCGAAATGCCGGGCATGTATCATGGTAACGATTATGACATTGCAGGCTTTTGTGTTGGCGTTGTCGAACAAGACAATGTAATAGATGGCTCCAAAGTCGCCTCTGGAGATCAAATTATTGCGTTAGCTTCTAGCGGTCCCCACTCAAATGGTTATTCACTTGTAAGAAAAATTCTAGAAGTGAGTAAAGCTGACCCACAAGATATATTGGAAGGCAAAACCTTAGCTGAGCATTTATTAGAACCTACCCGAATTTACGTCAAATCCGTGTTATCGGTTCTGGAAAAAGCAAATGTCCACGCTATTTCTCATATTACTGGCGGTGGGTTCTGGGAAAATATTCCTCGTGTACTACCTAAAGGTTTAAAAGCAGTAATTGATGGAAACAGCTGGCAATGGCCAGAAATTTTCAACTGGTTACAAACCCAAGGCAATGTTGAACAATACGAAATGTATCGCACCTTTAATTGTGGTGTTGGTATGATTTTAGTTATTCCCGAAGCTGAAACTGAAGTCGTTTTATCCGAACTTAAAGCGAGTGGAGAAAAGGCTTGGCTACTAGGGAACATCGAATCAGCCGGAGAGCAAGAAGTGCAGGTTGAGATTCGTTAATGAAGTCAATTGTTGTACTTATTTCTGGAAGTGGTTCTAATTTACAGGCCATCATTGATCATGTACATATAGCTGAATTTCCAGCTCAAATAGCGGCGGTCATATCCAATAAGCCCGATGCATACGGATTGCAACGAGCAAGAAATATGGAAATTCCGACCCATGCCTTTGAGCATAAAAAAGCCGAATCACGACTAGAATTCGATCAACAACTTATGTCCCAAATCGACCAGTATCAGCCCGATCTGGTCGTTCTTGCGGGCTATATGCGTATTCTAAGTGATGATTTTGTACATCATTACATGGGTAAATTAATCAATATCCACCCTTCGTTATTGCCTGAATTTAAAGGTTTACATACACATAAAAGAGCTTTGGAAGCAAAGGTCAAATATCACGGGGCCAGTGTTCATTTTGTAACACCGACACTAGATGATGGACCCGTTATTATTCAAGGAAAAGTGGCCGTTGAACCTGACGACACCCCTGAGTCGTTACAACAAAAAGTTCATAAGCAAGAACATATTATCTACCCTCAAGCAGTCAAATGGTTCTGCGAAGAAAGATTGTGTATGCTAGACGGTAAAGTTTATTTGAATAAACAGGAGTTAAACATTGTTGGAAACCCTATCAAGAATTAAGCGGTCTCAAACCAAGCCAATTAGTATTTTAAACGGACTATTAAAAACTTTGGTCATCACCAGTGTCTGCTTGAGTTTCTCCGCCTCTCTGAAGGCCCAACTATTAGAGCCTTATTCGGCCAAATATGTGGCTTTACGTAACGGTTCAGAAATTGGTTTTGCCGAATTAGACTTGGAAAACCTGGGCGACAACAATTTCAAATTGCGTTTTTACAGCGATGCTTCACTCTTCCTAATCTACGACAAACGTGAAGAAATCAGTTTCTTTCGTCATGAAAAAGAACAATTAATTCCGTTCAAATACTCTTTTAACAAAAAAAGTACGTTTAAAGATCAAAAATTAGCGCTTGAGTTTGATCCTGAAAAGGAACTCATTCTTATGGGTGAAAAAGAAACAATGCCCTGGTTGGGCGAAATGGATCACCAGATTTACCGTCTTGCGGCACAAAAACTGCTGAGTGAAGGTAAAAAGGATTTTGAATTTGATTTAATCAACTATCGTGGTCAACGAAAACATTATGGTTTTAAAGTGCAAGGGGAAGAAATACTCGATTTACCCTACGGCAAACTAAAAGCCATTAAAGTCAAAACTATTCGACAGAGTAAAAAGCGCGTTACCTATACCTGGTTTGCACCAGAACTCAATTATTTACTTGTTCGCATTCAACAATTTAAAGATGGTAATGAACAAGGCGATATCCTGTTAAGTACATTTGATACTGATCCCCCTAAGAATACCGGCAGTTTATAAAACCTTAATGGCAGGTAACGCCTGCCATGCAATACAAACCAATTCATTTCGAACCAACTCTTTTCAAACCATAATACGTTAGCAGCATAATAAGCGAGATAAGCAGCCGCTTTGTAACCCCTAAGTAAAAACCAAAACCGGCTAACAATTCCGCATAGAATAGAGTTTCCATAACAATTGACAAAACCAACAACACAGCACTTATCATTAGTAGCCCTCTGCGCTCATAAGGCAACTGCGCGCCCCAAAATAGCAATACACTCCAACCCGTCATAAACATAGCCGCAATAAACATAGCAAACCGATAGTCGCCTCCTTCACCTACATAACCATTTAAGATGTTGGGTAAATGAAAACCAGACGCTATGGCAAACCATGAAAGCGCGACACCTAAGTCAATAATGCCTCCGCTTACAAAAACTAACCGACCAATATTTATTTTGTTAAACATGCTTACATTTTTCTCGTTTGCCGCTTGAATCGCTATCATGAACCCATCACCTGTAGTCAGGTCAATGCATGTACAGGTCTTAATTTCTCTCCCTTATCCCATTTTCTAACAAAATTTAGTTTTTAATTACCAAATAAAATTAAACACCTGTTTGAATTTTCATATTTTTTAGATACATTATAGGCATGATGGTCCGATGAGCTGCTCAATAGGCAGCTTGATTTAAATAAACTGGAGTAAATATGCACATTTTGGCCTGGTTAGTAGTGCTGGTCGCACTTCTTGGCGTAAGCAGTTATTTTCGAATAAAGCTTTTCAATGCAACCGCAGCCGTAGCATTATGGATGCTGATTGGTACCACTGCGGATATAGTAGGAACACTGGGCTGGGTAACCTTTCTTATCATTGCCATTCCTTTGAATTCTGCATCTCTTAGAAAACAATACATCTCCAAACCAGCATTAGATCTTTATCGTAAGATAATGCCTGAAATGTCTAGCACGGAAAAAGACGCGATAGATGCAGGAACCGTTTGGTGGGATGGCGAAATTTTCAGTGGAAATCCCAATTGGCATAATTTACACACTATTCCAGAAGCGCGTTTATCTCCAGAAGAACAAGCTTTTTTAGATGGGCCTGTAGAAACTGTATGCGGTATGGTCAATGACTGGGAAGTCACCCATAAACTCGCCGATTTAACACCTGAAGTATGGCAATACCTTAAAGACAACCAGTTCTTTGCCATGATAATTAAAAAGGAATATGGCGGATTAGATTTTTCTGCTTACGCCCAATCCCGTGTTTTGCAAAAACTATCCGGCGTAAGTACTGTTTTATCCAGTACTGTTGGCGTACCTAATTCGCTTGGTCCCGGTGAACTACTGCAACTATACGGTACCGACGCACAAAAAAAACAGTATCTACCTGGCTTGGCAAAGGGTGATGAAGTCCCTTGTTTCGCCCTTACCGGCCCAGAAGCAGGATCTGATGCAGGTGCGATACCGGATGTAGGAGTGGTATGTAAAGGTGAGTGGGAAGGCGAAGAAATTCTTGGCATGAAACTCACTTTTAATAAACGTTATATTACCCTAGCCCCTGTTGCGACAGTAGTTGGGTTAGCATTCAAAATGATGGACCCTGACGGCTTATTGGGAGAGCAAGAAGATATTGGTATCACTTGCGCCCTAATCCCTTCCAATACGAAAGGCCTAGATATTGGTAATCGTCATTTTCCGCTCAATGTTCCATTCCAAAATGGTCCAATTCGAGGCAAAGATATATTTGTTCCACTAGATTACATCATTGGTGGAGTGGAAAAAGCCGGTCAAGGCTGGAAAATGCTTGTTGAGTGTTTGTCTGTTGGACGTTGTATTACGCTTCCTTCAAACTCTACCGGCGGTGTAAAATCAATTGCTTTAGCAACAGGTGCTTATTCTCGCATTCGTCGCCAGTTCAAACTTCCTATCGGTAAAATGGAAGGTATTGAAGAAATGCTAGGCCATATTGGTGGCAATGCCTATCTAATGGATGCCGTTACCCGGTTTTCAACCAAAGGGGTTGATTTAGGTGAGAAGCCATCGGTTATTTCTGCTATCGCAAAATACCATACAACCGAGAAAATGCGTGAAGTCGTCGCCAATGCGATGGATATTCACGGCGGTAAAGGCGTAATGCTTGGTCCAAACAATTACCTCGGCCGTGGCTATGAAGGCGCGCCCATCGCAATTACGGTAGAAGGTGCGAATATCCTGACACGTAATATGATGATTTACGGTCAGGGCGCAATGCGTTGCCATCCTTATGTATTAAAGGAAATTCAAGCAGCTGCAATCAGCGACAACCAACAAGCTGTAGACCAATTTGATAAAGTACTTTTTGGGCACATTGGTTTTGCAATAAGCAATGCTTCTCGTAGTGTTTGGTTTGGTTTAGGCGGACATCATTTTGTTAGTGCGCCTTTTGGTGACCAAACTAAAACTTATTACCAAGCCATGACAAAATTAAGTGCTAACTTAGCCTTATTGTCGGACCTTTGCATGGCGGTGTTGGGTGGCGAATTAAAACGCAAAGAACGTATTTCAGCACGACTAGGCGATATCCTAAGTTATCTATATCTAGGTTCAACGGTACTCAAAAGATTTGATGACGAAGGTCGTAAACATGAAGATTTGCCATTAATGCATTGGGCAATGCAAGATTGTTTGTATCGTGCAGAAACGGCTATGACCGAATTGCTGGAAAACTTCCCTATGCCAACAATGGGTAAAATACTGAAGTTAAAAATTATGCCGTTTGGTCGTCGTCATAAGAGACCATCTGACAAGCTGGATCACAAAATCGCGCATATCTTACAAACGCCATGTGAGGCAAGAGAACGTTTAGGCCAAGGTCAGTACCTTACTCTGAATGAAAACAATCCATTTGGACTGCTTGAAGAAGCGCTTAGGGATATTCTTCATGTTGAGCCTATTTTCGATAGAGTTTGTAAAGCAGCGAAAGAAAAACTGCCATTTACTCAACTAAATCTGGTTGCGGAACGTGGCTTGGAATTAGGCGTTATTGACGACAAAGAAGCAGCATTGCTACGTAAAACGGAAGAAGAGCGTTTACAGGTTATTAATGTAGATGACTTTACGTCTGAAGAGTTGATGGCTGGTGTTATTAAGCAAGACGCTTCATCAGCTAAAAAGCCTAAAGCGGCTTAGTTGTGCTAGCTTAGTAACGGCTTTAACAGCATTAATAAGGGGTCGAATGGCCCCTTTTTCTTTATAGCCTTATCAGCTTTTCCTTTCGTTCCCCCTTTCCCTTTTTCCCTTTTTCCCTTGCATTTGAACCACGTATTAAAAAACGGATTTAAGCACAATCCAACCGACAATTAGACCAATAAAGAAGCTGATTAATGTTCCCAACAACATATACTCAGTCATTTTTCTATCATTGTTCTTCGTCAAATCCCCGAATCGAAAGATGGTTTTTGCTGCCAACAAAAATCCAACACCAGCAAATTGTTCAACCAGTATGAATGAAACTATCAGCCACCTTTCCAAATAACCGATTAACTTTCCTGCTGATTGCAGCCCTATGCTTGCTGTGCCTGATGAATGAGGCTCTTCTAATCCGATAGCATACTTACGTAAAGCAATGCCAATAGTGAATGATGTAGGACGACCAACAATAATATAAGCACACAACACGGCCAGTGATTTAGTGTTCCAAAACGTCAGGATATACTTTTCGATTTGGACTAATGAAAACTGAGACAGAAGTATCCACGCCAATAATAAAACCAATAAATGTAAAATCTGATCGATTAAGAAATAGCGTAACTTCAATTTCTGATAAGACTTCCACACATCAATAAAGTAGTGAGAAATAGCCACTAAAAATGCGACAAGCACGCTAAAAAAAGTGAAGTATCCTGCGATAAAAAGCACAATCAACATCAATAAAAAATGAGAAAGCACGTGTAGGAATAAGCCTTTCGACTTGAAGTGGTAGGTATCTCGACATTCAATCCAACTTTGTCGTTGCACATAAAAGTCGGCGATTATATGACCAATAACTAACAGTAGAAGTAATTCCATTTCTATTTAACCTGTGATTGATAAAAAAGTAGATATTCCTTTACTAATTCGGCACCGACTCGACTCAACAATTTACTCACATTCTGTCTACTGGTGTGCATTTTGTCGGCTATTTTCTGATGCTCAGGATAATCCATTGAAATGTAATAATACAAGGCTTCCGCTTGCTTACGACTAAGTGAAGACAATAAATTAGTAAGAAAGCGAGTTGGCAGAGTTAACATCGTGTTCAAATCATCCAGATCTGATTGCAACGATATTCCTCCTCTTGGCGTATTGTCCAACCCTCGGCCAGATAAAGTATAAGCTGAGCCATGTGATGTGGTTAATTGTTTGGAATCAACAATCACCTCCCCTAACCCAACAGATAGGGTGATGTTTATAGGATTTGTACTTACTGGTGCAAATAATAAATAGGTTTTGATAAGCACAGCGCTGTGCATGGCGAAACTCGTCTCAGGAAGGATAAGTTGGAAACTGTCTCCCCGAAATATCTCCCATTTAGCATGGTAATGGGATTCAAGTTGATCGAATATTTCTTTTAATCGAGCAATCGCCAATTCGTATGCCGAGGCATCCAAACTTGTTGAATCAACAATATCACCAGTAATAACCGCACGCATCATGTACACCTGACCTACTATTTTATGCGTCAAGTATAGTGCAATCATTTTCGGTTGCAAATAGAAAAGCAATCGTTTTTGATTGCATTGTCAAATGCAACTATTTTCGGTTGCAATAAAAAAGCAGCCATCTAGGCTGCTTTTTTAATATTAACTATTTTGACTAACTTAAATTACTTCTTCTTTTTCTTACTTTCCGCAAGCCATTTTCCATTTGTGCACCAAGCCGACCATCCGGTTGCTTTACCATCAGCATTTTCAGTCATCACATATTGCTGCTTGGTTTTACGGCTAAAGCGAATAATAGCCATGTTACCTTCATCGTCTTCTTGAGGAGCACCAGCCAAATAAACCAGCTTTTCAGGTAAACGATCTTTAAAGCGAACCAACTCGGCAACTAAAGGCGCTCTGGTTTCTCTGGATTTTGGAAAATTATGTGCAGCCATGAAAATACCTGAAGCACCATCCCGTAACACAAAATGCGCATCAGACTTAGTACAAGGTAATTCAGGTAAATCCACAGGGTCGCATTTGGGTGGAGCAACGTCGCCATTTTTAAGCAACTTACGCGTATTAGTACACTCTTCGTTAGTACACTTAAAGTACTTACCAAAACGACCCGTTTTCAATTCCATGTTCGATTCGCATCTATCACATTCAATGAGCGGACCGTCGTACCCCTTAATTTTAAAGGTGCCTTTTTCAATCAAAATGCCTGGACAACCGGGGCTATTACCGCAAATGTGTAGTTTTCTGGTTTCATCAACTAAATAGCTATCCATCGCGGTTCCACAAACCTGACAACGCTTTTTACTTCTGAGCGCTTCGGTTTCCATTTCCTCTTCATCGGCGCTCACGGCTTCTTCGCCTGGCGTCAAATTCATGGTGTTTGTGCATCTTTCTTTTGGCGGAAGATTAAATCCAGAACATCCCAAAAATACACCAGTACTTGCAGTACGAATGTTCATTGGACGACTGCACGTTGAACAAACAATATCCGTCTCAATGGCTTTATTAGTCTGCATCCCCCCGTCTTCAGGGTTTTTCTCAGCATTTAATAGTTTGCCATAAAATCCCTTATAGAACTGATCCAGAACTTGTTTCCAATGCAGCTTCCCTTCGGCTATTTCATCTAAATGTTGTTCCATATTAGCGGTGAAATTGTAACTCATCAGGTCTGTGAAGTTTTCTAACAACCTATCACTAACGATTTCACCCATTTTTTCTGCGTAAAAGCGCTTATTTTCAAGCCGGACATAACCACGATCTTGAATAGTTGAAATAATGCTGGCATACGTAGAAGGACGACCAATTCCTTTTTTCTCTAGCTCTCTAACCAGAGCAGCCTCGCTGAATCTAGCAGGCGGTTTAGTGAAATGCTGTTTAGGGTCGAGTTTATCCAGATTTAACACTTCCCCTTCAGTAAGGGCTGGTAAGGTAGTATCTTCATCACCCTTACGTTTATTTTGTTCTTGGACCCGGGTCCAACCATCAAATCTTAACACCCGACCTTTCGCGGTAAGCTCATAATCCCCAGCTTTCACCAAAATGGTGGTCGCATCGTATTTGGCCGGCATCATTTGGCAAGCAACGAATTGACGCCAAATTAGCTCATACAGTCTCTGAGCGTCTCTTTCCATATCGCCAAGGGTTGCAGAGGTTACAATCACATTTGACGGCCTGATGGCCTCATGCGCTTCCTGAGCACCTTGTTTACTACCATAAACGTTCGGATTTTCAGGCAAATACTGTTTACCAAAGTTTTCACCGATGTAATCCCGGCAACCTGCCACGGCATCGGCGCTTAAATTGGTGGAATCGGTACGCATATAGGTGATATGCCCCGCTTCATACAATCGCTGAGCCATCATCATGGTCTTCTTCACACCAAACCCCAAACGGGAACTCGCCGCTTGTTGCAAAGTAGAAGTAATAAAAGGTGCTGATGGACGGCTCTGAGTCGGTTTCGACTCTCTGGACAAGACTTCAAAGTGAGCATCTTTTAGAAACGTAACGGCAACCTGTGTTTCCTGCTCACTTTTCGGTTTAAAAGCTTTACCTAGGTGCTTATTAACCAACATGCGCAATGCGTGTTGATCAACATTCATCAAATCTGCGTGTACATCCCAAAACTCTTCCGGAATAAACGCTTTAATTTCACGCTCTCGGTCAACAACCAAACGCGTAGAAACGGATTGAACACGTCCAGCGGATAACCCTCTCGCCACTTTTTTCCAAAGCAACGGAGACAGCATAAATCCAACAACACGATCCAGAAATCGTCTGGCCTGTTGAGCATTTACCCGTTCATTATTTAATTCACCTGGCGCGGCAAAGGCATCTTGAATCGCATTTTTGGTAATTTCATTAAAAACCACTCGATGGAACTGGGTATCTTTTCCACCAATTAACGCTCTTAAATGCCATGCAATCGCTTCTCCTTCTCTATCCAAATCCGTCGCGAGATAGACATGTTCGGCGTCTTTAGCGAGTTTTTTCAACTCGTTTACGACTTTTTCTTTTCCTTCCATGATTTCATAATGCGCTTGCCAGTCGTTTTCTGGGTCAACGCCCATACGATCAACCAACTTGGCATATTCATGATGACGCAAGTATTCCGCCTTATCAGCATCGGAATAACTCTTGAGCTCCTTTGCTGTTTTTTTAGCCGGAACTTTACCCAATGCCTTTTTTGGGAGATCACGAACATGTCCAACGCTGGATTTAACAATAAAATCCTTTCCTAGATATTTATTTATTGTCTTCGCCTTCGCAGGTGACTCCACAATAACCAGAGACTTTGCCATATTAATTTGCTAAACCTTATATTTATTAGGATTGGGGGGACAGGAGCCGGAAATAAACCGTGGCTGCTCTATTTATCCTTTTTTTAAGATATATCTTCAAAGTGAATAGAAAACAAGTTCTTCTTTATAGTTATGTATAAAAATCCGGTTAAGCCTCGTAAATAAAGGGCTGTAGAATTGGCGAAGATGAACGATTTCGTATAGTCTGCACGCAAATTTTACAAGATACACCCAAATTTGGGGTTTGCCGGCCTTAAGTGTTTAAATTTTGTTCAGCAAAAAACGCATGAACCCACGAGGCGGCAGACCTTAACATAGACTCTGGTTTTCGCAGGAGGATTTACATGAAAAATATTGAGGTAAATTTTGACGGGCTCGTTGGTCCAACGCACAACTATGCGGGTTTATCTTTTGGTAACGTCGCGTCTTTCAGTAACGCAAACGCCAAAAGCAGCCCACGCCAAGCGGCATTGCAAGGATTGAATAAAATGAAAGCCTTGGCCGACATGGGCATGCAGCAAGGCGTTTTAGCCCCTCAAGAGCGCCCAGATATTTACACACTGCGTCGTTTGGGTTTTTCTGGGTCAGATGCCGAGGTACTTCAAAAAGCCGCTGAGAATGCCACTGAAGTGCATTTAGCTTGTTGCTCGGCTTCGAGCATGTGGACGGCCAACGCTGCAACCGTATCTCCGAGTGCAGACACTGCTGATGGACGCGTACACTTTACGCCAGCCAACCTCACAAATAAGTTTCATCGTTCCCTTGAACCGGAAATAACTGGAAATATTTTACGAAGTACTTTTAAGGACGACAAATACTTCGTGCACCATAAACATTTGCCGGACAATGAACACTTCGGGGATGAAGGTGCCGCTAACCACACTCGCCTTTGTAAAGATTATGGAAAAGAAGGTGTAGAGTTATTTGTTTTTGGCCGTTACGCCTTTGATGTCAGCAAACCCGCACCAACAAAATTTCCGGCTCGCCAAACCTTTGAAGCCAGCCAAGCAATAACCAGACTACACGGGCTAAGTGATGAGAATGTCGTGTACATTCAACAAAATCCCGATGTTATTGATCAAGGTGTATTTCACAATGATGTAATATCTGTAGGCAATCAAAATGTATTGTTCTATCACGAGCAAGCTTTTTTCGACACCGAAAACAAATTGAACGAAATTAGAGAAAAGTTTGGTGATGGCGACCTGCATTTTGTCAAAGTCAGCACTGATGCAGTTTCGGTACAAGAAGCGGTAAAAACCTACTTATTCAACACCCAGATTATTACCCTGCCAAATGGTGAAATGGCTATTATTGCACCAACCGAATGTCAAGAAAGTGAATCCGTATCTCGCTATTTAAGTGAATTAGTACACTTGAATACGCCCATTAAACATGTTCATTATTTCGATGTGAAACAAAGCATGAAAAATGGCGGTGGACCAGCTTGTCTTCGATTAAGGGTGGCTTTAACAGATCAAGAGTTAGATGCGGTTAATCCAAACACATTAATGAATAATGATTTGCACACTAAGCTCTCCACTTGGATAAACAAGCATTATCGAGATGAACTACACGTTGATGATTTACGCGACCCCATGCTACTCAATGAGTCTCGTTCAGCTCTGGACGAGCTAACGCAAATATTGAAGTTAGGTTCAGTTTATCCATTCCAAAGTATATAAAAGCAACACAGGCTATTTAAGCCAGCACATCCAAACCTCGCCTTTGCGCTCTTAAACACATACTTCCTTATAAAAGGAAGTATGTGTCGCTAAAAGCATTGAAAAGTGTTTAACAAACTTACGTTAAAGCACGTTTGAGCAAGTTAAACCCGACCCATCATCAATAGTCGTTCCAGGGTTAATTGGATCATCTACAAAATTTCGACCATCACCATATGGATTAACATTGGGTGGAGTACTTTCACGGGTCAAATCTGTAAATGCCGTTCCCAAACTATAGAATTGGCTAACTCGGGATTCCGATCCGGATACCAAAGTACTTACTGTAATTTTGATTGTTACCCAAGCAGCAAACGTTTTAGGGTAGCGTAGCTCAATAATGGCTTGCCCATTTTCATCCGTTGTCACATTGCCATCAATAGCTACAATGTTTCCGGGGGAAATATTACCATCGCCATTCACATCCTCAGAAGGGTCCAAAATAGCGTCATCATCTACATCTTCATTAGCGCACCCAAAAGTTTGCACTGGCACCCAAAACTCAAACGCTTCAGGACTTGGAAATTGGGTCCAGTAACCTTTAGCATAAGCGGCCCGAATAACCTGAAAATTAGGATCGCCGGGTTGAGCATTTGGATCCAACAATTCAGTGTATTTAACGGGTGTACCACTAACGGTCAAGTCAGCGCCCGACACAGGATTTGAATTTGCATCCGTTACAAAAAGAGAGAACTTTTTCAGATAACTTGCGTCATCAATTTCCTCAATAACATTGCCTGTACCCAATGAAATAAACAATGCTCTATCACCTACCGTTAATGAAGTGCTCTCCTGAATCCCGGAATCAGGTTCTGTAGCGGTAATAATAATAGCGTTTTCACTCGTAACAGTGTTCGACGTATACACCGTAGAAGCCAAACCATTGCTATCCGTAATAACAGTAGCAGGAGAAATACTGCCACCACTCACATCACTGGCGGTAAAATTAATGGTTTTCCCTTTAACCAAATTGCCCAACCCATCCCTAAGCACTGCAGTAATCGTACTCTTTTGTCCGTCTGGCCCTATGGAATTAGGGCTCGCTTCCATATGAATGTTACTCACTTGTGTCGCAATAAATTCAACATCCGCACGCGCATTTACAATGGCCCCGTTTTCATCTTCCCCTTGCGCCAAAATTGTCGCTTTGCCAGCATTGCTTGACTGAATTCCCACGGTAAGATTGCCATTACCATCTGTTGTACCAGAAGTGGTAGTCAAAACCCCTCGGGTAGCGCTCAATACAATGTTGCCATTAGCAAATGCTACATTTTCTCTTAACCAGGTAATCCTCAAATTAGCATTCGTATTCAACTCTATGTCAGCAGATGGCACTGAGGTAAAACTAAATTGGTCCTGCTGCACAATAATGTTTGCAGAACCTGTTACGTTTAAAGCACTCGCTTTAATCACATCCTGCCCTGAATTTAAGGCGGTAAAGCTTATGGTAATTTGACCTGTTTCATCCGTAACTGGATTGGTATCACTAATGCCATTACCATTGTCTGAAGACACTTCAACGACTTGATTTGCAATACCGTTTCCATCGGAATCTGCCACGACGATATTGATCTCAGCAGAGTCATTAATAATTACCGACGCAGGGCCGTTCACTCTCACTTCCGTACCAACAACATCAATGGTCAATTCTTGACGTAAACTTCCTACTTCTGCGGATACGGTAAGTGTTCTATTTTCTGGATTATTTTGAGAGGTTAAGATTGCTCGTGCAGTACCATCAGCAGCTGTTAACCCTTGAGAAATTTGTAATTCTCCGGAATCCGAAGCAAAAGATACTTCGATTCCTTCCATCAGAATATTCTGAGCATTTTTAACTAACGCAATAAGCTCAACTTCTTCTGAACCGCTAGATGAAAGCTGAATAGCACTGGCAAACAAATCCAAAGTAGCAGGCGTTTCCGTTACCAACGAACCGCCACCTTCGGAAATAAAGCCTATTTCAGCAGTTTCTCCTGAGGACAACGTTGCAATAACTTTACCTGCCCCGGCTTGTTCACCAACCAACAAATCAATCGTCGCAGCCCCTTCCTGATTTGACAACGCCGTGCCCGTGGCAGGATCAAAAAAGGCCAAACCATCTTGGCTAAAAGTAAAGTTCACCAATTCATCAGTAACAAAACCACCCTGAGAATCAGTAATTAAGGCCGTCACCCGCAATGGATTAGACGTATTTAAAGTATTATCAGGTTCATCTGTTACACGGCTCGCAATGGATAACGTTACCGTTTTTGCTTCACCTAATGAATTTCCGGCAGAGCTAAACCCTATATCTGCACTTTCCCCAGATTCCAATCGCGCTGTTACCAAGCCATCTCCTTCAACCGTTCCCACGATGAGATCAATAGTGGCAACACCATTTGAATTTGTTAGTCCTGTTCCACTAACAGGATCAAAAGCGGCTAAATCAGGCGTGCTAAAACTAAAGGTAATTAATTGATCAGCGGCAACAGTACCATCTAAATTAGTTACGGTTGCTGAAATAGTTAACGCTGTACTGGCACTCAAACTATTGCTGCTCTGACCTGAATCACGCTCTGCAATGGCTAATGAGATCTGTAATTCGGTATCTTCGCCACCTTGATCCGGAGATTGGTCTCTGGAAATTGTTCCACCACCTCCACAAGCATTTAAGAGAAAAAGGAAAACACCTATAAAAAAGAATTGAAAAAAACGCGATCGTTTCTGCTGAGAGATCAAAAGACCTACCTCCGTGCTTTTATTGTATTTTTTAGTTCAGCTTCAATAGCAAACTTGTTACGCTAGTTAAAACAACAAAAATTATCCTAAATGACAATCATGAAAGCCTCATTCGATTCACTTTCACTAACAAGCAAAATATTTATCGGCATGGTTGCTGGTATATTGACTGGATCTTTGCTGCAACTTCTATTTGATGATAGCGGAGATTTAACCTTTAGCCTACTGGGCGCGGAGTTTTCAACGTATGGATTTTTAGTAGATGGTATTTTTAACGTAATTGGGCAAATCTTTGTTGCCAGCTTAAAAATGATGGTCGTTCCGTTGGTATTAGTATCACTTGTATGTGGTACTTGTAACTTAAGCGAACCCAGTCAATTGGGCCGTTTAGGCGGAAAATCTATTGCTCTGTACATTATTACTACAGCTATCGCCATAACGCTGGCAATTACTATTGCGTTAATTGTTTCGCCTGGAGAAGGATTAAACCTCACAACTGAAGCAACATTTTCTGCAAGTGAGCCCCCCTCTTTAGCCCAAGTCATTATCAATATGGTGCCCACCAACCCCATAAGCGCTATGGCCAACGCCAATATGCTGCAAGTTATTATATTTGCACTGTTGCTGGGTGTTGCGATGTCGATGTCTGGAGAAGCAGGAAAACGTTTAGGTAGCCTATTTGAAGACCTAAACCATGTTATTTTGCGCCTAGTTACCATTATTATGAATTTAGCGCCAATAGGCGTATTTGCGTTAATGGCAAAACTCTTTTCAACCATTGGACTGGAAACAATATTCAGTTTGCTAAAATATTTTGTTCTAGTCATCCTTGTCTTATTTGTTCATGCATTAGTGGTTTACCCCACCTTATTAAAGTTATTCGCAGGTTTAAGTCCAATAATGTTATTAAGGAAAATGCGCGAAGCTGCCATGTTTGCTTTTTCTACCAGCAGTAGTAGTGCAACATTGCCTATTACTTTGGAAACAGCACGACACAAGTTAGGTATTAATAACAGTGTTGCATCATTCACCATTCCTTTAGGTGCCACCATTAACATGGACGGTACGGCAATTATGCAGGGCTGCGCCACGGTATTTATTGCTCAGGTGTATGGTGTTGATCTTTCCGTTAGTGATTATTTAATGGTTATATTGACAGCCACTTTGGCGTCAATTGGCACAGCTGGTGTTCCCTCTGCGGGATTAATAATGCTAGCAATGGTACTACAACAAGTTAACTTACCTGTTGAAGGTATTGCGCTCATTATTGGTGTAGATAGGCTTCTCGATATGACACGTACAGCAGTTAATGTCACTGGGGATTGTACTGTTGCCAGTATCGTAGCCAAATCAGAAAATCAGATGGATGTTGAGGTGTTTAATAATCCAAATGCTGGACGTGCTGTAGAAGAAGTAGATTTCGAGCATTTTGACGAAAACCGATGACTACTACAGCCTGTTGACCTCAAAAATCAACAGCCCTTAATACATATTAAAAGGAAAGCCGGTTAATTATAAAGTTAACCGGCTTTTTTATGTCATCTCATGGTCAGAAATATCAAATCAACTTCTTAACTTGTCACTATTGGCTTTCCTTCAAGTGCCATTTTCTCTCGTTTTTCCGTAGCATGTTCATTGGCTTTGGCTAAACCGAAATCTTCCAAAATGGTATATAAACACGGGATGACAAATAGAACCAACAGCGTTGACATGGCAATGCCAAATACAATACTGGTAGCAAGTGGAATTAATACCTGTGCTTGCAAACTGGTTTCAAACAACAATGGTGTCATTCCAGCAATCGTTGTCGCTGAAGTTAGGAATACCGCTCTAAAGCGGTCAAAACTGGCTTTTGCTGCAGCTTCATGAACGCTTAACCCTTCTAATACCCGCTTTTTCACAAACTCCACGAGCAAAATCGAATCATTAACGACAATACCCGCCAATGAAACAAACCCCAACATAGAAGGCATTGAAAAATTAAGCCCCATAATTAAATGGCCCCAGATAACACCAATAAGGGCAAGTGGAATGGCAACCATCACAATGATGGGTTCAACATAGCCTTTAAATTGAAAAGACAACAAAATAAACACGCCCACCAAACCTAACAAAAATGCCCGTACCATGGATTTTTGTGTCGTGGCGGCGTTTTTAACCTCGCCTTCAAAACTCACTTTAATACTGGGATACCGAGTTTCAAAGTCATTGAGCCAATGTGTTTGCACATCTTTTATTACGGCCGCTGTGTTATTAATTTGCGTATCAATATCACCGAAAACCGTCACAGTTCTTAAATTATTAACACGATTAATGCGAGAAAACCCTCGGGTTTGCTCGATAGTCGCCACGCTAGATAACGGAATAAGCACTTTTGTTTGAGGGTGAATAATCGGAAACGTATCAAAGTCGATAAATTGGTCACGAGACTCATCAGACAGTTTCACGGTTACTTCAAAAGTTTCCAAATCAACATGGGTTTCTAGCACTTTAATACCCTGAAATGCAGCACGGCTTTGGCTTGCAATCGTTTTAGCGTCGATGCCCAGTTTCAGTGCCCCAGGTTTCAATTTTAATGAATACTCTGGCTTGCCCGGTCTCAGATCTCCCATAAGATTATTAACCCCCGGATAACCATCAAGCCATTGCTGAAGTTCAAAAGAAGCTTCTGTCAACTTTGATATGTCATGCCCTGACAACCGCATTTGAATTGCTCGCCCACTTGGGCCTATTGCGGGTTCTTTAAAAGAAATGGTTTGCGCTTGTGCAATAGTGCCAGCGCTTTCTCTCCAATGATTAATCACATTTTGAATTTTGCTATTACGTGATTCAGCCGTTAATAGATCGGCTGTTATGGTAGCAAGGTGTGGTCCTGCTTCTGAAGCATCGGCATTTTCGTTATAACTCACCGTTACCGCTTTAACTAACGACGTTGTTTCTTGCTCGCTAAATTCTTGATTCGTTTTATCTAACGCATCTAACAATTGTTGCACAACATCTTCAGTTCGCTTTAAAGGCGTACCACTAGGCATTAATATTCGAGCCTGTACAAGATCACCTTCAATGCTAGGAAACGCCGAAAACTTTAAAATACCGGATGCCAACATACTAACTGAAAATAAAAATACGGCGATAACACTACCGATAAAAGCATATCGATAGCGAATTAACTTTTCGACCCAGTCAAATACTCTTTGCCTTATCTGTTCAAACTTCTGTTCAAACTTCACCCTGAATGGCTTTACTTTTTTGTTGTGGGCATGATCTAACGAGTGATACAAATGGCTTGGTAATATTAAAAATGCTTCTATCAGTGAAACAGTAATCACCGATATCAATACAATCGGAATAACTTTTAGTATTTGGCCTAAATCACCTTCGAGAAAAATAAGCCCTACAAATATACATAATGTCGTCGCAAAGGATGACAACACACCCCGAGCCACTTGTTTTGTACCTTCAACAGCAGCCTGGAGCGGCTTAAGCCCTTTCTTGATCTGACTTGCGATGGACTCAGAAACCACAATGGCGTCGTCCATTAATATGCCGAGTGCCAACAACAACGCAACCATAGACAGCATATTGATAGTAATGCCCAAATGCCCAAGAACGAAAAAGCTCGCCAAAAATGAAACCGGCAACCCCATCACTACCCAAAAAGCATAGCGAATCGTAAAAAATAACCACATCACACCAAAGACTAACAACAATCCCTGCCATGCGTTGCTAATCAACATACGAATACGATCTTTTACAATACTGGTGGCGTCTTGAGTGAGTTCCAAGTTAACGCCTTCAGGCAATAACGCCATTTGTTGCGCCACTACATCTTCTACCGCCGCCAGCACATCAAGGCTGTCATCCGCGGTATTTTTCTTTATTTTTAACAGTGCCGTCGGTTTGCCGTTATAGGTGATTTTGTCTTCGGACAATTCAAAGGCATCTTCGATGTTGGCTATATCACCCAAACGCACTTCGTTACCTTGCTCACCGGCAAAAATAACCAATTCAGCTAGCGATAATGCACTTCTTCTTTCATCACTAAACCGAATTTGTACCTCTTGATTTTGGGTTTCAAAGGAACCCAATGGCAAATCCAAATTTTGCTTACCGATAAGGTCTGCTAAGTTCTGCAAACTCAAACCATACTTTCGCAAGTTATGAGTCGGTACTTGAATCCGCAACTGCCTTTCTGAAAAACCTTTAATCTCTACCAAAGGGATCAGTGGATTTTGCAACATATTCTGCTTTATTTGTTCTGCTAGCGTCTTTAAATCTGCTCTAGGAATCGATGCCGTTAGCGCAACAGAAATAACATCTTGGGTACGGCCTTTTTCGGTAACAATGGCAATTTCGGCTTCATCGGGAAACTCACTAATACCGTCTACTGCCGTTTTCACATCATCCATAAATTTGGCAAAGTCACCCTGCTCTAACATTTTGACGGTCATCCAACCTAAGTTTTGACGCGCCTCACATACTTTTTCTTCAATAAAGCTAATGCCATCCAAGGCATCTTCCAACGGCAAACAAACTCCTTGTTCAACATCAAGTGGAGCCGCGCCGGGATACGGTACTTTGATATCAACGGAATACGTTTTTATCTCAGGAAAAGTCTCCCTTTTGATATCAGGCAAAGACACCACCCCAAGAATGATAAACAACAACATCAATAGATTTGACGCCGTTGGATGTGCGGCAAAGAATCGGATCATTTTGAATCCCCTACCCACTCTTTAATTTGTGCCATTACCACTTCATCTTGCAATGGCTCAAGGCGCATGCCATCCACCGCAGGGAAAACATCAGAAACAATAATTTGATCACCAGGTTTCAGGCCAGCTAAGTTGTCATTTTTAATCAGTGCCAAGCTACTTTGTAGCTGCACATTACTTAACGTTATTCGCTGTAGAGTATTATCATTGCTGACTTTAAATACTTGTTGCTGCCTTAATGCAAATCGAGGTAAAGCAATATAATCAGACGATTTTCCTTGCAAAGAAACCTTCATGTACATGCCTTCAAGCAAGGGAGGACGAACACCCGGCTCAACATCATTGTAGCTACCGGTAACCGACACAATCACACCAATAGTGCGACTTTGCATATCTAAGTTGTCACTAAATCGCTCTACTTTAGCGTGCCAACCTTTAAACTGGCTTCCGGCTATTTCGACATAAGCCGTTAAACCCAATTTATCCAAAACGTTTCTCATAACAGGAAGTTCATGATTAGCAGAGAAATTAACGACATCTTTGTCGAACTCACTGGCAAAACGCGCAAAATTGTCGATTGAAAACTGAGTGTTGATAGTTATTTTGTTCATACCAACGGAATCAAATATGTTTGCACCTTTTTGCACAAACATATCCTTTTCCACATAAACATCAGAAATACGCCCACTAAAGGGTAATGTAACTTGAGTGCGCGCAAGGTCGCGCTCGCTTTGCTCTACCTTCGCTTGGGAAATATCGATTTTAGCGTCTAATACATCTAGCTCGGAAGGCAACGTTGTGCGCAAATTTTCCAACTTTTGCACTTCTTGTTGCTGTGCCAGCATGGTTTGTTTTTCTTGATCCAACCTTGATTGGGAAACAGTGCCACTTTTTGCCAGCTTATTTAACCGTTTCAGTTCCTTAGCTCTAACGTCCAATTTTGCATTGGCTAATTTCATTTCAAGCTTGTTGTTCTCAATGTTCAATTCCATTTCTTTAAGACTGGCTTTAGCCGCTAACAAATCAGCATGAGCTTGCTTCAATGCTAACTTGTAGTCCTTGTCATCGATGATCATCACCAAGGTATCTTTTGCTAACATGGCACCTTTTTTCAATTCAGGATGAATAAAGGTAATACGCCCCATCACTTCCGCTTTTGCTTGCAAGGTTAAGTCAGGTTTTACACTGCCGTATCCAACAATTGCCGGACGAATTTTGTGGCTTTGAATCTCGATAACATTTACTGGCACCGCACGTTTAATTTGAACATCGTGAACCATTTTTGGTTGCAACTTAACAACCAGTACCGTTACGACAATTCCGAAAGCCGCAATAATAGGTAGTGTTCGTTTTAATCTAAACATGCCAGCATTCTTTTTTAATAAATCAAGCATTTCCTTCCCCTTGCATACAGCCATTTATAAATTGGTGATAAAGTTGATCAACCCATTTAGGGTCACTTAGTTCTGCATCACTGATCCCCCAAGCCTCCTGCCTAACTGGCGCGCCAATAAACGGCATAACAATCATGCACATCAAATTAAACGCCGCAAATTTAGGGTTAACGCCAGTATTTATATTTCGTTTTTTCATTTCATTCTCAATAAGAGCAGGCAAAAAACTAGCAATGCGTTTAGGGAAACTGGCAATAAAAACCGAACGTAACGGCGAAGTTGCATTAAGTACTTCATCATGAATAAATCGCGCTAACCCTTTATTTGTATTAAACATATCGAACAAAATTTGAATAAAGCATTTGATGGGTTCAGGGCTATCCACAATAGTTTCAAGTTGGGCAGATTGTTGTGTAGACATGTCATTTATCGTGGCAACAATTAACCCTTCCTTACTTTCAAAATAATAGCGGATCATCGCAGAATTAACGCCAGCTTTAGCCCCTAGCTCCCGAATAGTGATGCTTTTATAGCTCTTTTCACACATCAAACTTCTTGCAGCAAGAATAAGCTTCTGCTTTTGCTCATCCTGTTTATTAAGATCCCTAGGGCGTCCTCTGGAAACTTCAGTGTTCATGGTTTAACTCAATAGCATTTAATTAATCACTTGAGTAATTAAAGCATATGAATAGTCGAATAGCCACTAGCAAGCTTAAAACCTGAAGATAAATTAGCAGTAAAGTATTAATTTAAAATGGGTGCCTAGAGAAAATGTCTGAGGTGTGTAAATTTAGTTGATCACGTCAACTATTCCACATATTGCCAACTCCATACCGTTTACTCCTTCCTATAAAAACGGTATGAAATTTACTCCAACTGTTTTATCCCTTAATATACCGGGGCGATTTGTTCCAGTAACTGGCTTTTTCCTATCCGCCAAAAAACCGGACAATTATATAACCTTAGGAGTTGAATTTATGAAAAATCAGTATAGAATATTTTCCTTATTTTTTGCGCTACTGTTTTCGGTGGTTGCAGCATCTACAGCTTGGGCTGATAACCAAAAAAGTGAAACGCAAAATGCTTGTATTGCCAGTGAGACAAACCAAGCAACGTTCAATATCCCTTTGAATTTTGGGGTATCAAAAGGCGTTTTGCCTAGTTTATTAACAAGTGACCGGCAATACGTACCGCAAACTGGTGGATGTGGGCAATATCCTGATCCTACGGTAGCGACCACAACTCAGGATGCCATCTGCATCATGGGGTTTTGCTTAAAAACTGGAAATTGATTAACTAAAGTGATTTGACATGGTATCGACTCTTTTAGAAATTTGTAATTACTTACCACATTTTTATGTGCTGATGTTTATTGTAAGTATTGGCACAATGAAGCAACAAACTTCTTTGTCGATAACCATTATCCTAGTGGCCCTTGCTGAGTTTATTATGGATTCGGTAAGCGGCCCGCTCCTTAGTGCAATGAGTGATAAATCAATTGAATATGTAGTAAGAGCGTCTATCTGGACGAGCTTTTGGTGCTTGTTTTACTTGGCGTGCGTTTTTGTTTTCCAAAAATTCCATGAATGGTTAAACCTAACAAAAAATCGGATTCTTATTTCTGTTCAACTTTTATTCGGCTCACTATCAATTCTCGAACTTGCTCGCTACCTTGATGCCATGTTATTAAAAACCGATTTTATCAAAACGATCTATGCCGCCGGTATTCCTATTATTGGATTAACTATAGGCATCTATTTATTTAGCGAATTATTACTTTCTATCAAGGCCACCTATGCCAATCGTTCTGACAATATTAATCGCTCTTTTTAGTCTTTTTGCTTTGTTTTGGCTAACGTTTAAATCTGTCCAAAAGATTGAATTAGAAGCCAGCTTTTACCGAAACCTGATTCAACATGGCGTTCACCTAACGGAGGCTTTAAAGCAATCGCGGCACGACTCTATGGAAAACATAGAGCAGTTGTACGACGCGATAAAAGGCTGGGAAAAACGGGTATGTGCGGTAACGCAAGATTTGAACTCAAAACAAACAACTAAGTGCTAACCGTATGCTAACCGTATGCTAACCAGTGCCAACCTACTCGCCATTATCGTAGCGCTATTTAATTGCTATCTTGTCGTAAAACTAATTAACCTTGGCTTTTTCCGTCTTAAGCACATTCCTGAGGGCGATGATATGGCTAAGGACTTATTGTTAAAAAGACGGGCAATGGCTAATGGGGAGAACGTGTATGCCGAAGGCAACGATCGCACCCTATGGCTAAAACAAGCCAAGGAGTACCTTAAGCGTTTTGAAAAGTAAAAAGCATTTTTAGTCAACTAACACTACTTGTCTCACTGGCGATCTTTCTTTTGTCACTTTTTTATTCCCAGTTAAAAATTCACTCAATTAAGCACCCTCACTAACCCACAGCACAACCATTTATATATAAAGGCTTTAGAGTCGTTACTTATATAATGTCCCTGTAACCCATTTTATTTCAATAGCGTCAAGATCTGACTGTTGGTATATCATTATTTACGCATAGAAAACTCCCCTACTTTAGTCTGACGGGATTTTTTATTTAAAACTGCTACGATTTCCAGGTGGAATTATAAGAGGCGACTCATTTAACGCAGTATGAGTTTCATAACCGCAAAATGAAGGAAATAAAAATATGTCGGAACAAAAAGAGTACTCTCGAAAAGTAAGTAATGGTAACCCAAGAAATTTACTCGTTTTCATGGATGGAACATGGAATGACGAAAATGGAAAAGAAAATGATGGTGTAACAACCAATATTCATAAACTTTTTAAAGCACTTGAAGGCACTGAACAAACCGAAGAAGAGTTTGAAGGTATTCCCTATGTCAAAACCCATGAAAAGCAAGTAGCGCTATATTTTCGAGGGATTGGCAATGATGATGACAATAACATGATTGGCTCTACATTCTTCGGTGCATTTGGAGGTAGCGAGAAACGCATTCGTGAAAATGCCTATTGTCATATCGTAAAACATTACAGAGAAGGCGATCGAATTTCGATTTTTGGTTTCAGTCGAGGCTCTGCTGCTGCCAGATTATTAGCAGCAGATCTGCAAAAAGGACTAGCCACAGAAATCACCGCAAAGTACAAAAAAGATAAAAACGAATCGACGGGAATAACAGAGCTAGTATTCAAAGATTCAGATGGTAAGGGAACGAACAATCAGCCTGTAGCAGTAGAGTTTCTTGGAATATTCGATACTGTAGGCGCTTTTGGTATCCCTATTGATCTAGGATTTGGTTTTCAAAAATTTAACTTGTTTAAAGATTTACAAATCTCAAATAACGTAAAGAAGACTGTTCATTGCGTCAGTATTGACGAAAGTCGGACTCCGTTTATTCCAACGCTATGTAATAAAAGTAATAAAGTCGATGAAGTATGGTTTGCTGGTGTTCATAGTGACATTGGTGGAGGATACAGGAAAAACGAACTAAGTAAAATCCCAACCAAATACATGATTGAACAGTTGAACTTGACTCTACAAGGTGGCGACAAAGTTTTATTCGATGCTCCAGCGCTAAAAGCTATCACTGATTATGACTTAAATTCCGAATTCTTCTTACATCATCATGGTGACGGATTGGCAAAAGAGCCAAGATCCATTCATGTTATTGAAAATGATAAACCAAATAAAGACCAACCGAAAATCCATCACTCGGTAATTGAATTGATGAAATCAAAATATATGTTCCTGAGTATTACTTCTGATAGTTATGTAAAAATTGACTCTATTCGATACTGTCCCAAGGCAGTTAATGGATTGATGGGAAAATATCGGACTATAGATTAACCACCTAAACTGGACCCTGTAACAGATTCTGTATAACTGTCCTTTTGTTACTTTGACTAACCAGTATCTTGAATAAACAGGACGTCCACCATAAATAAATTGCTTCCACATCATTAAAGCTTTTTATTTATAACGGTTTTAGAACGAGTGCCTCGGCAACTTGCTGTTGGCATATATGTCTGTGCGACATTGATAAATGCAACAATAATTGAGGATTAATTTATGCTGGAAGCAGCTGTTGAAGGTTTCTTTTACGCTCTGGGTGAAATATTGGCTTATACCCTGTGGCCTTTACTTTATTATTCAGGGTGGCTTGTGTTAAAAGTTATTACTTTTGGCAATTACCCTCCCAAGTCAGATCCAATGTCTTTTAATCCAAATAATCATTCCAAAGTTTTTGTTAGGTTTGTTGGCTTTTTTACATGGTGCTGTATTGGTTATGTTGTGTTCAAATATGTCCTGTAGAACAAAGTAGGCATCCACCACAAATAAATTGCTTCAACATCGTTAAAGCTCATTATTTATTGCGGCTTTAGAATGGATGCCCCGGGAAATCAAACGTCTCTATTGTGATTTCAACAAGGCTTGAGCACTGATAAATTCTTTCGCGGCTTCTGATAGGCATCTGCCAGATAGGTAATTTCTCCCTGATGCATGATAGAGCAGCCAGCCTTGCGCTGTTTGTTCTATTTTACTGATGTCTGCCCATAGGATTTTACTGTCAACATGAAGAGACTTACTGCTAACGCTGGTTTCATCCATTGTTAATGTCAGTTTGTTATTTGCCGCTTTACTCATCATCTGTCTGGCTAACCACCAAGGCTTTCGAAAGCGTATACTCAAAACTTCCAGACCACCTAAGGCAACGATAAACCATGCAACATAAGGGCTAATATCTGTGAGTAAAAGAGTAGCCAAGCCCAAAAGCGCTAACACAATTGATTTAAAATATACTGATATTGAGTTATCTACAGTGATTGATTCATCAAAGGTTTCACTAAAATGGCTTTTATCTAATATGTACGAAGTTGAATATGTGAAGGGCGTGGTCATTTAAATTCAAGGTTTCATCAAAAATGTTAGTTTACCGATAATTGATTTGGCTTAATAGATGTTTTAACTAGCATGACAAAATTCGCTTTTTTGAAAAACGTGAAAGTGTATTAATTATGCTTGGTGTAAGAGAGATAGCCCGCTTTTTCGCTCAATTCAGCCTGTCAGGTTGAGTATATGTTTCCACATCTGCTCAAAACCCTATTTTTACCTCGTAGCAGTCTCTATTTTGCAGATAGCTGCTCAAGGATTTGAGCAGCTATAATTTAGAAATACTAAGTGAGTAGTCATCTAACGTTAACTACACTTGGTTTTGGTTCTTTTCCCACAACCTTGAAACAAGGGATTGTGCTGTCATCGAAATCGAATTAGATAATTTCTCAGCAAAGGATTTTTTCATTGTATATTGGATTTTAAAGACTGTTTTTTCTTTATAGCATTCCAATAAGAAATCGTCCGAAGTTTTGATTTCATCAACTAATCCTACGTCTTTTGCCTTCACACCATACCAAGTTTCACCGGTAGCCACTTTATCGATATCCATATTGCTACGGTGTTCTTGTACAAAGTCTTTGAACATAATGTGAATGATGTCCAATTCTTCTCTGAACTTTTCACGACCTTCATCATTATTTTCACCAAACATAGTAATGGTACGTTTAAATTGACCAGCAGTATGTTGTTCAAATTCGATATGATTTTGCTTTAATAGCTTATTGAAATTAGGTAGCTGTGCAATAACACCAATAGAGCCTAAAACCGCAAATGGAGCGGCTAATACTTTATCTGCTACGCAAGCCATCATATAACCACCGCTGGCAGCAACTTTGTCTACACATGCTGTTAGATGAATATTATGGTCCCGCAATCTTTGTAGTTGCGAAGCGGCTAATCCATAGCCATGCACTACTCCACCGGGGCTTTCTAAACGCAGTAATACTTCGTCTTTTTCTTCCGCAAGTGTGATAACCGTTGACACTTCCCGACGTAAACTTTCTACTTCGTGGGCGTCCATGGAACCTTTAAAGTCTAATACATAAACTTTTCCGCTAGGCTCTTTGGCTTTATCTTTATTTTTTTCTGCCTGCTTTTGCTCTTTTTTCCAAGCCTTAAATTGATCTTTGCTAAATACCAGCTCTCTTGCATGCTCTTCAGATTCAGCTAATAGGTCAGACAATGGAGTGATTTCCAATTCCCCTTTAGATTGTTTTTGTTTGCTTGTAAGGCTGACAATGCCACCAACAATCAACAAAATTGATACTACAATCGTTATCGCTTCCAATAAAAACAGTCCGTATTCGTATAAAAATTCCAAAGATGATCCCCTCATAACAGTTTGTTACCCGCAATAATGAGGGCAAATTTTCAAAAAAAAAGCCAAGCTTAACGCTTGGCTTCAATTTTTTAAGTGTTTTTGTAACAAACGAACTAGTTAGCTACAACACTTGTATCAGTAACAGCAATGGTAGACCCTTGTGTTGCAAGGAACGTTACCGTTTGCAGTTGCATTTCGGTTGTTGCAGCCAAGCTTGCAGCAGGGCTCAACAATGAACTATGACCACCAGCAATATATCGAACTAAACCGTTGCCCTGAGTTGTTGAGCTAACGCCCGACAATCCCATAAGTGCGGCTAAAGGCTCAGTACCAGCTAAAGGTAAGCTTGTTGTATTTGGAATAACTCGATCCGACAGCGCAATAGAACCATCATCGTTTGTTCCACCACCAATAACTTCATGCATTAGAACTGGCGTATTAGAAGCCAGCAATGCTGCATAGTTATTTGGATCTGAAGAATCGATAATTGTTTGAGCTGCAAAAGCAAACGCAGAGAATGTACCACCAATTTCAGCTAACTGCGCAGCAGACAAACCTGCTTCGAATGCTAAAAATGCTGGTGCAACTGCCGCTGCTGCTGGAATACCGTTTTCAGCAGCATATTGACCTAAGAACGCTTGGAAATCAGTTGAAGACGCTGCCAACAACGAACCTTTAATAAGCGGCCCAAAGGAAGCTGATTCTAGTAAGAACCCAGCAACACCACCACCTGGAACAGATAATACAGCCGCTTTAAATTCGAACATGCTGTCGAACGCCGCTAAATCGCCACCCAATGTTTTATTGGAGTTAGCAACAGTACCGATTCCTGTGATAGATCCTAAGCTCTGGCCTACGAAGTAAACATTGCTTGCATCTAAATCAACACTTCCGCCAGTTAAATCAACAACGGCATTCAAGCCTAAACGAAGGCCCATGGTGTCAACGATACTTTGACGCAAGTTATCTCTAGCCGTTACCAAACTACTTAAATTAAGGTAGTGAGTTGGTGAGCCACCGAAGCCACTTGATGCGTTAACAGCAGCACCGTCGATAACATAACCACGGCTACCATGTAGAGGATGGTCAATAGCTACCGTTGCAAATCCAGCAAGTGATAATGCACCACTAATTGCAAGCACGTCTTCTTTCTTAGAAGTAATACCATGCTGAATAACAACAACTGGCCAACCTGAAGCGGGCTTAGTAAGAGGATTAACACGGTCACTTAGTCCGGCCAAGATACCAATTACGGTTTCATCAGGAACGGTTACCTGAACAGAAATCGTTTCAGTTCCATCAGGATTTGTTCCTGCTGGAGCCGGCACTGGACTGACTTTAGTAAGATGACGTGGGTCGTTGATACCTAATGAAGATAAATCAAGATCGAATAACTGCCCACCAGAAGCGGCCTGACATAAACCATTTAATGGTCCAGCAGCTCCACCAGCTAGAAGGTTACCTACCGTTTCAGCACCCATAGAGCGTAACATTGCACCATTGGTACAAGCAGCACGCCACCAGTCACCCAACGGGTTAGTGGTGCTCAAATAATGAGGTAGGTTGACTGAACCTGATTTCATGCTAGCGGCACAGAATGGACCTACTTGCGCAAAAGTACTTGCTGCAGTTGCAAACAAAGGACCAGCAGGATTAGCTAAAGCAGCCAACATACCGTTACATGAATTTAGACCAACTGCGGTTAAACCCGCTAATTGCTCTTCGCTTAACAACGTTGATGCCAAAACATCAAATGCCGTATCAGCAGCCGATTCATTTACCAAAATTACAGGTAAAAACTGCCCAGCGGCTTGTAATGCAGTCGCTTGATCTGCACCTTGGCCTAACGCAGTTGCAAATGCTTGAGCAAAACCACCAATTTGAAGCTGTTTAACTGTGTTTATTACAGTACCAGCGGATTGAGTGGAGAAGTAAGCAGCATAAGAAATGCTGGCACGTTCAATGCCCATCGCTTCTAAAGGATCAACAAGGGTGTTCACTAAACCCTGTAATTGAAGCTGATCGGGTGAAGATAAAGGTAGAGTATCAATGTCCTGACGCGCTAATTCCCAACTTACGGAACCGCGAACCCCTTTACCTTCGGAATCTTTTAAGGTGTCGGTAACAGCAAGTAAATAACCGTGACCTGGTTTTAAAGGACGTAGAGGGACAACAGAGATACTGCCTGCACCCACTTTACTGGTAACGAAATCAACACCAAATGTTAATTCTTCACCTATTTCACATGGTACACCCGGTGCACCAACAGCAGCAGCAAGTGCCTGACATGTTGCAGACGTCCCTTCTAAAGCTTGTGTCGCTTCAAAAAGTCTTATTGCGCCAGGAATTAATGCAGAATTTCCATCAACTTCCAATCCTGCTGGCAAAGTAACATTTACAACAAATGGATGCTGTGTAGACCAGCCATCTAATACGCCTAAAGCTTGTTGAGGATCTGCAGGATTAAAGTTAGCAGACTCAGTCTCTATCGTAAAATCAAACAGACTACCCGAGGGAAGTGTTAACAAATCATTCGGTACGTTTAGGCTTCTAGTAGCCGGATCAAAAACAATTCGTGCAAATGGCTTATCTATGGGTGTTTCTTCTAGTACTGTGGTAAGGGCTTCTCCGCCACCACCACAACCAGATAACCCCAATGTGGTCGCAATCGCAGTACAAACTAGCAATTTTTTCATATGACTCCCCGGATCTTCTTGTAATTATTTTTTCACCCTTATCCACCCTGATGGTTTAGTCAAGGAGATGTGTTCTCGGTGTGATAGTGTGTTTTCACTAACTGGTTTACATGTACGACCAGTTTAGAGACATCAATCTTATTGGCATTAGATCAGATTTGCAAAGTTTTGTTAACCGAATGTAAGTATCTTGTGTATTCGCTTGCTTTCAGCCGTTAACAAAGCGCCAGTAAAGGATAATAAACAAACCCAGACTTTCCACTTTTATTGTAATCAGGCTGTAAGTGCTGAAAAAACACAGGGAAAAATGATACTATCGCGCCACTCATTCATCTTCATTTTAAACAAAGAACTTTCCAAATTATGACGCTGACTATTCACGATATTAATCTTTCCAATGAGTGCGACTTAAGCAACAAAACAATATTAGTAACAGGTGCCGGAAATGGCATTGGCAAAGCCGCAAGCATCCATTATGCGCAACACGGTGCTACCGTTATCCTTTTAGGCAGAACCGTTGCCAAGTTGGAAGCCGTATACGATGAGATAATGGAAAATGGCGGTCCTGAGCCTGCCATAGTGCCTTTAGACCTAGAAGGTGCTAAACGTAAGCACTACCATGAAATGGCAGCAACCATTGAAAGCCAGTTTGGTCATCTAGATGGCTTACTTAATAACGCTAGCTTGTTAGGTAACTTACAGCCATTTGAGCAAATTCCTGAAAAAGAATTCAACCAAGTCATGCAAGTTAACTTGAATAGCACGTTTATGCTCACCCAAGCACTTATGCCTGTAATGAAGAAATCTCCTCACGCTTCTGTCATTTTTACTTCATCCGGTGTTGGTAGCAAAGGAAGGGCCTATTGGGGAACCTATGCTATCTCCAAATTTGCCACTGAAGGAATGATGGAAACATTGGCTGATGAATACAGTAATTCCACTATCCGGTTTAATTGTATCAACCCAGGTGCAACAAAAACCGACATGCGCGCTAAAGCTTTCCCTGCAGAAGATAGAGAACAATTAAAAACACCACAAGATTTGATGCCTTTATATTGTTACTTAATGGACAATGCCAGCAAAGATGTCACAGGCAAAACCATTAAGGCCCAATAGTACTCGCAGAATAACCATCACATAGAGTAACAATCACAAAAAGCAGTCATGAAATAGCAGACCAAACAATTAAAGGAACAAATGAAGAAAGGAATGAAGAAAAGAATATTAGGACGTTAGTTTTGGTAAGGGTTGATTGAATAATGGGAAAGTCATCGTTAAATGACTTTCCCACAGTGTTTACTTAAACGCTTTTAACCCGCCGCATTTACCCACGTATCTCGCAGTGCAACAGTACGATTAAAAACAGGACATTCATCAGTGCTGTCTTTATCACGACAAAAATAACCGGTTCTTTCAAACTGCATTGCTTTACCCACTTCAGCAACCTTAATAGAAGGCTCAACAAATCCTTTTATCGATGTGAGTGAATCTGGGTTAATCGCTTCTGCCAAATCAACCTTATTTGGATTAGGCACATTGAATAAACGATCATACAAACGAAATTCTGCTGGAATAGCATGATTTGCAGATAACCAATGAATAACACCCTTAACTTTACGTCCATCCGCAGGAGCTTTGCCTAGCGTCTCAGGATCATAAGTACAATAAATAGTTGTTATCTCACCCTGCTCATCTTTTTCGATTCGCTCAGCTTTAATCACATAAGCGTTCCGTAAACGAACTTCCTTACCCAATACCAATCGCTTATATTTCTTGTTAGCTTCTTCCCTAAAATCATCCTTTTCGATCCATATTTCTTTCGAAAACGGCACCGTGCGCGTTCCCATATCAGTATTCGATGGATGACAAGGCGCTTCAATGAACTCTTCATCTTGAGCGTAATTCTCGATAATGACTTTAATGGGGTCCAACACTGCCATCGCTCTTGCAGCATGTTCGTTCAAATCATCACGAATACACGACTCCAACACACCCATCTCAACCACGTTTTCTTGTTTAGTCACGCCAATACGACTACAAAACTCCCTAATTGATACAGGGGTGTAACCACGGCGGCGTAAACCTGCAACCGTCGGCATTCTGGGATCATCCCAGCCAGAAACAAACTTTTCATCAACCAACTGAATCAATTTACGTTTGCTTAATACGGTGTATTCAAGATTCAAGCGGGAAAACTCATACTGCCTTGGCGTTGACTCAATGCTGATGTTCTCAATAACCCAGTCATACAATCTGCGGTTATCTTGAAACTCCAACGTACACAATGAATGCGTAATGTTTTCAATTGCATCTGAAATACAGTGAGTGAAATCGTACATTGGATAAATGCACCACTTATCACCTGTTTGGTGATGATGGGCAAACCTTACTCGATAAATTACAGGATCGCGCATACACATAAATGCAGATGTCATATCGATTTTGGCACGTAGGCAACATTCCCCTTCCTTAAAGCCACCATCAGCCATCTTCTGGAACAGAGTCATATTTTCTTCGGGGGAAGTATTTCTATAAGGGCTTTCAGCACCCGGCTCGGTTAACGAACCGCGCATTTCTCGCATTTCTTCTTGGGAGGAAAAATCAACATAGGCTAATCCTTTACTGATTAACTCTTTGGCATAACCAAATAATTGCTCAAAGTAATTGGAGGAATACCGTTCTTCGTCTTGCCACTCGTAACCTAGCCAAGATACATCGGCTTTAATAGCGTTAACGTAATCAATGTCTTCCTTTTCGGGGTTGGTATCGTCAAAACGAAGATTACAAGTTCCCTGATAGTCATCAGCAATGCCAAAATTCAAACAAATGGATTTCGCATGCCCTATATGCAGGTAACCATTGGGTTCTGGAGGGAAACGGGTATGTACCGAAGTATGCGCTCCTGTTTCAAGATCCTTATCAATTATTTGACGAATAAAATTAGTTGGGCGGGTTTCAACCTCGGCCATACTCTTCAACCCCTAAATCAAAGTAAACGTTATACAAAATGGCCGACATTATAACACTAGCCCTACACAAGTCAGCGGGGATTTTCAGGAATAACTAAATAACCTCAATTCAGGATAAGCAATACCTTCCAGCACAGCTAAATACGCGCCTCTCATCGTTATGTTTTTTCTAATGAGTCCCGCTGAGGTTAAATAATATTATCGTTAAAATAGGATTATTGTCTGAAGAGCAACATTGAGGTCAGGGGTAAGATTAGACATGAGATGGAAGAGCGAACTTGTTAGCGTATTATAACCCCTGCGAACAATTCCATAACTTAACGTTTTACCAGCATATCCGAAGCGATATAGAGTTTGCTTAATAATTGCTTTACGTCTTCCTGTGAGCTTCTAAAATTCAACCCCACGGCTACCCTAGCATCACTGCACGGCCGTTGGTTTCGTACATCCGCTAACACTGACAAACCTTCCCCCGCACCTATTATGACTGACCGAGGCGACAATCCTTGTTTTCTGAGAGGCAAGGTGAATTCGAAACAACATCCTCCTAATGAGACATCTCTAATGCAACCACGCAAAGGATTATGATTTTCTGTGCAACGCAATGACCCAGTCAAATTAGCATCAATGCAAGTAGGTACACGAGGATGAGTACGTAAGTCGCATTTTTCAATTTCATCTGGAAAATAAAAATAAATCATGTTGATGGGATTATACGCTCGCCAGCGAATGGCGGTTTTAAAAGCCAAGCATTCACCACGACTCCCTTCTAGTAACATGCGCACCACCACTTCATTATTTTCAAACAAAAAATTATTACTTTGACTCCACGAATCTTGTTCAAGTACTCGGACCAATAAATAGCGCCCCGCCTCATAGCCGATAAGTTTGGCTGAAACTCGTTTATGCATTGGATTAGTAAACTGCAATTGCAGTAAGCAACCAGGCCTAAGTTCCTTTAAGTAAACTGCATCCAACTTATCAACTACATGGTTCGCACTAAACTGCATCAGCCCCCCCTAGATAAACAATTAACATGTTTACATTTCATACAACACATTCTCTATCGGCCAATAAAGAAAGCTCTACAACCTTCAATGTTGCTTGTTTTGTGAACTGATTCACATTTTCACAGATGTTGAACGCCCAATAAATTACAACCTATTGGAACTAAAAGATTAATCAAGATGATCAATAGTTCAGGTCAGACCACCACTATCTTTCGATAAAAGATCCCTGACCGCGGCCTTCTTAGCCTAAGAATAATACCGATTAAGCTTCATAAAATGGGTCAAGATAGTGTCAAAAATGTTAAAACAATTTAACAAAGATTTTATTTTTCTTTCCCTTCCGTTCTGCTTTATGTTAAAAATCGGTGAAGAATTAGAATTATAAGCGCCGCTGTAAATATAAATTGCGCAATAACCCTTTGCTGTTTCATAAATCATTGTTTCAAATTCAAGCAACCCCGCAGTAGAAAAAATGAAAGACAAAGCGACTTCTTTTGATATAGCCCATATGGCCGGTGTGTCACAATCAACGGTATCTAGGGCATTGCGAAATAGCCCTCTGGTTAGTATTGAAACCAGAAATAAAATTAAAGCTATTGCAAAACAGCTCAACTATAAAGTTGATAAAAATGCCAGTAATTTGAGGCAACAACAAAGCAATACTATTGCTTTGTTGTTATTTGAAGATCCCACTTCAGATGATTCCATGATAAATCCTTTTTTTCTTACCATGCTAGGCAGTATTACTCGTGCTTCTGCCAGCGCTGGATATGATTTGTTAATTTCATTTCAGCAATTTAGCAACGATTGGCATGCAGACTTTGAAGATACCCATAAAGCAGATGGGATTATTTTGCTAGGGTATGGGGACTTTTTGAACTACCAAGACAAGCTAACCAAGCTAGTCGAACAGGGAACCCATTTTGTGAGATGGGGAGCGATTAATGCTGAAACGCCAGGCATTACCATTGGGGGTGACAACTACAATGGTGGCAAACTTCTCACAGAACACCTTTTAAGAATGGGCCATAAAAACTTTGTTTTTATTGGTGGAGCTAATAATAGTTGCCCTGAATTTTTAGATCGCTTTAACGGCTTCAAAGACACACTAAGCGCTGGCGGCATGCTTACCCCAAATCAAACAGCTCGCCATTGGGATGCCATTTCCACCGAAACCTCTGGATATAACGTGGGCAAAGCCTTAATTGAATCAGGAGAAAAGTTCGACGCCATCATGTGTGCCAGCGATCTTATTGCTGTAGGCGTTATGAGTGCATTACAAGAAAGTAATCTTCGTGTGCCAGAAGATGTTGCTTTGGTGGGCTACGATAATATTCCACTCGCGCAATTCACCTCCCCACCATTAACCACTATTAGGCAAAATACACAGTTGGCAGGCGAATATTTGGTTAACACGCTAGTTAAGTTAATTGAAAAACAGCCCGAAGTAAGTATATCTATCCCCGGAGAATTAGTGATAAGAAAGTCCTGCGGCTCAACAGAACCTTTATCGAATCAAGAAAAACAAAAGCGCCACTATGAAGAAAGCCTCATAAAAAGTACCTAAAGTGGACGCTAATTCTATTCCAACCAAACTCTACTACGTTGAGAGCCTAATCTTAAAAAGGTTAGCTAGATTCTTTTACACGTAAAACCAATATTCCAGCTATCAACATACTAATCCCACCAATCAATAAAGCGTATATTGGTTGGTTATCGAAAATGTTGCTCACTAAAAAGCCCAAGATACTGGCTGCCAAGATCTGAGGTAATGTGATGAAAAAGTTAAATATTCCCATATAGATGCCCATTTTATTATTGGGTAAGGAATTGGCTAGCATCGCATAAGGTATGGAAAGGATGGATGCCCAAGCAAACCCAACACCCACCATAGAGACTATCAACCACTGGGGATCTTTGATAAACAAGAATGAAATTAAACCCAATCCACCTAACACTAGGTTAATTAAATGCGCAAAACGCAAATTGGTTTTCCGAACCAAAAAAGGAATAACGACCGCCGCAATGGCAGCAAACCCATTGTAGGCACCAAACAACACACCAACCCAGTTTGCTCCCTGATTATATAATTCGCTTGTAGTATCAGAACTTCCATAATGATAAGAGGTGACCGCTGGCGTGCTATAAATCCACATGGCAAATAACGGAAACCATGAGAAAAACTGAACCCAAGACAATTGCTTCATGGTCTCGGGCATCGCAAAAAGATCATCCATCATTGATTTAAATCCATTCTCAGAAAGCGGATTTTTTGCAATTAGACCCGCCACCAGCTGTGCTACACCAAAAAACAACACTACCCCGCCTAAAATAAGCAGTTGTTTGTCTAGAACATTCTGAAAAGCAGCAATAATGGCAGTTAACAACACGCCAATGGCCGTCCAAATTAAACCGCAACGACGATATTTATCTGCACTTCTGGATGGTTGAGACATGCCTTCTGAGGCTTGCTTAAAATGCTTTTCAGCTTCTTCAAATGCTTGTAGTTCTTCCGGTGAATATTCCTTAGTAGTAACAATGGTCCACGACACCGCTAATAAGAACGCTACCGCGCCCAAATAAAAGGAATACTTTACTGTGTCAGGGATTTCTCCAGCCGCAGCAACATTACTCACATTTAGATACTCGGCAAAAACATAGGGCATCAAGGATGCAACGGTAGCGCCAATGCCAATGAAAAAGCTTTGCATGGCATAACCTGTGGCGCGTTGACGCCTAGGTAACATATCACCAACAAATGCACGAAAAGGTTCCATTGAAACATTAATCGATGCATCCATTATCCATAACATACCAGCAGCAACCCACAACATCGGTGAATTAGGCATTACAATTAAAGCCAAACTGGCAACTAACGCGCCCCATAAAAAATAAGGACGGCGGCGGCCCATCTTATTCCAGGTTTTGTCACTCATGTGACCGATAATGGGCTGTACCAGCAAACCGGTTACAGGACCCGCTATCCAAAGAATAGCCAAGTTATTGTAGTCAGCTCCAAGGGTTTCGAAAATCCGGCTTACGTTGGAATTTTGCAAAGCAAACCCAAACTGAATCCCCATAAAACCAAAGCACATATTGAATATTTGCGTAAAACTCAATTCAGGTTTGGTTTTTTGCATGAGTCACTCCTTCAGTAATTGTCACTGTCTAATGTTTATTGTTTGTTATGTCTTAGTGCAGTGCTTTAAAACGAATTGCAGTGCCGCCACTCGCAGCCAAATGCAACATTATCTCTTGATTTTTCTTTACTTTAATTCTTTTTACTTCAACAGGATGAGGATTCGTTTTGAAATGAGCATTAAGACCATCCTGATAAATCTGCGCCTCGTATTCTACCCCATCATCCAGAAAGTCGGTAACCAATGGTAACTTGCGCCCTTGTTCGTCAGTAATGGCACCAACATACCAATCCTTACCGCCTCTTTCCTTACGAGCAAAGATAACAAAGTCCCCTACTTCACCACCTAAAGCGATGCTCTGTTCCCAATCTGTAGGCACATCACGGATAAATTGGAATGCCACTAAATTATTCTCATAGTTACGTAACAGATCAGCCGCCATTTGAATGGGACTATACAAAACAACATATAAAGCGAGCTGCTTCGCCACAGTCGTGTTCACACGATTCCAGGCATTTAGCCCTTTAGGAGCCACATCGAAGATACCCGGCGTAAAATCCATTGGGCCTGAAAGCATGCGGGTGAAAGGCAATACAGTGGTATGTTCCGCAGGATTAGGGGGAGAGCCCCACGCGTTAAACTCCTGGCCTCTTGCACCTTCCCGACTTAACCAATTAGGGTAGGTTCTTCTTAACCCCGTATCTTTTATTGGCTCATGGGTATTAATGCTAATTTTACGTTTGGCGGCTTCTTTTATGGAATGTAAATACTCGCCGACCATGAATTGTCCATGATGCCATTCGTGTCGCACAATCCCTTGGTCATCTATCCGCTTAATTCTTCCACCGTCGGCCACATAACCCGTTTTAACTTGTTCAATGCCCAACTTGGCATATAAATCAAAAGCGTCCGACATTTGATTGCGATAATTTGTTACGGCACCGGACGTTTCATGGTGACCTACAATTTTCACCCCTTTTGATTTGGCATAAGCGGCCAACTCATTGATGTCAAAATCAGGATAGTTTTGTGTAAAACTAAATAGATCACCGTTAAAAAACCAATCCCCGTCCCAGCCAATATTCCAACCTTCTACCAATATTCCATCGAATCCATACTTGGATGCAAAATCGATATAACGTTTGGTTTCAGTTGTGGTCGCGCCATGTTTAACACCTGAACCCCATGTTTTCTCGGCTAAATGCATCGCCCACCAAATTCCAATGTATTTCCCGGGCTTCACCCAAGACACATCGCCAAGTTTATTGGGTTCATTTAGATTTAGAATGAGATCTGAGTTTAGTAACCCGGCCGCTTGGTCAGCGATTTGAATCGTTCTCCAAGGGGTATTAAACGGTAATGATAGGTGTACCTTAGAGCCGTCATACCACGGCGTAAGATCCGTTTTCAAAATCCCTCGACGACGTTGGTCTAATGAAAATGCAGCATAATCGACCAATGCCGCTTCATGAATACTAACGAATGTTCCCGTTGGCGTTCTTAAGGTAAATGGCGTATGTACTCGATCTATATCTTCTACTGGCGTTTCCTTGTAAATATATTCATATCGATTCCAACCTCGCGCTGGCACCCACCAGGAAGTTGATTCAGGAACCACAAAAAATTCCGTCATTTCATCAACAATATTAACTCGCTTAATGTCAGATTGTTGCGGCATTTCATAGCGAAAACCTATGCCATCGTTGAACACCCGAAAACGAATCGAAAACCGGTAATTGGGCAAGGTATCTTTGTCACTAGCAAAGTTAACCAATAATTCATTGTGGTGATCGCTGACTAAACGTCTTTCTCCCCATGGTTGCTCCCACGTAGCGTCTACTTGAGTGTGACTTGAATCCTTTATCGTAAAACCCGACGCAAACTCAGGTAATTTCGCAAAGACCAGCCCTAACTGAGACAAGGCAACAACTTCTTCAGTGCCTTTTAGTACTCTATATTGCGGCCGTTTATTAACATCAGTCACTTCAACTGAAATTCGCTTATCAGGCGAATGGATTTTAAGGGAAGTTGCAGAAGCGGAAAAAACACTAAAAAGAGAAGAGAACACCATACAAAACAAAATGCGTTTGAATAACGTAATAGCGAGCGGCATAACGTGTTCCTGTATATTAATGCGGTTCTAGATGAACACTGCGGATGAGCTATGCGGCTTTAAAAACCCAAATTTGAAATCAGATTTTTGTCAAAGCCGCCAGCGAGATAAAAATGCTTATGCAGTCTACTGAAAGTTATTCTTGTTCTACAAGAGGTTGCATACGTATGCGGTCCATAATCGTATAAAAATCAAACTAAAATTCGTGATTAAATGAAGCCTTAACCCTGTTTGAGGGTTTTACTCTCTCTAATCAGAACTTGTACTAACGAGGATCTGTAGCCGTCACTTTCACAATGTCGTCTTCAACAGCATCCTGTTCAATCTCATCGGGTATATCTTCTTTAACCGTAAACCAGCTAATCGCCGAAATAGCCAAACACACACCTGCGATCAAAAACACGATGCTTTTATTTTCAACCCTGCTTATAACCAAACCAACGCCTAAGCTTGCAACCAGTTGTGGCAAAACCACTGACAAGTTAAACAGCCCCATATACAGCCCCATTTTGGACTGCTCGACTTTTTGAGACATAATGGCAAAAGGTAAGCTAATTGTTGCCGCCCACCCAATACCCAATACCGCCATAACCAGATATATCAATCCAGAATTAAAGCCAACTTGTGAAAGCAACAAGTAGCCTACCGCCATTGAGCTAATGCAAATCGCATGGGTTTTAACACTACCTATTTTTTTGGCAAGAGGTTGCAGAAACACAACTGGTAAAATCGCAGCCACAAGAGAAAGAATTAAAAAGCTAATATTGACCAAAGAACCTACATTGTCATCTGGCAACGTAGGCTGGTTATACTTAATAAAAGCAACCATATAGATAAACATGGATTGAATACCCACCCATGTAAAAGAATGAGCAGCCAATACTTTTTGAAACCCAATATGGGCCTTATGGGCTGCGGAAACATGGTCTTCTTTAATGCTTAAGGTTTTACCAACAAAGTAAACCGTAATTGCAAAACACACCAACTCCACGCCAAAATGATCAAATTGGATAGCAAATATTCGAGCGACGAGAGCATAAATGCCATAAATCAAAAAGCCCCATAAAGGGCGAATAATTTGCAACCCATCCCAAAACGAAACGTTTGATTGCTCTATATCGGCATATTCATGGCTCACCGCTAACTTTTTGGGTTCTTCAACAAAAAATCCCGGCACGACGGAAAATACAAAAACCAACACTGCACCAACATAAATAAGGGCATAGTTGCTCCAATATGATCCGATTGCATAGGCCATAACACCGAACGTTCCCGATACCGTTTGCATCCAGGTATAACCCCGGGTGCGTTCATATCCCTCAGGTGTTACATCCGCAATAATACTGCGTGTAGGGTTAAAGCTAACATTCACAGACAAATCCAATGCTAAAGCAACAGCAATGGCGACCCCTAATACCCCTTCGAATCCAAGCGTGGTGGATATTACGTCGATATTGGGTAAGGCAAGCAAACTGAGTGATGCCAATACACCACCAATAAGAATAAAAGGACGACGTCGCCCACCCCATATCCAAACTTTGTCGCTTATGGCACCAATAATGACTTGCCCTAAAATGCCAGCAATAGGACCTGCTGCCCACACAACACCCACATCATGAACATCAAGGTTATATTTGGTCGTCAATATCCAACTTAACGCCGCAATTTGCACAGATAATGCAAACCCCATTGCAGTAGATGGCAAACTAAGCACGGTATAAAACGTACTGGTTAAATTCTGTTGTATTTTGAGCATATAATTCTTGTCGTTTTTACTCTTGCTGGTTTTAGGCTTTTGTTATTCCGGTGAATTTGGAAAAACAAAATGAAAATTCATGTAACACGTTTCACCTTGAAATCGCTAACGTGTTTATGTGGATCAAAGCACTAAAGTAAGAAATAGAAGACCAAACAGCGCAAAACTGAAAAGACTTTAGACAAATAATCCACAAGCTGCCCAACTATAAGTCTTTGGGGTTTGATTACATAATACATACGTATGCAGAGCGTCATTCAATAGCTATCCCCAAATTACTCCCAGAGTTATCCACAGACGGGTGATTTGTGACACTTCCTATAAAACATCAGTGGATAACTTGTATAAAAGGCTGTTAACAACCTGATTTTAATTTGTGGATAAAGTAAATGAATAACATTTCCAACTAAATCTAACTAGTTGAATAAATTAAATTATATTTTTTTCACAAAATAGTTTATTTAATCAATCGACTTGGGCTAAACTTATCCACCTAGGTACGTTTTATGAACAAGTTCTAAGTAAGGCAACGTATCGACAGATTAAACTAGTTAGCGCACGGCTCTATTATTGAGCCATTCCCCTAGCCCAGAGCTGATTTTCATCTCTGGGCTTTTTTTATGCGTTAAAACAAGTGCTTAGCACCATGACAAGCTATTGTGAGAGAGGAATAAAGTTTCATACCTGATTAGCGCACACTCAGCGGTATGCCGTTGAAAATTGAACCACGAAAAATAAAGTATCATACTCGCAATTCGACACTTGCTGAATTGGCGTCCAGCGTGAGGAATAAAGTCTCATACTGACAATGATATTTCTTAGTCAGGAGCAAAAGTCCGGAGTGTGCTAGAAGCGGGCATTAACGCCCTGTTAAGGGGCAAATTGTAGTTGGCTAAAATGTGAAGCGAAGCGAAACCAGCTAACTGTTATTTGTCCCGCTTGAACAGCTTGTTAGGCAATTATTACTATGTACTTACATACTTGTCTTTAATGAAAAATAAACCACCAATTAATACTCCGATAGCTACCAACAATATTGAAAAGTGAATTAAATTTGTTTCCTCTAAATCGAGGCTTGAAAGCACATACAGAAATGTAGATGCTAGACCGAGGATTACAGGCTCAACGGCTTCATCTGGACCAGGAGTAAAAAGCATATAAGCCATTTCAATACCAGCAGATATGCCAAGACCATATGAAACTACTTGCAATGAATATTTAAGATCAATTTGATTATTTGCATTTTGAGTAAAAATATCCCAAAACTCACAAACGAAGTGCTTACAAAGAATGATGAATACAAATACACCAATGATCATTTGAACAAAGAATTTAATGTTGTAAGCAACGTCCTCTGTTTTTTCTATCTTCCTAAATGTCATACAGACTCCATACTCTCGAATTGCCTAACAGTGTATTACCATGAATTCACGGTATGCCGCAGATGGTGTAATACCGTGAATTCATAGTTTCTCTTTATTTTTCCCATACTAACAATAACTTGGAGCCAGCTACCAGCGCTTTATGTGTAACACGTTGTGGGGAAAGGGAGAATTGGGATTTATAGTGGTCCCGGTATACTCGGAATAACAACAGCCAGTTCCCTTTAATTTCAATAGATTGCTGTCTTTTTCATCGGGCAAATCGAGCCTTTGGCTGCGCGAAACCGAGAATTATTTCAAGAATCAAGCGAATTCAACTTATGCCTGTGTAAATAATCAGCAGTTTCTGATGGGAAATCGCTCGTATATACCACTAAATTGTTAAGTCAGAAGGCCGCGGTGAACGTCCGCAATTCTCTCAATGCGATCTGGGCCAGTATGAGAGTGTATTACTCAGTATGATACTTTAATATTAAGTATGAGACTCTATTACTCTCCTACAGCTATCTAGAGAGGGAAAAAAATTAAAATTTGCGTTGAATTTATCGGGTTGAAAAACAGGAAGGTCTATATCAGCACCATTAAAAGCATGCACCTGAGATGCCTTACAACTCGATTTTTAAAGGGGTTTGTTTAACGAAGTATTTAAAAGATAGAAGCGCATGTGAACAACCCACAAGCACTTCCTTTATTGATAGCTATTCAGCAACCAGTTTTTCAGCAAATAATTTAGCATTATCAATATAATGCTGTGCAGAAACTTCCAATTCCGCTTTCTGCTCTTCAGGAAGTTGCTTCACTACCTTTCCAGGGGATCCCATTACAACCGAACCGTCAGGGATTTCCTTACCTTCAGTAATTAAAGCATTGGCACCAATAACACAATGTTTGCCAATTTTGGCACCATTTAAAATGACAGCACTGATACCAATTAGCGAATAATCGCCCACCTCACAACCATGCAGCATTGCGTTGTGCCCTACCGTTACGCCTTTCCCAACGTTTAACGGGTAACCCGGGTCCGTGTGCAATATGGCACCATCTTGAATATTGGCTCCTGCACCAATTGTAATGGTGTCGCAGTCTCCCCTTACAACAGCGTTAAACCACACGCTGCTTTCCTCTTCCAGAACAACGTCACCAATAACATGGCTACCTGGTGCTACATAAGCACTATCTGCCTTATTGACTTTTTTATCTCCCAAAGAGTAAATCACTTTCTTCTCCCGTTATTATTGTTCAGTTACTATTCTTCAATTACGTGTGAATTTCGCTAAGTTCGGAATTATTCCAACATTCGAATAAGCCCTTCCTGAGTAGTGGAAGCGACCAATTTGCCATTAATATCAAAGAATTGTCCACGCACAAACCCTCTGGCACCACTAGCACTAGGAGAATCCGTACAATACAAATGCCACTCGTTAAAATTTATCGAGTGATGAAACCAAACCGCATGATCTATCGTCGCCAAACGTAGGTTCTTATCTGTCATCTTCACCCCATGTGGCAGCAAAGAAGTTATCAACAAATGATAATCAGAGGCATAAGACAACGCCGTTTGATTTATTAAAGTACTGTGCTCCAACGGTTCTTTTAAACGCATCCAAGTGTAGAGTTTGCCCCCTTCATTTTCTGTCGCACTGCGAACAGAACGTATATCTATCGGCTTGTGATAAATTAATTTATCACGCAACGACATAGAAATATTCGCATCGGGATGCTCCAACTTCTTAATATCTGGCTCTAACTCATCGGGTTTAGGAATATCAGGAAGAGAAAATGTTTGATGTTCCAAGCCATTCTCTTCTTTTTGAAACGATGACATGGAATCAAATATCACCCGCCCATGCTGAATTGCTTTGGTTCTTCGGGTAGAGAAACTCCGCCCATCCCTTACACTTTCAACCTGATAGACTACCGGGGCTTGTGGGTCCCCAGGCAATATAAAATAACAATGAAACGAATGGCATGACAATCCAGATGCAACAGTATACTGAGCAGCCGCTAACGATTGCCCCATAACCTGCCCACCAAACAAGGCCCGAAACCCCAAATCCCAACTCTTCCCTCGGTATAATCCCTCCTCCAACTTTTCCAGAGTTAACAGCTCTGCTAATTTGGGTTCTTGCACGGTAAACCTCCACAACTTAAATCAATGATTACGCGGATCTTTTGGATAAAATTTGTCTGGTAAATGATCGTGATGATCAAAACAGCGCGTGTCCTTATAAGGCAACTTCATAAAACCCGATATTCCAATTCCCTTTATCTGAGGAATTAAATCCACCAGCTCTTCCAGGCACTGCTTAAACTCTAATTCTTTATCCAAGTCTAGCAATTTATAGTAACTATGGATTTTCATGTGTAAGTCTAAAGACTCAAATATAATACAACCTGTATGGTGAATAAGGTTTAATTTGCGAATAATTCCCACAATGGCGTCAGGTAACGTCAACAATTCATCCGGATCTTCGCCATCTTCAAAATAAGAATGCATTCGACTCTCATCATCCACTGTCGATACCGGGCTTTTTTCGTATGGAATGCTTAAATTTGGACTGGGTATAAAAGGCATGCTTTCGTTTTCCCTATCCAGATGCAGAGTATCCCGAGCATTAAACATACAACTTTTAAAGATGCCGACTCGATGAATCGCTCGCGCCAACTGCACAACATTATTCAAGGCCGAATCGAATGAATGCTTTAGCGTTTGATCATATAAATTCAAACTGGAATCAATATAAACACCAGATGATTCCCAGCGAAAGACGATCCCACCAACAACCGGAAATTTCCCCAGACGAGACACTTCAGACACAAACGCTTTCTCGGTTTCTCCCATCCCCTGCATGAAATTTTTATAATATCGTTCAAACTGGGCATCGTTAATATAATTCAGATTTGCGTGATAATTTTCCATTCTCAAAAAAGACTTACGAGAGCTGTACACCACGGTATCAATTTCTTTATATTCAGCATGGTGACGAGAAGGAATTAGTCGATTTAATACCGGTTGTACATAATCACCGAAAACGATGTTTCTCATGTGTTGAACGTTGCGTATGAGGTAATCACCAGCTTTTCGACGGATGGATTGCTCATCACTCATGAGTGCCGTTAATATTTCAGACAATTCTTTAGGTAATCCCATTGAATTAGGTGTAATCACCTTGTTTCCAAATCGGCAAGATTGCCCAGAAGCCAAAGCATACAAAGTACCAGCTAAGCCTTGCTCATCGAATCGAGGTGAGGACAACCCACCATTTAGCTGCTCATCCCCAATAAAATAAACATCTCCCAAGCGCGCATTGGTTTGCTGCAAATCAGATGACATTAAATCCATAACATTGTTAGATACATAGTGTCCGTCTGGATCGGTTTGGGCAAACACCGAAGAGCCCCAGTCAATTAAACCGATTCTTTCAGATTGTTCATCATAGACAATATTAGAAGGCTTAATATCCCCATGCACAATAGGCATGTATTTATCATTCCTTTTGTAGTTTCTCAGAGTTTTTAAAATATCCGTTAACTGCACCGCTATTTTTACGATTAAACGCGGTTCCAATGGACCATTACGCAGAGATATTTGTTCCAAATCATATCCCTTGGCACGTTGCATAACCAAAATAGCTTGCTTGCCAACTCTCAAAAACTCAACCAAGCTCGGAACGTGGGGATGATCAACATTGCTCAACATGTACGCTTCTTCTTCAAGTCTGTCTTGTACATGTTGCGGTAAATTAGCTCGAGAAAACTTAAAGACCAATTCTTCGTTGTCTTGAGACACCCCACCGAAAGCAAACCCAAAAGCCCCTTTTCCAATTAGTGAAATTTGGCGAAAGCCTAACTTTTCGAGCTGAGCGATACACAGATTGATCCAATCTTTTAGCTTTTGCGCATCCGCATGAGAAAGCAGATAAATAGATTGTTCTTCTGGAATGTAGAAATGCTTTAAATTGGAAACGGGCACAGTGGAGGCAAAACCTTACGATGCTAAGTAGATGTCAGGAAAGCTAACATTATCAGGATTTGAACAAAGTGAACAGAGGACAGATCGTCTATAAGAACGAGCTAACCCCTGTATTATTTTCGATATCACTTTAATTCGGTTAGCATACTTAATGGATTCTCCAAATAGGATTTCCACATATTGCTGAATTTAACCATGGTCGCGCCATCAATAATACGATGATCACCCGACCAACTAATGTGCATGATATTAACGGCTTTAACCTGATCATTTTCATCAAACCTTGGCAAACGTTGCATTTTACCCAACGCCACAATGGCAGATTCAGGTTTATTGATAACCGGCACTGCTACCGTGCCACCAATAACACCAACATTTGAAATGCTTATAGTACCGCCCTTCAAATCATTCTGGCCTAACCTGCCCTCACGAGCTTGATCCACTATTCGATTAGATTCTTTTGCAACATCTAACAGAGACAAATTCTGCACCTGCTTAATATTGGGAACCATCAACCCAATTTTGGAATCCACCGCCATGCCAATATTATGATCGTCGAAATAAGTGAGTTCGGTACAGTCACTATTCACTTGGCTGTTAATAATGGGAAAATGCTTAAGTGCTAACGACATTGCCTTAATGAAGAAAGGCATATACGTTAGCTTCACACCCATTTTTTCAAATTCCGGCTTCAATTGCGCTCTGGCAGCAATCAATGCATCCATGATGATCTCATCACTAACGCTGAAATGCGGTATAGAAAACACCGATTCCGTCATTTGTCTAGCCATAGCCGCTTTTATTCCACGGATTGGCTCGGTGCGCTTACCGCCTACTGATGTTGGTGTTGAAGTTGATGATGAAGCGACTGGCTGACTCGATGCAGCAGCGGGAGTATTAGGCTGCTCTTGGTAACGAACCAAATCTTCCTTCATCACACGACCTTTTTTACCGCTACCAGAAACTAAACTAATATCGACGCCCATTTCACGGGCTCGTCTTCTAACAGCGGGACTTGCAACTGCCTTTCCAGACGAATCTTTCGAAACGTCATTTTCTGCGACAATACTCTTGTTTTCAGCAACAACAGTATTGTTTACGGCTTTATTGGCTGAAGTATTGGAATGTTGACTTTCTACCGACACGGCAGTGCCAGCAGCTTCTGATTCGGTTCCAATGACTTCCATACAAAACAAAGGCGTATGTACTTTAGCAATCTCACCTTGTTGATAATAAAGCTTGGTTACTATGCCAGAATACTTTGCAGGTATTTCGACGACCGCTTTGTCTGTCATCACTTCTGCAACAGACTGGTCTTCTAAAATGGAATCACCTTCGCTGATGTGCCATTTAACCAACTCACATTCAACAATACCCTCACCAATGTCTGGCAAGATGAAATCTTCGTGTCTAACGTCAGAATGAGCAGCGGCAGAAACATCACTATTTGATAGTGTATCGTTTTGGCTTTCCGCTTGAGTAGCAGGTGGCGTTACATCTTCAACGCCTTCTTCAGACTCAACGGCCATAGCAAACAAAGGTTCATGCACCTTGGCAATTTCACCTTTTTGATAATATAGCTCTTCCACTGTGCCTGAATACATTGCCGGAATTTGAACCACTGCCTTATCGGTCATCACTTCAGCGACCGGTTGGTCTTCCATAATGCGTTCGCCTTCGCTAACCAACCACTCGACCAACTCGCATTCAACAATACCTTCACCGATATCGGGTAAAATAAAATCTTTACGCATTTTCACCCTCACTTAATAATTCATAGTACGTTTAATGGCTTCATAAACCTTAAGCTCATCTGGCATGTATTCTTTTTCATGGGCCAAAGGAAAAGGCGTATCTAATCCGCATACGCGGGCAATGGGTGATTCCAGATACAAAAAGCAACGCTCTTGAACCGTGGCAGCCACTTCAGCAGCAAATCCACTCGTTAATGGTGCTTCATGACTTACCACCAATCTTCCAGTTTTTTGTACTGATTCACATATGGTATGCGCATCCCACGGCAAAATACTGCGTAAATCGATGATTTCACAAGAAACACCATCCTTTTCTGCCATCCCAGCAGCTTTTTCAATGATTTCCATTTGCGCGCCCCAAGCCAACAAAGTGATGTCAGTACCTTCTTTTACCACATCAGCCTTGCCAAGCGGGAGTTCATAATCCTCTTCCGGCACCTCGCCCACAGATGCACGATAAATCCGTTTAGGCTCCATAAAGAGCACTGGATTATCATCACGAATAGATGCCAATAACAAGCCTTTTGCTTGATATGGATTACGCGGCATAACCACTTTCATGCCCGGCGTGTGAGCAAAATAAGCTTCTGGAGATTGTGAATGATATAAACCACCGGCAATACCACCACCGTAAGGAGTACGAATGGTAAGCGAGCCAACAGAAAATTGCCCGCCGGAGCGATAACGCCATTTGGCAGTTTCATTTACAATTTGGTCAAAGGCAGGAAATATGTAATCACTAAACTGAATTTCAGCTACGGCAACAGCGCCTTGAGACGCAAGCCCATTTGCAAAGCCAATAATGCCCTGCTCGACTAGAGGGGTATTAAAAACGCGTCTTTTGCCGAATTTCTCCTGCAAATTGCTGGTTGCTCTAAAAACACCGCCAAAATGACCGACATCTTCCCCAAACACCATCGTTCTTTCGTTTTCATCCATTGCTGTAATAAGTGCATTATTAACAGCTTGCAACATATTCATTTGTGCCATCAGCTGATTCTCCCTGACGTCTTAGGATAGTGTTCTGGGTATTTCTTAACGTGTTCTTTTAGCGCTTGAATTTGTTCTTCCAAATGCCAAGGTACGTCTGAATAAACGTCGGTAACCATTTCATCAATTCCACAAATAGGTACTTTTTCAACCTGCTTGAGTTCTTTTAAAACATCTTGGCGCATAGCTTCAACTTCTTTCTCGTTTTCAGCCACATTTAACCAACCCTTCGACTCTAACCAAAGAGACATTCGAGCAATGGGATCTTTTTCCTGCCATTGCGCTTCTTCTTCTTTAGAGCGATAACCCGTTGGGTCATCTGATGTTGAATGCGCTGCGAGTCGATAACTCATCGCTTCAATTAATATTGGACATTCTTCTGTTAACGCTATCTCGCGAGCTTTTTGAGTTGCCGCATAAACGGCCAAAGCATCATTGCCATCAACGCGAATAGTTTTAATACCGTATCCAATACCACGAGAGGCAATGCCATCGCCTTTAAATTGTTCGTCGGAAGGAGTAGAGATTGCGTAACCATTGTTACGACAAAAGAAAATAACCGGGCAACTTAAAACCGCGGCCATATTAAGTCCGGCATGGAAATCCCCTTCAGAAGCGGCTCCTTCCCCGAAATAACAAATGGTCAACGCTTCATTACCAGCCATTTTTTGGCCATAAGCATAACCAGAAGCTTGGGGGATTTGAGTGCCTAAAGGCGATGAAATTGTCATAAAGTTCAATTCTTTGGCACCATAATGGATTGGCATTTGCCGCCCCTTGTTTGGTTCCTTTTCGTTACTGAACATTTGATTCATAAATTGCTCAGTCGTATATCCTCTATAAGCTAATGCGCCTTGTTCTCGATATTGAGACATGATCATATCGTCAAAACTTAATGCCGCCGCGCTCGCAATAGCACTTGCTTCTTCGCCGGTTGAGGCTAGATAAAAGCTGATGCGCCCTTGTCGTTGAGCAGCAACCATGCGTTCATCCAATACTCGAGTGAATTGCATGGTATGAAAGATTTTCAGTGCCGTTTCTTTATCAAGATCGGGTTCTACAGCCGCCTCGTGAATAGTGCCTTCAGGGCTAAGTATCTGTAGCATTGGAATATCGATCAAACCTTCGGAAATAATTTCCACTTGATTTGATACACCAACATGGGAAAGATGATTTCTAGTTTTCATTGCCAGCCTCGTAGGGTGCTCATTATTGTAATTCACAAATCCAATTAAATTTTCAAACCCGATTAAACATATAACCTTTTAAGGTTTAAGATCCGTCTGGAACCAAGAGCATATTTAGCTGCGAATATAGTAGTTCAAGCATGTAAATGAATTGTTGCTTTTTAACAACGAACAGAAATGACAATGAAACGATATTTTTCTAATAACAAGACAAATTAGGATAAACACTTCACTAAGGCGGGTTCGTTCAGAAAATAATTGCTGTTAAGTGAAATACTCATCCTAATGTAATGAAACAGCCCTCGGCCATTCCACTCACATTTGGCGATAATACAAACCATTTAGATATACCCAAGAAAACTCAATACTCAGCTTGCTGATCTCTTGAGCCATATTGCAGTTGCAATTCAGTTTTAGATACACCTTCCAAATTCAGAAGAGTCTGATATTGCTTATACATATCTGTTTCACTTCCCGAGAAAGAGATTTCATAAACATTATTTGCTAATGGTCGTATTGATGTTTTAGTTCCTAACCTTGATTGTAACGCTTCTGGTGCAATGGATTTTCCAGCTACAGCTGCCCCGTTTAACACCACAACAATTCTATTGGTTACAACAGCATATTCCTGCAACTGTACGTCAAATACGCGTGTGCCAGAAGTAATTTGAGATGACTGATATTGAAACTTTCCAGCATTCAACAGCACAGATTTCACAACGCTTTCTCCCTTGCCTTCTGCGTTATTTTTAACCGCATCGACATTATCTTTTAATATTTTGGGAGGCGTTCCCCCAGCTGGCTTTTGTTCATTGGATTTTGGTTCACTCGAATGATCAGATGTTTGCTGATCATTGCAAGACACTAGCAAACCCAATAAAAAAATACTCAACCATAGTTTAACCAATCGATTCATTTCTCTTTCCTTTGATGTTAATTGCCTACTAACAATAGCTAAGCCCTGTTGAATTTTCTTTAAGTATTATTTCAAAAGTAGCCTATATTGTTTACTTGAAAATTAAAAAATCATATTTTAGTCTTAATTGGCAATTATTAATCAAAAATTAATTAGCCATGCTCACCATTTCCATAGATAAGAAAATAACGATCGTTATTTTACCCTGAATCACAAAAAAACGGTGTTTGTAGTATTTAATTACAATTTGAGAAATAAACTTTACTCTTGTGTAGAGAAATATTTTGTAGTTTTATTGCAATACTCAATTCTGGCGAGTTAAAGTTAGGGTCTAAATTTTGTAGACGCAAAAAGCCCCAACAAGTGTCAGATTAATTTCATGCTTGACTATATTGTCATAGCTAAGTCTACAACGTTTGGCTTATAACCAAGATATTGAAGGATAAAAAATGAAAACCTACCGTCCAACACTGATAGCTACATTTGTGTCAGCCGCGCTTTCGGCAACTGTCGCTCATGCAGCCACTAGTAGCGCTCAAAGCCCGCTGCTTTCTCCGGTCAATTTTGATCAAGCAAGTATAAGTCAAAGAATATTTAATGCAGACGCTGCGGCACAACAAAAATTGTCCCAGAGAAAAACCGAGTCTGGCATGTCGAGCCATTACGACGCCAACATAGGAAAAGCAACTTTTGTTTGGGGTGGTTTAAATCAAGCTAAACCCGATTTAAGCTTGGTATTACCTCAACACCGTACCGCTTACGCAGCAAACTACTACTTAAACCAATTAACCGGTTTCTCTGCGGACGCTAACAATGATGGCAACAAAGCTGCTTTAGCTTATACCCACGACATTAAGCGTGGTGGCATCGTAGCTAAATATCGCCAACAAATTCAGGGTGTCGATGTATTCAACAAAGAATACAACGTCATGATGGATAGAGAATACAACCTAGTTGCAGGTTCAGGTTACTTCGCAACTAAAGCACCTGCGGCACAAATTATTGGGTTGCTAGCAAACTTCGGTTCTGTTGAATCAGCAATTCAAAAAGCCATTGCAGATTTGAGCAAGAACCAAACCAATGCTCAACTTAGTAAAGTAAAAGACAGCGCTGGCTATCAAATTTTCGAAGCGCAAAACACTGGGAACGGTCCGCAAGTTATTGGCGAGCCTCGTGCTAAAAAAGTATTTTACGATGTAAATGGTACTTTAGTTGCTGCTTACTATGTTGAAGTTAGCCTAGGTGAACAAGAAAGCTTGTCTAGTATCGATCACAGTTATGTCATTGATGCACAAAACGGCAAAGTACTGTTCCGCAACAACTTGGTAGCTCAAGATCATCACCACGATTTCACTTATCGTGTATACGCTAAAGAAGATGGCTTCCCTTGGGAAGGACCACACGGAAACGTTCTACCTGCGTTGGTTCAAGGACAAGATACTACTGAAGTACTTGCTGCACCTTTAGTAACCGTTCCTTTCTATAACAAAATCAGCACCAACGATTTTTGGTTATCCGAAGATGCTACTATCACCTCCGGTAACAACGTTTTTGCTTATGCCGATGTTATTGCACCACAAGGTTTCACAGACGGTGACTACACTGCTGAAGTAACCTCTGCAAAAACGTTCGACTACCAGTTAAACAGTGACGAAAGAGCATCAAATCTTACTAATGGTAAAGCTGCCGTTGTAAACATGTTCTTCATGAACAACTTCTTGCACGATTGGTGGTACGACCACGGATTCGACGAAGCATCTGGTAACGCGCAGCTTTCTAACTTCGAACGTGGTGGTGTTGAAGGTGACCCATTAGAAGTTCAAGCTCAAGATTACTCAGGCTTAAACAACGCAAATATGGCAACACCTGCTGATGGTGCTAGCCCACGTATGCAACAATTTTTGTATAACTCGAAAGATGCCCAAAATGGTGTTGACCAAGGTATTACAATTACTTCGCATGCAGACCTTGGCCTACTTTCAAGCCTGCGGTTATCAGCATTTGGTCCAGCCCAGTACGATGCATTTTCAGGCAACGTAGTACGCTTGAACGATGGCGACGCAACGGGTGGAACTTCAGAAACTGACGGTTGTGAAGCTGCTGTAAATGCCGCAGATTTAGCCGGTAACATCGCTATTATTGACCGTGGCGCGTGTAACTTTACTCAAAAAGTACTTAACGCTCAGGACGCTGGCGCTATTGGCGCAATCATCGTTAACAACACTGATGATGGCACACCTGCTCCAATGGGTGGTTTTGATGCGGCCGTTTCCATTCCAAACGCTGGATTGAACTTCGAAGAAGGCAACGCCATTTATGACCTGATCACTGCCGGTGACACAGTTACCGCAGAAATGTTCAGCAACTTCCCATTAAAAGATTCATCATTCGATAACGGCATTATTGCTCACGAATGGGGTCACTATATCCAAAACCGTTTAGTCGGTAATGCTAACGGCTTGGTAAATTTCCAAGGTCGCGCAATGGGCGAAGGTTGGAGTGATTTCCATTCCATGATGTTTATCGTCAAAGACGGTGACCGTAATATTGATGGCAACACTGAGTTCCAAGTACCTTATGCAACCGGTACTTATGTTGAAGATTTCTTCACTGGTATCAGAAGGGTTCCATACACGCCTAATATGGATGTCAATCCATTAACTTTCGCGCATATTGAAGAAGGCGCTGAACCTCCTGGATTACCACCAACACAAGTTGCATCTCCACATGCTGCCGGTGAAATTTGGGGTACAGTATTATGGGACGTATACGTTAAGTTACTTAATGCACATGAATTCGATGTGGCACAAACTCGTATGGCCGATTACCTTGTTGCTGGTTATAAGCTTACACCTGTATCACCTACTTACACTGAAGCAAGAGATGCATTACTTGCGGCGATGTATGCAAATGATCCAGCTGACTTCCAAATGGCGCTTGAAGCATTCGCTCGTCGTGGAATGGGCTTAGGAGCAATATCTCCGCCTAGAACCAGCACAAACAACGTTGGCGTATTAGAATCCACAGATACCCAACTAGCTTCATTTGAAGCAACAGAAATTGCTGTTGATGCTACTTATGATGGCGTAGAGCTAGGCTTCTGTTCAAATGACAACATTTTGGATGTCGGCGAAACAGCCACTGTTACAGTTAGTGTTAAAAACGTTGGTAGTGAAACCTTAACAGGCGTTCCTGCTCGCTTGAAAGTAAGCAGCGGACATGACGTTACAATTGAAAATGATGGTCTAATCACCTTTACTTCTATCGACCTGTTCGAAGAAGTAACTAGCAGCCCAATTCAAGTCACACTAAATGGTGCAACCACCGCAGACGCCGTTGAATTTGAAGTTGAGTTCCTTGAACAAGCTGAAAATGACGACATCGTAGAGCCAAGCCCGTTTAAATTAACAGCTCAAGTCAACATGGACTTTTCTCCAAAAGCAACTGTTGGCAACGCATCTACTGACGACATGGAAAGCGTTACCCTATTTAACGATTGGCAACTACATGTTATGTCAGGTGGCGAGCAAGCAGCTGGAACTCGCAGCATCGACGCCGGTAATACCGGATTCTTTGGTGCATTGAATCCAGGTGTCGATCTTGGCGCTCAAACCATGTTCTTGGCAAATAACGCCTTTACAGCCGATGTTGCTGTTGAAACTCAAGCTGTTGAAGTTGGATTTGGTTCCAATTTCGCTATGAGCTTCTGGCACTTCTACTGGTTAGAAACAGCCTTTGACGGTGGTGTAGTCGAAATCAGCATTAATGGCGACAGCTGGGTAGATGTAACCTCTGTTGGCGGTGTGTTCGATCAAGGTTATACCGGCGAACTTGCAACTGAACTACTAGGAAGATCTACTTTTACTGGTATTAACGGTGACCTAGCAACATTTGCAGGTAACATTGAAACCATTAACTTTGGTAGCGCTCTGAATGGTCAAACTGTTCGTTTACGCTTCCGTATCGTATCCGATGGTGGTGTAGCTGACTTCGGTTGGAACATTGATAATGTAACCTTCACCAACATTTCTTCACCTGTATTCTCAAATCTAGTGGCAGGCGATGCATTTGCTTGTGATAACTCAGCGCCGAAATTAACACTGTCTGATTCTGAGATAACACTAAATGAAGGTACATCTGGTTCAGTTTCTGTTTCTCTTACAGATAGAAACGCAGCTGATGTTCACACTTACTCTTGGACACAAACTGAAGGCCCAGTGGCAACGTTAGAAGGTGCAGATACTGCATCACTATCTTTCACACCTGCAGATGTTACTTCAGCCACAAGTTTGGCATTCCAAGTTGCAGTAAACGATGGTTCTACCAGCGTAACGTCAACCGTTAATGTAACGGTAAATGACGTGCCTGCTCCTACACCTCCTCCAGCAGCTAACTCTGGCGGCGGCGGTTCCATGCCTTGGTATAGTGTATTGCTATTACCATTAGTATGGTTACGTAGACGCTTGAACAAGTAATACTTAAGCGCTTAAAATCAAAAAAGGGAGTTTAGCCTATCGCTAACTCCCTTTTTTAATGCTTCAGCTTTGTTGTATTCAGCACGTTCATGGCATTTAGCCAAAATATTCAAACAAACCACTATAAACTTGAAGATCCTACAAACAGTCTATTCGACGAAGATCACATTCTGCTAATCTGATGGAAAATCCCCCCGCTATAGATTTGTGTAAGTCATACAGAGAATAATCTTATATTGGTAACCTAATGTAATTGGTTATTACTAAGTTTATGATCTAATCGTCAATTTAGATAAAGCTAAATAGTTTAGGAAGTAATGTGGGGTACTTACAGAAAATAATGTATCTAAGCCTTACACTAAAGAGTATTCTTTTGCGCTTTATTAGTATCAAGAGTTTAATTATGTCCAAAAAAATCAAGACCATTATTCTAATTGGTTTGGCTGCCGCTAGTGCAATTGTTTCAGCTGCCACTATTGAAGAAATACGACCCTTCGATCGAGACAACGGCAATACAAATTCTAGTTACGGCGAAGTAGTCGCATTTTCAGAAAAAGCGCTAATTGTTGCTAACGACAACTATTATGATCGAAGTGTGTATATCTATGTTGACTCAAACGGTGATGGCCGTTACGGCGATGAACCCGCAACAAAGTTAAAGGCATTTGATTTTGTCTCGAACAGTAATGTTATTGCTCAAGGCTATGCAAATAAAATTGCAGCGTCAGGCAATACCTTAGTAGTTGGGGCAGGCTCCGATGCACTCGATAATAGTTATGTTTATAAGCCGGAATCACCCAGACTGAGCGGTGCTGTATACGTTTATGTCGACAGGGATAATGACGGTGACTTTAGTGACGAAACAGCCGAAAAAATAAAAGCCCCAACTCCTGCCGAAAAAGGATATTTTGGGCGCTCAGTTGCCATATCAGGCAATACTCTAGTTGTAGGCGATAACTATGGTTTTCATATTTATGTCGACAGTGATCGTGATGGATATTTTGACGATGAAATTGCGCAAACATTTGTGGACAATAGAGGAGTAAACAACCTCTGGACATATCTCGCTATATCGGGAAATAAAATTGCAGTCGGTTTTTATGGATATAATTACATCAACGGTGCAGTTACTTCATATATCACTGATGATAGGGTTAGCCTTTACATTGATCGCAATAATAATGGTTTGTTCGATGAACCTGTGCAGCACTTGGGTAACAATCAACATCAACATAGCGCTTATGACAGTTTTGGTAAAAGTCTAGCCATATCAGGCAATACTATTGTAATAGGTAGCTATGGCAGCGACGAGCTTGGAACTGATACTGGAGCCGCCTATATTTATGTAGACAGCAATGATGATGGTATTTTTAACGAAGTCCCTCAAAAACTCAATGCACTCAATCCTAGAGCTTCGGATAACTTTGGCCGTACAGTCGCAATAAAAGGCAATACCTTATTAATCACAAACTACCAAGATGATGAAGATCATTACAATGGAGGTACTATTTATCTTTATCGAGATAGCAATGGCAATGGTTTATTTACCGATGAAACACCTCAATATATTACCAATGCTCAACTCATTGATTCTTCGGACTATGATTACTTCGGACATTCATTAGCCATAAAAGGTGATATTATCGCAACGGGCGCAACAAATGCACACCACCCGGATGATATCCGAGGAAGTGTTTATACCTTTTCTTTACAATTTAATTTAAAGGAATTTTAATTCTTACTGGAGCCCTTTGTTAATTTTTGGGCTCCTATCCATAAAATAGCTAATTTGAATTATTGACCATTCGGTCACCTGACTAAACCACTGAACATCACCTTAAATAATCTGGTTTAGTTTAAGAAGTGGTAACAAACAATCCACCCCTTGATGAGGTGGATTAAAGATTTGTTAAATGATCAAAATTAATTGCCGATTTCAGCCAGCTTGGATGCCTTTAATGGATTATCAAAGTTACTATCCTCACCCAAAAATTTAGCATCGGGATGTTGTTCTGCGATGATTTCTTTCGCCTTTAGCGCATGCTCTTCATCGGCATATACCAACATAATGGCTTTTCCTTGTCTTAAATCATCTTCGTACTGGCCCAGTCTATAATTTCGATGACTTATTCCATATAAGCCCCCCATCCAACCACCAAACCCAGATGTTAGTAATAGAATTAAAAACATATTGATGGGTTGAACATCCCACCCGTAAGGTTGAATTGAATGAACTAAAAAGGATATACCAGCACCGGCTACCAGCCCAACGAATCCGCCACGGACGGTGCTATGAATAAGATCCCTTTCTTCCAAAATAGAAGCTTCATTCACAGTATGCCCTGCGAAATCAGCCGAACGTTCAGATACAAAATGTACATCATCTTCACGAATACCAACTGTGCCTAGCTCTTCCTGTAGCTGATCACTTTCGCTGAGATTATTAAGCAAAAATTTATATTGCATGACGAACCTCTCTTACTTGTTTTTAGGAAGCATCGAAACCATCTTATAGGTCAAAGCGGTAAAAAATCCATGCATATGCAAAAACAGTTTAAAGAGCTTAATCATAGTACAAAAAGAGACTAAGCAAGAGGACGCCAATAAATAGGGGAACAATAATGATTTGCGAGCTGTTCGTTTAACTCCGTAAAACGAGTCACTTTCTGCTCTTCCCCTGAAATGCAATGCCACACAAAACGATGGCAATTGAATTTTATAACATCATAAGGAAAATATTGATAAATTTGCTTGGTCGCACGTTGCATCGTTGCGTTACTTCCAAGAGGATTTCCCAACTCATCACCAGCAACATATATCGTATTGCCACTTCGTTCACTCAGGAACCTTTCAGGTGTAACCGCCCTAACTAACCCATTCCCCTTCAATTCGACAACATAGCCATCACACCAAATTCCACTGTGGTCGAAAATCCCGAACACACCACAAGTTAAAATAGAACCATTTATTGGCGCAATTGTATCTTTTAATTCACCAGGAAATGCCCCGACTCGTCCCTGTCGCTTTTGATGCTGCTCAGACATCTTCCTGCCAGCATAAGCCACAAGCAATGCTGCACCTACTCCCAACAATGGTAAAGCCATAACAACCTATTATTGATTAATATTCATCCAATTTAATGGGATATAGCAGTTAATTCAACTATTCGAATGTAAACGGGTATTGCATCTGTAATACTATTAAGTCAATGCCTAACGCTTCACCGGATGACTAAGGACGACTTAATGCAACAAAGTCACTTTTTCGCACATATGGCCAGAATGAAATTAATTAATCGCTGGCCCCTAATGCGCAATGTTTATCAAGAAAATATTCAAGAACATAGTTTACAAGTTGCAATGGTTGCCCATGCCTTGGCACTCATTAAAAATCGCTTTTTCGGTTCTCAGCTGGATGCTAATAAAATGGCGACATTAGGCATGTTTCATGATGTCTCAGAGGTATTAACGGGCGATTTACCCAACCCTGTTAAATACTTTAATGAAGCGATTAAAGAAGAATACAAAAAGATCGAAAAAATCGCCGAACAAAAGTTAATTGATATGACGCCGGAAGAATTGCGTCAAGATTATGCTGAGTTAATTAATCAAGAGCATTGTACAGAAGAAGAAAAGTTTATTGTTAAGGCCGCTGATGTAATCTGTGCTTACCTAAAAACTCTCGAAGAACTCTCTGCCGGCAATAAAGAGTTTCAATTGGCCAAAAAGCGTTTAGACAAGCTGTTAAAGGAATACCATTCACCAGAAGTAGAACGCTTTTTAGAGGTCTTTGTACCGAGTTTTGAGTTGAGCTTGGATGAAATAACGTTAGATGAACACGCCATGGAGAATCTGGAATGATTCCACAATACTGGTCAGAGCGTAGGCAACAAGTTCAACCCCAAAGGCAAGGCGATCATCGTTCAGCCGTTCAACGTGACAAAGCCAGAATACTGCATTCCGCAGCATTTAGACGTTTACAATCTAAAACCCAAGTGCTGGGTATTGGAATAGGTGATTTCTATCGAACCCGCTTAACTCATTCATTAGAAGCGTCTCAAATCGGTCAAGGCATTGCTATACAATTCAAGATCAAATATCCAGAACTAATGGACACGCTGAATCTTGATCCCACATTAATTGAAGCATTGTGTTTGGCCCACGATATCGGCCACCCTCCTTTTGGCCACGGCGGCGAAATAGCCCTTCACTATATGATGAGAAACCATGGCGGCTTTGAGGGCAATGGCCAAACATTCAGAATTGTTACCAAGTTAGAACCCTACACACCACACAATGGAATGAACCTCAGTCGAAGAACAATACTAGGCTTAGTAAAATATCCCGGTTTTATTGACGACCTACAAAAAACCCAAATACCTCCGCCTTGTGAGCACATCAAAAGCATTAAGGCAGCTGATTGGCTACCGCCAAAAGGACTACATATTGACGATAAGCAAGATTTTGACTGGCTTATCGAACCCTTGTCAGAAAATGACAAGCAACAACTATTAACGCTTCACAAATCCCCTACTCCTCAGTTGCACGGAAAAACCCAATATAAATCGTTCGACTGCTCCATTATGGAATTAGCGGATGATATTGCTTATGGCGTACACGACATGGAAGACGCCATTGTTATGGGCATCATCCAACAGCAAGACTTTAACAACGAAGTCCTTATTCCTGTCAGACAATTACAAGACGACTGGCTAGCGAATGAAATAGAAATGCTGGGGATTAAGTTATTTAGCGATGAACATTACGAAAGAAAAGACGCGATTGGTGCTTTAGTCAATCATTTCATTTCCAACATTGAAATTGCCGAAGTAACACCTGACTTTGATGAAAATTTATTACGTTACAATGCCGTAATGCCAAGCAATTATGAAAGCACATTAAAAATATTCAAAGAGTTCGTATTCAATCGCGTCATCCAAAAACCTGAAATACAACAGCTTGAATACAAAGGACAACAAGTTGTAATGGAGCTTTTTACAGCATTTTATTCCGACCCAGAAAGACTACTTCCTTTGAATACTCGAAAACGCTGGATAGAAGCACAAAATAACGAACAAGGAACAAGGGTTATCGCAGATTACATTTCCGGTATGACCGATGAATTTGCTTCTCGCATGCATGCAAACTTATTTCTGCCAAAAAACCAAAGCATTCATACAGGGCAATTCTATTAAACAAGCCACACGCCTAAACAAAAAACGGCACATGGCGTCATGCCCGTGAAGATGGAAAAAAGCCCTATTTCGCCCTATGATGATAGGGCTGTTTGAATTTTTGTTTAAGTGCAATTATGCCTAATCATTTCATTAAAAGTCTTCGAATAAGAGTGCATTGCTAATAAATCTGAGACTATTAGGGCTTGTTTGTGAATGAATATCGGGCCTATTTAAAGCTAGCATAACGTTGAAAGGAACAGATTTAGTGGTAAAGGATGGTGTTGTTTAGCCGGGTTCAGGTTATTTATTACCCTAAAAATAAACAAATACGCAAATCAGCAGCCTCAAAATTAAAGTTCTGCGAAAAAATGCAGATTAGATAGATGTAAAACAATAGTGTGGTAACCCATTTCATCGCAGGATAACAATGATACAGCAATCAGAAATTGACTCATTACAAGCAGAAAGCAAGGAATCCCTTTCTTTTTCTGATGCACCTGAACTCGTTCTCGAAGACGATGAAGACATTGAAAATAACAACGTTCTACAAATGGAAAACACATTAGGCTCTGACGCCACAACAGAGCTTTCAACCAATAGCGAACTAAAAGCCTCACCTTTAGAATCTCCTGAACAACAGTTTTCCACCGGCGTACATTATATAAAAGCTCACAATAACCATTACTTGGGCGCTAAATGGTTTAGAAAAGCAGGAATGCAAGGCCACGCCAAAGCGCAATTCTATCTAGGAATAATGTTTATAAAAGGAGAAGGCGTGCCCAAAAGCTTGTTTCATGCCTATTGCTGGCTCAGCTTGGCAAGTTGTCAAAATTATGAAGAAGCCAAGGTTGCTAGAAAAAACCTCGAACCTTTTTTGACAGCCGCAGAGATGAATTCGGCGCTTAGGTTGGCAGCTGACCGCATTGAGCAAATATTCGAAACCTGAACCCATTATAAATAAACTGAACTCATACTAAACAACTCACCCCTTTGTAATAAGATCCGTAATTTTTCAGCACGATTCTCTTTCTTCCTGTATACCTAATTCTAAATGGGTTCATTAATGTTAATTTACATTCGAAGCTCAATTACAGGCAGAGCAATATGTTAATAAAAAGCGTTAAATCAAATGATGAAAGTGAAGCCACTGTAACGGATGAAACATTATTCAATGACCGGCGCAAAGTAATAAAAGCGCTAGGTTTTGCCGGCATGGGATCACTTCTGGCAACAGCAGAACAGGCGAGTGCCTTCTCCTTGTTCGGAGAAGAAAAAGCAGATTTTAAAACCCGAGCCTTATCCTACGAGCAACCTAAGCCATACCAACTAAAAGAAACCGTTACACCAGAAATTAAAGCAACCCGTTACAACAATTTCTATGAGTTCGGTACCGATAAGAGCGACCCTTATGAAAACTCACAAGCCTTTTCAGTTGACCCATGGAAACTAATTATCGATGGCGATGTAGAAACGCCCATCACCCTTGATTACGACGATCTTTTCTCCAAATTTCAGCTAGAAGAACGAATATATCGTCTCCGATGTGTAGAAGCCTGGTCTATGGTAATACCCTGGTTAGGATTCCCGTTACACAAACTAATTGCAGCAGCCAAACCGTTGAAAAAAGCCAAATACGTTGCTTTTCAAACAGTATTTAGTCCAAAACAAATGCCAGGGCAAAAAAGCCGCTTTATGGGCGGCGGTATTGAATATCCCTATAAAGAAGGCCTGCGTATTGACGAAGCAACCCATCCTCTCGCATTTTTAGCCGTTGGGGCTTATGGTAAAACCCTACCCCCTCAAAACGGAGCACCAATTAGGCTCGTTGTGCCTTGGAAATACGGCTTTAAAAACATTAAATCCATTATTCGAATCCATTTAACAGACAAACAACCAGAAACCTCATGGAACCAACTCGCTTCCAATGAATATGGCTTTTATGCCAACGTTAATCCAAGTGTTGATCATCCTCGTTGGAGTCAAGCCAAAGAGCGACGTATCACCTCAGGCGGTTTATTGAATAGAAACCGTATCGATACTCAGATGTTCAACGGATATGAAGAAGTCGCACCTTTATATACCGGTTTGAATTTACGCAAAAACTATTAAAGCTCGACTGACACAAACTTATGTATCGATTGCAACATGCCCATATATTGGCGATTAAGATCACAATCCATGTTATTTGCTTAGGCTATATTGGGCTTAATTATTACTGGGGGTTAACAGACCAATTAGGTGCAGATCCCGTTAAAGGTCTCATTCACAAAACTGGTATTTCTGCTCTTAATTTATTACTGATTACCTTGGCTATCACACCATTAGCCAAGTTCTTTAAACAGACATCATTGATCAAATTACGTCGAATGTTGGGGCTGTATTGTTTTGCTTTTGCGACCTTACATTTGTCAAACTACTTACTATTTGACCTACAATTCGATTGGCAAAATTTATTGGAAGACATAGTTGAACGCCCTTATATAACGGTGGGTTTTTTAGCGTTCTCTTTATTATTTTGCTTAGCAATAACGTCTCCTATTGCAATCAGGAATCGACTACGAAAACGATGGCAAACGCTGCACAACACTATTTATCTGATTGCTATATTAGTGTTGTTGCATTTTATTTGGTCCGTCAAATCGGATATTTCCGAACCCATAATATATATGCTCTTATTTGGATTACTAATTTATATGCGGAAAGATCAAGCAAAGCACTGGATAAATAAACAGATAAAACGCTTGACCTAATTGCAAACCCAATATACTGTTTGTTTATACAGTTAATTGGAGTTGGAAAATGACAGGTCAATCAAACCAAGCTTTTTTACCGAGTACTTTTTATCCGGAAACCTTTCATCCAGAGGCATCTCATTCTGATACTTCCTATACTGGTCGCACTGATTCAGAAAACTCTCACTCTAAGAATAAGCTTCCAGAGTCATTTTCCAATCGTTACTCATTTCAAAGCTTTTCTAATAACGCTAATAGCCTGGATTTACTTTTATCTGGACTAAACCAATACCGCCGTTGGGTTTATCATTTTTGTCATGATTTTAAAATAAAGTGTAACTATAACAATGTTATGCAAGTGAGATATCAATCTGAAAGCCCACTTATCGAGTGGATTGAAAAAGTTCTGAACGCGGGTCAATGCTCTGCCATATTGCTTGAAAAACAAGATCTAGACGAATTCTTACTAAAAGCAATTAAAAACATGTGTGAAGAAGCCAGCGTTATGTTGGTTGTGATCGAACCTCAAGCTTGTACTATCAATTGATTACCAATTAATCGCAGCCTATAAGTTTATACTTAACCTCAGTCCATACATCGAACTGAGGTGACTTAAGCCCATAGACTGATTTAGGTAACCAAACATGTTTTTGTAGGCGTAGCGTTTATATCTAGTTAAAATCCCACCCAAAGAGTAGAAGCTGCTTACATGTAAACTAAGCGAAAGCTAAATGTGACATCCAAAGAAAAGTCCAAAGAGAGACACCAAGCAAGCTTCAAAACAAAATCCCAAATGAGATCAAAAGTCTGATCCCTATGCCTGATTCGTACACCAAGCCTATATGTTTGGCTCATATATCAGGTTTACGTGTCAGGTCTATATATAAAGTCCATATACATATAAGAGTCCGTTCTAATAATGAGTACAATCGAACTATGCCCCTGCCGCAGCAAGAAGCCTTTTAACGAATGCTGCCACCCTTTCTTACAAGGGCTAACCTACCCTGAATCACCAGAGCAGTTAATGCGTTCACGCTTTTCAGCTTTTGCGACAAAGAACTATGAATACGTCGCTAAAACAAATCTAGGACAGGAGGCTGATTTAGCCAATGTAGAAGCCGTCGTAAAAAGCATGACAGAAGACTACCTACATATACATTGGTTAAACCTAAAAGTTATAGAGTCTGGGGAAACTGATGCCGATGCGGGGTTTGTATCATTTAACGCCTTTTACGGATACAAAGGCAAAATATTCGTACTCAAAGAATACTCGCACTTCAAAAAGCAAGAGGGAAGATGGTTCTACGATGCCGAGACTTCAGATTCAGAAGTCGAGCGAATGAAAATCTCCAAAAATGATCTATGTATTTGTGGTAGTGGTAAGAAATTCAAAAAATGCTGTGAAAGAAAGCTTGTATAATTTGATCTGTACTAGCGAACACACCAGAGATACAGGCTTAAGTAATTATTGGGTCATAAAGGTTGGTTGCTCTGATATAGGGTTTTCCCTTGCATGACTAACAACGTCATAAAGCAATGTGCCGTCTTCAGGAAGCTCTTCCATCTTTTCTCCTGCCATACGCTTCTGACAGAAAACATCACAATTTGCCAAAACATCTTCAGGAATGTGTGCCGGATCATTTTGCAAAGCCAAAGGCGTAGGAAACATACTTTGCATTAACCGAATAGTCGCAAAATCCAAGCTCGCTGCAGCTTGAGTGACATGTTGTTGTTGCAACCAATGTTTTTCTTCGGCAACCAATGGCGTTTTGGGATAAAAATTAATGGACTCTAATTCTAAGTCTCGGCTGTCTTTCTCAACCTCTTCTTCGGAAGAAATTTTGAGTGTTTTGGTAATGTCTTGCTGCAACATGGCAAGCAAAAGCGCAAACTCATGCTTTCCCTGAGAAGACAGGGCTTTTGAGATCGCACCTTTAAACTCAGAATCAATGGGAGCAATAAATGAAGTTTCAGACATAACCGTTTCTCAATAAAGACTCTTACTTATCGGCAAATTTTCAGATCCATTAACCTTATCCGTTCAATAATGAATAAATCCTCAATTTACTGGTTAAGATTAGTTCAATTAGCCTGAATGGCGTTTAAATCTAGAGGCGAACGGGTTAAGCTTGAAGTGGTTGTGAAGCCCGTTTCGACGGTATTTAACCCAATAGGTATGGCGCAGTAGAAAAAGGTCAGTACATTAATCCTTTTTACGGCCTACATTTATAATGTTAGCTATTGCAATATTAAGCAAAAGCAGTACATTTCAATCTTCACAGTATTTGCGGGTAAGTTTTCATCTCGGTCATGACACAATTAGATTTTAACAAAATGCGTGTTCTTGTTGTGGATGACCAACGTCCATTTCTTGTACTGTTGAGGGGCATGGCAAATGCTCTCGGCGCAAAGTCAGTGGTTTCCGTTCAAAACGGAGAAGCCGCCGTGGTTGCGTGTCGTAAAGAAAAGTTTGATGTCATCATTTCAGATGTTCAATTGGGCAGCGATAAAAAAAATGGCTACCAATTTTTAGAAGAAATCAGAATTTTAAAATACGTAAAACCAGACACTGTTTTTATTATGGTCAGTGGTGACAACCAACGCCCCGTGGTACTCGGCAGTTTAGAGCGCCAACCAGATGACTACCTAATAAAGCCATTTTCTCAAGCCCAGTTGTCTAATCGACTACACAAAGCCTATATAAAGAAACAAGAACTGAAAGTTGTTTATCAGCACTACATGAAAAGCGACATACAAGGGGCCGTGGAAGTCTGTCGAGAATTAATATCCAGTGGATGTAAATATCGTCAAGCCTGTTGTTACTTGTTAACCGAATTGTATTGGAAATCCGGTCAATTTAAACAAGCGCAACACATGCTAAAACCCATTATGTTGCATAAACCCGTACCTTGGGCTTTGGTCGCGTTGGCAAAAACAGAAATGCACTTAAACAACTTTGATGGCGCAATAACGTTAGCCAAACAAGTCATCAAAAACCGCGTTATGGCAGTGGAAGGCCACGACATTTTGGCACAGTGCTACTGGAAAAAAGACGATTTAGACTCCGCCATAAAAGAAATAAAACGATCGATTACCCTATCTCCCTTTTCTTTAGATAGACAATATCTAGGAGCCAATTTAGCCCGTGAAAGTAACAACTTTGAATTTGCTAAACAATGTTGCAAAGCCATATTCGAACAAACACGGCGTTCGGTTTATCGAGACGTTAAGCATTTATGTAATTTTGTTCGAAGCATCTTGGATGCCGCTGAGCATGCCGCCGAAAAAGGTGACAAAAACAAATTCCAACAAGAGGCGTTAATTACACTACAACGCTTACGTGGTGACGACATTCTAAGCCGTCTTGCGGAACCCTTTGATTATGGCGCTTTCGAAGACATTATCAACGCCAGAGTTAACTTTCTGGATGGCAAAATATCCGAAGCAAGAAAATCACTGGCCAGCGCCAAAGAAACCCTTGATGAACAATTTGAAGAATTACCTATTTCCCTTGTTCCCGACTCGCTTAAAGTCAATTTCGACTTGGGTGATTTTGAAGAAGTAAATGCCCTATCAAAACGCCTGCAAAGCGGCGAAACCAGCATGGACCCCAATATTGAATATCTATTGAGCAAAACCAGCAAAGAAGTTGCCAAGCAGGCCGCTGAGTTCGAAAGATTAAGTAAAGAAGGGCAGAATTGTTATAACCAAGGTAAATTCCAAGCATCCTACGAACATTACACCGAGGCATTAAAGTTGTCGCCCACCAATGTTGATGCCGTATTAAACCTTCTGCAATGTTTATTACAAATGTTAGAGCGCTTCGAAAAACCTGAACTAAAATTGATTGTGGACAGTAAAAAGAATCACAGATTGATCAATGATTTAAAGTTATCGCCTTCGCAAAAAGCAAGGTACAACGAAATTCGAGAAGAATTCAGAAAACACATGGAAATAAAATGAGAACACTAAAAACCTTGGCTGTTTTAGTTATCGTCATTCCAGCACTTAGCAATTGCGCGTCAAATAGCTCTCCCTGCGAGGAGATTGTAGAAGTAAATCGTCAAATAAAAGAGTGTAAAGAACTGAAAAAACTCATGCATGATAAAAATCACCCACAGCAGGCGCTAACGGCTAGAAAACGTTATGAAGAAGCATGCGTAAATCTAAGATATTATCGTGACGAATACGACACCATCTGCAAGAAAAATGAACAAGCTATTGGTGGCAGCAAAGAAAACTAATTCAAATCCAATTCACCCCATAACAAGTGCCTTTCTTTATATAGGCACTTGTTAAATTCTTATAAACAAACGCTTACGCTAAAACCTCTTGTAACTTAGCTTAGAATAACTAGTCTTCGCTTAAATCCTGAAAATCTTCAATATAATTATCCAATTTTCTAAGTAACCGTTTTTTCTGCTTGGCAGTTAGTTTTTGCGCAAGATCTACCACCATTTTGTTGTAGATATTGCCGTTATATTCCGAATTATTCACCAAAGTTGGATGCCTGTAACTTTCAGGATTTGTCATTATTTGCATTAGTTTAGAAGAGAATTCTGGATCATTTTCCTTCTGTTCAAAAAGCACCTTTGCCATACTTTGAACAGCTCTTCGGTATTTTAACCATTCCCGACCGTTAGAACGAAACTGAGGAGCATAGTCACTAACTAACTGTTTTTGTGGTTTAGTGAGTTTTCCAAGCCACTCTTTTAGATTTTTTTGAAGAGACTCTTTTCGCTTTTCTAACCTTTCTTCATCCGTCAATTCGTACAGTTCATCCAACTCTTCCTGATCTTCATCATTTTGTTTCGCCAAATATTTAAATAAAGATTCAGACTGCTTTGGTGTTAACACTGGTGCTAATTTAACTAAATCTGGGGCAATACGGTTGCGTAAACTAACCCAATGAAGACGAATTCTATCGAAGTGATTTTGCATCGCTTCTTCAGTAACTGAATCTTGCTCAATCATTGTGCGTATTTCATTGATTTGTTCGACATACTTAACCAGTTCTTCCTGCCGGTGCCACTTGTGCCAAACCAAAAACTGCTCATCAAACAATGTCTTTTGTGGTTTATCCAGGTCAATGTAATCGTCTAGATACCAATGAATCATCCAATCCATATTGTTGTAAACAAACTGAGAGCTGCATCCGGTGAGAAAAAGGACGAAAACAATACAAAACCATTTTTTCATTATCACTCCATTACGACCTGTTTTTGGTCCACATTTATTTTCAATTAGGTAACGAGATTTTCACTACCCTGTCGTCCACAGAAAAGACAAGCTTCCAGTTTAGCGCTTCAATCTAAACTAATCAGCAATCTTAAAACAATTTTACAAAGTAGTGACTCTCGAATTCAACTCCCAAGTGTCACCCTGTAAATTGAGACAAATTTAAGGATCAAATTTACTTTAGGGCAATGCCAGTTATCTAAATTTAGGTTATCCTTTGCCTCATAACAGGTCAGCAGGCCTTAATTCAATCATACGAACATCAGGCACACTGAATGAAACGAATCGCAGTACTGACGTCTGGCGGCGACGCTCCCGGCATGAATGCGTGCATAAGAGCAATTGTCCTTACCGCCGAACACTACAATATAGAAGTGATTGGTTATCGACACGGATACAACGGCTTACTCAATCAAGAATATAAGTACATGGATCGCAATGTCGTTAGCAATATTATGCAAGCGGGGGGAACGGTTCTCAGAAGTGCTCGTTGTCTGGAATTCAAATCCGAAGAAGCCGCTAAAAAATCGGCAAACAATTTGGATGAACTAGAAATTGAAGCCTTACTGGTTATAGGTGGTGATGGTTCATTCAAAGGCGCCCACCATTTAAGCCAGTTCTGGGACAAACAAATTATCGCCCTTCCCGGCACTATCGACAATGATATAAGTGGTACAGATGCCACAATTGGCTACTCTACGGCTATTGAAACCGCACTTGGCTCTATCGATAAAGTCCGAGATACCGCCGATGCATTTGAACGCATATTTTTAGTCGAAGTTATGGGTAGGCATGCCGGCTTTATTGCTCTCTCTGCCGCCGTAAGCTCAGGTGCTGATCAAGTACTTTTACCTGAATTGAATAAAGACAACGCATCAGCCTTACAAAGCATTACTTACCACATCGAAACCGCTCGAAAAATAAAGGGTAACACCAGTTACATTATTGTTGTCGCTGAAAACCTTTGGCCCGGTGGCGTAACAGCATTAGCTGAAGTATTAACAAAAGAAATTGGAACCGATTGTCGTCCGGTTATTTTAGGCCATGTCCAACGAGGTGGCTCACCCGTTAATCAAGATAGACTGCTGGCAACCAAACTTGGAGCCTACGCGGTAGAAGCAGCCATTGATGGCAAAAGCGATATCATGGTGGGAGAATGTAATCATCAGCTAGTCGATGTGCCATTAACCGAAACTTGGGAAAAACAGAAAGCTTTAGATCCTTATTTGGTGAAAATTCAGACGCAACTTTTTGATATTGCACAGGGTCATTTGGCGAAAAATCTTAATTAACCCAAATTGGCCTAAGGCAGTGTGAAGCAAAAAAGTGGCTCCTAAAAGATTACCCATTAGGAGCCAAATAGACTTACCACTTTAATAAATCCAATATAATCAAGGTTGTTTTACTAATTCAACAACCTTGTCGTAACGTACCTTTTGGCCCGCTTTTAACCGTTCAGCACCGCGAATAACAACTTTTCCATCGAAATCAAATTCGCCGATAATCTCTATACGGTCACCAATACCAATGCCAGTCGTTACCGGTATTTGAACGGCCTGCTCTTGTGCATCAACTTGATAGATAAAAGTACCAGCCTTTCTCAATACCAATGCATCTCTTGAAACAGTACTACCTTGATGATACTCACTGTGTGGGAGCGCCACTCTAACCGCACTTCCAATCGGAAAATCACCGGGGTTTAATGCTACTCGCACTTCCATCATTCTCGACACTTCATTTCCAACCGGCACTATGGCCCGAATAACGTCTTTCTTCTCGGTCAGCTTATTTTTAACCATTACCTCCAATCCCTTTTTAATAAAAGGAACCGCAGACAAAGGCGCTCGAATACTGGCTTCAACATTCGCCGTATCCACCACACGTAAAAGATCGCGACCAATAGAGGTATACTCACCGGGAGACTGAATGCGCTCAACCACCAAGGTTTTAAACGGTGCCCTAACCTGAGTTTGTTCTAACCGATAACTAGACTGCTCTTTATCCAGTTCAGCCTGGTTTAGTTCTTGCTGGGCTATTTCCAATTCAGAAACAATTTCATCTAATTGATCCCGAGAGCTGTTGTTTAACTCAACCATTTTACTAAAACGGGATTGCTTTCTATTTAACAAATTAACCCGTGCTTTCCATTTTGCTATATTGGCGAGATTTTGCCTATGAGACAGTTTAATCAATCTATCGTCGATACTGGCAAGTACATCCCCTTTCTCAACCACCTCGCCCACTTCGGCAACCCAAGACAAACGCCCGGACACTTCTGCCGCAATGTTGGCATCTGTTCGGCTCATTACCGTGCCAGACACCCAAATATATTCAGACACCATCTCAGTACGAATGTCTGCCAATTCAACCAATGCCGGCTCAGGTTTGGCTTGTTGTGCGTTAACAAGTCCACTCAGGCTTATCAACAGCACTGGCAGCGTTACTCTTAATACGTTTTTCATAATCACTTTTCCCGAACAGCTTTACTGTTAGTCTTTTAATTGCTGACTTTTTACTAGTCCAGCACCACCTGCGGAAGACAAATGCTGGTTTTTCCTAAAATTCAGTGTAGGTGTTAGCTGCAACAACGTTGGAAGCAGTAGTAAGGTAAACACTGTGCTCACCGACATTCCGCCCACAATAACTGCCGCAAGTCCTCTATAAATAACACTCCCCGCCCCCGGAATCAGGAGTAAGGGCAGCATGCCAAAAATAGACGTTAGTGTACTCATAAATATAGGACGAAAACGTAGTAATAACGCTTGATGCACAGCATCTTTTCGCGTCAAGCCATTGCGCTCGCCAACCCGAGTTTGATGCACCAATAAAATAGCATTATTAACCACCAAGCCTAACAAAATGATGAAACCAATCATGGTCAACAAATCCATAGGCTGGAACGTCACCAAATTTAACAAACGCAGAGAAATAACCCCGCCAACCGTTGCCAACGGGATACTTAAAATAACCATAAAACTGTCTTTGAAAGACTTGAATAACCCTCCCATCAGCACAAACAATAACGCCATTGCAAACAGGAAGTTCTGGCTCATCGTGCTTACGGATTTACTCAAGCTGTCTGCGCTACCACCATAATTAACCGCTCCATCACTTGGCAGCGACGCTATCAATGCCGGCTCCACTTTCTCTTTAACTAACTCCATCGCCTCTTCCAAAGACATACCCTCAGGAGGATTCACAGAAATGGTTTGGGTGCGTCGTCTATCTATACGTTGAATCTGGGTAGGACCGACTTTGCGTTCCACCGAGACTAAATCACCTAACTGCACCACTTGTCCTGCTGGCGTCATTATCGGCAATGACGATAACTCTTCCGGAGAACCCCAATCCTGTGAACGGAAGATAATATTCATACGCTTGATGCCGTCAAAATATTCGCCTACATACAACCCATCTCCCATGGCCCGCACAATATTCGCGATACGAGGGCGATCTAACCCCATTTCCATAATACGAGCATCGTTAGGCGATAAACTTATTTGAGGCTCTGCTTGTTCAATATTCGGTCTTGCTCTTACATTAGTCCCAGGGAAGGTTTCTCTTAACAATTCCATACCTAATTGAGCCGTATTAGCTAACGCATCACCGTCGGTAGATTGCAACCGAATAGCAATACTCCGGTCATTCCCAAACCCACCAAACAAGTTACCTTGCATAGCAAATGCGCCTGTATCAGGTAAGTCTTTAAGAATTTCATCTCTCATTACTGCTTCTAGATCTTTAACACGACTCTGATCTTTTGCTCTGGCCCCAATCGTTCCGCCATTGGGCCAAGTAAGAATGTAATAGTTCTTTAATGCTGGCTCTTTTTCACCGTCCATATAGGGCTGCATCCTTTGCGCCACCAAATTAACCACTTCTTTTTCGATAAACTCATTACTGGCACCCGCAGGAAAATTAAAGAAAGCATCAATAGCGTCTCTTTTAACCGGCGGTAAATAATCCAATTTAGGAACCAGCAGAAAAGTCGCGATTAAAGATACGCCCATCAATGTTACAACCATCAGAATCTGGCGTTTGGTTGTTGCCGTTAACGCCATAATTTTACGCGCCATTTTCTGCCAAAGGGGTTTTAAACGATCCGCTTGAACATCCTTTTTTAACCAGCGATTAGCGGCCACAGGAAGTATTGATACCGCAACCAAAAATGAAATCATTACCGCAATGGCAATAGTCAGCGCCAAATCTGCGAATAATTGACCTTCAACCCCTCCCAGAAAAATAACCGGAATAAAAATCGCAACCGTTGTTGCCGTGGAAGCCATTAATGCTCCAAAAACCTCTTTAGTGCCAGTGTAAGCCGCATCTTCTCCATCCTTGTTTAATTGCCGATGCCGCACAATGTTTTCCAACACCACAATAGCAGCATCCAACACCATACCAACCGCAAAGGCCAGCCCCGCGAGTGAAATAACGTTTAACGAACGCCCGGTTATTTGCAACATCACAAAGGTGCTTAATAAAGAGATAGGAATAGACAGCGCCACAATAAAAGTCGCCGCTTTTTGACGCATGAACCACCACAAAATACCAATGGCTAACAGCACGCCCATCACTAAGTTACTGGTTACCAGATTAATCGCGCGATAAATGAAAACGGAAGCGTCAAACGACTGCACCATAGTCAATTTTCGAGGACTTAAAATTTCGGTATTAATTTCTTCAACACTTGCTTTAACCGCTTCTAGCGTCGCTAAAACATTGGCTTTGTTTTCTCTATCTACCCTTATTGAAATGGCAGGGTTACCATTTTGAATACTGACATAATTCTCATCGCCACCCTGTATACGTATATCCGCAATGTCAGACAGTTTAACTGGGCTACCATTGCGCCATTCCAGAATAAGATTTCCCATATCTCTGGGGTCATACTTGCCTTCAAATCTCAGAGTGTACTTACGCCTTCCCACATCAACAAATCCGCCAGACACATCATTTGCCGATCCTAACAATCGGGAGATAGAGGTAATATCGACGCCTAGCTCGGCAGCGCGATAAGGGTCGAACACGATCTGAAATTCCTCTTCGCTCCCCTGCCCGCTTTGCATTTGCGCTCGCGCAACCCCAGGAATGCTTTCCAGTTTTGGACGAATAACATCTTCAAAGAAGTTGATGTACTCTTTAATCTCCTGATCGTTACCCGGTAGTTTTTGCAAAAAGAAATAAGTTAATGCTGGTGCATCGCCCCCCCTACCGCCGCCCAACATAATACGGGGTGACATCGCATCCCTTGGCAGAGGCGGAATACGATTCATTCGACTGATAACCTCAATCAAGGTTTTTTGCATGTCTGTTTCTAATCCAAACTCCAAATTAATAGAGGCATTACCTGGATTCGCGAACGCAGACATACTTTCCAACCCCGGGATCCCTTGCAGAACTTCCTCTTGGGGTTCAATAATTTCTGATTCAATTTCTTGTGGGGAAGCCGAACGCCAACTGGTTTGAATACCAATTTGAGGTCTTTCAATATCTGGAAAAAGTTGAACAGGCAGCTTTGTTAAGCTAATTAATCCCAAAAATACAATAATGCCAACAATTGTGCCGACAGCCGAAGCATTACGTAATGCTTGCCTGGTAATGTCCATTGTCAATTTACTCTTTAAATCTGGAGTATGTGGTAGTAACTATAGGTCGTTCGAAAACATTAAATAGTTTAATTCCGTTACCTGCCATTTTTTCACGACAAATGGTCAATTAGACATTTATTGAAACATTTACCACTAAATTAGACACATTTGAGAGGTTAAATTTGCACCAGCGTTTAAAGAAACGTCTCACATCAAGCCCATCAAAACAGAGGCCTGAAAAGCACAAATTAAAGAAGACATATTAAAATGAAGAACCAAACAGCATTGATGTGGTTTACTTATGTTTACCAAACATAAAAGCCGGAAAGTCCACCGCAACTTTATGTCCGTTCAACCTTACCGACACCATGGACAGAACAAACGTTTGCTTTTCAATATCAGCCATTTGCCATCTTACTCATGCAACGGATGTGGTACATTACGGAAAATCACTAAAACTTACCGTATCTCAACCGTGCCATTACATTACCTTTCAAATCATTGGTTTGTGGTTACGCAACTAATTTACAAATGCCAACAGATAACACCACCATCAAACGAAGAGCATGGATAGAAAAATGGGAAACAGCGCATGGTATATATACATAGTAAGGTGCAGTGACAACACCCTTTACACCGGCATTGCTACCGACGTTGAACAAAGAATTCAGCGGCACAATTCAGGAACCGGCGCAAAATATACAAAAGGCCGAGGACCGGTAACCGAAATTTACAGAGAAGTGGCGGACAATCGATCTCAGGCAAGCAAACGTGAGTATGAAATTAAGCAAATGACAAAAAAAGACAAGCTATCCCTTGCTGGTCACAAGACCCTCTAACCTCTATCGGTCGCCTAGACCTACGACAGTCTCGCTTCTTCCTTAAACTTCTGGGGATATTACTTACAAGTGCTTTTTTGACTCATGGCAACACCTTAACTAATTGACCGTTATTGTTTCTCATTTAAGTGTTCGGTTTTATTAGAAATAGCACGGAACCACAAACCACCCTAGTCACGGATCATTTTTTTAACTTGGTCACGGTGGCTTCTGCTGACTTTGAGTTCGGCGCCGTTGAGCAACACCAAGTGATATTCACCGCTGATATGGCTCACCAGTTTTGATACATAGGCTACATTCACGATGACAGAACGATGTATGCGGATGAATTTTTTGGGATCCAGTTCTTCACACAGTTCTTTCATGGTTCGACGTAAAATGTGTGTTTCGGAATCGGTATGCACACACATGTAGTCGCCTGCGGCGTCAATCCATTGAATTTGTTCAACATTGACTCGTGTTATTTCAGATCCGTCTTTAATGGCTAATATTGCGGGATAAGGATTGCTTGATACCGGCTCTCCTTCTGCCAATTTTCTGAGGATTTCTTCACAATCATCACCGGTAAAGTCGGCAACAAGGTTTACAAGTTTGTTTTTCTGCTCCCCTTCTTGTTGCAGGCTCAGGTATTCTTCTGCTTTTTGTACGGCTTCTGCCAATCGGTTTTCATCAACAGGTTTTAGCACGTAATCTAATGCGTGAAGGTCGAACGCTTTTATGGCGTAATTATCAAATGCGGTGACGAATACAATCAACGGCATGTCCAGTTGCTTAAAACGCAACTCGTTGATTACCTGAAATCCGTTTAATCCGGGCATTTGTATGTCGAGAAAAACTAAATCAGGTTTCAACTTTGGAATTTGTTCCAGCGCTTCTCGACCATTTTGACACTCAGCAACAATCTCAACGTTACTGAATTCAGCCAAACGAATAGATAACCCTTTTCTCGCTAACGGTTCGTCATCAACTATGATTACTTTCATATTTTTAAGCACGCTCAGCAAATTCAAACGGTATTCTTATGGACACTTTCACCCCGGAAGGTTCATTGTGAATGATGGTAAATGAGTAGTCTTTATTATACAAAGAACGCAAACGTTCTCTAATATTCTTAAGCCCAACACCATTGGCACGGTGTAATTGTCCGTTAACAATTTCGGCCCCCGGGCCGTTATCTGACACTTCCAATAATAGGTCCTTACCAAACATTTTAGCCACTATTTTAATAGCGCCTCCCTGCTCCATCTTTGAAATCGCAAATTTGATAGCATTTTCAATCAAGGGCTGCAATATCAAGCTGGGTACTAGGGCGTCTTTGGTATCATCATCGACTTCCCACTCAACGGTTAGGCGCGTATCAAAACGTACCTTTTCAATATCGAGATAGAGTTCCAATGCTTGCATTTCTTGTGCTAATGGCACTTTTTTAATCGGATCTTTGTCCAATGAATAGCGTAAGAAGTCACTCAACCTACTGACCATGCCACTAGCCGTTTTGTAATCTTTCATGAGTATTAACGTTGAAATAGCATTAAGCGTATTAAATAAGAAATGAGGGTTGAGTTGATAACGTAGCATTTTGATATGGGCTTGATGGGCCATGGCTGTTGCAGTCAGCGCATTTTGTTTTTCTTTCTGCAACATCTGATAGTTTTTAATACCAAAATATAGCCCACTCCAACACATGACCAAAAAGAAGGAATCTACACTGTTTGTTAAATAGTAATACCATTCTTCCGGGCGATAGCCGTGTTTATAAACTTCCCAATGGTGCAGGTTTTTGGTGATAGTCCACATCAGTGCAATGAAGTAGGAAGAAATGAGCACTAACAGCAGCATCTTCCAGGGCACCATGGACCAGGCCATTCGAAAGACGTAACGCAAAGGGATAGTAAGCAGCCAACCGGCAATGGAGTTCAACAAAATGATGAAGATCCATAATCCGCGCATATCATGTAAAAATGACCCAATATAATAAACCACAGCAAAGCCAATCCAGCCTGCGGTATGCAGCAGCCAGAATAGCCTTTCACGGTCATCTATAATGTTATGCCAATAGCTCAAAAAATTTACTCTCGATGAGGTTCTAGTAATTATTATACGTTCACGATTGGAAATTAAGCGGTTACTGACCGTAGACAAAATACAATTTATCGCATTTTGCCTACCAGTAAGGAATGAAACTTGTGTTATTGGAGATACGAATGCCGGAAATCAGCGCTTTATTATAAAGTTTTATCAGGGATTCTTATCAATGGCAGTTCAAACGCTCTTATTAAGAACTTGTACCAGTAGACCTGAGTCAAAAACAAAATCATCTGCTATCTAGTACCTAAACCACCCTGTCGTTCGTTAGTAATGAATATTGAGGCGTTTTAACCAATGCACCCACCACCAAGCAGGACCAACTAACAAAAATCTTAAATCTGCTAAGAATGAGGGTTTTTTGCCTTCAATATGATGCCCAATAAATTGCAATATCCACATCACAACAAATAATGCCAAACTGAACTGCCAAACGGAAATACCCATTCTATCCAAGAGCGCTATTCCCATAAACGCGGCAGTGGTTAACAAGGTCATCGCTGCGCCAATAGGGCCAGATAGCGTGAAGTAATAATACAGAACAGGAACCGCAATAATATGCGCCCACGTTACATTATAGAGATCGATAAAACTCGGCGTTGGAATTGACCAAATTAGCCCCAAAGTAACAAAGTAAATGGCAGGAACCGCAATCGCATGAATAAATATATTGGTTTTATTCTGATGGCTTTCACCATATTCATTTAGAAGAAATTCGATTTTTCTCATGAAATCACTCCACTTTTCATTATTGTTATTATCTTTGTTTTTATGAGCATTGGCTAGCTTCGACATTGTCTAACTTGGATCTTCTTTAAGCTAGGATAATAATCGCAAATATCCGATATCGTTATGATTAGGAAACCACTTATACAGCTAGCGCATATCTGGGTGACGGTGCATCTGCATTAGGTCTACAATGCCTACCAGCAACCATACCACATCGAGTCAATAATACCAGTTTACCTACAGCACATGTTAGGCTTACAGCTCAACCATTAAGCGGGTTATCAACATTTCCACTTCTTCTTCTGATGTGGAAAATTTAATACCGTAGTTGTAATTAACTTCGTCAATTTTGGTATTCATTATGGTGCCTTTTAATTCAAAGGGTTCACCTTCCTGACCATTCAAACGAATTAAAATACCCTTCACTTGCAGCTTTTTAGTTTTGCTTCGATGAGTTGCAATTCGACAACCGCTATTGGAAATATCCATCAAAGTTCCAAAAGCTAAATTGATTTCCTTCTCAGCCTCTAATATTGACACAGGTACCCGAATTTGTGCTCGGCGCTCAGAACGCAACCCCTGACTTTGAATAGACGTTGGAAAAGCCACTAACAGCATATTTATAGGTTTGGTCAATATATGCATAATTTTTGACTTAAAGGCCACGACTTCGCCCGTTTCATCTTCCAATATAAAACGGACGATTGTCGAATTGTCCACATATATTGCGTCGGACAGATTTCCCCATTTGCTTTCATCAGGATAGCGGATCATGATGGTACGGGAGCCATCCATACCAAGAAACTCTGTTCGTACTCGTTTGGCCGAGGTGGGCGTCGAAACCTGAAGATCAAGGGGCATACCAGGCCTTAACGAGCGAAGTTTACGCACATCTTCGTTTGTTAACCCTTTAACCTCTTTCAGTATTGCCATTAAACGCAGCTCTCCCGAAAATATTATTGTTATGATTATTTGATAAGACTTTTTTAGAGCCTGTTAAATCGTTATTATTAGTAAAATTTAAGCCAAACTTTAATGGCCAATATTCTAACAACCGTTCTATCCTTAAGTGTAATACAAAACCCATAATCGAAAAACTTTTGCAATACTATAAGTTAGCTGAAACTTTTGGTTTTATTTTTTTGCGAGCACTTATACCATTAAAAGCACGTAAAATTCAGCCTTACATTACTTTTTAGCGGCAAATTTCAACACAGGAACATTTTCATTCATGCACATGTCTATTTTCAATTCTTACAAAGTTACTGTTCCTAGCATCGCTAAACACATTTTCCAGATAGAGCTCACCATTCCAAATCCAGCCGCTTCAGGTCAGATTTTAAGGTTGCCGACTTGGATACCCGGAAGCTATATGGTGCGTGACTTTGCAAAAAATGTGCTGTGGTTATCGGCCGAAGCATTAGAAGAGCAAGGTAACCAAACAAATAAAGCCTTAAAAGTATCCAAATTAGACAAACAGACTTGGAAAATTGAACCTCATGCTGGCGCGATTGTTATCAGCTACCAAGTTTATGCCTTGGATTTATCTGTGCGATCTGCCTTTTTAGATAGCAATTTTGGCTTTGCAAATGGCACTAGCTTATTTCTAGAAGTGGTAGAGCAAGGGCAGTCGCCTATCAATGTACAAATTGCGCTTCCAGATGAGATGCCGCAATGGACACTGGCAAGCACTCTCCCTCTTGTCGGTGAGCAGCCTGAGCGAGGTTTAAGTGGGCAATGCGAAAACTATTTAGACCTTATTGAATACCCCATACTAATGGGCGAACTAGATATTATTCCGTTCTCGTCAGAAGCGTCACCTCAAGAAATTGCTTTTGAATTAGTGTTAGTTGGCGGACATAACGCAGACAAAAATCGACTGGCGGCAGACCTAACCAAAATAGCCGACCATCATTTATCTTTATTTGATTCTAAAACGCCGATCGATCGCTACCAATTTTTAACCATATTAACCGAATCAGATTTTGGCGGATTGGAGCATACTTCGTCCACGGCACTGGTTTATAGCCGCAACGACCTGCCAACCGTTACCCAAAAAGACAAAATGACTTCCGGCTACTGCACATTCTTGAGCTTATGCAGCCATGAACTGTTTCATACCTGGCACGTTAAACGAATTAAGCCTGCTTGTTTTATTGAACCGGATCTAAGTCAGGAAGTGTATACCGAACAACTCTGGATATATGAAGGCTTTACCTCCTATTACGACGACTTTAGCTTAAAGCGTTCCAACATCATTACTAATAACTGTTATCTGGAAATTTTAGGACAAGGCCTAACCCGGCTATTGCGCTGTAAAGGACGATTAAACCAGACCGTAACCGAATCCAGTTGGGATACTTGGACCAAATTTTACAAGCAAGATGAAAATGCCCCCAACGCCATTGTTAGCTATTACATAAAAGGCGCTATTGTTGCCCTGTGTTTAGATCTTAAATTGAGACTGGCAAGCGATGGGAAGCACACCGTTGATAACCTTATGTCTATGCTATGGGAACAATACGGAAGCATCGGAAAAGGCACCGACGATAGAGTCATACACTCGTTATTGGAACAACTTGGCTATAACTTTAATGATTTCCTGCACGACGCCCTATATAGCACCAAGGAACTGCCTGTCGAAGAACTGTTAAACCAAGTAGGCGTTACCCTACACACTAGAGCCAGAAAAGATGTAAAAGACTTAGGCGGCAAAAAACTAGACGGTGCCATTAATCAATTTGGTGCTCACTATAAAGGCGCAAGTACCGGCATTGAAATCACTCAAGTGTTAGCCGATACCCCAGCCGAACAAGCCATGTTAGCCAAAGGTGACAACATCATTGCTGTTAATGGATTAAAAATAACAGAAGGGCAATTCCAAGCAGAGCTAGACAAACTCAGTACCAAAGAACCCGCCACCCTGCACTATTTTAGACGAGGTTGTTTACAACAAGCTACATTGCCCGTTCAAGCAGCTGAACAAGATACTGTGTATTTGGAAATTACCGACGAAAAAGCGGTTAGATTGTGGTTAAAGTTAGATTAAAAGAAATTTAGTTAATATGACCCATAAACGGTAAATAATGCGTTATCTTCGATATTTATATAGACAAGATAACGCCATTGCCATTAATTTTTCCTGCAAGTTCAGAATAAATTCAGATGAAAGTGAGATAGTAAATACAGACGCTATTGTTTGAGAGTAACTATGTACCAAAAGTTCTTCTTGCTTGTTTTTTTGCTCGGCAATATATCAATACCTGCATATGCAGACCTGAGAAATGAAGCCATCGATGATTGTTTGTTAGAGCATTTAACCAATGCCAAATTAGATTCTGTAGCCGTATTAATTACGAACTCTTGTACCCAAAACTACCGTACGCCAAACTTCATCACCAAAAAGAAACGTGCATACAATCAATGCCTACTCAAGCATTTAAAAGGTGTTGAAAGTGATTATGCCGCTAAAAAAATCGTTAAGGTGTGTGATAAAAAACATCTGCACTTTGGGTACTAAAATCACTTAACAGTAATGCTAAATGAGACTGTTTACGACAAGCTACATTGCCCGCACAAACAACTGAATAGTCGCACTATGGTTGTGACCAACTATTTCCTTGCTCCGATAAAATTTTATTGCTCACCTAAGAGGAGGGTAAAACAACTGGAGCATTATTTGGACTCGACTTCTTAACTACAACACTAAAACTAGCACCTAAAGCATTACCGGATCCTAATGAACAATTGTCAGATTTATCCATTCTATAACCTTCAAGAAATAACTCAGCGATTCCGTCCTTATCAAAATCAGCAAGCAGTACCACAGAAATGTTTAAAGTGTCGTCTATTTCTCCGCAATATTGCTGCCTTTTATTAAGAATGATTTCCAGCATCCCAGTTTCATCAGTAGTGTTTCTTAATTGTAAATCGCTAAGAACCTTTCCAGTTACAAGCATTTCGCGCTCTAATTGAGCTTTCTTCCATGACTCATCACTGTAAATTCCTCCTGAAACCGGAATAATTTCAGCTGGAATTGTTCTCCACCAATCTGATGATTCAATATCAAAATAACTTACTTTCGGAGTTTTAGCCTTTTGAAGTGTTATGATTTTGTCACACATCGCCGCATAGCGACTCTCAACAATCATTTCATAAGTAGAACTTCCAAAACATCCTCTATTTTTCAATAAAGAAAATGACTGGCAATTATCAAACTCTACACGTCTATTTCCCGGATATTCTTCACAATAAAGAACGCCTCCTCGTTGTTCTTTATTATGCAAATCAATCAGGTGTTTATTTATCGCAACATTAGAATGAAATTCACCCAATCCAGAACCAACAACAGCCATAGAAGCTAAACATAAAGTTAGTAATGTGCTTTTCTTAAAATCTGTCAAAAAAGTTAACGTCCTAACTAATCAAAGGAGAATCAACGCACTACGAATCAATAACATCAATAAGATTGTTGAGACTAAAGGAACAAGCAAACAATTGATTCTAAATCATACTAGAATATTAACTGTTAATCTGAGGATAAATGATATCTATTCTGCTTTTTCTGGAACCAACAACGCAGGATCGATTCTCTGATTTAACCAATTCATCCGCCAATCCAGATGTGCACCAGTAACACGCCCTGTTGCGCCTATTTCAGCGATTAGTTCACCTTGCTTGACGATTTGACCCGATTTCACATGGCCTTTGCTTAGATGTAGAAAGGTTGAAGTAATGCCGTGTCCGTGGTCAATAATTAATGTACCACCAGAGTAGTACATATCGGGGGCAAATAAGGTAACAATGCCATCGGCTGGTGCGTGTACCGGGTGACCTACTGGTCCTGCGACATCAACACCATAATGAGGGCGTTTGGGCTTGCCGTTTAATACTCGTTGGCTACCATAAACACCAGAAATTGCGCCTTTTGCCGGCCATTGAAACGCTTGCATAAAATCAATACGATCATCTCTTAAACGTCTGGCTGCTGCCACGGCTTTGTTATCGGCTTTTATTCGAGCAAGTACTGAATCTGGCGGGGTTACCATTTTTGGTGGCAAACCGTCTATTTTTTGAACTTTGTAATCACGTTTGCCTAATTTAACGGTGTAATCCTGTAATTTACCGTCAACTTGCTGCCACTTTAGCTTATGGGTTAATTTCGCATCGCGACCAAATCCCACGGCGAAAAAGCCTTCATTGGAAACCTTAATGGATTTGTCGTTTAACCAAACTTTAGGCATCTCTGAGGCTGATTTTTGCACTTGGCCACGTAAGAGCGCACCTTGAACTAATTCACCTTGTAGAGTTAACCCCTTCAACGTCAACACTTGTTCTGATGGTAGCTTTTTCATTAAAGGGGGCGCGACTAAGGCTTGAGCCATTGCGTTGTTAGTAGCATCCGCAAACACAGACAAACTTACCAACAACAGTAAGGCCGTCGCTAAGTGATTTGCTTTGAATATAGGGTTACATAAAGAACTGAATGAATAATTACGCATAAGCTATCGCTCCTTTTCCGACGCCTTCAAAAGCCATTACTTTATGTTTATTTTCAGGCGCTAAACGCTTTTGCTCAGTTGCCATAAATTGCGCTAAACATTCAACCGTTGAATCGGTATCAACAAGTTCACATTCAGATTTTGGAATCGCTAATTCAAATCGCCCCTGAGACGCTTCATAGGAAAATATATAATGCTCTTCAACAGAAATAATATCTGCATCTTCCCGCAGCAACTGCGCGTCATTTACCAAATCTTCACGGGTGCCAATATAGATATCTTCCCAACGTTCAGCCCAATAGGCTTGCCATTTTGAACTAGGTTGATCATCAACAAAAGCATCTACTCTGGAACGATGTCCGTGTGCAACACGCTGGCAGTTTCCGTCATGCTTTTTTAGCCCGTGAGTATAATGGTAAAAAGGTGTGCTAATTTCTTCTGCTCGCAGCTGTAACTCTATCGCTTCAACGTTTCCGGGAAGTTGAGTGGCAATAATCTGTTTAAGGTAGCGCTTTACCGATTCAATGGTGACTTCTTCGGCATAAATAAAAGCGTAAGCTTCGTCTGGGCAATACAAATGGATGCTTTTGTCAGGGCGACGAAAATGCACTTTAACCGAATCGGAATTTTCAATATGTTGCACTTGGGTAAAAGGATGTTCAACAGGCACCAGTAACTTATGATCAACATGAAGGTCGATTAACGCCTTTAATTCCTTTTTCACACGACCAAAATCTAGCACCATGCTTTCTTCGTTCAGCACTCCATTTAACACCACGTCAACGATCCAACTTTCCCCTACCATGCCTCTTTCAGGGCACAAATAAGAAAAATCCATTACGGTTAGATCATTAACAAATAATTGCATATCGAAAAAACTACCTCGTTAAGCAAACCACTGGTAAGCATAATGATGCTCAGTAGTTTCCTGATATTTTAAACGTGCTGAAAATGGATGCTGGTAAGCAAACTGAAATTGCACTCAATCCAAATCAAGCATTTATTGGTCGGCGATTATAATGCTCCTGACTGTAAACACCAATAAACCTCGCCACAAACTGGCATAAAAAGCGTAATAACCCTTTGGTTCTGGAAAATGTCAGCCCATCTACCCAAATATTATTGAGCACTCAACTTTATTTTTCCAATTAGATGGCCACTTTGCTTAAACACTAATAACGGTGTGTTTACAAAATCAAATTGCCAGCGCTCGCCAATTTGGGGCATCTTTCCCTGAATGCTATCTGCGCTTTGAGATGAATTAGGCCACTTTGCCACTAACCGAACCGTGTTTCCGTTGATTTGGGCAAAGTTGAAATAACACAGGTATTCACCATTTATCATTTCTAGTTGAGCGATGTCACCGAGTAGATTCCTTTTTATGTCGGATTTTAAAACAGATTCCAAGACAGGTTCGACTTTCTTAAGCAGTTTGATCCCTTCCGCCCTTATTCCTAAAATCACTTTAGGCTCTACAACTTTTGCAGTGGCCGCTATTCCCATCCATTCAAAATTCTCGCCAGCCTTTATCTCTTCATGGCCACCGTCATGTTTATCATTCTGATTTTCGCCAATATGCGCTTCGTTTTCTACTATTGGCGAAGACAAAACCACTCTTTGATGACCGCCTTGAGATTCTTCAACTACAGCGTTTATTAGATTGATCATCGGGTTACCAAACATTTGAGCGACATGTAGATGTTTGGGCGTAAAAAAGAGGGTTTCAGGAGAATCGATTTGTAATATTTGGGTTAGGGTTGATGTATTGTCATTATCAAGACTATCTGTGCCAGTATCCGTATTTTCACCACTAGAATGATGATTAACACGGCCTAATACTACGATCCGATCCGCCAATTGCATGGCTTCTTCCTGATCATGGGTAACAAACAATGTGGTAATGCCTAATTCTCGCTGTATCTTTTGAATTTGCATGCGCAAGTTCACTTTTGCAGCTCTATCCAAGTTCGACAAGGGTTCATCCAGTAGGAAAATACGAGGCTTTTGTATTAAACATCTAGCCAACGCCACTCTTTGTTGCTGACCACCAGATAGTTGCTTCGGGTAACGATTTAAGAAATCGTTAATACCCACAACAGAAGCGATATGTTCTAGCTGTACTTGCTGTTCTGCTTTTGAAATACCGGCCACTTTCAACGGAAAAAGTACATTGTCCGTTACTGTCATATGTGGGAACAAACTGGCGGATTGTGACATAAGCCCCACTCCACGCTGCTCTGCTGGAACGCCATTCATTTCCTTATTATCGAATAAAAGGCTTCCAGAATATTGCTGGTCCAAACCGGCAATCATTCTTAACAATGTAGTTTTGCCACATCCAGATTCACCGAAAACGACAACAAATTCACCCTCTTTAACGTTCATACAAAGATCGTCAAATAGTGCTTTTGAATCCGGTAAATCCTTATGGATGTTTGTTAAGCTTAGTCTTGCCATTTGCTCAACTGGTCTCTCAGGTTTGCTGGCAACCCTCTGATAGTAAGCGTGTCGCTTTGAGCATTGTAAAAGACTTTGTCTCCAAGCAACTTACGATCGAAATTTAAACTAATTCCACCGCCTTGCCCCGAAAACTTATTAAGCGTTTTAATTGCCGCGCGATCGGGCTGGAAAGACTCTTCCAACGGCGCTTCTAAACCTTGAGCGAAGGCATAAAAGTCTTGATTTTGATCATCCTTAGATAGCGTTTCTGCAATATCACGAACCGTTACATCTTCACCGCTATCTAATTTTTCTTTGTAGTAATCAACCAGGCTGTTTCTACTTTCCTGTTTCTCATTATGGTCAAATTGCTCGCTGTCTAAATACTGCTCAACATTATTAAGCAACTGTTTGTTCTGTTGCTTAATATCAACCAGCTCTTCGCAACCCAAAAAGTGCATGAAAAAATCAGAAACTTTTCTGCCGATCCGTCCTTTGATAAAACTGACATAGCGATTTTGAGCCGGTGAGGTTTTATATTGGGTCACATCAATACGAGAAGCCAACTGCATTTTCGCTAAATCCAAATGAGACTTAATATTAAAATTTAACTCGCCAGTCACTTCCACATGCTCTTTAGTATTGAGCAGGGCAATCAGTAAATAATCCGTCGCCAGGAATTGGAAATGGCTAATAACCAAAAAACCGGTTTCCGGTTCAGCAATAGTTTGCAAATGATGAATTAGTATATTTGACACATCTTTGGAAAAAGCAACAAAGTCAATATCACCGGCAATTAGACTATCCAATTGGTCTTTAAATTCAGTAGGCGGGAAATTGGCATCTGCTTGCTTCTCTGAATTATTTGCTTCCGTACCATCACCTTCTTCTCCGTTTTGCTCTTCAGAACTATCTTCCGTTGAAGAAAACTCTGAAACAAAACCGCCTACTCCTTTTCCTGGCTTACTGTTGTATATGTGGTTAAGTTCATGGGCTAACTGCTCAATTTCTGGCGAGAGTTCGCATACATCTGCTCTAGGCAACAGAAGTAACTGTTGTTCCTTGGCAACAATTCGGTGCACAATAACGTTATGAATGATAAGAGACATAGTTTGGTTTATTCCTTATACAAGCCTTACACAAGTAAACAAATGAATGCCCATCATCCTGTCGATGGTATACAAGGCAATTTATTGATAATATTCCCGTCATAATTTTTTAGGGAGTGGCTATGCCGCAACAGTCTAAATACTCTGACCAACAATTTGAAGCCTTGATGGCAAGCATTGTTGAAGTTCTAGAACGAGAAAACGCCGATCGTGATCTATCTTTAATGGTACTTGGAAACCTCATAACCCGAATTTTCCAGCATCAAGTACCGGAAAACGACAGAAAAGAAATGGCAGAACGATTCGCTCAAGTGCTCATTAAAAGCATTGCATAAAACGAAACACATTATCCCAGTCACAATATGATTATTACTGAAACACCCAAACGGCAGCTAGTAAGTAAATTGGTTGCTTGGGGACACTGGTTCACTCTGGCAAATATTATTGTTGCTATAGCAATATCCGGAGTGTACTTATTTAGCTCAAGAATGCCTAGCACCGTTTTAGGCATCTCTTATCTATTGACCAATTGGTTTAGCCATATTGGCTTCTTAACCTTTATTGGGTTTATTATTTTAATCCTCCCATTATGTTACGTACTCCCAAATAGTCGAGTACTTAGGGGGTATGGCTCCTTTACCGCTGCGGTAGCGTTAGCTATGCTAGCGCTGGATGCTTTGTTATATACCCGCTATGGCCTTCATCTCTCCTTTAAAAGTGCCGAATTTTTACGTAGCCACGCTAATATAGCGGTAGCAGAATTAAGTGGCCGCCAATGGGGCTTTTTTGCATTATCGTTTGTTTGCTGGTTGCTAATGCAATTAATGATTGCCAATGCCATATGGAAAAGAATCGAGCGTTTACAAAAGTTAAAATGGGGACTGCCCATTTCCGCCACCTTTACCGGCTTATTTGTATTCAGCCATGCTACTCACATTTGGGCCGATGCTGAGCTTTATCAGCCCATTGTGCAACAAGATGATATGTTCCCATTGTCGTATCCCGCTACGGCAAAAACGTTAATGTCCAAATACGGATTATTAAATATTGAAAACTATCAACAGCGTAAACAATTACAGCTTTATGTTAATAAACGCGGGGTTGCCTATCCTACAGAACCCTTTTATTGCGTAATTGATACCAACAAAAAGTTTGGATTATGGTTTGTAGATGATTCTTTAGTTGAGTCATCTTCAAAATCGCAGCCTTTGTCCTTACAATCCAAGCTACTCAACACAGGATTGCGCCCTTTACAACATCACTTTGATCTAAGTCTGTCTCATCAAAGCGCCGCTAAAAGTATCCTGTATGGATTGCCCGACTTATATCATTGGCAGTTACGTAACCACCGCCCCATTCTAACCGACTTGCCTGCAAAATTAGGGCTGCCAGTACACCTATACACCTCAGATGAAAGCACACTCGAAAAAATCAAAGGCCAAACCAGTGACTCATGGGAAAAGTTTCTATCAAGTTACACTGAGGACCAGCAGGGATTATTCATTGGTTTCATCAAAGCTGAGCAACTTGATCAGCTTTTAGAAGCAACGCAAGCAATTAATACGGCCAAGGAACCTAAGTTATTTATCAGTCAGTTACAGTCAAATTCGGAAGTATTAAGTTTTACCAACCTGACCATAGATGATTCCAATACAATTAGTCACCATGAAGATTTAGCAGCAACGGTTTTATATGAATTAGGCTGCACAGCAAACTCTCACCTGCATAGCACAGGGCAAAGTTTGCAGAATGAAAACCGTAACTGGCTGGTGACTACTCAAAATGACAAAGTATTGATCTTGCATCAGCAACTTAAGATAGAAGTCGATAGTAGTGGTAACTTTTATATATACAACTTGGACGGCACTCCCAACAATTCAGCCGAGCTAAATACCAGTTTACTAGGACAAGCCATAAAATTACTGAGCCAGTTTGCCGAAACCGAGTAAAAAATTGGTAAATCCGACTTAAAATCGGTAACCTATTCGACCGAAACCAAACGGATTGATATTTACTACTGCAATATGCTCAGGAACTTTTTTGCCACAATCGGATTAATACTATGCGTGCTTCTGAGCGATCCCGTTTTTGCGGATGATCATATAGCGGTAGTTTACCCTGATGCCCCCTCCCCTTTTGACCAAATATTCAAAGATATCCTTATAGGGATTAATCAATCCCACTCAGGCGAAGTCGTTACTTTATCGGTAGATAAAAATGAAACCCCTCAGCACGCCTTAAACTGGTTAGACGAAAATAAAGTAGATTCGGTTATAGCCCTTGGAAGACTTGGGTATCGACTAGCAAAAAGCCTTAATGAAGAAAAAAGAGTTGTCGTCGGTGCAGTTGCCATCTCGCCTAACAATTTATCTGGTATAAGTTCAGTACCAGCACCTGAGCAACTGTTTGATTCATTAAAAGAGTTAGCCCCAAAGGTGAAAACGATAAATGTGGTATATAGCCGCAGAAGTGAATGGATTGTCGAATTGGCGGAATTAGAGGCAAAGAAGAGAGGCTATCAACTCAAAAGCACCAAAATTACAGCGGTTAAAGGTGCTTTAAAAGCCTACGATGAAATTTTGGCTAATTTTGATCCTGAAACAGAATCGTTATGGATCCCCTTCGATCCGATTTCCGGAAACGAACAAGTTATTATTCCAAACCTATTAGAACGTTCCTGGGAAGAAAATCTCATTCTCTTCTCAAGTAAACCCTTGCATGTAAAAAGAGGGGCATTGTTTACACTATTTCCAGATCACATCGAACTTGGAAAGGCCCTTGTCAAAATGCTTAAGGAAATGGAAAAAACAGATCAATCATCCGGCGTTGAACCGATAAGGTTTACTAAGCTTGCCGTAAACTTGCGGACAGCAGCTCATTTGGGCTTTGAATATAAAAACCAACAGAAAAGTCAGTTTCATCTGACTTTTCCAGAGTAGTAATTACTATGAACAACGTCTATAACGAACGATTAGCAAAGGCATCCATTAAGCCAGCCAATGCTCGTGGAAGCATAAGAAGACGGCTACTTAGCTATATTGTTGCTGGCGTTGTGGCTTTGCTTTTAACCTTTAGTATTGTCACCAGTTATTTAACAACGGAACAAACGTCAGCTCAACTTGTAGAGAACGCAAAACAAGTCGCAAGCGCCCTTGCCCAACAATCCAAACTTGCCTTACTTACTGCCAGTAGTGCAAACGCTAAAAGTGCCATGGATCAAGTTCTTGCTTTCCCCGATGTTGATGGCGCGGGACTCGTTAGTAGCGATGGTAAATTTTATGTTTGGCGCGGCGGCGAACAAACAGGAAAATATTTCTCTCAACTGGCTTGGCCAGATATATCTGAAAACATGATATTCGATGAAGACGATGAGCATTGGTATATTGCTTCTATTGTCATTCTATCTAATGCCGAATTTGACGATGCTGGCGAACCCATTGATGAAAACCTTGGGTATGCAATCATCAGTTTTAGTAAAAATAGTCTGTATGAAATCAATCGTAATATTTACCTGACCATAGGCCTTACCGGATTAATAGCCATTGCCGGACTTATTCTAATCATTGGCAGTGCGATTAAAAATCAACTTGCACCTCTAAAAGAACTCACTGAAATAATGGTATATAACCATCATACCGGTGAGCATAATTTTGCTAATGTAAAAGGGGCAAGAGAAGTTGAACAAATGGCAGCATCGTTTAATGCCATGATGAAAACCCTTGATGATCAAGACGAAAAACTTCGACACCATAGAGACCAATTGGAAGCCGAAGTTAAAATTCGTACTAGGGAGCTGGTTGAAGCAAGAGATGCAGCCCTAACATCAAGCCGACATAAATCAGAATTCCTTGCCAATATGACCCATGAACTCCGAACCCCTATCCAATCCATTATTGGTTATGTGGATTTAGTGAGAGAAGAAATTGAAGACGAGGGTGTGTTCCATATTTGTGAAGATTTGGATAAGGTAACCCGCAATGCAGAACGCTTGTTAGGCATGATTAACTCAGTACTCGACCTTTCCAAAATTGAAGCTGGTCGAATGGAACTCAATACCAATAGCGTATACCTTAACGATTTACTCAGAAATGTTGAAGAAGCAACCTCTCCATTAGTGCCAAGCAACAGTAATCAGTTTTACTTGCTCAATCGCTGCGACAACATGTTGCTAAGAATCGACAATGAAAAGATGCTGCAAGTACTCATCAATTTAATCAGTAATGCCTGTAAATTTACCGAGAATGGTGAAATTGTACTGGAAGTTGTCTTGGTAGAAAACAAATTGGTATTCACCGTTTCTGACACCGGCATAGGCATACTTGAGCAACAACTGGAAAAAATATTCCAGGAGTTTATGCAAGTTGATTCAGGTGAAAACAGACGTTTTGGTGGTACCGGTTTAGGCTTGGCTATTTCCAAACAGTTTTGTGAGCTTATGCAAGCAACAATGGAAGTGAAGAGTGAATACGGTGAAGGCACAACTTTTACCGTGACACTGCCAGTTTAGTTATTGGCAAACCAGAGAAGTGTTCTGATTCGTTTTCGGAATTCTAAATAATAAAGAAATGAACAGGACGTTTAAAATAACCGCAAACACAAGTTTAAAATTAGAATGGTTTTTGAACCAATAAAAAACTTGTGTAAACTCAGTGACATATTAGACTAGCCGTCCTGAGTGTTTTGCTGCATTATTGAGCAGTAGTAAAATTACTGCGCGTTGAATGGTGAACCAACTTACCGGGAAACACTATGAAAAGAAACATACTTGTATCCAGCGTGCTAATCGCTTTGGCCTCTGCTTCCTATCAGTCTTCGGCTAATGAAGACGATTTGAATTACCAAGGTGATTTAGAAGACGAATTTTTAGACTACTATGGTGGTGAAGAGTTCGTTAGCATTGCAACAGGAACTAAAAAATCCATCAGCAAAGCACCGGCGGTTGCCTCGGTGATAACAGCTGATCAGATCAAAATAATGGGTGCCACGGATATAGACGAAGTTTTAGAAACTGTTCCCGGGCTTCACGTTACAAGGCGTTCCAATAGTAATTCCCCAATTTATGTTATTCGCGGCATATTCACTCGCTTCAATCCTCAGGTTTTAATGTTGATTAATGGCATTCCAATAACAAATATTTTTGTTGGTAACCGTGGTCAAATCTGGGGAGGCATGCCAATTGAAGCCATATCCAGAATTGAAATTATTAGAGGACCAGGTTCCGCAATATACGGTGCAGATGCGTTTTCAGGAACCATCAACATTATAACCAAGAGTCCCGATGAAATTGATGGTACAGAAGTGGGTACCCGTTACGGTAGCTTTAATACTTGGGATTTCTGGCTCTCTAAGTCAGGTGCTATAGGTGATTATAAAGCCTCTTTAGTATACGAGTATCATGATTCAGACGGACATAATGAAATTATAGAATCTGATGCACAAAGTAGACTTGACGGAATTTTTGGGACCAACGCATCTTTAGCTCCGGGTCCTATGGTTAACTTCCGAACTCATCATGATCTTAGAATAGAGCTTCAAGGCGACAATCTAACCGCCCGGTTTGGCCTACAAGACAGAGAAGTTGGAACTGGTGCAGGTATTGTTGAAGCATTAAGCCCCTCAACAGTGGGTGCCAGCACCAGAATTAATGCTGACATATCCTATGATGTTATGAATATGCCTGACCATTCATCACTAACACTCAAAGGCAGCTATTTTAGTGCTACTCAAGAATACAAAAAGGATTTAATACTTTTCCCTGCTGGCAGTGATATTGGCTTAGGAGGTGTTTTTCCGAACGGAATAATTGGTAATCCAGAAGTATTTGAACGTCACTACCGAACTTCAGCCGTTTTAGGATATGACGGTATATCTGATCATGAATTTAGACTTGGTGCAGGTTATAATTACAACGAGATATACAAAGTACAAGAGTCCAAAAATTTTGCTTTAGGCCCTGATGGAGAACCCTTACCTCCAGGAAGTCCACTTGTTGATGTATCTGATACCCCTTTTGTTTTCTTACCTGAAAGGGCAAGAGAAAGCTATTTCTTATATGGTCAGGACATTTGGCAACTATCCAATGATTGGGAGGTTACGACTGGCGTTCGTTTCGACGACTACAATGATTTTGGCGCTACAACCAACCCAAGAATTGCATTAGTTTGGTCCACCTATTTAACTCTGACAACTAAATTCCTTTACGGTCGCTCTTTTAGAGCCCCTTCATTTGCCAATTTATACAACATTAACAACCCGGCGGCATTAGGCAATCCTGATTTAAACCCAGAAAAAATTGAGACAACAGAAATATCTTTTGATTACAGACCAAGCCCAACTTTCAATGCTGCTTTAAGTCTGTTTCATTATCAGTGGGAAGATATTATTCGATTTGTAAGAGATCCCGACTCACCCGCGACGATTGCGCAAAATACCGGACAAAACAACGGCACAGGACTTGAGTTAGAGTTTAACTGGAAGCCAACTGAACAAACTGACATACAGGGCAATTTCTCTTATCAGGATTCAGAGGACGACGAAACCAATGAGTCGGTTCCGATAGTGCCTAAATGGCAAAGTAGTTTTCTTATAAATTATCAAATATCTGATTCTTTAAATGCCAATTGGAGCGTTAATTATATTGCCAATAGAAAGCGGGCAACACTAGATCCGAGGAAATCAATAGACAACTATACCTTGGTGAACTTCACTCTCAGGTGGCACCATATTAACGATCATTTAAGCACCGCACTCATTATGAAGAATATATTGAATGAAGATGCAAGAGAACCTACCCCAAGCAGTGGCAATTCAGTAAACATTCCCTTTGACCTGCCCCTTGCTGGGAGTAGTTTTATGGCTGAATTGAGGTATAAATTTTAATCAATGACCGATAACGATAGCAAAGACTTTTTATACAACCAAAAAGTCACAACGGCAATCACAAAAGAAGTAGCTGATTCAAACAACCCTTTTGTTGCTATACAGCAACTAATTCATGGGTATGATTTAAGAGACTTAATGCTGCACAAAAGCTTTTTGGATGTTACCTATCTACTTATTCAAGGTAAATTACCAAGTAAAAAGGAAAGTAGCCTTCTAAACACATTAGCCGTGGCATTGTGCAATCCTGGGCCTCGTTCTTATCCATGCAGAGCAGCAATGGTAGCCGGCGTTTCCAAGTCAAATTCTGGCAATCTACTCCCCATAGGTCTGTCCGTTGCCAGTGGACATCAAGGTGGATGTCAGGAAGTGGAAAAAGCGACCGCTTTTATAGTAAATAACCAGCAAACAAATGCTACTGAATTAGCGAAATCCTTATTATCAAAGTTTGTAGTCAGTGATGAGGAACCCAATATCGCCCCGGGGTTCAGCTCTCAGTTTGGCGCACCACATAAATTAATATGTAAACTTGCATTAGACATACACAAAAACCATCCAGAAACCCGGCATCTCGCATGGTCATTATCCTTTAGTCAGGAGCTGGAAAATCACCAACTAAGCCTAAACAATACCGGACTAGCTGCTGCTGTAATGGCTGATTTGGGGATTCCCGGCAGAGAAGCCAGCGCCTTCTATCAATTTCTAATTGCTCCCGGGATTATGGCTCATGGGCTTGAGCAAACTCATAAACCTATAACCGCTATCCCTTTTGTAGATGACGAGCATTATGAATACTCCCAAACCTAACCCTATATTCGAGCCTTGGTCATTCTGCCGGGAACACATTAAAAGTAGCGTTGGGGTTTGGCGAGGCGGTAAAGATACTTGGTTTCAAAACTTGTCCATGCGTAAAGACGTCATTGGCGATAAAAGCTACATGCAAATTTTAACTTTAAATGCTACCGGTAAACTACCCAACAGGGATTTTGCAGATTGGCTAGAAACAAATTTCATTGGCCTAAGTTACCCCGACTCACGTATCTGGTGCAACCAAGTTGCAGCCTTTGCAGGTTGTTTATCTACAACTCCCACTAGCGCTATTGCTGCAGCAATTTTAGCCGCAGATTCCAGAGCTTATGGTGGTAATCAAACCTCCGAATCTGGAATGATGCAATTACAAAAAGCCCGCAAACTATATCTACAGTCTCAATCTTGGAAAAACGTTTGTTCCAATGTCAAGCAGCGGAATGGTAAACCCATGTTTATTGGTTTTGCTCGACCAGTCGATAAAGATGATGAGCGTATTACGCCCTATGATCAACATCGTCAAAAATTGGGACTACCAGAAGGTAAATACTTAAAATTTGCATTGGAGTTGAGCAACCACCTGAACCAAGCATTTGGGTTAGCTATCAATTCTGGGGGATATGCCAATGCCATGTTACTCGACAACGGGTTCTCAGGGTTAGAAGCAGCCAGAATTAAAGCTTTTGCGGTAGCAGGAGGAGCTATAGCAAGTTACCGTGACAACCTGAATAAGACATCCACTTTCTTGCCACAGCATTGTTCCGATATTGAGTATATAGGGATAGAGCCCCGAAATATTCCAAAAGAATAATTCGGAGTCCCAATAAATAAGAAAATCAGCCTCCTGGTGTCGCTGATTCACCATTAACAGCCAATCCTTTCACCCTATCTGCCATAGGGGGGATTTCCTCTTTATCAATCCGCACATCAATCAGAGTCGGTTCCGTTTTGCTAAACAGCCTGTCAAAATCAACCGCTTCCAGCTCTTCGTTAGAATCAACAATAATACCCTCAAGTCCCATAGCTTCGGCCATTTTTGCAAAATTGATTTTACCTAATTCAAAACCTACCGGTTCCGCTTTTCCTAGCCTCTGACCATGCATAACCATGCCCAATACACTATCGTTAAGTACCATAAAAACGATAGGTAAGCCAAGCTGACTAGCAACCGTAATTTCCTGCCCACTCATAAGGTAACTTCCATCACCAGTAATACAAATGTGTGGATAGTTAGTTTCAGTCGCGGCTGCAGAACCTATTACCGCTCCAATAGCCCAAGCCATTGCACCAAATCCCATCGCTAAATGGTATTTACCATCATGTTCAGGCCTTTGGTAATATTGAATGGACCAAGACCATGCATTTCCTGCATCAACGAACATTCGGGTATTTTCAGGCAAAGCTTTACTTAAATAAGTAAACAACCGTTGTGGTTTGATTGGGTGCGCTTCTTCAGAGCATTTATGCTCATTTAGCAATGATGTATAACATCCATTTATATTTCTCTCTCCACGCACTTTTTCATCTAACTTGGTACTAATCCAATGACGCTTCGAACGCCCCAGCTTTTCATTAAGGATCTTGAATATTGAAGGTAAATGCCCACAAACATGCAATTTGGCCATATGTGACCGGGTAAAATGCTCTACTCTGGAATCAATATGAACCAATTTGTCATTAATTAGTTCCTCGGTCCAGCCTGCAGTACCCAATTCACCCAATGCCGCACCAATAGCAATAACAAGATCTAAATCGTCACTTTCCCGTATCAGCTTTCTAGCGCTTTCATGCCCTGAAAAACCAAACACGCCTCGATACAAAGGATGAGATTCATCCACCCAACGCTTGCCCATTGGGCCGGTTATAAACGGAGCATTAATCAATTCTGCAAATTGCATGATTTCCTGAGCCGCTCCTTTACACCCATCGCCAATAAACAAAATAGCGTTATCGACTTGCTTTAACTCATAAATTAATCGCTCAACGGCTCCATGATCCGTTAAGTTAAAACGATTACTTAATGCATTATATTCGATAGTAGATGGTTTAGTGGCTGGTGTGCGCAATACATCCGAAGGCACACTAATGTGGACAGGGCCAGCAGGTTCATTACATGCTGCCATCACCGCAGAAATAAGTTTGGTTTCTAACTGTTCATGATGACTTACCAATGTGCTGTACTTACAACAGTGTCGAAACATCGATACCGTATCAATTGCAGTACACGATGAATCTTGCAACGCCCGTTTACCAAATTTTGGTAACGGTGTTTGTGCCGTTATCACCAACATTGGAACATTGTCAGCATGTGCTGCAGATATTCCTGTTAATAAATTTGTTGCTCCAGGTCCAGTAGTGGCACAACAAACGCCTATTTTATCAGTTTCCCTTGCATAACCATCAGCCATAAATGCAGCGCCTGCTTCGTGTCTTGCCACGACAGCTTTGGCCCCACCAAAACGCTCACTTATTGCTAATGCATTATATAAAGGTTCAATCGCTCCACCTGGAACGCCGAATACAAATTCGATCTCCATTTGATTAATATAATCAACAATGAGATCGGCAAATGAAAATACATCCATGTCAAGGTGTTCCTCCCCACTAGGACGCGCCATAGACATAAGATTACCGCCTTCAACAATTAATATTATAGTTTTACTGGTTGAGTAATTTACACAATGTTGAAGTGATTGAACAGTAAACGCTAGGTTTTACTGGATTATTCCTAAAATTAGACTAAAATGGAGAGTTTTCATTTCTATCAACATTCTGGGTGCTATATTTCGCTTCTATTGCCTTTATATCAAGAGGGCGGCTTATATAGTAGCCTTGTAAATAGTCAACACCCATCTTTTTCAACGCGTGCAAAAGTTCTACATTTTCAACAAACTCTGCAACAGTAGATTTATTTAAAGCTTTTGCAACTTCGCAAATTGATTTAACTACCGCATAATCAATGGGATTGTTCAGCATATCTTTGACAAACGAACCATCAATTTTCACACAATTAGCGGGGAGTTGTTTTAGGTAGTTAAACGTACTGAAACCTGTGCCAAAATCATCAATCGAGAACTCACATCCCAACTCCATGAGTTGGTTAATCATTTCACGGGTTGCCACCAAATTACTTAAACTCGCACTTTCCGTTACTTCAAAAATAATTTGTTGTGGTCTTACTTTATAAAATGAAAGTTTTTCTTTAATTAATGGTAAAAGTTTTTGATCGCTGAATGCCTGTGCGGAGAGGTTAATCGCCACCTTTTTCAACACAGGATGGACGCTCATCATACTGATGGCTTTAGAAATGACCTGATGATCCAAAAGAGTAATATCTTCCGCTCTTTCTAGAGCTGGAATAAACTCCCCCGGCATAATCAGTTTATCTTCAATCTCCAACCTTACCAGCGCCTCAAAATATTGAACCTGGCGGAATTCCGAATCAATAATAGGTTGGTAATGCAATACGAGTTGATCGTTAATAATGGCTTCCTGCATTTTTTGAACCCAATGCACAGCCACTTTAAAATCTTCACTTTCCCGGTCTTCTTCCCTAAATAGGTGGACTAAGTCTCGGCCTCGTCTTTTAGCGACATAAAGCGCGATATCTGCTTGCTGCAAATACACTGTTGGATCTTCATACTCGCCTTTAATCTCAGTAACACCGATACTACAACTAATCTTATAAACACGATCCTCAGATTTAAAGTGGCCACTTTTGAGGGTGTTGCATATTTTTTGAGCCAACAAAACGGCTTCTTCACTGTTAGTTCCCGGCAACAGCAATGCAAACTCATCACCACCCACACGACATAATATGTCAGCTTCTCTTTTTTCTCTTTTTAACGTGCATGCCACTTCTTTTAATATGATGTCACCTTTATGGTGACCTTGGGTGTCATTAATAACTTTAAAATGATCCAAGTCTAAATATAAAAGAGAATGAATAAATTCTTTATTTTCAGACGATTCCGTTAATCGCGTCAGTTCAGAATCAAAATAGTGGCGATTAAAGAGATCGGTCAACGTATCATGAGATGCCAGATGATTAAGCCTGACTTGAGTTGATTTTCTCTCATCAATATTATCCAAGGTCGCAGTAATACCGATTATTTTTTCGTCTTTTTCCAATACATTAAATTGTGCTTCGACCCAAAGCGCATTTCCAGTTTGACAACGCAACTGGAATTCCATTTTCTTGTATTGCAGACCGCCATTAACAAAAGCTAATAATGTCGGTTGAATGCTCATTTCCGAAGACTCAATGTCATCATCTAATTCTTCAAACAATGACAATGTCTTACCTATGGTATCGGTGAAATTGTAGCCCGTTAATCCTTTCCAAGCCTCATTCACAAACCTAATCTGACCTTTTAGATCCAGTTCCATGACCACTGTCGATAAATGGTCCAGTAACCTTTGATGCTCTTCTAACAGGTGCTGATACTGTTCTTTGCTACGCTCAATGGCGATAACTTTTTCTTCAAACTGGGCATTACTAATCAGGTAGTTTTCCCGATGCGCGGCTATATCCATAACCTTACGTAATTGATCAGCCTTAAAGGGTTTTTGAATAAAATCAACCGCGCCAGCAATCATGAGTTCTTCAGCTAAATCACTACCACCATGAGCCGTCATAATAACAACGGCCTGCCGTGGTGATAGGCTCATAACTTGCTTTAATACCTCTGAACCACTCATTTCAGGTAATTGAACATCTAATAGCACAATGTCGTATTTTCCCGGCGCATAGGCTTCTACAGCCTCTCGCCCGGTAAATGCCACATCAATTTTGTGATTTGCTCGCAGTATTCTGCTGGCCAACTCAGAAATATGTGGGTCATCTTCAACGATTAAAACCGACATATCTCCACTTACAGTAATTTGCTCCTGACAAAAATATTTAACAAGTTCAGGAAGTAAGTGAATTTGCTCATTGCTTACGACTTTATTGATCGAAAAAACGCTCGCGGTTGTTTCTGCAATATGTTCGCAATAGGTCGTTGTGAGCAATAGAAAGGGGGTATGACTAGGACAGGCAAACAAATTCGCTCGCACCATACGAGCCAATCGCCAACCATCTAAATTACCAATATCGATATCAGAAACAATTGAACAAAAGCTGACCTCTTTAAGCAACTTAATAGCATCGTTACTATTCGTTACCCAAGATAGATTAGAGCACAAAGGCCCTAATATTGAGCTAATTTCCTGATATTTAACTTCATCGCTGGTAACCAGCAATATCTCAAGCTGACGTGCCATCCACTACCTTTAAAATAAATCATGCGCTAATCGTCTGAAGGCTGCTGTAATTTATATTCATTTTTTCAGTAGGTTACTATTGAGCAGAACACAGCCGTAACAAAGTCGAAAAGCAAAGAGCAACAAAACCTAGAATGGAATTTAACTCTTTCTGAGGGGACAAACAACTTACCTGAGAAAAATATTGAAATTAAATTGCTCTAAACAGAGTTAATTCAAACAATAAAGAAATTTTGGTTCAATATTTACGCGATGAAATGTGAGATATATTTACCACTTAATACTTATATCGAAATGATTTTTACAGTTTAACTTTCGCTAAAGAAGAAAATATTTGTGTCGTTGCAGCTAATTTGGAATGTTTACCATCTTCATCAATTAATATTCCCTGTTTTACTCCCGCCCTCTCGCCCGCTTGTAGATCCGTTAAGTTATCTCCAATAATGACAGATTGAGATAAATCGATGTCTAGTTCCTCAGCCGCGCGTAGCAACATGCCTGGTGCAGGTTTTCTGCACTCACAGCGTTGTCGGTATTCACCGTTTCCTGCCGTTGGATGATGGGGACAATAGTAAACCTTGGTAATATCGACAAGGTGAGTGTCGAATTCACCCAGCATCCATTCCGTTAAATGCTTAAAATCAACTTCCGTGTAATATCCTCGGGCGATACCAGATTGATTCGTAACAACAACGAGAATATACCCTTGCGCAATAAAATTGCGGCAAGCTTCAAATACGCCATCTAAAAATTCGAAATTGTCAGGATGGGATGTATAACCAAAATCTCGGTTAATCACCCCATCTCTATCAAGAAAAACCGCTTTTTTCATGTTACGTCTTTTATGTGGCGTTCTTGCATGTCGTGTCGTTTGTCGTATCACTCAACTTATTAAGGGCTTAAACCAACTAAACCCTAACGCCACCATCCAATTCAAGAACACGTCCAGTAAAGTAATCGCTTTCGAAAATATACTTAGCCGCATGACCCAACTCTTCGACTTGAGCTAATCTGCGAAGGGGCACGGTTGAAAGGAATTTTTCAAGCATTTCCGGGCGCATTTGAGCAGCCATAGCGGTATCGACCAAGCCTGGTGCAATACATGCAGCACGAATACCAAATCGAGCCAATTCACGGCCCCAACTTACCGTCATCGTTGCCACCGCAGCTTTAGAGGCTGAATAATTGGTCTGTCCCATGTTACCACCACGAGACACTGACGAAATATTAATAATAACGCCTTTGCTACCCGTATCAACCATACGAGCTGCCGCTTCGCGACCACAAAGAAAGGTGCCGGTAACGTTAACATCAAGCACAGACTGAAACTGTTGCTTGGACATTTTATCTACGACTTTGCCTTCCTTAACCTTCAGCAACATTCCATCGCGCATAATGCCTGCACAATTAATAAGTCCGTTTAGCTTGCCGTAATGATCCATAATCTTGTCAAAAGCAGCTTCTACAGCGTCTTCGTCAGTTACGTTTACCGCATAACCTTGCGCATCAATACCTTTTTGAGAAAGCACTTCAGCGGCCTTTGAGACTACATCTTCTTGCATATCAATCAAAGCAACATGAGCACCAGCTTCAGCCAAGCTTTGCGCCATTGCTAAACCCAGACCTTGAGCACCACCGGTCACTGCAATAACACTATCTTTTAATTCCATAATTGAATCCTAACCACTATTCTTTGATTGGAGCATTTCGAAAATGCTGGAAAAGTCTTTTTTACCATTGCCTTGATTGCTATGCATAGTATACAAATTGTTGGCAAGGGTTCCTAAAGGTATTGCGCTAGCGCTTTTAATCGCTGTTTCTTGCGCCAAACCTAAATCCTTCTTCATCAAGTCCACCATAAAACCACCCTGATAGTCATTTGAAGAAGGTACATTATCCAACACATTGGGGCATGGATTATATAACTCTAAAGTCCAGTTTTTACCTGAACTCGCCAGCATAATTTCTGACAATACTTTAGGATCTAGACCATTTTTAATGCCCATTTGCAACGCTTCTGATGTACCAACCATCAAAATAGACAGCAGCATATTGTTGCATATCTTGGCAACCTGACCAGCTCCCATATCACCAGCATGAAATATATTCTTGCCCATCGCATCAAGAATAGGTTTAGCTTCTGCGAAATTCGCATCGCTACCGCCAACAATAAATGTCAACGTACCTGCAATGGCACCACCAACACCGCCCGATACAGGCGCATCAACAAAATGAATACCTTGCTCGGTTAACGCATTGCCAACATCTATGGCAGTTGCCGAATCAATCGTGCTGGAATCAATTACCAAGCAACCTTTATTTAACAGCGAAATTAACCCGTTTGCGCCAAGATATAACTCACGAACGTGCTTTCCTGCTGGCAACATACTTAAAACGATATCCGCTCCGGAAATTGCATCTTGAGCACTTTGGGCAGCATATGCCCCATCGCTAGCAACGTCGTCTAGTGCGGCCTGCACTAAATCGAACGCTCTTACTTTATAACCATTTTTTAAAAGATTTTTGGCCATGGGACCACCCATGTTACCCAAACCTATAAAAGCAACTGTCTTCATGTGGTCTCCTACTGTGTCAATGCTTGTAATGGGTGCTCACCTTCCCATTGCGGTTCAAAAAACGACTCAACCAATTCTGCTGGCACGTCGCTTGCTGTTTTATACTGCCACTTGGGTTGCATATCTTTGTCTATTAATAATGCTCTCACCCCTTCTTGGAACTCACCAACAACTGCACATCGATACGACATGCCAAGCTCCATTTGGTAGCATTCAGCCATAGAAAGGTTACCTGCACGACGCAATTGTTCGTAAACCAAATGCATGGTGATTGGCGAACCTACCTGTAGATTTTTTTGTGCTTTCGCAAGCCACTTATCATTATCAGATGGCATTGCCAAAATATAATCCACCGCAGCCTGTAATCCATCACATTTTGCTAAACCTTGCATCGCATCAACATGCAGCTGAAATTGAGCAACCGGTAAATTAGCGCTATTTGATTCTTGATTGCTGCTGCAAAGTTCATTCAGTTGTTGTTGTGAAGAATCAGACAACCAATTAATACTTTGTAGCTGTGCAGTAAAGTGCTCTAGATTTTCACTAACATTAAAATAATCAGCCAAACCAAGACCAATAGCATCCGCGCTATTGATCACTGCACCCGTTAAGCCACAAAACAAGCCACACCCGACAGGCATCTTGTTGAGAAAGTAACTGCCTCCCACATCGGGATACAATCCTATGGTGATTTCTGGCATGGCCAAACGGCTAGTTTCAGTGACTATACGATGACTGGCACCCATCAACAGGCCCATACCACCGCCCATTACGAAGCCACTTCCCCAAACAATAAAAGGCTTGGAGAAAGTATGAATAAAATTATCAAGCCTATATTCTTCACGGAAAAACGTAGCAGCCATTTCGGGAAGCTTGCCCGGGGTTGCATGCATAGCATCGTGTAATGCCACTACATCGCCCCCCGCGCAAAATGCTTTTTCACCAGCACCTTTTAATAAAACGGCACCGATATCCTGCTGCTTGTCCCATATTCTCAACTGACCAAGCAGCAGCGCCACCATTTGAACGTTTAAAGAATTAAGTGCTTTCGGCAAATTTAAGGTAGCGATACCTATTTTAGTGCCATCACTACAAGGCAATTCTTCAAATAAGACGGGCGCTTCTTGCATTGCATCCAGACTCATTACAATAACTCTCCTGCATCTGCCGCCAGAATTCTGCGCCCAATGATGACACGCATGATCTCGTTTGTGCCTTCCAAGATCTGATGTACTCGAACATCACGTAAATGACGCTCTAAAGGATATTCCTGGATGTAGCCGTAACCGCCATGGATTTGTAATGCATCATCACACACTTTAGTGCCTGCATCTGTGGCAAAGCGCTTTGCCATAGCACAATAAGCGGTTTTTTCCGGATCATTATTATCTAACTTTGCCGCGGCAAGTCTGACCATTTGACGAGACGCAACAAGTTCAGTTGTCATGTCAGCAATCTTAAATTGCAAAGCCTGAAAAGCCGCAAGGGGTTTACCAAACTGCTCTCTTTCCTGCATATACGCTTTTGCGGTATTTAATGCTTGCTGAGCAGTGCCGACAGAACAAGTCGCAATGTTGATACGACCGCCATCTAATCCTTTCATTGCAAACTTAAAACCTTCGCCTTCGTTGCCCAGCAGGTTTTTAACCGGCACTTTTACATCTTCAAACGTCACCAAACGCGTGGGTTGCGCATTCCAACCCATTTTTTCTTCGGCTTTTCCGTAAATTATACCGTCAGTATCTGCTGGAATGGCAAGTGCAGAAATACCTTTGGGGCCATCTCCACCCGTTCTTACCATCACCACCAATATTTCGGTTTCCCCAGCGCCAGAAATAAACATTTTGGAACCATTAACGACATAATGGTCACCATCAAGTTTAGCGCTGGTTCTTAAAGAAGCGGCATCGGAACCAGCACCCGGCTCCGTTAAACAATAAGACGCAAGTTTTTGGCCCGTAACCAAAGCTTCTGACCACTCTTGCTTAAACTCTTCAGTTCCCCAAGTGGTCATCATCCAAGATGCCATGTTATGAATGGTCATCATAGCTGTGGTTGCTGTACACCCCATAGCCAACTGTTCGAATATTATAGAAGAGTCCAATCGGCTTAAACCTAAACCGCCTTGTTCTTCAGGACAATATAAACCACAGAAACCAAGTTCACCGGCTTTTTGGATCACCTCTTTGGGAAAGATATGCTCTTTGTCCCAACGGGCTGCATTTGGTGCCAACTCTTGCTCAGCAAACTGTCTTGCGGTTTCGGCAAATGCTTGCTGATCTTCTGTTAAATTGAAATCCATTCTTTTACCTCCGCTGCGACAATTATCGTAAGTTAATCGTCATATTAGGACCTGTTGGGATATCATCTTCAAACCAACGAGCAGTGACTGTTTTTGTTTCAGAATAAAAGCGCACAGCCTGCTTACCATAAGCATGCAAATCGCCATAGAAAGACTTTTTCCAACCCGTAAAAGAAAAGAAAGGTAACGGCACTGGAATAGGCACATTTATACCCACCTGACCCACTTCAACTTCATGCTGATATTTACGAGCAGCGGCACCACTGGCGGTAAAAATAGATGTTCCGTTACCATATGGATTGCTATTAACTAGCTCAAGCGCTTCTTCTAATGTATCCACGCACATACAACATAATACCGGACCAAAAATCTCTTCCTGGTAGATAGCCATTTCAGTAGTGACATCGGTGAATAATGTTGGTCCAACCCAGTTTCCATTTTCGTGACCCGGTAGGGTAAAGTCAGAACCATCAACTAAACAGGTTGCACCTTGCTCTTTACCTTGTCGAATCAAGTCCAATACTTTTGCTTTAGCTTTTGGACTAATTAGTGGGCCATAAGCCGCATCTTTATCATCCCAAAGGCCTGGACGAACATTTTCAAATAAAGGCTTTAATTCGTCCATCCACTCTTTAGATTCACCCACAAAAACAGCAACTGAGATTGCCATACAACGTTGACCAGCCGCACCAACTGAAGCGCCTACCAAATTATTCAATACCTGAGCTTTATTGGCATCTGGCATAATAACGGTATGATTCTTAGCTCCTGCGAAGCACTGAGCACGCTTCATGTTATGCGTCGCCGTTCTATATATATATTGCCCAACAGGAACCGAACCGACAAAGGAAATCGCTCTGATATCATCATGATTAAGCAACGTATCTACTTGCTCTTTACCACCATGAACCACATTTAATACACCTTTAGGGGCACCAGCTTCTTGAAATAATTCAGCAAGGCGCATAGGCGTCAAAGGATCTTGTTCTGAAGGTTTTAATATAAAGGTATTACCTGCGGCAATTGCCATAGGAAACATCCACAATGGAATCATTGCGGGGAAATTAAAAGGTGTAATACCCGCACATACGCCTAGCGGTTGAATATAACTGTAGGTATCAATGCTACGAGCAACATTTTCGACCGTTTCACCCATCATTAATGCTGGCATATTAATGGCTTGTTCAACCACTTCAATACCGCGCCATACATCACCCTTTGCATCAGGAAAGGTCTTACCCGTTTCCAAGCTCAATATTTCAGCAATTTCGTCATGATGTTCTTTTAATAATGCTTGATAACGCATCATGACTCTGGCTCTTTCGCTTACTGGTATCTCTTTCCAGATTTCAAAAGCGGCAGCGGCACTGGCAATCGCTTTTTCCATTTCTGCGTCGGTCGCACAAGGAGTTTGAGCAATAACTTCATTATTTGCAGGATTAGTAACATCAATGAATTGAGAAGTAGATGAAGATACAAATTCTCCATCGATTAACATAGGGACATTTTGTTGCATGGCTGTTTCTTGATGGTTGACTTAGTGGGACTAACATTAACAGATTATCGACCTTTACGTTAACGTTAACGTGAAAAAAATCTTAATGTAATGTATCACTGCTCACATTTAAAGACATAACGTCAAAATTATCTATTCTGCACAATTTCCGGGTTCCCTTAGCATCCTATTTGATTTTTATTAGGAAATTTGAAGACGCTTTTTGCATACTTATTTTACGAGGGTAAAGCACTATTTGATTGCAAAAACCACACCCAAAAGCCTAACAGCCTCTTATTTTTCTGGATTTGTGCTAAAAATAATACATAGGTAATCTCACACTCTGGTGAATCATGAAAGGCGTAGTCTTTGTAAAATTTGAGGAATTTATTGAGGAGTTATGGGGAGACGAATTCTGGGACGAGCTGCTTTCAGAAGCCGATTTACCCAGTGGTGGAGCCTATACCACTGTCGCCACCTATGATGATCAAGAGATGTACGATTTAATAGGCTTGGTTATGGCGAAAAAAGCACTCACAATGCAGCAAGCCCAGCAAGCTTTTGGAAAATGGTTATTTAATAAATTATTAGCACTGGCTCCCAGCCACGCTCACGAAATAGATAACACGTTTGATTTTCTACACGCCGTTCAAAACCTCATCCATGTAGAAGTGAAAAAATTAAATCCAGACGCTCTTTTACCCGAATTTACCTTCATTGAACAAAGTGAAACAGAGTTATCGATGGTTTACGAATCACCCCGCCACCTTTGCTTCCTTTGTGAAGGACTCATACATGGGTTAGCAGAGCACACAAATGAAAAAATCCAAACACACCAATCAGAGTGTGTTCACGAAAACGGGTCCCAATGTATTATTAATGTGAGAAAAATTTAATGACCGATCTGGAAAATCGCATTAAATTACTTGAGCGAAAAAATTCGCGTGAAAAAAAAGCACGAGAAATAGCCGAAACCCAACTAGAAAACTACTCAAGACAGATTTACCTCGCAAACCAGTCATTACAAACATCACTACAATTACAAACCAAAAGAGCTACAGAACTGGAATACCTGGTCGCTTCATCGGCTCAAATTGCATCAGATGACAGCATTGAAGAATTCATCAGTTATTTTACTCAATTAACCGGGCACTTCTGTAACGCAAAATTAGCCCGTTACTTTTTACCCGAGTTAAACAGCGCTAACGACAAACCAATAGGCAAGTTCTGGACATCAAATCAAGGTTGGCATACAGACCAAACAATCAGTAATGCTATCGATGCATTTATCCCATCATCAAATCCTGACGTACTAAATGAATGGTTAATATGCCCTGCGGATATCACCATACATAATCAAGAAAAAAAGCTAAATTGGATGTACTTTCTTAGCTTTCAAACTGAAAAAGATTCAATGGGATGGATTGCTTTTTTTTTCCGACAAAGAATTTATTGACGAAGACATGTTATACGTCTTAAACACATCAAAAGAGCATTTATTGAACGGACTCAAACGACAACTTATGGGAGCACGTATTTTAAGGCGTAATACTCAACTTCAAGAATCCGTAGAACAACTAAAAATAGCACAAGGACAACTTGTGCAATCCGAAAAAATGGCCGTGCTTGGGCAACTTTCTGCAGGCGTGGCACATGAGATTAACAATCCGGTTAGCTATGTTAAATCCAATCTTCAAGTGTTACAGGAGTACTGGCAAGATATTGATCATTGCCAAAAATCATTAATAGAAAAAATCGAAAACAAAGATTCCATAAGCAAAGAAGCTTTTACGGAATCACTAGCAGACATTGACTATGACTTTATTCAAGAAGATGGGAGAGACATTCTCAATTCGGCTTTAGAGGGTATAGAAAGGGTTAAAGAAATTGTCGCCGATCTCAAAACCTTTACACATCAAGGAAGCAAATCATTTATTGCCACCGACATTGAAGAATGCATCGAAAGTGCGGCAAAAATGGCAGCAAGTAGCATATCAAACACCACTAAAATTAACACTCAAATACAAGAATCACTGCCACCTATCATGGCTAATTCCGGGCAGATACAACAAGTTTTTATCAATTTATTGGTCAATGCTGACCACGCCATGCAACCCAAAGGTGGTGTAATAACAATTTCAGGCTATCAAAGTGAAAATAAATTAATTTTTGAGGTTTCCGATACAGGGAAAGGCATGGATGAACAAACCGTAAAAAAATTATTCACTCCCTTTTTTACCACCAAACCTGTTGGAGTGGGAACCGGCTTAGGACTTTCAGTTTCTTACGCCATTATTGAAAGCCATCAAGCCACTATTGGCGTTAACTCAGTGCCCGACGAAGGCACTACCTTCATTATTTCTTTTCCGATAGCCAGCTGATCTTTCAAGGTCCATAAAACAGATAAAAGTCGATTAAATTAATCAAGTTTTAGAATGATACCCTTCTAAAAGCGAGTCAAAATCGGAAGATTTTAACGATAATGAGCGCTCAATTGACAACTCTTTATTTATAGAGCGCTTCAAACGATTTAAATTATCCTCTTTCCATTTTCCATCCACCCTAATTTCGCACTTATCAAAATCGATTAACCAAGGATGATCTTGATTGTCCAACATAATATTTCGGATATTTAAGTCGTGATGATAAACACCATGGGCGTGGAATTTGGCAATAACACAGCCAATATTAAACCATATACTTGCGCTAATAGGCCCTTCACAAAGTATTTGATGCAAATCCTTTGCTTGACTTATACGCTCAGAAATCAAATATGAGCGGTAGATCACACCTGAACGTTGAACCTTTGCGGCCACAGGACGTGGTGCAGGAAGCATCCATTCTTGTAATTTCAGTAAAAGCTCAAACTCTTGCCATGAGCGACTATTTAAGTGAGAGCCATGAAAGAACTGATTTGTTAAAAACTTACCTACCAATCCACCCCGAAGATAACTACGCAATACATATTCCTGGCCATTATGTTTAAAAAACCAGGTTGTTCCTCTTCCAGCAGCGGTTCCAGTAACAAGATTATGTTTTTTTAAGTAGTCAGGTGAAAAAATATCAAATGAAAATTCAGGAAAATCAGCAACATTCACCAATGCATACTGGTTACCGGCCTTAAACTGACGTATATTTTCGCTCTTCGATATATGCATGTTGGACATAGAAGGTTACAGCGCCCTTTGAGATTTTAATCCACCGACAAAAAGGCCGTAATTATAAACATATTTTTAACGTTGCCGAGAAAAAGAGTACTGAAGTGAACCAAAACGCTAAACTTTGCCTATTACGCCTTTCCGCCATTGGCGATGTTTGTCACGCTGTGGCACTGATTACCCGAATTCAACGGCATCGTCCAGATATTCAAATTACCTGGATAATTGGGAAAATCGAATATCAACTCGTTAAAAATCTACCCAACATTCGCTTTATTGTTTTCGATAAGAGCAAAGGCAAACAAGCCTTCAAAGATCTGAAGTCAGAGCTAAACAATGAACGATTTGATGCTCTATTCGCAATGCAAGTCGCCTTACGCGCAAACCTAATTGCCAGACTTATCAATGCCCCGAAGAAATTTGGATTTGACTGGCATCGCAGCAAAGAACTTCATTGGCTGTTCACAAACAAACGCGTTGCACCTCATCCACATTGCCACGTATTAGATGGTTTTATGGATTTTGCCGACGCAGTAAACATACCCAAACTAACGCAGGTTGAATGGGACTTTGTCACTGAAGATAAGGCTAATGATTGGGCTCAAGAGCAGCTTTCAAATAGCCACCCTTATATTGTGATTAATCCTGCGGCAAGCAAAAAAGAACGTAACTGGTTGCCTGAACGCTACGCACAATTGGCTGACCATCTAAATTTGCAAGGATTCAAAGTTGTTTTAACTGGCGGACCGTCACCAAACGAAGTTGAATTAGGTAAAGCAATATCAACCAGCGCCCAACACACAATTATTAATCTAATAGGCAAAACGAGCCTACAACAACTTGCATGTGTGCTATCCAAAGCAAAGCTAGTTGTTGCCCCAGACACCGGCCCTGCTCATATTGCCGCCATGATGGGAACCAAAGTCGTCGGCCTTTACGCTCATAGCAATCCAAGACGAACCGGCCCTTATAACAACATAGAGAATGCTGTATCCGTTTACGATGAAGTAATACAAGAACAAAAAGGCAAACCATGGAATGAGCTTTCTTGGGGAACAAGAGCAAAAGGGAAAGATCTGATGAAAAGAATATTATTGCAGGCGGTAACACAAAAGTGTGATGAATTATTACACAAATAAGCAAACGGACTGTTATTTAGCTTAACGCAAAATGCGCATACTTATTTTACCGATAAAAACTGGGCTAAATATACTTTCATATTGTTCGTGCATTACATTTTAAATAAACATTTATCAAAGCCTATGTGCAAAAACTTTGAATAAAAGGACCTCTCTGATATCAATTCCGCCCTACCCTCATTGCATCGACACTAATATAGCTACGAAATTAAAACTCATTTTAAAATCACTCAACTTTTGAGCAGTTAAGTATCCATTCACACACCATTTAATGAAAATTAAGAACCAATACCAACAAACAATAGGGTAAGTTTTGTTTGCATTATTTCGCAAATGCACAATAATGACGACTCCTTGATCTTGGATCTACAATTCGGAAAAGTGACATAATGAAAAATTTAAAATTAGCAGCACTAACCATTTCCCTACTTGCTTCACAAGCCGCCCTAGCAAAAGGCATTGAAGTTTCCCTAAACAGTGACATCACCGCTATCACCGCGAATGATGATTTATCAGTTAACGTAACCTTTACTAACACTGAAAATAAACCATTGCAGGTTCTTGACTGGTATATGCCAGAAAATGATATTAAAGAATCTATCTTTAAAATTAAAAGAGATGGTCAATCCCAACATTACTTTGGTGCCCATGCTAAACGCCCTGCTCCACAAGGCAGAGATTACATTGAGTTACAACCCAATGAAAGCGTCACTTTTAGCATGGAACTTTCAGGCTTATACGACTTAAGCCAAACCGGTAGTTATGACATACAATACGCCGTTGAATACAGCGACCTAGTTCGTGTGGGCGGAAAGAAAACACAATCTGCGCCAGACAGTCTTTTGTTGTCTGAAAAATTATTGGAAAAAACAACTCAATTAACTTCCAACGTAATTAACGTTTGGGTTGAAGGGCGTGGCGAAAGCTACGCAGATTTACAAGCACGAGCCGCAAAACCAAGCGACTTTTCTATCCAAGGTGTTAGCTATAGCGGAAGCTGCAGCAATTCAGAAAAAAGCACATTGCAATCTGCACTTAATTCAGCAAGCAGCATCACCGATAATTCTGTTGCATACCTTAACAACTCATCAAATAGATACAATGCCCGATATGACACATGGTTTGGTAATTACAACAGCAGCCGTTGGAACACTGTAACTAATAATTTTGAAGCCGTTCAAAATGCCATCGACACCAAAAACCTAACGTTTGATTGTAGTTGTAATCAAGGCTACTATGCTTACGTATATCCTTCTCAACCATACAAGGTATATTTCTGTAACGCTTTCTGGGCAGCGCCTATGACTGGCACAGACTCTAAAGCTGGCACCATCGTTCATGAACTTAGTCACTTTAACGTAGTGGCAGGAACCGATGATTTGGCTTACGGACAATCTGGCGCTAAGTCTTTAGCAAATTCCAGCCCAAACAGCGCAATCAGAAATGCTGACAGCCATGAATATTTTGCAGAAAACACACCTTACCAATATTAATCTCTGCATCAATTTGCGCAAAGCTTTATGCTTTGCGCTACTTTTGATTATGAGCCAAGCACAAGCCTCGCAACTTTCCTGTACCTTAACGCCTGTGGGCGAAGCAAGTACAGATAAGATGTTAATCAATTTTGAGCTAACCAACAGCACGGATGATACGCTGCACTTTCTGCCGTGGAACTCTCCTTGGGAAGGGTGGAAAGGTCGTTTTATTAAAGTAATGGTTGATGGTAATCAACTTGACTACCAAGGCCCAATGTTTAAACGCGGTGCACCACAAAACTCAGATTTTATTGAACTTACACCGCATAAACCGCTTTCAAAAACACTCAATTTAAAAGATGTTTATGAGCTTGTTCCCGGTAATTACGAAGTGAGTTATTCAGGGTTGTTTTCAATAAAAACAATAGAATCAAGCACGCAATTTATCGAACCCGAATGCCCTACTATTTCATTTAAACTGACCAAGTAACCTACTTTTTCAAGTTTCACCATTCACTTCAAAGGTCCCCCTCGAAAACCCTAGCTCACTTAGAGTAATAAATATCACTAACCGTCATTAAAATCATTTTCATTATTCAACAATAAACGATGAGATGCACCTATTTAGCTGGCTGGAAGGCGTTGCTTATCCCGAACTGAGGTCAAATAACAAAGCTGATTTATCTTTAAAAACTAGCCCCTCAAAATGCCACTCACGCACATCCGGTATATTTATTAACCTAAAAACATTGACAGGCGGGTAAACTTTATATTCAATGATTTACAGAAACATAAAAAAAAACTAGCAACCCGGACAAGTGACAATATGAAAAATATAAAACTAGCAGCTTTAACAGTCTCATTATTGGCTTCGCAAGGTGTTTTTGCAAAAGGTATTGAAGTTTCACTAAATACTGGCGCAGAATCAATCACAGCTAAAGAAGATTTATCGGTTAGCGTAACCTTCACCAATACAGAAAATAAACCTTTACAGCTTTTAAACTGGTACTTGCCAGAAAGTAATATCAAAGAATCTTTATTTACCATTAAAAGAGATGGTGAATACCGACATTACTTCGGCGCACATGCAAAACGCTCAGCACCTCAGAGAAGAGATTATATTGAGTTACAACCCAACGAGAGTGTTAGCTATCAAATGGAGCTTTCCGGCTTATATGACCTAAGCCAAACTGGTAGCTACGACATACAATATTCTGTGGAATACACCGACCTAATTCGTAACGGTGGAAAATCATCTCTTTCACTAGAAAATAACCGTTTAATCACTGACAAAATACAAGAAGCTAGCACTCAATTGGAATCAAACGTTATCAACGTTTGGATTGAAGGTCGAGGCGACAACTTTTTGGAAGTCAGCCGACAAGCGCCTAGCGATTACACCACTCAAGGCATAAGTTATAGTGGTAGCTGTACCAATTCAGAAAAAAACACGTTGGTTTCAGCACTTTCCGCTGCTAGTGGCATCGCAAACAACTCAGCCTCCTATTTACAAAACGAAGCTGGGAATCAAAATGGCGATCGCTATGATACTTGGTTCGGTAACTACAGCAGTAACAATTGGAATACCGTCAGAGAAAACTTCGTTGAAATAAAAGACGCCATTGACACTCAAAACATCACCTTCGACTGTAGTTGTAATGACAACTACTACGCATACGTGTATCCATCTCAGCCGTATGTGGTTTATATGTGTAATGCTTTTTGGGCTGCACCGATGACTGGCACAGATTCAAAAGCAGGTACTATTATTCATGAAATAAGCCACTTTAACGTGGTAGCAGGTACAGATGATTTAGCATATGGCCAATCTGCCGCGATGAGACTAAAAGCGAAAAGAGCCATCAGAAATGCTGACAGCCATGAATATTTTGCAGAAAACACGCCTTATCAAAACTAAGTGCTGTTGATTTACACCAAACGGCGCGAAGCATAAAGCTTCGCGCTTTTTTAATGTATTGAACCAAATGTAAGCCTCACAGCACACCTATTTATCTTAATGTAAATCCAAAAATGTTTTGATCACCTATGAAAAATAAAGACACTTAACAAATTTTTATCAAAAACAATCTTCAAAGTATTGATTATTTTTTTCTGACTTAAATTGAATTCGCAAAGGAAAGGATGAAGTGGCAAAAACTGAAAAATTAATCGCATTTATCGACTTTTTACGAGAAATGGAGCAACAAAGAACTCCTTTTACAGTTCAACAGGCTTCGAAGGCTACAAGTTATGTACCAAACACTGTTAACAAATACATAAACGAAAAGCTAAATGGCAGGTTCGTTGTTAAAAATGATAGTCACCAATGGGTGTGTGAAGGCATTTCCAAGATATCAAATGACGAATTTATTCGCATAATGTCTCAAAGTTTGAAAGCCAAAACTCTAACCCCTAATGAACGTTTTTATCATAAATTGGTTGAACGAAGTCTTGATGCCTTTACCCTAAGCTTGGAAATTTATAACCGACCAAGCCTAAACAACAGAGTTGAAGCTTTTGCAATTATGATAATCAATGCTTGGGAATTGCTACTCAAGGCCGAAACTCTTAAAGCACAGGGTTATGATGCTGTATTTGGGCCTAACGGTAAAAGCATTTCAATTTCCGAAGCATTATCAGGTCGATTGCAAGAAAACGATCCAGTTAGAAAAAACCTAGAAACTCTTGTTAATTTAAGAGATCAAGCCACGCACCTTTTAATTCCTGAGCTGCAACCTCAATTATCTCGGTTGTTCCAAGCTAATGTTCTTAATTTCCAAACCCGCTACCGTAATGAAATAGGCAATTCGCCACTGGCTGGTCAAAGTGTTGGAATGCTAAGCCTTATACTCGACGGTCCAGAGACCGAAATTGGCGTTATTCGTGAAAATTATGGTGAAAATACGGCAAAAGAAGTTATATCATTTTTATCTAATTTTAATAAATTGAATAATAAATGCGATTCGGATAAATTTTCAATATCCATTGATTATAAATTGGCTTTAACAAGAAATCCCAATAAATCAGATTTAACACTCAATATTGGAAATAATGGTGAGAAGGCGATTATTATTAGAGAAACTAAAGATCTGGACATTACACACCCCTATACAAATAATGAAGCGATAAAAAAAATCAATAATCGCCAAGCTTCAAAGATAACGCAATATTCGTTTCAGGCTATATTGTCAAAGCATAAAATCAAAAAAAACAATAAGTCCGACAAACATAATTTTACTGATAAGCACCGTTATTCAGATAAGTTCATTGATTGGTTTGTTGAAAATTTGAATCAACCTAACTGGCTCAAGTCAGCAATTGAACACTATAAGTCACAATTGAAAAAGAATAGCAAAGCAAAGTCAGAAGCTAAGTAGTTTGGGATTTATCTATAAACCGTGCGAGCCACCCTCTATAAAACAAAAAAGGCCGCACAATTAGGCAGCCCTCTATCAATCCAAAATAATACTAATATCGGATTACATCATCTCAACTGCAATCGCAGTAGCTTCTCCACCACCAATACATAATGAAGCAATGCCTTTTTTCAGATTACGTTGCTTCAATGCATGTAAAAGCGTCACGATAAGACGAGCGCCAGAAGCACCAATTGGATGACCCAAGGCACAAGCACCGCCGTTAACGTTTACTTTATCGTGGCTTAACTCAAGATGTTTCATTGCTAGCATGGTTACCATGGCAAATGCTTCATTAATTTCGAATAAATCAACATCGTCCACGCTCCATTCTGCTTTGCTAAGTAATTTGCGAATAGCATCTACTGGTGCAACGGTGAAGTTTTCAGGTTCAATTGAATTAGTAGTATGACCCACTATTCTAGCCATCGGCGTTAAGCCTAGCGCTTTAGCTTTCGATTCCGTCATGATCAATAAACTGGCTGCACCATCGGAAATCGCACTGGAATTGGCTGCGGTAATAGTCCCATCTTTCGCAAAAGCAGGACGAAGATTAGGGATCTTTTCAGGCATGGCCTTACCAGGAAGTTCATCTTTGGCCACTTCAACATCACCCTTACGACCTTTAATGGTAACGGAGGTGATTTCTGCATCGAAGCTACCTGACGTCATAGCATCTTGGGCTCTTTTTAGGGTGGTTAAGGTGTATTCGTCCATTTGCTCGCGAGTCATCTCTTCAGAATCTGCCGTTCCTTGCGCAAAACACCCCATAGCCATGCCATCATAAGCATTTTCAAGACCATCCATCATCATATGATCTTTTATTTCACCATGTCCCATACGATATCCGGCACGGGCTTTCGGTAACAAATAAGGCGCGTTGGTCATACTTTCCATGCCACCAGCCATAACAACTTCAGCAGAGCCAGCCTTAATTAAATCATGGGCTAACATAGCCGCTTTCATGCCTGAGCCACAAACTTTGTTAATAGTGGTTACACCGGCAGAAAGCGGTAATCCTGCTTTCAACGATGCTTGTCTCGCTGGAGATTGACCAAGACCAGCTGGCAATACACATCCCATCACCACTTCATCAATATGTTGCGAATCAATGCCCGCAGATGCAACCGTCGCTTTAATCGCTTCGGCGCCCAAATCAGTAGCAGTAAGTGCAGACAACGACCCCATCATGGCGCCCATTGCAGTTCTTTTCGCTGCAACAATTACAATATTTTCATTACTCATGCCCATTAACCCTCGGTCTATTCTGGTGGTAAGATTAAAAAGTTGTGTATCCTGTACGGACTAGGCCACAAAGACAATAGTTCTTTCGTACACTTAGTCTTATTTGCGCATATCGTACAAGATTGTGAACGCCAATTCCTCTCCTAAAAAAGCATCTACAAAATTCTATATTGACGGCTAGGCTAGCATACTTTACCTTTACGTAAACCAATAGTTACGTAAACGTAAAGTAAAGGCAATGCCGGAAACAACTTATTCTATTGGAGAACTGTCCAGAGAATTTGACATTACTCCAAGATCTATCCGCTTTTACGAAGAGCAAGGGTTACTTTTGCCTGAGCGGAATGGTCAAAATCGCGTATACCAAAAGAAGGACCGCGTCAGACTAAGACTGATTTTACGCGGTAAACGCCTTGGCTTTTCTCTTTCAGAAGTTAAGACCTTATTTGAATTATATGACGATAGCTCAAACTCCAGACCACAACTGGAAGCGATGTTGCGAATGACGGAAGAAAAACGTGCCAGCATGACGCAACAACTTGATGATATTAAGATGTTAATGAGTGAATTGGACGACGTAGAATTACGTTGTCGTGAAGAATTGGCTGAATTAAACGGAGGCTAAGCATAATGAATACAACCTACCCTACTCTAAACTTCGACCTTGGCGAAGAAGTGGATATGTTACGCGACCACGTGTACGCCTTCGCACAAGGTGAAATTGCACCTCTTGCAGAAAAAGCAGACCAAGAAAACTATTTCCCTAACGAACTATGGCCCAAATTCGGTGATATGGGCTTATTAGGTGTTACCGTTAAAGAACAATATGGCGGTGCAGATATGGGCTATCTCGCTCATGTTGTTGCTATGGAAGAAATCAGCCGAGCCTCCGCAGGCGTTGGCTTAAGTTACGGTGCACACTCTAATTTATGTGTGAATCAAATATCCAAAAACGGTAACGAAGCGCAAAAGCAGCGTTATCTTCCGAAGCTAGTTTCAGGTGAGCACATTGGTGCTTTAGCCATGAGTGAGCCCAATGCAGGTTCTGACGTGGTTAGCATGAAACTACGTGCAGAAAAGAAAGGCGACCATTATATATTAAACGGCAATAAAATGTGGATCACCAATGGTCCCGATGCCAACACTTTTGTTATCTACGCCAAAACCGATATAAGCGCAGGTCCAAAAGGCATGACAGCATTTATTGTTGAGCGTGATTTTCCAGGATTCAGCCGTGCCCAAAAGCTCGATAAACTCGGCATGCGCTCTTCTAACACCTGTGAACTAGTATTCGATAACTGTGAAGTACCCGAAGAAAATATATTGGGTGAACTAAACGGTGGCGTTCGAGTACTAATGAGCGGCCTAGACTATGAACGCGTAGTACTTTCAGGCGGCCCAATTGGCATAATGCAAGCCGCTATGGATGCCGTTGTACCCTATATTCATGATCGCCAACAATTTGGTCAGTCCATTGGTGAATTCCAATTGGTACAGGGCAAGATTGCTGATATGTACACTCAAATGAATGCCGCTCGTGCCTATGTTTACACTGTCGCAAAAGCCTGTGACCGTGGCGAAACAGCACGTAAAGATGCCGCTGGCGCTATTTTGTTTGCAGCCGAGTTAGCCACCAAAATGGCATTAGATGCCATTCAATTGCTAGGCGGTAATGGCTACATCAATGAATTTCCTGTTGGACGTTTATTACGTGACGCCAAGCTATATGAAATTGGCGCAGGCACATCTGAAATTCGCCGTATGTTGATTGGCAGAGAATTGTTTAAAGAGTCGGCTTAGTCCTCTCATCTTAACGCGGGTAATTAATAAATAAGAACAAGATCATCGGAACATGGAAACCGAAATAGAAGATTCACGGAAGAACCCGGATCTTCATTCTTACATTTATTACCCTAAATGCTTAACAGCCTGAGTTTCGACTCAGGCTTTTGTATAAATAAACCGTTGCACCGGTTCAGGAGAATCAAGTGCCGCAAATCAAAACAAAAATTAATGACAAATCACAAGAGTTTGCTGACAACCAACAACATATGTTGGATCAAGTAAATGATCTGCGTGACAAAATTGCTCAAATAAAACAAGGCGGTGGTGAAAAATCCAATAAACGCCATACCGACCGTGGCAAATTGCTTCCCAGAGAGCGCATCAACGCCCTACTCGATCCCGGCTCGCCTTTTCTTGAATTTTCGCAGTTAGCCGCCTGGGAAGTGTATGAAGATTATGTTCCCGCCGCTGGTATTATTTGCGGTATTGGCCGAGTTTCCGGGCAAGAATGTGTCATCGTTGCCAACGACGCAACCGTGAAGGGCGGAACCTACTACCCTCTTACGGTTAAAAAACACCTTAGAGCACAAACGATTGCCGAACAAAACAATCTGCCTTGTATTTATTTGGTTGATTCCGGCGGTGCAAATTTACCTCGCCAAGAGGATGTTTTCCCTGATAGAGAGCATTTCGGTCGAATTTTCTTTAACCAAGCCAATTTGTCTAGCCAAAATATTCCTCAAATAGCCGTTGTCATGGGGTCGTGCACAGCTGGCGGTGCTTATGTACCCGCCATGGCAGACGAATCCATTATCGTTAAAAATCAAGGCACCATCTTTTTGGGTGGACCACCGTTAGTGCGTGCGGCAACGGGTGAAATCGTATCAGCCGAAGATTTAGGCGGTGGCGATGTTCACTGCCGAACTTCAGGTGTTGTCGATCATCTGGCCAATAATGATCATCATGCTTTGCAACTTGCACGTGATGCCGTCGCCAGACTTAACCGCGTAAAGCAAGTTAGTCTTGATATTCGCGCGCCTCAAGAGCCGCTATACGATCCTAAAAGCGTTTATGGTGTTATTCCAAAAGACACACGTAAACCTTATGACATTAGAGAAGTCATCGCTCGGGTTGTAGATGGTTCCGAATTCGATGAATTTAAAGCACTATATGGCACAACCCTAGTTTGCGGTTTTGCCCGCATATTAGGCTACCCTGTTGGCATCGTTGCCAATAATGGCATTCTATTCTCCGAATCAGCCTTAAAAGGCGCGCACTTTATTGAACTGTGCGCACAACGTGGCATCCCCCTCGTATTCTTGCAAAACATCACCGGTTTTATGGTGGGTAAACAATACGAATCCGGCGGAATCGCTAAAAACGGTGCCAAAATGGTAACCGCCGTTGCTTGTGCCAAAGTCCCTAAATTTACAGTTTTAATTGGCGGTAGTTTTGGCGCAGGTAACTATGGAATGTGTGGTCGTGCTTATGATCCTCGTTTTATGTTTATGTGGCCCAATTCTCGTATTTCAGTAATGGGTGGCGAACAGGCCGCTGGTGTACTGGCAACCGTAAAACGCGACCAAAAAGAGCGCGTTGGTGAATCTTGGTCTGACCAAGAAGAACAAACATTTAAACAACCCATTATCGAGACCTACGAAGAACAAGGTCACCCTTATTACGCATCTGCGCGTGTATGGGACGATGGTGTTATCGACCCAGCGGATACTCGCCATGTTTTGGGTCTTAGCTTATCTGCCGCACTGAACAAGCCGATCGAAGAAACCCGGTTTGGTGTATTTAGAATGTAAGGAATCAACCATGTCTGAATCTATATTATTTTCTGTTGACGAAAAAGGCGTTGCAACCGTAACGCTTAATCGTCCCGAAAAGCACAATGCATTTGACGATACACTCATTGCCGAGCTAACCGATATCTTTAAAAAAGTAGCAGCTGATAACGCTATTAGAGCCATGATATTACGTTCAAATGGCAAAAGTTTCTGTGCCGGTGCTGACCTAAATTGGATGCGTCGTATGGCCGAATATGGCTATGACGACAATCTGGCCGACGCCAATGCGCTTGCCAATATGTTGTGGGAACTAAACAACATTCCTAAACCAACTATCGCTCGCGTACAAGGGGCGGCATTTGGCGGTGCCGTGGGTTTAATCGCCTGCTGTGACATTGCTATTGGTAGCAAAATGAGTAAATTTTGCTTAAGTGAAGTAAAACTTGGCCTTATTCCTGCCACTATTAGCCCCTATGTTATCGAAGCCATCGGCACCCGCATGGCTCGTCGCTACTTCATGACAGCAGAAGTATTTTCGTCCCGCCGAGCGAGACGAATTGGTCTTTTGAGTGAATCGGTCACCGAAGAAGAGTTAGACAGAACGATCAATGAAATTGTTGATGGCATCCTTAAAAATGGCCCGGTAGCGGTTGCAACAGCAAAACAACTCATCTTCGACGTGGCTAACCGCCCTATTAATAAAACATTAACCGCAGAAACAAGCAAAACTATCGCCAATATACGGGTATCCGAAGAAGGGCAAGAAGGCTTACAAGCCTTTTTACAAAAACGCTCACCTAATTGGCTTAAGGATTAAACATGTTTAACAAACTCTTAATTGCCAACCGTGGCGAAATTGCCTGTCGCGTGATCCGCACAGCAAAACAGTTAGGAATAAGCACTGTTGCTGTATATTCAGAAGCTGATCGTAATGCTTTGCATGTACAGCTAGCCGATGAAGCTGTTTATATTGGCCCTTCTCCAGCCAAAGAAAGCTATCTTATTGGCAACAAAGTGATTGAAGTCGCAAAAGGCTTGGGCGTAGACGCTATTCATCCTGGTTACGGTTTCCTTTCTGAAAACGCAGAATTTGCAAAACTTTGTGATCAAAATGGCATCGTATTTGTTGGTCCACCGGTTGGTGCTATTGAAGCCATGGGCAGCAAGTCGGCGGCTAAAAACATCATGCAAAAAGCCAACGTACCGTTAGTGCCGGGCTATCATGGTGACGACCAATCCCCCGCTATTCTGAAAAAGCACTCTGATGATATGGGTTACCCCGTGCTACTTAAAGCTGCCGCTGGCGGCGGTGGTAAAGGTATGCGCCAAGTTTGGTCTGCTGACGAGTTTGACGCAGCATTAGAAGCAGCCAAACGTGAAGCAATGTCTGGGTTTGGCGATGACCACATGTTGGTTGAAAAATACCTGACCCAACCTCGTCACGTAGAGATTCAAGTTTTTTGTGATCAGCATGGCAATGGCGTTTATTTATTCGAACGTGATTGTTCAGTCCAACGCCGTCATCAAAAAGTCATTGAAGAAGCTCCCGCTCCGGGCATGACTGACTCTCTAAGAGCGCAAATGGGTGACGCTGCCTTGTTGGCTGCCAAAGCAATCAACTATGAAGGTGCTGGAACAGTGGAGTTCTTGTTGGACTCTGATGGCTCTTTCTATTTTATGGAAATGAATACCCGTTTGCAGGTAGAACACCCGGTTACGGAAATGATTACAGGCCAAGATTTGGTTGAATGGCAACTTCGCGTCGCCAACGGTGAAACCTTACCTTTGCAACAAGAACAATTGTCTATCAACGGACATGCCTTCGAAGCACGAATTTACGCTGAAGACCCTAATAATGAATTCTTACCTGCCACTGGCACGCTAACCTACTTGCAGCCGCCATTGGAAAACCGACATGTCAGAGTCGATACCGGGGTATTACAAGGGGACGACGTATCGGTTTATTACGATCCGATGATTGCCAAACTTATTGTTTGGGATGAAAGCCGAAGCAAGGCGTTAGCTCGCTTAACTAAAGCATTAAGCGAATACCGTATTAAAGGCTTGGTAAACAACATTCCGTTTTTGTACAACCTTGCTAAATCCAAACCGTTCCAAGCAGCGGAATTAGATACCGGGTTTATCGAAAAACACAATGATGCACTGTTCATTGAACACAATGCAGACATTAATGCTTACTTGCCAATAATGGCTGTAACATTGGTATTGGAAAAACAAGCTCAAATACAACGTCAAACTACCCATGCAACAACCCATCTAGATCCATTTTCACCTTGGGCCACCGCTAATGCTTGGCGCGCAAATGAAATGCACGCTCAAAAATTGGCTGTAGATGTTGCAGGAGAAGTCTATGAAGTTGCTGTAACGCAAAAAGAAAGCAATGCACAAAGCAACGAACAGGCATTTGTTGTACAGCATGAAGAACGCACATTTAAATTGTTGGTAAAGCAAGCTGGCGAACAATTGTTATTTAACGTAGATGGTCATCGTCAGTCGATAACAGTGGCAAGCGATAATTTGGGTATTTCCCTTTATGCCAACGAACTCGCCATTCACTTCACGGAACATAAACCGGATTTAGGTTTAAGCGATGACGATGGTGAAACAGGTGGCTTTACCGCCCCCATGAATGGCACCGTGGTTAAGCTGTTGGTTGAAATTGGTACGGTTGTCGAAAAAGGCCAGCCTCTGATGATCATGGAAGCCATGAAAATGGAACATTCACTGACCGCGCCAGCAACAGGTAGCGTTGCTGAGTTTTTCTATCAGGCTGGTGATTTAGTAGACGGTGGCGCTGAACTTCTGGCTTTCACAGCAGATGAGGAATAAGCGATGAATTTTTCTAGCCACTCAAATAAAGCCGACCCTCGCTACCCCAAAAGTGTCACCATTTTTGAAATGGGGCCAAGAGATGGGCTACAAAACGAAAAGGCAAACCTGCAACTATCAGATAAAATTCAGTTAGTGGAAGGATTAGCAAAAGCCGGTGTAAAAAAGATTGAAACAGGCGCGTTTGTATCACCCAAATGGGTACCACAAATGGCCGAAAGTGCTGCCGTTTTTGAGCAAATCCAACGATTAGACGGCGTTAGTTACACCGCGCTGACACCTAACATGAAGGGATTCGATGCCGCAATAGCCTCTCGAGTAAGCGAAATTGCAGTATTCGGCGCAGCATCAGAAAGCTTTACTCAAAAAAACATCAATTGTTCTATTGCAGAAAGCATTGAACGATTTATTCCGATAATTGAAGCTGCAAAAGCCCAAAACTTGCCCGTGAGAGGTTATGTTTCTTGTGTTGCAGGCTGCCCTTATGAAGGCGATATCGCACCAGAAAAAGTCGCTGAAGTCGCAAAGGTTCTGTTCGAGTTAGGCTGTTATGAAGTCTCTTTGGGAGATACGGTTGGTGTTGGCACACCTGTAGTTGTTCAAACCATGTTAGACAGAGTGATGGAACACGTTCCCGCAGATAAATTAGCAGTGCATTTTCATGACACCTATGGCCAAGCCTTACCGAATATACTTATCGCCTTGCAAAATGGTATTAGCGTAATTGATAGTTCAGTCGCTGGTTTAGGGGGATGCCCTTATGCAAAAGGGGCTTCGGGTAATGTTGCCACAGAAGATGTGATATATATGCTACAAGGCATGGGTATTGAAACAGGCATCAGTCTAGAGCAACTGGTAAGAGTCGGTGCGACTATCACCAAAGCTATTGGACGCCAACCTCAATCAAAAGTTGCTCTTGCTTATTTAGCAAAAGATAACTGACATTGGTTTACAGACTTGAGACATAAACCTTGAACCATGGTTGATGTACTCATTATCTGAATTCAGGCATACCTAACTTAACCTATATCGGCTGTTATATTCTTTTTCGAATCAACAGCCGACTATTACTTTCTTAGTTCAGCCTTGCTTTCCACTACCCTACAAGCATCAACACTTCCAACACCAATTCTACGCGCACAAATTGACATCGATCAAAAACTTCCCCGTTCAAAATAAGTTTCCTTAATTAGCCTTTGCTCAAATAAGATATGTGTTCTAATCTTACCAAGCGGCAAAATTAATTGGCGCACAGTGATGACATTCTGTACAGCATTTTGAATAGACTTCGACATGAGCAGTCTGTTGTTCATGAGTTAACCCACACCAAAGGATATTGCAATGACTGGATTAGTTTCAATGGCGCAACAGTTTAGCGGTTTGCCGATGAAATCGTTGATTGGCGCACCTTTAAAAGCAGCAACTGATGCAAACGGTATGATGGCTCGTACTCAAACTCAGTTTCTACTAAGTACATGCTTCAATAAAGGCGATGATGGAAATCTAGATCCCATCATGATCAAATTTAACATTACCCGATCAATTGTTAATCAGGATGGTACAGCTGCAACCCCACCAACAGCAACGGTAACTTTTACCCTCCCATTGCTGACCATTATTCCTTTGAACTCACTCGCCGTTGATGACGTAAAAGTTCACTTTGAAATGGAAGTTAAAAGCTCAACCTCTACAGACAATGAGTCAAGTAGTGAGCAAGAAACAGCAGCGAAAGCAGATATTACCGCCAAATATAATGCTGGTTTGTTTTCCGTTGAAGTACATGGTTCGGTTTCTCATAACAGCAAAGAAACCTCATCTCAAAAGCAGCATTATGAAGCCTCTAACTCAGCAAAATATGAAGTCGATGTTCATGCAGGCCAATTGCCTTTGCCTACTGGTGTCACCACTATTATTAATGCATTTACAAAAAACATTGACCCTATAATGCTTAAAGCACCCGCTCCGGCCACTGGCGGTGATCCGACCTAAATATAAACATTAGTCGTTATCGAAACATACTAAGTAGATAAAATGCTATTGACGGGTTTGTAGAATGGTTATATTTTTCAATGCCAATTCGTTAATAGCATTTAATAGCAGATTGAAATGTCTGATGTTTTTGCCATATCTTGCCGTTTAAGGACAATTCAAAATGATCAAATTTGAAGCATTAATGCGGGCTATCCATAAAAGTGTGAGGGATGCCGCCAAGACCGTTGAAGGTGAATCGCTCGACTTCATTGATCGTTTTTTTAAAAAGGAAAAAAATCCAGAAGCGTTAACCAATTCAAATGAAAACGAGCACATTCTCAGCCCCATCACATGTACAATGGAATTCCCAAGCCGCTCAGCGGATGGTGTGGATATAATCAAGGCAGAAGTGCCCTTGCTAACTTTGTGTCCTATTTCAATTCCCAGAATTACAGAGGTGAAGTTCATAACCGAATTGGAAATAACAACCGGTGATGAAGACAGTTTGATGGTTGCTTTCCCCGGCCCAAAGAAACATGGCTTCTTTTCCAAAGACGATGACAGAGACACCACAAACGCCAAAATAGAAATCACCTTGACAGGAAGTGAACCCCCTGAAGGATTGAAAAAACTGATCGAAGGCTATGAACGCGCTCTAAGAGCTCAAATTCCTGGTTAATTCCCTATAAAAAAGTGAAAATTGAGGAGTAAGGAATGAGAATTTACTTAGAAAGAATGCAGGCGAACACACATGGCCAATAAGAGCATTGCCAGTCAGTTTACTGGATTACCAATGAAGGCATTAATTGGAGCACCTTTAAAGGCTGCTACCGACGCAAATGCCATGATATCCCAAACGCAGACACAGTTTTTAATTACCACCTGCTTTGAAAGAATCTCAACAGAATCACTAGATCTTCGTCCAAAAATGGTGAAGTTTCAGATAGAAAGACAAGTGTTAGATGCAGACGGCCGCCCACAAGATAAGCCAGCGACAATGGAATTTTCAGTTCCATTGATGACCCTTATTCCACTGAACTCTCTGGCAATCGAAACCTTAACGGTCTCATTTGAGATGGAAGTTAAAAGCTCACGTGAATTTGTCAAAGAAACGGCTCAAGATCGCGAACACCGGTCCACCAAACACAAGCTAGAGCATTCCTTTAAAAGCCATGAATTCGATACCGAATTACATGGAACACTAACAAGTAAAAGTAAAGATTCGAGCAATGAAAAATCGGGTGCTAACTACGAAATAACACTAACAGCAGGCCAATTACCTTTACCGAAAGGGGTGACAACAATTCTCGATATCTTCACTAAAAACATGACCCCAATTCCAACCAAATCAAATGACCAATAAATTACAAAAAACAAGGAGTAACCATTGAGCGTTAAAACCACAGTAAACTGCCCCGATTGCGGCTCTCCGATATATATAGAATCGACATTGCTATTAGCTGGGCAGCGTTTCAGCTGTTCTAATGAGCAATGTGGCACCGCCATTTCATTATCCACGGAAGATACGACAAAGGTAGAAAATGCTTACAACGAGTATGAAAATATTCGCCAACAAGCTGTCGATCAAACTAAAGGCCAAAGTTAACGTATGATCACTCCGTGAGTGGTTTGCTCAAGGAGTGATAAATCGACCTCCCTTAATATAGATTTCTGCTGAATCCATTCCTGTACCCGCCCCTAGACTTGAATCAAAGTGTTTCTATACCCTCTCTGAAATGAAAGAGAACACCTTTGCGTATTTTTTGGTGACTAAGAAGAAAGCATAAAAATATTTAACCTCAGTTCGGGATAAGAGATATCGCTTTATGTTGATGGGAAATTGCATATTTCTTTAAAAACAGAGAGTTAAATAACAAATGTAGGTTGTTTTTGGCCCAGTGCTGAAAAATACGCGCCTATCGAGGCTTGTTTGTGAATGAATATCGGGGCTCTTTAGAACAAGCATAACGATGAGAGGCGCGTATTTAGCTGTGCTGGAAGGTATTGCTTATCCCGAACTGAGGTTATTTAGTCATCTGATTTAAAAAGAACAACTTTAGATTAAAAAGCTTACGTGGTACCTCTTACCCCAAAATTAAGGTCATTTAGTTTATTGGGTAAGATTAATAATTACCGTTACGCACCAAATCAACTTAATTACCAACAAACATAAAAGATAATTTGCACATCAGCATTATGCTTACTAGGTTTAAAAAATGGGACAATAATAATAATGAATATCTAGGTTAATTTAGAAAATGATGTTAAATATCTCACAGAAAATAATAGCGCTTTCTATCTCCATTATTTTGACTTTGTTACTTCTCTTGGTTGCATCCAATTATTTAATTCAAAACCAAACTCGCAAAAATAGTGAAATTTCCAGACAAGAGTCACTCAATAGTATTTTCTGGGATCAAGTTGATAAAGATGCCGATTCATTAAAAAAATCGCTATCGATTTTGACTAAAAATGAAACACTCTCCCAGTTATTTATCGATAGAAACGAGGATGCTTTATATGCACAGGCATTGCCAATTTTTGAAGACTTGAAGGCTAAATATGCAATCACGCACTTCTACTTCATTGATACCGAAGGCAGGGTTTTTCTCAGAGCTCATAACAGGGTGAGAGCACGAGAGTTTAATTTTTGCCAACAGCATTCATTCCTGCCACTAAAACCTTCTCAAGATAATCAGGGCTACCATACGCCCGCTTCTGTTTGCGCGGTATACTGATTTTTCTGGTCCTTTCTGCTCGCAACATATTCAAAGCAAGATGTCTGACTCCCGACAACACCTCCGCAGCATTTCCTCTGTATATCTGACAGGCATCTTCTTTCATTGATACATCTAAAACCCAGTGAAGGCTATTTTCAACAGCCCAATGACTTCGTACCGCGTTAGCAAAACGGGCTTTGGATAGTTTCGCCGAACTAATGTAGTAACGGTGATCCAGTGATGCTTCCTTGCCTTTGATTTGACGAAATCCCAAAGCGACACCAATACTTGTTAAGCCTTTCCACTGAGGGAATTCGGCAGTAATTTTCTCAGCGCTCATGACGTGATAAGCCCTGGCTTCACAGCGCCCATGTCCTTTCTCAAGCGATAATATTTCTTCACCAATCGCCCCTGACAGAGCTTTTTTCACCGCTTGTAATAATGTTTTTTGATTACCTTTCAATGCCAGAAGATAATCCCCTCCATCATCGACAATTTGTTCGGCAATCGCCGTTTGACAACCCATCGCATCTATAGAAATCAGGCAGTCTTTAATATCCAAAAGTCTCAGTAATTCTGGTATTGCTGTGACTTCATTCGATTTTTTATCTGTTTTTATCTGTCCTAATACAACATTATTTTCGGTCGCAAAGGCATTCACCATGTGGATAGCGGATTGACGATCATTGCGATTGTAAGAGCTACAAAGACGTTTACCATCTATCGCAATGAGTTGCCCCTCAGATAAATCAGCCACCGATTTCATCCAGCCAATAAAACAATGTTGAAACTGCACGGGGTCAACACGGGATGTTACCCGTGCAATTGTATCGTGTGCCGGGAGTCTGTTCGGAAATAATCCCTTACCCCTAAACCAATCAAAATGAAGCTCACCGAAATCTTCAATATCTTCCCAACCCGTTGCTCCGGCAATAGAAGCACAAACAAGCAGGAATAAAATGTCTGTAAATTTATGGGTGACTTTCGCAAATTGGCGGGGATCTTTAATACTACCGAAATGTTGTTCAAATACGCTGGTGACCATCTTACACTCCTCAAAAGGAAGTATAAGATCATGCCAGATTAAGTGTGTCCAATAGGTAAACTAGATCTTAGCTATATTGTTTAAAAAACGTTCATGAACTTACCCTGGAGCTCATAACCGTCCTAAAAAGAACGATGTATTAACAAGAGCGACATTTAAGCAAGCTCAACGTAGCGGAGATGTCTCCAGTGGTATAGAAATGGGAAAAAGCTATTTTTCTTTAAGAGTTGTCATGCCACTCAAAATTTCAGGTAAAATTGTAGGCTATTTTGAATTGGGTGAAGAGCTTGACCATTTTATAAACGGATTTAAAAAGTTAACTCAGGCTGATATAAGCCTTTGGTTATCAAGAAATTATGCAGAATCAAAAAATCTAACCCAAAAGTTTGAATCTGTGTCTGATTGGTATCGCGTGATTAGTTCAAATAAAGAACAACATGATACCTTCGTAAGATTAAGCTCCGAAAGCTATTCGAAAAACAATTATGATTTGATTGAAACGTCGTTTAATGGTGTCGCTCACAATATAAAAGCCACGCCCTTTAAAGACGCATCTGGTACAACTGCTGGTTTTATTTTGATAAGTCAGGATATTTCTGTCATCACAGACGCCTTTACCAGCTCCATACTTTCTGTCTCTGCGATAACTATAGTATTTTTTATTATCTTCGTATTTATAGCCATTAAAGTATCCATCTCTATAACTGAACCTATTCGAGAGTCTGCAACTATGCTTATGGATATTGCTGATGGTGAAGGCGACCTAACTTCTCGCCTTAAAGTTAAGGGCCAAACTGAAATGTCGCAATTGGCCAGAAACTTTAATCGTTTCGTAGAAAAGCTGCACGAAACCATTTCGATTGTTACCACCAGTTCTTCAGAAGTAGATGTGGCCAGTAAGCAGTTAACGTCGCTATCCATCGAAAGTAACAGTGCAGTAACCCAACAAAAACGAGAAACTGAATCTGTAACATCCGCTATCACAGAAATGGTAGCATCAGCGTCAGAAGTTTCATCTAGCGCTTCTGACGCTGTTGAGCACGCAGATCAGGCAGACAAATACGCAGAAAATGGCCAAAGAGTTGTAGAAACCATGGTGAATAATATCAACTCCTTATCCGAAGAAATGCAATCAACGGTTAATGTAATAACCGAGCTTTCCTCTGAGAGTAATAACATAGGTGGAGTGTTAGGCGTTATTAAAGGTATCGCTGAACAAACTAACTTATTAGCTTTAAATGCAGCCATTGAAGCCGCAAGGGCGGGAGAACAAGGCAGAGGATTTGCAGTTGTGGCTGATGAAGTCAGGACATTAGCTCAAAGAACCCAGGAATCCACACTAGAAATAGAGAAAATGATTGAACTATTACAAAGCAAAGCCTATGCCGCGGAAAAAGCTATTTCCGAAAGTAGGGACAGTGTTAACGACATTGTTGGCAATTCAAGTGCAGCAAATTCTGCGTTACAGGCAATAACCGATGCTATAGCTTCAATCAGAGATATGAACGGTCATATAGCAACAGCATCAAAAGAACAATCGACTGTAGCTGAAAGTATTTCTAAAAGTATCATTAATATACAAGATATTTCGACGAGCACGGAAAACTATTCTGACCAAATAGAAGAGACGTGTAAGGAGCTAAACAAATCAGGCAGCAGGCTTGTCAACTCGGTATCCAACTTTAAACTGAATTAGTAATTTGTTAAAGATAGCCATTCCCAAAAGACCTCGTTAGACCAAAATACTTTCAATTTGAAAATCTTGGTATAGATTTTACCCTTGATAGTTAGGCATTTCGTAGCTATATGTAAAACAATGTAATTAATCTGCCTATTCAACTTCTGGTTTGGTACATTGCCATTTCTGGAATTTAAATTATAAGAAAATAAGCCCATTGCACAATACCAAAAAAGTCTTATACAACCGACATGACGAACGGATCGTCGAATATTTGAAACGACCAGAAGATGGGCCTAATCTACTCTTTTTTAGTGGAGGTTCGGCTGTTCATAACCTTTGCCAAAGCTTAATGAACTACACCCACAATTCCGTACATTTGTTATCGCCTTTTGATTCTGGAGGAAGCACTGCTGAAATACGAAAAGTGCTCAAAATGCCGGCAGTAGGAGATGTCAGGGCAAGAATAATGTCCTTATCCGACCCAAAAACGATTGATTACCCTTATGTGCTTCGATTATTTAACCATCGATTTTCCTCCAGCGACTTCGAAGGCTCTCCCAGGCAATATATATACGATGTGGTTAACAACCGAAATGCACTCATTAATGGTATTACATCGCCACTTAAATCCGTTATCCGAGAAAACTTAGAGTGCTTTTTAGAACATACCGACTCAAGCTTTAATTTTGAGCATGCCTCTATCGGCAATCTTGTTTTAGCTGGAGGATACTTACTTAATAACAGACAACTTGAACCCGTTATTTTTGAACTGTCCAAGCTCATGTCTGTAAGAGGAAAAGTAAGATTAACATTAAACCAAAACTATCATTTAGCCGCATCATTAGAAAATGGCCGGCAAATACTAGGACAACACCTCCTGACAGGCAAAGAACACCCCGCCATCGAGAGCCCGATTAAAACCTTATGTTTGTCAGAAAAAATCAGTTCTTTCCAATCCGTGACATCTGGAATTACTGACATCAACCGAAAAATGATAGAAAACGCAGATTTACTTTGTTTCCCGCCAGGAAGCTTTTACTCCAGTATTATTGCTAACCTTTTACCGCAGGGCATAACGAAAGCCATCTCCAAAAACCCAAACCCCAAGGTTTATATTCCTAATTTAGGTCGGGATCCTGAATCCCACGGATTAACAACATCTCAAAATATCCAGCAACTATTGAAATTTCTCGATCAAAACAACGATCTTGAAGGTAGTAACGGAACAGAAAGCCCCAATAAATTGACCCATATACTACTTGATCAGCATGAAGAGTATTATAATGGGACAATACAAACAGAAGAGTGGCGAGAGAAAGGTATTGAAATTATTCGTTCAGACCTAACTTCAGCGAGATTTATGCCCTATTATGATCCTCATAAATTGGTGCAAGCACTTTTGTCACTCAAGTAATAACCATTACCTGTTTCGATTTTAAGTAGCTGAATAATCAGTAACAATCAGTACGGTGATTAAATAATGTCCAGATTAATTAGAAACATTGCTTTATTAATCACGCTCGCCTTGTCTGTCTTCGTCGCAGCATCTAGGGCGGAAACTCAAATAAAAGGCTTAATTCAAGGTCAAGTCCCACTTGCGACAGACAATGAAGTCAGCTTTTTTAATAGCGGCACTGGCTTACTGCGATTTGATGATGAAAATGATTCCCCTGAATTAACGCAAGCATTGCTAGAGATAAAAACGGACTTAACCAGCACCTTAATGCTAGAAGCGGTGCTAAATCATACTCAAACTCCGAATTCCTTTACCAATGTCAGTCAATTAAGTTTTAAATATAAGCCTATTTGGTCGAATAAATATCGATGGCAGTTCCGAGCCGGTATGTTTTACCCACAGTTCGGGTTTGAAAACCCAGATGTTGGGTGGCTTTCGCCGTTTAACTATACCAATTCAGCTATAAGTAGCTGGGTTGGAGAAGAATTACGGACAATTGGTGGAGAATTCAAAGTTACGCGCCCGGGTCGAGCACATGGTTCCAGCCCGCATACTTTTGCATTTGTAGGCTCAATATACAAAGCTAATGACCCTACTGGAACAATGTTGGCGTGGCGAGGCTGGGGGTTTCACGACAAACAAACTTTATTTAATGAAACCGTACCATTTGCATATTACCCGTCTATTAGAAACCAAAATTTCTTGCAAAACCAGCCACCTTTGGTTGACCCATTCAGAGAAATAGATGGCCGGTGGGGTATGTACTCGGGAATACACTGGAACTATAAACAAAAATCAAAGATTCGATATTACTACTACAATAACCGAGCCGATGAAAATAAGGTCGCTAGTGATGGACAATATGCATGGCAAACGCTTTTTAATAGTGTTTCTTGGCAATATCGTTTCAATCAACAATGGCGGTTAATAATGCATTATATGGATGGGAACACCTCAATGGGTCCATATAAGGTTAATGTAGATTTTCGCTCATGGTATGCAATGACAAGCTTTAAAGAAGGCGCACATAGATTTAGTGCTCGCTATGACAAATTTAGCACCAGTGATAAAGACAAATACCCTCAAGATCAAAATAATAGCGATGGCTTCGCTTTTACCACATCATATCGGTATGATTGGAATGCACATGTGCAATTGGGTTTGGAATACATCTTTATTGACCGATTTCAGGCCAATCGAATTCAATGGAATTGGGATACTGACATTACCCAACATCAAGTCATTGGTGTTGCACAATACCGTTTTTAAATAACCAATAAATAAACATTCACAAGAGTAAAGGCTAACCCATTCATGTTGATTGGGTTTATTTATAAACACGCAGAGAAACTTACTTACATATGAAATTTTGGCCGACATTTATTAGCAACTCTTTACTCCCACTCGTTGCTATCATCTTTGGCTTTACCGTGGTTTCACAATTTCCCACAGAGACGTTATTTTGGCTTAGTGACAAAAATTGGTTGCCCTACCCTATTCTCGCTACAAGCATAATTTTAGCGTCTCAATTTAATCAAAGTCGTTTCTTTTATGCTGCTTGGCTTTGGGTTGCACTTCTTTTCACGCTAGATAAACCAGAACTTATACCATTTACAAACTTTGAAGTTTCAATGCTGTTTCCTTTGATTGCCATTGCCAATGCCGTACTTCTATGGCAACAAGACCGAGGCTTACGTTTATACAACATATTACTCAACTCCTTAATAATTGGGGCAAGCATTGGCGTAACATTATTTATAATGCAATGGGAAGCTATTCTAAATCACCCTGTTTACCAATCTTGGTCTAACAGTTATTTCAGCGCATTTACTACTTTAAGTGGCTATTTTTCTCTTCTAGAACTGTGCTTTTACTGCATATTACTATGCACATTAATGGTGAGACTAACCCTTAAACCTAAACTCAGTCACACCTTACTTGCAGCCTCTATCGTTATAATGTTTATCCTACAGTTCAATTATGATGAGCAACTTATTCGATTCGCCAGTGGCCTATTTGCTCTAATCGCAGCCCTAATAGTGTTATTAGATAGCCATACAATGGCCTTTAAAGATGAACTAACCGGCATTTCTTCACGTCGAGCATTAACACATTTCACCAAATCACTACTAAATAACTACACGGTAGTGATGGCAGACGTAGACCATTTTAAAGCCTTTAACGACAAATATGGCCACGATGTGGGCGACCAGGTTTTGCGTATGGTTGCCCAACAGCTAAACCAAGTTTCACAAGGCGGGAAGACTTATCGATACGGTGGAGAAGAATTCACTCTGATCTTCCCAGGCAAAAAACCCGAACAGGTTTTTGAAATAGTAGATGATCTACGTGACAGCATTGCTAATTATCCGTTAGTAATACGTCAACCAGATCGGCCAAAGCAGAAACCGACGGACAAAACAACAAAACCCCATCAACCCAAGCAGCAAGTTGTGCACGTTACAATGAGTTTTGGGGTAGCACTTAAAGATAAAAACACTCCTTACGAACAAGCCCTCAAAATAGCAGACCAAGCTCTATACAAAGCCAAAAAAGCCGGACGCAACAAAGTAAAATTGGGGTAACAACCTTTAAACATTCCAAAAATATTGGCATCTATTCCAACTATCAATTGAAAACGCTCCTTTGCTAGGTAATATATCTAACCTACGCTTTACGAACGTCTATCAATTACCGTCAAAAATGAAACACACTTTGGAGAGTTTTGAAATGAATAAAGGTACCGCAAAAATAACCCTTTTGTTTTTTTTAATCACTTTTGCAAATGCTTCAATTGCCAATGATACTCCAAGTTTAAAGTCGAAAAAACCACCTACAACAATGGAAATTTGCGTTGTTGATGGTAGTGGTGAATGGCCTCCTTCTAAATACTCCGAAAAAAAACCTCACATTGTATTAAAATAGATAAATTTTGTTTATTGAGTGTTTGCTTTCGAAAGTAGTAACTAACACGAAGTCAGATTAGTTACTACTTAGTAATAGGGATCAAAAAATTGTTGGATACTATAAAGTTCATAGATTCACTTTCCCCGTGGATCTTCAGCTTAGTCTCGTTTTTTGGGCTATTATACTTCAGAGAAATGGGATCATTTTCTGTAAGTTCTGCAATCATGAGCTTCTTTGAGTTTACAGAAATATCAATTAAAGATCCTTTAATTGAATTTGCTAGGTATGATGGTTTTAGTATTGAAACAGGAACAATTTTATGGGTAAGCACATGGATAATTTTTAACTTTTCAATTATAGCCTTAATAAAGTTAACCCATGAAAGATTAAATTTAGCAAAGTCTTTCGAAACAAAAGTGCTTGAATGGTATATTGCAGTAATAAGTGCCTTAATAATTGTTAGATACCTTAATAGCATTACAATTAAATCGCCTATATTTTCTGATTTTTATTCCTTTATAATACCGACTATAAACATAGCCATAGGAATTTTTGTCATATTGGCATTTTTTAGGAATACCCTTGATGTTAGTATTAAAATTTCTTTTCGTTATTACCCTCGTGGTTAGCTACTTAATCATGCTTCGCATGTTAAAGAAGCCAATAGAAACTACGGAAGTTCCCTCATCAGTATATGAAAGAGCCGTTGTATGGCATCAAAACATTATGAACATCTCTGATCCAGATAAAAAAATGCAAGAATTTGCTCGGTGGAAAAAATTTGTCGAAAAAATTCCAACCAATCCTAACAAAAACAAGTTTTTTATTGATTAGTACATCGAAAAACACATCCCAAGACAACTCATTCGAAGGCTTACTATTCGACAGGACAATTACTTAAGTTATTGGCTCACACTTATTAATCTCTTGAGCTATGGATTTATTAAGCCAATCTACCGAACAAAAAACGCCAAACCTAAAAAACTCACTTCATATTCACATACGAAATTACGTAAATGCATTCACATTTATCCCATTATTTCAAGCAGATTTGATTTCTTTATCACTTTTTTGAGGAATAATCGGCTCGTCATTAAGCTCACGATATAACTGCCTACCCAGTCTTTTTATATTTTCAGCAACTGAATGTTCATTAGCCATTAAAAAATCCAATCGAATGCCCGACATCACTTCTTCATGAAAGGCATTTGCAAAGGAGTCCTCTGGCAAATTAATAACTTTTTGAGTAAAAGCTCTATTTGCAGCACCAACCTCCCCCATACTCACTTTCGGATGCGCACCATCAACAAGCCACTCTACCGTAAACCCCGTGCGGTGATATATTTCATAACAAGCTTTAAATGGCGGCGTTTTAGCAATTTTCCATCCCTGAATCGTACTAGGCTTGACCTTCAAAAACTTACTCAACTGGTTATCATTTTCCACTCCGCTAGCCACATACATGCGCTGAAAAATAGCCCTAATATCAAACTCCGCCATATTACCCCTCGGTATTAATTTTCAGACAAGTATACGTATTTTCGTATATTTGTATTGACCCAGTTAACTTAATCTAATAAATTACCTCTGTTACTTATACTAAGACAGATTTATTGCTTTTTAAAGAAACTATATAAATCAATTTGTTAGTGAAAATATCAAATATGATACATCTCGTTTTCATGACATACGTTTTAATGGCAAGTATTGCCACTTAAGTTACGAACTTTGGACGATAAAAATACAAAATAGGATTCAGTATGAAGTTTATTAGAGGAAATGATCTACGCTCGATGAGATTAATTGCCGGTCTTACGACAGTAGAAATGGCACTTGCCGCAGGTGTGAAGACTCGGAAGACCTATGAAAATTGGGAAAAGAATGTCGGAACCCCAGACGTTAATCAATTTATTGCGATGACTAAAGCATGCCGCTTTCCACCGCCCGATGTGATTTCTCATTTCATGGCAAAAGAACAAAATAATATGGCACTACTCATTGCTCAGACCAATTGAGTTCAAAAATAAAGTTGCGCTTCACCATGGCATTTTTAGCGCAACGCTTTTGCAATCCTTTGCAACACAAAGGTTTCAAAAAAAGACCTAGAAATAAAGGCTCAGAATACCAATGCACATTAAAAATGGTTCAATTGTTCTTTTATTAACCTCAATACTATTTATTAGTTTAATGATTAATATTGTTGTTGTAGGAAAGCTCCTTTCAGCATGGGAAAGGCAATCTACTCTGTTGCTAAATTCAATGGTTTACTCTGAGAATACAAATAAAACGTCCCTTCCTATTCATCTCAAACCTTCACTTTTCAATAGACCCAATTCACAAAAAACCAGTCCCTTGGTTAATCAAAAACATGCCAAGGTATACTTAACAACTCGCCCATAATAAACAATAGGTATTCCAAGCTTGCGAGATAAGCCCGTTGACGCTAGCATTAACCTAACTATTCCAAAAAATCGAATGATTAATGTACCGTCAGAAAACCACGCTTGAACAGTGGAGAATTTTACAGGCCGTTGTAGACTGTGGTGGTTACGCCCATGCAGCCAAACAGCTAAATAAAAGCCAATCATCCCTTAATCATGCCGTTGCAAAGTTGCAAAGTCAGCTCAATGTCCAACTTCTGGAAGTTAAAGGCAGAAAAGCATTTCTTACCAAAGCAGGTAAAGTAATGCTAAGACGAAGCCGCTTATTAAACCAAGCCGCTCAAGATCTAGAAGAATTGGCCAACAGTATCGATCAAGGATGGGAACCAGAAATTGTATTAGCAGCGGACCTCGCCTTCCCAAGAGCGAAGCTACTTCCAATTCTGACCGCATTTCAGCCACTAAGTAGAGGTAGTCGAATAACCATATTGGACACGGTATTAGGAGGGACGGAGGAAGCCGTAACGGAAGGATGGGCCGATATTGTACTGACTAACCATGTTCCGAAAGGTTTTTTGCAGGAACCCTTATTGAGTGTCGATTTCGTCCCTGTTGCTCATCCAGAGCATCCTCTGGCCCTGCTTTCATCACCCATTGATCCTCAGGAATTGTTACAACATGTTCAGGTCGTCATTCGAGATACCGGTAAAACACCTGATGATAATCGCGGCTGGCTAAGAGCCGAACAACGTTGGACAGTTAGTCAATTTCATACCGCTATCGACTTATTATTACGAGGTGTAGGGTTTTGCTGGTTGCCTCAAGATTATGTTGAGCCACTCATAAAAAAAGGTGCACTAACGCATTTGTCAGTTAAAGGCAGTAGTTTTCGAAGAATATCCATGTCTCTTGTTAACCCAAATGCAGAAACAATGGGGCCCGGAACACAATTACTAACTGAAATGATACTTGCTGAGAGACAAATTTCACAATAACCTATGTCTCTAAGCGCTAACCGATTACAGGTGTTAAATAATAATATGCGTATGACACGTGAAGAATTAAATGAATTAATGGCCGATAGTGCGCAAAATGCCATTAAAACAACGCAGGAAGAATTTCAAATTGAGCTAGATAACTCACCAGACAGCATCAGCAAGGTTGATGATGTGCTACTAAACTGGATAGGCCGATATAAAGATCAGGCGTTAGAAGACAAAGCCGTATTTACACTCTGCAATATTTATGGAGCCTATATCGGTGAAATCTTCAAAGTATTGGTAGGTGGAGAATGGACATACGACGAAGCCAATCCAGATGCTCCCTATGTCCTATTAGAATATGCTGGAAAATCCTATGCTTTTGCGGGAATTTGTTATCAACGATTGGTTAATGACAGTACTATCAGTGTAAAGAAATACTTTGATAAAGCCGTCTCCAATTCAACCCAATAGCAATAACTTGAATCTTAATCAGGACTGATTTAATTTTGATTCCGATTCGACTTCTTTCCACTCCGCGATAAAAGCATTGAGTAATCGGCTCTTGGCACAATAAAAACCTGCTAGGCCAGCAAACAGAAACGACAAAGCGATTGACCAGGAGAATCGCCATTGCTGGTCAATTGCCATATTAATATTTAAAGCAATATCCAAGCACAAACCGATTAAAAGTAACGGTTTAATATATCCAAAAAGCCAGGTGTACCCCTTCTTTGAAATCATCTCTCTAAACGAAAGAATCACAGCAATCCCCCATGCAGGAATGCCCAACAATAACACTTGATAAAAATCGCTACTATGGGGATAAAACACCGCCAGCAAGGTACTGCTGTCTTGACCAAAACTTAAAGAAACCACAATTAGAACAATGTAAGCTCTAAGTAGAAAGAGAACCGTTGACCATATCAACCAATGCGGTTTTACGCGACCGTGCTGATCATAGAAGTTCAGAGGAATAAAATACTTCATTTTGAAGAAGGATTCTCACCCAGTTGCAATTGAAAATGATGACTAGAAATAATCATACCCTCACGCAAATAAAACCGGTGCGCGCCGAACCGCTGCACACCAGAATCAAGATGTAGCTGTTCACACCCTTGCTCCTGAGCATACTGCTCTAAGGTATTAAGTAGCAGTTTTCCAGCACCTGCAGAACGTTGATGCTCATTCGTGACCAAGTCATCAATATACATGTGCTTGCCCCAGGCTAACTTATGAGAAATCACAAAACCTGCAACCGCCACCACTTGCTCAGCTAAATCGCCCGTTTGAGTCGTCACGTAAGCGAGCTGATACCCTTCATCCACCTGCACAGCAATCTGCTTCAAAAACGCATCTAAAGAATACTGAGGCCTTAACTGCTGCATAACGGGAAAACAATCACGCCAATCTTGTTCTGTTTTTGCGAATTTAACCTGCATAGCTTGCTCTCAAATTAATAATATTTAAACTAAAAGCCTAAAGTAACAATCTTCTTTATATACCAACTAAACGAGAACATTGATTAGTGCCCCAATACCACCGCAGGATCAATTCTGCTCGCCCTTATTGCAGGATATAAAGTCGCTAAAATACTCAGGAGTAGTGCAATTGCAACGGTTACCCAAACATCTTGCCAAGCTAACTGTGAAGGTAAAAAGTCAATGAAATAAATATCGCCTGATAAAATCTTCACACCCAATAAATTCTCTATAGCAACCGCAATTTCCGACATAAACTGCGCAAACAATACCCCTATTGTTGCCCCTATAATGGTCCCAATAATGCCATTTAAGCTACCCTGCAATATAAAAACGATGGCGATAAGCCCGGACGGCGCGCCCATAGTTTTGAGCATAGCAATCTCGGATTGTTTCTCACTGACCGACATCACTAATGAAGAAACGATATTAAAACTGGCGACAGCAATAACCAACGAAAGCGCAATATAAACCACTGAACGCACCAATTGAATATCTTGATAGAGATGCCCATGAGTTCGGGTCCAATCCGACATATAAACATGCTGAGATAATCGATATCCAAATTCACGGGTCAACGAATTGGCTTCAAAAGGATCGTTATAACGCATCGACAAACCCGACGCTCCTTCGCCAACCTCCAGAATGCTAGCAGCCAAATCCATGTGCATAAACGCCATAAAGCTATCCAGCTCACCACCAATAACTATTTCACCAGCTACGGTTAACCAAATTGACTCCGGAGCCGAAAGCTTAAGCTCTGCGCTTTTCTTTGGGATTAAAACTTGCACTTTGTCACCCACCCCCAGACCTAAATGCGTCAGTACATTCCTTCCGAGCAACACGCTTTGTTTGTTCTCTGAAAAATCACTCCAAGCATTGTCCGGCAAAATATTTAAAACAGTAGGATAATTCGACAATTCAGGGGCAATAGCCGTCAGCTCAACCGCTTTACTTTTTTTGCCTCTCTGCAACAGTGCCGTCGCCTTAATAAAAGGCTGAACATGACTAACACTGGCTTCGGAAGAAAAGCCCTCCATAACATTACGCCAATCATGGAAGCCATCGGGCGATACCGCACGAAATTCACCATGGGGAATCGCCGACAATAAACGTTCTTTCAATTCTTTTTCGAATCCGTTCATAACGGACAGCAGGACAATAAGCACAAAACAACCCAAGCCAATTCCCACAGTAGAAGATGAGGAGATAAAAGCAGTAAACCCGCTACGCTTTTTACTCTTGCGAAAACGTAAAGCGAGCTGCCAAACTAATCCATTCATAGCATTCCCTCTAGCCAGCCTGACACAGTATGCCATTACTCAAATGCAGGGTTCTATCTAACCTTGCCGCCATTCGAGTATCGTGGGTAACGACCACAAAACTAGTTGAAAACTCTTCTTTCAAATCCAATAACAATTGGTATACGGCATCACCGGTTTTGTCATCTAAATTACCGGTAGGTTCATCTGCCAACACCAATTTAGGGTTACTTACCAACGCTCTGGCAATAGCAACCCGTTGCCTTTCACCACCCGACATAGCAGCGGGTTCGTGTAAAACTCTATCTGCCAATCCCACCTTTTCCAATATTTGCAGGGCTTGTTGCATGGCATAGGATTTAGATTTGCCCGCAATCAACAAAGGCATTGCCGTATTTTCCAACGCATTAAACTCAGGCAACAAATGATGCTGTTGATACACAAAACCTAAATTTTGATTACGAAAATTAGCCTGCTGAGTTTCGTTGTATTGGTAAATGTCATCGCCCTTGAACAAAACGGTTCCAGAATTGGGTTTATCCAAAGCCCCCAAAAGGTGCAGCAAAGTACTTTTGCCAGAGCCTGAACTTCCCAAAACAGCCACCTGCTCGCCTTCATCTAAAGAAAAGCTTACATTTTCAAGTACTTTTATAGGTTTTGGGCCTTCGTTGTAAGACTTACTTAACTGATGACATTGCAATAATATTGAACTCATACCTTTCCTTAAAAACCGTTTTCCGATTTACGCATACCAACCTGCACATAGCCTGATTTTCGTAATCCACTATTCATATCTAAGCGCATCCGCCGGTCTCACCTTGGATGCACGATAAGCAGGATAAAGGGTCGCCACAAAACACAACATTAACGACAACACTACCATCCAAATTAATTGAGACGGCTGCATCAACACAGGTAACATGCCTTCAGGCAAATACAAATGCAGTGGTAAACCAAGTAATAAAAGCAATTCATTTATATTGTAGGTGAGCAAAATACCGATAGCACTGCCTATCAAAGTACCTTTAATACCATTGCTTAATCCATTCACCAAAAACACCAACCAAATCCCTTTTTGAGTCATGCCTTGGGTTTGTAATATAGCGATATCGCCTTGCTTTTCAGTCACAACCATGACTAAAGCAGACACAATATTAAATGCAGCTACTGCGATGATTAACAACAGCATTAGCATCATCATGTTCTTTTCCATTTTGACGGCATCGAACAATGGACCTTGCCGGGTACGCCAGTCATCATAAGTCAGGTTGTCTTGTTCAAGCACATCACGAATAGCAGGATATTGAAAAGGGTCGGATAAAAACAGGCGTGTTTTTTCCATATCATCTACCGACTTTCTCAGCAGATTGGCAAGGTCACTCATATCCATTAGCGCCACGCTATCATCTAATTCAGAGCCCATTTCAAAAATACCCACCACCCGAAACTTTCGCTGACTAGGCAATCGCCCCAAAAGTGTGTATCGAGTACTCTCTGCACTCATTATTCGTACCTGCTCACCAACGGTTACATTGAGAGAGCTTGCTAAGGCACGACCAATAATAATGCCGTACTCACCTGGTACAAGAAGCTCAAAACCACCAATGAGCATGTGTTCTGAAACGGGAGAATGTGTTTGAAATGATTGGCTTTCTATACCCTGTAAAATAACAGGTCTAAGTCCACTAGAAGATTGAATTGCTGCTTCTACTTCCGCAAACGGAATAGCGCCAGTAATGAGTTCATGCTGCAACACATCAGAAGGCATTGCACTAAGCGTTTCATTTACCACAAAATGCGGCACCAGCCCAAGAATTCGCTGTTTCAGCTGCCCTTCAAAACCGTTCATTACTGAAGAAACGATAATTAATGCAGCCAGTCCCAAGGTAATCCCTGTGACTGAAAAGAAATTAATAAACGCAATAAAATGATTACTTTTATCGCTGTTAGCGTAACGCCAACCAATAAATATGGCAGCAGATAAATTCATGCATCCCTTCCTTCTCGATTCTGGTAAAAAGCCAGAGCCTGATTGAAAGGAACAAGCAACCCCCTAATATTCCTTCGCAATATTTCCACGCTTATTTCTAACAGCAATTTCATGCTCCGGATTTTGACATATAAGCGCTACGCAGGGTATCACTTTGATTGATTTGCTTACACTTTCCCAACTATTGTCAAACATTACTTAGTCTCTTTATTTATAGTGTTCATTTTTCCAACAGCGGGTGGGTTATTTAAGACAGCAAAAACAGCAACGTTTTTTAGAAGCTCTTTGAGTTTAGAAACAAGATGCAACGAAAGTGAAACCAAGTTAGTGACTGTAAAGTGCGAATTGATCATAATACCCGGCAAACGTTAATTGAGATTAATCATGTCAGCCCTTTTTACTTTAGCCAAAACCCCATTAATAAGCTTTAAACTCATTATTGTTAGTATGCTAATGCTATCTGGCTGCACATCCAGTTCCCACGTTTTACTCGGTGCGACCAGACCGGCCCTATCTATTGGGCAAGTCATAATTTACTCCAAGCCCCCAGCCAATTACGAAAAGATAGCCATTTTACATTCCAGTAGCCGTAACTCTTGGCGCTTTAGTGAACAAGGCAAAATGGACCAAGCACTCTTGAGATTAAAAGAAGAAGCCGCAGCCCTAGGGGCAAACGGAATATTAATCGAAGCAACAGGAGACGAACATTCCGGTTATATCAGCACTGGCTCAGGCAATTACAGTAGTGGCAGTAGCTTCGGCGTATCCGTTGGCATGCCTCTAATGCACAAAACCGCACAAGGCGTTGCTATATGGGTTGAGAAAAACACCAAGCAGCCAACCATCAAAAACTAGCATAAGCATTCGGAAAAGTAGAACAAACCTAAAGTCATCGTCGCTTTACCTAAGAGAAAAACATGAATGGAGATAATCCATAATCACTGACAACCTAATTTTCAGCGTTACCGTTATTCCCACAGTAGCCTCCCCCCAGTTTGCTCCCCCAACTTTCATTCCCCAGTCCTATTTCCATCAAATCACAAACAATATTGGTAAATTCACTTACCAAATCATCATTTTTGTGCAATATTTTTGAAAACGAGAAACGTTAAGGTATGCCCTAACGTCTGATGGGAGGAAATACCACCTCTCATCTTCATAAACAAAAATGTGAAAACGAGAGCACAACCATGATTAGAACAAACCTTTTTAAAAAGGCTGCTTTTTTGCTTTGCCTATTAAGCTGCCAAAGTGCCTTTGCCGCAACCTACCAAACCCAGCCAGCAACGTCGAATATGCGTTTCGACCAAGCCTACTTCCTTCAACCCCATAACTCCTATGAACACGATAGCGTATTAACCAATTGGCTTAACAAAGGTTATAGAACACTGGAAATAGACGTTATTGATAAGGGTGATTGGGAATTTCAAGCCAAAGGTCCTTACGTATCTCACGATGGTTCCGAAGGTAACGAAAATTGCAGTGCAAGCACCAATGACAGGCTCGGCGATTGCCTTACTGACATCATTAACTGGTCGAACGCCAATAACCCAGATACGCCAATTTTACTGTTCATTGATATGAAAGCATCTTGGGATCCGCTAAATGCTTGGAAAGGTGACGAAGTGGCCATGCTGGACGAGTTCATTGAAAGCTATATACCGGCGTCCAAACGCTATACCTATGGTGAACTTATCGATCACCTACGCATTAACGATAGTCAATTTAACAACAGCGATTATCGCGCCAGTTTAAAACGAGTTGGATGGCCGACACTTTCCGCTCTTAAAGGAAAAATCATCGTGGCATTTACCGGCGGCTCTATTGGCGATGTAAACGATCGCATGGAGCAAGCACTCGGGTACCGGGGAGACAGCCTTAACAGTTTCCTATGTCCCGATATTGATACCAGCGATCCAGAAGAGTTTTCAGGCACCATTGATGCCATTTCATCGACTAATTCCAAAAAATTCTTTTGCGGCAACGTAAAATCGGGCGACCACTATACTGCCACCGCCAACAGAGCAGCAGAATACAAACAAATTATGCATTCATGGGATAAAGCCGGTGATTTCGCTAACACTTCCTTTGAAGCCCTATGGATTGCCGTGGCTCATGGCGTTCAAGGTATTGGTATTGACCTAAGTAGCGCAGCCAGCACACCATCTTATATTGGTAATAACATTGACTACGTTGGTAAACGCCGAAGTTTGCATGGCTACGTAACACTGCATCCAGCACAAAATACCAGCTTATGCGTTAGTGACGATAACACCAGCTACGGTAACGGTAGCGACATAGAAGTAAAGTATTGCAATGGCAGCGATGCTCAAAAATTTGTGTACACCGCTGAAGGCCAGTTGCGTATAAAAGGCAACGACAAATATTGCCTTGATTACAGTTCAGGCAGTGCCGATAACGGGGACGACACTCATTTATGGGACTGCGACGGCGGAAATTCAGAAAAGTGGGCGGTTACCACAAAAGGAGAACTAAAAAATCGCGACAAGAATTACACCTACTGTCTAGATGTTCCCAATGCGTCCCCCTACAACGGACAACGCTTGCATATCTGGAAATGCCACGGTGGAATTAACCAACAATTTATCATCAACCCCACTGCTGACTGGTATCACAACCCTTAAAACAACAAGATAAAATATTGGTCGGTATTGGAACAGAAGAATATATTTCCGAGATAGGTTGCTCAAGTTTGCGCTCATGTTTACATAACGCCTAAATAGCAAAATGGACACATAACAGCACTTGCAAAGTTTATTGTTCTAGCACCGACCAATGATCACTCAAGGTTTGAGACCATAGTATGGCTTATAACTTGCACCCAAGCCTTTTTCAATGCATCATTCCACAGCTTAAAATTACAATAAATCGGAAACTGCTGTGCTGTTAGGAAACCGACTAAATCTCTTATTTATTCTTACCGGATTGGCTTATTTGGCCTTGATCCCCTTTCGTCCTTACCTTTTGGACCCGGTAATCAAAATCATTCCCATATTAATTCTGTTTTTTGCTGCCTATTCCCAGCTGAGCGGAAAGTTAAGAATGATCACTTTATTAGGTATTATTTTTTGTGGCATGGGTGACGTATTTCTTACGCTCTCGTTCTCCGATAATTTTGTAATGGGATTAGGTGCATTTTTAACAGGGCATTTATTCTATGTCGCCTGTTTTTATGGGTTTGCTAACAAACAACATCTTGTACAAAAAGTGTTCTTAATTACATTGATTTCAGGCGTTACAACTTCTATGGCTGTACTAGTTCTACCCCTTGCCGGAGAATTAGTGATTCCTGTAGCCGTTTACATTTGTGTCATTGCCTCCATGGGGATCTTTGCCACTATCAGTTGGCGTAAAAGCTTCACCCATGTAATCGGAGCACTATTTTTTATCGTCTCTGATTCCATGATCGCTTGGAACATGTTTTTAGAACCCATTCCTTACTCACGCCATTTGATTATGTTTACCTATTACACCGCCCAATTGTTCATTATTAGCGGCATACTCAAAATGTTTACAGAGCGGCAGATTAATCACATTTAGAACATCAAGGACCGAAAGAAAATTCAAATGTATATTCCCAAACCCTTTGCTGTTGAAGAAAAAGCGCTCATTGAGCGCTTTTTACAACACAACACTTTTGGACAGTTAGTATCCAAGGTTAACGGTCAATTATTCTCAACTCAGCTCCCTTTTTTATATCAGCCTGAAAAGAATATATTTTTATGCCATGTGGCTAAACAAAACCCTCAATGGCAAGACATAGAGAATCAAGAATTATTGATCACAATAGAAGGGCCTCACGAATACATTTCTCCCACTTGGTATGAAGCTAAAGGTGGCGTCCCGACTTGGAATTACCAAGCAGTACACGCTTACGGTGCAGGTAAACTCATTACCGACCCAGAATCATTACAAGCGTTAGTAGAAGAACTCAGCGACGTTTATGAAGGTTCCAAACCTGAACCTTGGCAGCCTCAATACAACCCTGCAATGTTAAAAGCCATTGTCGGCATTGAAATTACGGTCACCGAACTGCAATGCACATTTAAGCTGAGCCAGAATCGAAGTCAGCAAGATCAGAATCAAATAATAGAAGAGCTAATACAACAAGGCGCTCAAAAGCTGGCAAATGCCATGAAAGCCACCCGCAAATAGTTGAACCTTGTGACTCAAAATGAAATTGAATTTGTTCGCGCCACTGATGCGGATAAAGCCTATTTGTTACAGCTAAGAAAGCTCACGATGACCGCGCATTTAGAAGCGTCGGGATTGATGCTTTCTGATGCAGAGCATTTGTTTCGCTTAGAAGATAATTATGCCCATGCTCATATCATTTTTCACCGGCATTCCACTACACAAAATCGACAACTTATTGGTGGCATTCAATTCAAAGAAGACACCCAGTTTATTAAGCTGTTTCAATTGCAAATACACCCCGATTATCAAAGCAATGGCCTCGGCACCACCATACTACGCCACCTAATAAAAGAATCCGAACAACGACAACTCAGCATAAAACTGAGTGTATTAAAAACGAATAAAGCCCAACATTTGTATATGCGCCTAGGTTTTCAATTAATTAAGCAAGACCAACACGAGCTGTATATGCAATATCATCCGCGAACGCTATAACCGCAACAATTTATTGAAAACAAACTGTATACATAGAACAAGGAAAATAACCAATGGAAGCACTTCTATCTCTCATCATTGCCACGGCATTACTGCTAGGCTCTCCAGGGCCAGCACCTTTGGCTTTAGCCGCCACCGGCGCTACATTTGGTGTGAAATCCGGGTTGCGATTTTTCAGTGGGATCTTATGTGGATTATGTGTCGTGATTATTGGTGCCGGATTAGGTTTATCAGCGCTATTTAGTGCATTTCCAAGCGTAAAACTAGCCGTGCAAATAATCGGTGGCTTATACATTGTTTACGTCGCCCAAAAAATAGCTCGCGCCCCCATTATTAACGCTGATTCAGAACAAAACACAAATGCTCCTACTCTCATGGATGGCTTCATTTTTAATTTACTAAATCCAAAAGCTTATGCTGCATTTTTAGCCCTGTTCTCACAATTCACGCTTTCCTATGGCAATAGCACATTAAACTTTATGGCAACTGGCGTCGTTTGTTTTGGTGTAGCAACCGTCGTAGATTTTATTTGGCTGGCATTGGGCGGTACATTAAGGCCTTTATTTGAAAACCCTCGCTCAGCAAAAATATTACGAGTCAGTTTTGCAATCATTATGGTGGCTGCGGTTTTACTCACATTTATACGTTTAGGTTAAATCCAAGACGTTGTAACGGCTTGGAATTTATATCTATTCGTACTACTCTAAGGCTAGGTAACGCTTAGGAATTTGGCTAAATTGCCAATGGATAATTTAACCTTAGAAGAAAAACGCGAACAATTTCGAGAGTTCTTTGCAGTCAAACACGATATTCAGGTGAATATTGTGCCCTTAGCTGCCAATCAAACTTTGCCAGATGTTGAGCATCTTACAGAGCATATGCCCTATGCTTTTCGTATTGCCAGTGACATTGCCACCATTGAGACCAAGGCGTTACGACCATTGAGAAATATTGGCGACAACGCATCTGAGTTGGCCGAATTTCTTAATCATCAGTCCCACAAAATCGATCTTATAATGTCTTATGTTTTGAGGCAGGAAGATCACACTGATCAGCAATACCAAGCAACGTCTTTCGGCGGCAGTGGTGTCACTATTATTTCAGACAGCCCCATGCCAATGGAATCCGTCCAAGAACTAAAACTGTTTCTGGATTTCGAAGCCAGCGCCGTATTTTGTTATGGCGAAGTCATCGAATGTGACCCCATTCCACAAAAAGAAAGCGATTCTGCTTGCGCCGACGAACCACAGCAATACAATGTCTCCCTGATTTTTACTCGTATTCGAGATCAAGATCAGGAACTGATGGTACGAGCTAGCTTACATGCGCAGTCACAGCAATTAAGAAAAAAGCGAAAACCAAACAACAACTAATTACTCAATCGAAACCTGCTATCCATGACCAGTAGTATTTTTGCGCCTGTTCTGCCCACGAAACCAGGCGACCATAAGCATTGGGCAAACTTAAAAGGCAGTGCCGCTGCACTTGCTATTAGCCAAGCATCCAAAACTTGCAATAATCGTATATTGTTGGTGACCGCCGACACGCCCAGCGCACTGAAATTAGAAAAAGAGATCCGTTTTTTCTCCGACGCGTCAGTACAAGTGTTTCCAGACTGGGAAACCTTGCCTTACGACAATTTCTCTCCCCATCAAGATATCATTTCCCAGCGTCTGGAAACCCTTTATCAACTTACGCAGTCTCAACCCGGAATATTTATTGTTCCCGTTAATACCCTGCTACAAAAAATGGCACCAGTGGATTATTTGGGCCAATTTTTATTAATGTTGGAAAAAGGGCAAACGCTTAATATCGACAATTTTCGTCGTCGATTAGAAAAAGCGGGTTACAACCATGTTAACCAAGTCATGGCTCACAGCGAATTTTCCATTCGTGGCAGCATAATCGATCTCTACCCAATGGGTTGCAAACACCCATTTCGAATCGATCTATTTGATGATGAAATCGACAGTATTCGCACATTCGATCCAGACAATCAGCGTTCACAAGAATCCGTCGATAAAGTTCGCATGCTTCCCGCTCACGAATTTCCAACAGACGAAGCTGGCATTGATCGCTTTAGAGAAAACTACAAAAAACACTTTGATACCGGCCTGGGAAAAGGGTCTGTTTTTCATGATGTCAGCAATAAAATGCTACCTGCGGGTATTGAATACTACTTACCGCTGTTTTTTGAAAATACAGCCACCCTATTTGATTATCTTCCCGAAAACACGCTAGTTCTCTCCCATGGAGATTTGCAATCATCTGCGGAATTCTTTTGGGCTGATCTAAACGAACGTTACGAACAACACCGTTGGAACCCATTAAAACCCTTACTACCGCCTACCGATATATTCTTACGTATCGAGCAATTATTTGAGGCACTCAAACAGTGGCCTCGGGTATCGCTGTTTAACGAAACCAAAGAAGACAAAGCACAAGTTATTAACTACGCGTTATCCGACATTGGTGACATAGGCGTTAATCCGCAATTAAAGGTTCCTGCCACCAAAATAAAAGAACAAATTAAAATATGGCAAGAAAACGGAATAAAAATTCTGTTTTGTTGCGAGTCAGAGGGACGTAAAGAAACTCTGCAACAACTCCTAAAAAAGGTCGATATCCGACCCGAAGCCACAGACAGCTTTGAAGAGTTTGCCACCAATCATCAATCCTTAGGGGTATGCATTGGACTGGTTGAGCACAGCTTTATCATCAATGAACCCGATGGCGAACTGGCTTTCATTACCGAAACCGAGCTGCTTGGGCATAAAATCAGTCAACGTCGCTTACGGGACAAAAGAGAAGCCACCGACGAAAACGCCATCATTCGGAATCTGGCAGAACTCACCCCCGGTCAAGCCGTCGTGCATTTAGATCACGGTGTCGGACGATTCCAAGGCTTACAAACCCTCGATGTTGGCGGTATCACCACCGAATATCTCACCATAGAATATGCAAAAGAAGCCAAACTATACGTACCCGTTAGCTCATTACACTTAATCAGTCGATACACCGGCAGTAATACCGATCACGCTCCGCTGCATTCCCTTGGTACAGAAACCTGGAGCAAAGCCAAACAAAAAGCCGCCGAAAGAATCCGCGACGTTGCAGCTCATTTATTAGACGTATACGCCCAGCGCGCCGCCAAACCTGGCCATGCTTATCCAGTAGATTGGGATGACTATCGCGCTTTTAGTGAAAGTTTCCCGTTCGAAGAAACCCCGGATCAACGACAAGCCATTACGGCAGTGTTAAACGACATGCAATCTCCCAATGCCATGGACCGCTTGGTGTGTGGTGATGTTGGCTTTGGTAAAACCGAAGTCGCCATGCGTGCCGCTTATATTGCTGCCAACCAAGGCAAACAAGTCGCCATATTGGTACCAACGACATTATTAGCTCAACAACATTACGAAAACTTTGTAGATAGATTTGCCAATACCCCAATGCGCGTGGATGTTATGTCGCGCTTTAAAACCACTAAAGAACAAAACCTAGTGCTAAAAAGTCTCGCCGATGGCAGTGTAGACATAGTAGTAGGCACCCATAAATTAATTCAAAAAGATGTTAAGTTTAAAGACATTGGCCTGTTAATCATCGATGAAGAACACCGTTTTGGTGTACAACAAAAAGAGAAGCTCAAAGCCCTACGTGCCGAAGTAGACATTCTCACACTTACCGCCACGCCAATTCCGCGAACCTTAAATATGGCACTAAGTGGCATGCGCGATCTTTCCATTATCGCCACTCCACCCGCTAAGCGTTTGGCAATAAAAACCTTTGTGCGCCAAAAAGATCAAGCATTGGTTAGAGAAGCGATCATGCGTGAAATACTTCGTGGCGGACAGGTGTATTTCCTGCACAACGAAGTAGAAAGCATCGAAAAAACAGCACAAGAAATTGCAGAAATTATCCCAGAAGCCAAAATCAACGTTGCGCATGGTCAAATGCGAGAACGCGATCTAGAACGCATCATGTCCGACTTCTACCATCAGCGCTTCAACGTATTAGTGTGTACCACCATTATAGAAACTGGCATAGATGTACCATCAGCCAACACTATAATAATGGACCGTGCCGATCATCTAGGCCTAGCACAATTACATCAATTACGTGGGCGTGTGGGACGTTCGCACCATCAAGCTTATGCCTATTTGCTAACGCCTCACCCTAAACGTATTACCAAAGATGCCGCAAAACGTTTAGATGCTATATCCACATTGGAAGACTTGGGAGCCGGCTTTGCGTTAGCCACTCACGACTTAGAAATTCGTGGTGCCGGGGAGTTATTAGGGGAAGATCAATCAGGGCAAATGGCCAGCATTGGCTTTAGTTTGTACATGGAAATGCTGGAACAAGCCGTGGAAGCCATGAAAGAAGGCAAAGAACCCTCATTAGATTCCGTATTATCCCAACAAACAGAAATAGAACTGCGTATTCCTGCTTTATTACCAGAAGACTACATTCCAGACGTGAACATTCGCTTGTCACAATATAAGAAAATAGCTTCCTGCAAATCAACGGATGACTTGGAAGACGCACAGGTTGAACTTATTGATCGCTTCGGATTATTGCCAGAAGCAACCCGTAACCTAATACAAATTAACGAAATGAAAATGCAAGCTCATCGCCTCGGCATCCGCAAAATAGAAGCCAGCCAAATCGGCGGTTTCATCGAATTTGCCGAACGAACCAAAGTCGATCCGAGTTTCATTATTAGCCTCATTCAAGCACAACCCGCAATTTATAAATTGGATGGACCACAACGTCTCAAATTTAAAATAAACACGGATAATGCAAAAGAGCGTGTTAAACTTATCGCCGACATGTTGGAAGAATTTGATAAGAAGCAGGCAGCCTAACGTCATTTATGCAATCTTTGTTTAGTATCATTCAAAATACAAAAGCGTTTACCCTTTTCAGAAAGCAACGCCATAGCTCTTTGCTTCATCGGCTAAGCTTGTTCTGTTTTTCTTGCATTTTGGTCTTATCCACGCTTTCAACCACCCCTGTCCATGCTCAAGAAAACGGGGACTGGTGGTTTGATATAGAAATAGTTTTGTTTAAACGTAATCTGGATGGTTCCCAACTCAACGAAGAATTTTCTTACGCTATACAGCCCATTGATACTCAAAATGCAGTGGACCTTATCAGCGAACGCTTATATCCCGACACTCGACAGTTGATCCACCTACTACCGCAATGCTATCAACAACCGAACCAAAACATTACTTTGCCCAAACAAACTGCCCCCGGATTTGAGATAAACTCGAGTTTATACCAAGCTTTACCAGCGGATCCGATTGTAACTTACGATCAATTTAATCCCACGGCGACATCCTATGAGCAAGAAGCGGGCTCTCATACTCAAACCCTGACTCAAGCACATACTGGATTCGAAGATCAGCCTCAAGAGCAAAGCTACAACCAAGGCCGATATAGCAATCGTGACCAACAATTAAGTGAAACGGCACCAATCACATCGGCACAAGCGGCTACCTCAGACGATGCAAACAAAGCAAATGAAGCGCCACCATTAGAAAGCTTCCAAATGGCCTTTTCTATGCCAGAAGATGATTCTCAAAATGGAGAAATCGGTATTGATGAAGAACCGCAACAGGTTGATGCAACAGCAACAACAGGGTTAATTTCCAATGCTGAGGCAAAGACCAACTTAGCCACAGATATCGATGGCCCTCCGGCCCCTGAGAGTGAAACCAATGCAATTCTTGCCACTTATGAGCAATCTGGCGATGTCTATACCTCCGAAACCGAATTAGTCGCCGATTTAGCAACCGAAGATCCATCAACTATCCAAACAGAACCTAATGTTGCAGTAACAGAATTAGACGAATTTGCTCATATTAAAGTGCAAGCCATACATAGCCCCATGAAAATACTGAGCAAAAAACAAATCTTTAATTTGATGGAGTGGGAAGTACCAACCTCTATTGCCTGCGCATTTTCTACCGAACAGTCCGACTTGGTAGACAACTATATCGACGCTCAATTTATTCAGTCTATAAAGCCGCAAGAAGCCGGCGTTCATTACATTGAATCCATTCCCAACAATCTATATGGCCTGCAACGATACGATATAAAAGGCCCTTACTTGCTTTCAAAAACAGAACTGAAATTACGTAAGCTCGCCAAAGATTTAGGCCGTAAACGCGGTATAAACAACTTACTGCATTTAGGTTGGCGACAGCATATAAAGTTTGGCCGCAGTAAAGCCAAAAGCTTTCGGCTATTCGCCGGTAAAAACTACTCAAAAGAATTTGATTACCAAGGCTTTCCCCTTGCTCCAGAAACGCTAAACAACGTTCAGGAAAGCGAACTAGGAAACATTCAAAACAATCTCCCCCAGTATGCAATCCAACTGGCGAATCAAAGCACCAAACCAGATGATTTAGTCGCCCAAATTCGAGATGCACTAAACGAAATTGATAAAACCCAATTATCCGGAATTAGAGCTGAAATTAACCAAGCAGAAGAATTGCCGTTATTAACCTTGCCGGAAATTCCATCTAAAAACACCCCAGAACAAGTATGGGAACTGGATGGACTATTCAAAATTTACCTGCAAAACATCGGCAGAGTGCCTTACCTGCATATCGACAGCCAACTTAACTATCGTCAACCCATGATATTAGAAAACTATCGCTTACCAGACGCACTGCTACCAGCGAATATAGAAGCTAACAACGTAATAACGGACGTAGAAAGCACTACGGGCGGCACAACAACCAATCACCCTGCCTACTTTCTAAAGCCCTACCCGTTTAAACAACTGCGCCGTGTAATCAGCCGCCAAATCCACTACTTCGATCACCCCATGTTCGGCATGGTCGTACAAGTACGACGTTACAGAATGCCAGGGTTTTCAGGATAGAAACTCAAGTTTCACAATAGCTATTCTCGCCTTAATACTAGCGAAAAAACATCCATTGAAGCTCAAAAACAGCACAATTATCATTCCCAACTTGATTGGGAACCCTGTCATCTCAAATCAACAACCCAATTTCCATACACCAGTGCAACATGGATTCCCGCTTTCGCAAAGATAATAAATCGAAGATACATTGTCTCTTCACCTTTGTAATACATCTTTTACCTAACATCTCACAGTGCCTCTTGCTCAATGTTGCGCAACACGCTACACTTTAAGCATCATGATTAAATCTTTTAAACACAAGGGACTTAAAAGGTTTTTTGAGTCTGGAAATACATCCGGCATACAAGCTAAGCATGTTAAAAAACTTCGTTTACAACTAGCTGCAATTGATACTGCGGCTGTTATTAATGATGTTGATTTACCTGGCTTTTCTTTACATCCATTAAAGGGAGAGAGAGAAGCTATATGGTCAGTGTCTGTAAATGGCAACTGGCGAATAACATTTCAATTTCAGGATGGCAATGCCTATATCCTAAACTATGAGGATTATCACTAATGGCCATGCATAATCCACCCCACCCTGGTGAATTTATTGAATCCATTTATATGGAACCATACGGAATAAGCTGTCGCAATCTTGCTTCTCAACTAGGGGTTGCCGCTTCCACTTTAAATAGAATTGTTAAAGGAAAAAGCGCGATATCTCCTGAGATGGCATTGCGTCTCTCAAAAGTGTTAGGAAGAACACCGGAAAGTTGGCTCACTTTGCAGGATAACTATTCTATTTGGCAGGTCAGTCAACAGGTTAATTTAGACCATTTACAGCGTCTCGAATTAAACGTTGCTTAAGGATACGACTTTCCATATGCCTAATGCCAAGGGACTGGTTAATTTGGGCTAAAAACCACCAATTCTGTCTTTCCCAACTTGATTGGGAACCCATTGTCATCTCAAATCAACAATCCAAGTTCCCACGAACCGCTACAGCATAGATCCCCGCATCCACGAGGAAAACTATCTGGCTAGCGGGAATGACATATGGAAAACTCAAATATTCCCCGCTTTAAATCAACGTAAAGTACGACACTCCAGCGACTACAAATGCCACCAGCACATTCAACATCAACCCTTCTTTTGCCATCGTGCGAATGGTGAATTTATCGGTGCCATAAATAATGGCGTTGGGAGCTGTTGCCACGGGTAGCATGAAAGCACAGCTCGCACTAATAGCGGCTGGAATCATTAACAATGCAGGGTCGATGCCCATTGAACTACCAGTAACGGCTAATATAGGCATTAACAAGGTTGCGGTTGCCGTGTTGGATGTAATTTCCGTTAAGAAAGTAACAAATAGGCAGATAATCAAAATCAGCAAAGCTATTGGAAATTCACTTAAGCCACTTAAAAAGCCACCAATTTCTTGGCTAAGCCCAGATGCGGTGAAAGCTTTAGCAATACAAATTCCTCCAGCGAATAACAGCAGCATGCCCCAAGGGATATTATTAGCAGACTGCCAATCCAGTAATTTTTGATCTTTTACACCGGAAGGCACCAAGAACATGGCAACCACACCTGCTAACGCAATCGTACTGTCTCCCACCGTTTTCAGCTGCAAAGCTTCGGTCCAAAATGGCCGACTTACCCAAGCTAGTGCAACGGTAGCAAACACCCACAACACGCGTTTTTCCTGAGGCTGCCAAGCGCCAACTTTAGGTAATTCAAAAGACTCTAACTTACCCAAGCCACGCGTTAACCAAATTGCCATAATCGGAATGGAAATCAATACAATAGGCAAACCCGTTTTCATCCATTCCAAAAAGTTTATTTCCCTTCCAGTATGCTCTTGATACACGCTCATAAAGATTATATTAGGAGGCGTTCCGATGGGCGTACCTACGCCCCCTACGCTGGCAGCATAAGCCGTACCTAACAAAATGGCAGCAGTAACACGTTTATCTTTAATTGGTTGAATAACGGCTAACGCAATAGGTAATAGCATTAGCGTAGTTGCTGAATTGGATATCCACATACTCAACAAGGCAGCGGTAATCATAAACGCCAACACCAAACGTGTCGCACTTTCCCCGCCAGTAACGCGGATCATGTATAACGCAAAGCGCCGATGTACTTCTGACTTTTCGATGCCCTTGGAAAGCATAAAAGCCCCCATAAGCAGTAAAATAACGTGACTGCCCAATGAAGACGCAGCTTCTTTGTGCGATAGCACACCGGCTAATGGAAAGGCGAAAAAGGGGATCAGTGACGTGGCCGGAATTGGTATTGCTTCCGTTATCCACAATACGGCGGTAAATAAGGTTATGCCTGCGGTCCAAGCAATTTTGTCATCAAACCCACCGTTACTTACCAATGCAACAACGATCAATGACACCACAAGATCTATAGCTACAACCGGGTATTTTGCTCTTTTTTCATTAGGATTAGCGCTCATAAAATGCCTCTAGTTGCCTTTGGGCTTCATTCCAACGCGATTGCTTTTGCAATGTTTGCCAGTCGCGTTGTGATTGCTTTTGCATACGTTTAACGCGTGCTTGAGATTGACTGTTTATGTATGATTCCGGCAATTCATCCAGAATTTGCATGGCTCCTTGAGGGTTATTACACACCAATGCCATGTCGCAGCCTGCTTCTAATGCAGCAACGGCGCGCTCAGTAAAACCACCGATCCCCGTTGCCCCTTCCATTGCCAAGTCGTCTGAAAATACTACGCCGTCAAACTGCATTTTCTCTCTTAAAATTTGCTGTACCCAAACTTTAGAAAATCCAGCGGGCTTAGCATCCACTTGAGAGTAAATAACATGGGCAGGCATCACTGCATCTAACAAGCCCTTTTGATGCATTTTTTCAAATATTTGCATGTCTAAATCAAATATTTCTGCCTGACTACGAGAATCAATGGGCAAGGCAAAGTGAGAATCTTCTCTAACTGACCCATGACCAGGAAAATGCTTGCCCGTGGTTTTCATACCGGCCTCTTGCATGCCTCGAATAAAAGCCTCTGCAATAGTCATCAATTCATCGGGTTGTTGGCTAAAACTACGATCCCCGATAACTTCTGAGATACCGTTTACGTCCAACACTGGCGCAAAGCTAATATCAATATCAAAGGCTTGTACTTCCGCAGCCATTAACCAGCCAAAGGCTGTGGCGAATTGACAAGCTTGCTCTATTCCGCCTTGTTCCACGCATTTATTACGTAAACTGCCCATAGCAGGAATAAGGCTAAAGCCATCTCTAAACCGTTGTACTCTCCCCCCTTCATGATCCACTGCGAGCAACAAGTCGTTTCGAGCATGGGCCCGGGTTTGCTTCGTCAGTTCAGCCAGTTGTTTCTGATCATGATAATTACGGGTAAACAGGATAACGCCGCCAACTAGCGGGTGTTCCAGTATTTCTTTTTCTTCCGGCGTTAATTCGCAGCCAGTAAGGTCTAACATTATTGGGGACATGCTAAAGTCTTAGTTAATCGAAATTCTGTCGCTCAATATAAAAGATGCACTGTAAAAATCAATGCATTCTCGCTATTCAATTTTTTCTATAGATGAAATCGAATTAATCAATTTTTCCTAACAAAAAAGTCGCCTACAATAGAGACATCATCAAATTCAAGAGAAGCTATATCATGTTTGCAGTTATTTTTGGACGCGACGGGTGCCCTTACTGTGTCCGAGCCAAAGAGTTGGCAGAAAAACTCAACACCGAAAGAGACGATTTCAAATTCCGCTATATTGATATTCAAAAAGAAGGAATTAGCAAATCTGATTTGGAAAAAACCGTTGGTAAGCCAGTAGAAACAGTGCCCCAAATCTTTTTAGATCAAGAACACCTTGGTGGATTCACTGAATTTGAAGCCCATGCGAAAGCAAATTTGGGCCTATATGATTAACATCGTTAGCTCGAGCAAACCAAATTAAAGCAATAAGACCGCTACGCTATATTCCGTTCGGGGTATAGCGTCGTTCTATTAGCATTGCTTTCTCTCTCAGTCTTGTCTATTTCGGTCTTGTCTATTTCAGTATCAAGACTATTTTCTTCAGCGCCATATGCAGACCGTTCATCAAATGAATGAGGTTCAATGCTGGGAGCAGCAAAACCAGCAGCGACATAATGAATCACTTGGCGAATAAGATCTGCCATCTCCATTTTCTGCTGATAATCCGCCTCAGCCATATCCGTTAACGCTTTACTGGAACCCATCGTGAAAACACAAGCTCCCAAAGTAAAATGCCAGCGCCAAAAAACTTCACGTTTTGGTAAGTGCGGCACAATGGAGTACAACGCTGCATTAAAGCGAGACAATACGTCGCCATAATGCACATTCACGAATTTTCGAACATGGCCTTGAGATTCATAATAGGCTTTGGCAAAAAGCTGAACAAAAGTACGGGTGCCATTAGGTCGAACGGAATCAAGCATTAATATAGGTTCAACCATTGCTTCGAACAGCTTGGTCGCATCAGAACTCGTGGCTTTTGAGCTGGAGCGTTCTTTGGCTAATTTAGTGATTTGTGCATCAATGGCAGGCATTAGTACGCCTAAATACCGTTCCATTACAGCCTGAATTAGCTCTTTTTTAGAACCAAAGTGATAATTTACCGAAGCCAGATTTACATCAGCTTTACTGGTAATAGAGCGTAAGGAGGTATTGTCGAATCCAAGATCTGAAAACAATAATTCAGCTGTATCTAGTATTTTATCTTTTGTGCTCACAGGTCCAGTACAAAGTCTTGAATAATCATCTGACTCTATAGGCTAGCGCTATAAAGTGCAAGCCCCTCTCCTACTTCATAACCTGACTACAACAGACCTTTACAATACCAGACTAGGTTTATGCTGATTTTTATGTTTATATTGCCAACCTTACACCTTTCCGGGCTGACGATTAAATATATTAGGTGTAAATACTGAAATAATAAAAACAAAGCAGATTTCTCTAATCTGGAAATAGATAATATCAGCTCGACTCCGTGGTAAAAATAACATTAAAAAAACAATCAAGGTTAATAACATGAGAATAGCAAGATCCTCTAGCTTGGCGTTATTGATTAGTGCAGCATTGGGCGTAACAGGATGTACTGAAAGCTCGGCTCCTACAAAAAATGACTCAGCAGACAGCTCGGCAGCTGCACCTCAAGTAACGGCAGCAGACGCAAAAAAATTCTTGGAAGACTCGCAAGAAGAAATACAAAAATTACAATTACCCGCTTCGCAAGCCGCATGGGCATATCAAACTTATATCAACAAAGACACCGCTGGCGTTTCCGCTTATTTAGGCGAAAAGCTTTCCAGTCGTTTGTCTGAAATGGCTAAAGAATCTGCAAAATTCAATGCCGTAGAAGTGGATGCAGATACACGCCGTATGCTGGATTCCCTAAGATACTCTTTGGTTTTACCTCCTCCTTCTGATGCCAGCAAATCTGAGCGATTAGCTCAAATTGGTACAGAAATGGAAGGCATGTATGGCTCAGGCCGTTATTGCCGAGAAAACGGTGAATGCTGGGGCCTAACCGATATGGCTAACAAAATGGCAACCGTTCGTGATGCCGATTTAATGTTAGAAATATGGAAAGGCTGGCGTGAAGTGTCTCCGCCAATGAAGTCTTTGTACATGGAACAAGTTGAAATCGCCAACCAAGGCGCGTCTGAACTTGGATTCGACAACATCAGTGAAGTATGGCGTGGTAAATACGACATGCCGGCACAAGAATTCGAAGCTGAATTAGATAGACTTTGGGGACAAGTTAAGCCCTTTTACGATGCTTTACATTGCCATGTTAGAGCTGAATTAGGCGAAACCTACGGCACCGACGTTGTACCTCAAGACAAGCCTATTCCGGCTCACTTGCTTGGTAATATGTGGGCACAAACGTGGTCCAACATTTATGATGTTGTTAAGCCTGAGCAAGAAATGAAAGTCATTAACGTGACTCAAGCTCTAGAAGACCATGGCTACGACGAACTCAAAATGGTTAAGCAAGCTGAAGGCTTCTTTACCAGTTTAGGATTTGAACCCTTACCAGAATCGTTCTGGAGTCGTTCTATGTTTACCCAACCTGCTGACCGCGACGTAGTTTGTCATGCCTCAGCGTGGAATCTGGATTCAGTTGACGATTTGCGCATTAAAATGTGTATTCAGAAAACGGGCGAAGAGTTTGCGGTTATTCACCACGAATTGGGTCACAACTTTTATCAAAGAGCTTACAACAAACAACCGCTTATCTATCAAGGATCAGCCAATGACGGTTTCCATGAAGCCATTGGTGACACCATTGCGTTGTCTGTTACACCAAAATACTTGAAGCGTATTGGTTTGGTTGATGAAATTCCTGATGCGTCTAACGATATTGGTATGTTATTAAAAACGGCTCTCGATAAAATCGCGTTTGTACCTTTTGGTTTATTGGTAGACAAATGGCGTTGGGGCGTGTTCTCTGGCAAAGTGAAGCCAGAAGATTACAATACCTATTGGTGGCAGTTGCGTGAGCAATATCAAGGGGTTGCGTCTCCTATTGAACGCCCTGCTGATGCGTTCGACCCAGGTGCAAAATACCACATTCCAGGTAACACACCTTATAGCCGTTACTTCTTGGCACATATTCTACAATTCCAGTTCCATCGTGCATTGTGTGATATCGCTGGTGACCAAGGTCCAGTTCATCGCTGTTCAATAGCGGGTAACGCAGAAGCCGGAGAGGCATTGAATAAAATGCTAATGATGGGTTCCAGCAAACCTTGGCAGGAAGCACTAGAAGTATTGACGGGCAAACCTGAAATGGATGCAACTGCTATTTTAGATTACTTTGCACCATTAAAAGTATGGTTAGATGAGCAAAACCAAAGCCGTCAATGTGGTTGGTAAACTAAAAGATAGTGAACCTGAACTGTTTAATTAGCCGTTCAGGTCATCAAAATAAGGCAAGCCGCTTCACAGTTGGCTTGTCTTTTTTTTCGATACCAATTTGAATTCCTACCTCTCCTTGCCTCATCTTATAGTCCGATTTCCTAAACAACCGTGGTCGTGGCGCTTAAATTAAGGGTATGCCCATTTAACGGCAATATCACATGGTTAGCCGATAAAATACCGCTGTTGCAGTCTTCACTAATATATAACCCTCGATGACCCTTTCCATTTTGACAATTTATTGTGTTGTTATTAACCATAAAACGGGTGCAATTATTGATCGTGATTGCGGCAATAGAATCTTCCCCACCCAAAAAGCGGATCAGGTTGTTGTTAATTGATAAATCACCCAATGTAAAATGAGTCGGGGCGATGTAAATTGCCGCACCATTGGTATGGTCTGCATTTAATCGGTTTTGGCTAATAAGAACTTGTGAAAAACCAGTGCCGTGTGAGGAAGGCGACGTTGAAGAATGCTTATCCGTTGCAAAGCGAATGCTATTTTGAGTTTGCTGTTGCAGTGTGTTGCCGCTGATCTGTACCATAGATTGGGCCTGTTTAGGCGCAAGCTCAATACCAATTTTACCGCCTTGTATTTTGTTATTGATGACATTCACATTGCCACCATGGAAGGCAATCGCAACCGCATTGGGTTGCTGACTATCAAAAATGTTGTTTTGTATATTACTGTCTCTCAGATTTTCTAAGTTATTACTCTGGCCAGCTTCGCCCTCTCTCTTGCCCTCGCCCTCAATTGCATCAATATAGATACCATGTTCGCTATAGGCCGATAGGAACGAATCTTTAATTGAATAATAAGCCCCATGAGTCATATGGATAGCCGTAGGGATATTTTGAATTTTCACATTGTAGACTTGAACTGCGAACTGTGACTCTTTTGAAAAATGCTCTGCTGCTGACTCGAATAAAGATTTAGGCAAAGGATTAAACTTGATCCCTGCACCTTCTGACTTTTGATGATTACTTTCAATTTTCAGCGTGAAATTCTTAAAAGTCGCCCCTTTATCAACCGTTTCATTTGCTCCCTGAAACGTAACAATATCCTGAGTAGATGTATCCGTTGAAACAAGTACGGTTTCTTCCCCACGCCCAGATATTCCACCACCACGAATGCTCAGTTTAGAAAAATAATAATGCTTGGCACCGTAGTTAATCACCTTCCCGGTACTGTGAGCATTTACCATTGCTTGGGTGTTGTCCACAAATGCGGTTTTGCGATCCGAAACAGCCAAACCAACAGCACCAAATTGCTCAACTCGAATTTTACCACCGGGGAAAACACCTTGAGCACAAAGCCCATTATTAAGACGCAATATAGACCCACCATCATCACCAGCCATGGGACCGACAATAACGTAAGCATTATCACCTTCATCACCTGCTCGGTGATAGCCAAGGGTATAAGCAATATCCCCCAGCTTTAATGCGTTATCACCCCGCATGCTTTTTACCGTATCAAATGTAAATACGTCACCATTTGCCAATAGGTCATCGGTGCCATTGATGATTCCTTCGCCAATTGTTTCTCCAATAGTCGTTTGGCCAATTGCCGATTGAGCAATAACAGCACCACCTAACAACATGGCAGCAGACGACGCACCTAACGAAATAAACTTTCTGCGAGACGATAAATCTTCATTATTTTTCATGATATTTATTCCATCTAATTCGTTTCAATGACTCAAACTATCTGTATTTGATCAACATAAACACTACTGCTGGACGAGTTAATATTGCTCTCAAAAGCGATTTTAAAATTGGCTATAGGGTTGTACTGAGAAAGGTCAATGCTGAAAGAATGGTAATAGCCGTCCGCGTTAATGGCCGTAAGCGTTTTAATCGTCGTCCAACCCGCCCCATCATCAACCTTTATTCTAAATTCATCATTTATGCCAAAAGTTTGGTCAACCTTGGCCACAAACTCCAATTTCCTACCGGATAAACCGGACAAATCAACACTGCGTTCAATGCTATCGTTATTGGAAAATTGAACGGCAGCTTCTCCTGCAAAGGGTTGCTGTTTAGTGATTTTCGCCCCTGTTACCGACCACGCAAAATTAAAGCCGTGTCCTCCATTAAAGTCTTTAGAATCAAAATGATCGATTGCTATGGCTCTTTCACCCCGAATTTGAATTTGATCCAAATACCAGTGATCCAAACTTTCATTCATAGCGCCTTCGAAGATCACTTCAAAATTTGAGGAACGTTTATAAGAAGCGAGATCAATAATATGTTGGTGATACACTTTGTCGCAGTGTTCAGGGGTGATTTCAGCAACAATCACCTCACCGGAGCCGTCGTTAATTTTGATATAAGCCTTATCACCAGTTTCGAAATAAACAGAGCGAGAAGAAAACACCAATTGAGGGTTAATTACACCGGTCAGATCAACATTCCGTACCATTCGGCCATTGTTAGTAATATAAGCACAATGACTGCCTTCCAGTGGATATTGCGAATCGATGGATACAGCAGAACCACTTGCTAACCAATTACCAGTCCATCCCTTGCCACCCGTAAAACCGTTAGAATTAAAATCATCGAAAGCAATGCCCTTAAAGGCTTTGATAACAATATTATCGATATAAAACCAGTCTAAACTACTACTCATATTGCCTTCAAAAGCAATTCTGAAATCGCTAATGTGCTCAAAAGCTGACAAATCAATTTCTGCATTGTGATAATAAAAATCATCATCGCCATTCACAAAGGTTTTTACGGTTTTCCAACCCAAGCCGTCATCCACTTTAATATTAACTTGATCACCGTTTTCCCAAGAAGAAGCCCGCCACGAAAACGTTAATTTTGCGCCTGAACAACCTTTAAGATTTACCGTGCGTTCTATTCTACCGCTACTCATCAACCGCACAGTGTGGCTGCCGTTGTGACAGTATTTGTCGGTGAGCATTTCACAGTCACCCGTTACTCTCCAATCACTACCCCAACCACCAGCACGGTCCTTGTTTACATAGTCACCCGATGTCCAGTTTTCACTCGCGACAGGTGCCGGACCAAACACATTTAGTTGTGACAATTCCCGAGTACAAGCCACCGTTTCTAAAATGCCATTTGCCCACTCCATCACCAATTCATCCGCCTCGCTCCATGCGGGACGTTGCCCTACTGCGGACATTTCAAAGGTAAACTGATAAATCTTGTGTGGGTGCTCATACCACTGAGTCGAACGTACTTTTCTATCTCGATCTGTGTGGGGGTTATCGGTATGGTTAAAGTACATTTCGTAAGTGCTGATCCCACTACCAAAAGGAGAACCGGGTGTTGGACCGGGAGAAAATTCCGCCTGATCGAGTATGGTGGAACGGTGATCGTAAATAGCTGCTCTGGCTCGCTGAGCAATATAATTAAACCAGCCTGAGCGTTGAGAAGTGGTTCCCCCTAATATCTCATCCAAATTGGGAGATTTGGCATTTGCGGAATCCAATTGTGGAATAGCGCCATTGGGAGCAACAGGCCAAAAAATGGTATTGCCAGCACTATGACACACAATACTCGTCCAAATTTTAGGGTACTGCTTTACCACCCAACTAATGTTTCTGGTTTCAGGTTCTGAATGATTCCCAACGCCACGATAAGCTTCGTTAGAACATGTACCTGACGAACTACCAAACCCAAAACCAACGGAGTAATTCCGGTTAATATCTACCGTGCAACTATTGTCTTCTGCTGATGCATAAGGATAGGCTTCCGGTGCACCGCCATTTACGTGCCTGTTTTTTCTAAAATTCGCGCTGTCGTGAAAGGAATACATGCTGCCATCAGGGTTACAATCTGGCAGATAAAAAATATCAACTTCATCCAAAAGCTGAGTTAAATAGGCATCTGAACCATAATTTTTCAATACGCGATAGACGGTTTCAACTAATGCATGCTTAGGCACCCACTCCCTTGAATGCGGAGAACCATAAATAAAAATACCGTGCCGCGCGCAATCATTATTGCCATGAATACGATATAACTTTAACTGCTTTCTAGCGGCATCAATGAGCTGGCCATCACTGGCAATGGTCGCAGCGCCGTTATAACCAAAAGTTAAATTCGGCAAATCAATAACTTCAACGTTATTAGGATGAGAATCCATTATGCTGCTTACAATGCGATCTAACGATTGCGCATCATGATACTTGCCTAATTGACCACTAAAAAAATGATTAATCGTTGGTGGTGTAGCGGGATTAGTATGCTTATAAACAACCATTCTTTATTCCCCTTGTGGCTAAAAGATACGGCTCAACAAACTCGTTTGGTATTACACATTAACATTGAGGGTATAATTTTTAACCACCTAAAAGCAAGAGGGATGAATTATTCGTTTCTGCCAAAGTTGATGTAAGCCACTCACCAGATAGGGAAAAACTTAATAAAAATGCTAGCAGAGTACGCGTGGACATTGGAAAATTGGTTTTGATTCACATTAAGGCTGAGTAATTCTCTGCAAATACCGTCGGCTATCGGTCAATTAGTGATAATGCTTTTGGCATTTATGATTGCTTGTCTCCTTGAAGATCACTTTCTTACAGGTACTGACCATTCTATCAATCTACACGTACCATCGCCCATGAGGCTTGCGTCACGTAAATATTGCCAAGACGCTATCGACATCTCTATTTGAATACGCGCACCGGTAACAACGCTTTTTTCTGTTGTTTGTCCGGATTCTGCTCCCAATAAATAGTCAATCAAACTATTTATCGAAGGATTATGCCCAAACAACCACACGTCATCGGTTTGGTCATCAATATTGGCTAAACAATCGATTAATTCTTGGCAATTTGATTCATAAATATCAGGAACTAGCTGTAATCGTTCTATGGACCAGTTTTGTTCATTGATATAAGCAATGGCTGTGGCATAGATTCTTACGGCGGGAGAGCACAAAATAAGTTGCGGTTCTGCACAGGTTGCGCTTGTGGCCATACTCAGGGCATCATTTAAACCGCGCCGGTTTAGTGGCCGATACCTATCGTCAACGGGATATTTCCAACTCAATTTAGCATGTCGGCACAACGTTATTCTTTTCATGAGTTAACCTGCATGTGGTTGGTTTTAAGCAGTAGGGCCTTACCATAGCAATTTGCCCATTTTACAGGCCATTAACTTTCAACAGTTAACCACTGTTCCAATTTATCGTACAGCGCCCTTCTCATGACTGGCTTTGCCAAATAATCATCCATGCCGTGTTCCTTCGCTCTAGCTATTTCCTCTGGCAATGCATTGGCACTTAACCCAACAATGGGAACATCCAACTTAAGTGTTTCTCTGATTACCTGAGACGCCTCATAACCGTCCATAACCGGCATCTGCACATCCATTAATACTAAATCGGCTGTTTGATCTCGTAAGTACTTAACCGCTTCTTCTCCGTTTTCAACATGGGTTACTTCAAAGAGTTTGTTATCCAGCATGCCCAAAATAACTTCAGCATTAATATCATTGTCTTCAACCAGCAGAACCTTACTCGCTTTTCCTTGGGTCGCCCCGTACATAGGTAACTCGGAAGGTACTTTTCCATCTGTACTTGCAAACAAACCTTTGTATAACAAATTAATCAGGGTTTCTCGGTTAACTCGGCTATATAACGGATGCACGTTGTCAGGAAGCTTTTTACCACTCAGCAGTATTTCATTTGCAGCCATAATAATAGTGAATTCGTCACCGGTTTTTTCATATGCCAAGTATTGAGGCATAGTACACAATCGAACAATACGTTTACCTTTACTAAAAACATCCAGTCGCTTAACCATCGCCAGCATAGGAGTAGATAAACCACATCCATCCAGCACTTCATGCTGCACGTTTACCTTGGTCAGCACTTCCTGAAGTTTATTTTGTAGTTCTAACTGAGAGCTGGTTTGAACGGGCACTTCAAAGTAAAAACAGCTACCTTTGTCTATTTCACTGTTCAAACCGATGACTCCGCCCATCAATCCAACTAAATTCTTACTAATGGTTAACCCCAAGCCCGTGCCACCGAATTTACGAGTAGTGGAGCCATCTGCCTGAACAAACTCATCGAACAGTTGTTCCTGTTTATCGTCGGCGATGCCTATACCTGTATCAACAACCTTTACGATTAGCCATAAACGGTCGTTACGGTATTCTGTTGACATAGAAACACTAACAACACCTTTTTCTGTAAATTTCACCGCGTTGTTAACTAGGTTTAATAGTATTTGATGTAACCGGAGAGGATCAGACTTAAGCGTTAATGGCAAATCTTTGGCCAGTCGAGTCACCAACTTAATGTCTTTCAGGGCAGCGTTATTTTGGCACAGCTCAATCACTTGTTCGATTAGCTGATCTGGACAAAATTCAATATTTTCAATAGCAACCTTACCTGCGGCTAATTTTGAAAAATCGAGAATATCATTGATGATGCCAATCAAGGTCTGCCCAGATAGAAAAATCTTATTTAGATACTGTTGAATTTGTTCTTGATTTTCAGATTGTTGCGCAACTTGCACCAAGCCTAGAATGCCGTTAATTGGGGTTCTGATTTCGTGGCTCATATTGGCAAGAAAAGCTGATTTCAACTCCGACATATCCTCGGCTTTTTGTTTGGACTTTGCCATCGCTTCCAAACTTTCTTGCTCAACTTTAGACATTTTAAGCAGAGAGTTCGACAGCACATCAAATTCATCGTTGCTACTTTGAGGCAGGTTTTTATATAACTCACCGGGTTGTTTTAATTTAATGCTTTCAATCAATTTGTTAAGGGGTTTAAGCGTCACTAGCCGAAACAAGAAAAAGCCCAGCAATGCCATCCCAAGCGACCCCAAAGAGAGATATAAAAAATGAATCTGGCGCGCTTCGGTAATGGATTGATTAACGGACTCACCACTCCAACGAGTTAGCATTAAGTAGGTGTGAATTTCCTTTGTCCCTAAAGGTATGGTTCGAATATTGTAGCTAAACCAAAAATCATTATTCCCCAAATCAAGAAACTGCCATTTGGTGGTATTTAATGCGTATTGCACACGCATCCTTAAATCCTGCGGCAATTCCGCAATATCCATCCGATATTTAAAGCTACTTGAGGCTACAATTTCCTTACGCTTTTTATCGACGAAAATAACAAAATCCACATCTTCCGAACTGGCCAAACTGGTCGCAACCCGAACAAAATTACTAACACTCAAATCGGCTTCCAATGCCAGCACCGCTGCATCAGCCATATCCAAAGCTCTATTTTTGGCCTTTTCTAAAAGAATATATTGGGTCGATAAATTGAGTAGATAGTATTGGGCAAGAAAAAACGCCATGAACACTATGCCCATGGGGATTAATATTTTTGTAGAGATAGACCACTTCATTGCAGTCCTCATTATTTGTTAGTCGCGTGAGCGTTCACTCGCACCTTTTAGCAGGAAAAAACACATTATTCTGCATGATTTCTAACTTATTGATGTAAAGCATGTATTTGAAATAGAGGACCCAATTATTGGCAATTGTTTATCCCCAAATAAAAAGTATATAACCTAACCTGCTACCTTGCCAAAATGGATATTTCTTAGATCCCTTAAACAGCGCAAAGACGTTGACTCTGTCAATTCACAAGCTAGCTGCAATATCTCTTTTATTTCCTCTGGATTTTCAAAAAAATGAGATTGCTGTTTCCAGGTTAACATCTCAACCCCTACCAATCCTTCTTGTGCTATTTCGACACTCGTCCCTAACTGCTCAGCCAAAAACTGGTGGTACCCAGTCGGGTCAACACTAATGTGCTCCATAGTCGTGGCCCATAACCGACGCATATCTTTTGTCATCTGCTCCCCCCTATCGCCCTTTAAAACAATATTATCAACGATTTTATAAGGCGTATTATGACTAGTGAATACGATGTGATTTTCGCTCGAATCAAGAAGCTGCAAAGAATGAGGAGGGTATGTTACGTAAGCGTCTATTGCTCCCGATGTCATCATGTTATTAGCATTTGAAGGTTTCACTTCAACATGTTTAATATCCTCTTCCGTAAAACCGATAGAATTCAAGGCGATGATGGTCACAAAATGACTAAGGGAATATTGCTGAAACCCGACTAATTTGCCTTTTAAGTCCTGCAATGTCGCAATATTCTTGTTTGCCACAATAACATCAGCACCATTAGAAAAATTAGTAAATAACACTAATTCCAATGGCATCTCAAGTATTTGATTTATCTGAGTAATCTCAGACATTGAACAGGCAAAACCATCAATGTGATTTTTGACTACCGCTCTTCTAAAATCATGAATGGAAAGGTTTTCAATAATTTTTAAATCAATACCTAATTGCTTATCTAGTCCTATGGCATCAGCGTAATACAAGGGGTAATAGCCCACCCAGGGAGTTGTAGCCAATACAATTGTGTTTAATTTCTTTTGAGGAACGCAACTACTTAGGCACAAAAGCGCCATCAAACTGCACATTAAAGCAATTAGTACTTTTTTAAACCGACAAGTATTCAAATACACCAGAAACTCCACTCACCGTTATATTGTTTAAGCTCTAATATAGACAATAGGATATTATCCCTCTATCTGCATTTTTCTTTTATTTTTTAATAAGGTAGAAATAAGTATGAGATGAATACATCGAGGTTAAATCAAGGTCGAATTAGAACCAAGACCAAAAGTCCATCGCTGAAAAAGCTCCCCAAAAAAGAGAGCTATAACAAGGAGAAAAGAAAGGAAGGAGAAAGCACCAAGAAAATACTTTTGGATTTATTAGATCTGTTGAGTTTTGGTTAATCTAATGTTGAATAGTACCAGCTAACGATTCGGGATTCGAAAGCAACAACCATTTATGCAATATGCTTTTATTAACCAAACCACTGCGCCCAAAGGTTTTCCCTTGAGAGTCCACAAAATAACTGCGGGGCAATTCGCCACCCCATTGCGGGTCAATCGCAAAACGACTTCTGGCAGCCTCCCCTTCGTCGAAATACAAATTATGCATATCCTGTAATTCAAACTGAGCAATAATCTGATTTCTCTCTTCCATGCTTTCTTCATAGTCATCAACATTAATTAACAGCACTGGCAAATCTGGGTTGTGTTGTTTTAATTGCTGAATGAGTCCCAATTCTTTAAAGCAAGGCGGGCAATCAATAGACCAGAGCAACATTACCCAATTTTTCCCATGCCACTGCTGTTTAACCTTAAGCAGCTCTTGAGAGGAAAACGGCTGTCCCAGGGCCATGCTTTGCTGACAAAATAGCAACAAACACATCCCCATTAAAACGCATTTTGAATTTAACCCTTTCATAATTTGTGAAACCAATGTCCTATCTTAGGACGATGCCAGGAAACATAGCTTTCACCCCCATGTTTAATTAGAAAAGGGCGATCCGAACCACCTAAAGAACTCGATATTTTTTCGGCACTACCAAAGCTTTTCCCTTGGTCTAGCGAACGTTGATGCCACAACTGGTGCTCATCACCTTGAAACTCGGTCCAAACCAAATCGACAACCCTATGTTTTTTCCCATTCAACATGATTTGATTAGACATAATGTGTGGATGAGCGGCACTGGCAGATCGTTGCCCAATTGCTAGCGGTTTTGTCGTATTTTTTCCGCCATCATCGGAAAAAGCATAGAAGATTCCTTTGCCCTTATCGCCTTGATTAAACCACACCAAGTGGTAACGGTTAGTATCGTCAATGCTGATCCCACCACCTTGGTGCGGGCAACCATCAATTTTCCAATGATCGTAGCTAACTTGTGTTAGCCCTGCGTCTTCGTTAATGGTTTTAATGGCAAATTCACGAATATTGTCGCCAAATATATGTCGCCAGAAAACCGCCATGTTGCCATTTTGATTTATATCCGTGGCGATACGACAACAGACACAAGTGTCGTTGGCCAACATCTCATTGGAAAACATAAATTTTACGCCCTCTTCTGAATCTGACGCTTTTCCTGGGGATTCTCGATTAGGGGACTCTTGATTAGGGAATTCTTGATTAGGGGTTGCTTGTCTAGGATTACTCTTTCCCAGATACAGCGCCGATCCTTTTATTTCTTTCTTTTGCTGTTTAGCTTGAAAGCGTAAACGGCTGTCGAGCCAAACCAAAGAAACATCGCCTTCGCCATTCACCTGCATTTCATTAAAACTATGACCAGTAATCAAGCCATCATCGTTAACCGTGACAGGATCAGTAAAAGTCTGTCCATAATCGGTCGAATAGCTAAAACGGATATTCGATGTAAAGCGTTTACCAAGGGAGCTTGCCCAAGACAAATACACCCCACGCTCTTTGTTGGCCTTGTCATCGAAGCCTATTTTGGGACGATTCTCATTTCGCGCAGAGATTTTTTCTGGCTTAATATTCACACTCACCACAGGGGAAAAGTGCAGGCCAGAATCCTCTGAAATTTGATAATACATTTTCTGCTGATAAACCCAAAGTCGCCACAGATCGCCATTAGGCGCAAATGCACTGGTAACCGTATTGGCACACAGTAACGAATTACGCTGACAATCTTCCTTAGACAACTTGGGGGATTTCTCGCTCACCTCTGGTTTGCCAGTCCCACCATGGTGGGGTTTGCTCGCCATAACTGATGGCGATGTTAATATCAGCCCGGTCATAATCAGTGCCGACATTAATATCCGAAATGAAAGCGTAAGATGCATTTTAAAAGCCGTCACAGGTGTTGCTCTAGTCATATTTATACCTACCATTTGTAATCTAGACCCACATAAAATGTACGTGGCGCAGCAGGCTGATAACTGGTGCGACCAAACCGAAACTCTGCTTCTAATGCGTATTCTTTGTCTGTGATATTCAACAAACGTGCATTAACAGAGAGACTAGGCGTAACATCATATCGAGATTTCAAATTAACAATGGTATAGCCTTCATAGATTCGATCATTTCCATTGGCGTCTTGGCTATTAGCATCATCCAACCAATATTCACCAATTGATTGCACTTCTAACATGGCACTGAAACCAGCCAAATTAACCGGCGTATAGCGTACTCTACCGTTCACTATATCTTCTGGTGCCATCTTCATATCATTCCCGGAAAAGTCATCATGTTCATCAAAAGTATGGCTTGATAAACTATAAGCTAATCCGATATTCCATTCTTTATTCACTTGCCAATCCGTCGCCACTTCCACGCCTTTATGAATAACCCGGGAGGCATTGGTCAAAAATCGTTGATTACTGCTGTTAAAGGCATGAATGATGCCGTCATCCACATCCATGTAATACAAAGCGACATCAAAACTAATATTGTCTAAATTCGATTTATAACCCAATTCATAAGTATCCGAAACTTCAGGATCAACTGGTTTGGCTTCACCGCTATCGCGAGTGGTCAAATGATATAAACTGCCCGCCGTTGGTATTCTGAAACTATTAGCGTATCTAGCGTAAATACTGCTGTTTTCATCCAAACGATAATTCAGGCTGGCTTTGGGGCTTAAATGCGAAAAGTCGTCTTTGCGATCCGTTAAGCTCAACAAGCTGTGACCGATATCGCCAAAAACGTCTAGATGATTTTCAAACTCATATTCCGCGTAGTCATATCGAGCGCCTAGGGTAAGCGTTATATCTTCTGTTAAATCTCGGCTATGTTGGATATAGGGCGATATGGCGCTATAACTCGTTGTATCATCATAAAACTTTTCACCCGCTACGAAAGTATCGGGGCTTCGCCCTGTGGTTGTGATATCAACAGGCTGAAACGAAAGCTGGTCGCCCTCGGTATACTCCAAATCGAAGCCTACGGTTGTTTCTGCATGTTTTCCGCTTTGGCCAGAATGATCAAAATTCGCCAATGCCAACAATCCGAAAGTACGAACTTCAGACTCTACTTTTGGCATATTCAAATTCCACGTGGCGGTGTAATCATTGGTACGCACACGGTAGTAAGGAATTAACGAATAAAAACTGTCGCCAATGGTTTTTTCCCATTGAGTCGATAACCGAAAATACGACGTTTTACGCAGTGGGTCGCTTGCCAAAATAGCATCTGATAAACCTGAATTAGTGCGATCATTATCAAACAAATCTTTAGATAACCCCGCCGCCATTTCCTGCTCTAAGTCAGACACCATCAATGACGTGGTAAACGATTCATTAGCTGAACGATGATATTCATGCCGAATACTGATTTCGCCACGTTTCGACCCAGTATGCTCGCGCCAGCTATCATTGGTAATATAAGAACCAGAAACTCTAAACCCTTGCTCTTCTGATAAACGATGGCTGTGGCTACCGCTGACTTTACCGTAACCTTCTTCACCCAGCATAAAGCCAAGTTCCGATTCATTTTGTTCGGCAACGGTTTCAGACAATACATTAACTGTAGCCGCTACTGCACCGGAACCATACAGCGCAGTACCTGCCCCTTTGAGTACTTCTAGTCGTTTTACATTTGAGTTAAAAGAAGACCACCACAACGCATTGTGATTGAAGAAAGCCGGGGACTGAAGCGGAATATGATCTTGCAAATACAAGTAGTAACCACTGGTATTAATAGGCATTCGAATGGCAGCTTTATGCCCATGACCACCGGAAAGCTGATCAATTAACACCCCAGCAATACTATTTAAAGACTCTGCCACATGCTGACCACTGTCGAGTGCTAATTCATCTTCCCCCACCCCATGAACTGACATTGCCAAGTCAGTATCTAATTGTTCTTTCCGTGTCGCTGTTACCGTCACCCTTTCTACATTATCTAAGCTGCCATCTGGCTGTTCTAAACCAGAATCAGAATGAACATCAGCACTAATATTAAAGGAAAGAAAACATTGGCTTATGGCAACAAACGCCAGTGAAAATTTAAAAGCGTGAAATCCGTGGCAAATACTTCTCATGGTACTCAACTATACAACTCAACTAATTGAATGCCATCATAGAAAGTTCTGCCAACTTTCCGATGTGGCAAATTGTCGCACTGGCTACAGAGCCTTTATTACCTCACTTTTACACGAGAATTATTTTTCCACAGCTCGATAATCAACCGCCACTTGAGCATTATTCAACCTATTTGAATTTGGTTATATGTTATGTCTCATGAAAAAATGCCACTACACGATGGAAGTCTGCAATTGCTTGCTCATTAATCGGCTATAAAGCCCTTCCTCTTGCTGAGATAAAAGCTCGTGTTTACCTTCTTGGATAATCGCACCTTTTTCCATTACAACAATTCGGTCAGCTTTAACAACAGTAGATAAGCGATGTGCGATCATTATCGTTGTTCGCCCTTGCATTAAATGCTCCAGGGCCTGTTGTACCTGAAATTCACTTTCTGAATCTAGCGCGCTGGTCGCTTCATCCAAAATGAGAATAACAGGATCCTTCAATAAGGCTCTGGCAATGGCGATACGTTGTTTCTGCCCACCAGAAAGCTGCACACCTCGCTCCCCAACCAAAGTATTATATCCTTCAGGGAATGAGCTAATAAATTGGTCCGCATTGGCTTGTTTTGCAGCGTTTATAACAGCATCAACGTCTATTTCTTTTGATTGCACAGAATAGGCGATATTTTCCAATATGCTGCCAGAAAACAGAGCAGGCTCCTGCTCAACAATGGCAATATGACTACGAATAAATTCGCTTCCCAATTGTTCAGATGACACACCGTTGAATAGGATTTGCCCCTGATTAGGCTGGTAAAATCCTAATAGCAAACTGGCAATGGTTGTTTTTCCTGCTCCAGAAGAACCAACCAACGCCACCTTTTCACCAGCATTTATATTCAGGCTAAACTGACGTAGCGTATTAATATCAGGACGAGTGGGATAGGCAAAATCCACATTTTGAAATCGAATATCCCCGGTCAAATTACAAATAGATGGACAGGACGTTTTTGGTTTTGGAGTGGCATCTGAACTTTCATTCAAACTCTTATCGTCTTCCAATAAACTGAACACCCTTTCTGTCGCCCCTATTGAGCGCATCCAACTGCCCCAAAAAGAACTAATGGATGTTACCGATGATGCAACCATACTGGTATATAAAACAAAGCTGGTTAACCCACCTACGGTCATTTTTCCACTTACAATTAACCCCGCCCCTACCCACAATATGGCTAACAAGGCCATAAAACGAATAAAGCTGATTCCACCTTGAAAAGCGGCAAACAATTTAATGGTTATCAGCGAAAAAGTAAGGGATTTATTGGTGGTACCTTGATAATTCCGAATGGATTTTTGTTTTTGATTAAAGGCGTGCACCAAGCGAATATTAGTAAAATTTTCTTGTGCAACACTGCCATTGTCCGCCAGTTTAGCCTGTAAATCTCTAGACTTACTGCTTAAATGTTTTCCTACCATTTTGGCAATAAACACACTTAAGGGAACAATAATAAGTATCAACAAGCTAAGTGATGGAGACAAGCTGATCAATAACGCTGTACCTCCAATCGCTACAAATACAGAGCGGATTGCAATGGCCATGCTGGAACTTAAAGTATCCTGCAACATTTCCACATCTGAAGACAACCGATTACACAATTCACCTACGCTATTGTTATCAAAAAAACTGATGTTTTTGTTAATAATACAACCATAGAGTTTTTGCCGAATATCCCTAACAATCATGCTGCCAGACGATTCAAATAAAAATTGTTGAGTTGCCAAAGCCACAGACTGAAACGCAAAAGCCACAACCGCTCCCAGCAATATCCAATTTAACCACTCGGTGTGTACTTCGGTGCCAGCATTATCAATCATGAAAGCAACAACCTTGGGAAAAGCCAGTTCCACGGCCACCGTAATTAACATCATCAAAAAGCCAAGAGCCAAACGCCCAACATAGGGTTTAGCCAAGCGTAAACGGTCTTTATGAATATTGGTGGGGGTCATAATTCCACCTCCTGCATTTGTTGTATAAAACTGACCCAATTTTCATCTCCAAGTAACCCACTTGCTTGAAGCACATGATTCTCATCAACAAATAAATAAAAGGGTGACGCACTATTGGGATTTAATGCTTTTCTATGCTCAGACTTAATAGTTAAAGCCGAATGCAATAAGCCTGTATCTTTCAAAAACCGTTTTACCTGCCACCGCCTCCCCATGCCAACCAAACAAAACTGAACGCCCTCCTGCTGCATAGCCGGAAGCACCTGTTTAATTTCCGGTAGCTTGCTTTTACATTTTGGGCACCCCGGAGATACGAATACCATCACCATAGGTTGTTGAACGAAATGCTCAGACAACACTTCAGACTTATCCTCCAACGCCATACCAACAAAATGCGGCAAGCTCTCACCCGCCTGTAGAAAATGATTCTGTTGTTCAACAGGCAATGATTTCAATATTGAAAAAATACGAAAGGTAAGTAGCAAATTAATTGCCACGCTCACAACCAGCGTTGCCAACACAACCTCTATTAAAGCGTTACTTAAAATAACACTCGCCATTACAGCTCCTTTAAAAAGGGTTGCATGATAAGAATTTTAATATCTGGTAAATGAATGATGATTTGAATCAAAATAAAAGCACATCCCAATAACAACAATTGATGATTGAAGGGCAATGTAGCGTTTAAGGGGGCTTGAAAAAGATAATAAATGGATGCCATTACTAACAGTGCATTTCGAAAAAGATCGAACACCGATATACGTTGTTCAGTGTTACCAAAGCAGTTACACCTTACAATGTTGTCCTTTAGTAACATGGCAGCGATTAATACACTAAAGAGAATAAATAACACGCCTGAAACCAACATCCCCCACCAAGTCAACCCATGGTGAAAAAGCACAACCATTGCCAACAATAATTCCACGCCAACAATGAGTGAAGCGCTCAATCCTGCTAATTTGGCTGGCACGTTAAATGATTCGATTAAGTTTTGACGAAAATCCGCAAAGGTTAAGGCTTTTCCAACGGACGCCAAGAACAAAGTACAAAACACCACTAGTCGCCCAAGTTCAGCCAAATAATTCACTTCCAGCATATCCATTCCCAATTTAGCTCCTGTTTTCTTCTAGCCATTTAGGCACCAGTTGCTCCCTTTGCCTTTGTCGTAATAAATAGTGTTGTCGAGTTGCCAGCATCACATCATTCCATGCTGACTCTTCGGTGCTGCGCAAATTGCCCCCGACAGTATTTCTGATATGACGAGAAATATCCCAAGCAAGGGATTCAACCTTCTTGTCTTCTCTAACTTTTAACCCTATCGCACCAAGCTCTTCTCGAGTAATGGCATAAGAATGTGAGTAAAACCCAAACAGTAATTTATTCACTATTTCCAAATTTTGCTCTACCGACTGATAAGGCAAGTGGTAATGCAGTAGTTCTGCACCAATCTTCTGTATCTCTTGGGTGGCTCGATAAAACGACGTTAAGGTAGTCGGGAAAATACTGCTGCTGAGAATAGACAACGCATTCTGTTTCGCCTCGTCCACTTCCTGACTAAACCAATCTGTCGCCATATCGGCAAACACCCTAATATCTTCAGCAGACATTGCCGATGGTCCGCCATCAGCTCCCCCATCAGCCCCACCATCGGCATTAAGATGTGGGTCAATGGGTGAAAACATGGCCATCGGACCTGCGATTATTTCATCGCATGAAAGATTAAGTAATGTACCGGACGATTCGCAATGATGAGGAACGATGAAGGCCAAATGGTCTGTGAATTCACGTAGTAACAATGCCACTCTGCGCGCAGTATTAACCTCTCCCCCCTTGATATAAGCCACAACATCCAAGCGTTCACATCTGCCCATATCTTTCAAAACATCATACAACGTTGGCAGTATTTCTCTTTCTAGATGAGAAGCAGCAAAAACTAAAACACGGCTGTTTCTCACCGTTTCAATTTGCTCAATTAAAGCTTGCTGCGTGTCTGCACAAACATCTCTCATGAATTCCCCTTAATTAACGTATCGGCTAAGGCTTCCATCATTTCTAAATCTGGCACCAGTTGTTGTACAAACCAAAATTGTCCAGCTGGGTTATTTTCCAAAAATACGTACTCATTTTCTGGCGTCACGATTAAGTCAATCGCACCGTAATTTAGGCCGTAGCTGTGCACAAATTGAAGGCACCGTTCCGCAACCAGTTCAGGCAGATCCGTTTTTTGATATAAGATTTCTGCAGAGTAATCTCGAAAATCAGTCTTGGTACGTTCATCATCTTGAGAATGGATTTTTGCAGCAAAAACATGTTCACCAATAACAGTGACACGCAGTTCATATTGTTTAGGAATGTATTCTTGAAAATGACAAGGCATCTGTCGAACGGCATCCAGGTTCTCCGCCATCTCCTGATCCACAAGCGTTGTTGGTAATCCATTGGCAACCCGTTGCTCTGCCGTGACTTCTTCAGCGGCTAACGTCGGCGTTGACATGGTTTTAAAAATCATGCCGTCAGAACACTGATTCATGAACGCCTTTACGCTTTCTGGCTGGTTAGAAATAACAGAAGCCGGTATTTTAAACCCCATTCCAGCAGCTCTTTGCAATTGCTCACCTTTCCACTGAGAGCCTCTTAAATTCATTGGGTGGCTTATCCAATAACAGTCCAATGAGTACAGTAAACTCATTATGGTGTGTTCGCATTCATGCTTACCAAAAGCCTGTTCTTGTTCCGTAAGTTCATTATCAAGATAGGAATATTCCGCAGATTTACGTACCCAAACAGACGTAATCTCGGAAAGAAAGATTGTTTCCCTAGAGGGCATATGGGTAAGAGTGCCGTCTAACTTGCCGGTATTTATGCTGGTTAATTTTTCGAGTTGGTCTTTAGGTTGGTCATTGAATTGCTTTTTTGAATGAACGGTAAAATGAAATTGATAATCTCGAGGAAATCTATCCAAATCCAGCCGAAAGACTTTCTCCCCCCTTGCGACAACAATCGGTGTTAACACATCGGCATGAAGGTCACTTGCACACGTTACTATTAATATCATACTGTCCTGTTCTTCTGTTATGCAGGATTAAAGTTTAAAAATCGTTATGGCGTCTTTTGACAATTGAAAAAGCATCACTAAATAAGGGATATAAAACGGTGTCATTGACAAGGCGTCATTGATAAAGCGCCGTTAATAAAGAACGATTGAAAAAGTACTATTTGAAAAACACATCGAATGAATACCACCGTTAGTACCCGTTGAAATTCCTTGTTCATCTTGGAATAAACTTGGTACTTTTTATCTTGATAATGGGCCTTCAAGGCACTCTCAAATTAAAGAGAAAGCCAGCAGGCCCTAATTCAAAAACATATTTAGCAAAACATGTTCAAGTCTCTACCCCAGGAATCTGTCAAAGCAAATTCCAAATCAGGAAATACCACAGATCCCGAACAACCTGCTACTGATATCCCTTCTCTTGCTTTCCATTGCTTATTTTTTGATTCAGTTTTTATCTGGTTTTTTTGAGCCACTTTAAAAGCAAATGTTTTCTTTTCTTTCATAATGAATAATCTCTTATTAAGAATTTTTAACACAAGGCTAACCTAAAGAATCCATTTTAAAATAACTCTAAAGACAAACCTCACTTAAAAAGTTAATTCTACTTTTTCCGCAATTAACAAGGCATTCCCTGGTCCTTACGTCCCCATGAATCACTAAATCGCTCAAGGCCAGGGTAATCAAAAGCCATAGAGCATCCGGCTACAGATATACCTTCACGAGCTTTCCATTGATTGTTTTTAGAGTCAGATTTCACTTGATGCTTCTGAGCTAATTTAAATGCGAAAGTTTTCTTTTCATGCATTTTATAATTTCCTTTATTCATGTGTTTTTTTGAGATACTTGCCAACATTAAAAGCCAAGATAAAAAGTGCGTCAGGCATTTAATAAACAGTGACAAGCCTTTATTTATTGTAAGAACAGTATATTTGGCGTAAAAACACTCTTACGCCAAATACCAAGGGCTGCTTAACTAGCAATAAACGCCATAGTCTGAACCACTGGCTGTTTTATAACGCAGATTTCCAGGAATGTGACCGTATTGAGTGCAACCTGCAACAGCAACACCTTCTCTAGCCTTCCACTGCGTACTTTGAGAATCAGATTTAACTTGAGATTTTTGAGCTATTTTAAAAGCAAATGTTTTATTTTTGTTCATTGAAAATTACCTATTTTTATCATCTTTTGTTAGAGACCAATTGCGACTAAATATATGTTTATGAAGTAAAATCAAACATCAAATTAAACTCCAACCGCAAAACGACATTCAAGCAAGCAGCCGTGTTACTGTTACAAGTCCGAAAACGCTGGTACTTCGAAAACACAAGCGCTCACCGGTGTAACAGTCATTATCACTTTTCTAGCAGTACATACCTGAATCGCGCCTTCCATTCTGGCTAGGCCATCTGTATTCCCCTGCAAAAACGCTGTCGGTTGTACAGCCAGCTAAAGAAATACCGTCTCTCGCTTTCCATTTTTCATTACAATCAGGTTTGTTCGAAACTTGTTTCTTTTCAGCCAATTTAAAAGCGAAAGTTTTATTATTACTCATAATAACTCCTCGTTATTAACCACTATTAATTTAAGACTTAAGAGAAAGTTAATTTTAATTTTTTCTTAACGGTTAAAAATTAACTTAACCTTTCAAAATAGAACAACTCACAATATACATTGCAAAAAATTCATTTCAAATTAGGACAACTTAAGAGGGTTGAAGATAATTACCAAAAAGGAAATAAATATAACTTTTATCTCAAATTATATTTAGTAAAAAAACGGAAATAACATCCTATTTAATAAAAGGTATTACAGTTAATAAGTTATTAGTTATAACCTTTTAAAATGGGAAAGCAGAGAGCGTCTTTAGGATTATGAAACGGACCTAAATAGGAAGTTTTATTCACAACAAACAACAGAAGTTACAAATTGAAACAATTATTGAAAAATTAAGATTTAAACATCAAAGCGATATCCAAGAGAAAATCACAGGAAAATCGACTTCAAACGATAATTTAAAGTCGATAATGAGAGATGGTTCTAAGTAACCTGGACTTGAGATAAGCAACATGATGTATTGGTTGGCAGTTAAGTATTAAGACCTCCGAAGCATAAATATTTGATCTCCAGATAATCATCCAACCCATACTTTGATCCCTCCCGTCCATTTCCAGATTGCTTCATGCCTCCGAATGGTGCCGATACATTTGATACAATACCTTCATTAATTCCCACCATTCCATATTGTAATTGTTCGGCAACACGCCAAACCCGTCCTATATCTCTGGAATAAAAATAGGCAGCTAATCCGTATTCAGTATCGTTTGCCATCGCGACTACTTCTTCCTCGGTATCAAAACTGATGATAGGGGAAACTGGGCCAAAAATTTCATTGCCTACGATTTCCATGTCATGCCGCACTTCTGTCAAAACGGTAGGAGAGTAAAAATTAGAACCTTGCTGCTGTTGACCACCCAAACGTAATGTTGCCCCTTGAGCAATTGACGCCTGTACAAGGCTATCAACCTTTTCAATCGCCTTTGCGCTTATAAGTGGGCCAATGCTGGTTGATTCGTGCAAACCGTTACCTGACCGCAGTGTTTTAATGGCAGAAATAAAACGCTGAGTAAATTCATCTTTAATATCTGAATGAACAAATAGGCGATTGGCACACACGCAAGTTTGCCCTGCATTCCTGTATTTACTCGCCAATGCACCTTCTACCGCAGCGTCAATATCAGCATCCGAAAATACAATAAAAGGGGCATTCCCACCTAGTTCCATCGACGTGCGCTTAACGCCCTTTGCACATTGCGCTAATAATAATTTCCCTACCGCAGTAGAGCCAGTAAACGTAAATTTAGCCACATCGGAATGCTGTGTCAGTACCTTACCAATTGCAGCCGCATCGTCTCCCACCACAACATTGAAAACCCCAGGCGGAATGCCTGCTCGTTCAGCTAATTCGGCCATAGCCAAGGCTGATAAAGGAGTTTCGATAGCAGGTTTTACAACGAAAGTGCATCCTGCAGCCAATGCCGCAGCCGCTTTTCTAGCAATCATGGCACATGGAAAATTCCATGGTGTAATCGCGGTTACCACGCCAATGGCTTGTTTAATAATAACAATTCGTTTATCCAATGAGGGTGCCGGAACCGTATCGCCATAAACACGCTTCGCCTCTTCCGCGAACCATTCAATAAAAGCCGCACCGTAGGCTATTTCACCTTTTGCTTCCGATAGCGGTTTTCCTTGTTCCAGTGTTAATAACCTTGCTAGTTGAACTTGATTTTCCATCATTAAATTAAACCAAACTCGCAATAGTCGCGCCCGCTCTGCTGCCGCTAGTTGCGACCAGCTTTTTAATGCTTTATTCGCAGCCTGAACCGCAAGGTCAGCGTCAGCAGCAGAAGCATTACTTACTTGGCATAATGAACTGTTATCAAAAGGGTTATATACATCTGTTTTTCTGGTGCTGCCTTGCCAATTTCCATTTATATAGGAGTCCGTTCGCAATAAATTTGCAGTGTTAATACTGTCCATTGGAGATCACCCGATTCGTTAACTGGTTCAATGAAAAACCCTATTTGGGCCAATTTCGTTTTGTTAATTGCAAGATATTATATGAAAATTTGAGCTTCGCCAGAGGCTGTTACTCTTATTGTTCACAGTGACAAAGAGATATGAATACTTGATATGAAAATTGCAGTAGTTCCGCTTCATTCCTTATTATTAAAGGTAAAAAGCAAAAGGCCGGTAGCACTTTCAAAGTAGCATACCGGCTGAAGGGGATTTGTCGTTATTTGGCATTAACAGGTAAAGCAACGTCCTTTTGACCTAGTTTAAATGTTTTCATCATAAACTGCTCTTCAAAACCTAAACGCTTATATATGTTTAGACCCGCAGCAGACGCTTGTAACGTTAACAAGTTACAACCTAATTTTTTAGCGTAATCGAGCAAGCCGGTGGTAATTGTAGTCGCAAATCCTTTTTTGCGCACGCTTGGCAACACTCCAACTTGATGTAGCCCCATAACATCGCCCGTTTTATAAAGTAAAGATGTCGCCACAGGTTTATCTTCATCCATACCTAAAAACAAATGAACATCAGGATGATCGACAATATTATTAAACACCTCTTTGGAAACTGAGTACCCAAATGATTTTTCAACAATATCGCACCAAGTTGTAATATCTTCGCTGTTACTAATCTTTTCGATCTGTAACGGACAATTTGGCGTTGAATCGTAATTGTTTAAATCAATATACATTGCCATTTGTTGCAAATACATTGCTGCACCAGAATCTTGAAGACGCGACACCATGGATTGAGAATAGTGACTTTGTGAGTTCCAAACGGGAAACAACCCGCTTGCTTCAGACGAAATGAGATGACTAGCATGATCAGTTTTATGAAATTCGTTCCAGGGTACCCATACGCGATGTGGCCACGAATCTGATTGGTACCCATATTCCGTTACTTTTTGGCTGCCTAATGTGCGCCATAGTTGAGTCAGGTTATCAATATTTAATTTATTTAATGTGTTCTTTCCCATAATCATGCTCCTTAATAACTGATTCAAATTTAATCAAAATTAATCAAAATAATGCCAGCGACCATTGAAACGACGCCAAACACTTTCCCTAATGAAATAGGTTTAATCGGCAAATCAAACCAACCATAATGGCTGGCTACAATACCGACTAATAGTTGCCCGGTTAGCGAGAATGAAAGTACTGACCCAACCCCCATTTTGGGTATCAAGTAGTAAAACATGGTCACTCCAAACGCACTAAATATAGCCCCTACAAACCAGAAGTGACCGGGAATGTAGCGAATTTCTTTTATTGTAGGTAAATTTTCAGCAGTAAAAACAACAACAAGAAACGTGAACAAGCCACTAATTGCAAAGGCTACCGTTGATGCCAACAAAACATTATTTAATAACACTCCTAAACGCGCATTAAATCCTGCTTGTATTGCTATCGCAATTCCTGCGGAAACCGCCATCAGAGCGAGTACCAACATATAACGTTCCCAATCTATTCTTAACGACCTAAAAAACAGCAAATCTGAACGCTTGAAACCGATGACGCCTACCTTACTTATCAAGTTTCAGCACAGTAAATTTACGTCGTTTACTGAACATACAAATATTACCTTAGAGTAAAATTTCAACCAAAATCAAAACCTGACCATTTGGTTAAGTAATTATTATACAGCAAAGAAAAATAATATCCTTTACATAATTTGATAAGTTATAGCATTTAAGTATTTATTCTCATACGCATGAATATATTGAGATAACAGACTATATAACTCCTAGTATTAGAGCTTAAAATATTAATAGCGGTGACTCGCGCTATGAAGAACAATTGCGCATTCCCTAACGCCTTGTTATAACAAGTAGTTTTTTCAATGCAGCGGATTTCAAATTGCACCAAGCCAGTGTTATTAAACAGCAACATCCTAAAATCCACATACATATACTCTATCTCTATGCTGTCTTCTCTCGCCATTCAGCCATGAGCTTTGCACTTATTATATGGATTCAATTTCTTTTATTAGTGAAGAGATACACAAAGCACCAAAAAACTTGGAAAAGGTGTTACATATACTTCCCATATCTATATTTACGAACTCAACACGAATACATTTAAGAGCCACCCTATATCTCCCTACAAAACAGAAACAAAGAAATATTTTTTATCCATACATTAAAATTTAGGATATATTTTTAATTTCACAGGAAAAATGTATAGTTTTATTGGCGCAACTAAATGGGATTGATTCTCATTCTTGATAATCATCTCGACAGGTATTACACTCCCGGATAGAAGTTTCATGGTCACTGCAAATTTGTTGTTTTTAGGCCACGCAGTACATCTTTAGCAAGCACAACGATGAACACTGCTCTGACTAAATGAAACAGAAGAATTATTTAAATGCGACATGCTTTACAGAAGCGGTTGCAGAACCTGTCTAAATAACCTGAACTGTGAATAAGAAATATCGTTAATTGACAATGCATTTTTATTTTTAACCATTAAATCAAAAGGTTAATCATCCAGTGCATTTGGTCCAGTGCTGATAAATCTGCACCTATCAAGGCTTGTTTGTGAATGAATAGCGGGCCTTTTTAGAGCAAACATAACGCTCATAGGCACAAATTTAGCTGTGCTGGAAGGTATTGCTTATCCAGAGTCCAGGTTAAATAGTTATAACGAGAGTCGTTTTTGTGAAATATACGTTATATTTAGCTTGCCTTACGTTTTTGGTGAATGCATTACTTACAACTAAAAGTTTTGCAATCCCAGAGTTGTATTCCCCCGCAGAAGTCGAACTTGGCAAGCTCGTATTTTTTGATAGTAATCTGTCCACCCCTGTTGGCCAGTCCTGTGCATCTTGCCACCAACCGGACAAGGCTTATGCGGATCCGGGGAAAATAACATCTATAGGGGCAACCCCCACGCTCACAGGTAACCGCAACACGCCCAGTATTGTCTACAGCGCTTACACTGTAAAATGGCATTTCAATACTGAAGATGAAACATGGATGGGAGGCTTTTTTCATGATGGCCGAGAAAAAACCATGCAAAAGCAAGCAACAGGCCCCATTTTAAATCCCTTGGAAATGGGTACTATTTCCAAAAATGCCATCGTTCACAAAGTGCAATCTGCAAACTATAGCCAGAAATTCCAAGTGCTATATGGAGAAAACACCTTCAAAAACGCCCAATATGCTTTAGAAAAAATCAGCCGGGTACTGGTAGCATTTGAACAAAGCGCTGAGTTTTCCCCTCGATTTACCTCAAAATACGATGCCTACCTGCAACAAAAGGTGGAATTAACCGCCCAAGAAAAAAACGGATTAACCCTGTTTGAGGACGAATCAAAAGGAAATTGTGCTGCCTGCCATACCAGTAAGGTAAGTGATGTAGGAGAGCCGCCTCTTTTTACCGATTTTTCCTATGACAATTTAGGCGTACCAGCCAATCCTGACTTAGCATTTTATCAACTCGCTAAAAAGTATAACCCGGACGGTCGAAACTATATTGATTTGGGACTAGCCAACAACCCCTACATTAAAAACCGCGAAGCCCAGCTCGGTAAATTCAAAGTACCGACACTACGTAATATCGCATTAACGCCTCCCTATATGCACAACGGCGTGTTCGAAACACTACGAGAAGCTGTAGAATTTTACAACACTCGGGATACAGACTCGAAATGGGGAAAACCAGAAGTAAGCGAGAATATGAATAAAGATGAATTGGGCGATCTTAAATTAACAGATCAAGAAATTGACGATCTTGTGGCATTTTTGAAAACACTCGACGATGGTTGGCAAACAAAACACACTCAATAACAATTTGGGTCTAATGCAAATATTTATTCAAGCACCGGTGTAGGATATCCTGTTCTATAGGCTTACCAATGTGATCATCGAATCCGGCTTTTTTATATTCTGCTATATCATCGCTCATAACGTTTGCAGTCAATGCGACTACAGGTAAGGTTGGGTACAGCTCTTTAATTTTTAAGCACGATGTTATGCCATCCATAACAGGCATTTGGATATCCATTAACACCAAATCCGGCTTCTCATTCTCAACCATTTCAATACCTTCCCTGCCATTTTCAGCGATATCAATTCTCACCCCTCTAGTTTGCAGCATCGCCTGAACAATAGCTTGGTTGATGTCATTGTCTTCAACCACAAGGATATACTTGTGAGACAACTCATTAAGAACCGGTGGCTCAGATTTAGCATGTTTAACAAGGGCTTCACATTCTTCCAACGGCAAATGCACAATAATTTCCGTTCCCCTACCCAGTTCACTATCCACCCAGATGTACCCATGCATAAGCTCAACCAAAGCTTCTGTTATTGCCATTCCAAGTCCTGTACCACTGTATTTACGAGTTTTAGACGTATCTCCCTGATTAAATCGCTTAAATAATTGAGATACAGTCTCCTCACTCATACCAATCCCGGTATCTTTAACCTTTATAGCAACCCCATTGTTAATTTTGGTTTTATATTCTGAAATATTTATTTTAACGTGGCCTTTATCCGTAAATTTGGCTGCATTAGAAATAATGTTAAATAGTATCTGTCTCACCCTCACAGGATCACCAATGCGGTTATTATTACTTAATAAATTAAACGTTTTTAATTCCAGCGCCTTATTGTTAATCAATGGAGATAACTCGGTAACAACACCTTCCAATATATGTGAAATGGAGAGTTCCACATTTTCCAGCTTCATTTTTCCAGCTTCAATTTTTGATACATCAAGAATGTCATTAATAATGGTGAGTAAATTTCGAGTAGATATAATCGCCTTATCTACCAGCTCTCGCCCGAATGAACTAATGGGTTCAGATTTAAGCAATTGCAACGATCCATAAATACCATTCATCGGCGTTCTAATCTCGTGGCTAATATTTGCCAAGAAAACCGTTTTAGCTCGATTTCCTTGCTCCGCTTTTTCAGTCGCTTGAAGCAGTTTTAGCTCACTTGCTTTACGATCGGTAATGTCACGGAGCGCACCAATAAAATGCAGTTCCCCATCAACCATCAGCTCGGTAATGGTGACATCAACAGGAAACTTCCTCCCATTTTTAGTCTGCGCAATCAATTCCCTATATTTGCCAATAATAGTTGATTTGTTTCACGCTCATATTCAGACAAATACCTATCATGATCATCAGCAATTTCTGTCACCATCAATCTAGATATATTTTTGGATAAAATTTCTTTTGCGGTATAGCCAAATAGCTTCTCAGCAGGGGGAGTGAAAACTCTTATTATTCCTTTTTGATCCGTAATAATAATGGCGTCACTTAAATTATTAACAATTGCACTCTGTTGAGCCTGTATCAGTTCTAAACTCTGATTAGCTTGACTAAGAAGCGATTCTTTCAGCTCGACTTCTGAACCTAACCGCTCATTTAATGCGAGTGCGTTATTTTGACTAATAACTTCAGACGATAACGCAAACCAAAACGCAACTCCGTAAGCAAAAAATCGTAAAACATGCCACCCCCACCAAGATACATCCCACAAAACTGACTGTTCAAACATGGTAGAAGCCAAACCGAACATGAAACAATGTAAAACAAACAAAAGATCGTCCAATAAGCTCGTTTTTCGATAAGTCAGTAAAAGCTTAACAGCCGCCAATATTAGCAGGCTACCGCCAACCAAATTCACGCCTTCTGCAACTGCAGTAAATTGACTATTCACCACCATGTCTGGCAATAGATGAGAAAGCTCGATGGAGACCATTCCAAATGCTGTGGTCAAAGCAAAAATCGCCAACGGCCATTTATAGGTAAGAGAACTAATTATTTTTCGAGGAAGCCAAATAACACAGAATAAAATCCCTCCCCAAAGAGTAGCGGTAGAGTGCAGCCACACAAATAACCCACCAGGCAATACCATGGCATGAATACCATCTATAACCCCCATTCCAACCAAAGCACCTGCAATGGGTATATTGAAGCTGGTTCCCTTTTTACGACGCTCCAGAATAACCAACAAATAAGCAACCAAAAGCGCAATAAACGATCCTGAAGCTTCCAAGGCACTATGAAAAGGCACCTGTTCCCAACGCCATGCACTCAAAATCCCTTTGCTCATAAACAATGACGCCATATGCAACGCTATACTTGCAAGAATAATCGTTATAATAACTTTTCTAGAGGCCAGATTAGACGCGGTCAAAATGCTAAAAAACCTACTTAAATTGGGGTTAATAATTTGAGTATAGTCAAGCCTTACAACACCAAACTAAGAAATCAGAAGTATTTCAGGAAATGGGACGTTATCAAAAATGCAGTGAAGTTTTCTCTTGGTAAACAAATGAAACGGGCAATAAAAATAAGAACCGTAAGATCCGTTATAAGATCTTTAGAATAACCTAATAGAGCAGCACTCCAGTCTTTTGACTTGGCGTAATTCACTAAGCATTCGTTAAATAAGCCTAACCAAATCTCACCGCCTAAAATAAAAAAGGTCATAACCATTAAAAAACAATAACTTACTGTTTTGGCGTACTTCCTGCTGCCTTTATTAAAAACTTAAAATATTAATCAACGCGCAGTAGAAAAGGAACAACGATGCCATTCAAAATAACAATAAAACACCTTATCCACATAGTCGTATTCACTTCCAGTTTAATCACTATTGCCCACGCATCAGAACAACCATCGAGCACGAATTCTTACGGCCATGTAGGCATTAAAATAAGTGAATTAATGCGCCAATATCACTACAACCTCTGCGGAATTAACATTGCCCGAATACTTAAAAACCGAGCAAGCAATGTTAAAAGTAGCCAACGAAGTCACCAATAAAGACGAATTTATTCAGAAATTTAATCAGCTTTGCAATCAGGACCATTTTCACACGTTAACATTCAACCTTCTAATAACAGTAGTGCCGAGCAACTCGCGGATCATCTGGATAATATGCGTATTGGCGGCAACGGCGTTAATTTAACCTGGCACCAAAAAACGGCATTATTGACCGTAAACACCATGATGGGATTAGATACGATTGAACAAATAAATGAAGCATACATAGAAATCGTAAAACAAAAAGCAACTGCACTTATTATCGACCTGAGAGCCAATAATGGCGGTGCATTTGCGGTTAAACCTTTAGTAGAACATCTCCTTAAAAAACCTTTAGAGTTAGGCGCGTTCGTGTCGCAACCATGGAACCGACAAGCAACCACCCCACCCACTTTAAAAGACGTAAAAAATCAGCCTATATGGCAAGGCTGGTCCATTAGAAGTTTTTGGCGAGATGTTCAGTCAAACACCCTAACTCGCATTCAAATGCAGCCTGTCTCACCCATGTATGCAGGCCCTGTATATGTGCTAACCAGCAATCAAACAGCCAGTGCTGCAGAGCTAGCCAGTGACGCCCTCGCAAATTTACCCAATGTTACCCTTATTGGAGAAACAACCGCTGGAGAAATGCTTTCACAAACACTATACGATTTACCCGAACAAATGCATTTGTTCATTCCTGTCGCAGATTACTACTCACATCGAATGGGTCGAATTGAAGGCGTGGGCGTAAAACCCACTATTAATATCGAAGCTTCAAAAGCGTTAGAGAAAGCATTAACGTTAATCAATCAGCACAAAAATGGATAACATCTGAAGAGGCTGTCTAATTGATAGCCAAATTGGTGTACACAGACACCGTTATGCCAAGCTCTAAGGGTTGTCGAGTTATTATATCAATATCCCCATCCATATCGATATCTTCAAAAATGGAATGAATGTTTCTTGAAGGCGTTGCAATAGTATGAGGTGCAGATAACGTAAACCCGTTATTGTTTAATAGTACGTATGGTGTTGAAACATTGATACCGTCAATTACTTCTTGTTTAAAACCTAAAATATCTACATCTCCATCGCCGTCAAAGTCTTGCAAGTTTTGAATGAAACCAATATCAATTGGTTGGGCATTGGGGGACAAATTTGGAAAATTAAGGTTCTCGATCCAGTTACCATTATATAGGCACAAAATATCGTTATCTCCATCACCATCGACATCTACGATTTCAGAAATTTTGTTTTGAAATGAATTTCCGTTCCAGTTTGCGGTAAATGTGCGGCACAACTTATCGGTCAGCTCAACACGCTCAAAATCAAGTTCAACAGTCCCTTTGTTTAAATAAATATGAGAAGAAAGTTCTGATTCATATAGCAATTCTGGAAAACTGTCACCTGTTAAATCGCCAATTGAATCTACCCATTCCATCTCTGAGAAAGTGTTAGATGTTTGAAAATTAAGATTCTCTTTTTGTGTTTTTACAATGGTGTAAGTCGATATACCAAGATCGCTAGGAGTATTAATTGGGAATTGTCTGGTTTCTATTTCATCCAGCAACACATCATTGTTAAGATCGACTACTAGGGCTTTTCCTGGAGCATCATGAATACCATCAATAAATGCTCCGGTGCTGGTAATCAATTTTTGGCAAGAGTGCTCAAGTTCAGACTGTTGGTTAAACGTTATTTCGCATGTCTGGAGGTCGTCATCTAGATCCGCGTAAAAAGTTATTTCTTCTATCCCGTTGTTATTAATATCTTTTAGATTACTAGAACCATAGCTGATACCATTTAAATTGTAGAGAAAATTAAACCCTAGAGGATGTGTAGTATCCGAGCCTAAAACATCGTCAATGAGTACATATTTAAAAAAGGCGGTTGAGGAATTTTCTACTTCTGTATTAGAAATAATTAATTGATCATATCCATTACCTAAAAAATCTCCCAACGTACCAAAGCTGCCATTTTCAACATTAATTTCACGCTGAACGGCCAAATTTTGATCTACTTTTAATATGCTGATCTTCCCTTGAATACTGCTATCCCCAGAGAAGTTTTGGTTTACGAATATTTCTTTAGCTGGTTCTTCATCAACATTTCCAATCGCGAGAAAATAGAATGAATTGGATTGTTCTGCTTCGGGAATAATATCCAATTTTTTCACTGCGGTACTTAGCAAATAAGGATGTACAGATACTTCAAACTCCGCTGTTGAAGTTTGTTGTTTTGAGTCCGTCACAGTGAGAGAAAATCCAGACAGTTCAGTGCGAGAAACATCTGGTGCATTGAGTAAAATTTCAGTGTTTGAGGATTGCATTATTTCCAAAGGTCTACCGCTTAACAGCTTCCATTCAACCGCATTAATACCGCAGCTGGTAATGTTTGCCTTAACGGTTAACTTGCCTTTAAATGCGACTTGAAAGTGTTCGCTTAATTCAATTACAGGAAGGGCACTAACATCATCGCCAGAAGAAGTACTACAGGATAGGTCGTCATTATCACCACAAGATACAATTAATAAGCAACAGAATAATAAACAACCTTTTGTAATATTCTTCATCTAATGTCTTCTCCATATTATTAATAATATTAAAATTTTAATGTGCAGTGTATTATCAACTCTATAATTGAACCCTTGATTAATGAGGTTTACTACACCACTTTGAATTAAAACACGCCTTAAAATGGTCACGTACCCATAAGTAAATTAATAAATAATTAGCACTAACATGACGTGGATATGACGTGCTCCAATAGATTCACACACCCAGTTAAGAGATAATTCTCATAACTGGAGTATTTATGAAAATCCGAAAACCTATACCAAAGAATTTAAACTGGACGCTATTAGCTTGGTGCTTGAACAAAACTATGCCGTATCTGAAGCGGCCAGAAGCCTAGATATTAACTCAAATATGTTAGGCAGATGGATTAAAGAACATGAAAATGAGGGAGGTCATGCTTTCTTCGGGGAATGGAAATTTAACTCCTGAACAGCAAGAAATCCGTCAGCTCAGAGAAGGGATTAAACGCTTGAAGATGGAGAAAGAAATCTTAAAAAAGGCGACGGTCTTCTTTGCCAAAAGAAATCAAGTAAAATACGATTTCATCACCCAGCATAAGAAGACATGGCCTGTGAACCCGATGTGTCAGGTATTGGGTGTCCATCGTCACGATTATTATAGTTTTAAAAGGCGTGAAGCAGTTCATCAGCCTGACCCGGAAAAGCAAGAAATGCTTGAGTGGCTCGCAGATATCGCCAAAGCCAGTGGTTTTACTTATGGCGTGCGTCAAATGAAAAATGCGTTGAATGTGCTGGGTTATCCTGTTGGTAAGCAACGCACACGCTCACTGATGAAGGAAGCCGGTATCAGGGCAAAACAGCGCAAAAAATATAAAGTGACGACGAACAGCGACCATCAACAACCGATATTCGAAAAACGTATTGAATCGTGATTTTGATGTACAAAAACCAGACACCGCCTATGTTTCCGACATCCACCTACATCTGGACACAGGAAGGTTGGTTATACTTGGCGGTAGTTATTGATCTGTTTTCAAGAAAGGTGGTTGGCTGGAGTATGAGTTCGCGTATGACAGCAAGATTGATCTGTGATGCACTGACAATGGCGATTTGGCAACGCAAACCAAATTCCGGATTAATTCATCACTCAGATAGGGGTCGCAATACGCGAGCAATCGATTCAGAAAAATTACTTAAAGCCCATAAGTTCGTGGGCAGTATGAGCAGAAAAGGGAATTGTTGGGATAATGCTGCTGCTGAAAGTTTTTTTGGTAGTTTGAAACAGGAAAGAGTTCAGTGGAAGAGCTTACTAAACCTGCCATGAAGCACAGCAGGATATTCTGCAATACATCACGATGTTTTATAACAGCCATCGACTGCATTCGTACCAGAGTATAAAAGTCCAAATCAATACGAAGCAGAAATGGCAGCACTACAAAAAGTTGTTTAACTGGGGTGTGTGAATTTGGTTGACCACGTCAAAGCAGTTGCTTCAATCGTAGTACATAATCATGTGCACACATGAACCTGATAAGGATAAGACCAAAAAATTCAATTAGTTAATCTCAGTTCGAGATAAGCAACACTCTCCAGCACTGCTAAATACGCGTCTCTTATCCCGAACTGAGGTTAGTTAGTGAGTTTGCTATTATTCCGAGATAATAACCTTTTCCATCATGCCTCTATCTTCATGGTCAAGAATATGGCAATGCATAACAAAAGAGCCATCAAAGTTCTCGTAACGCGTTCTAATCTCTACTTCAGTATTCGCCGGATCTTCACCTGCTTCAGGCGGAAAAACCAAAACAGTATCACGCCAATATCTATCGATAATATTTCCGCTCTCATCACGAGTTAAAACCTCAAAAGGATTTACGTGGATATGATAAGGGTGAAAATAAAATGCAGAGTTCAATTTCCAAGTTTGAGCAGTATTAAGCTTCAATAAGCGAGGTTGATCGGGATCATAAACCTTATCATTGATAGTGAAGTTAAAGTTTTCACCGATAAATTGAACAGGATCACTTGGGTCAACACCTGCTTTTGGCGTGATATTAAATTCCGTGTGTATTCAATATCATCACTCAACTCGCTATCAGGAATGATTGCCGGGCGATTAAGTGCTTCCGAATCGTGCATTAAGAGGTAAGCCCATAAGTTTAGCTCTGCCTTTAACCGTTACACGAGCAAGAATATGTAATGATTTTTCATCCCAGATTAAACGACTCTTCGGTACGAGTTTCATCACAATAGCATGACCAGCGAGGTAGGTCTGTTGCCCCTGCAATGGATGCATCAACAAGATAGTAAACACCTCGTCTTTTTGCTTTTACCATTACATCGCTTCGATAACTTTGGCGCCACAAAAGCCCCGTTATCATCTGCTAAACGTTTTTTACGGAATGCATTTCCATCCGCATTAACTGAATTAATGGAATATCAAAATTACTGTCGCAAGCATTAACTAAACGCAAGTTCATATCCTCTCTAATGCCAGCATGAACGAAACGCCATAATTCCGTACCACCTAACTGCATGTCAATTTCTGCATCAATTAACATTAATCGAAGCATGCCAACCATTCTGCCATCCTTCTAAGCCACTTCGACGAAATAGTTTTCATTGTCTTTTATCTCACCAGTATCATCAAAAGCGATAGTTTGCAAAACCATAATGCGTTCTTCTGCTTTTTTGATCGCAGGTACTTCGTCGTAATCACCGCGCACAATTATGGCGCCATGTATACCACTTGCAACAACATGCACAGTAGAACCATGCACATGTGAAAATGATACCAAAAGGTTCCTGCCACATGATCTTCTGGAATATGGATTACATAATCAAAAGACTCACCCTGGTTTTATATTTAAAAATACATTATCACTATTACCTGCAGGGTCTACGTGTAAACCGTGAGTATGTAAATTAGTATTGTTAAAGCCATGC